>NZ_QPLN01000001.1:0-1394187 GCF_003665885.1 Haloarcula sp. Atlit-120R | reverse complement strand
GCTACGGACGCTTTAGGCCCAATAATATCGGCCATCACTTGGACTGCCGGTATTACCGCGGCGGCTGGCACCGGTCTTGCCCAGTCCTTGTTCCTGTACCACCTTACGGTACAGAAAAGCGAGGGCTATATGCCCTCGCACTCGGAGTCCCCCTATCGCACTGTCGTGCAGTGTAAAGGTTTCGCGCCTGCTGCGCCCCGTAGGGCCCGGTATCTTGTCTCAGATACCGTCTCCGGGTTCTTGCTCTCACAACCCGTACCGATTATCGGCATGGTGGGCCGTTACCCCACCATCTACCTAATCGGCCGCAGCCACATCCTACAGCGCCGGAACGTTTCTCACTCTCGACACTCCAGTCTGAAAGTGATATCCGCTATTGGCCTCAGTTTCCCGAGGTTATCGCGGTCTGTAGGGTAGTTTGGCCACGTGTTACTGAGCTATATGCCACGAGTCTGAACTCGTGCGACTAGCATGGCTAAATCGGACTCCGATAGCAATGGCCTCCGGCAGGATCAACCGGAATGTATCCCGGCACGATGCCGGGGGGTTAGGCGGGATCACACCCAGATAATGGGTGTGGTCGCTATCGAAGGGTGTTCGAGGACACCCGTCGACCGAGTGTCACCGAACTATCAGGGCTAACATCAGATTCCATCTTGACGGCGGACCGCAGGGGTGGAATCCTCATTTCTTCGGACCTGATTGTTGTCTCGAAGCCACCATAAAGGCTTCGAGTTTCGTTGGCGAGTCGGCCCCGCCTGGTCCGTGTCGGCAGGGATTCGATGTCCCCGACCGAACGTCGTTCGCGTTCATTCCGAGTGCCCTGTTACACTTAAGGGCATCGGAACGGGCTCGCGTCGAACCGCACGACGCGAGCGACCTTCGCGTTCATTCCCAGCGCCCTGTTACACTTAAGGGCGTCGGAACGGGTTCGTTCGTTCGGGGCCATCGCCCCTGACCGCGTTCGCATTTCATTCCGATGGGTGAGCCACACTTAACCCCGTCGAAGGAAGTCGACTGCGAGACGGAATTACACGGGTGTGAGTGTCCCACACGTGTATAGACGGACCGTACGGGCCTCGGGGTCGACGGACTGCTGGATCGTAGTCTTCGCTCGCGCGCACACGCGGGTGTAGCCACTGTGATGTCGCCACCGAAAACGTCGAATCGCGACCTAGATCTCGTCTAGGTGTTCGACGCCCTGCTTCGAGACGTTCCCTTTCGTGATATCGCCGGGCATCCAGTCGGGTTTGTCGTCAGGAGCCTCCTCAACCCATGCCCACGCCTCATAGATGTGGACTTTGTGGGTCCCCTTCTCCCGTAGTCGTATCTCCTCAGGATCAGCCTGATCTTCACCGTCAGCCGGTTCGAGTCGACGTGCTGCCTTCAGTGCAGCCTGCCGAGGCGTTCCGCCCGAGAAGACGCTCGATTCGTCACCGTCTTCGCGCAGTGCGAAGTTGCGCTTGTCACTGTCGGGTGCCATGGATTTCACCGCTCCATGCCAATTCAGCACATGGCAGAACATAAATATACCCCCCAATCCCGCCTCCCTCGGGGGGTATTTATATACGCTCGCACGGTCACACGCCCTTTTGAACGCCCAGACCGGCCGTTTCAGCCCGGATATTCGGGTCGAAATCGTCACGCGCGCCTACGAAACCACCAGCCAGCGGCCGGCGGCACGGTAGACTTAAGTGTATCCTGCGGTGAAGTGCGGAGTAGGATAGCGCGATGGTGCGAAAGAAGAAGCTCAGCCCGAGTGGCGCCAAAGATGAGGACGGCGAGTACCACAACGTACATATCAACATTCACGAAGACGAGCTAGCCGTCGCCGGGATGGAGATCGGCGACGAGGTGTTCGTTCGCGTCCGCGATAACAAGATTATTATCCAGAAAGCCGACCCGGAAGAGGTCGAACACGACTTTTGAGGCACCATCGACGGTGACACAGTGCCACCGGGCCATTGGGCCGATGCCCGATACCGGACATGCAACGACGTTCTTCGAGGTAACCCGAACACCAACACAATGAGACCCTACGATATCGCCAGACCACTCCTGTTTTCGCTGCCAGCAGAAACCGCCAACCGGAGCGTCCACCGGCTGTTAGAGGCGGTCGACGGAACCCGAGTCGCCGACGCGATGGCCGACCGCTACACCGTCACTGACGACAGACTTGCAGTGGAGGCGTTCGGCTACACGTTCGACAACCCCGTCGGAGTCGCCGCTGGCTTCGACAAGAATGCAACCATCCCCGGAGCGGTGGCCTCACTCGGCTTCGGTTTCGCGGAGGTCGGCGGCGTCACAGCCGAGCCACAGGCCGGCAACGCCCGCCCGCGGATGTTCCGGCTCAGGGAGGACGAGGCGATCATCAATCGGATGGGCCTGAACAACGACGGCGCTGTCGTCGTCGGCGAGCGGCTGAAACACGTCGACGCGCCGTTCCCGGTCGGCGTCAACATTGCCAAGACGGAACATGTCGGAACCGAGGAGGCCCCCGACGACTACCGGACCACGTACGAACACGTCGCCGAAGGCGGGGACTTCTTCGTCGTCAACGTCTCCTGTCCAAACTCGGAGGGCTTCGAGGAGCTCCAGAACCGCGACGCGATGGAAGCGATCCTCAGTGAGCTACAGGACGCTGGCGCGGCCCCGCTGCTCGTGAAGCTCTCGCCGGACCTCCCCGAGCCGGCAGTCGAGGACGCGCTTGACCTGGTGACCGAACTCGGCCTCGACGGCGTCGTCGCGACGAACACGACGACTGAACGGCCCGCAAGCCTACGCTCGCCGAACGCGGTCGAGACGGGCGGCCTCTCCGGGAAGCCGATCGAGAACCAGGCGACCGAGATGGTCCGGTTCGTCGCCGAGCGCGTCGACGTGCCCGTCGTCGGCGTCGGTGGCGTCTCGACAGCGGAGGGCGCATACCGGAAGATCCGCGCCGGGGCCTCACTCGTCCAGTTGTACACCGGCCTGGTGTACCGCGGCCCGTCCATCGCCCGCGAAATCAACGAGGGCCTGCTCGAACTGCTCGCGGAGGACGGCTTCGACTCGGTCGAGGACGCCGTCGGCGCGGACCTGTAGCTTGGGGCTTGCTGGCCTTTTGGAACAGCGATAGACCGACGGCTGGCCGTTATTCCAGCGCGTCCAGTCGGAACTCGAACGCCGCCACCGGCAGTTCCAAGTCGTGCTCGACAAGCACCTTCGGGTGGATTTCGCCGACGACGCCAACCGACTCCCCGTCGAGGACGACCTCGGCGGCGCGGCCGCCGATGAACGACGGATGCGCGGTCGGGGGCGTTTCGAGGTCCTTGTCGAAGGCGTCGGCCAGCGCCTGCAGGCGAGCCTTCGCGTCCTCATAGGAGGCGTCCGTGCGCGCGAGCGCGGCGGCGACGGTGCGGTGTTCGGCGACGCCAGTGTTCTCCGAGTCGTCGAGGCCGGCGGCCAGCCCGATTTCGGCGAGGTCCTGCGGATAGCTCCGGTGGGTGTTGTTCTCCAGGACCATCATGATGGAGGGGAGCGCCCACGTCCGGAGGATAGTGTAGTCCTCGCTGTAGGGCTCCTGGATGGTGACCGGGTCGGCCTCGCCGACGGCGTCCCCGCCAGTACTGTCCGGACTGAGTCCCATCCGCTCGAAGTTCTCGGCCTCGTTTATCATGTGGAAGTTCAGCAAATCCTCGAAGCCCAGCCCGACCAGAGCGTCGCGGGCGGCGTCCTCAAGCCGGGACCGCTCGTGGCGGCCGCCGACCGTCGATACGTCGGGGTAGGTCGGTTCGAGGCTGTTGAACCCGAGCGCCCGCCCGATGTCGTCGATGATATCCAGCGGGTGGATGACGTCGACGCGGTAGGGCGGAATCTCCACCTCGTAGGCCACGCCGTCGTCGGCGTCGGTTTCGCTCGCGTCGAGGCCAGCGCGCTCGGCGTAGTCGACGACCTCGCGGCTGTCCAGTGAGACGCCGAGAATGGATTCGATACGGTCGTGCGTGACCGTCTTCGTCCGCACCGAGAGGTCCGGCCGTTCCAGCGTCTTGCCGGCGTACTCGCCGGGCGCGTCGTCGGCGTAGGACACGTCGACCTTCTCGACCTGGCCGCCGCGGGCGGCGAGGGCGTAGCAGACGATGTTGCACATGTGGTCGATGGTCCACTGGTCGGTCCCGGTCATCTCGATGAACAGGTCCCGGGAGTCGGCGCTGACCTCGGTCCGGCGGCCGTTGATGACCGGCGGGAGCGAGAACAGGCCGATGGCGTCGTAGATGGCCGGCACGCGGTCGAAGTCGGCGACGAGGTCGCCGTAGGTCTGGCCGGTCTCGTGGGACGCCATGACCTCGCTGGGGGTCATCTCCGCGTCGGCGTCAAGCGGTACGAACGTCGCCTCGTCGGGGTCCGCGCTGGTGTACGTGATGGACTTGCCAGTCTCGTCGGTGACCGAGTCGCCTTTCAACATCGTAAGGTCGTGGACCCCAATCGCACCCTTCGCCCGCTTGCGACCCATCGTCGCGTGGAGTTTCTCCTGCAGTTGGATGAGCGACTCCAGCGCTGCCTCGTCCATGTCCAGCCCGCGGACGATAGCGCCGGTGACGTACGGGCGCTCGTCGGGCTGGTCCTCGACCTCGATGGTCCAGTCGGCGCTGTTCGTGTTGGGGATGTCCACCCCGCGGTCGTCGCCGTAGTGGTAGCGCAGCGAGCGGGCGACGCCCTCAACGGAGAGGCGGTCGAGCCTGTCGGGAGCGAACTCCAGTTGGAACTCGTCGTCCTCGGTCCAGCCCTCGAACTCCAGGCCGAGGTCGAACAGGTCCGATTTGAGTTCGTCGTCGTCTTTCTCGTCGTGACCGGTCAGATACCGCAGTTCGTCGGGGTCGACGTCGACGACGGGCATCAGCGCATCACCTCCGTCTCCCGCAGCAGTTCAAGATCACACAGCGTCCCGTGCACGTCGCGGATGTCCTCGAAGCCGTACATGAGCATGAGTAATCGTTCGAGCGAGAGGCCCCACGCCATCACGTCGCAGTCGACGCCAAGCGGCGTGAGCACCTCGTCGCGGAAGATACCGGAGTTGCCGACCTCGACGACCTCGCCGGTCTCGGGGTGGGTCCCGAACAGTTCGAAACTGGGCTCCGTGTAGGGGTTGTAGTGGGGCTTGAACTCCAGGTCGGTGATGCCGAACTGCTCGTAGAACTCCGTGAACGTCCCCATCAGGTCACGCACAGAGAGGTCCTCGGCCATCACCCACCCCTCAATCTGGAAGAACTCCAGCAGGTGGGTCGGGTCGAGCGTGTCGTTGCGGTACACCTTCTCGACGCTGAAGTAACGCTCGGGCGGTTCGAGGTCACCGACCTGGTGGCCCGAGAGGTAGCGCATCGACAGCGAGGTGGTGTGGCCGCGCAGGTCCATCCCGCGGGCGATGTCCTCGGTCCAGGGCGAGTGATACCCCTCGCCGTCGGGGCCGACGCCCTCCCGGTGGGCCGACCGGACCCGCTCGACGAGGTCGTCGGGCAGGTTCCGAATCTCGTCGGGCCGTTCCAGCGCGAACTGGTCCCAGTGGGTCCGGGCCGGGTGGTCCTGGGGCATGAACAGGCAGTCGTTTATCCAGAACTGGGCGTCGGCGTGGGGGCCTTCCATCTCCTGGAAGCCCATGCCGACGAGCGTGTCCTTCACGCGGTTGGCGGTCTGGCGGAGGATGTGCTCCTTGCCGTGGCTCACGTCCTCAGCGTCGGCCTCGACGTTGTACTCGGTAAACTCCACGTCTTCCCACTCGCCGCTGGTGAGCAGTTCGGGCGTGAGCTGGTCGACCGTCTCGGCGGCCTCGACGCCCTCCATCAAGGCGGTGACGCCGTCGTCGGTCAGCCGCACGGAGCGGACGGTCTCCTTGCGCGCGTCGACGAGGCCGCGCCGTTCCAGTTGGTCGAGCGCGTCCGGGTCGGCGTCCTCAACACGTCCATCTGCGACGGCCTCCAGCGCCAGCATCTCGGGGTCGGACCCGGGGTCGGCGTCGGGGTTGGCCGTGATTTCGCCGCTGTCGATGTCGCCGTAGGCCTTGCGGGCGTAGTTCGAGAGCGCGATGTCGACCGCGCCGCCTTCGAGACCGGACGCGCCGATGACCTGTCCCATCTGGACTGGGCCGTCGGCCGCACCGGCATCGATAGCGGCCTCATAGAGGTCCTGTTCGGGCAGGCTCTCGCGGACGTACGCCTCGCCCTCCTCGGTGAGTTCGTAGTGTTCCAGCGTCTCCTCGTCGACGGCGACGAGGCCGTCGGCTTCCAGTTCGAACGCCGCTCTGGTGGCCGCTTCGGGCTTGAGGCCCGCGTCCTCGGCTACCGCGTCGATGCGCCTGTCCTCCTGTGCGTCGGCGGCCTGCAGGACGGCCACCTGTGCCTGTGGTCGTTTCATACGGGTGTCTCGGTCTTGTGGGGATAACCGCGGGTCGCTCAGTTAACGGTTCTTACTTCCTGCTCACGGTTTCGTCCGACCACGCCTCTCAGCGCCGTCAGAGTCCACACGCGGTCAGGCAGTACAAAAGAAGCCGAACCCCTGTCTGTCGGATGGCTGGCGCGCGACACCGGCACGGTGGGATTCGGGTGCCATGTCTCAGCGATTGTGGCTGTCGGGCAAAAACGTTGCGCGTGTGGCCGTCGCGACACGAACCCGGCGACGCGACCGGGCGCTCAGTCCGCGCCCGAGCGCTTTCGGTCGGAGTCGAGGTCGATGTCGAGTTCGTCGAGCCTGTCTTCCCACTCTGCGCGTTTCTCCTGGTGGTCTTCGAGGAACTCGGCCATCAGTTCGGCGGCCTGTTCCTTGCAGCCGCCACAGAGCCGTTCGCCGCCGACGCACTCGTCGTACACCTCCTTGGCGAACTCGTCGTCGTCACCCGACAGCAGGTAGGCATACAGCTCGTAGACGGGGCACTCATCGGCCTTCCCACCCTTCTCGCGCTGTTCCTCTGCAGTAGAGCGGCCGCCGGTCGTCGCGGATTTTACCTTGTCGTAGCCGTCCTCCGGGTCGTCCAGTAGCGAGATGTGGGAGGCCGGAATCGACGAGGACATTTTCCCGCCAGTGAGTCCGGTCATGAACCGGTGGTAGATCGAGGACGGCGGCTGGAAGCCGTAGCCCCCGTTGTCGAGTTCGACCTGCCGAGCGAGTTCCTCCGCCTCGACGTGGTCCAGGTCGAACGTGTCGATGTGCTCGTCGTACACTCGCTTCTCGCCGTCGATAGCTTCGATGAGGGCCTCGAAGGCTACGTCGGTAGCGTTGCGGTCGAGGAACCGGATCCGCGGTCGGAGTGGTTCCTTCCCGGCCTCGTCGAGTTTCGAGACGACGGACTCGCGGGCGTCAGCGGGTGCTGGCTGGTGGTCGCGCAGCCAGTCGGCGGCCTCGCCACACCGCGGTCGGTCGGCATCCTCGGCGTAGTCCTCGCGGGCGTCGTAGGCCTGTCGGAGCAGTGTCCGTTCGACTCCGTCGGCCTCGAAGCTGGCAAACGCTTCTGTCACGCCGAAATACCGCATCCGCGCGGCGAGATCTCGGGCCAGCCGCATATGGGGGTCCTGGTCCGGGCCGACGGGAATGACCGTCGGCTTTGGCTCGTCCAGTTGCGGATAGAGGATGTCGGCCATCTGCGTGACGACCGACTGCATGTGTGAGATGTCGGTCTCGCCATCGAAGTCGTAGATGGCCTGCAGCTCCGAGAAGTTCGCCTCAGCCCCGAGTTCGAACGCAAGGTCCTGCACTTCGCGGTTGTCGGACTGGCGGTACAGCGTCCCCTCTTCGGGGTCGAACCCGAGCGCGAGCAGCGAGAGGACGTAGTCCGTCGCGTGCTCGTCGATTTCGTCCCACGAGAGCCCGCGGGCGCTGTGGGCTTCGAGGTCCGCGATGAGCGCGTGCGCGTCCCCGCCCTGCTGTTGGTGCCAGATAATCTCGTCAAAGACGAGCTTGTGGCCGATGTGTGGGTCGCCGGTCGGCATGAACCCCGACAGCGCGGCGAAGGGGTCGTCGTTGCGCATGGCTTCGGCGACCGGTCGGTAGTCCCGGTGGCCGAAGATGACGCCCCGCCGCATTAGATAGTGAGGGTTGGGGACCTCAGGAAGTACCTCGTCGAACTCCTCGATGCCGAACTGCTCGAACAGCTTGCGGTAGTCGGCGATAGTCGAGGAGCCCCACGGGTCAAGCGTCGCCTCGTCGGCCCCTTCGGCCTCGGTGCCGCCGTCCGGCAGCACTGGGTCGTCACCGGAGGGGGCGTCAGGCTCCCGCCACGCTGCGCCCGACTGGCGGCGGTCCTCGTCGGGCGATGCGTCGTCGTGGTGGGAGTCGTCCGTTGTCATAGCTGTGGTCGGCTCGCGGTGAGCCACGTTACAGGTGTTTTGGTCCCGGTCGGCGCAAAAAGGGTTCGTTTCGGTGCGCCGAGGGACCGACGGGCAGATACCCACTGGCCGACCCCGATGCCCGGGCGGCTCAGGGCGTCAGTCGTTCGACAGCTATCCACTCGATATCGACATCACCGCCGTCCGTTGTGAGTGCGAATACCATCGTCTTCCGGACGCCGTGAGCGAGGCGCACGTCCAGCGCGAGGTCCCTCGGCTCGAACCGGTGGTCGGCCGGCAGCACGCGCACCAGTAGCTCCGAGTGCCCGAGGTTCGCCGCACTTTCGACATCGGCGTAGGTCCGGAAGTCAGCGCCGAACTTGAAGCCGGTCTTCGGCGCGACGCCGCTCGCTCGCAGGGCCGTATAGACAGCTAGCCGGCGGTCGAAGCGGTCGCCCTCGACCTCGCGGCCGCGCTCGACGACAGCGTCAGCCCCGCCATCGACTGTGAGCAGTCCCGCCTGTGCGAGATACGCGGCTTCAACGAGGGAGAGCTGCACTGCGCCGTCGTCACCGAGCCGCTGGCCGTAGAAGGCCTGCTCGTACAGCTCCGCCGGCGGCTCCCAGCACACCACGCGCTCTCCGAGCAGTTCCCCCTCCGTTGCCGGGACGACAGCGTCGCTGGTTCCCTCAACGTCGCGCCGGTCGGTGTCGAGGTAGGTGACCTCGCTCTCCTCGTCGACGACCGCCAGCACGCAGTCGCCCAAGGCCGCGGCGGCGGCGGTATCACGCTCGCCGACGACCCTGACGCGGTACGCCACTTCGGTGTCCCATGGCCCGTTCCCGCGCGGGTAGACCACGAAGTCCGCCCCCGACGCGTCGTCGACCCACCCTTCGCGGGCCGGCGTGAGGTAGAAGCCGCGGTCACGGAGGTCTTTGTAGACAGCGAAGTCGACCTCGGAAACGGCCGTCGACCCGAGGAACGCCCGGAAGTCCATGCCGTCGATGCTCTCGATATCTCCGCGGTAAAGGAGGTGTGCGGCCTCCACCGGGGCCAGGTCGAGGTCCCCGTTGCGGACCTTCCCGTAGCCACGCGAGTCGTAGAACCGCTCGCGGGCCTCGTAGCCGGCCCGGACAACATCACCGTCGAGCGTTAGTCCCATGCTCTGACGTGGCTCCCGCGACGACAAAGCCCCTGCGGGTCCGAACCGGTAGCGGAGTTGGGCGGATGCGGAGGGTCAGTGCTCACTCCCGTTCTGCGCAAGAACTGTCCAGACATCGCGTGCCGCCAGCGGTTTCGAACAGCGGCAGGCCGCAGTCACAGTTACCGACGATGACGCCGGACGGCATCGAGAAGCCGGTGTCACAGTCGGGGTAGTGTTCACAGCCGGCGAGCAGGCCACCACGGCGGAGAATCAGCAGGTCGCCGTCACAGTGAGGACAACTCCACTCACGGTCAAAGGCCGCAATAACGGCGTCGTCTAGTGAGTCACACTCCCGGTCAAGACACAGTTCGAACGCCCGCCCACGTTCCACTCGAAGCGTCGGGAGTCCGCAGTCGTCACACCGACCGCCAGTGACCGCGGCATCGCTCGGAATCCCATAGGCGGCGTCACAGCCGGTACAGGTAACCTCGCTACGGGTGCGAACCAGCGTCCCGGCGCAGTCGGGACAGTCGCGCACCGGAACGCCGGCGTTCGAGGCCGGATAGCGGCCACTGCCGTGTTCCTCGTGAGTGACCACCCGGAGGAGTTCGTCGCCGTCGCGGGCGGTCACCGCTCCGTTGTCGATGGTGACGCTTTCAGCGCGCGTGAGCCACGCGACCGGCTGATATCCTTCGGCATCGTGAACCAGAACAGTGTTGTCCGGTTTAACGACGACGAGGACATCACCGCGCTGCTCTCGCTCGCGCGCGCCCTCGAAAACGGTCGTACATTCACCAGCAATCACACGGGTTCCGTCGTGCATGGACTGGGCTGGCCGGGTTTCGGTATTTAAATCCTCAGGCGGTGGACGGGGTTTCACAGCGCGGTCGTCGCTGCCGGAGTCACAACAGCCAAAGCCGTCGCCGAGTGACAGCAAGGCAATGAGTGAACCGCCTGCTGCGGTCTGTTTCGATATGGACGGCGTCCTCGTCCAGTCTGAAGACCACTGGGTCCGTGCCCAGCGCGAGGATATCCTTCCGACGGCCGCGCCGAACGACGACATCCCGGTGTCCGCGATTACCGGGCGGAACTACCGAGAGGTGTATCCGGACCTGAACGCCGAGTACGACCTCGAAATCAGCCGCGAGGGCTTCGAGGGACTGTTCGAGGAGCACGGCGAGCGGATTTACGGCGAAAAAGCGACCGTCCTCGACGGGGCACACGAACTGCTCGACGACCTGCGGGACGCCGGCGTGGCACTGGCGCTGACGACCTCCGCACCATGGGCCTGGATCGACGTGGCCGACGAACGCTTCGACCTCCTCTCGAAGTTCGATGTCGCCATCAGCGCAAATGACATCGACGGTCCCGGGAAGCCGGAGCCGGACATCTACGAGCAGGGCGCCGCAGAGCTGGGCGTTGTGCCCGAGGACTGCTGGGCCGTCGAGGACTCCACCGCGGGCGCACGCGCCGCCGTCGCCGCCGGAATGACGACCGTCGGGTTCCGTGGCGACGGCGACGAGACGGACCTCTCGATGGTTCACGAGACCGCAGACGATGCCGCGTCGCTGCGACAGGTACTGTTAGGGAGTGTGTAACGGCTGCGAGTCTGTGCGGAAGTGGAGAGATGACAGACGCAGAAGCAGCGGTATGGCGCTCCGATACAGAATTGAGCCAGAAACCGAGAGGCAATACCGGACAGGTGTTAGTACGGTGCGCAGAAGTTCAAGAGGCACAGAACAGTGTGCAGGAAATGCCAGCGTGGAGGGGAAAGACCCGGCCAGGTCAGGCGGGGTCACCGTATCCGCGGCCCGCGAGGAGGCCGAAGATGTTGAGGGCAACGACACCCACGAAGATGAGGAAGCTCTGACTGTCCAGTCCGCCCAGCAGTAGCGGCGGATATGCCAGTGGCGTAACGATAGCCAGCCAGAACGCGATGAATTGCAGGGGACGAACGAGTGATCGGAGGGCGACGCTACTGGGGGCGGCTTCCATCGGGGAACGGAAGGGCGATGCACTGGACATTGTGGGCTTCCTCAGTTCTTCGTAAGAACCCATACCCCAATATAAACGCCAGACCCTTGGGGAGAATTCGTGCTCTTTTCGGAATGTTAACCGGATTTCAGCACCTTTCAGCGATGTTTCACAGAGCACTGTAACGCTTTTAGAGGTGTTTATAAATTTTATCGGCCATTCTAAGCGTGTTTCAGAGCAGGAGTCGAAACGGCGATTACCGAACGAGAACTGACCGGGTTTCGGTTATCGTCGGGAGCGGCAACGCGGGGAACGCGACCTCGACGGTGAACGTGAGTTCGTCCGCGTCCGCGCCGAAGACGGCCACCGGAAGCGTCGCTTCACCGAGATACGACGGTTTGGCGGTCATCTCACGCCCGTTGACAGTGACCCGCAGGCCCGCACGGGCACTGCCACCAGTGTTTTTCACCGTCACCTCCCGCATATCGTTGTCACCGGGCGCGATGGTCTCGGGGAACTCACCCCAGTCGATGGAGACAACAGGGAGGTCCCGGGCGTTGGCCAGCACTTGCTCGGCGACGCCTTCGGAGAGTCCGGCACGGACGAGGCCGTCTTCGCCGGCTTCGACCACCTCGGCGGGCGAGGACAGGCCCGCGGCGGCGAGCTTGCCCGCGCGACCGCTGCCGACACCGTCGATGGCGGTCAGCCCCACCGCATCGGCACTGATGCCGTGTTCAACGCGGGCCTCGACCCGGCAGGCCAGGTTCGCGTAGCGAGCCGGCCCGAGCGTGTCGACGAACTCCCGCATCGCCGCGAGCAGGCGCAGGGCGTTCTGGCGGATGACCCACGCGTCGCTTTTGAGTTCGGTCGGCGTCGTCCCGGTCATGCCCGAGCGGAGGATGGCAAGCACCTTCCGCTGGCCGGCGTCGAGACTGTCGTCGACACTGTCTCCCAGCACCGCGTGGACAGCGTCCTCCTCGTCGGAGCGGGCGCTGACGCTGTCGAACTCCGTCGCGCCGGCCACCGCGGTCAGCAGGTCGTCCGCGTCAACAGAGACAGCGGAATCCGGGTCCGCGGCGTCCTGACACCGTTCGGCGACATCAGCGAACCGGCGTGCGGTCGACAGCCGGAGGTAGAACTTCGAGGCGAGCTGGCCGAGTCGCGTCGGCTCGACGTTGAGGCCGTCCTGCTCGACGAAGCCCTCGTCGACAAGCGCCGAGAGCGTATCGCTGACCCGGTTTCGGAGATCGCTGCCGGCGTCATATTCGTCGGGGGCCGACTGCGAGCGGGCGTAGTAAAACGTGGTCCCGAGCCACTCCATTACGTCGTCCACGTCGTCGATGGTGCCGAGCGCGATTTCGGCGTTCAGGTGGGCGTCGAGTTCGGCCGCCAGCCGGGACTCGATCTCCTTGCCGTCACGGAGCAGGCGGCGGTACTTGTCGGCGTCCGAACGGTCACAGACGACCCAGGCGTAGCCCATGTCGTCGTAGCCGGGCCGGCCCGCGCGGCCGAGCATCTGAAGCACGTCGAGCGGGCTCATGTCGACCTCGCCCTCCAGCGGGTCGTGGAGTTTGGTGTCGCGGATGACGACACAGCGGGCGGGGAGGTTCACGCCCCAGGCCAGCGTCGACGTCGAGAACAGCAGTTGTATCTTCCCCTCCTTGAACCACTGCTCGACGCGGTTCTTGTCCTCACGCGCGAGGCCGGCGTGGTGGAAGCCGACGCCGTCGAGCACGGACTGGCGGAGCGTGTCGTTCGAGAGGTCCGCGGCGTCGTTGTGGAAGTCGTAGTCTCCGCGTGCGCCCATCGGAATATCTCGCTCGACAATTTCGTCGCGGGCCTTCTTCGCGGCCTGGACGGTATCCTGCCGCGAGGAGACGAACACGAGCGCCTGACCCTCCTCGCGGATGTGTGGCTCGGCGAGGTCCAGCGCCCGGTAGAGCCGGCGGTACTTGTCGGCGAAGGCGTTCTCGCCGTGGGAATACGTCTTCACGTCGGCGTTGAGTGGGACCGGGCGGTACTTTTCACCGAAGGCGAAGGTGGTCTCGTCGGGAGCGTCTAGCCAGTCAGCCACGTCGTCGATGTTCGGCATCGTCGCCGACAGCGCCACGACACGCGGGTCACAGAGCCGGCGCAGGCGCGAGACGGTGACTTCGAGCACCGCCCCGCGACGGTCCGAGTCCAGCAGGTGGACCTCGTCGATGACACAGCAGTCCACGTCAGTGATAAAGGAGTAGCGGCTGGTCTCGTGTTTCCGGGTGGCCGAGTCGGCCTTCTCCGGCGTCATCACGAGGATGTCGGCCCGCTCGGCGCGGCGGGGGTTCAGGTCCCGCTCGCCGGTGACGACGTAGACGGAGTAGCCCAGGTCCTCGAACCGTTCCCACTCGCTCTCTTTCTCGTTGGTGAGCGCACGCAACGGCGCGAGAAAGAGCGCGGTCCCGTCCTCGGCGAGGGTCTTGCAGATGGCCAGTTCCGCCAGCGCGGTCTTCCCGCTGGCCGTCGGCGCGCTGACGACGACGTTGTCGTCGCGGTTCAGCAGGGCCGGCAGGGCCGCCGACTGCATCCGGTTGAACTCCTCGAAGGGGAAGGCGTCGGCAAACTCGGGGAGCACCTCCGCGACCGCCACAGTCGGCTCGCTGTCGGTTCGGGATGGCACGTCACAGTCGCAGTTCCGCGACGGCAAAGGCGTTTCTATGGGGGAACCGAAGTGTGGGAGAAGATATAGTTCCGGAGCCATTGCGTAGCTGCCCGCTGTGAGCGCCTCACACGCCTGCCCAAAGATTAACCCGGCCGGCTGACAGTGCGCAAGCGTGCCCCTCAGCGACCCCGAAGACTACTACGACGAGAACGACGAGAGCGAGTGGGACCGTCTGGCGGCCACGCTACACGGGCAGTTAGAGTGGACGGGGACCGTCGAACAGCTCGAAGCGACCCTCCCCGACACGGGACGCGTCCTCGACGTGGGCGGCGGCGCTGGTCGGTACGCCGTCTGGCTGGCCGAACAAGGGTACGATGTCACGCTCGTCGACCCCAGCGAGGGCCAGCGGGCTCTCGCACAGAAGAAGATCGCCGAGCACGGGCACGAGGAGCGGGTGACCGTCAGGGCGGGGGACGTACGCGACCTCGAGTTCGACCGGGACGCATTCGACGCGACGCTGTGTCTGGGTGGGCCGCTCTCGCACGTGCTCGACGCCGACGGACGCGTGGCTGCCGTGCAGGAGCTTATGCGGGTGACAAAAGCTGCGTGTCCAGTGTTTGCATCCGTTATGGGGCGGCTCAATTGGCTGGTGCTCTCGCTGGTTGGCGGGTCGGACCACCTTGTCCATGCGGCCGAACTGGCCGAAACGGGCGATTACGACCGTCCGTTCGTGGCGCAACTCGGTCACGACGCGGCGTTCACCGAGACCCATTTTTTCCGTGCCGACGAGTTCGAGGCGCTGCTAGAGGCGGGCGGAGCAACCGTCGAGACGCTGGTCGGGCTGGAAGGGCTGGCGTCGGTACTTGCCGCCGCCCCGCTCCGGGGAACCGCTGACGAGCTGTCAGCGCGCGAGCGGGCCGGTGTCCGAGCGCTCGTCGACGAACTCCGGACGGACCGGACCGCCGTCGACATGTCCGCACACATGCTTGCCGTCTGTCGGGCATGAGCCGGCAACGCGGACAGCAAAGTGAGTGCTCGGAAGTACGCCGCCGACCACCGTTTCGATCCGGTTGCCGGACCAGTCGATTGTCGTTCACACGCTATACGGGAGACCGCGTGAGCCCCGCACGTTTTTCACCGGGCGAACCGAACTCCGGATAATGAGTCGTTCGCGCAAGCCTGACTGGCTGAAGATGCGGCCACCGTCGGGCGAGCGGTTCACCGATATCAAGCAGACGCTCCGGGATCGAAACCTCAACACGGTCTGTGAGGAGGCTAACTGCCCCAACCTCGGGGAGTGCTGGAGCGGGCGCGACGGACCGGGGACAGCCACGTTCATGCTGATGGGCGACCGCTGTTCGCGGGGCTGTAACTTCTGTGACGTGGAGACGGGCGGGATGGAGCCGTTGGACCCTGACGAGCCACAACAGGTGGCCGACGCTGTCGCGGATATCGGGCTGGACTACGTAGTACTGACGAGTGTCGACCGCGACGACTTGCCCGACCAGGGCGCGGGCCACTTCGCCGAGACGATCCGGGCCATCAAAGAGCGTGACCCGTCAATCCTCGTCGAGTGTCTCATCCCCGATTTTCAGGGTGAGCCGGACCTCGTCCGGAAGATTATAGACGCCGACCCGGACGTCATCGCCCACAACATCGAGACGGTCGACCGCCTCCAGTGGCCGGTCCGGGACCGTCGGGCGGGCTACGAGCAGTCCCTCTCGGTGCTCCGGCAGGTCGACCGAGAGAGCGACGTGTACACGAAGACCAGCCTGATGCTTGGCGTCGGCGAGTACGCCCACGAGGTGTACCAGACGCTGTCGGACCTCCGGCAGGCCGGCGTCGACGTGGTGACGTTCGGCCAGTACCTCCAGCCCTCCCGCTCGCACCTCGAAGTCTCGGAGTACGTCCACCCGGACGCCTTCGACACCTGGCGGCAGGTCGCTGAGGAGGAGTTCGACTTCCTGTACTGCGCTTCGGGGCCGATGGTCCGCTCGTCGTACCGGGCGGGCGAACTGTTCGTCGAGAGCGTCCTGCGCGACGGCGACGACCCCGCCGAGGCCCGCGAGAGGGCGCGGAGCGCCTGACCGCCGTCAGACGTTTCGAATCCGGTGGTAGGAGTCCGGGAGCGCCTGCGCGTCCTCGGGGAGGAGCGCGACGACGAGGAAGTCCGTGTATGGCCTGACGTACCCCACCAGGTCGCTGATTCGCTCCGAGTCGATGGCTTCCAGCGAGTCCAGCAGCATGAACGGGACCGTCTCGTACACCTCGTGGACGAGGTAGCCGGCGAGGGCGAACACCAGCCCCGTGACCTCGCGCTCGGACTCGCTGAGGTGCTCAATGACGTCCTCGTAGGTCGTTCCGTCGTCGGTCCGGCGGACGATGTGGAGGACGAACTCGCTCTCGGGGAGCCCGGTCCCCGACCCGTCTTCCTCGGGCTGTCGTTCGATCCAGATGCGGGCGAGCCGCGAGTAGTCGAGGACGTCCAGCACCTGGCTCATGTGGTCGTTGAACTCCGCGACCGCGGCCCGTTCGAGGCGTTCGATATGCCCCCGAAGCGACGCTATCTCCGCGTCGATGTCGTCCCGCCGAGCGACGAGGTCCTCGCGCTGGTCGAGTTCGCGCTGCAGGGCGTCGATGTCCTCGGCGACGGTCGCCCGGTCGGACCGGAGCTGTTCGAGTTCGAACTCCAGGCGGTTGACGGCGCGGTGTCGGTCGAGCGTGTCGGACTGGGCCGGCGCGTCGGGGCCGCCGACCGACTCCCGGACCGCCTCGACCTCGCTCCGGAGGTCCTCACGGCGCTGTTGAAGTTCCTCGACGCGGCGGGCGCGGTCGTCGCGTTCGGCCGTGAGTTCGTCCAGCCGGTTTTCGAGGTCCTCGCGCTGGCGCTTGCTCTCCCGGAGCTCCGCCTGTCGGTCGAGCAGCGCGTCGATGCGCTCGCTGACCGCGGCGCGTTCCTCGCGGCGCTCCGACTGGAGCGTCCGGAGCTGGTCGACCGTCCGCTCGATGTCGGCGGGGTCGACGGCCGACCCGCAGGTCCAGCAGACGACCCCGTCGGACTCCGACCGGTCCGCGGTCGGCGGCCGTGGAATCGAGCGGTCGTCGCCCTCGAGCAGGCGCTCGTTGAACTGGATGGTCTGTTGGAGCTCCGTGATGTCGGAGTCGAGGCGCTGTTTCCGCTCACGGCAGTCGGACAGCTCGGACGCCACCGCGTCCAGTTCCTCTTCGGGGGCCGCCGGGAGGTCCGAGAGCGACCGTTCGAGGTCCGCACACTCCTCGCGGACGGCGTCGAGGCTGTCCCGTTCCGCTTCGAGTTCGAACTCGACCTGGTCGAGTTCCGTCGTCAGGTCCTGCAGCGTCTCGAGCCGGTCGGTCGGGTCGCCGTCGGCCGCGGTCGTCCGGTCGAGGTCCCGGCGCGCCGCCTCCAGGTCGGCCTCGGTCGACTCGATTTCCGCGTCGAGTTCGTCCCGGCGCGCCCGCAGGTCCGGCAGGTCCGACTCCAGCGACGACAGTTCCTCGAGCCGCCGACCGATTTCCCGGCGTTCCGAGCGCAGAGACTCGATGTCGCGCTGGATAGACTCGGTGTCGACCGGCCGCATGAGGACGTCACGGAGGGCCGCGTCCTCGGTGACGGCCTGTCGCGCCTCGTTTGATTCCAGCAGGAACGCGAACAGTTCGGCGACGGTCACGTCCGCGTCGAGGTACGGCGACCCGTCGAACGTGACCGCGCCGTCCTCGCGCGTGAGCGTGCGCGTGTACGACTCGCCACGGAGGGTGAGTTCCACCGAGCCCGCCGCCGCGTCGCTTTTCAGCGACGGCGCTTCGCTGCCCAGCGCGGCCATCAGGCCCTGGAGGAGCGAGGTCCGGTTCGTCGCGTTCCGTCCCGTGAGAATCGAGACGCCGGCAGCGAGCGTCACCTCGGTCGATTCGATACCGCCGACGTTCTCGACGTGCAGTTCCGCCGTCTCGGAGGACGGAGCCATGCGTCAGCCCAGGCGCGAACCGCTGAAAGTCGTTTCCGTCCGAGCGGCAAACCCGTTACAGCCGTACGACTGGAACGGGTTTCGCGGACTCGTCGAAACAGCCGGACGTGCAGCCAGTCGCCGGTCCGGCCGAGGCCCGCAAATCCTGTTACAGCCGTACGTGTGGAACGGGTTTCGAGTCAGCGGCGAAATCACCCGACGGCGACCTACTGGCAGTCACAGCCGCCCCGCGAGAGCAGGTCGTGGAGTTCGTACTGCGCGTCGCAGGTCGGGCAGTGGACCTGCACGTCGACGTACACGTCGGCGTCGTCGACGGTGAGTTCGCCCGCGTTCGAGAGGTCTTGGACGGTCCCCTCGGTGACGCGTTCGAGTCGGCCGACGAGCCTGTCGAGGCTCCGCTTCCGGCGGTCGAGGGCGTCACCGTCGTCAGCCCGCTCCGACGGCGGCGTCACTCCGCGACAGGAGGTGAGATACGAGCGGACGGCGCGGTGCGAGACGAAGTCGGAGCGGAGGGCGTCGACGTCGAGGCCGCTCCGGCGGAGGCGGTGGCGGGCCTTGGTGCGCGCGCCGGTCGACGCCTCGTCGTCCGTGAGCAGGCGGTACAGGTTCGCCGCTTCGCCGTCGAGCGGGGCCTCGTTCTCCGCGGCGAGGGCCGCCTCGACGAGGCGATGGTTGAACTCGGTCGCCAGTTCGCGGAGGCTGGCCCCCGCGTCGCCGTCGGCGGTCCAGCGGCGTTCGAGGGTCGCGCCCACGCCGTCCAGGTCGTACTCGTCGATGAGCCTGCTGACCTTGTTCTCGGGCCCCCGCTTCGACCCGCTCGTCGCGTCGGTGTCGGTCACAGCCGAGGGTACGGCAAGCGAACACTAAACCGTTTAGCGAGGCGAGCGTGCGTCCACCGGGTCGAAATCGGGGAGCGGGCCGCTGCTGGCGACCCGCAACACGACGGTGAAGACGGCACCCCCGGTCTCGGCGTCGGCGACCCGAACGTCGCCGCCGAACTCCGCGACGAGAGTCTTGACGAGATAGAGCCCGAACCCGGAGGTCGGCGGCCCGTCGCCGGACTCGGTCCTGGCGAAGACGGCGTCTTTCCGGTCGTCGGGAATCCCCGGCCCGTTGTCGGCGACGCGGACGTGGACGGCGTCGCCGACCCGCTCGGCGCTGACGCGGACTGTCGGCGTCGCCGCGTCGTTGTGTTCGACGGCGTTCGTCAGGAGGTTCCGGAAGACGGCGGGGAGCATGCTGTGGGCGACCACGTCGACGCGGGGGAGCGAGCCGTCGATTTCGACCCGCGCGCCGTCGTACCGGGCCCGTAGCTTCTCGACCTCGCCCTCGATGGTCGGGGCCAGCGACCGCCGTTCGAGGTCGACCGTCTCGGCCGTCGTCAGCGCGTCCGTGAACTCCTCGGTGGTCTCGGTCAGGTCGATGATGCCGTTCGCGGCGGCAACGATTCGGCCGAGGCGGTCGTCGGCATCGGCCCCCGCCTCGCGCTGGAGCACCGAGGCCCACCCCCGGATGACCATCGTGTCGTTCCGGACGTCGTTCCTGAGAAGGCGGTTCAGCACCTCCAGCTGGTCGGTCCGGGACTGGAGTTCCTGTTCTCGCTCCCGGCGAGCGACCGTCCAGCGGTAGATGCCGACGACCAGCAGGACGGTGCCGACCGCCTGCGCGCCGTTCTCGAACAGGAGCCCGTAGGCGTTCGGGGGGCTGACGAACTCGTCCAGGAAGTCCGTCAGCGCGAACAGGTGGAAGACGGTGAGCCCGCCCATCAGCGGGCGGTACAGTCGCCGCTCCGGAATGCGCTGGACGACGAAGACGGCCGCGAGGAGCGCGAGCACGACCGCGCCCTCGCCGACGACGTCGGGGAGCGCGTGGGCGGTCTCCCAGGGCCAGAGGAGCAACTGGACGAGGACGTACAGCGCGGACCCGGCGACGACGGCGCAGGCGGGCCAGTAGGTGTCGGCGAAGGTCTCCCAGTCACTCCCGTCCGAGAGCGGACGCATCGTCGTATCGTCCTCGAAGCGGCCATCTAAGGGTGACTATGAGCACTCTATCGACGACATTGGAATATATAGACCGGCTCGTAGCGTACTGCCTGCGCGTGGCGAGCGACGGAGTGCCGAGAGCAATTGTTCGAACGTATCGCCATATAGACGTATACAGAGCTGTTGTCGACCAATAGCTATCAGAGTACTATTATAAGCGTTCAAATAGGGAACCAGATGTCGGTTGGGCTGAAGCATGAGCGCAACGTCGACCGCGTCAGAGAGCTGGTTCACGTTCGACAAACAGGACATGATGGTGTTCATCCTCGTCATGTCCCTCACGGGGTTGCAAAACGCCGTGACAGAGATACTCCCGGAGTTCACGCTGGGGCCGCTCGAACTCGGGGTCGGTGAGTTCGTCTTCATCCCCGTCGTCCTGGTCCTCCTCTTTCGGACCTACTGGGCGGCGCTCGCCGTCCCGGTCGGCGAAATCGTGTTCGGCGAAATCCTGCTGGGCGAGTTCGACGGGCTCGGGGCGATGGAGGGGCTCCTCCTGATTCCGGTCTGTTACTACTTCGCCGCGAAGCTCCTGCAGGACCCGGAGAACACGACTCAACTCGCCCTCGTCGTGTTCCTCGCGGAGGGCTTAGAGGAGTTCTTCGCGATGTTCATCGACATCGGCAAGGTGTACGTCGGCGTCGAGGAACTGGAGGCCGTCCCCGGGCTCCCCGAGAGCATCCTCGTGCTGGAGGCCGTCGACCTCGTCACGCAGATGGTCATCACCGGCATCGTCTTCGGCGTCATCCCGGCGCTGTACCTCTACCCGAAGCTCCACGGCAAGGTCGAACCGCTGCTGGGGATGGAGCCCTACGAGGGCGAGCGCGGGGCCTCGATGTGGCGCGGGTTCTCCGCGAAGGCGTTCCTCGCGATGCTTGTGGCCTTCCCGCTGGCGTTCGTCGCCGAAGCGGCCAGCGAGGTCGGCGGCGCGATAAACGTCGTCTGGGAGCCCGAATTCCTGGAGGTGTACGGCCAGACCTTCATCGCGGTCCCCATCGCGGTCTCGGCCGTCGTCGCCGCCGTCGTCTGGTACCGAGCGACCCAGCGGCCGTCCTGAACAGCGATGGACGAAACACACGACGCCGCCATCGTCGTCGACGACCTGTCGTTTCGCTACCCCGGGACCGACGAGAACGTCCTCGACGGGGCCGACGTGACCATCGAGCCGGGCGAGTTCGTCGCCGTCGTCGGCGGGAACGGCTCCGGCAAGACGACCCTCTGTAAGTCGTTCAACGGCATCGTCCCCCACTTCTACGAGGGGACGTTCGACGGGCGCGTCACGGTCGCCGGGCTCGACACCGCGAGCAGTTCGGTCGCCGAACTCTCACAGCACGTCGGCTACGTGTTCCAGGAGTTCGACAATCAGCTGGTCAACCCCACGGTGTTCGAGGAGGTGGCGTTCGCGCCGCTGAATTACGGCCGGGAGGACTACCGCGAGCGGGTCCACCGCACACTCGACCTGCTGGACCTCGACGGGCTCGAAGACCGGTTCATCTGGGAGCTATCGGGCGGTCAGAAGCACCTCGTCGCCCTCGCGGCGGCGCTGTCGCTCGACCCCGAGATACTCGTCGTCGACGAGCCGGCGGCCCAACTGGACCCCGTCAACGCCCGGTCGACCTACGAGCACCTCACCGACCTCAACGCCGACCACGGGAAGACGGTGGTCACCATCGAACACCACACCGAGTTCATCGCGGAGTACTGCGAGAGCGTCGTGCTGGTCGCCGATGGAGCGGTCCAGTGGAAGCTCCCGGTAGAGGACGCGCTGAACAGGCTCGACGACCTCCGGGCACAGGACGTCCACCCGCCGCAGGTGACCCGCGTCGCCGAGCGGGTGTGTGACGGCGACGGGGACCTCCCCGTGACCGTCGCCGACGGCGCGGCGCGGTTCGAAGGGCGGGCGGCCGGCGGCGCGCGAGCAGACGGCGCGGTCGAACCGTCCCCCGCGTCCGCCGCGGCCGACGCCGGGCGGGAGCCGGTCATCTCGCTCACGGACGTGTCCCACAGCTACGAGACGCTCCGCGAAGGGACGCGACAGGCGCTCGACGGCCTCTCGCTGGACCTCTACCCGGACGAGCGGGTCGTCCTCGTCGGAAGCAACGGCGCGGGCAAGTCGACGCTGCTGCGCCTCGTCACCGGCATCGAGCGCGCCGACGCGGGCGAGGTGACCGTCGACGGCGTCGACGCCGGGGCGGCGCTGCCGGAGACGCTCGCCGAGGACGTGGTGTACGTTCACCAGAACCCCGAGGAGATGTTCATCGAGGACGAGGTGCGCGCCGACGTGGCCCACTACCTCCGCGACCGTGGGTACCCGGACGTGGACCAGCGGGTCGACGACGTGATAGAGTTCCTCGACCTCGACGCGCTCCAGCACCGCGACGGCCGCCTGCTGAGCGTCGGCCAGCAACGGCGCGCCTCGCTGGCCATCGGGCTGGCGACGGACCCCTCTATCGTCCTGCTCGACGAGCCGACGGGGAGCCTGGACCTGGCGAGTCGGGCGGAGGTCGGGCGGACCATCGACCGGGCGGGCCAGCGCGTCGAGACGGTCGTCGTCGCGACCCACGACCTCGAACTGGCGGCGTCGTGGGCGACCCGCGTCGTCGTCCTCGACGAGGGCCGGGTCATCGCCGACGGACCGCCGGAGACGGTCTTTTCGGACGCCGAGACGCTGGAACGGGCGAGCCTGCGACCACCGCAGGTCGTCCGGCTGAGCGAGCGCCTCGGGCTCTCGCCCGCGCCGTTGACCGTGGAAGACCTCGCGAGTCGGCTTGAAACCGCCGAGAGCGCCGCCGCGGAGGCCGAGCGATGACGTACCTCGACGGGCTCCGGGACGCCACCTCGGTCGACGCCATCAAGAACGACCTGCTGAAGACGGCCTACGAGAACGAGGGGTCGTTCCTGCACCGACTGGACCCCCGCGTGCTGTTGCTGTGGTACGTCGTCTTCCTGTTCGTCCCGTGGCTGTTCTACGACGTGGGGGTCCTGCTGGCCCTGCTGGCGTTCGTCTCGCTGCTCGCGTACGCCTCCCGGGTGAGCCTCTTTCTGGTCGCGCTGATGGCGTTTACCGTCGCCTCGACGCTGGCGTCGTACGCCGTCGTGACCGCGTTCACGGGCGACCCGCTGGCCGCGATACGGGCGCTGATTCCGTTCACGCTGAAACTGACCATCATCTCGGTGTCGAGCCTGGCCGTCTTCTCCAGCATGGGGCCGAAGACGCTCGCGCGGGGACTTCGGAGCCTCGGCATCCCCCGGCAGTTCACGTTCCTCATCACGTACGGCTACCGGATGCTGCCGGTGCTGTTCGAGGAGTACCACGACCTCGTCAACGCCTATCGGCTCCGCAGCGCCGCGCCGGAGTCGCCGGGCCGCTTCCGGTGGCGACACTACGCCTACCTGCTGAAAACGTCGATGCGGGCGTTCTATCCGATGATATTCAACGTCGCGAAGCGCAGCCGGGTCACCGTCGAAGCGATGGAGACGCGGGGGTTCTCACACTCCCTGCACGACGAGGCGAGCAAGGAACTGCAGTTGGCCGACATGCGGGTCCGGCCCCGCGACGTCGGGTTCTTCGCCGGGTCGCTGGCCGTGGTCGCAGTCATCGCCATCGCGCTGTGAGCGCGGCCGCCAGCGTCCGGCGCTCCCGACCGGCAGGGACCCCGTCGGCCGAAAAAACGGCTATATAGACGTATGCAGCCTGGTATAGCACTCTTAGTTCGAATTAAATAACGTGGAGAAAACCTGCACATATGCGCTTGGTTTCCGACGGCGAAGACGACCTCGAAGCGGAACTGCTGGAGACGATGATTCCGGCGCGGGCACAGATTCCCGACGACCCCGAGCCGGGCAACTACGTCGTCGTCGACGTGGCCCAGTTCTCGACGACGGTCCCCGAACTGTTCGCCAACGGGGCGGAGTACATCTACATCACCGAAGAGCGAGGCAACGAGCCCGACTTCAAGGCCGAACACCCCCGCGCGAAAATCGGCGGCAGTTCCGGGCCGAACTACGAGGGCGAGGAAGGCTACGACTTCTTCAACTCGCCGAGCTTCGTCCAGGACGTGGACGTGGCCGGCCGACCGACGGCGATGACCTCGACCAACGGCGGCAACGCGGTCACCGACCTCCGGCTCGCGGGCGGCGACGACGTCGACGTGTACGTCGGCGGTCTGACCAACGGCAAGGCCGTCGCCGAACACCTCAGGGACAGCGACCGCCGGGCGTACTTCGTCGGCGCGGGGTCGAACGGCAAGCCCTCTCCCGAGGATCTCGCGGGGGGGCTGTACATCGCGCGACACCTCCACGAGCGTCCGCCGACAGAAGAACAGCGCGCGGTGTTCCGCGAGATGGTCACGTTCGGGAAGGGGCCGAAGTACGAGCGAAAGCCCCAGGTCAAGCGGACCGACCTCTACGAGTACACCCTCGACTTCGACAGCCGCGAGGTCGTCCCGAAGCTCGTCGACCAGCGCCTGGTCGACGTGAGCGACGGCGGCGAGTGAGCGATGGACGCCGACGGACACGCCCACACGACGTTCTCCGACGGGTCGGCGCTCGGCGACATGGTCGCGGCCGCCGAGGCCGCCGGGCTCGACGCGCTCGGGCTCACGGACCACTGCATCGTGACCGACGACCCGTTCGGGCGGCGCGAGCGCTACGACCTCGTCGAGACGTACGCCGACCGGCGGGCGGTCATCGACGAAGCGCGAGCGGGGACCGACCTGCGGCTGTACGACGCCGCCGAGGTGAGCTACGTTGAGGGCGACGAGGCCCGTATCGGGGCGTTCCTCGACCGTGCCGAGTTCGCCTACACCATCGGCAGCGTCCACTTCGCGGGGCCGTACGACTACACCAGCGCCAGCCAGTACGCCGACCTCGACGGCGCGGACCGGCGCGCGGCGGTCGAGCGGTACTACGACGCCGTCGTCTCGCTCGTGGAGTCGGAGCTGTTCGAGGTGCTCGGTCACCTTGACCTCCCCGAGCGGATGGGGGCGCTCCGGCGGTACACCACCCGCGAGGACTACGAGCGCGTCGCCGCGGCGCTCGCGGACTCGCGGACGGTCCCCGAACTAAACGCGGGCCGGGTCCACCGCTCGCTGGGCCGGGTCCACCCCGACCCGGCGGTCCTCGACGTGTTCCGCGAGGCCGGCGTCGAGTTCGTCCTCGGTACCGACAGCCACGCGCCGGCGGAACTCCGCGAGCGCGTCCCCGTTCTGCGCGACGCGGTCAGGGACGCGGGGCTAGAGCCGCTCCCGCTGGGGACGCTCGTGGACTGAGCCGAAACATCGGACCGGCCTATCCCGGCGGCTGGTCGGCCCTGCGAGCGACGAGTACGGCAGACACCGGGTTCGACGCGTCGTCGGTCCGGGCCCACACCGACTGATACATCCGAGTTATCGGTGATAAATTTTCCAGAATTAAAGATGCCTTAGAACATCTGAAGCGCCCATATAGTCAGTAATACCCACGTCGGATATATTTTTCAGCGCCGCGAAAGCTCTAAACGTAGTGCGAGTGAACAGTCGGCGTATGCCACTTCGAGGGAGGCGGTTTCTATGAGTGTCCTCCAGCGCGACCCAGCGGACAGGGTACAGATTCTCGACGAAGACGGAACAGTAGTCGACGGCGCAACCGTCCCAGACCTCTCGGACGACGAACTGGTTGAGATGTACCGGTATCTCAAACTCGGCCGGCACTTCGACCAGCGGGCGGTGAGTTTGCAACGGCAGGGCCGGATGGGAACCTACCCCCCGATGTCTGGACAGGAGGCCTCGCAGGTCGGCAGCGCCTTCGCGCTGCGAGACGGCGACTGGGCCTTCCCGAGCTACCGAGAACATCTCGCGATGTACGTCAAGGGATGGCCCCTGGCCGACGACCTGTTGTACTGGATGGGGTCTGAGTCGGGTAATTCGCCGCCGGAGGACGTGCAGGCGTTTTCCTTTGCAGTCCCAATTGCGACGCAGATTCCGCACGCAACCGGGGCCGCGTGGGCATCGAAACTCAAGGGCGATGACACCGCTGTCCTCGTGTACTTCGGGGACGGTGCGACCTCCGAGGGCGACTTCCACGAAGGCCTGAACTTCGCGGGCGTGTTCGACGTTCCAGCGGTGTTTTTCTGTAACAACAATCAGTGGGCGATTTCGGTGCCGCGGGAGCGCCAGACCGCCAGCGAGACGCTCGCACAGAAGGCCAACGCCTACGGTTTCGACGGCGTGCAGGTCGACGGCATGGACCCGCTGGCGGTGTATCAGGTGACTCGGGAGGCCGTCGAGAAGGCGCACGACCCGCCCGGGGACGGGCTCCGCCCGACGATGATCGAGGCGGTGCAGTACCGCTTTGGCGCACACACGACTGCCGACGACCCGTCAGTGTACCGCGACGACAGCGAGGTCGAACGCTGGAAGCAGAAAGACCCTATCCCGCGGATGGAGACGTTCCTCCGGGACCGGGGCCTGCTTGACGACGAACGGGTCGACGCTATCGACGAATCGGTTCAGGATGAGGTGGCCACAGCCATCGACGAGGCCGAGGCGACCGAGCGACCGAAACCGGAGGAGATGTTCGCGGACGTGTACGCGGAGATGCCACAGCGACTCGAACAGCAGCTAACCTACCTCGAAGAACTGCGCGAGCGACACGGCGACGAGGTGCTACTGGAATGAGTACACAGGACGCAGCGACACAGAGTTTGACGCTCGTACAGGCCGTCCGTGACGGGCTCTACGGCGAGATGGAACGGAACGAAGACGTGGTCGTGATGGGGGAAGACGTCGGGAAGAACGGCGGCGTCTTCCGGGCGACACAGGGCCTGCATGAGGAGTTCGGTGACGACCGAGTCATCGACACGCCGCTCGCGGAGGCCGGTATCGTCGGGACGGCCATCGGCATGGCCGCCTACGGGCTCCGGCCGGTTCCGGAGATGCAGTTCTCAGGGTTCATGTACCCCGCATTCGACCAGATTGTCAGCCACGCCGCCCGGCTTCGGAACAGGAGCCGCGGCCGATACAACTGCCCGCTTACTGTCCGCGCACCGTACGGCGGTGGCATCCGCGCGCCGGAACACCACTCCGAATCCAAGGAAGCGTTTTACGTTCACGAGGCGGGGCTGAAGGTGGTCGTCCCGTCGACGCCGAAGGAGACAAAGGGGCTGCTGACGGCGGCTATCCGGGACCCGGACCCTGTCATCTTCCTCGAACCGAAGCTTATCTATCGGTCGTTCCGCGAGGAGGTCCCCGACGACCCATACACGGTTGAGTTGGGTGAAGCGAAGACCCGCCGTGAGGGAAGCGACGTGTCCGTGTTCACCTGGGGCGCGATGACCCGGCCGACGGTCGAAGCTGCCGAAGAACTGGCCGAGGAGGGCATCGACGCCGAAGTGATCGACCTGCGAACGCTGTCGCCGATGGACACCGACGCCATCGTCGAGTCGTTCAAGAAGACCGGGCGAGCGGCCGTCGTTCACGAAGCCCCCAAGACCGGCGGGCTGGCCGGCGAAATCATCGCCACGATTCAGGAGGAAGTCCTGCTGTATCAGGAGGCCCCTGTGACCCGGGTGACCGGCTTCGACGTGCCGTACCCGCTGTACGCGCTGGAGGACTACTACCTCCCCGAACCCGCCCGCATCAAAGACGGTATCAGAGAGGCAGTGGAGTTCTGACGCATGTTCGAGTTCAATCTCCCGGACCTCGGGGAAGGGGTCGCAGAGGGTGAGGTGCTGACCTGGCACGTCTCGCCGGGCGACGCCGTCACCGAGGATCAGGTCCTCGCGGAGGTAGAAACCGATAAAGCCGCCGTCGACGTGCCGTCGCCGGTCGACGGCGTCGTACGGGAACTGCACGCCGAAGTCGGCGAGATGGTACAGACCGGTGAGGTGCTCGTCACTATCGAGGAAGCGGGCGACGGCGAATCGGCTGACGCGGCGGCTGGGGGTACGGATGAGGCTGAATCGGCGGGTGCCGACACAGCACAGGCCGATAGCGGTGCGGGCGAAGCCACAGCGGCCGATGCACCGGACCAGTCGGACGCAACCACGGCCGACGGTCGCGTGTTCGCCTCGCCGAGCGTGCGCCGGCTCGCCCGTGAGAAAGGGGTCGACATCGCGGCCGTCGACGGGAGCGGGCCGGGCGGCCGCGTCACCGAGGGAGATGTCGAGGCGGCCACGGCATCAGCCGGCGAGACGGCTGGCAGTGACGACGGTCCGACGTCGGTTGTCTCGAAGGCGTCGGACGACGGGGACGGCCCGACCGCAGTAGTTTCGCAGGTCGACGATACGGGCGATACAGGCGACGGGGATGCTGTCAAGTCAGCCGTCAGAAGTGTCTCCGGGGACGGACAGGAGGCCGCCAGCCGCGACCAGACGCTGGCGACGCCGGCCACCAGAAAGGCCGCCCGCGAACTCGGCGTGAACATCGACGCCGTCCCGACTGACCAGACGCGGGACGGCCAGCCCTACGTCGACGAATCGGCCGTTCGGACGTACGCGGAGACCCAGCAGGCCGCACAGGCAGCCGATGCCGAAGCTGTCAGTGCCGAAGGTGGCGCGGCAGGGACGGCAGCCGAGGCGGGCGGCACTGGGGCCGACGCGACGGCCGTCGAGACAGGCGACGGCGAACGCCGCGAACCGTACCGTGGCGTCCGTCGGTCCATCGGCGAACAGATGGCTCGGTCCCGGAGAGAGGTGCCCCACGCGACCCACCACGACCAGGTCGTCGTGTCTGGCCTCGTCGAGGCCCGTGAGCGGCTCGCCCCACTCGCCGAAGAACGTGATGTCACCCTGACGTACACGCCCTTCGTGGTGAAATGCGTCGCCGCGGCGCTGGACCAGCACCCGGTGCTCAACACCGCGCTTGACACCGAAAACGAGGAAATCGTCTACAGAGACGTCCACAACATCGGCGTGGCGGCAGCGACCGACCACGGACTGGTCGTGCCGGTCGTCGACGACGTGGACGGGAAGGGGCTGGTCGAACTCGCAGACGAGATCAACGACCTCGTCGGACGGGCCCGAGAGCGGGACATCGAGCGGTCGGAGATGCAGGGCGGGACGTTCACCGTCACGAACTTCGGAGCCATCGGCGGCGAGTACGCCAGCCCGATCATCAACGTCCCCGAGACGGCGATTCTCGGTATCGGAGCGCTGAAAGAGCGGCCGGTGGCCGAAGACGGCGAGGTCGTCGCGAAACCCACGCTCCCACTCTCGCTGGCAATCGACCACCGCGTCATCGACGGGGCCGACGCGGCGCGCTTCGTCAACACGCTCAAGGAGTATCTGGCGGACCCAACGCGACTCCTGCTGGAGTAGCTGCCGGGTCGCAACGGAAAACCAGACAGGTCACAGGACAGACACGATTCGTGCTGCCCGCCACGCGAGACACATGAATCTGGTACGGATTAGCCGCGCTGTTTGTGCTGGTTCCGGGCTGTGCCGCCCTCTCCCGACTAGGAATGGCGCTGGTCGTTTCGTCGGGGTCAGTCAGTGATGGGAATCTCGGGACGTTTCTCGGCGCGTTTGCCCTGACCGTCCTCGCCAGTTGGGCGAGTGTACTGTTCAGCCTGCTTCTCACGGTCGGCCTCTTTTTCTACAGTCGACAGCTCCGGCAGACTGACCGAGACTGGTCCCCGACACCGCTGTCTGCGCTCGCCGGCATCGTCCACGCTGTCGGAACAACACTGTTCGCGACGTTTGTGGTGTCGGTGCCGGTCGTCGGCTACTACCTGTATCGGCGGCGGAGGCGAGACACGTCACCAAGGTGAAGGGCGATAGCTTTTCACGGACCCGGACAAGGCACCGCTATGGTCGTCGGAGATGTCACTACGGGAACGGAACTGCTTGTTATCGGCGGCGGTCCGGGCGGCTACGTTGCCGCCATCCGGGGCGCACAACTGGGACTGGACACGACGCTCGTTGAGCGGGACGCCTACGGCGGGACCTGTCTGAACCACGGCTGTATCCCCTCGAAAGCACTCATCTCGGCCTCGGACGTCGCCCACGATGCCCGGCAGGCCGAGGAGATGGGCGTGTTCGCGGACCCGGCCGTCGACATGGCCGGGATGACAGAGTGGAAGGACGGCGTCGTCACACGGCTGACACGAGGCGTCGAATCGCTGTGCAAGAACGCCGGCGTCAATCTGATCGAGGGCACTGCCGAGTTCGTCGACGACGGGACGGTCCGAGTCGCTCACGGCGGCGAGGGGCAGGGCTCGGAGTCGCTGTCGTTCGAACACGCCATCGTTGCGACGGGAAGCCGACCGATGGCGGTCCCGGGCTTCGAGTTCGACGGGGAACACATCCTCTCTTCGAAAGACGCGCTCGCACTCGAATCGGTCCCCGAGAAGCTGCTGGTCGTCGGCGCGGGCTACATCGGCATGGAGCTTTCGACGGTGTTCGCAAAGCTTGGCGCCGAGGTCACCGTCGTCGAGATGCTCGATGACGTGTTGCCCGGCTACGAGGACGATATCGCGGCGGTCGTCCGCGACCGCGCCGAGGAGCTGGGGATCGATTTCAACTTCGGCGAGGCGGCCGACGACTGGGACGAGACAGAGGAGGGCATTCGCGTCCAGACCGTCGACGAAGACGACGCGGTCACCGAGTACAACGCCGAGAAATGTCTCGTCGCGGTCGGCCGCGAGCCGGTCACGGAGACGCTCGCGCTGGAGAACATCGACCTCCAGACGGACGAGAACGGCGTCATTCCGACCGACGACCAGTGCCGAACGGCGTTCGAGTCGGTGTTCGCAGTCGGCGACGTGGCCGGCGAGCCGATGCTCGCTCACAAGGCAATGGCAGAGGGTGAGGTTGCTGCGAGAGCCGCCGCCGGCGAACCGGCCGCGTTCGATCATCAGGCGATTCCCGCCGCGGTGTTTACCGACCCTGAAATCGCGACCGTCGGTATGACTGAGTCGGAGGCCGAGGCGGCGGGCTTCGAGCCAGTCATCGGACAGATGCCGATACGGGCCAACGGCCGTGCACTCACCGTCAACGAGAGGGAAGGCTTCGTCCGCGTCGTCGCCGACGCCGACGAGGAGTTCCTGCTCGGGGCACAGATTGTCGGTCCGGAGGCGTCGGAACTCATCGCGGAACTCGGGTTGGGCATCGAAATGGGCGCGCGGCTTGAGGACATTGCTGGGACGATCCACACGCACCCGACGCTCTCCGAAGCGGTCCACGAGGCGGCCGCGGCGGCACGCGGCGAGGCGGTCCATACGCGCTAAGACCGTTCTGGACGGGGCCACCAGAGGGTGATTTAAACACAACTCTGGAGCGGTTTACCGACAGCAAGTCTGAATCTTGCACCGTGCAAAAGGGTTATATGGTGGATTGAGTAAACTGTCGGTGAATAGGAACCGGTAAGATATGTCTACTGATTCACAACCCGACGACACCATCGCCAAAGCGATCATCTCGGGGTCGACGTATGAACGACTCCGCTACGAACGGCACTCGTATCTCAGACAGACTGTCCCGCGAACGCTGGCGCTCCAGAGCGCCCTTCTTGGCGCGCTAGCGCTGTTACTGCCGATTTACGGGCTGTATCCGGACAGCACCGCGGCGTTTCTCCCGGCAGTTGACCCCGCCGTTGCTTCGCCGAAGGTGCTGTTGCTTGGACTGTTCGGCGGATTCTTGCAGGTGTTCGGTGCGACGTTGCTCGTCGGGTCAGTCCTCTACCGCGTTCGGCTCGCCCCGCTGACCGAGCGACAGGCACACGCGGCGCTCAACGCCGAGGACTTCGCCCGCTACGTCGGTCTCGGAACCGGCGGACTGGCTATCGCGCTCTCGCTTTGCCTGTTCGCCGTGGGGCTGGGCGGCGGCGAGATGGTGTCGTCGTACATCGCGGCGATGGGTCGGAACCCGTTCGTCGCCTCCGGGTTCGGCGTCTCAGTCGCGGGCGTCTCGCTGTTCGCCTTCGTCGCCAGTGTCGCGGTCTTTTACGCCTCGCGGTATCTCCTCGTTCACCTCGCCCTGTTCCACCGCGGCGGCGAGTGAGCGCTCGACATGGGGTTCGACACCCGTTGCAGTGACGAGCGGAGCTGGCGGGCTGTTTTCAGGCGTTCGGACGGCTGTGTTCAACCTCGAACAGAACTGGCCGCAAGCGCTATCGACCTCACTGACGAGGAACTAGCGCGGTTGTCCTGACCCACGGGAGACGGCGGCGGAACAGCGCTTGCCGATGACCACCGTTCTTTTGGTTCCTACCGCTGTACCCCGGGTATGACCACTGTTACCCTGGGTCCTGAGGGGACCTACTCCCACCGCGCCGCACAGGCAGTCACCGACGACGAGATCGACTTCTCCGAGTCGGTAACCGCCATCGTCGAGGCCGTCGCCAGCGGCGAGGCCGAGCGCGGCGTCGTTCCCGTCGAGAATAGCATCGAAGGCTCCGTCACCGAGTCGCTGGACGCCTTCGCGGAGTACGACATCGCCGTCGTCGAGGAAATCATCACGCCCATCCGTCACGCCCTGCTCGCACAGGACGACTCCTTCTCGTTGGTGGCCAGCCACGCACAGGCGCTTGCCCAGTGTCGCGGCTGGCTCGACGAGCACTACCCCGGCGTCAATGTCGAGGCCGTCGCGTCGACCGCCCGCGGCGTCGAACGCGCCCGAGACGACACAGACATCGCCGCTATCGGCCACCCGGAAAACGCAACCAACGGCACTGAACTGAACGTGCTCGCCGAAGACATTCAGGACCGATCGTCGAACGCGACCCGCTTCGTCGTCGTCGCCCCGAAAAGCGAGCGCAGCGAGGCCGGCGGCAAGAGTTCCTTCATTGTCTATCCCGACGTCGACTACCCCGGCCTATTGCTCGAGCTGCTGGAGCCGTTCGCCGACCGCGATATCAACCTCACCCGCGTCGAGTCCCGCCCCAGCGGCGAGCGGCTGGGCGATTACGTCTTCCACATCGACATCTCGGCCGGGCTCTACGAGCAGCGCACCCAGGATGCCCTCGCCGACATCGAGGCCATCGCCGAGAAGGGGTGGGTCCGCCGGCTCGGGTCCTACGACTCCAAGACGGTCGTCAACTGAGCCACCAGTCATCCACCAGCCCCGCTTCAAGGGTTAAGTCCCGGGGCTGTGTACCCCCACGTATGTCTGATCGCGATCCGTTCAGTGAGATTGAGCGCGCGTTCGATATGCTCGGCGAGCAGTTCGGCGTCGACATGGGCGCTGTCCCGGTCGACGTTCTCGACGAGGGCGACGCCTTCGTCGTCAGTGCAGACCTCCCCGGCTTCGACAGTGCGGACATTGAGGTCCAACTCGTCGAAGACCGGAAGCTCACCATCAGCGCCACGTCGAGTCAGGAACGGGAGTCGACCGACGGCCAGTACGTCCAGCGCGAACGCCGCCAGCAGTCGCTGAGCCGGTCGGTTCACCTCCCCGAAGCCGTCGACGACGAGGAGACCACTGCGAGCTACGACAACGGCGTCCTCACGGTACGGCTGGCGAAGGTCGTCCACAGCGAGGACGACGACGGAACGGATATCCCGGTAAACTGACGATGGTGCTCGACCCCGGCACGGACGTGCCGACGATTAGAGCGACGAACCAGCACGGCGACGCGGTCCAGCCGGGCTTCGAGGAGCCGACGGTGCTGTATTTTTACCCGGCCGACAACACCCCCGGCTGCACGACAGAAGCAAATCAGTTCGAGGCGCACGCGGAGCGGTTTATCGAGGCCGGCGTCGAGCTGTACGGCGTCTCGACGGACAGCGTCGAGAGCCACCGTGACTTTGCTGAAGCCACCGACATCAGTTTCGACCTGCTGGCGGACCCCGATGGACGACTGTCCGAAGCGTTCGACGTGCCGCTCGTCGACGGCCGAGCACAGCGGACGACGTACGTCATCGCGCGGGAGCAGGTCGTCGCCGTCTACGAGCGGGTCGGCCCCGACGGGCACGCGGCGAGCGTTTTCGAAGACCTCGTCGATACCGGGCTTGTCAGGGCCGAGTAAGCCGCGGCAGGCGAAAATCGGCCGGCCGCAGGCTACTCTTCGATGTCGATGGCCGGGCGGCCAGGACCGGCTTTGCCGACGAGGTCCGAGGCGGCCTCCTCGGGGCCCTGAACGACGACCTCGGCTCCGAACTCCCGTTCGACGAGCCACGCAGCCCGTTCGAGCGCCGTCTGTTCACGCTCGGGCGGCAGTTGCTCGTCAAGCGACTGCGCCCGGCCTGCGATTTCCTTGGCGAAGTCCGCGGCCGCCTCGCCCTGTTCGCGCAGTTCCTCGTCCTGCATGACCGTTCCGACAACGTTGCCGTCGGCATTGCGGGCGAGGTCGAGCACGCGGTGTTTCCACTGCGGTGCGACCGCGAGCGTGATGGTCTGGGGGTCCTCGATGCCGACGGTGTCAACGATGTCGCGGACGTCCTCGCGGGTGTTCTCGACCAGTTGCCGCTCCGTCTCGTAGTCGTCAGGGGCCTCGGCCGCCGGCCACTCGGCCTCGGCGATGAGACCGTCGCGGTCCAGTTCCGCCCACATCTCCTCGGCGGCGTGGGGGGCGACCGGGGCGAGCAGTTTCGCCGCCGTCGCCAGCCCGCGCTCGAAGGTGTCGGCGTCGGGAGTGGTCGCCTCCTGGTACCGGCGCAGCAGTGACACCAGTTCCCGTACGGCCTGTAGCGCGTGGTTGAACCGGAAGTCCTCGAACTCCGCCGTCGCGTTCGCGGCGGTGGCGTCGATTTCACGGGCGACGTAGTCGGCGATGTCGCCGGCGTCGCCTGTGTCAACCTCGCCCTCAGAATACTCCGAGACCAGCGTGTACACGTTCTGGAGGAAACTGTGGGCCGACTGGACGCCCTCGGGGCTCCAGGCGAACTCCTTCTCGGGCTGGGCGGCCTCCATGATGAACAACCGGGCCGTATCGGCCCCGTACTCCTCGATGATGCGCTGTGGCGAGACGCCGTTGCCGAGGCTCTTTGACATCTTGTTGCCGTCCTCGCCCAGCACCATCCCCTGGTTCGTGAGGTTCGTAAAGGGCTCGCGGACGCCGTCGACCATGTCGAGATCGTCGAGCACCTTCGTGAAGAAGCGGGCGTACAGCAGGTGCATGACGGCGTGTTCGATGCCGCCAACGTACTGGTCGACGGGCATCCAGTCGCTCGCCCGCTCGGCGTCGAAGGGCGCGTCGTCGAGGTCCGGCGAGGTGTAGCGCAGGAAGTACCACGAGGAGTCGACGAACGTGTCCATCGTGTCCGTCTCCCGCACCGCGTCGGCCCCACAGTCGGGGCAGTCGACCTGCTTCCACTCCTCGGCGGCGTCGAGCGGATTGCCGGTGGTGTGGACGAACTCCGGCAGTTCGACGGGCAGGTCCTCGTCGGGGACCTCGACGTAGCCGCAGTCGTCGCAGTGAATCATCGGGATGGGCGTGCCCCAGTACCGCTGGCGCGAGATGCCCCAGTCTCTGAGGTTGTACTCCGTGCGGTGCTCACCGTCGAACTCGGAGACGAAGCGGTCGCGCGCCTCCTCGCTGGTGAGGCCGTCGAACTCGCCGCTGTTGACGAGGACGCCGTCCTCGGTGTAGGCCGCTTCCTGCACGTCGATGTCGTCAGGGTCGGCGTCCGCGTCTTCGGTCGGCTCGACGACCTGCACGATGTCGATGTCGTGAGCCTCGGCGAACTCGTGGTCGCGCTCGTCGTGGGCCGGCACGGCGTACAGCGCGCCCGTCCCAACGTCGGTCAGGACGTAGTCGGCGACGTAGACGGGAATCTCCTCGCCGGTGGCGGGATTGGTCGCGTACTCGCCGGTGAACACGCCGGAGGTCACGTCGAGGTCGTCCTCGTCTGCGTCCTCGGCCATCTCGATGTACTCGGCGACTTCCTCGTTGTCCGCGGCGATTTCCTGAGCGACGGGGTGGCCAGGGGCAAGCGAGAAGAAGGTCGCCCCGTGGATGGTGTCCAGCCGCGTGGTGAAGATGTCCACGTCGCCGTAGTCGCCGACCTCGAAGGCGACGCTCGCGCCCTCCTGTTTGCCGATCCAGTTGCGCTGCATCTCCCGGACGTTGTTCGGCCAGCCGTCCAGATCGTCTAAGTCTTCCAGCAGTTCCTCGGCGTAGTCGGTGATGGTGAAGAACCACTGGTCCATCTCGCGGGCCTCGATGGGGGTGTCACACCGCCAGCAGAGCTCGTCCTCGCCCTCGACCTGCTCGTCCGCGAGGACGGTCTCACAGGAGGGACACCAGTTCAGTTCAGCGGCCTGTCGCTCGACGAGCCCTTCCTCGCGGAACTGCTTGAACAACCACTGGTTCCACTGGTAGTACTCGGGCTCGCAGGTGGCGAGTTCGCGCTCCCAGTCGTAGCCAAAGCCCATCTCCGTGAGTTGCTCGCGCATCGAGTCGATGCACTGCATCGTCCAGTCACGGGGGTTGGTGTCCCGTTCCTCGGCGGCGTTCTCGGCGGGCAGGCCGAAGGAGTCCCACCCCATCGGGTGGAGGACGCTCTCGCCGCGCATCCGCTCGAAGCGGGCGTAGGCGTCCGTGATGGTGTAGTTCCGGACGTGACCCATGTGTAGCTCGCCGGAGGTGTAGGGGAACATCGCCAGGACGTACTCCGGGTCGGTCTCGTCGTCGTCGATGCGGAACACGTCGGCCTCGTCCCACGTGCGCTGCCACCGGGGCTCGACCTCGGTGTGGTCAAAGCCCCGCTCGCGTTCCTCGCCGGTCGTGGTCATGATATCGGAACATCCGATAGCGACGGTGCTATACCTTTCCCTTCGGGAGACCGGACGGCCGCCACGGGCGACGCGAGCGGGCCTGTCTGTGCATCGACCAGTTTCGCCGAGATGCTTTTATCGGCTGGGAACGGTGGTTACTGCAGCGTGCCCGAAGCAATCGCCGTTCTCCACGTCGACGACGACCCCGACTTCGCCGAGTTTGCGGCGAGCCTCCTGGAGCGGCAGGACGACCGCCTCACCGTGGTCCGGGCAGACAGCGCCAGCGACGGCCAGGCACTGCTGGCGGAGCGGCCCGTCGACTGTGTCGTCTCCGACTACGACATGCCGCGCCTGAACGGCATCGAGTTCCTGCAGGCGATACGCGAGCAGTATCCCGACCTCCCGTTTATCCTGTTTACCGGGAAGGGGAGCGAGGAGATCGCCAGCGAGGCCATCTCCGCCGGTGTCACCGACTACCTCCAGAAGGGCAGCGACGTCGAGCGGTACGAACTCCTGGCGAACCGGGTCATGAACGCCGTCGCGCAGAACCGGGCCCAGCAGCGGGCGCTCGAAACCACACAGCGCTACGAGACGCTGTTTACGCACACGACCAACGCGATTGCCTCGGTCGAACTGCGAAACGGGGCCCCGATAATCCAGTCGGTCAACCCCGCGTTCGAGGCGACGTTCGTCCCGCCGGGAACGGACGTCGTCGGCCGGAACCTGGACCGGGTCATCACGGCGACCGACGCCCAGCGGGAACAGGCCGAACGCATCACGAGACGCGCCGAGACGGGGGACGTGACGACGACCGAGGTCACGCGCCAGACGGTCGACGGCCCCCGGACGTTCCAGCTCCAGGCGGTGCCGATAGACCCCGGCGAGACGGGCGGGGTCTGTTCGGCCTTCGCGGTGTACACCGACGTCACCGACATCGCTGGGGACGACGAGACGCCGCCGTAGCCGAGTCGGCGACCCACCGGCGGCCGCGGTACCGGGCCCGCCAGACCCCGGTCGACGGTCGGGCACCCACACAAGATTTTTGCCGGACTCAACAGGTGTCACAGACGTATGGTACACTGCCCTGACTGTGAGACCTCGCTCGAAACGGCCGACGACATCGAGTTCGTCGAAGTGGATGCTGTGACCGGGTTCATCAAAGCCTCCAAGCGATTTTACACCGCAAACTGCGCAGCGTGCGGCGTGACTATCGGTAGCGGCGTCGCCGGCGCGAAGTCCAACGGGGGTGCGGCCTGATGGTCCACTGTCCCGAGTGCGACGCGGAGATGGCCGACCAGGACGACGTTGAGTTCCTCGATATGGACTCGACGACCGGTTTCTTCACGGCCTCGAAGCGGTTCTACCTCGTCGCCTGTGGCGAGTGCGGGGCCGCCATCGGCAGCGGCGTCGCCGGCGCGATGTAGTCGCCGGGGCTAGGCTTATACACGTATCAGCGCAAGAGAGCGTATGGCAGAATCACCTGACGACACGGACGACAGCGGACGACTGCCGGCGGCGCTCCGGTCGGTCACGCCGGGGACGCGGAGCCGTCCCAACGAGGGGATGGATATGATCGGCTGGGGCATGCTCGCCGGCCTGCTCGTTTTGCTCTTCCCGCTCCTGCCGTTCATCGTCATCGTCTGGGGCATCTCGAAGGTCACGGACGCCCTCACGCCGACCTAGTCAGGTCGCGTCGGTGTCGACGAGCGGGAACGCCGTCCCGTCGCCCTCGGCGCTCGCGTTCTCGTAGACGACGTGTGCGGCCGCGACATCCTGAATAGCCAGCCCTGTCGAATCAAAGAGCGTGATCCCGTCGTCGTCGGTCCGCCCCGAGAGCGTGCCCGCGACGATGTCGCCGAGTTCCCCGTGGAGATCGGCATCTGTCAGAACCCCCTCGCCCCACAGGACGTTGATCTCGCCGGAGTGAGTACACTGCTCGTAGTTGTCGATGACGACTTTCGCGTCGAGCAGCGTGCGTTCGTCGTGTTCCTGCTTGCCGGCGGCGTCAGCCCCGATGGCGTTGATATGGGTGTGCTCGTCGAGCCACGCCCGCTCGACGATGGGGGACTCGACGGGCGTAATCGTCGACAGCACGTCACAGCCGGCGGCGTCCTCGATGGGACACGCCTGCACGTCGAATCGGTCGGCGAACGTGTCGACGAACGCCTGCTGTTTCTCCGCGTCCCGGTCGGCGACGACCACCGTCTCAATGTCCCGCACCGACGAGATGGCTTCCAGTTGCGTGTAGGCCTGCGTGCCAGCCCCGACCAGTCCGAGCGAGGCCGCGTCGTCGACGGCAAGGTGGTCGGTGGCGACGGCGGCCGCCGCCCCGGTCCGCAGGCGGGTCAGGACGGTGCCGTCCATCACGGCCAGCGGGAACGCCGTCTCAGGGTCCGAGTAGATGAGCGTCCCGAGGACGGTCGGTAGGTCGTGGTCGCGGGGGTTGTCCAGATGGACGTTGACCCACTTGACCGCGGCAGCGTCCCACGTCTCCGCGTTGACGTAGGCCGGCATCGACCTGAAATCGCCGTTGTACTGCGGCAGGTCGATGTAGGACTTGGCCGGCATGATGGTGTTGTCTCTGGCATCGGCGGCAAAGGCCGCGGCAACCGCGTCGATAACTGCTGGCATCGTCGCGTGGTCCTCGACCGCGTCCGCGCCGAGAAGCAGCGTCTGCATACGAAATATTGGCACTCGGTAGCACTTATACCCCCGCTGTCACAGGGGTTATATTACCACGCGACCAGGCATCGGTATGCGTCGCGGGGTGGCAATTGCCGCGGTCTGTCTCTGTCTGCTGAGCGCCGGGTGTACCGGTCTGTTGGGGGACGACGCGGCTGCCAGAGAGACGGTGACGCCAGCCCCAGTCCCGACTGCAGACGCACCGACGGGTCCGGTACAGCGTGCCCCTGGCGTCGTCGGCGACCGCGTCGTCAACGCTACCGCGCTCGGCCGCGCCCACGTCAGCCAGCTCTCGAACACCTCCTATCGAGTCCACCACACCAGAACCGTCATGAACGGCAGCGGCTTGCACAAGCGCGTCCGGACCCGTGCCAGTATCAGCGCGGGCTACGAGTCGTACACGGCCACTCGAACGATATCCGGACAGGGTGTGACAGCGCGTGCGGTCCACAGCACCTGGCGGGACGGCCGTGCGCTCAGGCGGACGACCGTCAACGGCTCGACATCGGCGAAGGTGGTGGCGGACAGTCGGGGTATCGGTGGCCCGCCGCGCTCTCCTCGGGCCGCGCTGTTCTTCGAGCCAACGTTCAATGCGCGTCTCATGGCGTTGTTTTCCGCCACCAACAGCACAGCCATCCGCCCCGGCGATGAGGTCATCAAGCAACTGTACGGAGTGTCGCTGTATCGCGTCAAAGGAACCGGCACAATCGACGACAGCGCGATTGCCACCCGCCCCGTCGACCGTGTGAGCAATGTCTCCCTCTCGGCAACCGTGACGCCTAACGGCATCGTTCGGAGCTACGCGCTCCAGTACACGGCCGTCAACGGAACGGCTACCCACCGAGTGACTGAGATCCTCCGCTACAGCGACCTCGGGACGACGGACGTGGTGTTCGAAGACCGACACCAGCGAAACCGAACAACAGGACCCGACTGATGCGAGGGACGGCTGGACACTGTCACGGGAGCGCCAAAACGGAGAGAGGCCCCCACCCACTGTCACCAGTCCGTCCCACCAAACGGACCGGGACAGTCGATACTTCGTAGAGAGATACCTAACTGTTCCTCCAGTTTCACGTCTCGATATACACGCTGGGATGACTCGGCGCGTTACAGAACCGCAAAAAACCGAATCGCAAGCGGCGATTCGCTCGTTCGGAGGTCTCTCCGGTCGACTGCTGACTCACGGGCCGATGGCCCGTTCGTCTATCCGAGGTTCCGACGGAACCTCGCTTACATCATGCCGCCCATGCCGCCGCCCATGCCACCCATGCCGCCAGGGGCGCCACCGGGGCCGCCGGGGCCGTCTTCGTCGCCGCCGGAAGTCGAGAGTTCGCCGGCAGCGATGATGTCGTCGATCTTGAGGACCAGGTTCGCGGCCTCGGCAGCCGAGGAAATCGCCTGTCGCTTGGCGTGGGCTGGCTCGACGACGCCGGTATCGAGCGTGTTCTCGACATCACCGGAGAAGACGTTCAGGCCGGCGCTGACATCGCCGTCCTCGTGGGCGGCGCGCAGGTCGACCAGCGTGTCGATGCTGTCGAGACCGGCGTTCTCGGCGAGAGTGCGCGGGATGATTTCCAGCGCGTCGGCGAAGGACTCGATGGCGAGCTGCTCGCGGCCTTCGACGCCGTCGGCGTAGTCGCGGAGACGGCGGGCGACTTCGACTTCGGGTGCGCCGCCGCCACCGAGAACGCTGCCGTTGGCAACGGTGGACGCGACGACGTCGAGCGCGTCCGTGACGCCACGTTCGAGTTCATCGACGACGTGGTCGGTCGACCCACGGAGCAGGAGGGTGACGCCGTGAGCCTCGTCGCCGCTGCCCTCGACGTAGAACAGGCCTTCGGCGTCGTCGCGGGTGACGGAGCCGTGGCCGAGGTCCTCCGCGGTCGCGGAGTCGAGGTCCGAGACGATGCGAGCGCCGAGGACTTCCTTGAGGAACTCGATGTCGGACTTCTTGGCGCGGCGGACGGCCAGAATACCCTTCTCGGCGAGGTAGTGCTGGGCCATGTCGTCGATACCCTTCTGACAGAAGACGACATCGGCGCCGGTGTCCGCGATCTGGTCGACCATCTGCTTGAGCTGCTCCTCTTCCTTGTCGAGGAAGTTCTGGAGCTGGCTCGGGTCGTCGACGGAGAGCTGGGCGTCGACTTCGGTCTCGTCGAGTTCGATGGCCGTGTCGACGAGCAAGACATCGGCGCCGTCGACTTCGGTCGGCATCTCCTCGTGGACCGGGTCTTTGTCGATGACCGCGCCTTCCAGCAGCTCGGAGTTGCCGGCGGAGCTGCCGGTCTGGGTCTCGATGTTGAGGTATTCGAGGTCGGCAACGACGGAGCCGTCATCGGCCTCGACGGTCACGGCGTTGACCGCGTCGACGATGAGCTGGGCGAGCAGCTCCTTGTTGAGCTCCGCGCCCTTGCCCGTCATCGAGGTTTCGGCGACCTTCTTCAGGAGTTCCTCGTCGTCGGGGTCGACTTCCGTGGCGATGTCCGCGAGCTCATCCTTGGCCTGCGTGGCGGCCATGTTGAAGCCCTTGATGATGGCCGTCGGGTGGATGTCCTGTTCGAGGAGGTCCTCGGCGTTCTTGAGGAGTTCGCCTGCGATGGCGACGGCGGAGGTGGTGCCGTCACCGGCCTCGTCTTCCTGTGTCTCGGCAACCTCGACGATCATCGACGCTGTCGGGTTGTCGATATCCATCTCCGAGAGGATGGTGACGCCGTCGTTCGTGACGGTCACGTCGCCCATCGAGGAGACGAGCATCTTGTCCATCCCCTTCGGGCCGAGCGTCGAGCGTACTGACTCGGCGACCGCGCGAGCGGCCGAGATGTTGTGTTCCTGTGCAGACTTGTCCTTCATCCGCTGGGAGTCCTCTCCCAGGATGATCATCGGCTGGCCCTGCATCTGGCGTTGGCTCATAATCAAGCGAAGATTGCATGTGGTTCTATATAAAAGTAGGGGTTATAGGATGCTCACCGGCCGCCCGCCGACACGACCGGAACAGGTGAAATCACCCGACTGAGGTGGTACTGTCCGTCAACAGTGGTAGCTGTTGGCACGCCCCATCAGGACGGTGCCGGGCTGTTTATATATTCACTCGACGGGTTCCGTCCAGTGGACCGTGACCGACCCGACGACGAATGCGTCCTTCGAGTCAGTGTCCCGTCGGAACTGAATCGTGTTCTCGCCGCGGTGCAGTCGCTCGGGCGCAATCGTGTCCATCCAGAGCTGCCACCCCTCGCCCGGCGCGATGTCGAACCCCGACAGCGGGTCCCCGTTGACCACGATTTCGTGGTCGAAGTCCTCGACGTCGTAGACCTGCATCTGCACGTACGGGTCTGCTGGTGACGAGGTGGGGATGTCGACGGAAACCGGGTCGGTCGAATCACCGCTGTACTCGGCCCACGGAACGTCGAGCGAGTCCGCCGACGGGCCGAGGTGTTGCTGGAACTGACAGAGCGCGTAGTTGGCGCGACGTGACATACAGCCTACGTCTCTCGGGCGGTATAAAAATCAGAGGCCGGGTCGGCGATACCTAGCGGTCACGCTACGGCGGAGAGCGGAGCGCCTATGGGGAGTCGGCTGTTGCCACCGGGTATGGACGCTGCGCTTGGCCCGCCCGAGCAGATGGCCGAGCTCGAGGGGGACCTGACGCCGATGATGGCACAGTACTACGAGCTGTGCCGCCAGTACGACGACGCCCTGGTCCTCTTTCAGGTCGGGGACTTCTACGAGGCCTTCTGTGCGGCCGCGAAACGGGTCGCCCGACTGTGTGAGATTACGCTGACCCAGCGCGAGGACTCGACCGGCGAGTACCCGATGGCCGGTATCCCCATCGACAACGCCGAGTCCTACGTCGAGACGCTGCTGGACGCTGGCTACCGGGTCGCTATCGCCGACCAGGTCGAGGACCCCGACGAGGTCAGCGGCGTGGTCAAGCGGGCGGTCACCCGCATCGTCACGCCGGGGACGCTCACCGAGAGCGAACTGCTCGGCGGCGCGGACAACAACTACGTCGCTGCTTTGACCGAAGGCGAACGGTACGGGCTGGCGCTGCTGGACGTGTCGACCGGCGACTGCTACGCCACGAGCGTCGGCTCGGAGGCCGCCGTCGCCGACGAACTCAGCCGGTTCGGCCCCGCCGAGGCAATCGTCGGGCCGGATGTCGACGTGGACCGGGACGCCGTCTTCGGCCCGGCCTGTCTGGTGACGCGCTACGACGCGGACGCCTTCGCCCGGGAGCGCGCCGAGGACCGCGTGTCCCAGTACTTCGGCCCGCCGGAGCGCCTGCTCGCCGGCGACGCGGAGATTCGGGCCTGCGGCGGCCTGCTGGCCTACGCGGAGTACACCCGCGGCAGCGCGGGCGCGGTCGGCCCCGACGGCGAACCGGTCGACCCCGACGTGGACCCCGCCGGCACGCTCGATTACCTCAATCACCTCACGCGGTACGACCCGCGGGAGTACATGCTGCTTGACGCCGTCGCCGTCGAGAGCCTCGAACTGTTCGAGCGGCGGTCGGTGCGGGGCCACGAGAACCGCACGCTCGTTGACACGGTCGACGAGACGGCGTGTGCGCTGGGCCGGCGGAAGCTGACCGACTGGCTCCGCCGCCCGCTGCTCGACGCCGAGCGCATCGAAGCCCGCCACGGCGCGGTCGCAGAACTTCAGCGTGACCCCGCCACCAGAGAAGCCCTGTCTGACCTCCTCGCGGAGGTGTACGACCTCGAACGGCTCATTTCTCGCGTCTCTCGGGGTCGGGCGAACGCCCGTGACCTCCGGTCGCTGGCCGCCACGCTATCTGTCGTGCCCGAGGTCCGAGAGGAGCTGGCCGACGCCGATGCCCGCCTGCTCGCGGACCTGCACGCGACGCTGGACCCGCTAACTGAAACCCGCGAAGAAATCGAGGCGGCCATTCGCCCGGACCCGCCACAGCAGGTGACCGAAGGCGGCGTCATCCGCGAGGGCTACGACGATGAACTGGACCGACTGCGTTCGACCGAGCAGTCCGGCAAAGAGTGGATAGACGAACTGGAAGCGAGCGAGCGCGAGCGCACCGGCATCGACTCGCTGAAGGTCGGCCACAACTCTGTCCACGGCTACTACATCGAGGTGACCAACGCCAATCTCGATTCCGTCCCCGAGGACTACCAGCGCCGTCAAACGCTGAAAAACAGCGAGCGCTACTACACGCCGGAACTCAAGGAGCGCGAAGAGGAGATTCTGCGAGCCGAGAGCGCGGCCGACGACCTGGAGTACGACCTGTTCTGTGCGGTCCGGGACGAGGTGGCCGACGGGGCCGAGCGCGTGCAAGCCCTGGCCGAGCGGCTGGCTCGCCTCGACGTGCTGGTCTCTTTTGCCGAGGTCGCGGCGCAGTACGACTACTGCCGGCCCACCGTCGGAAGCGACGGTATCGACATCACCGCCGGCCGCCACCCGGTCGTCGAACGCACCGAAGACGCCTTCGTCCCCAACGATACGGGGCTGGGCGGCGGGCCGGTCGGGGACAAAACGGACGGGAGCGGCGACGGCGATGCCGCGGACGACAGACAGCCCTTCCTCGCGGTCGTCACGGGACCGAACATGAGCGGGAAGTCGACGTACATGCGCCAGGTCGCGCTGATATGCCTGCTCGCGCAGGCGGGGAGTTTCGTCCCCGCGAAGGCGGCGGACCTCCCGATTCTCGACCGGGTGTTCACCCGCGTCGGGGCCAGCGACGACATCGCCGGCGGCCGCTCGACGTTCATGATAGAGATGACCGAACTGGCGACGATTCTGGACGCGGCGACCGGAGACTCGCTGGTCCTGCTAGACGAGGTCGGCCGCGGCACGTCGACGGCCGACGGGCTGGCTATCGCCCGCGCCGTCACCGAGTACCTCCACGACGAGGTCGGCGCGTACACGCTGTTTGCGACCCACCACCACGACCTGACCGCCGTCGCGGCCGACCTACCGGGCGCAACCAACCGCCACTTCGAGACCAGCCGCGAGGACGGCGACGTTCGCTTCGACCACGAACTCGCGCCCGGCCCCGCGGCGGCCTCCTATGGCGTTGAGGTCGCGAGTATGGCCGGCGTCCCCGAATCCGTCGTCGACCGGTCACGGGCCCTTCTGGCGGAGGCCGAAGCGACCGATTCGGGCGTCGAAGGGTCGAGTGGGGCAGAATCCGAGGGCAAAACGATGGGTGACTCCGATACGGGTTCCGCCCCCACGGCGACGACTAGAGCGACGGAGAACGGACCAGCGGTGGCGGCGGCCGATGAGGCTCCAGCAGACGACCACAGACAAGGGATGCTTCGGGCGAACGGAGCCGCCGAGGGCGAGTTGCCAGAGTCAGTGGCACAGCAGTTAGCGTCGCTGGACGTCGCGACGATGACGCCGATAGAGGCGATGAACGCGCTCGCGGACTTGCAGGACAGACTCGAATGACAGCGCCGGTCAGCTATCACCCTCAGCAGCCAGGTCGTCGTGCGGGCAGGCGAACATGGTCGCGACGAGTTTCTGTTCGGCAGCCCGCAGATGCTTGTGAAGCGTTGGCTCCGAAATATTGAGAAGCGAAGCGAGGTCCGCAGCTGTCGCTTCGCGGGGCCAGCTGTAGTACCCCGCTTCGTGGGCCGTCACGAGAGCCTCCCGCTGGCGGTCGGTCAGTGATTCGGTGTGGGACGCGTAGTTCTGGAACCCGAACAGCGGGGCGATGGACTCGTGCTGCTTTTTCGCTGCGAGTTCGGCCTCTGAATGGGCCGTCAGGAACGATTCGATAACCGAAGCCGTCTCGGTCTGCCTTGGAACATCGGCTACGATAGTCCCCTGTCCGTCGACACTCCGGGCGGTCCGTGGTACCGCCCCGGCGTCCGCAAGCGAGACAACGGGACAGTTGTCCTGTACGGTGATCTCGACGAGGCCGCCGTCGTCGGTGCGCTCAAGTACCCGCGCCTTACCACGGGTGTCGTCACTGATTCGCTCAACAAGCCGCTCAGGGGGCGTGTCTTCGACCGAAAAAAACTCCGCATACGTGTCGTCCGTCTGTGGCAGGCATTTCTCGAGAATCACTGAACACGATTCGGCTGCAGACACGGATACGAAGGGGTACGAGCCATCAGACAGGGCAAATTCCACACGGGTTACCGCCCGGCCGTTACCAGGCTGTTGGGACATGAATAAGTGCAGTCGGCACATCGTGAAGAATGTTGGCATGGGTCGTGGTTCGGCGTTTACTATACTAGCCATACTGAACTTTACACTACAGAGTGAATCCAGCATGAGGGCAGAGAACCGTGTCTGGAACATCACCAACCGTTATCGAAGCTCACGGCCCTGACCAGTCTATCGTCACGGCAGTCGTTCGCGCTGTCGCGACCGCGGAGAGACGGCCGGTCAAGACGCTCCCGCCGCTGGCCGACAGTATCAATCCAGATGCACTGACGACGTGTATCGCGGATTCGAACACTACCGGTCACGTCGCGTTCGACTACAGCGGCCACCGCGTGGTCGTCGACACCGACGGAACGGTCACCGTGGACTAGGAGCCGACACGGGCGTTACGGCGGCTCCAGCGAGACGAACTCCAGACCGTTCTCGGCAAGCAACTGCCGCGCCCGATCCGTCACGGACGGTGCGACGAGAATCCCCCGGACCTCGGTGTCAGCGTGTAAGTCGCGTCCCAGAGCATCGACGTACCGACCAAGCTGGCCGACAGCGTCGGGACCCACGCGGCGGCGCTTGAGTTCGAGTATCGTCGTCCGACCGTCGGCGTCCTCGCCGTAAACGTCGACCGCTCCGGCGGGGGTCTCGCGTTCGGTCGCCAGCGGCGTAAACCCTGACTCGACCAGCGCCGGCTCGGCGAGGATGCGGTCTTTCAGGTCGGCTTCCGTCCCGGTGAGTGTGAGGTCTTTGGAGTCCGTCACGTCGAAGGCGGCGGCGTGGGCGACTGTCTCGAACGCGACCTCCAGCGACTCCTCGGGGGTCGACCGCGTGGAGCGGACGACCAGCGAGCCGTCGTCGACGCTGATGCTGTGCTCACAGCCCGGCGGCTGCCAGTTCACCGGCTGTTGGCCCTCGTCGGTGTGGACCAGCGCGGCCCCGTCGGGCTTGAGCATCACATGGCGGTCACCGAGCCCCAGCGAACTGGCCGCTCGGCCCTCGTACTCGACCGTACAGGTGCCGACAAGCGTCACTAGCGCGCCGCGGTCAGTGGCACGCGACGCGAGGTCCAGCGCGTCGGCGGGGTCAGGGTACGTCAGCGTTTCGACGGCGGTCACGGATGGCGGTTAGCGGTCCCCGCGTAAAAAGGACGCGTCGTCGGGGCAGTGGACGGACGAAGCACGGTCACGGAGCGACGCGAGCAGGGCACGCCGAACGGTCGCCGGGTCACGGCCTTCGCTGTCGAGGGCGCGACAGGCCTCGTCCTTGCGCCCGACCCACCACGTCCGGAACGCATCCGGGTCGGCAGTGCGGGCCAGAACGATATCGTCGAGGTCCGACAGCGTCGGGTCGAGCCAGCAGACGGCGTAGGTCCGGACCGGCCCGTCGAGCACGACCAACTGGTCGTAGGTAGCATCGATGGCAGCGAGGACGGCCGACGCCGTCCAGTCGTTCCCCAGCGGCCGGGACTGAGCGATGGGGTCGGCGTCGACGCCCCAGTGTGCGACGCGGCAGTCGTAGCGGCCGTCGGGGCGAGCGACAGCGACGAGCGTGCGACGGCCCATCAGGGACCTCCGAGCGTGTCAACGGGCATGCGTACCCCTGGCTGCGTGGTCCTATTTGAACGCTGGCCCACAGGACACCTCCGATGCCTGCTCGGTACGGGAGACAGTGCCAGACCCGTCGAAATCGCCGACCATTGGTAACTCGGCACAACCCTCAAGTAGTACGTTCACGTACCGTCACATATGATGGTGAGCGAGTGGCTCTACGGCGCAATCGCGCTTCTCGTGGGGCTCCACGTCCTGACCATGCTGTACGCGTACCGGCACCGGGGTGACCCAGCCGGTGCGACTGGGCAGGGCGAGGCCGAAGGGCGCCGTGGCAGCGCCACCGACGACAGCACTGAATCCATCGACTGTCCCCACTGCGGGGCGAGGAACGAGCAGGACTACCAGTTCTGCCGGCAGTGCGTCGCCGACCTGACCAGCGGAAGCCCGCAACGCCAGCCGACGGACCGAAGCCAGCCGTACTGAGAGCGTTGCAAGGGAGGGTCGAAACGACCAGTTTGAGCGCTGCTATCGGCCAAAGGATTTATTTCTACGACAATATATTTGAATATACTGTCACGAACAGGGGTGAACTGTGGAAACTGTTATCGACGTACGTTCCGCGGGTCGACCAGCGGTATTCGACCGGGCGAACACCGACGGGCTGTTCGGACGCAAGCGCCGCCTGCAGCAGCCGCTGGAGCAGTATCTACAGCGGGCAGAGACACCGAGCTATCTCGCGTACAACGACCAGTCCGGCGTCGTCGCTGCCCGGGGGAACAGCGAGTCGCTCACGCCGGCCGGCGACTACCGCGCGTATCTGCTCGCCACGACCGTTCGAGTCCTGTTCGTCGTCGGCGACGACGACCGCGACCGGACCATCTCGCTTCCCCACGAAGGCATCGTTGCCGTGCACTGTTCGTCGGGACTCCGCACGTCGACGCTCGAAATCGTCACCGTCGACGAAGACCGCTGGGCGTTCGAATGCAAGGGCGATCTAGCGCCAGTTCGGTCGTTCATCGACGAAGCCACACAGGTCTGGACGCGCACGCTCACCGAGCTTGATCGGGCAGAGTCCCAGGTCGAGGCCGCTGTGACAGCACTCGAAGCAACAGATTTCGAGACAGCAGCCACGCATATCACGGCCGCACAGGAAGCGCTCGACAACGGGCGAAAGCGGGTCGAAGCACTGGGCGAGGGGGCGAGAGCGGCCGTCGATGGACGACTCCAGTCAGCGCAAGCACGCATCAACACCTGCCAGCGCCGACGCCACGTCAGCGCGGGCGATGAGTACCGCGACACGGCCCGCCGCGCATGGGAGAACCGGTCGTACGAACGGGCCGCAGATGCATACGCACAGGCCGGCGTCGAGTACGAGCGAGCGCTGGCCGTAACGGCATCGGAGCCGCCCACAGAAGCCATCACGGATGCTCGAAACGCGGTCGAAGCGGAGTACACCGAACTCCGGTCAGCCCCAGTCGACGCGGCGCAGGTGGCTGCAAGCGCGGCCAGAGCCACGACAGACCCAGCAGAGCGAGCGAGACACTGGGAAGACGCTCTCGACCGCTACCGGACGGCGTACGAACTTGACTGGGGTCGTGACCGTCGCTTCGACGGCGACCGGGCGTCGCTCCGACAGGCGCTCGCGGACATCGCTGTCAAACTAGTCGATGCACATCGTGAGGCGGGGCGACAGGCGCTTGGGGAAGCTGGCGAGTCAAAACGAGCGGCGTCCGAGACCGCGTGTGACAGCGCGACGATACACTTCGAGCGCGCACGCGAAGTTGCCGCCGAACTCGTGCCGGACAGACGCGGGTCGGCGACGGACGAACTAGCCGCCGTGTCCGAACAGGGCGTCAGCGTCGAGGCGGAGCCGAAAGGTCGGTAATTGTTTATCACCGCGGAGCCGGGTATCGGTATGCGCTTTGGAATTATTTCGACGGCAGGAATCGCGCGCAAGGACGTGATTCCGGGTATCCAGAAGTCTGCCCACACGGTCGCGGCCATCAGCTCCAGAACCCAAGACCGTGCCAGCGAGGTAGCCGACGACCTCGGTATCGACAGTGCCTTCGGCGACTACGAGACGATGTTCGCCGAGGCGGACATCGACGCGGTGTACAACCCGCTTCCGAACGCGCTCCACGCCAAGTGGAGCCAGCGGGCCGCCGATCACGGCCTCGACGTGCTCTGTGAGAAGCCACTGACCGTCGACACCGCTGAGGCAGTGGACCTCTTCGATTACTGTGCCGAGCAGGGCGTCACGCTGATGGAAGCGTTCATGTATCAGTTCCACCCGCGGACCCAGCGGGCCAGGGAAATCGTCGAAACCGAACTGGGCGAGGTACACACCGTCGACGCATCGTTCAAATTCTCGCTCACAGACCCCGACGATATCCGTCTGGACCCGGAGCTGGCCGGTGGGAGCCTGATGGACGTAGGCTGTTACGCCGTCAGCGCGGTCCGGGGCTTCCTCGGCGAGCCAAGCCAAGCGTTTGCGCATGCCCGGGACTCCCAGAACAGTGGCGTGGACACGAACCTCAGCGGCGTCCTGTCGTACGACGACGGGCGGGTCGCCTCGATTTCCTGTGGGTTTGACGGACCGAGACGGGAGTACTACCGAGTCGAAACGGACGACGGCTGGCTCGAAGCGCCGAACTGCTTCGGCCCGGACCACGACCAGTCCGTCTCGCTGACCTACAGCGTCGACGGCCGCGAGGTCACCGAAACGTTCGATCCGGTCGACCACTACCAGTTGCAGGTCGAGGCGTTCGCAGACGCTATCGAGAGCGGGGAGACACCGCCCATCGACCGGGCCGAAACACTGGGGAATATGCGCGCCATAGATGCGCTGGCCAGAAGCGCGGACACCGGCGAACCGGTCCACGTCGCCAGTCCCGAGTGAGAGGCGACCGGGTGTGTACTGTAATGCGGCGAGCGCGAAACGGTTTTGACTGCCGCGGGTGAGGCACGTACTGTGACACCCCCAACAGCGACACTCCCGAGTGGCGACGAACTGCCGATGGTCGGCGTCGGGACGTGGGACATCGACGGCGACACCGTTCAGCAGTCCGTTCGAGCCGGACTCGACGCGGGCTACGGCCACGTGGACACGGCCGAAGGGTACGAGAACGAGGGCGAAATCGGCGCGGCCCTCGCCGACTACGACCGCGAGGACGTGTTCCTCACATCAAAAGTGCTGCCAAAGCATCTCGACTACGAGTCGGTCATCGAGGCCTGTGAGGCGTCGCTGGACCGACTTGGGACTGATTACCTCGACCTGTATCTCGTCCACTGGCCCAACCCCGCAACCTCCATCCGGGAGACGATGAACGCGATGGCCACACTCCGCGATCAGGGGAAGATCCGCAACGTCGGCGTCTCGAACTTCAGCGCGTACCAGCTCGGGGCCGCCCAGCATGTCGCCGACGTGCCTATCGCTGTCAATCAGATCGAGTACCATCCCTGGAACACGCAGGACCAGGTGGTCGAGTTCTGTCGCGACACCGACACTGTCGTTGAGGCCGCCGCGCCACTGGGTCGAACGGAAGTGTTCGCGGACGATGTCATTCAGGACCTGGCAGAGAAATACGACAGGTCGCCGGCTCAGATTGTCCTGAAGTGGGCGGTCGAGAACGAGGTGGTCGTCCTGCCGAAGTCCTCCTCGCCCGAGCACGTCCGCCAGAACTGCGACCTGTTCGACTGGGACCTCGACGCCGCCGACCACGAGCGCATCGATGCCATCGAACGCGAGCAGGCAGTCTACGATACCGGTGTCTACGACTGGGACAACGACACCTACGGTATCTCGCAATAGGTTCCGATGGTCGAACCGCCCGCACTGGACCGCTGGGACGCCACGGCCGCGGCAAGCATCGCCGTTTTGCTTGTCGTGGCGTACGTGCTGATTCCCGACCCGACGATCCAGTACGGGACGTGGCTGATCGTCTTTTGCATCTGGATGGCCTGGTTCGTCTCTTTCGGTGCCAAATGGTTATACGGCCCCTAGAGGGGTGCGTTGAAGCTTTTACTCGATTCCGTGTCAGCGGAGATTTATTTACTCCCGCTCTCTATACACGCTTGATGCCCCGTATCGAAGTCTCGGAAAACCTGTACCGGCAGATCGAGAGCGAGGCCAACAACGACGACTTCAACGACACGCTGTGGAAGATGGTCGGCTCCTATCGGCGGACGAACAACCCGGAAGCGGACCAGACGTAACACGTATCGCAGTCGTCGCCCCGTAGCGGGACGATTCTGAGTGGTCAGTTGCTCCTGATAGCCGCTGTGCCAGCGGGCGCTTCGACACGCCGGTGTCCCGTCACTGTGAGCGGCAATCACTGCCGTCGGTACGCACGTTTTTACGATTCGAACCGCTCCGTACTGGTAATGAGGCCACGAATCGCCCTGCTGAACGCAGCCCACGACGGCGGCGACAACCGCCGGAACTTTCGGCGGGAACTCGACGCCGACCTCGTGGAATACGACGTGACCGAGCGCGAACTGCCCGACACCTTCGCGTTCGACGGCTGTCTGGTCACGGGCAGCCGCGCGTCCGTCTACTGGGACGAACCATGGATCCGTGAACTCGAATCCTGGGTCACGGACGCAGTCGACCGTAACATCGCGTTCCTGGGCGTCTGTTTCGGCCACCAGTTGCTCGCACATGCGCTCGGCGGCACCGTCGAGCCGATGGACGAGTACGAGATCGGCTACCGGACGGTCGACCACGACGGCGAGAACGAACTGCTCGCCGGCGTCGACGAGTCGTTCACTGTCTTTACGACGCACTCGGACCGCGTCGCCGAGGTGCCACCGGGCGCGACCACGTTCGCCGAGAACGACTACGGCATTCACGGGTTCCGGAAGGAGAACGTCTTCTCGGTGCAGTTCCACCCCGAGTACGACCCCGAGACGGCCGAGACAGTGACGAAGGGCAAGGACGACCAGCTCGCCGACGAGCGCATCGAAGCGGTACTGGACGGCGTCACCGAGGCGAACTATCGCGCCGCCTGCGAGGCCAAGCAGCTGTTCGACAACTTCACCGAGTTCGCTGCGCGTTACGCGGGTGACGTGACCGGCGCTACCACCGCTGCCGACGACTAACCGACCGGCTTCGCCGCAGTGGCGCTACGAGAACCGGCCGGTTTCTGCGTCACATTCCGCACAGCGTGTCACGAGCGCGTCCCGGTCGGCCGTCATCTCGACGTAGTTGTGCGTGCGACCGCCACACTCCTCGCAGTGTCGAAGCATATCCGTATCGCCCATCTCCTGTGGTGCGCCGAGCGCAAGCGCGACGACACGCTCCTCGCCCTCGTTGTGGCCGCGTTGCCACTCACCGGGCGCAAAGCGGATCGCCTCTCCGGCTGCGACGCGGACATCACCGTCCTCCGTTTCGAACGTCGCCGTGCCCGACTGGATGATAAATACTTCCTCCTGTTCCGGGTGGCGGTGGTAGCCGAAGCCGAAGGATTCGCCGGGTGCCAGTTCGTAGTGATTCAACGCGATATTGTCGGTGCCAAGTGGACCAGCGAGCGCCCGCTTGACCGACGCCGGCCCCATCCGCGATTCGACGGCGTCGATACTGACTTTCTCCATAGTTGCCATGTACGGGGGACAGTCCTTAACGGTTAGTCAGAGTGGGTCACAGCGGAGACGCGGGGGACACAGCAGAAGCAGCAAAACGGAGCGTCGGTCACTCGCGTCGGTCGATGTCGAGTTCCTCGTCGAGGTCTTCGAGCCAGTCGGCGTCTTCCAGCTCCGCCATCTGTTCACGGAAGTGCGTCTTGCAGACACCGACCTTGACGCCGTCGTTCTCGACGGCGATGTCGGCTTCACGGTCGCAGTAGTGACACTGCATACTCGAATAGTAGTCCCGCACGACATTGAACCCTCGGGTTCCGTCTGCCGGTTGTCAGACACCGAGGGCTGTTTCGACCCGGTCCCAGGCGGCCGCGCCCAGACCAGTGTCGCCCAGTGTCTCTCCGTGGGCGTCGCTGCCGCCGGTCGGAATCAGTCCGTGCCGCTCGATGGCGTCGTCGACGAGACCGTTGTCGACCGCTCGGCCGTACGGATACCACCGTTCGACGGCATCGAGCGACGCACACGTGGACAGCGCGGCCGCAGTGTCCCGGTAGCGGAACGGGTGCGCGAGGCCGACCAGCCCGCACGCGTCCGAGAGCAACGCACAGCCGCGCTCGAACGACGGGACCTCCCGGGCGACATAACAGGGGCAGTCATCGCCGATGAGGTCGTCGAACGCGGACTGAAAGGTGTGGTCCGACACCTCGGCGATAGCGCTGGCGATGTGGGGACGACCGAGGCCGTCACGCGGCTCGACGGGGAGCGAGACGCCCAGGCGGTCCTCGACACACTCGATGATGCGCGCGCCGCGCTCGCGGCGGTTCCGCTGGATGCGCGCACACTCGACCCGGAGTTCGTCGGTCGGGTCGACACCGTAGCCCAGCAGGTCCAGTCGCTGTATCTCGCTTTCGACGCGGAGTTCGATACCGTGGAGCAGCGTCACACCGTCCCGTTCGGTGACGGGACCGTCGAGAGCAGGCTGGAGGCGGTCGTGGTCCGTAACGGCGACAACCTCGACACCCGCTTGTCTCGCGGCGGCCGGGACCGAATCGAGCGTGAGCGTCCCGTCGGAGCGAGTCGTGTGTACGTGCAAGTCAGCGACGACCATACCACGTCCACACCTCCCAACAGCAAGCCGCTTCTGATTAGACCATGTGTCGTGACCACACGAAACGTGGGTTCCTTATACGCATTAAGGGATATTATGATTATCTATAGTGAAGGTTTATTAGGAACCATGAACTTTCGGTAGATATGCGAATGCTAAGCAACGCGACGGACGCCTTCCAATCGTACGACTACCCGATTTCCGCGGAGGAAATCATCGAGAGCGACGGCGACATGGAACTGGAACTGCCAAACGGCACCGAACGGCTGGGCGACGCACTCAGCCGATCGGCCCCAGAAACCTTCGAAAGCGCGGAAGACGCTGAGTTCGCAGCGTTCTCGGGTGTGTCGAGCAAGGCCATCGGCCGGAAGGGCTACTCCGACCGCGACCCGATCTGCATGGGCGAAGACGGACCGGACCAGGTCTCCTTCTAACGGCCTGGAACGGCCTGCAGTCATCCCCAGCTCTGGACGGATTTTCCGTCTCCTTCGGTTTTACACAGGCGAGCGGCAGCACTATTCGGACAGTCGCCGCGCGCACCATAGAACGGCTATCGGTCGAGAAAGTCCGGTTTGTCGACGGCGTCAGTGCTGTCGATTGACTGCCTGTCCAGCAGTTCCGACGAATCGAGCGCCGACGGCAGGCCATCGCGGCCGCCAGTCGGCACGTCCGCCTCGTCGATGTACGTCTTCTCGCCGTTGATCAGGTCGGCCCAGACGGCGTCCCGGTCGGCGCTGGTCGCCTCCGCCGCTTCCTTCGCTTCGTTGCGACCTTCGTCGTACGCGAGTTCGACCATGCTCTTGTGGTACGCCGAGTTCATCTCGGCGTAGATGGCTTCGAGTTCGTCGCGATTGAACTCCCCGAGGCGCTCGGCGACGCCGATAGCGTAGGCCCTGTCGGTGGCCTCGTCCTTGTCGAGAGTGTCCCAGTCGGTGCCGAACTCGCGCTCGTAGCGGCTCATGTCTCCACTTTCCGATCAGGGTTGACCCGAAGTCCGGCGTCAGAAAAGGAGATTTCACGGATGTCACAGTCGATAGCTGTCCCCCGCATCTTGATAACCTGAACGCCGCGGGTCATGCTCCCGTTCTCGAGGAAGTTGTGGAAGAAAACAACGCCGTGGGCGAGATAGTGCTCGTCACTGTAGGAGGACGGGTCGGTCATCTCGGAGATAAGGAGCGTCGTCGCGTCCGTCTGTTTCAGCGCGGAGAGAAAGCCCGTGATCTCGTCCTCGACGTCGTTCATAAAGTGCTGCAACAGCATCGTCGAGTCGATAACGACCCGCTGGATATCGTTCTGTCTGATATAGGCGACGAGTCGGTTCGTCAGACCGCCTTCGCTGCCGAACTGCGTGATAGTTCGTTTCCCGCTCTCGGTGACGAGGTTGAGGAACTGGATGGCGTCAGATTGCATGGCCCGGTCGAAACCGAAGTCGTAGCCGGCCATGTCCTGCATCAACTCCGACTTGGTTTCGTGCATCGTCACGTACAGGCACGTCTCACCCTCCTTGACGCCCTGTGTAATGAACTGTGAGCAAAACGTTGTCTTCCCGCTGCCCGGCGGGCCGCTGACCACGTAGAGACGGTTCGGAAGTAAGCCCCCCTCAATGAGTTCATCGAATCCGGGGACCCCACTAGAGAGACGCATATCAGCTATCTGAGTCCGTCTGGACATATGCTTTCACATTCTATTTTCACCGGTGATAACTCATTCGGCTGCGTCAGCGTTCGATAGCGCTGGGGTTGCTATCGGCCAGTTCGAGCAGTCGCTCCGTGCCGGCCTCGTCGAACCGCATCGGCCGTCGCCACCACGGCCCCTTCCCCGAGTCGGACGACAGTTCGGTGACCAGTTCGTTCGCGTCGGTGCCGCCGCTCGGGGCCGACAGCGGGACCACTGTGTTGTACAGTTGTGACTCGGCGGCATTGCCGCGGATGAGAACGCGAGCGTCGAACGGGTCCCGTTTCACGTGGGCGTTCGAGGCGAACTGGGCCCGGTCCTCGGGCGAGAGGTCGCGGTACTCGTCGCCGGTCACCGCGTCGCGGACGAGGCGGAAGTGGCCGATGACATACGCGCCCCATTCTGGCGGAGCCCAGGCCGGCGCGTCGCCGACGGTCGAGAGCGTCGCGTAAAAAAAGAGGTAATCGCCGGCCGACAGCCCCGAGAGCGGGCCGGCCTTCACGCCGTGTTCGTCGCCGTAGGTGTAGCGCTCGCCGCCGGCCTCGGGGAACTCCGGGTCGAAGTGGACCGGCCGGTCGGCCACCGCGGAGACGTCAGTCCCCAGGTCGAGGTCGGCGTAAGTCGGCACTGGCTCGCTGGTCGGCTCCGACTCGGGAATCGGGACGTATTCGAAGGAGCCGTCGGGAAACAGCGGTCCTCGGAAGCCGGGTTCGTTCGTGTTAGCTCCGACGTTGATGGCGACGCTGCGCATACGTAACCGTCGTCGGGTGTAACAAAAGGGATGACGGCGCGTGCTGACACCTACTCTCGGTCCGGCGGCGAGAGAGTCCGCTGGAACTCGTCGAACTTGTCGAGGTCGTCGGGGAGGTCGTACGACAACTGCCGCTCGGCACGGCGGTCGACGTTCGCCCCTTCGATTGGCTCCGCAACGGACTCCCAGCCGTCCTTGACTGTCAGGGATTTCGCCGGCGTGCCGGCAGCGATGTGGTGGGCGGGGATGTCCTTCCCGGCGATAGACTTTGCTGCAAGGATGGCGTTTTCCCCGACCTTCACGCCGGCCCGGACCATCGAGTCGTAGGTCAGGCGCACGTCGTCTTCGATGATGGTGTGGTAGTTGTCGACGTGGGTCTGGTCGACGGCGTCGTGGTCGTGGCTGTAGACGTGGGTGTCATCGGAGATGGAGACGCGGTCGCCGATAGTGAGCTTCCCACGGTCATCCAGATGAACGTCGTCATGGACAACGACGTTGTCGCCGATCTCGATGTTGTGGCCGTAGGTAAAGGAGATACCCTTGAAAAATCGACAGCCCTCACCACAGGACTCAAAGAGGTGGTCGGCGAGCATCCGCCGGAACCGGAGCGCGAACTCAACGTTGTCCGCCATCGGCGTCGCGTCGAACTGCCGCCAGAGCCACTGGAGGTGCTTCGAGCGTTTGAACCGTTCCTCGTCTTTTTCCGCGTAGTACTCGCTCTCGAGGGTCGTGTTACAGGGGTCATACCCTTGGAGCCGGACCCGCTCGGCCGGGGAGATATCCGCGCCGTCCTGCCAGCGCTCGTAGGCCTCTCGGTCGCCGTGGAGGTCGATGAGCACGTCAGTGACAACGTCGCAGGTGTCCTCGTCACCAGAGAGGCGTTCGTCGACCTCGTCGATGAACGCCCTGAGCCCCTCTTCGGCGAGCGGTGGCAGCGACACGTGACGCTTCGTCATGTCGAGTACGTGGCTTCGCGGGCAGATAGGGGTTTCCGTTACGTGAAACCTACCCAGTAACATCCGTGTCACGACACCAAGTGGCACAGCGAGCAAGCCACAGTTAAGACAACGCCGTCCCAGACGACGGCATGGTCAGGTCGGATTTCATCATGGAGATACGGCGCTACATTGTCAATCCCGCCGAGCGCCGGCTGCGAGCGCCGTGGCGGGTGACGGTGTGGCTGTTTCTCGCCGGATTCGGCCTCGTACTCCTCTCAGGGGTGGTCGCGGTGGTGTCGTCGGTAGTGCGCATGACGCCGGCGGTCGCAGTCACGCGCCAGATTGCGCTCTTCGCTGCCGGAACCGGCATCGCTGTTGTAATCGGCTATCTGCTCGACCGGCGGACACTCCGGGACTACGGCCTAGGGTTCGACGGGCAGTGGTGGCGCGACGCGGCGTTCGGCCTCGCGCTCGGGGCGGGGCTGCCCACGCTCGTCCTCCTCGTCGAGGTGGCCGTCGGGTTCGCCGAGGTCAGCGTCGCCCTCGCAACCGTCGACAGCGGACCGCTTCCGCTGACTGCGTTCGGGCCACCGGTCGCCGTCATCCTTCTGGGGGCGTTCTTCCTCGTCCAAGCAACTGCCGAGGAGGTGCTCGTCCGTGGATATCTCCTGACAAACACGGCTGAGGGGCTCGCCGGGTGGGTCGGTAAGCGAGGCGCGATCATCGCGGCGACAGGGCTGACGGGCGCACTGTTCGGTGTCCTCCACTGGACAAACCCCAGCGCGTCGCTGCTCAGTGTGGCCAACATTACTCTCTACGGCTTCCTGCTCGGTGCGTGTTACGTCCTGACCGGGCGGCTCGGAGTCGCCAGCGGCTTCCACGTCGCCTGGAACTACACGCTGGCACTGCTTGGCTTCCCAGTCAGCGGCCTCCGGATGGGCGTCGCCATGCTCTCGACGACCGCAACCGGCCCCGCGCTCGTGACCGGCGGCGGGTTCGGTCCCGAAGGGGGACTCATCGCCATTCCACTGCTCGGCGTTGGCGGGGCCGCGCTGTACTGGTGGGTCCACCGCGAGTACGGCGCGGTCGAGTTGCTTGACGACATTGCGACCCCACAGCTCCGGGTTCGAACGCGGTCCGACACGGCAAACCAAGACGGCTAAGTGGACAGCGCCGCTACGTCGGGTATGGAATACGCGACACTCGGAAACTCCGGCGTCGAGGTCTCGGAAGTCGGGTTCGGTGCCTGGGTCGTCGGGACGGACTGGTGGGGCGACCGCACCCGCGAGGACGCCGTCGAGATGGTCCAGCACGCGCTCGAAGAGGACGTGACCTTCTTCGACACCGGCGACGTGTACGGCCACGGCGACAGCGAGGAGATAATCGGCGAAGCGCTGGCGGAACACCGCGACGAGGTGACGGTCTCGACGAAAATCGGCTACGACTTCTACAACAACCCACAGGCAGGCCACGGCGAACTCCCGAAGAAGATTACGCCCGAGTGGGTCCACACCGCCGTCGACCGCTCGCTCGACCGCCTCGGCATGGACCACGTCGAACTCCTGATGCTTCACAACGCCAACGTCGACGAGGTCGACGAGGACGTACTGGAAGCGCTGGACGAACTCCGCGAGGAAGGCAAAGTCGAGGCCATCGGCTGGGCGCTTGGCCCCTCCATCGGCTGGCTCGCCGAGGGCGACGCCGCGGTCGCAAACGAGTTCGACGCGCTCCAGACCGTCTTCAACCTCTTCGAGCAGACTCCCGGCCAGCACTTCATCGACACTATCCGCGAGCAGAACGCCGATACGTCGGTACTCGCTCGTGTCCCGCACTCCTCGGGCCTGCTGAACGAGCAGGTGACCCCCGAGACGGAACTCGGCAAGGGCGACCACCGCTCGCACCGACCCAGCGAGTGGTACGAGACCGGCTGGGAGAAAGTCGAGGAAATCCGCTTCCTAGAGCGGGACGGCGAGCGGACAATGGGACAGGCCGCCATCCAGTGGCTCCTGTACAACGACGAGGTGGCGTCGGTCACCCCAACGTTCCGGACAAACGCCGACATCGACGAGTGGGCCGGTGCGCCTGACACGCCGCCGCTCAGCGACGAGGAGTACGACCGCGTGCAGGACCTGTACCGGGACAACTTCGGCATCGACCGCGACGACGGGATGGACGCTCTACGCTCGTCGGTCGGCGGTGCGGACCTCGAAGACACCGGCATGAAATCTGCCGGGGACTGACGGCGAGGCGGTGGAGCGCCGACGCACGGGCAGACGTGCGACTGATTTGACGCTGCGCACCTGATTTCCACATCGTCCGACCACCGAGGAGCGGGCACTGAAATCTCCAGTCGACGGTGTACCCTCTGCAAACATCGACGACCGGACAGCCGTCTGCTGATTCCCGGCTACGACCCCCCTGTTTCAACAGGAGATGTATCGCCGTCCTGCGGTTAGGGTGTTGAAGTTTCACATTCACCACGGTGCGTCTGACAGCCGCAAGACGCCAGACGGGAGTCGGTTCGAGATGAAACGAAGGGGTTCGAGTCGCGGGACCAGTCCACATACTAGTCCGGGAAAAAGCTGTCGGAGGTGTCAAAGGCCGCTGGAGAAAACGCTCTGCAGTCGATCGAGTCGGCGAGCCGTGACTGCCGGATCTGGACTACTCGTTCAGCAGGCCGTCCTCTTCGACGCGCATGACACCCTCGCCGTCCGGGAGGTTCGGCGCGTCGACGAGCTTGACGATGCGCTTGTTCCCCTTGGACTTGCGGAGGTACATCCGGAACGTGGAAGTGTGGCCGAGGATGTTGCCACCGATGGGCTGGGTCGGATCGCCGAAAAAGGAGTCCGGGTTCGAGGCGACCTGGTTCGTGACGACGACAGCAGTGTTGTTGAGGTCACCGACGCGCATCAGGTCGTGGAGGTGCTTGTTGAGCTTCTGCTGCCGGTCGGCGAGTTCGCCACGCCCGACGTACTCGGCGCGGAAGTGAGCAGTCAGCGAGTCGACGGCGAGCAGGCGGACGGGGAACTCCTCGTCCTGACTCTCGCTGGCGATTTCCTGTGCCTTCTCGGCGAGAAGGATCTGGTGGTTGGAGTTGAACGCCTTCGCGACGTGAATCTTCTCCAGCACGGAAGAGACGAGGGCGTCGAGCTGGTCGTCGTCGGTGGGGTCAGCGTCGTCTGCTTCCTCAACGACGCCGTGGAGGACCAGCGTGTCGGCCAGAACCTCGTCATCGAGGCCCTTGACCATCTGTTCGATACGCTCGGGGCGGAACGTGTCCTCGGAGTCGACGAAAATGGCGCTTCCCTCCAGCCCGCCGTGTTCGGCGGGGAGCTGGACGTTGACGGCGAGCTGGTGCGTTACCTGAGACTTACCGGCCCCGAACTCGCCGTACACCTCGGTGATGGACTGGGTCTCGACGCCGCCGCCGAGCAGGTCGTCGACCTCGTCGACGCCCCAGGAGAGCTTCCCGATCTGTTCGCGGCGTTCGAGTACCGTCGATCCAGTCTCGAAACCACCGATATCGGCCGCTTCACGAGCTGCCTGGATGATATCGGCTGCCGACGATTCGCCGATGTCGGCCGTGTTCGACAGTTCGCCGGGAGAGGCAACCGCAATTCCCTGGTAGGAGTCGTAGCCGTTGTCTTCGAGTTTCTCTGCTGTCGCCGGACCGACACCCGGCAGCTCTTCGAGGTCCTCACTTGCGGACATAGACGTGGCTTGTGCGTCCGTGGGTATAAAGCCTCGTTAACACCAGAGTGAAAGTGAAAGTGTAGGACGGCAGCGGGATAATACGGAATGGAATCGGGAGTTTTAGATGTGAAAGGGAAAGAGCGAGCCGTCTTACTCCCAGGGGTGGTAGCCGGGACGGTCGGGCCACAGTGGATACCAATACTCCTTGTCGCCCTCGACAGTGATCTCGTCGCTGAGGTTGCTGTCCAGTTTGAACTCCGCGGACGTGTTGCGCTCGTGGCTGTTGTGAGGGTCCGGAGCAAACGGGTAGTACGCGCCCCGGCGGAAGGAGTACACCCAGTAGACGGTCTGGTCGTCACGCGTGTGTTCGAACGCGAACAGCGCCGCGAGCAGGCGCGACCCGTAGCGCCGCTCGACGAGCGTGTCCGCTGCGAAGTGGATCGACGTGAGCAAATCCTCGAAGTCGTTGTCGTGGAGCACAACCCACTGGTAGCCGTGGTCGTCGGTCTCAAACGTCGCCCGCGTGCCCGTCTCGACCATTCCGGCGTCGAGGATGGATTCGACCTCGTCGACGGCATCCTGAAAGTCCGTGCTATCCACGTCGGCGAAACATAGCGCTGCCTCGCCGGTCGACTCGTACCCCAAGTCGGCTTCCATCGTGATGTAGGCGGTACTCATCCCGAACAGGTCGTCCGGGTCGGCGTCCCGCGTCGCGTCGGCCTCGGCTTTCACCCCGAGGACGCTCTTGAGTCCGTCGAGCAGTCCCATATGCGAGCCCCTACGGGCCGGAGACCAAGGTGGTTTGCGTCTCGACCAGTCGGTGTCTGTGTTCGGTGACGCGTATTCGAACAGCCAGACAGCCAGCGGAAATTACCGACTTTCGAGTTCGCGTTCGAGGTCCTGCAGGCGGTCGATGCGTTTCTCCGTCGAGGGGTGAGTGCTGGCCAGACGGCCGATCCACCCGACGTCAATCGGGATGATGAAAAACGCGTTCATTTCGGCCTGATCGCGCATATCCTCCTTTGGCACCTTGTCCATCCGACCATCGATTTTCATCAGTGCGTTCGCAAGGGCGGCAGGCTTGCCGGTAATCATCGCGCCGCCGCGGTCAGCGGCGTACTCGCGGTAGCGGCTGAGCGTCCGGATCAAGAGGAAGGAAACGACCCAGACGACCAGCGAGATGAGTATGGCGACAATAACCGGGACCTGCTGGCCGCCGCGTTCGCGGCCGCCGCTGAACAGCCAGCCCCATCGGACGATGAGGAAGGCAATCGTCGAGAGGAACGAGGCGATGGTCATCACCATCACGTCGCGGTTCTTGATGTGGGCCAGTTCGTGCGCGATGACGCCCTCCAGTTCGTCCTGGTCCAGCGTATTCATGATGCCCGTCGTCACGCAGACGGCCGAGCTACTCTTCGACCGGCCGGTGGCGAAGGCGTTGGGCACCCGAGAGTCGGCGACGGCGACCTTCGGCTTCGGGAGGTCGGCCTGCTGGGCCAGGCGGTCGACGGTCCGGTGGAGTTCCGGATACTCCTCCGGTTCGACCGTCCGGGCTCCCATCGAATACAGGGCGAGCTTGTCGCTGAAGAAGAACTGCGCGCCGAGGAACAGTCCCATGACGACCACGATAAGGGCGAGATTGCTGAAATACAGCGTGAGCGCTCCAAGGAAGACGATGTACAGCGCGAACAGCAGGAACATCGTCAGAGCCATCCGGCCACGGAGCCCCCAGTCTGTTTGCCACTCCATACCCACTGATAGACGGTCGACACTCTAAAACCTCGCTATCGTGGGAAAGCGCCACACGGCACGGGCCAGTGGACCGTCAACGGGGCAGCTGTCCACACACATTTACTCTCCGGGCAACAATCGGATACATGACCGACACAGTCGCCGTCACTGGCGGGCGCGGGCGCTCCGGGCGCTGGATCTGCGACCACCTCGCCGGCGAGTACCACGTCGTCTGCGTGGACCTAGACCACCCCGGCTGGGAGATTCCGACGCGAGAGCGCATAGATTTCAAAGCTGTCGACGTGACCGAGGGGGTGGAAGTTCGGGACCTCTTCAGCGAGGTCGATCCGGACGCCGTCGTCCACTGGGCTGCGTTGCCAGCGCCGGAGCGGCACGCGGGCACGCGGGTGTTCGACACTAACGTCTCGGCGACGTACAACGTCATCGACGCCGCAGGTCGCGCCGGCGCAGATGTCGTCTGGGCGTCCTCCGAAAGCGCCTACGGGCTGGCCTTCGCCGACGAGACGCCGCTGCCGGCGTATCTCCCGATAGATGAATCACATCCGACCGCGCCGGAGGACCCGTACGGCACGTCGAAGGTCGCCGGCGAAGAGATCGCAAAGATGGTCGTCCGGCGCGACGACGTGGACGTGGCCTCGATACGGCCGTCGTGGATTCAGTACCCCGGCGAGTACAACTGCCGGGACGTGGCCGCAGGCGACCTCGCCGACGGTGCGGGTAACTGCTGGTCCTACGTCGATGTCCGTGACGTAGCGACGGCCGTCGCGGCGGCGCTCGATGCCGACATCGGCGGGCACGAAGCGTTCAACGTCGCCGCCGCCGAGAACTACGTCGGACGGCCAACGGCCGACCTCGTGGAGGAGCAGTGGGGCGAGCTTCCCGCGGAGTGCAAGCTCGACGGCGACCAGTCGGCGCTCTCGACCGCGAAAGCACAGGGGCTGTTGGACTGGGTGCCCGAACACGAATGGCGTGAGGCCGCCGACGCCGACGTTACCGCGCCGACACTCACGGGTGAGTAGGCGAGGGCGGTATCGGGCCTGCCAGCGGCGTCATCTCGATGGCGGAACACACGGCTTAAGCGGTTCAGTACAGTAGGACCGGTAATGAGCCGGTCGGGAGAGTTCTGTCCACGCTGCGGTGACGAGATACCGGAGGGCACCGACGAGCGCCCGGAGCTTTCGGGTGCCGGCGGCCAGCGCAACTCCGAGCACGTCCTCTGTGACGCCTGCTACTTCGAGGAGTTCGACCTGGTGGACGCCCCTGACACCATTCAGGTGCGGGTCTGTTCGCGGTGTGGCGCGGTCCACAAGGGGAACCGCTGGGTCGACATCGGCGCGGAGGACTACACCGACATCGCCGTCGAACAGGTCAGCGAGGCCCTGGGAATTCACGTCGACGCCCAGTCGGTCGCCTGGCAGGTCGCTCCCGAGCAACTCGACAAGAACAACATCCGAATGCACGCCGAGTTCTCCGGCGTCATCCGCGGGACGCCGGTCACTGAGGAGGTCACCGTCCCCGTCCGTATCTCCCGGCAGACGTGCAAGCGCTGCGGGAAAATCGCCGGCGGCTCCTTCGCCAGCATCGTTCAGGTGCGGGCCAGCGGGCGCGACCCGACCGACGAGGAGCGGGAGCGGGCCGAAGAGATAGCTCAGGAGTACATCGCCGCCCGCGAGGAGACCGGCGACCGCAACGCCTTCATCACCGAGACCAAGTCCGTCGACGACGGGCTGGACATGAAGATATCGACGAACCAGATGGGGCTTGGCATCGCCAAGCGCATCACGTCACAGCTGGGCGGTTCCTACTCCGACTCGCGGCGTCTCATCTCCGAGGACGAGGACGGCCAAGAGCTGTATCGGATGACCTACGCCGTCCGCCTGCCCCGCTACCGACAGGGCGAAATTATCGACCCGGAGGACGGCGACGGGCCGGTGCTGGTCCGGTCGGTCCAGGGGAACCTCAAGGGGGTCCGGCTGGCGACCGGCGAGGACTACGAGGCGAGTTTCGAAGAGGGTGAGACACCAGACGCTCAGCGGCTGGGGTTCCGCGATGATGCCCAGACGACCACGCTCGTCGCTGTCGAGGACGAGCGGGCCGTGCAGGTCCTCGACCCCGAAACCTTCGAGAGCAAGACCGTCCCGCGACCGGATTACCTCGACACCGACGCCGACGAAGTGCCGGTGCTGAAAAGCCACGCCGGGTTGCACGTCCTCCCGGCCGAGACGGACGCCGATGAGTGACGACGCGGGAGGGCATGGCGACCAGCGGCTCGCCGCCGTCGTCGCCAAACCACGCTCGCAGGCCGCTATCAAGTCCCTGCAGGCCGAGGGCGTCTACGACGACACCAGAAGCATCACCGAGTGGACCGCCGACAGCGTTGCCGTTCCGGTGACGGCACCGCCACAGGAGACGCAGTTCCGGGAGGTCGTCCGCCAAGTCGGCGAACGCCGCCTCCGAACGCTCGATGACCACCTTCGGGAGCGCGGCTGGACCGACGCAGAAATCGCCGCCGCACCCGGTTCCTGGGCCGTACTGGGCTCCGTCGTGCTGGTTGACATCGGCGACAGTCCCCGGCCGTCCGAGGTCGGCGAGGCGCTACTGGCGCTCCACGGCGAGGCAGAGACGGTGCTGGCCCGCCACGGCATCTCCGGCGAGCACCGCGAACCCAGCGTCGAGGTCATCGCCGGTGACGGAGATACCGAGACGATCCACACCGAACACGGGACCCGGTACGCGATGGACCTTGCCGAAGTGATGTTCTCACCCGGCAACAAGGCCGAGCGGGCACGGATGGGCGATGTCGTTGCGGCAGATGAGCGCGTGCTGGATATGTTCGCCGGCATCGGCTACTTCACCCTCCCGATGGCCCGCGCCGGCGCGAACGTCACCGCCGTCGAGCGCAATCCCACGGCGTTTCGCTTTCTGGTCGAGAACGTCATGCTAAACGACGTAGACGAGCGGGTTCACCCGTATCGGGCTGATTGTCGGGAGGTCATTCCGGGCTTCGCCGAGGAGGGGCGCGCCGACCGCGTGGTGATGGGCTACTACGAAGCACACGAGTACCTCGGCAGCGCGCTCGATGCGCTCGCGCCCGGCGGCGTCCTCCACATGCACGAGGCGACGCCGGACGCGCTCGTGTTCGACCGCCCAATAGAGCGCCTGGAGGCAGCCGCCGCCGAGGCCGACCGGGCGGTCGAGGTACTGGACACCCGGCGCGTCAAGGAGTACAGCGAGGGCGTCGCCCACGTCGTTGTCGACGCTCGGGTAGAGTAGGTCGTCCGTAACGGGGCGCGTCGAACGGGCGGTCGTAACGCCTAATTGCGCCAGCGGTCAAGGAGAGGTATGGATAGACAGCAGATTATCGCCATCATTCTGGTCGGCCTGATGGTCGGGTCGTCAGTGGTTTACGGATTAGCCTTCGCCTTCTTTTAGTCCCACACGTCCGAAAGCGGGTGATTTTCGTCCCCAGACCGAGACCGTGAGCGATTGTGCCGGCGTTTCGTGCCCGAACTGACCGCCGACAGCGCCCGGTCCGGCGCGAACCGCGGCAGGTCGGGCCGGGAGAGCCGGTCGACCTGTGCACGGAACCAGTCGGGCATGTCGTGTTCGGCGCGGTCAAACAGGTCCAGTAGCGACGAGTCCGCGAGGTAGGTCGCGCCGTAGTCGTCGGGCGCGCGGACGACGCGGCCACAGGCCTGGATGACCGTCCGCAGCGCGGTCCGGTAGTACCAGCCCCATTGGTCGTCTTCGAGCCGTCGGGCGACGCGGGAGTCCCGCGTGTTCGGGTACGGGGCCTTGCACAGCACCTGCCAGCGACAGAGGTCCCCCTCCAAGTCCAGGGCCTCCTCCATCTTCACCGAGAGGAATACGTCGGGGTTGTCGCTTCGCTTCCAGGCCGCGAGCGCCCCGTCCCGGCCATCCTTGTCGTGGGTGCGGACGCGCGCGCCGACGCCGAAATCGTCTAAGAGTTCGTTCAGTTGCTCCTGGATAGCGTAGGAGTGGCAGTGGACCAGCCCCTTCTCGTCCGTGTGCTGAGCCATGATACGAACGATGGTCCGGGCGATGTCCGGTAGCGTGTCGTCGCGGTACTCGTATGTCATTTTCCCCTGTGTCACATCGTACAGCGGCCGGTTCTCGACGGGGAAGGTGTGGCCGACCTCCACGAGCGCGACGTTCTCGGGGTCGAGACCGACGTTGGCGCAGAACGCCTCCTTGTTGAGGATGGTCGCCGACAGCAAGGCGAAGCGATTGCCACGCTCCCAGACGGTATGTTTGAGGTACCGCTCTGGGTTCATCGGCTTGATAGTCACCGGAGCGTTCTCGCCGTCGGCCTGATCGACGACCCACGTCGTCGCGCTCTCGGCGTCCGTGTAGTCCTCGCGGAACCACCCGAGGTCCTGCCGGAGCGTGTTCAGCGAGTCGCGCTCGGCCACCTCCTCGCCGGTGAGTTCCGCCTTCTTTCGTAGTTCCTTCACGCGGCGCTCGGCGAGGTGTTCGACGCGCTCCGTGAACGCGACAGCCTCGTCCAGCCCGTCAATTTCGGGCACGTCGATATCGTTCCACATCGGGATGGTCCCCGGCGAGAGGTCGATAGTGGCGTACATCTCCGCCCACTCGCCGAGGCCGTGAGCTTCGTCGATGACAACCACGTCGCGTTTCCCGAACACGTCGCTACCGGCAGTCTGCATGAAATAGGCGAGCGTCATCGCGGCGATTCGGCGGTTTGAGGCGATAGCGCGGTCCGAAAAGTACGGACAGCGGTGTTTGACCTGGCAGTCGAACTTCCGTTCGCGCACGCATGGAGCCTGGTTCACCGGCGTGTCCGTCTCGCCGGGGAGGATACAGTCGTAGTTGTTCTTCCCGCGGATGACACAGAGGTCCTCCAGCAGGGCATCTTCGGCCACATCGTCCAGTTGCGAGACCTGTGGTGTGGTGTAGTAGGCGTCGATGACCTGCTCGGCGGCAGCTTCGCCAGCGGTCCGGGCACACCCGGCGATAGCCCGGGCGAGGAGCGATTTCCCGCTGCCGGTCGGCGCGCGGACGAGCACAACGTCCTTGCCGCGCTCGAAGGCCGCGCGGATATCAGCCAGGGCCTGTTTCTGGTTGCCCCGGTACGACGGGGCCGGGAACTCGTCGGTGATCCGCGCGGGGTACACGCGAGAAGGGAACGGACGAGGCGGCCTAAACCTTTCCTGTCGCCGAGTGTGCGTCAGCAGTTACCCGAGATGAGAGCGTGGGTCGTGTTCACAGGCACACGGTCGTGGTACTGGTACTCTCGGAACTCTTATACATATACCCCCTGTACGTATATTTGCAATGGCAAACGGTAAGGTTGATTTCTTCAACGACACAGGCGGTTACGGTTTCATCTCGACTGAGGACGCGGACGATGACGTTTTCTTCCACATGGAAGACGTTGGCGGCCCTGACCTCGAAGAAGGCGAGGAGATCGAATTTGACATCGAACAGGCCGACAAGGGCCCCCGCGCGACGAACGTCGTCCGCAACTAAGGCAGATTTTCGGTCGCCTTCGGGCGACCACATCTGACACTTGTTCTTATCGAACTACTCGAAAAGCGACAGCGCCGGTTCGCAGTAATCCAGACAAGAACTAACGATCAGTCGTCAGTCTGTGCAGAGAGAGCGGCCACATCTGCCGCAGTCACTTCTTGATCGTCCGGTAGCCGGTCGATGCAGTCATAACAGAGGAAATGCTCTGTGTCATCGGCGAGTTCGAGGACGATGCCCTCGGTCGGTCTGGACTCCTGCGACCAGATGTTGGCGATGCCGCCAGCTATCGAAACGTTCGTATCGCACCCATCGCAGGCTCTGGAGGCCACTGTCCAGTTTTTATGTACTGTATACACTTTAAGGTAGCTGGCTCCTTCGGACAGTTCAGTGTGGTTAACTCTCGACATACTTTTGTCGTCCGATGGACAGCATCCGGATAATGCAAATACTGGTCACAGGCGGTGCCGGGTTCATCGGTGGTCATCTAGCAGAGCGGTTCGCCGCCGACAGCCACGACGTGGTCGTACTTGACAACCGCGACCCGTTTTACGATCTGGATATCAAGCAGCATAACGTCGAAGCGGGGCGGGAAGCCGCCCGGAACAGCGGCGGAAGCTACGAGTTCATCGAGGGCGACGTGCGTGACGCGGAGCTGGTGAGGGACCTCGTCGCCGACGCCGACTACGTCTACCATCAGGCCGCACAGGCCGGCGTCCGCCCGAGCGTGCAGAACCCCCGAAAGTACGACGAGGTCAACGTCGACGGCACGCTGAACCTCCTCGACGCCTGCCGCGACGAAGGCATCGAACGGTTCGTGATGGCCTCTTCTTCCTCCGTCTACGGGAAGCCGCAGTACCTGCCCTACGACGAGGAGCATCCGACGACACCGGTCTCGCCCTACGGCGCGTCGAAGCTCGCCGCCGAGCGCTACGCCTGTGCCTACAGCGAAGTGTACGACCTCCCCACCGTTGCCCTCCGCTATTTCACCGTCTACGGCCCGCGGATGCGCCCGAACATGGCAATCTCGAACTTCGTCTCGCGGTGTCACAACGGCGAACCGCCGGTCATCTACGGTGACGGCACGCAAACGCGTGATTTCACCTATATCGAGGATGTCATCGACGCGAACATGACGCTGCTACACGAAGACGCCGCCGACGGTAAGGCCGTGAACATCGGGTCGACGGACAACATCGAGATCAAGACGCTCGCGACGGAGATCCGCGACCAGATCGACCCGGACCTCGAGCTAGTCTATGAAGAACGCCACGACGCCGACGCCGAACACACCCACGCCGCGACCGACCGTGCCGAGGAACTGCTGGGCTACGACCCGGACCACACCATCCGGGAGGGCGTCGAGAAGTTCATCGACTGGTATCGGGACAACCGCGACTGGTACGAGCCGCTCGTTCGGCAGTCCTGAATCGAAGGCAGTCTGACACGACGGCAACCGAACAGGCCACGGTTTTAACCTCGTCCCGTCCTGCAGGAAGGGTATGCATGTGCTCGTGACCGGTGCAACGGGGTTTGTCGGGAGCCATCTCGTCCCGGCGCTCCTCGCGGCCGGTCACAGCGTCCGCGCGCTCGTTCGCGACCCGAGCGAGTACACTCCACCAGACGGCGTTGACGTGGTGACAGGTGACCTGCTCAACGCAGGCAGTTTCGATGCCGGCCTCGACGGCGTCGATGTCGCGTACTATTTGATCCATTCGATGCGTGCCGGGAGCGACTACGCCGAGCGAGACCGACGGGCGGCACGGAACTTCCGTCGGGCAGCCGACGAAGCCGGCGTCAACCGCGTCGTCTACCTCGGCGGCCTCGGAGAGGACGACGAGACGCTGTCGAAACACCTCCGGTCGCGCCGGGAGGTCGAGTTCATTCTCCGGGACGGCGAATACGACCTGACGACGTTCCGGGCGGCCATCATCATCGGCGCGGGTTCGGCGAGCTTCCGGATGATACGCGAGCTAACGACGCGACTGCCCGTGATGCTGACACCGCGCTGGGTACGGACGGACTGCCACCCCATCGCTATCGACGACGTCGTCTCGTACCTGGTCGACGTGCTCGACAAGCCGGAAACGGCGGGTGAAACCTATGAAATCGGCGGGCCGGAGGTGCTGACATACGCTGAGATTCTGGAACAGACGGGCCGACTCATGGGGACCGGTGCGCCGACAATCGTTCCGATACCGGTGTTGACGCCGAAACTATCAGCGTACTGGGTCGCCCTCATGACCGACGTGCCATCGAGCGTCGCCCGCCCGCTCATCCACGGGCTGAAAACGCCGGTGGTCGCAGACACCGAGGCTGCACAGGCACAGTTCGCCGTGGACCCGACATCGTTCGCGGATGCGGTCAGGCTAGCCCTCAGCGAGTCGCGGAGTCGAGACGCGGCACGGGCGGCCGCGGCCACGGGTGGTGCTGGTAGATGAGCGGCGACAGCGCCCGCCCCGAGTACGGCGAAACGTGGGTGTATGAGAGCATCATCGGCGCGCTGCCGGGGATTCGCCTCCCGACGTGGGCAGCGATGGCGATTCAGCTCCTCGTCTTCGAGGTTGCCATCATCGCCCTGTCGTGGTACTACGAGGTCTGGAGCGCCGCAATCGCTGGAACGGTCGTCGTGTTCGTCGCCACCATCGGAAGCGCAGAAATGCTCCGGATCAGCACGCTCATCCGGCGTATCGACGTGCCACCGACCTACCGTGCGCTGCTGTTCGCCTCGAACGTCGAAGTCGTGTTGTCCGTCCTTGCGTACATCGCATTGCTCACCCATCTGTTCGTGTTCGACCCGCAGGTCAGTTCGATGCCGCTGCTGAACCGGCTGTTCGGGTCGGAGCCGCCGGTACTGGTCGTGTATCTGACGCTGCTCATCCTCTGGGATGTGAGTTACCGCATCGGGACCGGGTGGTGGGCCAGCGTCACAGGCCTGTGGCGGTCGGCTCGCTACCGGTTCGACCCCGAGACAGCGCGGGTGTTCATGCGGGCCGACTTAGAGATTTGGGGCTTTGGCGTTCTCCAGCTCGTGCTCGTGCCATTCGTGCTTGATCAGCCGGTGCTGCTCGCGGCGCTGGTCGGCCACGTGCTAGCCGTCACAGCCGTGACGGCCGTCTCTGTCGGACTATTGCGCTATCGGTCGAGAACGGCCGCAGTCAGTCGGAGTTGATCTGCTTGAACTGGTCGAGCAACTCTTCTGTCGACTCGTCACCGTCGTAATCGACGCTCCCGTGGTATGTACTGCGGTCGTCGTCTTCCGACAGGTCGACCTCGCTGTTCTTGCGTTCACGGCGTTCGTGTTCGTCGTCGTCGTACGCTCCCATCGACATAGGTTACCACAGTGAAACTTGGCTGCTAGTGACTATCAATGTAACGGTGGTGCCAGAAACCGTCCCACACGGGCGGTAGAGGTATCAAGCAGTCCGAGCGGCGGCGTTTCGGCAGGGCGGAACGCCCAAGACCACTGACCGTCTACACGACCGTGTGGCTGGTCCCTTACGTCTGCGACAGTCGAACGAGCGATGGAGCGAAAATCGGGTCCGGAACGACCTGCTGACACCGCTGCAGAACACTTTCGGTGCGGCGATGAACGGCCCGTGGTTCGCCCCGCCGGAAGGGTGGGCCGCGCGCCGACTGGAGATGGACAACGGTGATCTGGCGCTGTTTTGCTGGAACGGTCAGCGCGCCTACTGGGTCGGAAACACGGAGACGCCGGAGACGCTGTGGCGGACAGAGAAATACACGTTCGACGAGGTCCCCGACGCCATCAGCGAGTGGGTCCAGCGTGAACTGTTCGCACAGCTAGAGGTGGAAGACCCGTGGCTCACCGAGTACGAGGCGCTGGCGCACTTCTTCCTCCCTGTGTTTCTGTCGAAGGACGGCCGCGAGTCGACACGGACGTTCTTCCGAGACCACGCCGGCGGCTTCCCGGACGCCGACCGGGCGGACGGGCTGGCATTCTACGATGACTTCCTCGCGACCGGCGAACTCGACGACTACCGCTACACGATGGCGAGCAAACTCGGGACCAGCGAGGGCTTTGACCTCTCGCGGATGCGGGCGACGATGGGCGAGTTCAACGTCGCCAAGCTGCTCGTCGACGCGGGCAACGACATCAGACCCGAGGTCGAACTGGACTCGGGCCACTCCGTCGACTTCCGAGTCGAGGACACGCTCGTCGAGGTCACCCGGCCGCGGCCGCCGTCCCGGCGACAGGTCGACACGGCCGTCGCCGCGGTGAAAGCCTCCGGCGACGCGAAGACCCGCGACCAGTTGGCGGCCCACCCGGGGGCCGTCCTCGTCGTCGACTGCAGTTCCTTCCCGGACGACGACTGGCGGCGGGTGTACGGCGAACAGCCCGACGTGGGCTACTCGCCGACCGTCGTGTTCCGCGCCCGGCCCGAGAGTGGCATGGAAGGGTATGCCTACGGCTCGGTTCCGTTCCCGCTGCCGTTTTGACCGCGGTATCTTCCCCAAAATTCGGGGCGTAACATATAACGCGCCGGACCAGCAAGGCTGAGAGAGATAGCCGTGGTAGACGACACAGAGCAACCGAAGACCAGCGGTTCGGGACAGTCCGTCTCTGAGGTGATGGACCGGCTCGAGTCGCTCCGGTCTGAGGAGGCGGAGCGCGCCGAGAGCGCTACCGCCGGCGTCCTGCTGGACCAGCTGAAAGAGGTCGAACAGCGCCTGCTGGCCTTCGGCGAGGCGCTGGGCGGCACGGCCGAGACCGTGACGGACCTCCCGTTCACCGAGGAGGCCGGGCTGGACCACATGCCCGAGCCGCTCTACGTTCGTCACGACACCGAAATGCTGAATCAGGTCACGTCGTGGCTCCTCCAGGACCAGCACATCGGGCTGGTGAGTCCCTATGGGACCGGGAAGACGGCGTTCCGCGAAATCGTCCTTCGGGACCTCTCGAAACACGAGGGGTTTGTCATCACGCATCTGGACAATCCGCGCGAGACGACGCCCCGGAAACTGTACCAGACGGTGCTGACCGCCGCCTACGCGGCGGGGTACTCCATCGACCAGCGCAACTACTCGCAGGTCCGGGACGGGATTCCGTGGGCGACCGCGGAGGCGAAAGACGCCGTCCACGAAATCGTCCGTCGCGTGCGCGAGGACGACAGGACACTGTTGCTGGTCGTCGACGAAATCGAGGTGCTGGAGGCGGACCTGCTGTCGCCGCTGCAGGTGGCCGGCGACGCCGGCGTTCGGCTGTTCCTCACCGGGACACCGGAAGGGAAGCGCCGCGTTGCCGAGATTCGCGGGACGCTGGACTCCCGGCTGCGGTACTACGAGGGCATCGACCCGTTCTCGCCGGACGATGTGGCCGAGTACACCGCCCGCTCGCTGGCGTACTTCCGGGACGAGCCCTACGAGGGCCAGGCCCCGGACCTGTTCACTCGGGCCGCAATCGAGGATATCCACGAGCGGACGGAGGGCAACCCCCGGGAAGTCCGCATCGAGTGCCGGGAACTGTTCACCAGGGCGGCGTTCGTCTGGTACCGGACCGGACAGGACATCTCCCGCATCCAGATTACGCCCGAGTTGCGCCACCGGCGGTTCGGAATGGGTCGCTGAGCGCCCCTGCGTCGGTATATAAACCACCCACGTTAGGTAGTATCACACCGTCGAGTGTGGCATGCAGTGGGGCGATATACCGGCCATGACCAAAGCTTTTATATAGAATCACATTCAATCATCGTTTGACTATGGCTCAACAGCAGATGGGCAACCAGCCCATGATTGTACTTTCCGAGGAGTCCCAGCGGACATCCGGAAAGGACGCGCAGTCGATGAACATCACGGCCGGGACGGCCGTCGCCGAGGCCGTTCGGACGACACTGGGTCCGAAGGGCATGGACAAGATGCTCGTCGACAACTCGGGCTCGGTCGTCGTCACGAACGACGGCGTCACCATCCTCGACGAGATGGACATCGAGCACCCCGCCGCCAACATGATCGTCGAGGTCGCCCAGACCCAGGAAGACGAAGTGGGCGACGGCACCACGACGGCGGTCGTCATGGCCGGCGAACTCCTCTCGAAGGCCGAGGAACTCCTCGACCAGGACATCCACGCCAGCATCCTGGCCCAGGGGTACCGCCAGGCCGCCGAGAAAGCCAAGGAGATTCTCGAAGACAACGCCATCGACGTCGACGCCGACGACACGGAGACCCTCGAAAAGGTCGCCGCGACCGCGATGACCGGCAAGGGCGCCGAATCCTCCAAGGACGTCCTCGCCGAACTCGTCGTCCGCGCCGCACAGTCCGTCGTCGACGACGACGGCAGCGTCGACACCGACAACATCCAGATCGAAACCGTCGTCGGCGGCGCAACCGACGAGTCCGAACTCGTCGAAGGCGTCATCGTCGACAAGGAGCGCGTCCACGACAACATGCCGTTCGCCGTCGAGGACGCCGACGTTGCCCTGCTCGACACGGCCATCGAGGTTCCGGAAACGGAGCTCGACACCGAGGTCAACGTCACCGACCCCGACCAGCTCCAGCAGTTCCTCGACCAGGAAGAGGAACAGCTCAAGGAGATGGTAGACAAGCTCGCCGAGGCCGGTGCTGACGTCGTCTTCTGCCAGAAGGGCATCGACGACATGGCCCAGCACTACCTCGCTCAGGAAGGTATTCTGGCCGTCCGCCGCGCCAAGAAGTCCGACATCGAAGCGCTCTCGCGCTCGACCGGCGCGCGCATCATCTCGAACATCGACGACATCGAAGCCGACGACCTCGGCTTCGCCGGCTCCGTCGCCCAGAAGGACATCGCCGGCGACGAGCGCATCTTCGTCGAGGACGTCGAAGACGCCCGCGCCGTCACGATGATTCTCCGCGGCGGCACCGAACACGTCGTCGACGAAGTCGAGCGCGCCATCGAGGACTCGCTCGGCGTCGTCGCCGCCACGCTGGAGGACGGCAAGGTCCTGCCCGGCGGCGGTGCCCCCGAGACCCAGCTCGCGCTCGGCCTGCGTGACTACGCCGACTCCGTCGGTGGGCGCGAACAGCTCGCCGTCGAAGCGTTCGCCGACGCCATCGACGTCATCCCGCGCACCCTCGCGGAGAACGCCGGTCTCGACCCGATCGACTCGCTGGTCGACCTCCGCAGCAAGCACGACGGCGGCGCGGTCACGTCCGGCCTCGACGCCTACACCGGTGAGGTCGTCGACATGGAAGAGGACGGCGTCGTCGAGCCCCTCCGTGTCAAGACCCAGGCAGTCGAAAGCGCAACGGAAGCAGCCGTCATGATCCTCCGCATCGACGACGTCATCGCCGCTGGCGACCTCAAGGGTGGCCAGGGCGACGACGACGAGGACGAAGGCGGACCCGGCGGCCCCGGCGGCGCGCCCGGCGGCATGGGCGGCGGCATGGGCGGCATGGGCGGCGGCATGGGCGGCATGATGTAAGCGAGGTTTCGAAGAAACCTCGGCACGCCGAGCGGGGAACAGAGCGGGACCGAAGGTCCCGCAGGCAGTCGGGCGGCATCGCCGCCCGACGACGAAGTGACCCGCGAGGCAAGCCACATTGGCGAAAAAGGCGGAATCGCCGCACTGCGGCGATTCCGAGAACCGCGGCCTTCGGCCGCGGATGCCTGCCTCGCCCGTCGACCCCGCGAAGAATCGTTGCGGTTCTACATTTTCTGTCTTCAGTCTGAGTGAGCCACGGCGCTGTTTCGATTCTGCAAGAGTGTCGGGCAGTACGCACTTCGCAAGCAGACGCCACGGTCAAACCGACGCGTCCCCTTGAGCCGGTATGGACCTGACACGGACCGAACGGCGGTTGCTGTGGACCGGAACGGCGCTGGCGGGCGTGGTTCATCTGCTCGTTCCGGGGCTGTTGTTGTCGTCGGCACGGCTGGGCTATCGCCGGGTGCTGGCGGTGGAGTTCACGCCACAAGAGAGGTCCCGTCGGCGGGTCAGGCTGCTCGGCGTCGCGTTTCTCGCAATCGCGGCGGCTCTCAAGCGGCTGTTGGAGTGAAAGCTACTGCACGGCCGACTCGACGTACTCGACGGCTTCGGCGGGCGTGTCGACGTGTTCGATTGCGTCGCCGCCGTCGAGGCGGTGGGTTCCGAGCCCGGCGACCGGTCGACCCATGTCAAGCGCGTGGCCGAGTTCCGAGAGCGTCCCGGGGCCGCCGTCGACGGCGACGACTGCCGCGCCGTTCATCACGACGAGGACGTTGCGGGCGTTTCCGAGTCCCGTGGCGATGGCCGTCTCGACGTAGTCGTTTGCGGCGGCCCGGCGCTCACTGGGCAGGATGCCGATAGTGTGGCCGCCGGCCTCGCTCGCGCCGCGACAGGCTGCCTCCATTACACCGGTGAGGCCGCCACAGACGATGTCGTGGCCGTGCTCACCGAGTTGTCGTCCGACCTCGCGTGCCTGCTGATACTGTTCGTCGGTAACTGTCGAGCCGCCGATGACCGAGACGCGCATGGCTACTCGTGCAGCGCGAAACAGAAAAACAGCGCCGGATTACAGCTGGTCGAGCCAGTCCTGCGCGCGGGACTCGGTAGTCTCAGCGATGTCGGCCAGTTCGGCCGCATCGTATTCAGCCAAGTCCGCAACGCTGTGGATACCAGCGCCGTGGAGACGGTCGGCGTAGGTCGGGCCGATACCGGAGACGCTATCGACGTCCGCGGGTTCGTCGGTCGCATCGTCTTCGTCCTCGGTGGCATCGACATCGGTCGTCGCGTCAACGTCGATGTCAGTAGGTTCCGACTGGTCTACCGGGTCGTCGTCAGCCTCGTCGGGAGATTCGACCTCGATGTCGACTTCGCCGCTTCCCTTGTTGCGCTCAGAATACCACTCGGCGACCTCGGGCCAGAGGTCGGCGTGGGTCGACGACGAGACGGAGAGGCCGATGTGGCCCGTCGAGAACTCGATCGTGCGCGTGTCGTCGCTAGCGATGACGTCGTTGAACGGCTTGGAGGCCTCTGGCGGGATGAGGTGGTCGTACTCACCCATGAGCTGGAGGACCGGCATGTCGATGTTGTCCAGGTCGACGTGCTTGCCGTTGAGTTCCAGCTCGTTCCTGTAGAGCTTGTTGTCCTGATACACGTCTTCGAGGAACTGAACATAGGCCTCGCCGGCCACGTCGATACCGTCGCCGAGCCATTTCTCCATCCGGCCGAAGTTCTCGACGAAGCCCTCGTTCTCCATGTTCTCCGCGAACCGGATGTACTTCGTGACGTAGTTCTCGACGGGGTCCATCAGCGCGAACCCGATGTCGAGCATGTCCGCGGGGACGTTGCCGAACGTCTCGGTCACGTCGCTCGGTTCGTAGTACTCGTCGGAGCCCCACTCTTCGAGGACGCCACCAGTGTGGTCGAAACACAGTCCTGCCGCCATCAGCCCGAGAGCGTTGACCTTCTCCTTGTGGAGCGCAGTGTACATCACCGACATGGTCCCGCCCATGCAGTAGCCGAGGATGTTGATGGCGTCTTGGCCGGAGCGGTCGCGGACCACGTCGACGCAGTTGTCCATGTAACGGTTGACGTAGTCGTCGAGCGTGAGGTGCTGGTCGAGCCGCGAGGGCTCGTTCCAGTCGATGAGGTACACGTCGTGGCCCGCCTCGAGCAACCGTCGGACGACCGACCGCTCCTCCTGCAGGTCGAGGATGTACGGCCGGTTGATAAGGGCGTAGACGATGAGAATCGGGATATCTTCCGTCTCCTCGTCCGGTACCTCGATACCGGCAGCCTCGGCGTCGTAATGGAGGAGTTCGAGCTTGTTCTCCTCGTACACGACGTTGCTCGGCGTCTGACCGACTTCGACGGACTCCAGCAGTTCCAGCCGCTCGTCGGCGATCTGACTGGTCTCGGCGGCGTCGGTCATGTTCTCCAGTGTCTTGCGCTGCCAGTTGAGCGCGGCTTCGAACGGATTGAAGGGGTTGCTTGACATGATTACTCTTCCAAGTGTTCAAGCACGCGGTCGAGCTTCTGTTCGACCGCGTGCTGGCGGCGCTCCAGTTCAATGAGCCGCTCGCCGACCTCGTCGACATCGTCTCGCGTCGGGAAGCCGAGCTGTTCCAGCGTGTCCTGGCTCAGGTCGTCCGCTTCCTGCTGCATCTCCATCATCGACTCGACGAGCTGGCCGTTGGCGGCCGCAAAGGCCGAGGTACCCATGACGTGTTTGAATGCCTCATTGGCGGACTGCAGCCAGATGTCACGGAACTCGGCGGGGTCGACATCCTCGCCCCGAGCGGCGTCGGTAGAGCGTTCGACCATCTGCTCGGCGGCGTCCATCCACTCCTCGTAGGCGCGGTTGTAGCCGTCCATCCCGTCAGCAAGGTCCTCCTGCTCCGGGATTGTATCCTCGACAGCATCGGCCCACGACTCCACGAAGGCCGCCTGGGCCTTCATGTTCTGCTCCATCGAGTCGGCGACCGCGTTGTTCATCTCCTCAACCATCTCCGTCCATTCCTCCTGAATGTCGTTTGTGTTACTCATAATAGTACCTCGGCGGCGGGCGCACAAAAAAACCGACTGTCGTCGTTACGCTTCGACGTCGACAGCGTCGGCGGCTTCGGCCTGCACTTCCTCGACCTGCTCCTGAATCTCCTCGACCTGCTCCTGCACTTCTTCGAGCTGCTCGCCGAACTGCTCGGCGGCCTCGACGGACTGCGCTTCGAGTTCCTCGTGGGCCTCGACGAGCATGTCGACCTGGTCGTTGACGGCCGTGACGTACTCGTCGGTCATCTCGTCGTAGGTGTCAACGCCTTCTTCGAGCTCGGTTTCCATATTGTCGAACAGTTCGGCGTGGTTCTCGAGCAAGAAGTCGAACTGCTCGTCGACGGTCTCACGGATCTGCTCGACGGTTTCGGTCATGCCGGGCATGGTCGACGCCATCGCGTCGAGGTAGCTGTGGAACGCAGTCTGCTGGAGCTCGACACCGCGGCGCTGTGCCGACTCCTGCGTGTCGAGGCTGTCGATAACCGCGTTGTTAACGTTCTGCTGGAAGGAAACACTCTGTTCGAGCGCCTTCTGGCTCTGCTCGATCGTCGCACGCTGCATCTCGAACGCTGTCGTGACGGGGGTTGTGTAGTCTACCATTGTTGGATTACTCGCTGTTGTTGTTAGTGACCGGGAGGACGACGGCTTGCACGATGTCGCCTTCGTCGATGCCCAGCGCCTCTCGCTCCGCATCAGGAATGCTGATCCGACCCCCGCTTTGCACGCGGGTCTTGAACGTCGCCATCTGGCTCATGGCACCGAGCTGATTCATATCGAAACTCGGCATGCCACCGTTGGCGAACATCTGTTTCATCAGCTGCTGTTGCTGTTCCATCGCGTTCTCGCTCGCCTGTTGCATCCCCTTGAACATCGGAGGCCACAGCAGGCCATCATCCTCGTCGGCCATCGGTCAACTACATGTACTCTCCTCAACAATATAAATCTTCCGCTGAAAACCATTGATTACCATTGAATGGTAGAGAATGGTATTAGTGGTTCAGCGGCGTCGAGGGAAGTGCTACGCCTTGCAGCGCCGATAACGGCACCCCCAAACACCCGTCTGACGCCCGTTAGACGGCGTTTACCGACAGCTGAGACGAAACCAACACCAAGGTTTAATACTCCGACCAATAAACTACCAGAACAGATGAGTTCTGAATCGCCACGAAACCCGCTGTTAGACACATGGACTGAAACATCGTCACATATGTTCAACAGCGTCGTCGCAGCTAACCGGGCAGCGTTCGCCGCGTTCGGCGTCCAGCAGGAGGACGAAGACGGCGTAACGCCCGCAGACCGTATCGAACCGGACGAAGATCTCCCCGAATGGCACGTCTCGATCTCCGAAGACCATCCGGGCCGCCTCGGCGTCGGCGACCACGTCGATTTCACAAAGACGATCTCGGAAAACGACGTGCAACAGTTCGCCGCCGCGAGCGGCGACACGAATCCGCTTCACCTCGACGACGAGTTCGCGGAGCAGACACGCTTCCGCGGCCGAATCGCCCACGGGACGCTCGTCGGGAGTCTCATCAGCGCGGCGCTGGCACGGCTGCCGGGGCTGACTATCTATCTCTCGCAGGACCTGGAGTTCCACAACCCGGTCCGTATTGGTGACCGGCTCACTGCCGAATGTGAAATCGTCGAGGACCTCGGCGACGAACAGTACCGGCTGACCACGCGCGTCCTTGCTGACGACGATGTCGTCATCGATGGCGAAGCGGTCGTCCTCATCGACGAACTGCCGGAATAACTCAGCAGAACGCTCGAACGGCCCGGTTGAACCGGTCGGGGTGTTCCCGCGGTGGACAGTGCCCGCAGTTCTCGAAAATCTTCAGCGTGCTATCAGTGACCATTCCAGCCGCCTGCTCGGACCACCGACGGGGGAGCAGCGGGTCGACAGCTCCATGAATCAGCATCGTCGGCACATCTATTTCCGCTAACCGATCGGAGTAGTCGGTTCGAAACCCGCACCACTGAAACTCGCTACGCTGCCAGCGCCGCATCGCCCGGACCGTCTGTCGGTCGACAGCGCTATTCACGTCCTCGACCAGTTGTTGGGGCGGCTCTCCAGGACCCATGCTGCGGAGGCTGTTCCGGATTGCCGGCCGGGACGACCCCACGCCCTGCCAGAGCATGTTTCCGAGTATCGGCGTCTGCAGGACGCTGCTGGCCGCTGTCCGCCAGTAGGCGTCAGCTCCCAGCCCGTAGCTGTCGACCAGCACCAGCCGCTCGACGGGGCCGCCATCGAGCGCGTGGCCGAGTGCGATGGCACCCCCCATCGAAAGGCCGGCGAGTGCGGGTTCCTCGATATCGAGCGCGTCGATGAACTCGGACAGGGTCTCGAGGTAGTACTCGGTCGTGTACGCACGGTCGGGCTTGTCACTGTCGCCGTGGCCCGGCAAATCGAGCGCATACACCGTCCGCTCTGGCGCGAGTGCGGGCAGTGCGTGTCGCCACGAGACGGTCGCGGCGTCCAGCCCGATACCGTGGAGAAACACCATCGGCGGCCCCTCGCCGCCGGTCCGGTAGTGAATATCGACGTCTTCGCCGTCGACGGACAGCTCGACGCGTTCGGACGAAATCCCTGTCGTCATCGGCGTCCGTTCGGGACCGAGCGCGTATGAGCCTTTGTATCTGCCCAGTTGTGGCGGTGGCAGTATCCGAAGCCCGTTACTCGGTTCGCTCGTAGGCACCATCCCGCCGGAGCCGAGCCTGTTCGCGGACGATCGCGGGCGTTCGACAGCGGCCCGGTTCGCCGGTGACTTGCGGAACAGTACAGTTGTTACAGCTCTCACACAGCGCGTCCGCGCCGTCGAGCAGGCGCGCGCCGAGCCGCGGCTCCGCGTAGAACGGCCGAGCCATCCCGACCGCATCGGCAGCGGGCGCGGCCCCGTCCGCGCCGAGATACCGGTCGCAGTCGGCACGCGTCCGCAGCCCGCCCTCCAGCAGGACCGGCACGTCCACGCGCTCGCGGACCGCTCGACAGAAGTCGGCGTTCCAGCCCGGGTCGTGGCCGAACCGGCGGGCCTGCAGGCTGTTGAGCAGCCGGACGGCACGCGCCCGGAGTCGACCGCCAAAGACCGCCGCGTAGTCGTCCTGCAGGTCGCTCGCGTCCCAGGCCCGGTCGGGGAACGCGCCGCGAACGATGCTCATGTCCCAGAACGGCGACACCGCGACCGGGACGAGCCCGTCGTAGCCGATGGCTGCCGCCCGTTCAGCGATGTTCACGCCGTCCGTCTGGGTGAGATACCTTCGAACGAAGCTGGGCGCAGCGGTCTCGGCGGGGACCTTCGTGACCAGCGGCACGTCGCCGGCGTGGTCCCGGACAGCGTCGTGGACCGCTTTGAGGAAGCGGATGCCGTCGCCGAACTCGTCGTCCCGGTGATTGTAGAACGGGGAGAGGAACTGCTGGATCAGGCTCATGTTCGCCGCCGAGAGGTGGATGCCGTCGTAGCCGGCGTCGACGGCGTAGCCGGCACACCGACCAAACTGCTCGGCCAGGTCCCACACCTCCGCGGTCGAGAGCACGTCCGGCCGCAGCGAAATCAGGCCGGCGCAGTCGAGCGCCCGGAGCTGCCAGGGCGGGCGGCTGACGGCCAGCTGGCGCTGGTCTGGGTGCCGCCGACGGTACTCGGCGTGCCAGGTCGCCATGCTCCGGAGACCGCCGTGGGCCAGTTGCAGGAAGATTCGGCCGCCGTGGTCGTGGACCGCGCCGGTGAGCCGGGCGAGCCGCTCGACGAAGGCCGGGTCGTGGACCCGCGTCATGTTCGGCGCGGCGCAGCCGCCGCGGTCGGTGACGATGCTCGCGCCTTGAAAGATGAGGCCGACGCCGGAGGCCGCCGTCGGTTCGAGTTCGTCGACAAGCGTGTCGACAGCAGCCTCGCCGTTGCCGGCACACTCCAGTACCGGTGCGCGATACAGTCGGTTGGGGACTTCGACGCCGCCGATGGACAGCGGCGTCTCCAGCGCAGTCACGACTGCTCGCGCTCGTCGAACGTCGCCTCGGTGCGGGCGCTGTTCTGCGCTGTCACCTGCTGGATGGCCGCCCGGACCTCCGTCGGCGAGTCGAACTCGCCGTCGGTACTGCGTTCGATCGCGGCCGAGAGGTCCTCGGCAGGCGGGTCGGCGCTGCCGTATTCGTCTGCCAGCTCCTCCACGCGGACCGGGTACGCGGCCCCGCCGGTGGTGCGGTCGACCGTCGCTTCGACCCGGCGGGCACGCTCGCTGGCCCGCTGCCGTGCCGTCCGCTGTGGGTCCATGTGTGACGATAACACGGCCATCGTCAAAAATACTGTCGCTACTTCTCGACCGGCAACAGCGCGACGCGCTCCCGGACGGCGTCGGGAAGACCACCGGCCGTCGCGGCGAGTTCGGCGTCGGTCACGTCGAAAAACGACCGGACGCGCTCCGCGTCGTACTCGCCGAGCGTCGACGCGGGCGTGAGGGCGTCACGCACCTCGTCGGCGGCTGCGCCGATGTCCCGCGGCTCGTCATTACCTTTGTGGGAACTAACCTTTTCGGGGTCGACGACGACGGCTACGACGGGACAGGAGCCCTCGCCGACGCCCATCGTCAGCGCGCGGTTTATCTGGCGGCGACCGGCTGCGTACAGCAGTATCTCGACGCCGAAGTCCTCGGCGATAGCGTCACCCCGACGGTGGGCCCGGGTTGCGAGTTCGACAGCCAGTTCGAGATGGGCGCGGTCCACGACGTAGCGAGCGTCGAATGCCTGTACTATGACGCCGTGGCGGTCGCCGATTGCGCCGAGCGTCTCCACGAACGACCCCACGTCGTCGATTTCAGCAGTTCCTTCGACAACCTCCATCAGAAATCACCCAGACTGGACTGGTCGTCGTCGGCTGTCGGATCGGCGTTCGCCTCCCCATCTGTACCGTCGTCGAGGTCGACGGATACGTCGGGTGCGGGCTCGACGCCCTCCATGGACGGGTCCCGGTGGCCAGCGTTCTCCAGCACGTTCTCGGCCGTCTTCCGGCGGCCTCGGAGCGCCGCCAGCACGACGGCTTTGTCCGCGTCCCGGAGTTGTGCGCGGTCGGTGATGCCAGCCTGGAACAGCCGCCGGGCGCGCTTGCGGCCGACGCCGCGGACGCCGGCCAGGTCGACCAGTTCCTCCCGGACGCCGTGTTCGACGCGGATGCGCGCCTCGCTGATGGCCCGCGCGGCGTCCAGGTCGACCTCGCTGGCCAGCGACTCCGCCGCTCCCAGCAGCCACTGGGCGGTTTCGACCTTCCCGCGGATGTCGCCCGGGCCGACGCCGTACCGCTCCGTGATGGTCGCCTCGTCGACCTCGGTGGCCCAGTCTTCGAGCAGCCGGGCGGTCTTCAGCGCCGAGAGCCAGTCCTCGAAGCGTCCCTCCTCGAACTCCGACGGCGTAGGGCCGAGCAGCTCGTCCTCCCGTTCGAACAGTTCCATCTCGTACTCTTCGCGGTCGCCCGAGCGGAGGTACAGCTGGTACATGTCCGGCGTGCGCGAGACGAGGTGGTACAGGCCCAGCGCGGAGATGTCGTCCGGGTCCCTATCATCGTCGCTCCCGGCGGCATTCTCAGCCAGCTCGCTTGCGGTTGTGAAGCCGCTGTCAGCCGGCGGTTCCGCTTGCGGGTCAGCCGGCGACCCGCTTGCCGAGGTGCTATCGCTGGCTCCTCGCTCCCAGTCCCGGAGGCCGTCGACGATTTCGGCGGCGCTCATCGGGTCCAGATAGAGCCGCGAGACGGTGTGACCCAGCGAGGTAGCATCGAGTTCGCCGGCTTCGATTTCAAGGAAGCCGTTGCGCTGGAGGTAGGTGAGTACGTCGTCGACGACGCGTTCCAGTTGGCCGCCCTCGTCGGTCTGGCTGGCGTACAGCGTCTGTTCGAGGAACTCCAGCAGGCCCTCACGCGACCGAGCGAATCCGGAGGCAACCGTCGCGAGGATATGGGTCCGCAGGGCTGGCTCGGCGGCCAGTTTCGACCGGACGGGCTCGGGGTCGGCCCAGACGTAGCGCTCGAACAGTTCGTCCACTTCGTCGTGGCTGGACGCGATGAGAACCGCCTCGCCGTAGGGGTCGAGTCCCGGGCGGCCTGCCCGCCCCATCATCTGGTGGACCTCAAGTACCGACAGCGGGGCCATCCCACCCGCTGAGCCGTCGTAGCGCCGCCAGTCGCGGACGATGACGCGCCGCGAGGGCGTGTTGACGCCGGCCGCGAGCGTCGGCGTCGCGCAGACGACCTTCACCAGCCGGTCCCGGAACGCGTCCTCAACGAGTTCGCGGTGGCCGCGCGAGAGGCCGGCGTGGTGGAACGCCGCCCCGTCGGCGACGGCGTCCGCGAGGTCGTCGCTCGTCTCCGTGTCGCTCACGTCACGGATCTCCTCCGCGATGTCGGCCAGCCGCCCGCGCTCCTCGTCGCTGAGGTGTGGCCGGACGGTGTTGGCCAGCCGGCCCGCGGCCGCCTCGGCGTTGCGCCGGGAGTTGACGAACACCAGCGTCGACCCGTCGTCTTCGAGCGTATCGCGGACGATAGCCGCCGTCTGTTTCTCGTTGTTCTGCACCGAGAGCCGCTGCTGGCTCCCGTCTTCGAGGTGTAGCGCCTGCCCGTAGTGGACCCCCTTCTGGAGGTCGATTGGCCGCCAGTCCGAATCGACGAGGCCCGCGTCGAGCCACGTCGCCAGCGCCTCCGCGTTGCCGATGGTCGCCGACAGCGCGACGGTCTGCAGGTCGGGGTTGAGCCGACGGAGTTTCGCCAGTGTCACCTCCAGAGTCGGCCCTCGTTCGCCGTCGTCGACGAGGTGGACCTCGTCGGTGACGACGCAGGTGAGGTCCTCTATCCAGGGGGCGTCGTTGCGCACGAGTGAGTCGACCTTCTCGCTGGTGGCGACGACGATGTCCTTGTCCGCGAGCCACCCGCCTTCGGACTCGTAGTTGCCCGTCGAGACACCGATGTCGAGGCCGTACTGCTCGAACTCCTCGAAGTCAGCCTGTTTCTCGCTGGCCAACGCCCGCAGCGGAACGATGTACAGTGCCTTACCGCCGCGAGCGACCGATGAAAGCATCGCTAGCTCGGCGATGAGGGTCTTCCCGCTGGCCGTCGGAATCGACGCGACCAGGTTCTTCCCCTCGGTGACGCCGGCCTCGACGGCCTCGGCCTGGGGCGGATACAGCTCCTCGATGCCGTCGTCGCGCAGGTGGTCCGGGAGCCACTCGGGCACGCCCGGCAGGTCCGCAACGTCCATTACACCCCGCTTGGGTCCTGCCCCGATTTAAACTGTCGCACTACACCCGCGACGGCGGCGAGGGGAACGCCTTTGCCCGCGAGCGGCCAACACGAGGTATGCGAGTCGAGTACGACTACGACACCTGTATCGGGATGTTCCAGTGTGTCGCGGAGTGGGACGCCTTCGAGCGCGACGAGGACGCCGGCAAAGCGGTGCTGGCGGACAGCGAGGAAACCGATTCGGACGTGTTCGTGCGGGAGGTCCCGGACGACGCCGAACTGGACGCGAAGTTCGCCGCCCGGTCCTGTCCGGTCGACGCCATCACACTCTACGACGACGACGGCGAACAGCTCATTCCCTGATTAGTCCCTCGACGGTCGCTTCAAGCACGACGGTTCCAGCGGTGTCTCCGTCGGCCGGGTTCGCGGCGGCTGTGTCGGCCTGAGTGGACTCATCGCCGCGATTGATCCGTCGGACAGCCACATCGCCGACAACAGCGACGCCGCCGTCGGCATCCGGGTCGGTACTCACGACTGTCAGTTCACAGACCAGCGTCTCACCGGTGTACACCGGGCGCTGGAACTGGAGTTCCATCCGCGAGGCGAGCACTTCGAGGTCGCCGCCAATGCTGGTTAGCAGCGACGCGGTGAGCAACCCCTGGACCATCTGCCGACCGTCCCCATCAGGCTCTGTGTGGCGGGGCTGGTCGTCTCCAGAGAGGGCGGCGAACTGGTCGACATCGTCGGGCTGGAACGTTCGGGTTTCGGTGAACGTCTCACCGACTTCAATGTCTGGCATCACTACGTCGCTCGCCGCTCGGTCACAAAAGCGTGCCGCTGGGTCGCAGAGCAGATTGGCGGCTGGAACCACTCACACAGGACGGCGCAGTGTCGAAGCCACACCGGCCGCCACAGCGCTGACAACGATGACGAGCACACTCGCCGCATTCAGGAAGGCCGTGGCACCGATTCTGACCTTGCCGAATATTTCCAGCGGGACCGTCGTCACGCTCGACCCGGCGAGGAAGAAAGTGATGAGAAACTCGTTGAACGAGAGCGCGAACGCGAACAACACACTCGCCGTCAGTGCCGGCCACAGCAACGGCACCGTGATCGTCCTGAACACAGTCCGGTCATCGGCACCGAGGTCGCGGGCCGCAGCCGAGAGGCGGTCGTCGAGCTCCGCGTAGCGGGCAGCAATGAGGAACGTAGTGAACGGGAGTACCCAGAACAAGTGGCCGAGAACGACCGGAAGGTACCCGTAGCCGAGGCCGACGAGCGCGCTAGCGCGTCCGATGCCGAAGGCGACGACGACCGTCGGAACGAACAGCGGCAGGGCGATAATCACGGCGATGGTTCGACGGGCAATCTGGGAGAGTTGGCTCCGAACAATCACGTATGCGCCGGCCAGCCCCAGCGCAGTACCGACAACGGCTGTGACGACGCCGATGCCGAGACTCGTCAGTAGCGCACGGATAAACCGGGTATCAGTCAGGACCGCGGTGTACCACCGGAGCGAGAACCCGTCGATGGGAATCGTCGGCTGGCCAGCGGGTGAGAGCGACAGGTACCCGATGACGAGAACGGGAGTGTACAGGAACACGAGCGCCAGCGCGACAACGATGCCCGGGAGCCGCCCGGCACCGCGTTCGGCCAGCCGTGTGACGCGGCTCACCATTGTCGTAACTCCTGTCTGACCCGCGGCGAAAGCGCTCCGAGTCCGAGCGTTCCAAGCACCAGCAGCAGGAACACGAACGACAGCGCCGCCGCGAACCCGTAGTTCGTGTACTGCCGGAACGCCTGCACGACGAGCCGTGCGATCATGACGTTCCCGGGACTGCCGAGGATTTCAGGAGTTGCAAACGCGCCGGCGATGCGTGCGTAGACGATGAGTGTCGCCGCCGCCGCGCCGGGAAGTGTTCGCGGGAGCACGACGTCGAGAAATACTCGAATGTCACTCGCACCGAGGTCCCGCGCGGCCTCGATGAGCTGGTAATCGAATCGCTCCATCGAGACGTACATCGTCAACACGACGTAGGGCAGGTAGATGTACACGAACCCGATGGTCATCGAGATGTTATTGTACAGGAGGTCAAGCGACGAATCGAGGAGACCCGTCCCGACGAGGATTCGGTTCACCACGCCGCCCCGGGCCAGAATCCACACCCAAGCGTAGTTGAGCACCACGTAATTGAGCCACAGCGGCAACGTCACCGAGACCAGCGCGACGAGCCGGTACCGGTCCGGACACCGGTGGGCAATCCAGTACGTAATCGGATACGCGACGGCGAGACAGATGGCAGTGACGCCGACACCGACGCCGATAGAGTACAGCAGTGCGCCGCGGTACAGGGGCGACAGCACTTCCGCGTAATTCTCGCTGCCAAGGCCGGGACCAATGCTCTCGACGAACAGTGTCAGGAGCGGAAACACGCCCAGGGCCAGTGCCAGCAAGAGTGGGCTGCCGGCGACCAGCCAGTCCCGGAGCCGACCGGGTGCGTTAGCGACGCTCATCCCTGACGAGGACGACCCGGTTGACGCCCAGTTCGACGGTCTCTCCGACGCGGAACGGGAGGGCTGTACCGCCGTCGGCGGATGTCGCGTTGTCCGGGGCCGCCACCGTGTTGCGTTCGCGTCGGACGACGAGTTCCGCGCCGCCGCAGTCGACGGTCGCTTCCTCGTAGAACCCCTTGTACGCGACATCAGTGACGGTGCCAGTCAGGTCGCCGCCGAGGGTGACGGCTTCCGGCCGGACTGCGACCGTCACCGCATCGCCCACGGCGTCGCTCGTTGCGTCTGCGTTGGCCCGAAGCGGACCAGCGCCGGTCTGGACTACGACATCGGCACCCTCGCGCCTGATGACGTCGCCCTCAAGCAGCGTGGCGTCGCCGAGAAACGACGCGACAAACCGGGTCTGCGGGTCCGTGTACAACTGGCGAGGGGGGCCGACGTTGACGATGCGCCCGTCCCGCATCACGGCGACTCTGTCAGACATACTCAGTGCGCTCTCTTGGTCGTGTGTGACGTACAGGAAGGTCGTGTCGCTGTCGCGCTGAATCCGTCGGAACTCCGCCTGCATCTCCTCTCGGAGTGCCCGGTCGAGCGACGCAAGCGGTTCGTCAAGCAGCAGTATCGCCGGGTCGTTGACCAGCGCCCGGGCCAGTGCGACCCGCTGGCGCTGGCCGCCAGAGAGGTCAGACGGGTCACGGTCGCCGAATCCCGCCAGATTGACCAGTGCCAGAGCGTCCTCAACGCGCTGTCCGCGCTCCGGCTCTGTAACACCACTTCGAGCCAGCCCGTAGCCGACGTTCTCCGCGACGTTCATGTGGGGGAACAACACGAGGTCCTGAAACACCATGTTCGTCGCCCGCTCGCGGGCGGGCCGGTCCGTCACGTCCTGCCCGTTGAGCAGCACCCGCCCTGAATCCGGCGTGAGGAGGCCGGCGAGCATTCGGAGCGTCGTCGTCTTGCCGCAGCCGGACGGTCCGATGAGCGAGAAGAACTCCCCCTGCTCGACAGTCAGCGAGACATCGTCGACAGCAGGCGCTCCGTCGAAGGTCTTCGTGAGACCGTCGACAGCGAGCGCATTCACTACAGATCAGCCTCCGTCTTTGCCCGGTTCCACGTCTCGGTGTACTGCTCGATGAGCGACTGTGGCTTCGGTTCCTCGTAGATGAACTGGTCCGGGTCGTCGAGTCCGTACGCCGCCATCTCGACATCGTGTTCGGAGAACACCTGCTCGTTCGGGACGGCGATGTTGCTCGGTTTCATCAGCGACTTGTAGCCCATCTGCGTGTGCCACTCCTGAATGAAGGTGTGTGCCAGTTCTGGGTTCTCCGCACCGTCCCGGATACAGTGCTGGATGAACCACGCTTTCGTTCCTTCGGAGGGGTAGACTCGCTCGACGGGGAGACCATCCGACTGCATCGACTGGATGACGTAGTTCCAGACCGGCTGGACGCCGACCTCCTCACTGCGGAGGAGTTGCTCTGACTCGCCCCCGTTGTTCCAGAGACCGGCGGTGAGTTCCAGCCGGTCGATAAGGTCGGCACGGAGCGAGTCGAAGTCCACGTCGTCGGCACTTGCCGGGTTGAGTGGCTCGCCTTTCGCCGCGTTTCGGTACAGGACCTGCAGGCGCGCGTCGTCGCGACCGCCGACGACACCGGCCAGTGGTTCGGTCCAGAGGTCAGCCAGCGCGGTGACATCCTGCTCAACGATGTCGGTATTGACGGCGAGCGGCGTCTGCCCAAAGCTCCGTGGAATCCCGTACACCTCGCCGTCCTGTTCGAAGTACTCCGCTTTCAGGAAGTCGAACACGTCGTCGTATGCCGGGACCTGATCGAGGTCGAGCGGCTGGAGATAGCCCTCTTCCATCGCCGGCGTCACCGCGTAGTTGCCAAGCGGCACCAGGTCGTAATCGGCGCGACCGGCCCGCAGCTGCGCGAGGGTTTCGGCCGATCCCTGTGCGGCCTGTCGCTCCACCGTTACCCCGTGGCGCTCCTCGAAGGCTTCGATGACGCCGTTACTGTAGACGTACCCCCAGTCAATCATCGTTAGCGTCTGGTCCCCGATCCCGAGGCCAGTACACCCGGCAATCCCAGCGGTGGCAGCAGCCCCGGCGCCGGCCAAAAACGACCGTCTAGAGGGTATTTGATCCATATCTACAGGTAGGGATTTGCATAGATAAGCGCTGTGTGCAACTCTACAGGGGCACGGAGTCGTAAGCTACGTTTGCCTGCCCGCCGTGACACAACTGTGCTCGGCGACGCCCTCCGCCGGCTGGTACGCACCGTCCCAGTCGCGCTCTCCAGATTGGATGCTGTCGACCGGGACCGGGCCATCGAGGCGACAGACCTGGCCGCGCCGGTGATGGTCACCGGAGGTCTGCGAATCCTGTTGCGGCTTGCGGACTTTCTGATGGTCGGTCTGGCGCTGGGTGACGCCGCACTGGCCGGTCTCGAGCTGGGGTTTCAGTACTACTTCGTGGGATTCGGACTTGCGCTCGCTGTCTCCTCCGGGACAATAAGCGTCGTCTCTCGCCTGCAGGGGAGCGGCGAGCCGGAGCGAGCAAATCTGGCTGTCAAGCAGTCGCTGTGGCTCGCAATCGTGCTATCGTTGCCACTGACTGCTATCGCGTGGGTGTATCCGACTGCACTGCTCGATAGTCTCTCCAATGACCCGGCCGCGATCCAGTACGGCGCGACGTATCTCGCAATTGTGATGCTGTCGATGGTGCCGCGGTTCTGGAGTATGGTCGCCGCACGCGCCCTCGCGGGGAGCGCCGACACGCGGACGCCGATGTACGTCCGGTTGCTGACTGTGCCGACCAACGTCGGGCTCAACGGTGTGCTGATATTCGGCCTGGGGCCGGTTGCACCGATGGGAATCGCGGGAGCCGCCTGGGGGACTGTCGCAGCGAACACGCTCGCTGCAGTCATCTTTTTCGTGCTGTTGGCCTCCGGTCGGTACGCGACGGCGCTGCCGCTCGGTGGCAAACAGTTCGACCTCGGACTACTCGCCGAACTCGTCCGTGTCGCACTTCCGCTGTCGGGAATGCGCCTGCTCCAGACCTTTGGCCGGTTTCCGTTTCTGTTCATTCTCGGCGTACTCGGCACCCCGACACTCGCGGCGTACGCCATCGGTCGCCGGGTCATGCTACTCGCGCTGATGCCAGCGTGGGGCTATGCGACCGCCGCGTCGACACTGGTTGGGCAGTCGCTGGGCGCAGATGACCCGAAAGAGGCGACGGCGTACGGCTGGCAGTCGCTCGGGGTTGCACTCGCGGTCCAGCTCACTGTCGCACTACTTCTCGTGGTGTTCGCCCGGCCGATCGTTGCTCTGTTCGGGACCGCCTACCCGGACCTGGCGGCGACGTTTGTCCGCGTCTTCGGGCTGCTCGTCGCCGGCTTCTCCGTGTCGCGGACGATGCGCGGAAGCCTTCGCGGTGCTGGTGACACCCGGTGGCCGCTGTACGGAACGATACTCGGAAGCTACTGTTACCGCCTGCCGGTCGCAGCGCTCGCGTTACCGACGGCGTTCGTCATACCGATCCCCGTGACTGGCGTTTCGTTCTCCCCGGGACTGGGACTCGGCCTTCCGGCTATCTTCGCCGCGCTAATCGGGGATTTCTATTTGAAAGCCGCTGTCAATGTGGGTCGGTTCCGCTCCGGAAAGTGGCGTGCCGTCGCCCACCGTGCGGGTGTCGGCAGGACTGACAAGTAATCAAGACGGCACCCCGGCCCAGCATCACTCGACCTGCGCGACGGCTTCGACCTCGACGGCGGCCTCTGGTGTTGCCAGCCCACTCACCTCGACCATCGTCGCCACGGGACGGACGTCGCCGAAGAATTCGCTGTGGGCCTCGCCGACCTGTTCCTGATCGTCGATGTCAGTGACGTACATTCGGGTCTGGACGACGTCCTCGATGTCGGCGTCGAGAGTCGTCAGTGCATCCGCGACGATACCGAAGGCGTGTTTCGTCTGTTCGTACGGGTCACCCGGCGCGACGACCTCGCCGTCGTCGTCCGTGGCGATGGTGCCGGCAACACGAACAGTGTCACCCGCACGTATCGCCCGCGAGTACCCGACCTGCTGCTCCCAGGCAGTGCCTGTCGAGGTGCGTTCGCGGCGCATACTCGACGAACGCTGTGGACCCAGAAAATCGTTTCTCAAGTTTTAATGTCTGGCCCGGGATACTCATTGACATGAGCAAGGCCACGAAAATCGTCCTCGGAACAATCGGCGTGTCAGCACTGCTGTCGATCGGCATCGTCATCAACCTCGTCCTGTTCTCGGCGTAGATGTTCACCGAGCGTTCACTGACCGGCGAATTGCCGGCAGTACGTGAGGCCTACGCCCCGGAGGCGCTCGTACTGAACTGCGACCGCGACTTCGAGACACTGGACCCCGCAGTCGCCGAAGAACTCCTGCTGGTGACCGACAGCCTCGATCAGATCTCCTACGACGGTGCGTGGCTTCCGACCACAGCGCCAGAGGTGCTACAGGAGTACATCGGTAACAGCCTCACCATCGGGATGCCCGGCGACGGCGGCGTCGCCTGGACGCGCCAGACGGTCCCGCCCTGCGTGTTCGTCAAGCCGCGGCTGGAGAGCTCACCGGACGGTTTCGTCTCGTTTCTCGTCGCGGAGGCGCTCGTCGAAGTGAGCCTCGACGAACCCGAGCATTTTCTGGGCTTTTTTGCCGAGCAGTACCCGGCGTTCGTAGCTGCTACAGAGGACCATCTCGATTCAAACGCCCGATACCAGCTCGCAGCTGCCCTCTACGCCGCGTATCTCGGACTCCAGACCCGTTCGGCGTTTGCCGGCTGGGCCGACGACTTCCCGGACCTGTACGCGGCATGGGACGACGCCGGCGAGCGCCTGCAACCCCGCCTCGAAGACCTCCCCAGCGAAATTGCACAGGGCCAGACGGAGTTCGCTGCGGCCGCCGAACTCGCCTGTAGTGGCGTCAAACACGGTCTGGACTTGCCCGCGCCCTTTGCCGCACTCGACACCGACGCGTATCTGGAGTACGGCGCTGACTACGCCGTCCAGTGGGCCGAGACGACCTTCGAGAAGATGGAATGAGCGCGTAGACGTTTTGATGCGCTGTATTACAGCCGTTCCAGCACCGCGTCAGCGTCGTAGTTGAGCGTCAGCTCCCGCGAGCGGCCCCGGCCCTCGACATCGGTGTACTCGGCATCGATGATGTCAAGCTGGTCGAGCTTGTTGATTATCTCAGAGTAGCGGGTGTACCCCAGGTCCGTCTGCTCGGAGAAGGCGTCGTAGATGTCGCCGGCCTGCTGGCCGTCGTGGGCGGCGATGACCTCCACGAGCGCAGTCTCGGAGTCGGACAGTTCCCGCAGCCGGCGGGACAGGTGAACGTATTTAGACTTGTCGTACGCCGCCTCGACGTCCTCGGTCTCGACGGAGCGGGAGGCGCGCCGTTCGGCGTTCATTCCGGCCCGGCGCAGGAGGTCGATACCGACCCGGAGGTCGCCGCCCTGTTCCTCGGTCAGTTCGGCGACGCGGTCGAGCACCGTGGGACCGACGACGCCTTCGTTGAACCCCCGGTCAGCGCGCTCGCCCAAGATATCTGCGATTTCGGCCTGTCCGTAAGGGTTGAAATACACCTCCTCGGGCCGGAACACGGACTGGACGCGGGTATCGAGCGCGTCGATGACGTCGAGCTCGAGATCAGAGGAGACGCAGATGACGCCGATTTTCGCGCCCGAGTGGGCTTCGTGGGCGCGCAACAGCGAGTACAGCGTGTCGCTGGCCTCGCTCTCGTAGAACAGGTAGTTCACGTCGTCAAGGGCGACGACGAGCACCTCGTCTTCCTCGACCAGTTTGTTGGTGATCTGTGAGAACAATTTCTTGAACGATATTCCAGAGGACGGCGGCTCGTAGTCGAATATCTCGGCGAACAGCCGCGAGAAGACGGCGTAGCGCGTCGAGTCCATCTGGCAGTTCACCCGGACGGTTTTCACGTCCGTCTGTGCGGTGAGTTCGTCGAACAGAATCTGGACGGCCGTCGTCTTCCCCGTCCCCGGCGGCCCGCGGGCGATGACGTTGAGCGGGCGCGACCCCCGGACGGCCGGCCGGAGCGCGTACTTCAGCGTCTCCATCTGTGTGTCCCGGTGTTTGAACGTCTCCGGGAGCCAGTCGATTTCGAAGACGTGTTCGTCCCGAAAGACGGACTCGTCCCAGCCGAGCATCCGGTCCTCGGGGTCGTCGCTCATCACTTTCACCGAGCTTCGCGGCGCACTTAACCATTTGCCACAGCTTCACGAGCAGTGACAGGTGCGCGAGGGGCGCGGTTTCGCCGGCCGTCGCTACTCGAACTTTTCGAGCAGGTCGCCGTAGAAGCCGTCCTTGGTTCCGTCGTCGGCGAGCTTCTCAACGATGAGCTCCGGCGTCGAGCGGGCGAGCTTGCCCTTGACCGGCGAGCGCTCGACGCGCAGTTCGCCGTCCTCCAGCCCCTTTGCCTCGATACCGTCGATGCTGATGTCGGTGTCGGCGGCCTCGCGGATGTCGCGGGCGAGATGCGAGACGAAGATGGCCGTCGCCTGCCGTTCGCCCAGCGCTTCGAGGATACCGGCCATAATCTTCGCGCTGGCCCCCGGCTCAGTTATCGATTCAAGTTCGTCGACCAACACCATCACCGGGCGGTTGTCGGTCCCGGCTACTGGTCCATCAGTATCGCCACCGGCGTCTGGTTCTGAGTTGCGGTGGTCCACGTCCGCGACGAGGTCGCCAAACTCCCGAAGCGTCGCTTCGAACGCGCCGGCGTCGAGCGTCCCCTGCGTCTTGGCGTGGTAGTGGAGTTCAGAAATCCGCCCGACACGGGCTGACTCTGCCGGGACGGGCAGGCCCATGTGGGACAGCGTCGTCACGAGTGCGACGAGGTCCAGCGTCGAGGTCTTCCCGCCGCTGTTGACGCCTGAAAGGACGGTCACACCGTCGACAGCGTAGTCGACTGGCTCGACGGCCTCAAAGGACACGTCGAGCAGTGGCGAGCGTCCGCCCTCGATTGCGACCCCCTCGGACTCGGTAACGTCTGGCATCGTGCAATCGAAATCGTCGGCAAAGCGCGCGATGGCAAGCTCTACGTCGAGTTCCAGCGCGGCGTCGACCAGCGCCGCGGCGTCCTCGCGCATCTCGGCGAGGTCGTCGGCCAGTTCCCGCTTCCGGCGGGTCGCGCGCTGGTCGCGCGCGGCGGTCAGTTCCTCGCGGAGACGGGCGACGACGTCTTCGCTGTGTTCGACGGGATAGGCAGGCTCGTCGGGGAAGGCCCGGCGCGCCGTCGCCTCCATGTCCCGGAGCGCTAGGGCATCGACGAGGTGGTCGCGGGCCTTCTCGACAGCCGCGGCATACTCGTTGGCGAGTTCACGCTGGAGGAGCGAGTCGACGCCCGCGCCGCGCTCAACCAGCGACAGCAGGTCCGTCCCCTCGATGGTCACATCCTGCTCCTCAATGGCCTCTCGGAGGTGGTCGTTGGCGACGCTCTCGGCGGTTGAGACCGCGGCATCGAGGTCGTCGACCGCAGTGGTCAGGCGGTCGAGTTCCTCGTCACCGCTGACGCCCCCGTCCTCGTCGAGCTGCTCCAGCGCCGACAGGAGCGTCTCCAGGTCACACGGCGCGTCGAGGTCAGCGACGCGGTGGACCTCGGCGGCGGCCCGTATCCGGTCGCAGTTGCGGGCAAAGAAGGTGAGGACTCGCTCGGGCACAACGGATTCGGGCTCCTCCAGTGCGGTCGGCTCCACGCGCACGTCGCCCTCGATGTCGACGCCGGCGAATGCTTCATCCAGCGCGATGACCGTCGAGTACGAACGGGCGAGTTCGGCCAGCTGACGGGCGTCGTCGACGACCTCGACGCTGACCTCCGGAATCGCGGCCTGCGCGTCGGCGTAGCGCTCGGCGTCGCGGGTCGCCAGACACCGGTCCCGCACCCGCACATCGCCGGGGTCGGCAAGCGGTTCGACGGCAGAGAGAGCGTCGAGAACCGCCGGGTCTGGGTCGCGGGTCATCGCCGACTCGGCGAACGAGCGGACTTCCTCGATACGGCTGCGGACGCCACTGGGGTAAATCGTTTCCAGGCGCTTCGCGGCGTAGTCAGTCACTGTCCGGTCAGTCAGCAGCGCCAGCGCGTCCGCGTAGATCTCGCGGGCGCGTTTCGTCGCGGTGAACCCACCGGGGTCGTCGTGTTCAGCCCGGATCGCACCGCGAGCGATGCGGGCGGCCCGGCCCTCGCTGATACCCGGTGCGCGTGCGAGCGACGCCACGTCGCCGTCCCGGAGCGCCGCCTCCGGATCGTCTAATTCCCGGAGCGCCGCGGCTGTTTTCGCCCCGACGCCCGGAACCGATTCGAGCTCCATCTGCCCGCCCATTCGACGCCAGCGAGAAAAAACCCGTTGCCAGCGGCTCCGGCGGCAGCGGAGCGGTCAACCGCCCCGGCTCAGTCAGTCGAACACCGAACGCGAAGGCGTTTTTGTGCTCCACCGAGAAAGACGTTCCATGTCTGCTGTTTCGGAGAAGCTAGCGGCCGCCCGCGAAGACCTCAAGTCGCGAGACGGCGTGCTGATCGCCTTCTCCGGTGGTGTCGATTCGAGTGTCGTCGCCGCGCTGGCGCACGACGCCCTCGGCGACGACGCCATCGCCTGTACCGCCAAGTCTGAGACGCTCCCCGCCGCCGAGCTTACCGACGCCACCCGCGTCGCCGAGGAGATCGGCATCCGACACGAGATCGTGGAGTTCTCCGAGCTCGACAGCGAGGAGTTCATACAGAACGACGACATGCGGTGTTACCACTGCCGGTCGATGCGCCTGGGCGCGATGTACGACCGCGCCCGCGAACTCGGTATTGACGTGGTGTGTGATGGGACGAACGCCTCAGACGTGGGCGAGGGCCACCGGCCCGGCCTCCGTGCCGTCGAGGAACTTGACGCCTACTCCCCGCTGCTGGAACACGACATCGAGAAAGAGGAGGTCCGAGAGATCGCCCGCGAGTATGACCTCTCCGTGGCCGACAAGCCCTCGATGGCGTGTCTCTCCTCGCGGATTCCGACTGGCCTCGAAGTGACGGAGGAACGCCTCTCCCGCGTCGAGAAGGCTGAGCGTCTCCTGCGAACGTGGGGCTTCGAGCAGTTCCGTGTGCGCGACCACGACGGCCTCGCCCGCATCGAGGTCGGCGAAGAAGAACTCGAAACCGCGCTCGACCCCGACTTCGTCCGCACCGCCCGCGACCACATCGAGGACTGTGGCTTCGACCACGTGACGCTCGACCTCCACGGGTACGAAACCGGCAGTGTGAGCCCAGAAACGGAGGAGCCAGCGGAAGAAGAGACGGAGGACGTGGTCAGCAACGTCTTCGACGCCGACTACCCGTCCGTCGACTGACGACGCTATCTTCTCTGACGAGTACGTCAGTCAGCCATCGTTGCTCCGCGAGACGATCAGGCACGTAGAGTGGCACTTTCATTGTGATTGGGAGTGTACGATAACACACAAGTACTGGGATGCCGTCGAGGTGAGTGTCTCAGACGGCAGCAGACCGCGGCAGGTCTGGAATCGATTCGGAACCAGTTTCGGCCATCCGTGCGGCCAGCTACCCAAACACCGCAGGTATACCACGCTACCACATGGAACTCGCCCTCCTCATTGATTCGGCGCTTCTCGTACTCGGTGTCGGCTCGTTGCTCGCTATCCCGTGGGTTCTCGCACAATCGACCGAAGACGCGGAATCCGAGTACAAGTTGGAGCGTATTGTACCACTATTGATTGTTATTGCGTACGTGCTCTCGAAACTCGTTCCGGGACGGTTCGTTACGGTGACACCGGCCGTTGACAGTGCTATCGGGGCAGTAGTACTGACACTCGTTGCCCTCTATCTTCTGTTAATAAGATAATCAGAGCCACGGCGCGTCGACCATCCGCAGTCGCTGGTACTTGCAGTGGTCACCGGTGGGAGCACAGAATGATACTTCTGGTCGGGATAGCATCGAGAAACGGCGACACCACGCAGTCAGTCAAGCAGCGCCTGCCAGCCGGTCAGTTCCTCGCCGACCAGTTCCGGCTCGTCACCGTCGAGCCGAATCTCGTTGACGGCGCAGTTCAGCTGTGAGTCCTCGGCCAGCGCCGCGTCGGGGTCTCTGTCCGTGAGTTTCGCCAGCAGGACCTTGATGACGCCGCCGTGGGTGACCACGAGCGTCGTCTCGCCCGTGTCGGTGGTCGCAATCGCTCGATCCCACCCCGATTCGACCCGTCCCCGGAAGGTCGGGATGCCCTCGCCGCCCTCTGGGGCTGCATCGAGCGAGATGACGCTTGCGTCCGGGTCGTGGTCGGGGAACTCATCGAGCAGTTCGTCGGCGTACAGGCCCTGCATGATTCCGAAGCCGCGCTCGCGCCAGTCGGTGTCGAACGCGCGGTCGGGCAGGCCGCCGTAGCCGTCGTCGGCCGCGGCGGCCGTCTGGCGGGTGCGCCGGAGGTCCGAGGCGAGGACGCGGTCGACGTCGTAGCGCTCGTCAAGCCACGCCCCAAGGGCCGTGGCCTGTTGCTGTCCACGGTCTGTGAGTCGGCTCGGGGCCCACCCCTGGATGCGCCCGTCGCGGTTCCACGTTGTCTCGCCGTGCCGGGCGACAAGTAGGGTTCCCATCTTATTCACCCCGGTTTCGCCAGCGCGCGACGGCGATAGTCCCCTCGTAGAGGAGGACCAGGCCGGCGGCGGCGGCGATGGCGGCGTTTCGCGGGAGGCTGAACTGGTTCACAAGGCGGAACAGCGTCGGGTCGGGACTGCCGAGGTAGCCGACGACGATGGCGACGGCCCACACCGGCAGGCGGGCAGTCCGGAATCCGCGCCAGAGTTTGACTGAGCCGTAGTAGTTCTTGTTCACGTACGCGAGCGCCTCGAACAGGACGATCATGCCGCCGCCGACCAGCATCGGCGTGGCGTTCCCGAGGCCAACAGCTGCGAGCGTCTCAGTCACTGTGGCTGGGAGTTGCTCGTAGTAGCCTGTCGGGACCGGCGCGGGGCTGAGGACGTAGCCGGCGATACCGAAGACCAGCCACGCGACCGGACGGCGCGTAGCGAGGTCGTCGGCCGTCGGGACCGGCGACGTGCTGCCGGTCCAGCGAAGGAGCAGGAGCGTCCCCTCGAACAGGCCGATCATCGTCACGGCGACCATGAGCGGGGCCATCCCGGTCGGGTCCGGACTGAACAGGAACGCCACGGCGGCGAAGCCACCCCAGAAGTACAGCCGCCGGTCCTGGAGCCACTGGCGCGTCGTCACGCCCATCATCACCGCGAGCATCACGAACAGCGGAATCTGGAAGATGAGCGCGAACAGCCCGAGCATCAGGATGATGAGGTTGAACGTCTCGCTCAGGCCGAAGGCCAGGTCGGCCGCGCGGTCGGAGTAGGTGATGAAGTAGTCGAACATCGCCCGCAGGACCGCGAAGTACGCGAAGCCGACGCCGACGGCCGCGAGCACGAGACTCGTCGGGACCGCCGCGAGGTAGTAGCGCCGCTCGCGGGGGTACAGCCCCGGTCGCATGAACAGGTACGTCTGGTAGACGAACACCGGGAGCGCGACGATAAAGCCGACCAGTGACGACACTTTCAGCCGCGCCAAGATGAGCGCGAGCGGATTGTATACGTTCGGGCAGTCCGCACCCTCGACGACGCTGCCCTCGGCGTTGGTCGCGACCTGTCCGCAGGCCTCAGCCGGCCCGTCGAGGAAGGAGTACCACAGGAAGTTGATGAGTTCGTCGGAGTACGGCAGGGCGATGACGGCGACGACGGCCATCACGCCGACGACGACGAACAACCGCATCGCCATCTCCTCGACGTGGTCGGCCAGCGGCATCTCCTCGTCGTCGGGTGCGCCCTCGTCGACGATATCGTCGTCGGGGTCGTAGCTCGGTGCGGTCCCGCCACCGGTCGTCGGCGCAGCACCACCGGCACCAGCCGGCGAGGGCGTCGACTTGCCCCAGTCGGTCGGAACGTCCGCCGGGACGGCGGCGGCGATATCCGACGCATCCCGGTCGAACAGCCCATCGCTGGATTCGGCTTCGGTCGGCGCGGCGTGCGAGCCAACAGTGTCCTCGTCACCGCCGGCCGGCGCGGGACCCGGGCCTGTCACCTCGGCCGTCTCCCGATCGGCATCGGCCTCGGCCACGGGGTCGGTGGGGATCGGCGACTCGTCGGATTCGTCGTCGGACGGTAGTGGCGGCTCTTCGGACCCGCGCCGCTCGTCGTCTGCGTCACCGTCCTCCATCTGTCCCGGGCTTAGACGGTGGGTGTTGTAAACTTTCTTTTCGAGCAGTGGCTGTCACCGGGATGAATAAATTGATAACGCCCACTGGGCTAGGCACAGAGAAGATGGCGAGTGCTATCGACGAGGACACCGTCCAGACGGTCCAGAGCGGGCGGGCGACGCTCGGTGCGATGCTTCGCTCGGCGCAGGTGCACCTCCAGAAGGTGTTCGTCGTCTTCGTCATCGGGATGATCGGCACGATCATGGGACTGCAGTACGGCGTCTGGGACACGCTGCGCGCCGATCTCCTGTACTCGCAGATGGACCTCACCACGCAGGAAGCCACGAGCATCGTCGCGGTCACGCCGTTCGACGTCATCCTCCTGCAGGTGAAAATCGGAGCCGTCATCGGGATTCTCATGTCGTTGCCGCTGTTGATATACTTCGGCCGCGACGGACTCCGCCAGCGGGGCTGGTGGCCGGCCGAGCACATCCCGACCTGGAAGGGCGCGCTGTTCGTCACGATCAGCTTAGGGCTGTTTTTCGGCGGTGTCGCCTACGCCTACGAGCTGTTCTTCCCGCTGATGTTCAACTTCCTCGCCGGGGACGCGTTCAAGGCCGGCTTCACGCCACAGTACTCCATCGTCAAGTGGTTCCAGTTCGTTTTTCTGCTGGCCATCTCCTTCGGCCTCGCCGCCCAGTTGCCGCTCGTGATGACGGTGCTTTCATACACCGAAATCGTCCCCTACGAGACGTTCCGTGACAAGTGGCGCTACGCGGTGATGGGGATTTTCGCCTTCGGGGCGCTGTTCTCGCCGCCGGACCCCTTCACCCAGATTATGTGGGCCGCGCCGCTGTGTGGCCTCTACGGTATCAGCCTCGCGCTGGCGAAGCTTGCAATGTTGGTCAGACGCTCCGGTGACCTCGTCAGTACCAGTGCCGTCGCCCGAGAGCACTGGAACACGATTCTCGGCGGTGCAGTGCTTGGCGGCGGTGTGGTGTACTACGTCCTAGCGACGCCGGCGTTCCAGTACATCCAGCAGTTCGCTGAAGTGTTCCCGTCCGACCGGCTCACCGGTGACATCCAGCCGCCGGCACTATTCGGCCTCCCGGTCGAGAGTACAGCAGTACTTCTCGCCGTCGGGTTCGGTGTCATCGGTGCTGTCGTCGTCCTGTACTACCACGTCCTGACCGCGCTCTCGGAGAAGGCCGGTCCCGGTCAGGTCGGCGACCCGACGGCCATCGACATCAGCGAACTCAACGCCTCGGCCGTCGAGGTCGCACCGCCCGAAGTGTTTGAGGAGATGAGCGAGGACGAGGCGCTTGCCCACGCCGACCGCGCGCTTGCGGACGACAACAAGGAGAAAGCGCAGGCCGTCCTCGACCGCTGGGACATGGCCCACGAAGACGACCCGGGAAGCGAGACCGGCGATACCGCGGACGGGGCCGCTGAATCGGAGGAAGAAGCGGGCGTGTTCACCTCGACGACCGCTGGCATGGTCGACGCGTTCACCGAGGACGAAACAACCGAAGACGAGATCGGCGGCTACTACTACGACATCCAGTTCATCCTCAGCGCCTTAGCCTCCCGGGCGTTCGTGATTCTGGGCATCTTCGGGGCGGTGCTTGCCGCCGCGTTCCTGTTCCTCTATCAGGGTGGCATCGGGACGATTCAGCGGACGTTCGTTAGCCGGCTCCCGCCGGAGATGGCCGCCGACGTGAGCATCGTCACGCTCCACCCCGTGGAGCACCTCGTGTTCATCGTCAAGTTCTCGACGATACTCGGGGCCGTTGCAGTCATTCCCGTGGTGCTGTACTTCGCGTGGCCGGCGATGCGCGAGCGCGGCCTGGTCATCGGGAACCGCAACATCCTGGGTATCTGGGGCGGGACGCTGTTTGCCGCACTCATCGGCGGAAGCCTGCTCGGGTTCCTCTACGTGGCCCCGATGACCATCTCCTGGATCGCCTACGACCAATTGAACTCGAACATGGTCATCGCCTATCGGGTGAGCAACTTCGGCTGGCTCGTGTTCTTCCTCACCATCGGCATCGGCCTGCTGGCCGAGATTCCAGTGACGATGTTCCTCTTCCACAAGGGCGGTATCATTCCGTTCCGGCTGATGTACGAGCGCTGGCGAGAGGTCGTCATCGCCATCGTCGCCCTCTCGGCGATCCTCTCGCCCAGCGGCATCTTCACGATGTTCATCGTCGGTATTCCAACCGCGCTTGCGTACCTGCTCGGACTCGGCGTCCTCTGGGTGTACACGCTCGGCGGCCGGCGGACGTCGAACCGCCGCAGCGAACCCGCCGACTGAGAGTTGTACTCAGCGACAGGTCACGGGACGTTATTCGACGATATTTGTGCCACCGTCGCGGTCGTCAACTGCGCGTCTGTCGCACTGCGACGCTCGGTCGGCGGTATCGTCTTGTTCAGCACCGTTCTCACTGCTACAGCCCGCATCCCGAGTGCCAGCGGAACACTCCAAGTACGGTACGTCGTTTCAATGTATTCATATTTCAGATATTAAATGGGAAAATGAAAATATATCAGGTAGTTGTCTCGGTATATATTATCTACGGAGGGCGATACGCCCGGTCGGCAAACCACAGTGGCTAAGCATATGCTCGATATATTCTCCAGATATGCCCAAGATAAGCGTCGAAGTCCCGGCCGAGCTGCTGAACGACATCGACAAGCACGTCGGCGAAGACGGGAAGTTCGTCAACCGGAGCGAGGCTATCCGCGCTTCGGTGCGAAAGACGCTTGACATGCTCGACGACATCGATGAACGGCAGGGACGACTCGACGATGACCAGTGAGCGGTCGGAGGCGGTGCGCGTCGGTCTCGTCGCGCTGTTCGTGACGGCGCTGGTCACCTCGCAGGTGACCGCCTCGAAGCTTCTGGCGTTCTCGCTGCCGTTTTCGCTCCCGCTTGCGGGGTCGACGCTCGTCCTGCCGGGGGCCGCGCTGGCGTACGCGCTGACGTTCTTCGCTTCTGACTGCTACGCCGAACTGTACGGCCGGCGGGCCGCGACGGTCGTCGTCAACGTCGGGTTCGCGATGAACTTCGTCCTGCTGGCGCTGGTCTGGAGCACCATCTTCGCGCCCGGCCTCCCGCAGTCGGCACAGCCAGTCGACCTCGCGGCCTTCCGGAACGTCCTCGGGGCCAGCACAGCCATCGTCGTTGCCAGCCTGTCGGCCTACGTCGTGAGCCAGAACTGGGACGTGTTCGTCTTCCACTGGCTTCGGGACCGAACCGACGGCGAGAAGCTCTGGCTCCGCAACATCGGTTCGACGGCCTCCAGCCAGCTTATCGATACGGTCATCTTCGTCGGCGTCGGCTTCGTCCTGTTTCAGGGCGTCCCACCGGCCGAGGCGCTGGCGCTCATCGTCGGCCAGTACCTGTTAAAGCTCGCTATCGCTGTCGTCGACACGCCGTTCGTCTACGCTGTCGTCGGCTTCGCCCGCCGAAACGACGTCGTTACGGCCCCGGCGAGCGCCGACTGAAAACAGCTGCAAGCGGCTTATTCGACCGGTTCAGCGAACGCGTACCGGGGCTTCACGTCGTCGATGCGGACCTCGACTGTTTCGCCCTCTTCGACACCGCTGACGAAGACGGTGAAGTTCTCGACTTTGGCGATACCGTCGCCCTCCTCGCCGATGTCGTCGATGGTGACGTCGATGATATCACCCTCGCGGACCGGCCCGGTCAGGCGGTGTTTCGCCACCAGATACAGCTCCGAGGAGGAGTCCCGCGAGGCGTCGGGACGGACCTCGCGGACGTACTCGAACTCCGGTTCGATGTCGGCGATGAGGTCGTCTAGGTCCTGCCCGTCGAACACTTTCGCACAGAAGTCCCCGCCGGCATCGAGCAGGTCCGTCGCGACCTCGAAGGCCTGCCGGACCAGATGGACCGACCGGGCGTGGTCGAGGTCGTACTGCCCGGTCATGTTCGGAGCCATGTCGGAGATGACCACGTCGACCGGGCCGCCCTCGCCGTCGCTCTCGCCGACTATGTCCCGGATTTCGTCTTTCGTGCTGTCCTCAGTCATGTCGCCGCGGACGTACTCGACGGTCGGTTCGGGGTCCTCCAAATCGTCGATGGTCTGGCGGTCGACACCGACCAGCGTCCCGCGCTCGCCGATGCGCTCGGCCGCGACCTGCATCCAGCCGCCCGGGGCGGCCCCGAGGTCGACGACGGTCCGTCCCTCGCCGAGCAGGCCGGCCGTGTCGTCCAGTTGCTGGAGCTTGTAGGCTGACCGCGCGCGATACCCCTCCTGCTTCGCTCTGTTGTAGTAGTCGTCTTTGCCCGACATGGTTACCACACATCGCGTGCGTCTCGACCGCCGAAAGATGGCGAAATCGCAGTCATAGTACCACGGAAGCGGTCAGCGCTCAAATGGATGCCGACTCGGAGTTTTCGGTCACCACTGCACGACGGCCGCTATCAGTTGCTCGGAAGCGGACCGGGATGTCGGCAGTTTCCGGGACTACATTACCACCAACCCGAACACGTTCAGTGCCGTTCTTACCGCATAAGAACGCGTCTCAACGGCTGAGATTCGCCGGCCCCATATATACAGGTCACGCGCCGAGTCCCATCTGTAGGAAGTGACCCCCCGATGTCAACTATTCCGACGGCGACGCGGAGGCGGGTGTTAGAAGCCCTGGGCGTCGGCACGGCCGCCCTTGCGGGCTGTGCCAGCGCACCGGGTGCAAAAGAACAATCGACCGAAGCGGAGACGACCCCACAGGAGCCAGCTATGAACGCCGCACAGCAGACCGACGTCGACCGTATTGCCGCGGACCCGACCGACATCCCGGACCCCATCGACCGCTCACAGCCGAAGACGGTGTCGGTGGAGATGACCACCAAAGAGCAGGTCGCGGAAATCGAGTCGGGCGTCACCTACACGTACATGACCTTCGACGGGCAGATTCCCGGCCCGATGGTCCGGGTCCGTCGGGGCGACACCGTCGAACTCACCATCACGAACGAGGAGGGCAACTCGATGCCCCACAACATCGACCTCCACGCCGTCCGCGGCCCCGGGGGCGGTGCTGAGGCGTCGATGGTCACGCCCGGCCAGACCGAGACGTTCCGGTTCAAGGCGACCTACCCCGGCGCGTTCATCTACCACTGTGCGGTCCCGAACCTCGATATGCACATCTCCTCGGGGATGTTCGGGATGATCCTCGTCGAGCCGAAAGACGGGCTCCCCGAAGTAGACCACGAGTTCTACTTCGGCCAGCACGAGCTGTACACCACCGGCGAGGCCGGCGAGAAGGGCCACCACGACTTCGACATGGACGCGATGGCGGCCGAGGACCCGACCTACGTCCTGATGAACGGCGAGAAGTACGCTATCACGCCGGACCGGTACGGCGCGCCGAGCATCTCGGTCGGCGACACCGCTCGCGTGTACTTCGTGGCCGGCGGGCCGAACCTCGACTCCAGTTTCCACCCCATCGGGTCCGTCTGGGACGAGGTCTGGCAGCAGGGATCTATCGCCGGGCCGCCGAACAAGTTCGTCCAGACCACGCCGGTCAAGCCCGGGTCCTGTGCCATCGCGACGCTCCACGCCGAGGTGCCCGGCCCGATCAAACTGGTCGACCACGCGCTCTCCCGGGTCGCCCGCAAGGGCATGATGGCCGTCATCAACCGCGAGGGTTCGGCAAACCCTGACGTGTTCGAACCGGAAGCCTGAGCGCTTCGCCGGAGTAGCGCTGCGAACTGCCGCGTCGCGTTCTAATCACCCTGCTGACAGTATCGCTCGCGAACGCCGTTCCACTCGCGGTCGCTCGCGCGCACGCGGTTTCAATGAGGGACTTTTTAATGGATGGGGGCATAGTCCGGTTCAAGATGTTCAACGCCATCGTGAGCGCAGACACGCTCCAGGCGACTCTCGACTCTGTGAGCGTGCTGGTGGACGAGTGCAAGATCCACCTCGAAGAAGACGGGCTGGAAATCCGGGCAGTCGACCCGGCAAACGTTGGAATGGTCGACCTGCGGCTCGACGCGGCGGCGTTCGAGTCCTACGAGACTGACGGTGGGCTCATCGGCGTCAATCTCTCCCGCCTCGAAGACATCGCTGGCATGGCCGACGCCGGCCAGCTCGTCCACCTCGATCTGGACGAGGAGACGCGGAAACTCCACATCTCTATCGACGGTCTCGAATACACCCTCGCGCTGATCGACCCCGACTCCATCCGGCAGGAGCCCGACCTCCCGGATCTGGACCTCTCGGCGAATATCGTCATCGAGGGCAAAGACATCGACCGGTCGGTCACCGCCGCGGACATGGTCAGCGACCACATCGCGCTGGGCGTCGACGCGACCGAGGAACTGTTCTACGTCGACGCCGAGGGCGACACCGACGATGTCCACCTCGAACTCACTCGCGACGACCTCATCGACCTCACCCCTGGTGACGCCCACTCGCTGTTCTCGCTGGATTACCTGAAGAACATGAACAAGGCCATCCCGAAAGACGCCGAGGTCGAGATGGAACTCGGCGAGGAGTTCCCGGTCAAGATGCACTTCAGCTTCGCCGAGGGGCAGGGCAGGGTCACGTACATGCTCGCGCCGCGCATCCAGAGCGAATAAGGACAAATGCCGTCCACGCCGCCAATTCCAGCCACTGACTGGCTGCCCGACGACGCCGAGACGGAGACGCTCTCGCTCCCAGACGGCCGGCGGCTGGCCTACGCCACCTACGGCGACACCGACGGCTATCCGGTCCTCTTCTGTCACGGTACCCCCGGGTCACACGTCGCCGCACGGCTGCTTGCCGCACCGGCCCGCGAACGCGGCGTCCACCTCATCGCCCCGGACCGGCCGGGTATCGGGAATTCCGAAGACGCGTCTGTCACGCTCGAAGATTGGCCAGACGACGCCGCACACCTCCTGTCCCACCTCGATGTCGACGCGGCTGGTGCCGTCGGCTTCTCCGGCGGCGGCCCGTTCGCGCTGGCCTGCCATCGATTACCCGAGATAGAGCGACTCGCACTGCTGGGCAGCAGCGGCCCGCCGTCAGTCGGCACAACAGGGCGCGTCCAGCAGTTTGTCGGGGCACTGTCCCGGCACGCTCCGTGGGCGCTCGGGCGGCTGTTCCGGCTGCAGCGATGGTTCGCCCTTCGCCGGGGCCCGTCCTACGCTGTCGGGTTCGTTGCCGAGGAGACACCGGAGACGGACGCCCTGGCAGCCGACGAGGTGGCACGAATCGTCCGTGCGGATATGCTCACGTCGATGGCACGCGGTCCGAGCGGAATCATCCGCGAGCAGCGACTGCTTTCACAGCCATGGCCGTTTGCCCTCGAAGAGATTTCGGTCCCGGTGAGCGTGTTCCAGGGGCAAAACGACGCCAACGTTGCCCCGTCGACGGGGAAAGCTCTCGCACAGCGGCTTCCGGACGCCTCGTTTGAATCGGTCGACGGCGACCATCTCGGGACGTTGACAACTGCTGGCGACGACGCGCTGGCCACCGTACAGCGTCGCACGCGCGTCTGACGTACCGTTTTGTAGGTCTGGTGCTAACGGGCCGGTATGGAGAACCTCGGGGACGCGTACAGCAACCGGCGTTGGGAGGGGCGTGACCCTCGCCGTGTCGTTGCCGGTGCGGCCCTGGGGGGTGTCGGCGCGCTGACGGTGGTCGTCGCAATACTGCTGGTAACGACGCCGCTGTCGGCAGTTGTTGGCGCAACTGAGCCCCACGCTGCCGAGAAACTCGGTGGGACACTGGGCGGCCTTGGTATTCCCGCAATGTTCCTGAGTGTCGTTGCCGTACTTCCCTCAAGCCGCCGGGAACAGAGCGGCGTCGCCGTCGGCGCGGTCCTCTGTCTGGTCGGCATCGGGCTGTTCCAGATGGCTTACCCGTACAACTGGACGGTCGGCGAGCAGACGCTGGCGTTCGAAACGACCATGGCGTATTTCATCGGGGCGTGCGTGGCGTTCTGGTTCGTCTTCACCGCGATGGCGAGCTTCCGGCGGCGGAACAATCCACAGGGTACGGTGAAACTTGAGATTTCTCACAAAGGCGAAACCAAGACTGTTGAGGTGTCCCCACAGGAGTACAAGCGCTACACGCAGGCGGTTCGCGGCGACGGCGGTACGACCGACGAGGTCATTCAGGAACTGGAGTCGCGAATCGAAGACTAAGCGTAAGTGAGCGTTACTCGGCGGTCGTCGTTTCGTTGCCGCCCCGGTCCGAGTCCGTCATCGAGTCGCGCTCTGTTTCCTCGTCATCGGCGGTATCGTCGCTGTTCTCCTTCTCATCGTCAGCCGCGTCTTCTACACTGTTGCTATCGACCTCCTCGATCTCAACGTCCTTGCCAGCGACTCCGCTTTCCGAGATAACCGGCAAGAGATTGTAGCCGCCGGTACCCTTCTTGACGACGTTGATGTCGAAGACGAACTCGACCGATTCACCGGCGACGACTTCGAACGGCTTGGTGAGCTGGAGCTTCTCGCTCGGGATCTTCACGTCGACAGACTCACCGTCGACGACCCCGTCGACGGATTCGGCGTACAGTTCGATCTTGCTGTAGCGGCCCGCTTCGAGTTCACCGTCGAGAACGCCGATGGCCTTGTCCCCGACGACCTCGGTGAGGTCAACAGTTGCGCCGTCGAGGTCGCGAACCTCGAAGCCACCCTCGTCCTCATCGGCTTCCTCGTCCATGTCCTCGCCATCTTCGGCCTCGTCCTCGGCGTCGTCGTCCGCCGTGTCCATCTCGGTCGACTCGGCCGTCTCCGTCTCAGTTGCCTCGGCCGTCGCCGCTTCCGTCGCTTCAGTCTTGGTCGCGTCTGCGCGTTCGTCCGTCTCCTCGCTGTCTTTGGCCCGGAAGATGCGAGCCTTGGAGAATGACACATCGAGCGAGTCGAAATCGCCGATAGCTGCGGGCTGGTCGCTGATCAGCAACCGGAACGTCCCGACGGTTCCGCCGTCGTCCGTCATCGCGTCCTCGTCGGTGGAGCCGCCGGCACTGGTTCCGTCACCGCTGGTCCCGTCAGACCCCCCGGAGTCGCTCGACCCGGAACAGCCGGCGAGGAGACCGACCCCGACGCCCGCGCCCGTGGCGATGAACCGTCGTCGTCTCATCGGCCACATCCCATCTGCGCTGTCGTCGCTGTCGATTCTATCGCTGCTGTTACGTAGGTACTCATTCCATGACGTGGGATGGGACTGGTGCGTATATGCCCCGCGATAGGTCAAACCATGTACGCATCTTTGAACGGAATGAACGGTCTGTCCGTATCTGAACGGTTTTACCCCCGTCGCTCCACGTCCCGATAATGGCAAACTCGAACGCGAAGGGCGACCGCCGCGAGCGCGAACTGGTCAACGCACTCGACGAGGCGGGCTTTGCGGTGATGCGCGCGCCGGCGAGCGGCAGCGCGACCGAGCGGGAGCTGCCGGACGTGCTCTCGGGCGACGGCGAGACGTTCTACGCTATCGAGGCGAAATCCAGCGCCGGCGACCCCATCTATCTCACCGGTGAGGAGGTCGAGGCGCTGCTGTTTTTCGCCCGGAACTTCGGCGCGAAACCCCGCATCGGCGTCCGATTCGACCGCGAGGACTGGTACTTCTTTCACCCGGCAGACCTCCACACGACCGACGGCGGCAACTACCGCGTTAAAAAGGAGAAAGCCCTCTCCGACGGGACTGACTTCGATGAGTTCGTGGGCAACTCAGAGAAGGTCACGCTAGACGAGGTGGGCGACAACGGCCCCGACCAGAGCGTGCTGGACGTGCTGTCGGCCTTCGAACGCGGCGACCTCGACAAGGAGGACGCCGCGGCAATGCTGGAGTAGCGGTTCGCAGGCGTTCGGTTACTGGCTCCCGCCGCCGACGAGTTCGGCGTCCTCGACGCGGCGGAGCTGTGACAGGGGAAAGGCGTATTCTCGCGGTTCGGACGCGCTGACGGCGTCTGAAAGATATGCAGCCAGCACCACGAGGTCATCGGGCGGGTAGCCGTTGTTGGTGTCGTAGTCGGCGACTGTCTCGTCGGTCGCCTCGATGGTCCAGTCGTCGGCCGCCGTGTCGGTGACAGCCGTAACGACGAGCCTGTCGCCCGTCTCGCGGTCCCGCACGATGTCGCCGGTTTCTAGCCGACAGCTGCCACAGAGGTGGGGTGGCCCCGCGTCCGCGGCGACGAACGTGACGGTCCCACAGGCGTCACAGACCGCCCGTTGCTTGCCGGGCGGTGCGACCCGTCGTGCGGTGATTTCGATAGCGACGCGCCGGAGGTGTTTGCAGCGCTCGCCGCGGATACGGTTGTCGGGGCAGGAGCAGGACCGACGTGCGATGTCGACGAGGTACGTGCTGTCGCTCTCCGTCGTCACGGCGTACGTGCTGCCCGCCCGTGGTCGGACAGCCATGCGCTCGGTCCACGCGCGGGCGGCCCGGTCCGGGAGGGATCGGAGGTCCGGTGCAAGTGCGGTACTCTGCCGGTCGGCTGCTGATTCGATGAGCGTCATAGGTGCGGACGCGGCTGTATTTTCCAATGCGTCCAGTTGAAACGTAGGTGCTACACGCTGGTAAATCGCTCGGCCAGCGGGCTCCGGCGCTTCGATACCCTTTTTGCCGGCCCTGTGAAACCGCAGAGCATGGATATCGAGCGGGAGACGCTCCTGCAAATCGTCATCTCGGCGGTCGCCGTCGTGCTGTTCGTCGGCGCAACTGTTACCGTCTCACAGATGTATCTCAGTGGGTCAACCGTAGAGGCAACGGGCGGCTACGCGCTCATCGGCGCAATCGGGCTGTTCGTCGTGTTTATGACCGCTGCCGGCCTCTGGCTCGAACGCCAGCAGTTCTAGGCGTCGGCCTCTTCGTCGCCCTCGTCTTCGCGCCAGTCGACCAGTTCCTCCTCGTCGGTGTCGTCTAACTTCTGCTCGTAGTAGCCCATAGGGTGGGAAATCGCCTCACAGAGGTCGTCCATGTTGACACAGTCGCCGTAGGACTGCATGGTCGAACACGCCGGCGTCGAGTACTCCGTCGGGCTGGTCTCCCCGCGAATGTGGTCGACCTGATAACGGGTGGCTTCCTCACCGAAGCCAGGGTTGACCTGGAACAGGTCGACGATCTCGTCCGTCGTCATCCCGATGCCGACGAGGAAGGTCGCGATGGCAAACCGGGAGTGGTGTTCGAGATGCTCGCCCTTCTGGACCCGGTCGAGAAGCGATTTCATGCAGGGCGGAAACAGCTCCGGGACGACGGTGTCGATCTCGCGGGTGAGTTCCAGTTCCGAGAGGACTTCCTCTAACCGGTCGACCTCCGCTGTCAGTTCGTCGGCGATGGCGTCGGGGACGTTGAACGGCAGGCCCTCAGTGACGCGGTGACGGATCGCCTGTTTCAGCAGGACGTGCAGTTCCTCGGCGGTGATCCTAACCTGGCCGTCTGCCAGTGGCCGATTGACCAGCCGCCAGGAATCGCCCCGCTGGTCGGCTGCCAGGTCGAGATACGCGCCGACCTCGACGCGGTAGCCGTCGCCGGCGTCCCGGACAGCGCTCGCGAGGTCGAACTCCGCAAGCAGTTCCGTGCGGTCCAGCGTCTCGCGCTGGGTCGATTTCAGCTCTGTGGTCGTTTCGAACTCCTCGGTGAACCGGTCGTACGCTGCCTCGGCTTCCGCCTGCGCGTACTTCCGGGTACAGATGTGGACGTCGACGAGCGAGACGAGCACGCGGGCGACCGGGTACGAAAGCAGTTCGACGCGAGTCCGCCGGTGTGGCTCTCCGACGGTCCCGTCAGTGATTGCCGACTCGACCCGCTCCAGCGCGCGCGCCGTGACCGTCTCGTCCGTGGCGACAATCTCGCCTAGGTCCACCGCCGCGGCTTCGACGGCCTCCCGCGACCGCGCCAGAAAGGGGTAGCGTGCGTGGAGCGGTTCCATTGCCACCACCTTTCGGATGGGAGCGAATAAAATTGCCGTCACCGAGATAGATAGTGTCAGGTTCCCAAAAGGTAGTCCGGCAGCGAAGGCGGCTAGACTGTGGGGCTATACACATAGACCCGGACCGGCGACAAGTGAATACAGCTAGTAGACAAGCAAATACCTGCAATCCCCTACTGACAGGGTGTGGTAAGGACGCGGGTCGGCGACGACACTTGGTCCGGTCGAGGAACCGGACCAGTGCAGTCACTTGCGACGCGGTAGCTGCCAAACGACACACTGAACACACCGATGACGCACGAACACGACGCCAATTCACAAGAGGGTATCAGAGCGACGTTCGAAGAGTACGACGTCGGCGCGGACACGGTCGCCCACATCGGCGACCCCGAGAACCCGTCTGCGTGGATTCAGTCGACGGTCTTCGTTGACGTAACTGAGTAGCGCCAGTCCGCAGTCGGTCGGCGACATCAACGTGTCAAGCGGTTTTGCGTCTGTATAGGACGAATATCCCCACGACCCTGAGATATTATATCACTTCTCAAATATTATTTGCGCCACGGGAGCGAGCGTCTGCTTCTTGGACGGCTGCTAGCTTAGCGATTCAGAGGGAGCGGCGGACCGTTTCCGTGGCGCTCCGGACCACAGTCTCGGACGGAACGTCTTCAGCTACAGTGGTCCCGGCTCCTACGACGGCGTTTTCGCCGACCGTGACGCCGGGGAGGACCACCGCGCCAGCGCCGACGAAAGCCCCGTTCTCGATGACTATCCCGTCGAACGTGTCGTTCTGGAACTCCATGCCTGTGTCGGTGAGGTCGTGGGTTACACCGACGATAGAGGCGTTGGGTCCGATCTGGACGGACTCGCCGACTGTGGCGTTCTCGACGTAGGCGTTTGCGTTGATATCGGTCGGTCCGTGGATAGTCGCCTTCTTGATCGAAGTCCCCTCGTAAATCTGGACGCCGTCGTCTATGTCGGCGTCGTGGATCGTCACGTATTCTCGAATCTCGACCGTGCCCAGCGTCGCATTCTCAATCTGCGCGGTCTCGTGGACAGCCATATGCAGCCATCAGCCCCGACCGTAATCATCGTGGTGTCGAACGGTGGGTGTTTGCATCCCGACTCAGGGAGGCCGGCCGTCCGGGTATCGCGTGTCACACCCACCAGTCAGAAAACCCTACCACCCTCGATCTCTCGGTCGGCTGTTCGGTCCTCGCGTCCGGGGCGAGAACGGATCTCCTCTACAGCTCGTTCCGCTCGCCGTTCCGGTCGGAGGTTCTTCGCTGCGCTCAGACCGCTCTACGTCCCTCGCGGGTCGTCCCTCCCCGCTCTGGTATCCGAGGCCTCCCTCCGGTCGGCTTCACTATGTCTCGCGGCTTCGCCGCTCGGCTGGTAAGTGGTCTTCGCTGCGCTCAGACCACTCTACGTCCCGTGCTGCCAGGAATCCATATACTCGGCCTGTGCGTCGGTTAGCGAGTCGAAGTCGACGCCTTCGGCGTCCAGTTTGATTTCGGCGACCTCTTTGTCGAGTTCGTCCGGGACGGCGTGGACGCCGGCGTCGTAGTCGTCGCCGTTCTCGACCAGTTCGCGGACGCAGACGGCCTGCACGCCGAAGCTCTGGTCCATGACTTCGACCGGGTGACCCAGCGCGATGGGGGTCGCGAGGTTGACCAGGCGGCCCTCGGCTAGCACGTTCAGGCGGCGGCCGTCGGCCATCTCGTAGGTCTGGACGCCGTCGCGAGCCTCGTAGGTGTCGACGGCGAGGTCGGACAGCGCGTCGAGGTCAACCTCGACGTCGAAGTGACCGGCGTTGGCGAGCAGGACGCCGTCCTGCATCGCTTCGAAGTGCTCCTCGACGATGACGTCGCGGTTGCCGGTGGTCGTGATGAACACGTCCCCCTCGGCGGCGGCCTCGGCCATCGGCTTCACTTCGTAGCCCTCCATGTGCGCTTCGAGCGCGCGGCGAGGTTCGACTTCGGTGACAATCACGTCGGCGTTCTGGCCGCTGGCTTTCTTCGCGACACCTTTGCCGCAGTCACCGTACCCGGAGACGACGACGGTCTTGCCGGCCCACGAGAGGTTCGTCGTCATCGCAATCGAGGCCAGCGCGGACTCGCCGGTGCCGTGGACGTTGTCGAACAGACGCTTCATCGGCGTGTCGTTGACCGCGAACACCGGGTAGTCGAGTTCGCCGTCCTCGTCCATCGCGCGCAGCCGGTGGACGCCGGTAGTCGTCTCCTCCGCGCCGCCGATGATTGTGTCGATGAGTTCGGGGTAGTCCTCGTGGATGGCCGCGACGAGGTCCATGCCGTCGTCGACAGTGATGGTCGGCTCGTGGTCGATGACGGCCTCGATAGCCGCGTAGTACTCCTCGTCGTCGACGCCGCGCTCGGCGTAAGAGGTGATGCCGTCGACGGCGTCGAGTGCGGCGCTCACGTCGTCGTGTGTCGAAAGCGGGTTACAGCCGGTGATAGCGACCTCCGCGCCGCCGACCGCGAGGATCTCCGCAAGGACAGCGGTCTTGGCTTCCACGTGCATCGCCATGCCGATGCGTTCACCGGCGAAGGGCTGGTCAGCCTCGAACTGCTCGCGGAGCGCGCCGCAGATGGGCATATGCTGGATGGCCCAGTCCATCTTTCGGCGGCCGGAATCGCGTGCCTCGTCGAGGTCGTCAAGTCGCTCGGAAATAGGCGTCGTCATGGCACGATAGAGGAAGAGAACTCCTAAAACGCTACCGAAGCCGCTCAGTTGCCGCGGTCAGCGGGCGGACCGGCGTCGTCCGGTCGGCCGCGGTCGCCGCCGTCGTCATCGTCGCTGTCGTCGCTATCGTCGCCGTCATCGCCGTCGTCCCCTGACTCCTTGGAGTCGCTGTCCTCGTCGTCTTCAGCGCTCTCTTCGTCGTCAGACTCGTCCTCCGATTCCTCGTCTTCAGTTTCGCTCTCTACGTCTTCGCCGTCGTCCTCGTCTTCGGTCTCGTTCTCTTCGTCTTCCTCCTCGGATTCCTCGTCGTCGTTACCGCGGTCCTCGGGCGGCCCAGCGTCTTCCGGGGGACGACGGCGGTCGTCGTCCGTCTCGGTCTGGTCTTCAGTTTCGTTCTCATCCTCAGCGCTGTCCGGACCGCGGTCCTCGGGCGGGCCGGCGTTCTCGGGCGGACCGCGTTGGTCCTCCGTCTCGTTCTCGTCTCCGGTCTCATTCTCGTCGTCACCGAAGATATCGGCCGGCGGACCCTGCCGGTCGCTGGGGTGAGTCTCGTTGTCGGCAGACTCGTTCTCACCGGTGACGTGTGCGGGCGGGCCGGCGTGGTCCGGCGCGTTGCCGGGGTTGTTCGCCGTCACGAAACTGGCGACTGCCGGGCCGATGCCGCCGGTCCGGTTCTCGTCACTCAGCAGGTCGTTGACGTAGGCCGATACCCGGAGGCCGAAGGTGTCGAACTCCGTGACGTTCGCGGCCGCGACGGTCAGGTCCGCCGTCGTCGTCGCGGTGTGGTTGTCCGCCGTCGCCGTCACCTCGACCGTGACGTTCTGCTCGGGTGCTGACAGCCCGACCGTGCCGTCGTCGTCGGTCGTGTAGTTGCCCGTTCCGGCGTAGGAGGCGTTGTCAACCGTCTCGACAGCTACCGAGGCGTTCTCGACGCCCGTCTCGTTCGCCGTGACCGATACCGTCGCCGTGCCGTCGTCGGCCTGTGTGACGCCGACCGCGAGCGTGTTGCCCGCGGCGGTGTTGCCGGCCGAGTCCGCCCCGGCGGCCAGTCCCGGCCCGGCGGCCAGCACGACCAGTCCGACAGCGGCGTACAGTGCGAAGAGTTTGGTGCGCATCGTGCCCGATAGGTTCGCCGAGAGGGCGATAAACACCCCCTCCCGTTCAACTCGTTCACCCCGTTCGCGGCCGCGGCGAGACCGTCCAAAAATCGTCGATATCGTTTATGCGCTGTTCTCGTCGTTTAGTTACCACTTCACTTCGATTGGCTAAGAGTCGGCCCGTTCAACCAGCGCGGCGGCGTGTTCGCTCGCCCGCTCCCGCACCGCCGCCTCGTCGAACACCTCGACAGTGCGGTCCCGCATGAGCACCTCGCCGTCACAGACCGTGTGTCGCACATCGCTCCCGTTGACGGCGTAGGCCAGGTGCGAGACGAGGTCGTGGGCCGGGGTCAGGTGCGGCGCGGCAAGGTCGATGACGGCCAAATCAGCGTTCGCACCGGCCTCGATGCGCCCGCTGTCGAAGCCCAGCAGGGCCGCGCCGTTCGCCGTCGCCATCTCGACGACCGTGCCCGCGTCGACGGCGCTGGCATCGTCGGCCGCCAGTTTGCCGAGCATCGCCGCGTCGCGCATCTCGTCGAACATGTCGAGGTCGTTGTTCGAGGCCGCGCCGTCGGTCCCGATGCCGACGGTGACGCCGGCGTCGAGCAGGTCCTGAACGGGGGCCATCCCGCTTGCGAGTTTCATGTTCGAGGCCGGGCAGTGGGCGACGCCGGTGCCCGTCTCGGCCAGCAGGTCGATTTCGCTGTCGTCGACGTGGACGCCGTGTGCCACGTACGTGTCGCCGTCGAGCAGGCCGATGTCGTCGGCGTAGGCGAGCGGACGCTGGCCGTGTTCGTCGACGATGGGGGTCACCTCGTCGCGCGTCTCGTTGGCGTGCAGGTGAATCGAGAGGTCGTCGTCGAGGGCCCGCGGGACGAACTCCCGGAGGTATTCCTCGCCAACGGTCGTGAGCGAGTGCGGCTGGAACGTCGTCCGAACCCGGCCGTCGGCCGCGCCGTCGAGGTTTCGAGCCACGTCGAGGCTCTCTTCGAGGTCAGCCCGCGCGCCCTCGGCGTCCTTGCCGACCGTGACCGCCGTGAACCCGAGCACCGCCCGCATCCCGGCCTGGTCGACGGCCTCAGCGATTTCCTCGACCGCGAAGTACATGTCCGAGAGGCTGGTCGTCCCCGAACGAATCATCTCGACCAGCCCGAGTTCCGCGCCGGCACGGATGTCCTCGGGCGTCAGTTCCGCCTCGACCGGCCAGACATCCTCCTGGAGCCACGTGTCGAGGGGCTTGTCGTCCGCGAGGCCGCGCAGTAACGTCATAGCGACGTGTGTATGAGCGTTGACCAGCCCGGGAATGACGAGGCCGTCGCTGGCGTCGAGTTCGTCATCACCGTCCAGTGTTCCCGGTTCGTCGACCGCCACGATGTCGCCGCTGTCCTGTGAAACCAGTACGTCCGCACGCTCAACGGTCATGTCTGTCCGGAGGACCTGCCCGCCGGTGACGAGGAGTTCACTCATGCCGATGGCTTCGCAACCGCGGGTCTTAGTTCGCCGGGTCGACAGCGCCGCCGTGTGTCGTATTACCACGCCTTTCTGCGAGGTAGCGGTGACAGCAGTGCCTGTTCCGCAGAGGTCTTTCGGCTCCGGCGCGTTCAAGCGGGCAAGAGAATGGCGGCGGCAGAGCAACTCCGGCAGCGGGTCAGCGCGATTCGGCACGGGAGCCCAGTCCGAATGCTGCTTGCCGTCGCCGCCGGCTGGTTCCTCGTCCTCGGGATGCGGTTTGTCGTGCCCGCGGTTCTGCCGACGATACGAGAGGAGTTCGTCATCTCGAACGCGCAGGCGGGGCTCGCGGTCACGGTGCTCTGGCTCACGTACGCGGCGGTTCAGTTTCCCGCTGGGGTGCTGATCGACCGAATCGGGGAGCGGACGCTGCTGGTGGCCGCGGCGTTGCTGTCCGGCGTCGGGCTGCTGGGCTACTTTTTCGCGCCGGTGTTCTCGCTGTTCCTCATCGCGACGGGCGCGTTCGGGTTCGGGACGGGACTGTACGGCCCCACCCGGGGGACCGCCCTCTCGCGGACGTTCGACGCCCGCGAGGGGACCGCCTTCGGTATCGTGATGGCCGCCGGCTCCCTCGGAGCGGCCGCACTGCCCGCCGTCGCCGCGTTCGTCACCACACGGTACGGGTGGCGGCTAGCGCTTGCCAGCGCCGCCCCCCTGTTCATGCTTGTCGCCGGCGCGCTCTGGCTCTCGGTGTCGGACCGTCCGACCGGCGAGTCCGAACGGAGCCTCCGGCGGGACCTCCGAACGGTTCTCACCGGCTTTCGCAACCGCCGGCTCGTGCTGTCGGTTTCAGGCAAGACACTGATGCTGTTCGCCTTTCAGGCTGTGACAGCGTTTCTCACCACGTACCTAGTCACGGTCCGGGGTATCTCACAGGGGACCGCCGGGGCGCTCCTTTCGGTGCTGTTCGTCGGTGGCGCGCTCTCACAGACAGCCACTGGCCGGCTCGCCGACCGATACGGAACGCCCAGTGTCCTGACCGCTGTCGCACTCGTCAGTACCGTTCCACTCGTGCTCATTCCGTCCGTCCGCGGCGTCGTGCCGCTGGCCGTCGTCTCCGGCCTCATCGGGGTTCGGATGAGCGTCGGCCCGCTGGCAAACGCCTACATCGTCGACACGCTGCCTGACGCTGCCGAAGGGACCGGCTGGGGGCTGCTCCGGACCGGTTTCTTCGCGATCAGTTCACTGGGCTCGACGGCTGTCGGCCTGCTCGCCGACCAGAACCTGTTTGCCGTCGCGTTCTACGGTCTCGCTGGCCTGACGCTGCTGGCTGCGGGGACCTTCGTTGCCCTCCCACGCCGGGACCGCCTGTAGCGGCTCCGCCCACAGGCCCCGGCCAGCCTGAGGGGAAAGACAGTTGCCCCACGGCCTGCCAGTAGGCGTATGCGAATCGCCGTCCCCAACAAGGGCCGCCTGCACGAACCAAGCGAGGAACTGCTCGAACGGGCCGGCCTCCATCTGGTCGACGGGGCCGACCGCCAACTGCACGCCGACACCGTTGACCCGGACGTGACCGTCCTGTACGCCCGCGCCGCCGACATCCCCGAATACGTCGCGGACGGCGCTGCCGACGTGGGTATCACCGGTCTCGACCAGGTCCGAGAGTCCGACGCCGACGACCTCGTCGAACTCCGGGACCTCGATTTCGGCCGCTGTCGCCTCGTCCTCGCCGCACCAGAGGACAGCCACGTCGAGACAGTCTACGACTTCGAGGGGGGCCGTATCGCCACGGAGTTTCCGACCATCACCCGCCGATACTTCGACCGCGTCGACGTGGACGTGGACGTGACTGAGGTGTCCGGTGCGACGGAGCTGACCCCCCATGTCGACATCGCCGACGGTATCGTCGACATCACTTCGACCGGGACGACGCTCCGGATGAACCGGCTGGCCGTCGTCGACGAGGTGCTCGAAAGCTCCGTGCGCCTGTTCGCCCGCGAGGACACCGCCGACGATGAGAAAGTAAAGCAAGTCGACACCGCGCTCGGCTCGGTCCTCGCCGCCGAAGACAAACGCTATCTGATGATGAACGCCCCCGAAGACGCCCTCGATGACGTGAAAGACGTGCTTCCGGGGATGGGCGGCCCCACCGTGATGGACATCGCCGGCTCCGACCAGCTCGCCGTCCACGCCGTCGTCGAGGAACGCGCCGTCTTCGAGACGATTAGCTCACTCAAGGACGTGGGCGCGAGCGACATCCTCGTGACGGAGATAGAGCGGCTGGTGGAATAGTACCTTTTTACTGCGGAGGGAATCCTCGGCCGCCTTGCGGCCTGCGGGCACCCCCGCCGCAAAAACCTACGTTAAAAAGGCTCCGAGTCGCGGCCTGTGGCCGCGCTCAGAGTAAAACCGCGCCTCCGGCGCGGTATGCAAGCCACGCTCTGCGCCCACATTCGACAGTCGAGCCCACCTCATTCCCAGCTCAGAAGCTCAGAAGAACCTGAAGATGTTGTTCAGCGCGAACCCGAGCACCGCCGCAAACGCCAGGTGGAGCGCCACAAGCGGCGCGGTCGAGCGGGTCGACAGCCGGTAGGAGAGGCTGATGGCAATGCCGTCGGCGACGAGAGTGAGAAACAGAACGACTGCGACGCCGAGGTCGGCCGAGACGACGCCGGACTCGACGCCCCAGCGCTGAAGGATGAGCGAAACGAGTGCCGGCGCGAGGGCGGCCTTGGCGGCGAGTTGGCTCGGCACGTCGCCGATAAAGAACGTCGCAGCCAGATGGAGGGTGACGGCGTAAAAGAGCCAGGTGACGAGGACGGTCACGAGGACCGCGAGGATACCACCGCCGGTGAGGCTGGAGAACCCGGACTGGAGCATACTCCGGGTTCGGCGGCTGGTCGTTTGTGCGTTTTGTTCCCGGCCGCGACCGGCACGCTCATAGCCGCTCGCCCACACCGCTCGGGCGTGTACGTCCTCGAACTCGGCGGGCAGGACGACGCGTTCGCGCGGCGGGAAGCCGCAAGCGCCGCGAGCGCCGTCGACGTGCTCGCCCCCGGACTGGCGACAGCGCGCGGTATCAGCGACCGCGTTCGCCACCTCGCGTTTGCCCACCGAGCCTGTGCCCTGCTCGGTACCTCGGACCCGAACATCGAAAGCGCCGCCACGTTGCTGTCGGCCGCGACAATCGACCGCGAGGGGAGCGTCGCCGTGCGTGCCGTCGACGTGCGAGCAAGCACCGGCGTCGATACCCAACAGGCCGAGCGGACGCTGGGCGGCGTCCTAACCGATCGCGGCTTCGCCGTCGACCTCGACAACCCTGACCACGTTCTCTATGCCTACTTCTCGGACCCCGCCGGCGACGAGGAGGGCGGGACCGGCAAGCGCTGCTGTGCACTGGGCTGGCTCGCCGCCGAGAGCGTCCGCGACTTCGGGGACCGCCAGCCAACAGACCGTCCGTTCTTCCAGCCCGGCAGCATGGACCCGCTCGAAGCCCGCGCACTGGTCAACATCGCCGGGGCTGGCCCGGACGCCACGATACTGGACCCGATGTGTGGCACCGGCGGTCTCCTGCTGGAGGCGGGGCTGGTCGGGGCCGACGTGGTCGGTGGTGACGCACAAAAAAAGATGGTCTCGGGGACACACGAGAACCTCACATACGCACTCGACGGGAGCGGCCACCCCGACAGAGACGCCTATCCTGAGCCGGGCGAGTGGGAGGTGTTCCGGTCCGACGCGTCCGCGCTGCCGGTGGCCGACGACGCCGTCGACGCCGCCGTCTTCGACGCTCCCTATGGCCGCCAGTCCCGTATCGAAGGGGAACTGGCACCCCTCGTGGCCGGTGCACTCGGCGAAGCCAATCGCGTCGCAAGACGGTGCGTACTGGTCGCCGACCGCGACTGGCGCGATGCGGGGACCAGTGCGGGCTGGACCGTCACCGACTACTTCCGGCGTCGCGTCCATCGCTCGCTTGTCAGACACGTCCACGTGCTTGAGTGAACATACGTCCACTTTCTTTGGACAATCGTCGTAAGTTATTCCGGTATGAGCAAGGTTTATGCCATGACAAATGCTAATTAGTACCAAGTATGCCAACGTGGTCAGACCCCGCCCCATGCGACGACGATGAACAGCTGTTCGAATGTCCAGACTGCGGAAAGCGGCTCTGTAGCGACCGCTCGACAGTCTCCTGTGACCGGTGTGAGACGGAAATGCAGAATCTCAGCGTTCCACGGCCGGAATAAAACCGGTCTGCGTTTTTTGCGGCTAGCTCGACACGAGTGCAATCGCTCGCTCGGCGTCACCGTCCATCCGCTCCAGTAGCGACCGAACCCGGTCCCGGGCCGCGTCGTCGCAGTCGGCCAGCACCATCCCCTCGTCGGGCTGGCCGTACACCACACTGGCTCCTGCGGGCGCAGCGAGCACCGCAGGGAGCGTGGCGAGGTCCTCCTCGCCGTCGACATCCAGAAGTGTCGTTCCATCGCTGTCGATACCGTCCCTGAGTGCAGTAAGCAGTTCAGCGGTGAGCGTCGCGGCCGGGTTCGCCACGGCGAGTTCCCGGTCGAAGCCGCCGATGGCCGCCGTCACGTCCGCGTCGACGGCCGAGCGCTTGGTCCGTTCGTCGATCAGCGCGAGGTCCGGCACGCGGCCGGCCTCGACGAGGTGGTAGGTGACCATGTCGCCGACGGCGATAATCGGGTCGCCGGCGTCGCCCAGCAGCGCCGCTGTGTCGGTGTAGATGCGTCCGAGCGGCTCTTTCAGTTCCGTTCGCAGGCCGCTCGGGAGTTCGAGAACGACGTCGGACACGTTAGCGGACTTTCAGCGCGTACTTGCCCGGCTCGGTCACTTCCATCTCGGCGGCGATGTCGGAGCGCTCCGGGTGCGCGATGACGACGTAGCCGGCCCAGTCCTCGGTCAGTGCGGTGCCGCCACAGGCCTCACACTGGCTTTCGATCTCCGCACTCTGGACACGGTGACAGTCGCGACAGACGAGGCGGTCCGCCATCAGCTATCACCGGCTTCCGCCGTGCCTTCGCGGCGCTCGCGCTCCTCCTGAAGCCAGCCGTGCTTGCCCAGGCCGACCTGTTTCGCCGTCAGGCCGATCTTGGAGTCGCGGGGATTGCGCTCGTCGATGCTCTTGGTGACGATACGCGCCCGGACGGCGTCGCCGACGGTGAGCGTGCGGTTGGACTCGCGAGAGGCGAGTTGCTGGTTCTCCTCGTCGTATGCCAGATACTCGTCGGATATCTGGGAGACGTGCAGCAGGCCGTCGACCGGCCCGATGCCGATGAAGGCCCCGAAGTTGACGACTTCGACGACCTCCCCGTCGACCACTTCCTGCATCTGCGGGTCGAACGTGAGCGCGTCGAACTCGGCCTCGTAGTAGACGCCGGGCTTGTTCGGCAACACGGCACCGGTACCGATGTCGTGGACCTCGATGACCGAGACGACGCTGCCGACGTCCTCGTCCATCCGACCTTCGAGCTTCTCTTGCAGGAGCCGTTTGACCAGCCCCGGACTGACCTCCGCCAGAAAGCGTGGCGGGACTTCGACCGTATCGCGTAGGCGTACCCGTTTATACATGTGTTATGGTTGAGTGATACCCAGTTTGTTCCGGCCCCTTAAACTAATTACTGGAACGCCCGCGTCCAGCAGGCGTCGTTTGAGGGGGGCGTCGTTCGTGACCGCGTGTGTCGCATCGTCTGTCTGTGCCAGTTCGAGGACGGCGTCGTCCGCGTAGTCCGCCGTCGTCTCCCGAACCGTGCACCGATCCAGCAGGTCCTGTCCGACCGAAGCGGCGGTCGCTTCCGCGCCAGCCCCGTCGGCCAGTTTCGCTAGCTCGTCGCGGACGGCGGCGGGCGCGACGTAGTCCGTCGCGTCTGGCAGCACTCTGTCGAGTTCCTCGAACAGTCGCACGTTGCATTCGACCGGCATCATCAGCGCGTTCGTGTCCAGCACAATCATCACCGCAGCGTGCCGACACCGATGAGCCGCCACCGAGCACCGACGCGGCGGTTGATAGCGATCTTCGAGCCCGAGGCCGCACAGACCGGGCGCTTGAGCGCGACTTCACATTCGTCGTCGCGCGCGCTCGTGACTGAACCGACAGTCGTGGCGGTGCCGATAGTCAGCATGAGCGGTTCGCCGGTCGATATCTCGTCGACCTCGCCGCCATCGTCACCGACGATGCGTTCCAGCAAGTCTACGTCCATCGTGAACGTCTCGTGGACCGGCGGGAGGCTTCCGGGCGGCCCGGCGACCTGCCCGGCGAGCGCGTCGCCTTTCGTGATTGCGGGGTCGAGACCGGTCCCGACGCCCAGCAGGCCGCCCGGCGTGACCGTGTCCACGAAGTCACCGCCCGACTGGAGCGACCGGACCGTCGTCGTGACGGGCTGCCACTCCGTCTGGCCGCCTTCCTCGGCCTCGCGACCGGGACGGAGTTCAATCTCGTCATCGACGTCCAGTTGCCCGCTCACGAGCGAGCCGCCCAGCACGCCGCCCATCAGGTCCTCCCAGGTCGTTCCGGGTCGGTTGATGTCGAACGAGCGTGCGACCATCATGCGGGCGTCCTCGTCTGGGTCCCGTTCCGGCGTCGGAATCTCAGACTGGATGGCCTCGATGAGCAGGTCGATGTTGGCCTCCTGACCCGCGCTGATGGGGACAATCGGTGCGCCTTCAGCGACGGTGCCTTCGACGAACTCCTGAATCTGCTCGTAGTTCTGCATCGCCCGCTCCTCGTCGACGAGGTCGACCTTGTTCTGGGCGATGACGATGTTGTCGATGCCGATGATATCGAGCGCGCTCAGGTGTTCCTCGGTCTGGGCCTGCGGGACAGGCTCCGTCGCCGAGATGACGAGGACGGCCCCGTCCATGATGGCCGCACCGGACAGCATGGTAGCCATGAGCGTCTCGTGGCCGGGCGCATCCACGAACGACACCGTCCGGAGGTGGTCGGTGTCGACGTCGTGGTCGTCGCAGTGTTCGTCGACAGTAAAGGCCTCCGGCTCCTCGGCCTCCGGGCAGCGACGGAAGGTCGCGTCGGCGTAGCCGAGTCGGATAGAGATTCCGCGCTTCATCTCCTCGGAGTGCTGGTCGGTCCATTCGCCGGACAGCGCCTGTACGAGCGTCGTCTTTCCGTGGTCGACGTGCCCGACGAGTCCGATGTTCACCTCCGGTTGTTTGTTTGATGTCATTTCGAGAGTAATCTTGGTGGAGTTTCGCCGCGTGCAACTGATAAACCTACTGTTTGCGCCCCGACGGCCCCCGTTCAATCGCCGATCTGGTCCCTGCTGGCGGCGTACTTCGGCCCCCTGTGGACGCCCTCGCTGACTCCGGTACTCGCGCTGGTGGCGCTGGCCCGCCGCCTCGTCGGCGCGCGGGAGCCGGGCGCGGTGCTTTTGCCCGTCCCGGCCCTGCCTCCAGTCGTGCGGGAGTTCGACTTCGAACTGGCGCTGTGTGCCCACCTCGAACGCGAGGGCCGGCTGGTGAGCCGCCAGCTCGGCGGCGCTGTCCACGGCCGGCGCGTCCTCGACACCGTCGTTGTCGAGCCGGGACCCGAGTTCGACGAGCGAGCAGCCATCACTCCCGAACGGCTGCCGACGGCGGCCATCGAAAGCAGCGTCGGCCCGGGTCGGGCGCGGTACTGGAAGGACGCCTTCGACTGCCATCCCGACCGCGCCGAGCGCGCCGTCGAACTGGCGGTCGAGCGCGGGTTCTTCGAACGCGAGCGCCGCGGCGGCCGGACCTACGTCCGCCAGACGACGCGGTACCCCAACTGGGTCGGCGAAATCGTCGCCATCGAGAACAAGCCGGACCTGGGCCGGCCCGGCGACTTGGAATCGCAGTTGCGGACCGATGTCTCTCTCGCGCTCGCCGACCGCGTCGTACTGGCGACGGCCTCTTACGTTACCGGAGCGCACCTCAACCGAATTCCAGAGGAAGTCGGCGTCTGGCGGTTCGACGCCGACAGCAGAACGATAGATGTCCGTCGGGAGGCGACACCACTGCCGACAGACGACGCCGGTGTCGAACTCCTCGACGAGCGTCCGGTTCGGGCGGACGTGCGCGTGGTCAGCGCCGCTGAGAAGGCCCGCACGCGCCGGCAGTTGGCCGAGCGAGCCTACGGCAAGGGGTGGCGGAGTTTCGACTACCCCTCGTGCGAGCGATGCTCGCCGGATAGCGACGGGATTCCGTACTGTCAGTGGAAGGACCGCGCGGTCCGGGAGAGCGACGAGTGCGGACCGGACTGCGGGGGGTACGAAGCGGCCGACCCGCCGGCCATCGACGGCGACGCGCTCCGGGCCGACCGGACGCCGTGGCGGGCAGACCCCGACGGACGCAGGCGACGCCAGTCGGGACTAGATCGGTTCGGCTAGAAGAAGTCGGCAAGGCTACCGTTCGTCGCCTGATTGCGCGTCATCGGGCGGGACACCGCCGTCGCCGGCGGTCGGGCGGCCGTGCTGTTCGTAGTTGTCTTCGGTCACCGCCGGGGCTTCGGTGGCGACCTTGGCTGCGTGTTTCGTTCTGGCCTGATAGTTCGCTGCGGCCGCAATCCCGACACAGGCTACCAGCCCCACGACAAACACCCAGTCGATGCTGTTCGCGATGATCTGCTGACCGGCGATTGCGAGGACGCCGCCGGCCAGCGACAGCCCACCGATCTCCGCGATGCCACGCCTGTCCATACAGCCGGATCATGCGCCAGTGCCTATAAGCTACGGCCTGTTTCATCCAGCCGAGCGCGACATTAGAGCGTGAACCGCTCGCCGTCGAGTCCGATATCGTCGGCGAAGGCTCGGTCCGCGGGGACGTAATGGGCGGTGTGGACGATACGGTAGTCGTCGGCCGCGATGTCGTCGGCGAAGTCCCGCGCACCGGGCAAGGTCATGTGTTTCGTGCCAAAGGTCCGCGGCACACCGTCCGCGTCGTGGTGAGCGCCGCCTTTCGGGTGGTACTCGCAGGCCTCCGGGTGGACGATGCCCTCGACGAGCGCGAGGTCGGCACCGGTCAGCGCGGATTTCGAGCGCTCGGGCACGTCGTAACAGGTGTCCCCGGATATCGACAGTACCGCGCCGGTCTGGGGCTCCTCGATGCGTAGACCGTAACACAGCAGCGGCGGGTGCGTGACCGGGACGAGGGTCACCTCGAAGCCCGCGACGGTGAACGGCTCGAACGGCGTCTGTGCGTGGACCGAGACCGTATCGAGGTAATCATAGCGGCTCCGGACACTCTCGGCGACGCTCTCGTCGGTCACCGGGTCCGTCTCGTCAGCGGCGTGGACCGGCAGGTCGTCGAACAGACGGTAGGCGTTCCCGAGACCGTCGAGGTGGTCGAAGTGGACATGCGTGACGATGGCCGCGTCCGGTAGCGGGACCGACTCACGGAGGAACTGGTGACGGAAGTCCGGACTCAGATCGATCAGCAGCGACTCGCCGGTTTCGTCGTTCGCCACGGCGACGGAGAAGCGCGACCGTTCGACGCCCCCCGTCGGGTCGATGCCGCGTTCGCGGACGCGGGCCCGGAGTTCCTCGTCGGGGTCGCGCGCCCGTTCGCACGTGTCACAGTTGCACTGGACAGTCGGCGTCCCAGTCGTGTCGCCGGTCCCAAGCAGCGTGACCTCCATTACCTATGGGTCAGAGGGCGACCCGCGTAAGCCCCTCGCTTTCGTTACTCCTCGTCGACGAGCATCGCGGGGTCGATATCCTGTCGCTCTATCGTCGCCGCCAGCAGGGACCGAGCGCGCTCGTCCGAGAGGTCGTCGAACAGACACTCGAAGAATCCCTCAAGTAACTCCGGCCGGATGCGCAGGTCGACGTACTCGACTTGCTTCTCGGCGATAACCACGTCTACGTCCCACTCGCCTTCCTGCGGATCAGTCATGCGAACGTCAACCCACGACTCGGCGAGGTCGTCTGTCTCAGTGAACACGGGGTCGTCAGCCATGGCTGCAGAGAATGGTTTCTGTAGTGATAAGTAAATCGCTCATACCGACAGCCGGAACGGGTTCCTGCGCTGATAAGCCGCCTCAGTGGTCGTGATCGTGGTCGTGATCACTGCCGCCGTCGCCGGAGAAGCCGCCGCTCCCGGCGACTAGCGCGTCGGCGTCGCCGTCCATCATGTCCATGTTTTTGAGGTTGTCACGCTCCTCGAAGTCGATAATTGCGTCTTCGAGGTCCTGCTGAGTGAGAGTGGTCCGCTCCTCAGTCAGGGCGTTGAGGACGGCCTCGCGGAGCACGAGCCGGAGGTCGCTGCCGGTCAGCCCCTCGGTCAGCTCCGCCAGCGTCTCCGGGTCGAAGTCGTCGATCTCCATCTGCTGGGTGACGATGCGGAGGATGTCCGCGCGCATCCCGTGGTCGGGCTTGGGGAAATTGACGATTTCGTCGAAGCGCCGCCAGGCGGCGGCGTCGAGCTGGTCGGGGTGGTTCGTCGCGCCGATGAGCAACACCTCGTCCTGGATGAGCGAAATCTCGTCGATGCTCTTGAGCAGGGTGTTGACGGCGCGTTTGATGGCGGCGTGTTCGTCCGACGAGCGGGTCTTGGCGACGAAGTCGAACTCGTCCATAAAGAGGATACACGGCGAGAGCCGCTTTGCGACCTCGAACACCTTCTCGACGTTCTTGGCCGTCTCGCCGAGGTACTGGCTGGTAATCATCGACAGTTTCACCTCGACGAAGGGCAGGTCGAGGTCGTGGGCCAGCGCGCGGGCGACGCTCGTCTTGCCGGTCCCCGGCGGGCCGACGAAGAGGAGTTTCCCTATCTCCCGCAGGCCGATGCGGGCGAGGTAGTCGCGGTGTTCGATGGCCTTGACTATCTTCTGAATCTCGTCTTCCTGGTCGGTGGTCAACACCAGGTCGTCCAGCGTCATCTCCACCTCCTCGGGGGCGCGCACGTCCACGAGGTCGAGCATCTCCTCGTCGTCCTCGTCGTCGGTGTCGAAGGCCTCCTCCAGTTTGGCGTCGATGAACGCGCGGTCGGCCCGCGAGGGCCGGTTCTGCTCGCGGGCCCGCTCGTAGTCGGCCCCCTCGACCTGGTCCTCGTAGGCTTTCGTCAGAACCGGGTTGTCTTCGAGGGCCGCGGCGTCGACCCGTTCGAGGAACCACTCCTCGGCGAGGTCGCGGTCGGTCAGCGAGATGCTCCCCGAGAAGTCGTCGCGGTCGGTGAACATCAGGCCGGAGATGGCCGCCCAGGGGCGCTCGACGCCGGTGGCCTCGCTCGCGGTCGTGTTGGTGATCGACAGGGGCCGCTCGATCTCGCCGTCGCTCCAGAAGACGGACCGGTACGAGGCCGGCAAATCGTCCGGCTCGAGGTCCCGCCGCTCGCTGTAGATAGTGGCCGTCAGCAGAAACTCAACGACATCCAGTTCCGGATTGCTCATTCCCACTGATGTTACCACGCGACCGGTATAAGTCACTCGAAGCCCCGGTGGCCGACACCAAGGTAATATATCACCCCAGTGCACCCTTATCGTGGCAACTAATAACACACTACTCTCGGCGTACCGGAACCGCATCGGTGACCAACGACCGACGACGAGGCCTACGGGTACTGGCTGTTCGTGTTCGGCATCGTGCTGTGTATCGTCGGCCTTCTCCTGTTTTACCTGACAGGCTCGCGGAGCACGCCCCGGCAGTTGGCCTATCTCCTCGGTGCTATCGGGCTCATCTCGCTGTTTGCGGGCCCGACCACCAGACTGCCGCTGACACGCCGGGGCCTGATACTCACGTACGTCGGTGCCGTGGTCGGACTGGTCGCAATCGTGTGGTTCACCACGTTCTACCCGTCGAACTGGACCGGTCTAGAGGGGAATCCGGCGGTGACGCTGTACATCGTCGGTCTCGGCCTGATGGCAGTCGGCGCGGTCGTTTCTCCGCTGCTGACCGGCCGGAAAGAGGTCTATGCCGAGGCCATACGGACGGGACAGCGACGGAAGTAGCCGAACAGGCTACCCGGGAGGCCGAGACGGCCGCGCGGGAAGCGACACAGCAGTCCCAGGCCGCCGAACAGGCGAGCCGCGAGCGGGTCCAGTCCTACGCCGACCTGCTTGAGACCGGGAGTGCGGCCTTCGAAGTGTACGAGGACCGGGGTGCGGAGTGGCGCTGGCGGCTCCGCCACCACAACGGCGAAATCGTCGCCGACTCCGGCGAGGGGTACGCCGAGCGCAACAAGGCCGTCGCCGCAATCAAGCGGGTCAAGCGCCACCCACCCGGTGCGCCGCAGACGGAGTAGCGTCGCCGGAGCGCCCCTCGGACCGGGATTCTCCGTCAGGAAGAATAGCCGAATTAATTAAGCAGTTTTCGGTCGAAGTTACACTCATATGACAGTAGAGACGCTCGAAGCGGCCGGACTCAGGCGCATGGACGACGACAACATCGGGGCGTTCCTGTCGAACCAGCGGGTCGGCGTGCTCGGCCTGCCGACCGAGAGCGGCCCGTACATGATTCCCCTGTCGTTTGGCTACGACGGCGACAGCGCGCTGTATTTCACCTTCGTCGGCGGGTCGGCGAGCCGCAAGCAACAGTTGACCGAAGCGGCAGCGGACGCGACCGTGCTCGTGTACAAAGTCGAGTCGATGTTCCACTGGGAGAGCGTCCTGTTGCAGGGCAGTATCGAGGCCGTCCCCGAGTCCGAGTGGGACGACCTCGCGGGCGTGCTCGATACGGCATGGCGGCCGGAACTGTTCAGGGACGCTATCGAAGACGGCGACATCACAGTCTACCGCTTCCATATCGACGAGCGGGAAGGACTCAGACACGCTGGCCTCCCACCGGGGTTCGAGCCAGAGTGACCCCGTCGCCCGACCGCGACGGGTAGCGGTCGGACCGGGCAGACGACAACGGTTCCCCCACTGTGTCGAGTTTGTCAGGATTTAACACAGGCCGAAACGTTCCGTTGTCCATGCCCACACCTGTCATCGTGGACGCAGTCAGAACGCCACAAGGAAAGGAGGACGGCGCACTCGCCGGTGTCCGGAGCGAAGACCTCTCGGTGCCGCTTATCAACCAGTTGCTCGCGTCGACCGGCGTCGAGGCCGACGAGGTCGACGACCTGCTGTGGGGGTGTGCCCAGCAGCGCGGGGAACAGGGCAACAACATGGCCCGAGTCATCGCGCTGTTGTCCGACCTCGGCGAGAGCGTCCCCGCATCGACGATCAACCGCTGGTGTGCGTCCTCCGCCGAGGCGCTGATGCGGGCTGCCGACGCTATCGCGGCCGGCCAGCGCGACGTGCTCATCGCCGGCGGCGTCGAGTCGATGTCCCGCGTGCAGATGGACGAGAACACCCACAACGTCCACCCGCGACTGGCCGAACACTACAACATCGGCGAACTCCAGATGGGAATGACCGCCGAAAAGGTCGCCAGCGATATGGAAGTCACCCGTCAGGAACAAGACGAGTACGCACTCCGGAGCCACCAGCGCGCCGCCGACGCGACGGAGTCCGGTCGCTTCGACGACGAGATTGTCCCTATCGATACCGATGACGGGCAACTCGAAGCAGACGAAGGTATCCGTCCCGACACCACGTTGGAAAAGCTGTCCCAGCTTCCGACGGTGTTCAAATCGGACGGGACGGTCACACCCGGCAACGCCTCGCAAGTTTCCGACGGCGCGGCGGGGCTGATGGTCACGTCACGCGAGTTCGCGGAGGATCGCGGACTCGACATCTTGGCGGAAATCGGTTCCCACGAAGTCGCCGGCGTCGACCCGACGGTAATGGGTATCGGGCCAGTCCCCGCCGTTCGCAAACTCACCGAACGAACGGACCGCGAGACGGACGACTACGACCTCGTGGAACTCAACGAGGCCTTCGCCTCCCAGTGTCTGTACTGCCAGCGCGAACTCGGCTTCGACGACGACATCTACAACGTCAACGGCGGCGCAATCGCCATCGGCCACCCGCTCGGGGCCTCCGGCGCGCGCCTTCCAGTGACGCTCGTCCACGAAATGAACCGCCGCGACGCGGAGCTGGGCCTAGCAACGGAGTGTGTCGGCTTCGGTCAGGGTGCGGCCATCGAGTTCCGGCTACCCTGAACGGCCGCTGTCGGCGCGGGTGCAGTACGCTACCGCAGTCCGTCGCTTGTGGCTCCGTGATTTGCGACCGTTGCGACGCTCGCGTGACCACTATTTGAGAGAAGACTGTCGCTAATCGGCAGCCACATCGCCAGCTGTCGTCGCCTTGGCGGGACTCGTCAGCGAGTGGAGATAGTCGTCAAGGTCGAGTGCGAAGGTGGCATCGGTCGGGAGGTCAACCCACGAGAACTCGAACTCCGCGCCGCGCTCCTCGCCCGTCCCGGTGACGGTGTGGACCCAGTGGTCCCGGGACTCGTGAACGGGAAGATGGTAGAACGACCGCACGTACCGCTTCGGCGGGGACTGGCGACGCGTCCAGACGTCGGTGGCGATATGTCGCAGGTGCTCGAAGGAGGCTAGACCGCTCTCCTCGACGGCCTCGCGCTGGACGGCGACCCGCGGTTCCTCGCCCGGTTCAACAGTTCCTTTTGGTATCTGTAGCCCGTCGTGGCCCGGCCCGTCGAACACCAGAAGTTCCGACCCGTTTCTGGTGATGTAGGCACAGGCTTTCTTTACGTACGTCGCCCGCTGTGGTTGCATAGCATCCGGTTGCGACGGGGAACATATAGTAGTACCCACATATCTGCCTAAAATCATATTAGGTCATCAGGGGCCAAAGAGGGACAGTGATTGGGAGTAAACGACTGACAGCAGAGCGGATCCGGGTAAACGCCCACACCTGACCCGTTGTTGTCCGTTCTCGGAGCCTTATCAGACTCGATTCCGTGGGGACAGCTATGAGTCTCAAATCGATGTTCAACGACATCCCGTTTGTCAAGCAGTTAGGGATGGAGATCACGGCTGTCGATGACGGGTATGCGGCGGGCGAACTCCCGCTGGAGGACGGCCACTCCTCGAACCCCGAATCGATAATCGCACACGGTGGCGTCACGTACTCGCTCGTCGACACTGTCGGCGGGGCGGCCGTCGTCTCGCAATCCGGCACGGTCTCACCGACGGTCGACATGCGGATCGATTACCTCGCGCCGGCGACCGCCGATTTACGGACTGAGGCGGAGGTCATCCGAAGCGGCGGGAGCGTCTCCGTCGTCGACGCAGAAGTGTACGACACCGACGGCCATCACATCGCGAGCGCTCGCGGAACGTACAAAACTGACGGCGACCGCGGTGAGTCGCCGTGGACGGAAGGCGTCGACGAATCAGAGGTCACCCACCTGACCGACGACTAATCGCCACTGACCATCTTCATTCCGTCGCGCACGGACTCTCGGCGGCCCAGCAGCGTCACCATGTCGCCTTCTTCGAGGACGTAGTCGGCCGTGGGTACCTCGGCATTCTCGTGGAGGTCCCCGCTGACGAGCGCGACCAGACAGGCGTCGGGCAGCATCGGCCCGATCTCGCGGATCGGCTTGCCGATGAGTTCCCGGTTCTTGACCTCAACCTCCTGAACATCGCCGCTCCGACCGACATCAGTCATCCAGTGAGCGATAGCCGGGCGCTCGATCTGGTTGTCGATGGCCCATGCCGTCGCCATCGCCGAGGAGATGGTCCGGACGCCGAGGTCCTCGAAGGCTTCGACGTTGTCCGGATTGTTCGCGCGGGCTATCACTCGGTCGACGCTGAACTTCGAACTCGCCAGCTGAGACACCAGCAGATTCGCGTCGTCGTCACCGGTCGCCGCGACGACGGTCTTGGCGTTCTCGGCCCCGGCCGACCGCAACACGTCGGTGTCGGTGCCGTCGCCGATCTCGACGGCGTATCCCTCGTTTCGGGCTCGTTCGACGGTCTCTTCATCCTGTTCGATGATGACGACGTTCTCGCCCCGGTCTTCGAGGCGTGCGGCGAGCGCTCGGCCCACCTGTCCGCCGCCGACGATGATGACTCGCATTGGTATCACATCCAGTTTTTCCGCAATGTAGCGCGCCAGTCCGCCCTCAAACAGGGCGGTCGCAAAAATAACGAGGAAGACGGTGCCCAGCAGGATATCCGCCTGCGTCCCCAGCAGTTCGGCCTGTGCCCCGGTGACCTCCTCGGCCGCGGCGTTCAGTTCAACGGCAAACAGCGTCGCGACGGACGCCGGAATAATACCGCGCGGCCCCACGAAGCTGACGAACAGCTTCTCGTTGGTCGTAAACCGGTCACCGACAGTCGAGACGAACACCAGCAGCGGGCGGATGAGCAGAGCGACCGCGAGGACGACGATGATGCCCGCTAGCCCGACATCAATGAGCGAGGCCAGTTCCAGTTGCGCCGCCAGGGCGATGAACACGAACGACAGCACCAGCAACGTGATGTCGCCTTTGAACTCCTCGATATCTTCCTCGTACGGGTGGTCGACGTTCCCGAGCGCCATCCCCGCCGTGGCGGCGGCGGCGACGCCGGCCTCGGTCGCTATCGTGTTCGCGCCCGCGTATGCGATGAGCGCCCCGGCGAGGACGAGCAGTCGGGAGTTCCGCGGTGCGTCACCGGGCGAGAGGTCGACGTACTGGAGGAGGTAGTACACCACGCCAGCGACGATGAGGCCAACCAGTAGCCCCGTCCCCAGTCGAAGGGCAAATCCCCGGAGGAGGTTCTCACTGGCGACGGCCGGATTGACCGTCTCGAAGATGACGACAGCGATGATGGCCGCGGTCACGTCGTTGACGATCCCTTCCGTCTCCAGCGCGGCGGCAACGCGGTCTCGAACCGGGACAACATCGAGAATCGGCGTGATGACCGTCGGCCCGGTCGCGACCAGCAACGCACCGATAAGGAACGCGAGGTTCCAGGAGACGGCCGCGGAACTGAACGCGAACTTGACGGCGATAGCGGTGCCGACGAGTGCGATAGCCGCACCGACGGTTACGAGCCTGAACGTGGCGGCCGGGGCCTCGCGCAGACGGTCAAATCGGAGGTGATAGGCCCCCTCGAAAACGATGATTGCGACTGCTAAGCCGACGATTGCCGACAGCGCCCCGCCAAAGGTACCATCACCGATGATGTCCAGTCCAGGCTGGCCGATGATGACACCCACCAGCAGGTAGAAGATGATACTGGGGACGCGCAGGCGTGCGGCGAGGACCTGTGCAAGGACGCCAAGTCCGATGATGCCGGCGACGAGCGGAATCAGTAGCCCCGAACTACCAGCCACAGTTGGCCTCCATCTGTCCGGGCTATCGCGTCGCCACCGTATAAGCGCATTCACTCACCGGCAGACGGGGGCACCATCACCCAGTTTCAGGCCCGTTATGACACTGACTATTCTTTCCGGTTATCGAGCGCCACGAGGACGCCGCGGACGTTCAGGCGCATCTCGGCGCGGCCCTTGCGCTCGCCCCAGAGATCGGTGTCGGCCTGCTCGACGAAGTGCTCGATGACCGCCTCGTCGTCGTCGAGTTCCGCGCGCTTTCGCTCGACTTCGGCGACCCACTCGGGCAGAATCTCGGCGTATGTCGCCAGTTTGTCGCCGGTTTCGGCTGGGCCGTAGTGGCCGAACATGAGAATCTCTGGGTCGAGGTCCCGTAACATCGCCACGTCGTCGAGGGCACCCTCAAGCGTGAAGTTGACTGGCGGCGTCGTGACGTGCATCTCGTCGGTCGACGGCGTGTAGATACCGGCGGCGTCGGCGGTGAACACGCCGTCGACGGCGGGGTCGTAGAAGACGACCTGATGGGGGGCGTGACCCGGTGCGTGCAGGACATCCAGCGAGTGGTCGCCCAGGTCGATCACGTCGCCGTCGGTCAGCGTCTCGATACGGTCTTCGGCGACCGGGACCGGCTTCCCGTAGAACTCGATCTGGTCACCGACGGCGTGTTTTGTCCCCTCCCAGAGCCGCTCGGGGTCGACGAGGTGGCGCTTGCCGGATTCGTGGACATAGACCGTCGCGTTCGGGCAGTCTTCGGCGAGGTAGCCGGCCCCGCCAGCGTGGTCCAGATGGACGTGGGTCGCCGCAATGACTTCTAGGTCCTCAGGCGCGATGCCGACTGACTCCATGGCTGAAAGGATGTTCTCGTGTCGCGCACCGATACCAGTGTCGACCAGTGCCGGTCGCTCGGCGTCGATGATGTAGACGGAACCGTACTCGGCTACGTCGTACATCCCGGTGTCGACGTAGTGGACGTCCGTGCAGTCCCCGACCGTCACCTCGTAAACGTCACCGATTCCCATACAGTTCCTCGTGACCGGCGGGGGCAAAACCGTTGTGCTGCGGCTGTCCTGACAGTTGATAGGGAGGAAGCGCAAAGCCATTTACCCGGAATCAGAAACACCACTGTATGTACGACGCCGTACTCGTTCCGACCGACGGCTCCGACGGGTCTGCCACTGCAGCCGAACACGCCATCGACCTCGCACAGCGCCACGACGCGAGTCTGCACGCGCTACACGTCCTCGAAACCGAACAGGTAGTCGACCAGATTCCCGACTTCGAGGACAGCAGCATCTACGACCGCCTCGCCGACGCTGGGCAGCAGGCTGTCGACGACCTGCGTGCACAGGCCGAAGACGCCGGTATCGACGCAGTGACGACAGCAGTTGAACAGGGCGTGCCCCACGAGGAAGTCGTGGCGTACGTCGAGCGCCACGACATCGACATCATCGTAATGGCGACGGAGGGCCGGACCGGACCGTCCCGGGAACTCATCGGCAGCGTTACCGAGTCGGTCGTTCGGGCCTCGCCGGTCCCGGTACTTGCGACCAAGGTCGGCGGCGAGTCGTAGCGGGACGGGCCGACAGCCGGGGTCGCTCTGCCGCGGGACCGACACGACTAATTTCTGCCGTCGAGAACCGTCGGCCATGTTATCGAGACAGTTCGTCCGGGAGAACCCCGAGACGGTTCGTGACGCTATCGAGCGGAAGGGCGTCACGGGCGTCGACCTCGACGAAATCCTCGAAATAGACGAGGAGTGGCGGGAACTGAAAGCCGAAGGCGACGGTCTGCGACAGGAACGCAACGAAGTGTCGAGCAAAATCGGCCAGCTCAAACAGGAGGGCAAGGACGAGGAGGCACAGGAGGCCATCGACCGCTCGCAGGAACTCAAAGACGAACTGCAGGATATCGAGGAGCGGGCCGACGAACTTGAGTCCCAGTTGGAAGACGCCCTGCTTGAACTGCCGAACATCCCTCACGAGTCAGTCCCGACCGGCGAGGACGAGGCAGACAACGTCGAGCGCTACCGCGAGGGATTCGACGACCTGCGGGACCTGCCCGACGAGGTCGTCCCGCATTACGACCTCGGCGAGGAGCTGGACCTGCTCGACTTCGAGCGTGGCGCGAAGGTGTCCGGCGGCGGCTACCAGTTCGTCAAGGGCGAGGGCGCGCGCCTAGAGCACGCGCTCGTCCAGTTCATGCTCGATGTCCACCGCGAGCAGGAGTACGTCGACGTACTCCCGCCGATTCCCGTCAACTCCGATTCGATGGAAGGGACCGGCCAGCTCCCCAAATTTGCCGAGGACGCCTACCGCGTCGGAGCCAGACAGGACGACGACTACGACAGCGACGACCTGTGGCTCCTGCCGACGGCGGAGGTGCCGGTCACCAACATGTACCGCGACGAGATTCTGCTGGACGACGACCTGCCGGTCAAACATCAGGCGTTCTCGCCGAACTTCCGCCGCGAGGCCGGCGAACACGGGACCGAGACGCGGGGGTACGTCCGCGTCCACCAGTTCCACAAGGTCGAACTCGTCAACTTCGTCCGCCCGGAGAACAGCTACGACCGGCTTGAGAGCCTGCTTGACGAGGCTGCCGAAGTGCTCGACCGCCTCGAACTACCCTACCGCGTCCTCGACATGTGTACCGGGGACATGGGCTTTACGCAGGCCAAGAAGTACGATATCGAGGTGTGGGCTCCCGGCGACGACATGGAGGACGGTCCCGACCGCGGTGGCCGCTGGCTCGAAGTCTCCTCGGTGTCGAATTTCGAGGACTTCCAGGCGCGCCGCGCCGGCCTGCGGTACCGCCCCGAGCGCCACGAGTCCGCCGACTACCTCCACACGCTGAACGGGTCCGGACTGGCCGTGCCCCGCGTCCTCGTCGCCATCATGGAGTACTACCAGAACGACGACGGCACCATCACCGTGCCCGAACCCCTCCGCCCGTACATGGGCGGTCAGGAAGTCATCGAAGGCTCCGAGAAAATCGGCGAGAGCGCCGTCGGAGCGGGCGAGAAAGAGTAGGCTGCCGCGGTCCGTTGCACTCGGCCGGTCTCCCGCTTTCTCGTACGGGGCGTGTTACACGGAGCCATATTTCAATACAGTATTACATTCGTTCGCCGGCACTGCCGAAGTATGCCGGACGACGCTTTCGGGCAGATGGTACTGGACTTCCACCGCGGGGACCTCGCCGAACGGCCCCGCTATCGCCGCGACGACGACGATGTGACCGAGGCACATCTGGCAGGCTACTTCGAGCGGCCGTCGGAATGGCATCCTATCGAGCGGGATCTGTTCTCGGACGTGACGGGACGTGTCCTCGACGCCGGCTGTGGCGTCGGCCGGCACACGCTCCCACTGCAGGAGCGCGGCCACAGCGTGCTGGCGGTCGATCGGAGTCCGGGAGCCGTCACTGTCGCCCGCGAGTGCGGGGTCACGGATGCAGTGGTCGGCGGCCTTCGACAGCCACCCGGTGACGGGTTCGATACCGTCGTCGCCCTGGGCAAGCAACTCGGCCTCGGCAGTTCGCTGGCCGACCTCCGGACGACGCTCACCGAACTGGCGGCGGTGACGCGGCCCGGTGGTCGTCTCGTTGCCGACATGGATACACTCGACCGGGCAGACCCGGAGACTGACGCGGCCCACCTCGTCCAGCCCGGTGTCGCCTACCGGACCTTCCGCGTCGAGTACGACGGGCTGGCCGGCCCGTGGACCGACCTGTTGGTGGTCACGCCGTCAGGGTTCCGCGACGCGGTCAGCGAGACCCCGTGGACCGTGGACGCGCTCGTCGGAACCGAAGCCGACGGGTCGATGTACGGCGTTCGGCTGGCGCTACCGGGAGGGTGAACTAATAACGCCGCGAGCGGGCAGCATCAGCGCGTGTACGTCTCGATGCGCTCGATGTCGCCCCCGGCGAAGGTGAACACGTCGACGAACCCGACGATACGCTCACCGTCAGCATCGAGTAGGCGACCGCGAGCGATGACTTCCGCCGTCGCCGTGTCGTCGCCGTCTATCGACTCGGCCGCGCTGTCTTTCTGCCGACAGTAGAGGCCGTCCAGCGGATGCGTGGTGTCCATCTGGGGCCGTCCCTCACGCATGAACTGTACGAACTGGTCCCGGCCGTCGATGGTCCGGTCGGGGCGGTCGTGGACGAACGACGGGGTGAGCAGCGAGGCCAACTGGTCGTAGTCGTCGCCGTCGATGGCGTCGTAGTAGGCCCGTGTCCGCCGAAGAAGCGCGGGTCGCATCACAGGTCTGCTTCGTGGTCGTCAGGCGTGTCTCTATCGCTCTCCGCATCGGACGGCTCGTCAGCTGCGTCCGGGACAGCATCGTCAGTGTGTCCCGGTTCGGCTGCTTCTCCCGTGTCGCCGTCGTCGCCCGTCGGGTCGGCTAGGTCCAGCTCAACTGCGTCGTCGGTCTCCGTCCCTGAGGCGGTGGCGGCGTCCGGCGACGAGCCGGCGGTCGACTGCTCGCCGTCCGGCGCATCCTGTGTGGGAGCGTCGTCCCCGCGACCGACTGTGTCTGGAGGCGCTTCGACCATCGCGGTCGGGGTCTCGTCCAGCGGCTCCGTCGGCTCGTTCTCGGCGTCGCTGGCGGCCAGTTCGGCCTGAATCTCCTCGATATCGGTGTCATCAACGTCCGAAAGCTCACCGTCCCCGTCCGGCGGCGACACCGACTCCGGCGGGCCGTCGTCGGCCGACGAAGCATCAGATTCCGCCGCTGTCGACTGGTCCGCAAGAGCGGTCGCGTCGCTGGTCGAAGTCTCCGCCGAATTCGGTGGCTGGTCAGCTGTCCCCGCCGTCGTCTCCTCGGCTGCTTCTATCGTCGGCCCATCGGCACCATCTCGCGTGTCATCGGCCGCATCGGCGTCCTCAGGCGGCGGCGCTGTCTCAGACAGTTCGCGGTCCGTCTGTTCGACTTCCTCGTCGATATCTACGTCGAGCGAAGTATCCACAGCCGTCTCGTCCTGTGTGAGGAAGGCTGGTCGGTCGTCGTCTGCCTCTGTTTCCAGCGTCTCCACATCTGGCGGCCACGGACCGTCAGGGTCCGGGGGTTCCTCGTAGCCGCGGGCGGTTTCAAGCGGCCGCTCCGCGTCGTCGCGGAGTTGCTGGCCCTCGGCGCCGTTCCCGCTAGAGTAGGCACGGGCGGCCTGTGTGAGCCAGTCGCTGGCCTGCCACAGCGAGTTCGCCTTCGTCTTTGCGTCCTCGTAAATCGGTCTCAGAGACTCGTCGTCGACGAACCGAACAGCGGTGTCGAAGTGGTCTTCGGCGTCGGCGAACTCGTCGCGTGCCTGCTGGAAGTCGCCCTGTGCGACCATCCACTCCGATTCGCCGAAGGCACTCATCGCCGACGTGAATGCGCGCCGCCCCTCCGTGTAGTGGGCGTGGCCGACGCGGTAGCGGGCGAACGCAGTGTCGTCACCGCCGGTGTCCGCGATAGCGTCTTTGATTTCTCCGACACGGGGAAGTGCCTGAAGGTCGTCGGTACTCCAGGCGTACTGCACGTCGCCGTCGTGGTCGATGACGACAACGGCGCGCTCGATGAGCTGCTGGCCGATATCGTCGATAAAGTCGAGTCCGTACTCGCGGGCGACCTCGTGGTCAGTGTCGGACAGCAGCGGAATTTTCAGGCCGTAGCGGTCGGCAAAAGCCCGGTGGCTGTACACCGAATCCGGGCTGATCCCCAGAATAGTCACGTCTTTCTGCATCGTAAAGAGGTCGAGTTCGTCCAGATCACAGGACGTCTCGTCACAGGCCGGATTGAAATCCGCCGGATAGAACACGAGGATGACGACATCCTCGCCGAGATAGTCTGCCAGTCCGACTCGCTGGCAGTCGCCATCAACGAGCGCCGGTAGTTCGAACAGTGGTGCCGCTGTCCCCTCTGAAAGCACACGTTGTACAACTGAGGCCGGCTATAACAGTGTTTGCACACTATCGCAGAGCGAGGCGTTTTTATCGGCCACGGTGGTACCGTTCATGTGGAACTGCACGTCCGGTATGAGGGTGACGACGACCCCGACAAATGTAGCGCGCGGAAGCTGGCCCGAATGGACGAGGCCGAACTCCACCGCGCGACGCGGTCGACGCCGCCCGGAATCGTGCTCAACCCCTTCGCCGAGCAGGCGCTGTCCCCGGCCGACCGGCCGACCGCCGGCGACGGCGCTCGCCACAGCCGCCTGGTCGCGCTCGATTGCTCCTGGGAGACCGCCGAACGGGAGGCGTTCGACCTCGAGGGGATACACCGCTCGCTCCCGTTTCTCGTCGCCGGCAATCCGGTCAACTACGGGACGGCCTTCCAGCTCAATACCGTCGAAGCGTTCGCCGGCGCACTCGTCATTCTCGGGGAGCGCGACCACGCCGAACGGATTCTGTCGACGTTCTCCTGGGGCCACACGTTTCTGGAACTGAACGAGGAGCCGCTGGGACGGTACGCGAACTGCGAGGATTCGAGCGACGTCATCGACGTACAGGACGACTACCTCGCCGAGGAGTAGTCACTGTGGCGTTGCTGGCTTTTCGAGGAGCGGCGCATCACAGTGTGGACAGGCCTGCCGTGCGTGTGCCTCCAGCACGTCGTCGATGCGTTCTCCGCAGACTTGGCACCGCATAACAATAGTTAGTATGCGTACAATAATGTAACTTCGGCTTCATATCTAAGGTCGCCTACGAGAACCCGGTCCCGATTCCGGCCGGCTCGTCAGGTGGCGTAAGTGGACTCGTCGGTAGGTCCGCATTCGGCTCGGGGTCGTTGTATCCGCCGGGCGCGACGTCGTTCGGCCCGTCAGGGTAACACAGCGACGCCAGCGCCTGTATGTGGTCGCGGCCGACGCCGAGTTCGAACTGGCCGCCGCCGTACAGGTCGATGCCGTGTTCCTCGCAGTAGTCGATGGTCGCAAGCACCGACTCGACGGTCCCGCAACGGGACGGTTTCATGTTGAGCCACTCCGGTTCGAACGGCAGCGCCTCGATGCTCTCGACGCCGGTGATAGGCACGTCCCAGGTGACGCGCGCCTCTTGTCCGTCGAAAACCGGCCGAGTCGCGTCGGTCAGGTCGGGGTCCTCAATCAGCGCGTCCGGGAGGCCGTCGACGACACGGCGGTAGAACTCGGGGTCTGCCTCCACGTCGACATCCGTCCCCTCGTACAGCCCTTTCAGGTCCAGCACCCGAACGTCGTAGTCCGTCAGCTCGTCAATGAGGGCGTCGCTCCAGGACGGCGTGGGGTCGAGTTTGAACGAAAGGTCGCCGTAACGCTTACACAGCATCGCCAGTCTGTCAGCCGTCGGTGGCGTGTCGTCGTCCGCGTTCGAGAGCCGCGTCGAGACGACGAAGTTCACCGGGTTGTACTGCCGTCCGAGCGCCGACCCGAGGTCCGTGTCGGCCTGCTTCAGGGCCAGGTCGAGCGCCGCGCTCTCGAACCCCCAGCGCCGGTAGTGACGGAAGCGCTCCTCGTCTGGGGGTTCGGGCCACAGGTCGGCCTCGGCCAGCGCCGTCGAAAAGGAATCGACGGTGTACTCGCCGACCAGCGGGAAGTCCGCGCCCTGCAACGCGTCGGCATCCTGCAGTGCATCGTGGGCCTCTGTCGTGTACGTCACGTCCTCCCCACTGCCGGTTTTCCCCGCGCCGGAGAGTCGGATACCGGTCGTCACCCGGTCGAATCCGCTGGACGTCGCCCGTTCTCGGCGCTCGAACGCACAGCGCTCGACGGTGACCGGGAGGTCTGCGACCTGCTCGTACATACCCCGGCTTCGCCGCTTGGGCATCTAAAGCCAGCGACGACTGGCGGTGACCGCCTGTGTTCAGACAGCCAGAAGTGCCATCCGGTGCCTGTCTGTGCAGCCAAGACGGGAGACGGTCCGGCTCTCGGTGTCGTTTCACGCGGATTGGACCCGACCCGAAACTCAAAGCTTAAACGCGCGCACCGGAAATAAGCGCGCATGGCTAGCTTCGAGACAGCGTCCGATCGACTCCTCAACAAGCAGATCTGCATGCGGTGTAACGCTCGGAACCCAGAGCGCGCCCAACAGTGCCGGAAGTGTGGCTACGGCAACCTGCGTCCGAAGGCGAAAGAAACCCGCAGCGCCTAATTTTCGGATCAGTTGCCGCCGGTATCCGGTGGCACTTCGTCGGCAGCTCGCTACCGGTCAGTTGGGTCTTTGTCCACTGCCTGCCGGTCGAGCGTCGCCAGGCGAACCGATGCGTGTGAGACAATGAGTTCCAGCAGTTTTGTGTCTTCTTCGCCGACAGTCGTCTCGTCTGTCGTCACTGAGAGAACGACTGTCGTCGTGTCCGCGTCGTCCAGAACCACCGCCGACACGCAATCGGTGACTGACTCGGGGAAGTCGACGGCGAACGGCCGGTCGTGAACGGTGACCTCGCCCTGTTGCTGTGTCCGGACTTCCCGTGCGAGCGAGCCGACGGCGTCGACCGGCACGGTTCGAATCGTGTTCGCGAGCGCCACCGCATCGCCGTCCCTGAGCCGGATGACGGCCGTCTCCTCCATGCCGGTCATCGTGCCGAAGGCCTCGACGACGAAGGCAGCGACGCCGTCGACGCTGGGGGCGCTGGCGATGGCGCGTCCGTAGTTGTTCACGTCGGCCGCCTTCCCGGCGAACGCCTCAATGCGGTCGCGCTCGGCCGCCAGTTCGCGGAGCCGACTGCGGCTCCGGGCGTCGTACAGACCGACAAGAACACCGGCCAGCGCGCCAACGGTAACGAGATCGACCGTTACGTACGACGCCCGGGCGAGTGAGCCGGAGGTCACGCGCTGGCTGAACAACAGCAGCGCCGCCACAGCGGCGAACGTCACAGTTCCGCCGGCGGCCCACGCGGCCACCCGGGACGCTGCCCCCTCGAACGTTGTGTCGCGAGCGAGCCAGACGCCCGCGTACGCTATCGCCAGCCCCATCGCCGCAAGGGGGAGCGCATCTACCGCGACCGCCACTGGAATCCGGGTCTGCTGGACCGCGTGAAGCACCTGGATGGCGGCCAGTACAACGCCGGAAAGCGCCAGGGCCGCCCCCGTCAGAAGTCGCTGGTTCATGGTGTCGAATATCGGCCCGCCCACGAGAGCGTTGTGCCGGTTTCGGGTGGTCACTCGTCGGGATACTTCGGCTCGCGGCGCTCGGCCCGTTCGAGGGCGCGCTCGACGACCTCGCGGACATCGCCGTGGAAGACGCCGCCGTGACCCGAGTACATGTGTTCGACGCCGGCAGGCATGCGGTCGAGGAGGGTCTCGATGCTTTCGATGAGGCGCTCGCGGGACTGACCGGGGCGGTCCGTGCGGCCGAAGGAGCCGTCGCCGAACGCGCCGTCGTCGTGAACAACCACGTCACCGGAAAACAGGGACGACTCGGAGACGAGCGAGACGTGGTCGTCGGCGTGGCCTGGCGTGTAGATGACCTCACACTCCTCGTCGCCGACGGTGAGCGTGTCGCCGTCGGCGAGTGCGTGGTCCCGGCGTGGATGGGAGCCGTAGGCGTACAGCGGCACGTCGAAGGCGTCGAGGACGGCGTCGAGCTGCTGGACGTGGTCGCCGTGCTGGTGGGTCAAGACGACGGCGTCGAGCGTATCGACGTGCTCGCGGATGACGTCGACGACGCCGCGCATCGCGCCGGCGTCGACCAGCGTCGTCTGCTCGCCGGTCGCGAGATAGGCGTTGCAGGTGAACGTCTCGGCCTCGGCAGTGACGTTGTGAACGTCCATACACGAACCCTGTGGCGCGGCCCGCTTGAGTGTACTGTCCCGGCTGCCGGTCGCCACAGCGTCTCCAAGAGCGACGCCCCGTCGTATTAATTCACTTATACGATTGGATCGGCGAGTGATTTTTTACTGTGAACGTCATAGTTGTACACGTACCATGGGGTTCGGGAGCTACGACGAATCGGAACAAGACAATCAGGAGTACGACACAGACTTCGAGGACGAGGACGGCCTCGATGCTGAAGAAAACGCCCACGAGGGCGACATCGAATACGAGTTCACCGCGTCGAACGACGAACTACTCGACAGACTGGAAGACATCAAAGACAACCAGAACACGTGAAATCAGGGGCACGGGCCCTCGGCGTTGCGGAGTCGTACCGAGCGGAAACCAGTCAGTTCGCTGGCGCTGTCGTCCGCGCCAGTAGAGTGACTGACGGCTTTGTTTTCAGCACTGCCACGGTCGGTGGGAGCGACGCGACCGAGACGGTGTGTGCGATGGTTGACCGACTGGACCGGGAGGACATCCGCTACCTGCTGGTGGCGGGTATCGCGCCGGCGTGGTTCAACATACTTGACCTCCAACAGATTCACGGCCACACCGACCTGCCAGTCGTCTCTGTCACTTTCGAGTCCTCGCCGGGGCTGGAAGGGGCCATCCGCGAGGCGTTCGACGACTCCGATGTCGTACAGGACCGGCTGGCGACCTACCGCGCCCAGCCGGAGCGCCGACCGGTGACGGTGAACGACGAGACAGTGTACGTCCGGAGCGTCGGCCTTGACGACAGTGCCGCCGCCGACGTCGTCCGCGCGTTCACGCCTGAGGGCGGCCGTCCGGAACCGCTCCGTGTCGCCCGACTGGCGGCGCGGGGCCTGGTCGAGATGGCGTGACGCTGCCGGTGACTGGCTTACCTATCGCTAACGCGTTCTCAGAAAGTGGAGGAAAAGGCTATCTGCCCTGTTCAGACTCAGGCAATTCTTTAGCTATTACTAAACCCACACTGATTGTACGGCACGGTGTACGTAGGACCACGATGGCCGAAAGCAGAACGCGCACGAGGAAGACCGTCGAATCGGTAGAGCGGAACGAACAGCGCAACGTCGACAGTACCGTCACCCGGTACGAAAGCGACCAGCCGACGGACCGCAGCGTCTACGGGACGCGCCGGCAGGACAGCCAGCTCGTGTTCTTCGACGGGCAGACCCCCGACAGGGAGACGGCCCGGAGCGGCGGCGTTCGGGAGCAGACACGTGACGCGCTCGACCGGGTTCGGACCATGGCGGCCGAGTCCGGCCTCGAACCGGACGACCTGCTGCGCACGACCGTGTACCTCGCCGAGATGGACGAGCTACCGGCAGTCAAGCGGGCGTACGCGGAGTTCTTCGACGGACAGCGACCGTCACGGACCGTCGTCGGCGTTTCAAGCCTGCCGAACGACGCGGCGGTGCAGATCGAAGCAACGGGTGTGAAACGGTAATCGGTACCGGCGGCCTCGTCGGCGACCGCGCGGCGGACCGCTGCGTTTGAGAGTCCCCAGTGCAAACGGCAGCGCATGGAGCAGATGGACGGCCTCAACGTCGTCGGCTGTGAGCGCTGTGATGACCTCTGTCACTCGCGCTCGCGCATCGTCAACGGTGTCGGCCCCGCGGATGCGGATCTGTTGTTCGTCGGGGAGGCTCCCGGCGCGAACGAGGACGAACAGGGCGAGCCGTTCGTCGGTCGCAGCGGCGACGTGCTGGACGATGGGCTACGCGATGCCGGCCTTGACCGCGACGACGTTCGCATCACGAACTGCGTGCGGTGTCGCCCGCCGGACAACCGCGACCCGCGGGCGGGCGAACTGGCGAACTGCCGGGAGTACCTGGAAACCGAGATCGACCGTGTTGACCCGGCGGTCGTGGTCACGCTCGGGAAAGTCCCGGCCGAGCACCTGCTGGAGCGGGACGTGGCCGTCACGGGCGAAGCGGGCGACGTGTTCGACGTGGCCATCGCCGGTCAGCCACGACGCATCCTCGTCTCGGTCCATCCGGCGGCGACGCTGTACGACCCGAGCCAGAAGGAGACGTTCGAGGCGGCGCTGGAAACCGCCGCGGAGTTCACCGACGCTCGGAGCGGACAGTCGCGGCTCGGCGAGTTCTGAGTCCAGCCTTGCGCGAACAGGAAATCACTTACCCTCCGTTCGCCTACGACGACGTATGAGTGTCAGACAGACGACCGCGGACGTGGTCGTCGTCGATTACGGACTGGGGAACCTCCGGAGCGTCACGCGCGGCCTCGAACGCGCCGGCGCGGACGTGACCCTCTCAGAGGACCCCGCGGAGTTCGACGCGGCCGACGGCATCGTTCTGCCCGGCGTCGGGGCCTTCTCCGAAGGGATGGACAACGCCGGCCCGTTCCGCGAGGCGCTGGTCGAACAGGCCGAGGCCGGAAAGCCCCTGTTCGGGATCTGTCTCGGGATGCAGATGCTCCTGACGACAAGCGAGGAGGCCGACCACGAAGGGCAGGGCGACGCCGAGGGGCTCGACCTCATCCCCGGACAGAACGTCCGGTTCAGCCGCGACCAGACCGTCCCGCACATGGGCTGGAACGAACTCGACGTGACGCGGGACCACCCGCTCGTCGAGAGCGTGGATGGGGAGCACGCCTACTTCGTCCACTCCTACTACGCCGTCCCGGACGACGAGAACGCGACGGTGGCGACGACGGACTACGGGACGGATTTCGCCTCCATCGTCGCCAACGACGCCGGCAACGTCTTCGGCACGCAGTTCCACCCGGAGAAGTCGGGCGAGACCGGGCTTCGTATCCTCCAGAACTACGTCGACTACTGTCTCGAACACTGAGTCCGGGAAGTCGATTTCTTCGTATGTCTACGGATGACGCTGTCGTGCTTCTCACCGGTGCGGCGTCGGGCATCGGTGCCGCGACGGCGCAGGCGTTCGCCGACGACGGCTGGACGGTCTACGCGACAGACATCGAAAGCGCGTTTCCGGCAGCTATCCGCGAACGCTGTCGCTGTCTCGAACTCGACGTGACCGACGACGAACAGATAGCGACTGTTGTTGACCAAATCAGCACGGAGACCGGCCGGCTCGACTGTCTGGTGAACAACGCCGGCTACGGGGTCGCCGGCCCGGTCGAGGACGTGGCCAGCGACGACGTTCGCGAGCAGTTCGACGTGCTGGTCCACGGCCCACATCGACTCGCACAGGCAGTGCTCCCGGAACTGCGCGAACACGGCGGGCGCATCGTCACCGTCTCCAGCGTGCTGGGCCACACCGCCTCACCCGGGCTGGGCGCATACTCGGCCGGGAAGGCCGCCATCGAGTCGCTCTCTGACGCGCTCCGGATAGAGGTCGCCGGGGAAGACGATGTCCACGTCTCGCTCGTCGAGCCGGCGTGGGTCGAGACCGGCTTCGCCGAGGGCGCGCTGGGGAGCCTGACCGAGGCGGACCGGACACCGACCTACGACCGGACCTACGACGCGCTGGAGGACGGATGGGTGCTCACCGGCGGGCCGCTGGCGACGACGCCGGAGGCCGTCGCCGCGACGGTGCTGGCCGCGGCGACCGACGACCCACCGAAGGCCCGCTACCCCGTCGGGGCCTTCGCTACGTTCGTCCGGTGGACTCACTGGCTCCCGGCGCGACTGCAGGACCCGATTCACCGCGGGTTCGGCCGCGTGAGCGCGGCGCTGGGGCGGTGGCTGTGACGCGACTCGCCGACGGCGACCGGGTCCGGCTCTCGACGGGCCACGAGGTGACGCTCCCGCTGGTCACCGAGGCGACGGTCGCCGGCGCGGTGCTGCCGGCGCGATACGACGTTGCGGCGTCGCTGTTGCCCGAGGGACTGACGCCGGTTCGGGCGACGGCCCGGAGAGCCGCGGTCGTGCTCCTCTGTGTCGAGTACCACCGCATCGGCGACGACGCGATGTCCCCATACGACGAGTTCGCGGTGGCCATCGCGGCGATGCCGGACGGGCGGCGGCCGCCGTTGCTCCCCCTGCTGACCCGCGCGGCCGGGGCCTACGTCTGGTCGCTCCCGGTGACGACCGAACCCGCACGCGCCCTCGGCGACGAAATCTGGGGCTACCCGAAGACGGTCGCCGACATCACCCACCGCGACGACACGACCGGCCGCGAGACGACGGTCGTCGAGGACGGCGACCGCGTGGCGACGGTGAGAATCGACTGGCCCCGGGCCTGGGAGCGCCGGGAGCGGATAGCGAGCTACGCGGTCCGGGAGGGGCGACTCGAACGGACGCCCGTCGCGTTCCAGGGGAAACTGGGGGCCGCGCCGCTGAGCGGGCGCGTCGCCGTGGCTCCGGGCGACCACGAGCGGGCCGACACGCTCCGCGCGCTGGACCTCGGCACCCGGTCAGTGCTCCGGTTCTCGCTGGACGGGCGGATTACGTACGGCGCTGGGCGGGCGGTAGAGCGGTAGCGGGGGGTAGCAGGAGCGGAGCAGTGCGGTAGCAGGGTGGTGCGGAAGCCGTACCACAGGCGTACCGCGCCTCCGGCGCGGTTTCCCCGGACTCGCCGCGGTGCGGCGAGTCCGGCCTTTTTCGCCCACGTTTTTGTACGAGGGTTGAGCGCTCGCCAGCGGCGAGCGCGAGGCCCCCGTGGAAAAAGGTGGGTCTACAGAAACTCCCGCACCTCGGAGTACCACATATCGTGCTCGTCGACGGCGTCGATGGCCTCGGCGACGCGGACGGCGATGGCGTGCCAGCAGAGCTGGTCGGGGTCCTCGGCGTCGAGGTTGTACTCGCTGTCGGCGCAGGTACAGCCGCCGTCCTCGACGATGTACTCGTCGTCGTGGCCGACGACGACGGTGAAATCCCGGTACTGCTTGACCCGGCTCTCGCCGACGGCCTCGATGGCCTGGTGGCCGCGGTCGCCGTGGACGTCGACGATAGCCGACACTGCGTCGGGGGTCAGCTCCCCGGCGGCTTCGAGGTCGGCCACCCACTCCTCGACTCCGGTCACAGCCATGCTACGGAAAGGGGTGACAAAACGGCGTCGGCTTCAGGAGCCCGGCGGGGAGTTATCAATGCTTGTACTGTGCCCAGAAGGGTAAACACGGAGCGGCGGCTTCGTCCGGCATGGACCTCCCGTGGCTGGCGCTTGGCTCGTTCGCCTCGGGACTCGGGTCTGTGTATCTGCTGACACGCCTCCGGGCCCACTGGGGCAAGCCCGGCGCGCAGTGGTTCGTCGCCACCATCGTCACGCAGACGGTCTGGTGTTTCGCCTACGGCGCGGCGCTGCTCGTGTTCGACCCGACCCTTCGCCTCGCGCTGGAGATGGTCGCCTGGCTGGGCATCATCTGGATAGGCTTCTGTTTCCTCTCCTTTGCGCTGGGATACACCGGCCGGACGACCGTCCTGGAGAGCTGGTGGTATCGGGCTGTGGCAGCGCTCCCGCTGGCCGGCACGGCGCTCGTCGTCACGAACCCGCTCCATACCGTGGTCTGGCAGGGGTTCCGTGTCGTACCGGCTGCCGGCGGCGCGGGGGCCGAGTACGCCGTCCTGCCGGTCGGGCTGCTCACGATTATCGTCGCGATGCTGTTCGTCAGTTTCGGGACCCTGCTGGTGTTCGATACGGTCGTCAGCTACGGCCCGCTGTACCGGCGCGAGGCGCTGGCGGTCGGACTGAGTCCGATACCGCCCGGCGCTGCGGTGTTGCTGTGGGCCGGCGGCGTCGGGCCGGTGCCGGCGGTGAACCTGACGACGCTCATGTTCCTGCCCCACGTCGCCCTGGACCTGTACGCGTTCGTCCGCAGCGACATGTTCGAGTTCCACCCGGCGACCCGCCGGGCCGGCGAACGGGCGGCCATCCACGACATCGCCACGCCGGTCGCCATCGTCGACGGGCAGGGCCGCGTGGTGAATCTCAACCCCGCCGCCGAGCGGATGCTCGCCGTCGACAAGCACGAGACACTGACGGAGCCGCTGAACGACTTTCTCGGCGACGACGACATCGCGACCGACGGCGGGAGTTCACGGGTGTCCGTTGAGGCCGGTGGTCGACACCGCGAGTTCAAAGTCCAACAGACAGCGCTCCGGGACGAGGCGGGCACCCAGTTGGGCTACACGGTCGTCTTTCAGGACATCACCGACGAAATCCGCCGCGAGCGCCGCCTCGAAGTGCTCAACCGTTTTCTCAGACACAACGTCCGCAACGAAAGCGTCGTCATCCAGGCCCGGGCGGAGCTGCTGGCGTCGGAACTCGACGGCGAGCGGGCCGACCACGCGGCGACCATCGAGCGGTCGGTCACGCGCCTGGTCGAGTCCGGCCAGAAGGCCCGGACCCTCGCGGAAGCGGGGGCCGGCGACGCGGCCCCCGAACCCGTCGTGCTGGCCGACCTCGCCGCCGAGGTCGTGGCGGCCGCCCGCGAGGAGTACGGCGGCTCGGTCGCCGTGGAGATACCGGACGACCTCCGGCTGACGACCCAGCCGGCCCTGTTAGAGATTCTGCTCGCCAACCTCGTCGAGAACGCCCTCCAGCACGTCCCGGACGCCGCCGTCACCGTCGGCGCAACAATCGAGGGCGACGACGTGGTGGTGACAGTCAGCGACGACGGTCCCGGGGTGCCGGACCACGAACTCGGCGTGCTGGAGCGGGGCCGCGAGACGGACCTGAACCACGGCAGCGGCATCGGCCTCTGGCTCGTCCGCTGGACGACCACGACGCTTGAGGGGGACCTCGACTTCGACACGAGCGACGGGACGACGGCGACCGTCCGACTGCCACAGGAGCGGACGGCCGCCGAAGCGGCGTGAATGTGGTAATCGACGTAGGCAGCCGCCACAACCGACAGTTCCGCCTGCAATTACACAACCGACCAGACTCAGTGCCATTGCACAGCCGACATCGGGTGGGACCGAAAAGGGCCGGCCGCTCGACGTGCGAGACGACGTAAGCACTGGAACGAGCGTGGCGAGTGAAGGGCGCAACGAGTCGCAGTAGTCGAGCGGCCGGGGGCTTTCTGGCCGTTCGTAATAAATCAAGCACCGCCAGACCCAACACCGAGGTCCGAACGACTTAACGGCGCACGCACGGACCGGGGAGTATGCGCGTCAGTGAGGGCCGAGTGAGCGTCACGGTGCCGGAACAGCCCGACGCCGGGAAGGGCGCGGACGTGTTCTTCAACCCCGTTCAGGAGCTGAACCGCGACATCACCGTGGCGGCGCTGCGGGCCTACCGCGAGCGAACCCCCCGCGTGTCGACGTATCTGGACGCCACCGCCGCCAGCGGCATCCGGGGCGTCCGCGCCGCGGCCAACGACTGGGAGACGACGCTGTGTGACATCGACGACGACGCGACGGCGCTGTGCGAGGAGAACCTCGCTCGCAACGACCTCGCGGCCTCGGTCCGGCGGTCGGACGCGAACGTCCTCATGCACTCGGAGGCCTTCGACGTGGTCGACGTGGACCCGTTCGGGACGCCCATTCCCTTCGCCGACGCGGCCGTCCAGGGGACCAAGCACCTCCTCTGTGTGACGGCCACCGACACCGCGCCGCTGTGTGGGGCCCACTTCGAGAGCGGCGTCCGGTCGTACGGCGCGGTGCCGCGAAACACCGAGTTCCACGCCGAGATGGGGATGCGCGTCCTCCTGTCGGCGATGGTCCGCACCGCCGCCCGGTACGACATCGCCGCCCGGCCGATTCTCAGCCACGCGACGAAACACTACGCCCGGACCTATCTTGAGTTCGACCACGGGGCGAAAGTGGCCAACGACTGCATCGACGAACTCGGCTACGTCCACCACTGCCAGCACTGCCTCTGGCGCGACCACGACCGCGGCCTCATCGCCGACGCGCCCGACGCCTGCCCGGTCTGTGGCGAACACCTCCAGACTGCCGGCCCCATCTGGCTCGGCCGGACCTGCGAGCCCGAGTTCGCCGACGCCGTCGCCGACCACGCGACCGAGGAGATGGGCACCGCCGACGAGGCGACGGACCTGCTGGCGACGCTGTCGGCCGAACTCGACACGCCGACCCACTACGACCAGCACCGCCTCTGCAAGCGCTGGGGCCGCGGCGCGGAGGCGATGGACACCTTCATCGAGAAACTGCGCGACGCCGGCTACGAGGCCTCACGCACGCACTACGGCGGGACGACGTTCAAAACGGACGCCGACGTAGTGGAAATCCGCGAGGCGACGGCGGAGTCGTAGAATCGGGAATCGGGGACAGTGCCACAGATTGCGACAGAAATGTGGTTGAAGCGATGCCTACCGACCGTTCGCCCGCCCGACGCTCTCCCGGACCGCAGCGACGAAATCGTAGCCGAGCAGGTACACCGGGCGCAGGAAGTAGTTCGCCATGCCCGCGAGACCGAGCAGCCCGCCAATGGCCTGTACCTCTCCGGGTGTGGCCGACAGGCGGACGAGCAGCGCCAGCGCCGTAACGAGCGGCGCGAGCCACAGCGACCGGGCGATACCGCCTACATCGACACCAGCCACGGGGCCGAACCGGTCCGCGTCCGGACGGGCAACAAACAGAACAGCCGTCAGTACCAGCAGCCCCACGACAATCGGCAGGGACGCACCGATGCCGGCAACGCCGAAGCCGATAGCCAGCGCGGCCGCGACGAGCAACAGGACGGTTACCTGCATCGTCCCGTGCCGGATGGCCGCTTCCGTATCCATATCCGGTCGTTGCAGCGGCGCTGTATAAACCCTGTGAGGGCGGCGTCGCTTTCTTAACACCTTTCGGAGTCGACCGCAAAGCAGTGGCGAGACGTGCCCTTCACGTTCAATCCGGTCCGTGGCGTCCTACTGCTCGTCGGCAGTCTGCTCGCACGATACGACCTCGTCGAGCACGAGCGGGTCCGCCGGGCGACGGACCTGTCCTGGCCCCGAATCGTCACCGGGCTCGCACGGATGTCGAAGTCAACGGTCGACGTGGCGATGGTGGGGCTGGCGCTCGGACCGACCGCCATCGCCGGCGTCGGCTTCGCCGCGCCGTTCTGGGAACTGGTGTTCGCGCTGGGCGCAGGTGTTGCCGGCGGGACAATCGGCATGGTGTCACAGCGGTACGGGGCCGACGCCGACGGGGAACTGGCGGTCACCGTCACGACCAGCGCCGCTGTCGTGCTTGGGCTGACGCTCCCGCTGGCGGCGGCGTACTGGGTCGTCCCCGGACTACTCGTCGACCGCGTTGGAACGGGGTTCGAAGCCGTCGGGTACGGGGTCCAGTACCTGCGTATTATCGCCCTCGGTGTCCCCTTCGCCGCACTGAATCTTATCGGCAGCCGGACGCTGGTCGGGGCCGACGACGCCTGGACGCCGATGCTGTTGCGGGCCGGCGGCGCAGTCGTCAACATCGCGCTGAACGCCGTCTTCATCTTCGGGTTCAGCCTCGGCGTCGTCGGCGCGGCGCTTGGCACGGTCATCGCGAACGTGCTGGTCACGGTCGGGTTCGCGGTGGGGCTAGCTCGCGGTGGCCTGCCGATCATCGGCGCGTTTCCGGTGCAGGTGTCGGTGTCGCGGCCGTTCCTCGACCGGGACCTGGGGCGGGACCTCGCGGAGACCGGCGCGCCGCTGGTCGGGGCCAACCTCGCCCGGACCGGGGCGCAGTTCCCGCGGCTGTTCATCGTCGGCCTGTTCGGGCCGGGCGTGGTGTCGGCCTACGTCGTGGCGCTTCGCGTCCGGGCGCTGCTCGATACGCCGAACTGGGGCCTGAGTCTCGCGTCCAGTAGCCTGGTCGGGCAGGCGCTGGGCGACGGGAACGAGGCCGAGGCGAGCGTCTGGGCACAGACGGTGCTCCGGCTGAGTATCGGGGTGTACATCGTCGTCGCAGCGACACTGCTCCCGTTCTCACGGGGCATCGCCCGCCTGTTCGTCTCGGACCCCGCGGTGCTCCCGCTGGTGACGGTGTTCGTCGCCGTCGCGTGTGGCAGTGTCGTGTTCCGGGGCGTCGACGGCGGCGCAATCGGACCGCTCCGTGCCAGCGGCGACACGCGCTGGCCGTTTTACTCACAGCTGGCCGGGATGTACCTGTTCGCCCTCCCGCTTGCGTATCTCGGCTACGTCACGCCGCTGGGCACGCTTGCGCTGTACGCCTCGCTGGTGTTCGAGACGGCGGTTCCCGCGGCTGTGACCTACTATCGGTTCCACTCGGGGACGTGGCGGACCGTGAGCCGATCCTACCGGCCCGACGCGGCGCTCGACGACTGACATCAATCAGTCGACAGTATATTTGTAGCCCCACTCCGACATGCTCGCGTGGACCGCACACGCGCTGTCTCCGTCGGTCAGGAGGTCATCCGCACGGTACGGGAGGAGGAGGTCTCCTTTCTCGCAGCCGGCATCGCCTACTACATGTTCGTCTCCCTGCTGCCGCTGTTGTTGCTGACGCTGGTTGTCGGTACGCTGGCGGGCGGGGAGGCCTTCGCCGAGCGAGTCGTCAGCGCCGCCGGTGACGTGCTTACGCCGGCGGCGTCGACACTGCTCGAAGACGCGCTGACCAGCGGGGCCGGCCGCGGGGGTGCGACTGTGCTCGGTGTCGGCGTCACACTCTGGAGCGCGCTCAAGGTGTTCCGCGGGCTGGATACAGCTTTCAGTCGCGTCTACGGGACGGACGGCCCCGACTCCATCGTCGGTGAACTCGTCGACGGGCTGGCCGCGCTGGGCGGCATCGGCATCGCACTGGTCGGGCTCGGTATCATCGGCGCGTTCGGGACGGTACTCGGTGTGCAAGTCGCGCTCGGCGGGCTCGCGCTCGTGCCCGTGCTGGCGGTCGCGTTCCTTCCGCTGTACTACCTGTTCCCCGATCAGAAAATGACGCTGCGGGAGGCCGTCCCCGGCGCGGTGTTTGCCGGTGTCGGGTGGACGGTGCTCGGGACGGGGTTCAACGTCTACGCGGCACAGGCCGACTCCTATCAGGTGTACGGGATCATCGGCGGGGTCCTGCTGCTCGTGACGTGGTTTTACTTCGCCGGACAGGTGCTGCTCGTGGGGGCAGCGGTCAACGCGGCGCTCACGGACCGGCAACTACAACAGGTATCGCACCGACGGTCCGGCAAAGCGATGAGTGAGGACGCTGACGAAACCGACACGCCCCCGCCGGCCGGAACCGGACGAGACGCCGATGCGCTGACAGACGAGGAACTGCAGGACCTCCGCGAGGAGTTCGAATCGTTCCGCGAGGACGTCGAGGACCGAACGCTCCACCGTGACGAGGTGAAATCGGACCTCAAGCAGTACGTCCGCCGCCGGATGCGCCGCGGCCACGCCCGACAGTGGGGGCCCTACATCGTCTTGCTGTACGGCACGATCATGACCCTTGGCGCGTTCTACTACCTGCAGGGCATGTGGGCCGTGCTGGCGATGCTGGTCATCTGGCTGTCAGTGCTGGGCCTTTATACCATCATGATTGCGGTCGGGGTGACACTGACTGCCACCGGCCTCCCCGGACGGCTCATCGACCGCGTGCGCGACTGGCGACAGTGATACGGGCTGTCGGCGTCACCGAGGTGCTGTCGGCGCTGCCCGGTGCAGTCGTCGTGCTGTTCGCGCTGCTCACCCAGCTTGGGGATTTCTGGTTCACCTTTCTGGCCTGTGGCCTGCTGTACTGGCTCGGCCCGTGGACACCGAAACTCGGTCGGGACCTCACTCGCGACCGGACGGCGATGCTGGTGGCGCTGCTCGCAGTCGGTGTCGCGCTCGTCGTGTCACTGAAGGGTATGTTTGCACTGCCGCGGCCGCCTGGGGCAGGCACGGCCACCCACGCCGAGCTACTTCCAGCGGCGCTGCGGGGCGTCTACAAGTCGATGGCGACCGGAGAAGGGTTCGGCTTCCCGAGCGGCCACGCCACCCTTTCGCTGCTCGTCTGGGGCGGTATCGCGTGGGCGCTCCGGGTCGGCACGCGCCGACAGCGCACCGCTGTCGCCGCGACAATCGTTGCCCTCATCGGACTCTCTCGGCTAGTACTGGGCGTCCACTACCTCGCCGACATCCTCGCGGGCTTTGTCATCGCCGGGACGGCCCTCGCACTCGCCCTCGGGACGCTCAAAACGCCCGAGCGGGTGTTCGGACTCGCGGCTGTCATCGCCGTCATAGGGCTGCTCGTCAGCGGCGTCTCTCGTAATTCGGCCGGAGCGTTAGGCGTTGCTGTCGCGGGCGCTGTGGTCTGGTCGCGACTGGGTGATACGATTCCGGAGCCGACCCGGCACGGTGTCGGTATCACGGCGTTGCTGGGCGTTGTCTCAGTCGGAACGTTCCTCGGCGTGACGTTCGGATTAGACCCGTCACCGGTTGCCGTCACGCTGCTTGCGGCGCTCGGGACCGGAGCCCTGCTGACGCTACCGCTGGCTGGTGAGCGACTCGCGAAAAAATACTGAAGCGGTGGCCGTTTAGAACTTCTCGAGGTAGCGGTCGAGTTCCCAGTCGGAGACGTCGACCAGGTACTCTTTGTGTTCCTGACGCTTTGCCTCGACGAAGTTCTCGAAGACGTGCTCGCCGAGCGCGTCGCTGATGACTTCGTCCTGTTCGAGTTCATCGACGGCTTCGCCGAGGTTCTCTGGCAGCGTGGTGATGCCGTACTCCTCGCGTTTCTCTTCGTCGAAGTCGTAGATGTTCTCCCGGACCGGGTCCTCGCATTCGAGGTCGCGCTCGATACCGTCGAGCCCGGCGTGAATGAGCGCCGCGAAGGCGAGGTACGGGTTACACGACGGGTCGGGGAAGCGAGCCTCGATACGGCTTGCGGCCGGGGTTCGGGCGGCCGGCTTGCGGATGAGCGCCGAGCGGTTGCGGTCCGACCAGGCGACGTAGACCGGGGCTTCGTAGCCCGGGACCAGCCGCTTGTAGGAGTTCACCGTCGGGTTGGTGACCGCGGTGATGGCCGGTGCGTGTTCGAGGATACCGGCGGTGAAGCTCTTTGCCGTCTCGGAGAGGTTGAACTCGTCGTCCTCGTCGTGGAACGCGTTCTCGCCGTCCTCGGTGAACAGCGAGATGTGCGTGTGCATGCCGGAGCCGTTGATCTTCGGGATGGGCTTTGGCATGAACGTCGCGTGCAGGTCGTGTTCGGCCGCGATGGCGCGAACGACGGACCGGAAGGTGGCGACGTTGTCGGCCGTGGTCAGGGCGTCGTCGTAGGTGAAGTTGATCTCGTGTTGGCCCTGTGCGACCTCGTGGTGGGAGGCTTCGATGTCGAAGCCCATGTCTTCGAGGCCGTAGATGATGTCACGGCGCACGTCGGAGGCGAGGTCCTTCGGCGCGAGGTCGAAGTAGCCACCGGCGTCGTTGGTCTTGGTGGTCGCGCGACCCTCTTCGTCTTCCTCGAAGAGGAAGAACTCGGGCTCGGGTGCGGCGTTGACCGTATAGCCCATGTCGTTTGCGCGCTCGATGGCACGCTTCAGGACGCCACGCGGGTCGCCGGAGAACGGCTTGCCGGTCGAGGTGTCGATGACATCACAGATGAGGCGGGCACTCGAACCACCTTCGACGTTTTCTCTCCACGGGAGCACGGAGAACGTCGACGGGTCCGGGTCCAGGCGCATGTCGGACTCCTGAATCCGGACGAAGCCGTTGATGGAGGACCCGTCGAAGTAGATGCCCTCTGTGAACGCTTTCTCTGCCTGGTCGGCTGTGATCGAGACGTTCTTGATCGTGCCGAGGATGTCGGTAAACTGGAGCCGAAGGAAGTCGACGTTCTTCTCTTCGATCTCGTCGAGTACCTCCTCCGCCGCCTCTGAAAGTTCGCTTGTCATCTTTGGACACCCGATAGGAGCGGTGCTACTACTAAAACCCTGCTGATTTGCGCAAAGGTTTCGACGCTTTCGCCTACATTTGGACATTCGTAAAATTCTAATCCCTGGGGGGCGTCTCCAAGCGTAATGACGTACGAAAATCTCGACCGTGAGTTGGTGAATGCACTTCTGGGTGACGGCCGTGCCAGCCTCCGGAGCCTCGGAGAAGACCTCGACGTGTCGGTAACGACCGTCTCGAACCACCTCTCCGACCTCGAAGACGAGGGGATCATCAACGGGTATACTCCCAAGGTCGATTACGACAAGCTCGGCTACGACGTGACGGCAATCATCCAGCTCAAGGTTGAGGGGTCGTCGCTCCCGGCGGTCACCGAGGACCTCAAAGAGCACAAGCAGATGATTTCGGTGTACGAGGTCACCGGCGACTACGACATCATCGCGGTCGGGAAGTTCACCGACACCGACGGCATGAACGCCCAGATAAAGGAACTGCTCACCGACCCGGACATCAGGGAGTCGAACACCTCCGTTGTGCTCAACGCCGCCAGCGAACACGAGCAGTTCGACCTCGATCTGAAGGAGTAGCGACCGCCCTTCTACCATCGTGCCGAACGCTCTCAGAGCGACAGCTCTCGTGAGTCTGACCCATCGATGGCATGGCATGCACACCCATCCGCAGAGAGTACCGACGAATACTTGACTGACCAGTCAGTTAGTTTCGCGTAATGAACGACGGCGACACGGCCGACGATATTATGGATGCGACCTACCGTGCGCTGTGTACGTACGGCTATGCGGACCTGACGATGCAGGACATCGCCGACGAGTCGGACAAGAGCAAGGCCGCCCTCCACTACCACTACGACAGCAAGCACGACCTCCTCTGTGCGTTTCTCGAATACCTGTACGACGGGTTTGTCGACCGGATCGAAGACCCGGAGGGCGAAACTCCACACGCGCGCCTGCTTTCGCTCGTTGACTCTGTGCTTGACAAGCCGGACGACGGGAGCGAGGAGTTCGGGACGGCGATTCTCGAAATCCGTGCCCACGCACCATACGAACCCGGCTTTCGTGAGCGGCTGACGAAATTCGACGAGTACCTCATCGACGAACTCGAAGCGATTCTCGAAGACGGCATCGCTGACGGGACGTTCAAATCAGACCTCGACGCCGAGGAAACGGCCCGGTTCATTGTCACCGTGCTGACCGGCGCAGCGACCGAGCGCGTTACGACCGGTCGCCCGGTCGAGTGTACTAGACGGATGCTCACCGAGTATGTCGAGACACATCTTCTGGACGGCCAGCAGGAGGTCACAGCGTGAGCGTCCGGCAGAAACTGGCTCGGCTGGGTGCGCGACTCGGGAACCTGTTCAAGGGACAGGATGAGTTGGACCTGACCAGTGGCGACATCGGCAAGCCGCTACTGTTTCTCTCCTTTCCCATCGTCATCACGAACCTGCTACAGGTGGCGTATAACCTCGCGGACACGTTCTGGCTGGGGCAGTACTCCACGACGGCGCTTGCGGCGATTTCCTTTGCCTTCCCGATGATTTTCCTGCTCATCTCGCTCGGCATGGGACTGTCAGTGGCGGGCAGCGTACTGGTCGCCCAACACACCGGGGCCGAGGAGCACCGCGAGGCCGAGTACGCCGCCTCCCAGACGGTGACGTTCGCGCTGTTGGCCTCTGTGTTGCTCGGCGCGACGGGTTACTTCTTCGTCAAGGACTTCCTGTCACTGCTAGGTGCATCCAGCGAGGTGCTCCCGGGCGCGACCGGCTACCTGCAGGTCGTCTCGCTCGGGCTGACGGCGATGTTTGGCTTCTTCGTATTCATCTCGCTGATGCGCGGAGCCGGCGATACCATCACGCCGATGCTGGTGATGTTCGGGACCGTCGTCCTGAACATCGTCATCGACCCGTTCCTCATCTTCGGCTGGTGGGTGTTCCCCGAGATGGGCGTCGTCGGCGCGGCCGTCGCGACCATCTTCTCGCGTGGTGTCGCGCTGGTCGTCGGCATCGCCATCCTGCTGTCGGGCAGGCGCGGCGTGCGGATTCACCTCGGCGACATGTCGCCCGACCTGGAGTACCTCCGGAAACTGCTGCGGCTGGGCGTCCCGGCCTCCGTCGAGGGGACCGGGCGTGCGCTGTCGGTCAACGCCATGCTGTTCATCGTCGGGACGTTCTCGGTCACCGTCGTGGCAGCCTTCGGCGTCGGCATCCGCGTGTTCTCGCTGGTGTTCATGCCGGCCATCGCGATGGACCGCGGCGTCGAGACGATGACCGGCCAGAACCTCGGTGCCGAGCGGCCTGACCGCGCGGCGACGGCCAACCACTTCGCCGCGAAGGTGTCGTTCGTCATCCTCACCGTGCTGGGCGCGGTCACTATCTTCGCCGCACCGACCGTCGTCAGCGTGTTCAGCGACGACCCCGAGGTCGTCCGCATCGGGGCCGAGTTCCTCCAGTGGGTCGCCCCGACCTTCGGCTTCATCGGCATCGTTCGGGCCTACTCTGGCGGGTTCCGCGGGGCCGGCAAGACCCTCACCGCGGCGGCGCTGGCGATTACCATGCTGGGTATTATCCGACTCCCGGTCGCCTGGGTCGCATCCCGACCGGTCACGGTCCCAGCGTGGCTTGGCCCGCAGGTCGTCGACCTCTTCGCGTACTCGCTGGCTGAACAGGGTATCTGGCTCGCCTTCGCCGTCTCGAACGTACTCGCTGCTTTCATCGCCGCCGCCTGGTTCCTCCGAGGAACGTGGCGCGACGCCGACGCGCGGGCCGGCAGCGAACCAGCCGTCGCTGACGACTGACGGCGTCGCTTGCTGGGAGACAACCGCAGAAAAACGCAGACGTGAGTCAGCGCCGTTCGGCCCGCTCGAAGCGCTCGTCCGTGAGGTACACGTCGCCGTCCTGTACTGCGACCTCAACACCGTCGAGAGCGTCACCGGCACATGGACCGTGCGTACAGACGCCGTCCGTGGGTTCGAACTGCGCGCCGTGCTTGTGACACACGAGTTGGTCACCGCGGACAATCGCGCCCCGACCGGGGTCCAGCGGGACCTCGGGCTGGTGCGGACAGGAGTTACGCCAGGCGACGACGGCGTCGCCTGCACGATGCAGGATGCAGTTGACACCTCGTCGACCGTCGCGCGCTTCGAACACGAGCGTGCTGTCGGTGGGCACCGAATCGAGCGCGACGATGCGGCGCGGGTCCGCACCGTCGTCGTTGCCGTTGGGTGACCGCTCGTCGTCATCGCCAGACTGGTCGTTGTCGCCAGTGCCCGAAAAACTGAACCGGACGGTCGCGTCGCCGGCTTCGACCTCGCCACCGTCGTCGTGGATGCGGACCGACTCCGACTCGCCGTCGGTGTCGACGGTCACGTCCACGGGATCACTCATAGCGAGTTGTCGGCGGTTGACGCACATAGCGATGTCGAAGTTGTCCGCAGCATGCCGGTTGCAAAACGGAATTATGTCAGCCCCTCGGAACGTGGGTATGGACCGAGACGACGTGTCCGTCGAAGTCGAAGTCGAGGTAGAGATAGACACAGCGGAACTGGAAGCAGAAGTCGAAGATATGGCGGAGTTCGAAGCCGAACTGGAAGGCAAGGGCGTCGAAATCGAACTAGAAGCTGAAGTCGAGTTCGCCGAGAGCGACGAACACGAGGCAGTGGACGAGACGGCGGAGTCGGAAGTCGACGAGGAGATAGACGGGACAGCGGAGAGCGACGAAGATCAAAAGTAGTCACAGACAGCGACAGCGGCGATCGGCAGGACGATCTTCAGTAAGCGAGAGGAAATCAAGTTCCGATCGCAGGTGCGTACCGGTCGGAGCCCGTGGCTCTTCAGCGGTGTGATTGAGAGGGGGCGATCAGTGTTCAGTATCGTCGGCCGTGGCGACGGTTTCATAATGTCACTCTGGACCGTCTAGCCGCGTAGCTACCTCTCAGAGTGCGTACTGAAATTTATTTCTCAGAGTACTCACCAATAGGCACCGGCTATGGACAGGCACACCATGCACGACACGCCACACGTTATCGGGATCAACGGCAGCCTTCGAGACGACATCGGAACCAGAGTCGCCGTTCAGCGCACCCTCGACGCGGCGGCGGGGGCTGGCGCAACGATTGCGCACATCGACCTGCGGGAGTGGGACCTCTCGCTGTTCGACCCCGACACGTGGGCTGCCTTCGAGGACGGCAGCATCGCCAACAGAGACATCGCTGACCGCATCGAGGAACTGGGCGAAGACGTCGTCGCGTACGCAGGGATTGCGGACCGACACGGGGAGACAGAGCAGTCGGAACTGGCGACCGGTGACTGAGGTTACTCGAACCAGTCGACGAAACTCCCCTCAAGCAGATTCTCTTCCTGATGACGGATGTAGGTGGCCTGCATCCCCCAGATCGCTTCAGCAAGCGGGACGTTCTCCTCGACGCGGCGGCGAACGTAGTCGTGTTTCCACCGTGCGGGCGTGAGCCGGCGATCGACGCGCTCGCGCAGCGGCCGGATGTAGCTGTGGGCCTCCTCAGCCGAGAGACCGCGCTGTTCGAGACCCTCGCGTGCGTGCTCGAACAGTTCGCCGTATATTTCTTCGGTGCTGGTCGTCGTCGCCCCGTCGGCGGTTATCCACTCGATTTTCGCCCGGAGACCGTTCCGGGCGGCGGTGTAGAAGTTCTTCTTCGCCGTCTCCCAGTCCAGCGACCGGATAGGGTGTTCGAGCTGTGGTAGGCTCTCCATCAGGCCAGCAAAGACAGCGGCGAATCCGATTGCATCGTCGACGGTCGGCTGTGCAGCCAGCGGGCGGAACTCGATGCGAGCGTTGGCCGCCGACCGGGTCGGCCCCTCGAACACCGGCCTGACCCACCGCCAGTACGTGCCGTGCTTGTGTCGGAAGTGGACGAAATCGTCGTCGAAGCGGGTCCCCGACTGTAGTTCGACCGGAACGATGGTGTCGTCCTCGACGATATCGTCGATGGCCGCCTCGACTGAGTCGAAATCCGGCGGAAAACACACTTTCGGTGGCGTCGAATCGCCGTCGGGCGGGTTGAGCACTGACTCGAAGACGCCGATACGGTTCTCCATGTTCGCCCCGGCGACGATCTCCAGATCGGGCGCGTCGTCGTAGAGGTCCGGCGGGAAAAACGGAGAGTTGACGCCAAGCGCCAGCAGCGGCGCAGCAATTCGGAGTGCGTACGTGAAATACTCCGGTAGGTCCGGGGCGTGTGGAATCTGGTAGTGGGGTTGAATCGAGGTGATGAGCGACTCCGGCATCACCGTCTCGGCCTGTAGCGAGACGTGTGGCGCGTCGATTTCGAACGCCGAGGGGTAGTCCGTGTTGGCCATCGTGTGATAGCGGATGGAGTCGGACATGTTCGTCCCGATGCGGACGCCGTTCTGTTCGACGCAGTCACAGAGGTACTCCCGGGCCGTCTCACCGGCGGGTGGAACGGTCCACATACCGTCGGAGACGAGCCGGATACCCTCGTTGCGTACCCGTTGCTGGGCCGGCATCAGCGACGCCTTCAGTTCGTTTCGCTGGGCCGCCAGCCCATGCGTATTCAGCGGCTGCGGACTCGTCTGCATCTCCGCGTTGTGCAGGCCGAGTTCCTTCTCGAATCCGATGAGTTCGAGCAACTGTCGAGGGACCCGCTGGAGCGCGTCGGTCTGCTCGTCAACGGCGTACAGCTCCAGTTCCATACCGACGATCGCTTCCGTGTTGTCGAACGTCCCGTCGCGAACAGCGGATTTGAGCGCTTCGGCTTCCTCGCGCGCCTGTTCGTTGAACGACTCGCTATCCGCCGCAAGCACCTCGGCCACCCGGTCTGCCAGTTCCGAAGCCGACATAACTCCGCGTTTGCAGCCATAGGTGTTAAGCATGCCCCAGACAGGTCGCGAGGAGCGAGACAGCGGTTTCGACACCCCCACAGCAGCTCGCCGATGTTACTCACTCCCGACCTCGCCGAGAGAGTTATGCGCACACCCTCACAACAGCTCGCCGATGTCGCTCATCGTCTCTCTTAACGGGTCCCGTTCCGCAGTCGTCAGTGCGCCCTCGACCGCATCGCGGGCCGCGGGCAACGGCTCGTGCGTTTCGATGTACACCGCCAGGGCAAACTCCTGTTCAGTTACGTCAGCGAGTGCGATGGCATCGCTGCGAGAGAGGTCCCCGGCGAGCCAATCGGCGATTATCTCACGGCCCTGTGGGCCGACCGGTGACACTTGCTCACCGACGAGATGGAGCGTCTTGGCGGCCATCACAGGCGCAACACCGGCGGCGCGGCCCGCATCGCCGACGCTCTTGCCGGCTGCGTAGGCCTCGACGACGGTCGCCGCTGTCGCCGCCGAGCACGGGAGGTCGTCGGCCACGGGAGCCAAGCGCTCCGAGAGCGGCGCGTCCGTTTCGTCGACAGCAGCGACGCCGTGGTCACGCTGGTGGGTCGTGACCTCGACACCGGCAGCGATATCCGACAGTGCCATTAAAAATTTTCTTTTCCGTATTGGAATTTAATGCTGTCGGTATCCCGATAGACTCTGGTACCGACCCCGACAGCTACCTACCGGTTACCGGTTGGCAGTTTCGACGAAAACCGCCCGGAAACCCGTCTTTGCATCGGTTTTTTAACCCGCCATCCAGCCGTAGGTGGAAACATGAGTACGACGGTAACGCAATGTCCGGAGTGTAACGGGTCAGTCAAACAGCAGGGCGTCGAGTCGGTCTGTAGCGGCTGTGGGTTAGTCGTCGGTGAGGACGCCATTGATCCCGGCCCAGAGTGGCGGTCGTTCGACGATGACGACACGGACCGGGCACGCACGGGCGCGCCGTTGACGCGGTCCCGTCACGACCGCGGCCTTTCGACGAAAATCGGCCGGTCGACGCGGCTCAAAGGGCGCAAACGCCGTCAGTTTGCTCGCCTCCGCCGCGAACACAACCGCGCCCAGATCAGTTCGAAGCGTGAGCGAAACAAGGTGTATGCCTTCACCGAGATACGGCGTATCATCAGTTCGATGGCGCTCTCAGACGCAATCAGAGACCGAGCGTGCGTGCTGTTCGAATCCGCACAGAACGAGGGCCTGCTGCAGGGACGGACGCTTGAAGGGTTCGCAGCCGCGGCCATCTACGCCACTTGCCGAACCGAAGGCGTTGCCCGGACCGTCGACGAACTCTGTACTGTCGCCAAAGCGACCCAGGCAGAGCTTCGCGCGGCGTACGACGCCCTGAACAGAGAACTCGGGCTACCGACTGGGCCGATTGACCCCCGCGAGTACGTCCCCCGGTTCGCAACGACGCTGGACCTGCCTACGGAAGTGCGACAGCGCGCAGAGCGGCTCGTCGACGTGGCACAGGACCGTGGACTGGTCAGCGGGCGCAATCCGGCCGGTGTCGCTGCGGCGTGTCTCTACACCGCAGCCCAGGAGCAGGACGTGGCGCTCACGCAGGCCGAAGCAGCAGAGACAGCAGACGTAACGCCGGTCACGTTACGGGGGACCTACACCGAGCTACAGGAGTAAGCGGCGTCGGCGAGCGCTTCAAGCGAGTGTTTGGCCGGCGTGTCCGGGGCTATGTCTCGAAGCGGCTGTCCGTGCGCCTGTGCCGTCGCTAGTGGCTCACTTTCCGGGATGGCAACGACTGGCGCACCGAACCGGTCTGCGGCGGCGCCGGTCGCAGAGTTCGGACCGGCTCGGTTGAGAACGACCCGACAGAGTCCGGCGTCGAGTTCGCGGGCCAGCGCCCGAACCCGGAGCGCGTCGGCGAGGGCCGCACCTTCCGGCGTCGTGACGAGTACCGCGGCGTCGGCGGCTGCAAGGGGCAGCCCTACGTCGGCGTGCAGGCCGGCTGGCGAATCCACGATGACCCAGCGATAGGTCCGCTCCAGCGCAGCGAATACGTCTGTGAGGGCCTGCAAATCGGTACTTCGAGCGCCGGCTAGCGTTCGTCCGCACGGGACGAGAGTCACGGGACCGTCCTCGCGGACAGCCTCGTGTGGGTCGGCGCGGTCAGCGAGAACGTCGTGCAGGTCGGGGCCGTGGCTGGACGGGAGGTCCGCCATCCCGAGATCGCCGTCGACGACGACGCTCCCCGCGTTCGGGTTCGAGAACGAACCCCTGCTGTCAGCCCGTTCGAGTTCGTCGAGTTCCGCCGCGAGATTGTACGCGACAGTCGACTTGCCGACGCCGCCCTTGCCGCCGGTGACTGCCAGAATCATGCCAGCCGGGCCAGCGTTTCGGTCGGCACCGTGGCGGCCGCTCGTCGATCGGCGAGCCGCTCGGCCCGCCGGGCCAGCGCCCGGAGCATTTGCTCGTCAGTATCGCCGCGTGCCGCAACCGTCCGGACGCCGGAGAGGCCGTCTGCCGCGCGAACTGCAGCTGTCGCCGCCGACAGCGACTCTGCCTCAGCCAGCCGCTCGGCACAGTCTACCCGCCGAGCAACGGTTTCGAGCCACTGCAAGACCGCATCGGGGAGTTGCTGCTCCGGACGCCGGCCGGACGCCCCCGGCCCGGTTGACTGATGACTTCCCTCTGGCAGTCGTTCGATGTCCCGCCCGGGTGTGGGGCCGAGCGGTCCAGCGCTCGATGTTTGGGATACGTGGGCCGACTCAGCTGTTGGCACAGCATCAGAAGGCGGTGACGGGTCACCCAGCTCTCTGAGTACGGCAGCTGCAGAGTCGAGTCGCTCGTCGGCGATACTAGTCTCAGGCGCTGGCTCGGCACGCACCAGCTCCGCCGGCTTGGCGGCCGGCGGGGCCGGCGTCGCGTACCCGAGCGCGTGTGTCCCCGGCCTAACGGCTCCCTCGAACCCACCTTCCGACCAGCCGGCCTCAGGGACGCCCTGCGTCCTCGGTGGCCAGAGCGGACCATCGAGACGATTCTGAACGGTAATTCGAGTCGGTTCAGGGATGTCGCCGACAGTGGCCGTGACGAGCGTCACGTCGTCGACTCGCTCGGCGCGACAGTCGAAGGTAACCATAGGGTCGGTGGCCTGGCCCTCTGATTTAAAAGTCAGCAACGAACGACAGGGGCGTCGAGACAGTCTGATGCAGCTGTCGGCGATCTGAACCGGTTCGTTTCGAGGACGACCGGTGCGGGCGTCTTCGCGAACCGGAGCACGCCCAGAGCGGCCGTTACTGGATCGGCATCGAACGGGCTGTCCGGAACTGGCCCCGGAACGGTGTCGATGGCCCGAGCAAACGTCTCGGTACATCGGTCGACGAGAGTTGCCCGAGCGCTCCGCCGGAGGTTGGCCAGTTCGTCGGCAAACCGACGCTGTTCCTCCAGCGTGTCCCGGTAGGCGCGTGCCCGCTCCCGGCGGAGTTCGCGAGTTTCGCTGACGGCAGCCCGCCGCGTCTCCCGTTCGCTCAGTTCCGTTGCCGCGTCGCGGAGGGCGGCCTGTGCCGCTTCGTCGTCTGCACCGACCGCCTGCCGAGCGGTGAGACGCCCGCGGTGGGTAGCGACCGCTTCCTGCAGGCCGTCGATGGTCGACTCCGAGACCGGGTCGACAGGGTCCGGCAGCTCCGGCGGCGAACACTCAAGCTTGGCCAGTTTTGCGCGGCAGTCCGCGATAGCGTCGTCCTGCGGCGTCTCGTATCCCCGTGATCGGGCGGCAGCCGCAAGTGCAGTTCGCGTTCGGAGTCCCATCGACGGGTGGACGTGTCCGGCGTAAACGTACACGGCCGGCGGTTCCGGACAGGACACAGCCGGAAGGCACCGCCGTCCGCGGATGCTCGCGGCGACGGTCCGACCGTCGACGGTTCGGGCACGGAGGTCGACGACAGCACCCGTATAAGTAGTTCCAGCGACGCGGAGCTTCACAGGTTAACGCCTCGGAGTTGGTCCGGGTCCGGGAGATCACGTCCCGACGCGAACCGCTCGTAGGGCGTCGCCGGTTGCTCGCGTGCCTCGTACCGCCTGGCCGCCTCACGAACGTGTTTCGGGACATCCGTCGGTTCGAACGGCTCAACGCGCTCGATCTGAACGTCAAGCCCGTGTTTCTCGTGGAGTCGGAGCGCCTGAAACGCCCCGAACTCGGTCCCGGAGAACAACGCTGCTCTCCCGAACTGCCGAACGACACAATCTTCGTGGGCACGACAGACGTTCCGCAGGTCTCTGCGTGCCGGCCGAGAGTACGTGACGACGAGTAGCACTGGATAGACATTGCTATTATTGCTATAAAATTTTACTGAATTGAAGTAGTTTTATAGTGAATATATGAAGGTCTGGAGGAGAAAATAGATGGTAATCGGGACAAAACGGTACAGTCTGCGGGCGAGATCGACAGCCCCACGACCCCGAGGCGGCCTACTCGACGGCCGTGACGGTGAACTCACCGGCGTCCGAAACGAGGTCTCGAACCCGTTCGCGGGCTGCTGTCTCGGACGGCGCAAGGACAACGAGCCCGTCAACGGCGGCCCCGCCGCTCGCCCGGTATGCCTGCAGGTCGCCCTCGAACTCAGTTGCGTAGGTCCGGAGCGTTCCGCGAACGTCCCGTTCGAGGTCACCGAGCGATTTCGACCCGGCCTCGAAGTCGGCCAGCGCCTCTTCGATGTTGCGGAGTGCGGAAATACGGTCCATATTCAGGTCGTCCGGAGATGGTCCGTCCGGGGCTCGTACACCTCGCCCTTCTGTTTCAGCTTGTCAATCTCGTGTTCGGCCTTGGACTCGTCGATGCCGACCTCCTCCGCGCGCTCGATGACCACGTCAGCGGGTGCGCCCTCGTCGTACTCGTCCTCGATGTCGGAGATGATGCCCTTGATGTTCTGGATGCGGTCGCGCTGGGTCTTGGACTGGCCTGTCTCGACCACATCGGCGTCGAACTCGCCGGTTTCGGGGTCGACCCCGATTTCTTTCAGGCAGTAGTGGGCGATGTCGACGGCCCGGTCGGCGTCGGCCTCGTCGACGGTGTCCGACAGCCGAATCCGGGCGGACGCCTCGGCAAGCCGGACCAGCGCCTCCAGTTTCCGGGCGGTGACCGGGACCGGCGCGTCTTCGTCCTGGCCCTTGAGCCGCAGGTCGACGTAGAAGTCCTCGATTCGCGATTTCGCATCCTCAGTCATCGTCGGGAAGCAGTTGCGCTTCGCGTAGGCAACGTACTTCCGGAGGAGATCTGGTTCGATGGTCGGTGCGACCTCCTCGGTGACCGTGTCGACCTCTTCCTCGCTGAAATTCGAGGTCGGATTCTGCGTCCGGTGGGTGTTGAGTTCGCCGGCGTAGTTGGTCTGGATGATGTGTTCGGCGAGGTTCCGGTCGGCCTCCTCGTCGGGCTTGTCGGTGACGGTGAAGATGAGGTCGAACCGGGAGATAAGCGCCGGTTCGAGGTCTATCTGCTCGCCGATTGGTTCGTACTGGTCGAAGCGGCCGTACTTCGGGTTGGCCGCGCCCAGCAGCGAACAGCGGGACTTGAGCGTCGCGTTGATGCCGGCCTTCGAGACGCTGATTCGCTGCTGTTCCAGCGCCTCGTGCATCGCCGACCGGTCCTCCGGCGTCATCTTGTCCAGTTCGTCAATGGCAGCGATACCCTGGTCGGCGAGCACGAGTGCGCCCGCTTCAAGCGTCCACTGCTGGCCGTCGCCGAAGTCGTCGCGCACGGCCGCGGCGGTCAGCCCCGCGCTCGACGACCCCTTCCCGGAGGTGTAGACAGAGCGGGGCGCGATATTCTCGATATATGATAACATCTGGGAGTTGTGCGAGACAACCCCGTTAGTGAGGTAATTGTGCGTGCCCTCGATTTCGAGGTCGTAGACCCACTCTTCGTCGTGGTCGATGGGTTCTATCGATTCGATTCGGTCCCACGCGACGTCTCCTTCGACGAGTGCAGTGAGTGCATCCAGGTCTTGACGGAGTGAGCCGGTTCCGCCCCCGTCGCTGGCCGCAACGTCACCGGACGGAGGCTCGTGACTCATCTCAGCTAACCGCGTCTCGAACGCATCGAGAACCGATTCGAGACTGTCACGACTCGGGTTTCTGCGCCCCCGTTCGTAGTGTTGATACGTCGACCGTGGAAGGCCACATTCGGACTGCGTCAGTCCAAGCGTCTCCCGGATGCGACGGAGTTCCGGACCCAGAGCAGGGACGGTATCCAGGTTCGTATCTCCGCGGGTGCCCTCGAATTTCTGGCAGGCCTCAGTCTTTCGCTCCGTAACGAATCCGATGGTTTCCGCGTACTCGTGGACGGACTGCCCGGAGATGCGGAGCCGGTAACTTCCGTTGTTTCGGGATTGGAGTTGCGCCGTGATTCCCTGTGTCACGAGGAGTGTCCGGACATCTTCCAGCAGCGGTTTACTCATCGAAGCAACGGTAATTTCCCGTTGTGACTTCGAGACGTGGCCCTCCCCTTCGATATATCCCCGAAGGAATCCGGAGCCGACGTCGTCGCTAGCCCGCATGATAGCTCGCGGAACGCGTCTGTCCGCCGACGACGCGAGCAGCGTCTCGTCCAGAGATGCGAGGAAGCTCACGAACTCACCGGCCGAACACAGCAGTTCGCGGGCAGCCTTCCCGTCGTGGGAGTCGCGTTCCGTGACGTTGAGATTGAGCGACTCTAGAACGGATTTCGCGTCATCGAGCACTTCGGAGTCGTTGTTCGTTATCGAAACGAAGCCGGTGTTGTCCGGGCGCTGTTCGACGTACCCTTCGGCGACGATGTATCCGATGAGCCGGGCCAGTTCGGGAGTCCACGTCGCCGGCAGGTCGAGGTCGACCCTGTTGTTCGCCTGTGATTTTCGGAACGTGACGTCCAGTTCGTCGCAGGCGGCTGTAGAGAGGGTCCGAGGGACTGCGATGTGAGTCCCGGTCTCCAAGTCCTCGGCTTTCCTGGCCTGGAACCGACCGGCGGATTGGACAAACAGTGGATGGGACGGAGTGACGTCGAGTTCGTGCCCAGTCGCGGTCCGTATCCGATACAGGGAGTCCGGTGCTTCGCGTTTCCAGACCTTTGTCGCTCGCTGGGCGGCTATCGTTCCGTCGGACTGGAGTGACGGGACATCGAAATCAGCGGTGTCCCACACCCCGTCGTCGACCGGTTTGGGGTCGTCCAAGTTCGATTCGACGAGCTCCCGTATCGGGCGTTCGTGACCGTCTGCGAGTGTCACTCTGGTATCACCGTGAACGCATTTCCCCGTCCCAGGGTCACCTATCAGCAACATATGGAGGTCCCCGCGTATACGCGAGCCGTCAGGAAGCTCCTTGGTCACGCCCGAGAAGAGCTGGAGCATCATCGCGAGCTTCTCCTTCTCGTAGCCGTAGATGGAGGGGGCGATAGCGCCGACCATCTTGTCGTAGATGTCGGATTCGTTGGAGAGTTCGACGATTTCCTTCTTGTCGGCGTCGGTGATCTCCATATCCTCGAACTGCTCGTCCTCGATTTCGACGCTGATACCCTCCATGTAGATGTCGAACATCGGGGACTTCTCGTTGTCCGATCCCCGCTGGTCGAGTTTGAGGACACCGGTCACGCGGACGTGGTCGCCCGCGGTGACGTGGCCCGTGATGTCGTCCTCAATGTTGACATCGATAGACTGGGGCGTCTCGCCGCCGCGGAGTCCTTCGGGGGACTCCTGGACGCGGAGCTTCTGGGCGTCGATAAACTGGGACTGGTCGGTGTTGAGCCGGAACGGCCCCTGTCGCTCACAGCCCTGACACTCGTGGGGCTCCTGAAAGTCACCGGCAGCCTGTGGGATGCGCGTGAGTGTGCCACAGCGCTGGCACTCGAATGCGGCCTCGATAACCTTCGGCCGCACGTCGGTCGCCTTCCGAATGATGCCCTGGACGGCGACGAGGTTGCCGTGGTGTTCGTGGCGCAGGTCCCGGATGTCCTCCGACTCGGGGAGGTTCCGGACGCGGACGTGAGCCTGGCCAAGCGAGACGTCGACCGGGAGGTCGTACAGTCGAAGGGCCTCCTCGGCGTACTCCTGAATCTGCTCTGGCTTGGTCCGGTAGTCGTCCGCCAGGTCCGGATCGAAGCGATAGAGGTCGTCCCAGTCGATATACAGCGATTTCTGGTCGTTCGGGTATTTCTGGGCGAGCTCACCGATTTCGTTGCGGTAGTAGTTGCGGTAGAACTCCTCGAAGCGGTCGATGAGTTCGGTGTTCTCGGCGGTCGCCATCTGAGTGGACAGTGGTTATGCCCACTGGCCTAAGAAGGTTCGCAAACCGGGGTGGAACTGAACCGCGGCTGTACGGGGGTGGTATTAGTATCACTGTCGAGAATTGGGACCAGTAGTTTTTGCTGGTATACCTGATTCACTCAGAGTAGAATAACCGTGCGTAAACAAAAAATCACAAGGCGTCGGCTCCTCGCCAGCGGAAGCGCGGCCGCGACCGCAACGCTCGCCGGCTGTGCAGGCCGCTTCGGGGATTTCGGAGGGAGCGGAGACGAGGACACCGGCGACAGCCAGCAAGCGACGGAAAGCGACATCGACGTGAGCGATGCGGCGGCGACTGTCGGAATGGTGTACGCACTGGGCGGGCTGGATGACCGCTCGTTCAACGATGCGGCGAACCGCGGCATTCAGCGCGCGCGGCTCGATGACGGGGTCGAGTACACGAACCACGAGCCAACCAGTGTCGCCGGATTCGCCGAAGTACAGGCTGAGCTGGCGAGTTCGACAAACCCGTCATACGACCTGATCTGTTGTATCGGCTTTCTGCAGGCTGAGGGGCTATCTGAGACTGCAACGGAGTACACGGACCAGCAGTTCATGATCGTCGACTCTGTCGTAGAGGCCGACAACGTGGCGAGTTACGTGTTCCGCGAACACGAGGGATCGTTCCAGGCCGGGAACCTCGCTGGGCTGCTCACGACCAGAGATATCGACCTCGGGGCAGGCTCGACGAACCCGGAGGAGACGACCGTCGGATTCGTCGGCGGCCTCGACCAGCCCCTCATCCACAAGTTCGAGGCCGGCTTCAGAGCCGGCGTCGAGTACGCCAACACGGACGTCGATGTCCTCACGGAGTATCTCGGGAATTTCGACGACGTGCAGGGCGCCCGCGACATCGCAGCCGGGATGTACGATGATGGGGCGGATATTGTCTACCACGCAGCGGGTGGTGCAGGTGTTGGCATCTTCCAGGCCGCACAGGCCCACGGCCGGTACGCAATCGGAGTGGACTCAGACCAGTCTCGCAGTAACCCCCGGTACGCTGATGTCGTGCTGGCGAGCATGGTCAAGCGGGTGAACGTCGCAGTCTACGACGCGGCGACGGCGACGGTCGCGGACAGCCTCCCCGCTGGTGAGGTCGTCTCTCTCGGGCTAGATAGTGACGGGGTCGGCATTGTCTATGGCACTTCCCTCGAGCCGGCGATTCCCGATGACGTCAGGACGGCACTGTCGACATCACGGGAGCAGATCGCCGCCGGCGACATCGTCGTCCCCACTGAGCGCTCCAGCACGGGTGGTGCCTGATGGCGAGCGGTCCGCTCGATGAGCTGGCGAGCGCACTTGATCGGGTCGCCCCCGAGTTCGTCCGGCAGCGGTTCGCTGCGAAGTTCGCTGTCGCGTTCCTCGCCGTGTTGCTCGTCATCGCGGGCGCTGGGGCGTTCACCTTCCAGGCGACATCCACAGCAGTCGAACGCCAGACGACCGGACAGCTCGCCGAGACCAGCCAGCTAGAGGGGGACGCTATCGGCTCGTGGGTCGAGCAGCAGCGCACGCACACACGCTCCGTCTCGCAGGGCGAGCCACTCCGGAGCGACCGACGCGCCGCGGCGTACATCCTTCTGCAGGACCAGCTACTGCCCGATGATGTTGTCAGTATGCACCTCGTGAATGATACTCGTGGCGAGGTGGTCGCCAGCACGGAACTCCCGCTGGAGGGGCGGTCGCTGTCCGAACTTGACGCGCCGTGGACGAACGCCGAAGTGCCGGAAGGGCCTGGGAACAACAGTCAGGTGTGGTCGAGTAGTCGGTCGTACCGCTCACCGGTCCTCAACGACGAGCCCGTGATGGCGTTCGCTAGCTCGGTCCCGAAGCGTGACGGCTCGCATCTCGTCGTCGTCACGCGCATCCAGAGCCAGGTCGACCGCCTCAGCGATACGAACTCCACGAAAGAAACCACGATTCTGAACACCAACGACGAGACGGTACTGAACATCGACCGCGAGTTCGATGCCGACACCCACAGTGAGAGCCTCGCAGCGATCCGCGACGCAAACGGTACGGCAACACCGGTGACAGCAGTTTCCGATGGTCGCGTGTACGCGTTCGCACCCGTCCCGACGACGAACTGGGTCACGGTGACGAGCCTGGACACGGCGCAGGCGTTCAGTGTCCGTGATACGGTCGGGCAGACGGTCGGACTGCTTGTCCTGCTGGCGCTCGTTTCGTTGTCGGCTGTCGGCCTCGTGCTCGGGAAACGGACTGTCGACCCACTGAAGCAGTTGCGGGACCGTGCCGAGCGCATCGAGGCCGGCGACTTCGATGTCGACCTCGAGACGAACCGCGCCGACGAAATCGGTCGCCTCTACGGTACCTTCGACGATATGCGGCTCTCACTCCAGAACCGTATTCAAGAAGCGGAGGACGCAGTCGAGGAGGCGAAGACGGCGCGAGCAGAAGCCGAAGAACTGCGTACGGAAGCGGAGGACGCACGGGCAGAGGCAGAGGAAGCCAGCCAGCGCCTCCAGGAGCGCGCTGCCGAGTACAGCGCGGTGATGCAGGACATCGCCGACGGTGACCTCACGAAGCGACTCGACGAGGACGCAGAGGAGACAGCGATGCGAGAAGTCGCGGTGGAGTTCAACGCAATGCTCGACGGGCTCGAAGCCACCGTCAGCGAGGTCGCGGCGTTCGCCGACGAAGTCGCGGATGCCACGATTGAGGTCGCGACTGGGGCCGAGGAAATCGAGACGACGAGCCAGACGGTCAGCGACCGCATACAGGAGATCACAGACGGAGCCATCAGACAGCACGACGACCTTGAGGAGGCCGCCGCCGAGATGGACGAGCTATCGGCGAGCATCGAGGAGGTCGCAGCGTCGTCGACGACGGTTGCAGAGACGGCCAGGGACGCCGTCGACCGTGGCGAAACCGGCCGGGAAGCCGCTGAGTCGGCCATCGACGACATGGCGGAAATCGAGTCCCGGTCGGCAGACGCGGTCGACCAGATTCTCGATCTGCAGGAGCGTATGGACGACATCGGCGAGATTGTCGACTTCATCACAGATATCGCCGAACAGACGAATATGCTCGCCCTGAACGCCAACATCGAGGCCGCCCGCGCCGACAAGGACGGCGAGGGGTTCGCTGTTGTTGCTGACGAGGTCAAGAGCCTCGCGGAGGAGACAAAGCAGGCGGCAGCAGAGATAGAAGCCGAAATCGCGGCCGTACAGACGGAAACCGACGAGACTGTCACCGACATCCGCGCGACCAGCGACCACATTGACACCGGTGTCGAGACTGTCCGTGAGGCGGCCGATGCGATCGAGGATACCGTCGACGCGATAGAGAACGCCAACGACGGTATTCAGGAGATCGCGGACGCCACAGAGGACCAGGCCGACGCGACGCAGAGCGTCGTCCACCGCGTCGACGGGGTATCCGAGATCAGCCAGAACGTGACGGAGGACGCAGAGCAGGTCTCGGCGGCCGCCGAAGAGCAGTCCGCGTCCGTCGCCGAAATCGCCCAGAGCGCGGATGAACTCCGCGACCGTGCCGACTCGCTGGCCCGGACCGTCGATCAGTTCGACACCAGCGGCAGAGCGGTCGAGCGCGGCGATACCGCCGGTGTCGGCGGGGAGCGCACCACGCGTTCGGCTCCCGACAGGGCTGACGACTGACGCGACGTGCCCTCGCGGCGGGCTCTTTTCACAGTGTTGTTCGGAAAGTCGTTGCTGGACAACGGTAAGGACCGGCCACGAAGACGGGTGAGAGCAGCGACGACAGCAGGCGACTGGCAGTACAGACCGCTAGAGAGGAGCGGGAGAAGCGACAGAACGGTCGCATTCGGAATCCAGCTATGGGATCGCCCAGATTTGAACTAGGGGCGCGGGCACCCAAGGCCCGAAGGTTACCAAGCTACCCCACGATCCCGTACTACCACTTCGACTCGACAGCGTGTAAAGCGTTTCGTTGCGAGGCGGCCGTGTCACGCGGGAGCGAGGCCCCAGAAGTACGCGATGCCGAGCGTCGTCGCGACGGCGAAGACGGCCTGGAGCGGCGCACCGACCTTCAGATAGTCGGCGAATCGGTACCCACCAGGACCGTAGACGAGGAGGTTCGTCTGGTAGCCGACCGGCGTCATGAACGCCGTCGAGGCGGCGAAGGTGACGGCGAGGACGAAGGCGAAGGCGTTGGCGTTCAGTTGCCGGGCGGTTTCGATGGCGACTGGGATCATCAAAACGACGGAGGCGTTGTTCGAGATGATGTTCGTCAGGAGCGCCGTGACGAGGTACATGAGGCCGAGGACGACCGCGAGGCCGCCACCGGCGGTGAGGACACTGCCGGCCCCCATGACGAACAGCTCCGCAAGCAGGTCAGCGCCGCCGGTCTCCTGCAGGGCGATTCCCAGCGGAATGACACCGGCAAGCAGGAAGATGACGTCCCACTGAACGGCGTCGTACAGCTCGGGCGGGCGGAGACAGCCGGTGAGGACCATCGCGAGCGCCCCGCCGAGCGCCGAGATGACGATGTGAATCGGCGTCAGGGCCGCGACACCCACAACGGCGGCGACGATGCCGACCGCGACGGGAATCTTCGACTGGCGGAAGTCCGGTCGTTCGACTTCCTGGGCGACGATGAAGTCGTTATTGCGGTTGAGGCGGTCGATGCTGTCTGGGGTGGCCTGCACCAGCAGCGTATCGCCGATGCGGAGTGTGACGTGGTCCATTCGCTGGCGGTACAGCTCCTGTCCGTGGCGAAGCGCCAGCACAGTCGCGTCGTAGCGCTGGCGGAAGCTCGTGGAGACGAGCGTCTCGCCGATGAGCGAGGAGCCGGGAGCGACGACGACCTCGACGAGATTCTTTCGCTCGGTCGCGGTTTCCAGTTCCGCGTCGTCAACCTCAACCTCGGGAATTACGTCCAGCCCCTCGACGTCGAGGAGGTCGACAAGTGTGTCCCGGTCCGTCCGAACGGCAAAGACGTCGCCGGCCTGGATCGCTTTCTGTCCGAACGGTTCGAGGAACGTGCGCTTCTCACGGACCAGTTGGACGATATCCACGTCGAACTCCGAGACTCTGAGCGCCTCCTCGACAGTCTGGCCGATGAGCGGGGAGTCTTCGCGGACGACAACTTCGGTCAGGTACTCACCCATCTCGAACTCCCGGGTGAGGTCCTCTTCGGCCGGGATACGCGACGGGACCAGATAGCGCCCGACAGTGAGCAGATAGATCGTCCCGATGATAGTCACGATAATGCCGAGCTGGGTGAACTCGAACATACTGAACGGACGGCCGATCAGTTCCGCCGAGAGCTGCGAGGCGAGGATGTTCGTCGAGGTGCCGATGAGCGTCAACATCCCGCCGAACATCGAGGCGTAGGACAGCGGCAGCAGTAGTTTCGACGGCGAGAGCTTGCCTTTGTGCGCGATATCGGTCACCATCGGCAGGAGAATGGCGACGGCAGCGGTGTTGTTGATGAACCCGGAGATAGGCGCGACCAGCCCGACGGTCGCACCGAGCTGTCGCGTTTCGCTGTCCCCGGTCAGGGAGGCGATTTTCGCGCCGAGGATCTGGACGATTCCGGTCCGCTGGACGCCGTCGGAGAGAATGAACATCGCCAGCACAGTTATCGTCGCCGTCGAGGCAAAACCCGAAAGCCCGCGATCCAGCGGCGATAGCCCGTCGCCCGGCTGATGTAACACGTACACCGGCTCGGCGAGCAGCCCGATATCGGCCGCGAGTACCGTCACCGGTTCGGCCAGCATCAGCGCCACCATGACGGCGATAGCGGTCACGTCGACTGGCAGCGCCTCCGTCGCAAACAGCACCAGCGCGGCGACGATGGTCGCGAACACGAACAACATCCCCGGCGTGACAGGTGGCAGCGACACGTCTGTCCCCTGCGGGGCCAGTGACAAAAGGATGGGTCGTTTGCGAGTCGGGCGTCCGCTGGCACCCTGACCCGGCGGCCGACGTTTATCCCTGTCCGGGTCGAACAGTATCCCAATGGGAATTTTCAACGATCTCGGTCGAAAAGTCGAGGAGCTGAAACAGGAGGTCGGAAACGCGTCCGACGACGAAGCCACCCACCGGTGTATAGAGTGTGAGACGCTGCTTTACGCGGACCACGACGAGTGCCCCGACTGTGGGAGCACGTCGGTCATGGCCCTGAGCGAATAGCTACGACGAGGTGGACGCGCCGGGAACGGGCTCACCGAACCGGTCCGTCGCGGCCGAGGTCGTCGAGCAAAGCGTCGTAGCTCCGGCCGAACACGGCCCGTTTTCTGAGCGAGGTTATCGCCACCTCGAAGACGGGAACGGCGAACTGTCCGTCCGGTCCGCCGACGACGACCGCCGCTTCGTGGTCCGTCTCGTCACTCCAGTCGCCATCGAGATGTCGGACGAGTACCTCGCCGAAGTAGCCGCCGAGTTCCCGGACGACGCTGGTAAATGCGCGGTCGTCGAACGACGCATCGCTCCCGAACGTCGTCTCGGCGAAGCGCTCGTTGTCCCACTCTGTGTCGACCAGGTCATCGAGGCGTGACAGCGAGGCCGGGGAGAAATCGAGGTCGTGCTCGCCCCAGAACTCGGCGAACTCGACAGCGGTGTCAGCGTGGCCCGCGCGGACCGTGCCGGGATCCCACGAGCGGGCCGTCGAGCCAGCGGAGCCGTCCTGTAACGGTGTGGTCGCAGTGGCACCAGACGCCTCAGCGTCCGCAACAGAGTCCGATGCATCGGGACTGTCATCGGATGATGTCCCGGCGTCGGATTCCGCAACAGCTACCGGCTCGTCATCGACCGCCGCGGTGTTGTCGATGGCTGCAAGTGACTCGTCAGCCGTCGTTTCGGAAGCCGCCTCTGCGTCTGGAGCATCGCCTGACGACGCATCCGGCGAGCTATCGCGAGTCGGTTCGTCGTCCGTCGATGCGTCGGCCGGTCCGTCAGCGACTGTGTCCGTCGCTGCGTCGTCAACGGGTGTGTCAGTTGCCGACCCCACGGGCGCGGTGTCACCGGTTCCAGCATCGTCGCGGGAGTCGATAGGCGAGCCTGCTGGCGGTGTCTCGGTCGTCGGTGCGTCGTCCGAGGGGCCCGCTGTAGCACTATCGAACGAGGACTCTGCTTCGTCGATATATGCGGCCGCCTCGTCGGCCGCGGCCGAATCAGCGAACTCATCGGTAGCTGTTTCGGCGGTAGCAGGCGTGTCAGTGGTCGACGGCCGGTCACTCGGAACGGCGGTCGATTCCGCTTCGGTGGTTTCAGCGGTCGACGGCTCGCTACCGGCATCGTCTGACGCTGAATCGGTCGGGTCGGGGTTCGCGTCTCCAGCGATGTCGGTAGCCGTGCCATCAGCTTCGTTGGCCGGTGGTGCCTCGTTCGCTGGTTCGTCAGCAACGTCACCGACGACAGGTGTAGGGTCAGTGTCGTCCAACCCGTCACCCGTCTCCGCGTCGGCGTCGACCCGACGAACGACTCGGGTCGGCTCCGTTTCGACAGCCTGCGACGGCGCAGAAGCAGCGGTATCGCCGGCAGTTGTCTCACCTTGCTCGTCTGCCGCCGTCGGTTCGGGAGGTGCGTCGCGCTCGTCCGCCTGTCCATCGTCGACGCGGCTAACGATCCGCGTCGGCTCGGAAGCGCCGCTGTCGGTATCGGTTTCGTCCGTCTCCGGGACTGCAGGTCCGGCGTTCTGGACACTATCCAGTGCCAGTTCGGACTCCAGACGCGTCACGACGGCCGCAAACACCGGCTCGTTGCCGAACGAGCGAGCGGCCACGTCGAACACCGCGACGCCCACCTCGTCGTCCGGCCCGGAAACGGCGACGCCCCACCGGCCGTCGGACTGGACCCACTCACCGTCGTATGCTCGCACGAGGAGTTCGCCGAGATAGCTCCCGAACCGTACCGTGTTCTCGGTGTAGGTCGTCGTCCCCGCGGCGTCACCGACGGTCTCGCCGCCGTAGCTCTCCTCGATGGCTGTATCGAGACGGGCGAGCGCATCGGGGTCGAACGTCAGCGGGTCCGCGCCGTCAACGACGCGCTCGGCGTACTTCCGGAACGCCGTCGGGTCAAGCGTCGCCGTGTCCAGACGGTCCGGCCCATCGTCGGACGAGGAGTCACCTCCAGCCGTCCGTTCGTCCCCGCCGGTCGACGAGGCATCGCCACCGACGGCGCGACGGATCGTATCGAACAGGCCCATGGACACCGGAAGTACGTGCCGCTACAAGAATGTACGCCGAAAGGATATTCGGCCGACAGGTCTGCGGGGCGAAAGCGATTCAGTGCTCGTCGCGCAGTTCCATGTCGGCGACGATTTCGTAAGGATGCTGTCCCTTCCGGATGCCGTCGAGCAACTGGAACGCCTCGTCGGGCGCGAGGAAGTGCCGGGTCACAGCCCGGCCGAGCGGCGTCGGTGAGAGGCCGTCGATGAACTCGTATTCGAGCAGTTTCCCCAGTGCGTGTTTCGTCGGCACCTCGCCGACCATCCGGTCGTTGAGCCGCTTGGCCTGCTTGCCGGCAACGGTGACGTTCGCCAGCGTCTCCTCGACGGCCGCGCCCTCGTCGTAGCGGGTGATGACCGGCTCCATCTCGCCTTTCAGGAGTTTGAACGCCACTTCATCCTCGGTCATCTCCATGCTGTTGTGGTACGAGCAGTCCGGTTCGACCAGCATGTAGACGGTCCCCTTGTCGTGGTAGTCCGGGCGGCCCGCACGGCCGAGCATCTGGCTGAACTCCTGGACGGTGAGCCACTCGATACCCATCGCCAGCGAGTCGAAGATGACCTGCGAGGCCGGGAAGTCCACCCCAGCGGCCAGCGCCGCCGTCGTCACGACCGCCGCGAGGTCCTGGTCGGCGAACTGCCGCTCGACGCGCTGGCGCTTCCGGTTGTCCAGTCCGGCGTGGTACGGCGCTGAGCTGTACTCCAGTTTCCGTGAAATCTGGTGACAGCGCCGCCGGGAGTTGGTGAAAATGATAGTCTGACCGCGATAGCCCTTGCTGGACTTATTATCGAACGCCCGCTTGACCAGCTTCTTTTCCGTCTCAATCTTCTCGCGGCCGTCGGCGAACGTGACGTGGCGCTCGATGGGGACCGGCCGCTCCTCGAACTCGATGAGCGTCGCTCGGAGTTGGTCGGCCAGCTGGCCGGGGTTGCCGACCGTCGCCGAGAGGTAAATCCACTGCGTGTCGCCGCTGTCGGGCGCGCCGCCAGACTCACAGTAATACTTCAGCCGGGAGATGAGCCCGTCCAGCCGGTGGCCCCGCTCGTCCTCGCCGAGCGTGTGGACCTCGTCGATGACGACGGTGCCGACAGTGCCGAGATTCTTGCCGGTCCGGAGCGCGTGGTCGATTCCCTCGTAGGTCCCGACGATGACATCAGCTTCGGGGTCGAAGCGTCCGCCCTCGTCGGCGATACGGCTGGCACCCACGCGCAGCGACACGTCGACCATGTCGCCGTAGCGGTCCTGGAACTGCTCGTATTTCTGGTTCGCGAGCGCGACCAGCGGGACGAGAAACAGCATCTTGCCCTTGCCGTTGAGGACGCGGTCGATGCCGGCCATCTCGCCGATGAGCGTCTTCCCCGTCGCCGTCGCGCTCACGACCAGCTGGTCGCGGCCCTCCGTGGCCCCGTGCTCGACGGCGAGGCTCTGGACCGGGAGCAGGGTGTCGAACCGGGATTCGAGGTGTGCTTGCATACCCGGGTGGAGGTCCAGCGAGTCGACGCGGACGGGGTCGACCTCGTCGACGGTCGCCGAAATCTCGTCGAACTTCGTCAGGTCCGGGTCCAGTTGGCCCGACAGAAGGTTCGTCACCCGGTCGAGGTCCTGGACTTCCAGTAGCAGTTCTTCGAGGCGGTCGCGCGCGTCGCCGCTGATGCTCCCTTTGAACGCGAGTTCGCGGTCGAGTTGCTGACGAGCGCACTCCGGACAGATGGTCTCGTCGTCGGCTTCGATGGCCGTCTCGCTCGTGATCGGCGAGTAGCGCCCGTCGGAGGCACACAGCCGGCAGCTCCGGACGACCTTGGCCTCGATCTGGTACGCGTCGAGCATCTCGCGGATGCGCTCGCGGGCGAGCGGGGTAGTCTGCTCGGAGATTCGAATGCGGGCCGCACGACGGGCGATCTCGACGAACTGGTCGGGGGAGCGAAGCTCCTCGCTGGTCCCGTCCTTGATCCGAAGTCGGCGTGGGCGGGGGCCGGCGTCGGTCTCCTTGAGTTCGAGGATGCCGTGGAAGAGCCGGTCGCCGTCCCGCTGGGCGACGACGCGGAACTCCTCGCCGTGTTCGTGGAGGAACAGCGTCTCTACCTGTGCGGCCTGCTGTGACACAGTTGTCTAGTGGCGATTGCGCTACTTGAGCGGTTCGGACTAGGTGTGGGCGGGACGAATCACGCGGCTACGGTTTCGAACAGCCAGAACGCCCCGAGCCGCTGGACTACTGCGACTCGCTGCGCTCCTCGGTCGTTGCACTCCCTGCGGTGTTTAGGTCGTCTCGAACGCCCAGCGGTTCGCCCCTTTCGCTCCCACCCGGCCTGGATTGGGTAGTCGGCTCTGTGTTGGGCGCTCTGGTGCTCAGCTGTTGCTACGCCCGTGGAGATGCACATGCTAGCAGTCACTCCTGCAGTTTGATTTCGTCGTCGCCGGCGGGAACCGCACAGAGGAACGCACCCGGTTCGTCACCGTCGTTGCGGTACCAGTGGACAGCGCCGGCGGGGATATGGAGGCTGTCGCCGGCTTCGACGTCGTACTCTTCGCCCTCGATACCGACGGTGTACCGGCCAGCAAGGACGTACTGCTCGTGTTCGACCTCGTTGGTGTGTTCCGGTACACTGCCGCCGGGGGCGAGCGTGAAGCGCCGAATTGCGAGATTGCCACCGCCGGTCCCCTCGCCGATGAGAACGCCTTTTTTTAGCCCGTCAGCTGCGTCGACACCCTCGTACTCGATGTCCTCGGCCCGCCGAATCAGTGGGTCGCTCATGTGTGAGACATCGCGGGTGCAGCGCAAAGGCGTGGCGGCGGGAGTCCCGCCAAGGGGGCTTAAGACCGTCCCGCGTCAACTCCTCGATATGCGCCGGTTTCGTATCGGAAGCGCGTTCGGAATCCCGATCCAGTTGGACCTGACATTTCTCCTCGTACTACCGCTGTTCGCCTGGATTATCGGGACACAGGTAGAGCAGACGACCGAGCTCCTGAACGGGACCTTGAACGCCGGGCTGGACGCCGCCGTCCTCACCGACGGTGCACTCGTCTGGGTGCTCGGCATCGGTGCGGCCGTCGGCCTGTTCGCCGGCGTCGTCCTCCACGAGCTCGGGCACTCCCTCGTTGCCATCCGCTATGGCTTTCCCATCGACTCCATCACGCTCTGGCTGTTCGGCGGCATCGCCCAGCTCAGCGAGATGCCCGAAGACTGGAAACAGGAGCTGGTCATCGCCATCGCCGGTCCTATCGTCAGTATCGCCGTCGGCGCTGTCTGTTACGTCGCGTTCCAGATTCTCCCGAGCGGCGTGGGGACCATCGTCGAATCAGCCCGGTTTATTCTCGGCTATCTCGCGCTGATGAACATCGCGCTGGCGGCGTTCAACATGCTCCCGGGGTTCCCGATGGACGGCGGCCGCGTCCTGCGTGCGCTGCTCGCCCGCCGACGGTCCTACGCCAGAGCCACAACCATCGCCGCCGAGGTCGGGAAGGTGTTCGCCATCTTCCTCGGCCTGTTTGGCATCTTCGTCCTCGGAAACATCTTCCTCGCCGGCCTGGCCTTCTTCATCTACATCGGCGCGGCGGGCGAGTCCCGCCAGACCTCGATGCGGGCCGCGTTCGAGGGCGTCACCGTCGCGGACGTGATGACGCCGGCGGACCACGTAACGACGGTCCCCGAAGACATGTCCGTCCGGGAGCTCATCCAGACAATGTTCAGGGAGCGCCACACCGGCTATCCGGTCGAGCGCGGCGGCGAGGTCATCGGCCTTGTCACGCTCGAAGACGCCCGCGCCGTTCAGGAAGTCGAGCGCGATGCCTACACCGTCGGCGACGTGATGACGACGGAAATCATCACGATTAGCTCGGACACCGACGTGATGGACGCGCTGACCTCGCTCCAACAGAACTCCGTCGGTCGCCTGCTGGTCACTGGCGAAGACGACTCCTTCGAAGGGCTGCTCACCCGATCCGACATCATGACGGCACTCTCCATCATCAAATCGAGCAGCGACTACACCGCCATCGGCGAGCCGGAAACCGAAACCGTCCAACCCGAATCCAGAATAGAGCGGTAGCGGTCACTCGGCGGCGAGATACGACATCGCCGCCTCGTCGGAGACCTGCTCGAACTGCTCGTAGTACTGGCCGACAGCGCGGAACTCCGACGGTACCTCCAGACAGATCACCTCGTCGACCAGCGCTTTGAGGTCCGATATCGCCCGTGGCGAGGCGACCGGCACCGCGAGGACGAGGCGCTCGGGGTCAGCCTGTCGAATCTGCTCGATGCAGGCCCGGGCCGTCGCGCCCGTCGCCACGCCGTCGTCGACGAGACACACCCGCTTGCCGGTAAGTGACAGCGATGACTTCGAGTCACGGTAGCGCTGGGCTTTCTGCCGGGCGGTTTCGGCCATCTCCGATCGCGTGTTTGCAACGTAGTCACTGGGAATCTCTCGTCGGTTGATGACATCGCTGTTGAGCCAGACCGAGCCGTCGGCGGCGACAGCGCCGATAGCGTACTCGGGGTTGTTCGGTGCGCCGATCTTTTTTGCGACCGAAATATCCAGTGGCACATCGAGCGCGTCAGCGACTGGATGCCCCACCGGCAGCCCACCGCGCGGGATAGCGAGGACGATGTCGACTTCGATATCCCGCTCGCGCAACGCCCCTCCAAGCCGGTTTCCAGCCGCCTGCCTGTTCGCGAACGTCGGAGAGCGGTTGCGTCCCATACTGGTTAGTTCGCTGTCTTGATGCAAATATTTCTGCATTCTGGTGGTCAGCTGGAACCCTCGCGCCAGCCGGAGGACACCGTTACTCGGTGTCCAGCGCCGCGGCGACCGCTTCGAGTTCCCCCTTCCGGAAAGGCTGCTCTGCGTCCGCAGGGTTGTCATCCTCCTGCTCTCCGATTTGCCAGAGGATTCCCGCCCGCATCTGTGGTTTCGATGGCAGTCGGTCCGTATCTACGTCGTATCCGACAGCCTCGCAGATCGCCGCCAGCGCTTCCTTGGTGAACGCAGTCGAGACCGGCCGTTCGTACCGCCCGACAGCCTCGCGGATCTCGTTCCGCAGTTCGTCGACAGTCGGTGACATACGGGTACTGGCGGCGGGACCGATTGTGTAGGTTCCGGTCCAATTACACCGTCGTGCCGCCTGCGACAGGGGTATCCATTCGAGGGATACTGGCCCGCCAGCGCAACTTCGCCCGCGAGACATGGTCGAACTCCGCTCGGCGATGGCAGCCCGGACACAGCGAAATGACGTTGTCCAGCGTGTGTGCGTCCCGAACGGCGAGCGCCCGCATTGCGGCGAACGACCGAACCGGCACGATGTGGTGCACGTCCGGGTTCCGGCCCAGTTCGTCGGCATCAGTCCCACACAGTACGCAAGCGTGGTCGTCCCGCGCCAGGGCTTGCTCGCGCACCGCCTGCCATCCCGGTCCGTATTCGCCCACGCCACCGCCGCGCCAGTTCGGATGCCCGTCACCGGTGAACGCCGCCGAAAGCCACTCCCCGTGGCAGTCACGGCTGCAGAGGACGACTTCACTCTGAATCTGACTCGGATATCGCTCAATGCGGGCGTCGCAAACGTCACAGGAGACCGATAGTTTGCCACCGGACCACGAGTGGTGTGCAGCTCCAGAAATTTGTGGCGGGTCGCGCCACGCCGCGTTCTCGACACAGTCAGAGCAGTACACCCCATCTTTCTCCGACGGGTAATACTCGAACTTCGCGCCACAGACCTCGCACTTCGTCTGCTCTGTCGCATCCAAAAAGTTCGGATTAGCTTTTCCTTCGTACGATACGGCGGCATCGTGGCAGTGCTCCGAACAGTAGGCTCGGGCGGACTCACAGTAGAAGGAGTCTCCACAATGGTTGCACTCTCTATTCGGTAGCCGTTCGTCGTGGACGCGGCTATGATGCACTCCAAGACCACGTCGACTATCGAATACCCGACCACATGTCCGACAGTCGAACTTTTCACAGGTCAGACAAGAACGTAGTAGATAGTAAATATGAGCCGAGTAGGGTGAAAATAAAACTAAACGTACCGATGTCCTCGGTTCAAGACATATAAGAAAATTTATACAGTCCGGGTGCGGGAATTGAACCCACGTCTCAGCCACCACAAGGCTGAAGGATACCACTACCCCAACCCGGACACGCTCGCTGAAGCATTCGTAGATATTCCGCTGGAACAGAAATACGTTACGAATCTGGAAACCAGTGAGTCGTGAGAGCGCATGACAGCGGTTGCACATCGGTTCGGAGTGGGTTTCGACTAGGTCACCGGCTGCTTCGAGACGCTTTTACACAGCCGACGCGTACAGAGGGGCACGCGTGGCCATCACGGACAAAATCTACGTCAAGAACCACCAGCAGCTTGCCTCCCAGCTAGAGACGAGCTTCCCAAAGGGCGCGTTCAAGGGTGCGACGCTGGACATCCTGTTTCAGGGCGAGGGGTTGGCAAAGCTCGACGAAGCCTCCAGAGAGCGAGTCCTCGATTTCGCTGAAGACTTTCTGGACTGTGACTGTGAGGCCAACCCCCACTGTGGCTGTGCCGAGCGGAAGTTTATTTCGTACCTGCTGGAACTCCGCGAACAGGGAATGGGACCGGACGCCATCGTCGACGTGATGAGCGACGACTACATGCTGTATGCCTATCCGGGTGACGTGCTCTCCTTCCTCGATAACTCCGTCAGAACGTTAGAAGCCGTGGAAACCCTGGCCGACGTCGACGGGCGAGACGACGTAGCCGAAGACGTGCAACAGAAACGCCAGCGGTTACTCTAAGTCGTCGAAACTGCCGATGCGATAGGAGGCGTCCTCTTCCTCGCCCTGGTCAAGGTCTTCGAGGTGGATGACCTCGTCCTGATCCATTTCGTCGAGTTGCTGCCGGAGCTTGGTGACGTAGCGCTTGTGTTCTTCCAGTTGTTCGCGGAGGTGCTCGGCTTCGAGTTCGAGTCGTTCGTGCTCGCGGACGAAGCTCTTGGGTACTTCGACCTTCGGGGGGAAGCTCTCGGTGCTGGTCTCGGTTGCGTCGTCCTCGAACTCGTGTTCCGGCGCGACCTTCACCTGGCCGTCGTGGGAGACGAGCGTGTCGACGTAGTCACGAAAAACTGCAGAGAGCGAGATATCGCGCTCCTCGGCGATTTCGCGGAGGGTTTCGAATTTGTCCTCGCTGACGCGAAAGGAGATTGTCTTGTTTTTGTTACCCATAGTTATGTACTGTTTTAGCAGCAACGTATTTAATCGTTTGTCAGACGCTACCGGACCCGCACCTCGGTAGCCGTCTCCGGAAACAGTCGAACCGCCGTGATTTAACAGCCGGCCGACCTCGGTATCGGCAGAGATGGCGACAGATATCGACGCAACCGGCCACCACTTCGGCATCATCGTCAGCGACCTGGACCGCGCCGTTGAGTTCTACCGCGACGCGCTCGGACTCGACGTACTGACCCGCTTTTCGGTCGGTGACGAGGCGTTTGGAACCGCTGTCGACATCGAGGGGGCCAGCGCCGAACTGGTCCACCTCGACGCCGGCAGCGTCCGTCTGGAACTGGCGACATACGAGCCGGAGGGTGGGGCAATGCCCGACCCCGACCTCAATCGGCCGGGAGCGACCCATCCCGGGCTGGAGGTCGACGACCTCGACGCCGTCGCCGACCGCTTGCCCGACGATGTCGAGACGCTCAGCGGCCCCCAGACGACCGAGAGCGGGACGACGATCATGTTCGTCGTCGACCCCGAAGGGAACCGAATCGAGCTACTGGAGCCGTAACGCCAGTCGCAAAGAAACCGCCGACAGCGTCGAGGTTAGTCCGCGCTGGCTTCGGCCTGCTCGTCCTGTAGGCTCTCCAGCGCGCCGACGACCGACTGCCGATAGTTCTCGATTGACAGTTGCTCGTACTCCTCGTCGGCCATCGCGATGTACTCGTCGGTGGCCGGGTCCTCCATGTCGGCCTCCTTGTACCGCTTGACCCGATCAAGCGTCCGCTCGGCCGTCTCCACGACCCAGCGGTCCCGGGTCGCCTCGTCGACCTCCGAGATCGACTCGGGGCGGATCGAGACGTTCACCTCGCCCTCGTCGGTCTCGTAGGTGCGTGGCTTGCCGACGACGGCGACGTAGGCGGGCGGTTCCAGTTCGCGGAGCATCGACGCCGCGTCGGGCTGGTACTGCCCGGCGTACATGAAGAACGTGTCGCCGTTGGGGTCGACGACCCGCCCCTGCCAGTACTCGCTATCCTCGCCGACATCCTCGGTCTCGGTGAGGGTCCCGACCAGGAACACGCGGTTGGCGCGCTGGCCGGTCGGGAGGAGGACGTACACCGGCGCACGGTCGTCGTCGGATTCCTTGAACGTGTAGCTCGCGTCGTTGAACTCGCGTGCGAAGACGCGCCGTGCGACCTCGCGGGTAGGTGTACTCGCCATTTAGATCGACCTCGCTTTGATAAGAATCTCGTCTGCATCCACGGCCCCGGTCAGTCGTTCCTGCTCGTCGGCGAGCAAGTAGCGGCCGAAGGTCGGGCCGCGAACGCGGTAGTACCGGCCGAGGATCTTCTGTCGCATCTCGTCGGCGACGACTGTGGTATCGAGCGCGTCCATCGCCATCTCCTTCGCTTCTTCGAGGGTGATACCGGTCAGTTCCTCAGTCGCTTCCTCGTCGAAGATAACCTCGGTGACCTCCTCGCCGTCATCGAGAACGCCCTTGATTCGGAGGTCGAACTCGCCTTCGACCTCGCCGTGTTCGCTACAGCGGCCGTTCTGGAGGACGCGCGTGCAGTCGTCCTCCGGACAGCGTTTGATGAGCCCGGAGCCGGACTGGATGTCGACCAGTGCGCCCTCGGCCTCGACGCTGTCGTCGCCGACCTCGATCTCCTCGTCGAGTTCCTCGATAGTGGTCGTCCGGTTGAGCTTCACGGAGAAGCGCCCCTGGTACTCGTCGGTGACGACGTTGCGCAGGGCGTAGGACTTCCCTTCCTCCAGGGAAGGCAGGTCGGACTTCGACCACTTCGTAAACTTAATCGTGCCCGTCTCGTCGCCCAGCAGGCCGACCTGGGCCACGGCGTCGGCGCGCGGCTCCCAGAGTTCGACGACCGTCGCGCGAACGTCGACCCACTCCTCGGGGGCGTCGACATCGGCGACGTTCACCTGCTCGTTGCCGCCACCGTCGCCGCTGCCCAGCTGGTCGCGGTCCATGCCGGCCTCGTCGAGGTACGTGTTGACGACGCTCCGGCGGGCCTCGCTGATCGGGACCTGATAATCGTTGACCAGCGTATCGAGACGCTCGACGACGTCGTCGACATCAATCTCTAGCTGGTCGGAAAACTGCTCGTGTATCTCTGTCGCGTGGGTTCGCAAATCTGACTCAGTCATTGGCTGTCACTGTCTCCGCCTGGTTTTCGTTGGGAGACGTTCGATGGTTGGTCGTCTTCGGTTATAAACACTCGCCCAGCGGAGTGAAAGTGAACCTGCGTGCGAATGTCGCGGCCCCGAATTGAGTTGTGAGGGCCACGCGAGAAGATTGATTTGTGGCCGGGCACAACGGTCAGTATGGCCGACGACGACCGACTCGCACGGTTCATCCGGGAGACCTTGCGGTCGGCCGAGCAGCAACTTTCCGACGCGAAGAAGGCCTACAAGAACGGCAAGCGGTCGGCGGAGGCCGGCCTGCCCAGAGACGAGGAAGGGCGGGCCCGAATCGTCTGTCGCCGGCACGCCGAGTACCGCGCGGTGTCGATGGACGAGCAGCGACGGCCAGTCTGCTACGACGCGGAGAACCCAGACTGTCAGGGCTGTGTCGAGGATATCAGGGGCGGCACCATAGAGACGTGGTAAGTCGCTGACGGCAGTGGCTTCGGCCGGTCCTCCCCTCGGTCGCCAGTACAACACTTTAGCACCGGCCGGCTGAACGCGGAGTATGGAGCGACCAATCGTCGCGCTCGTTCTGGCCGGCGGGACCGGCACACGTCTGTATCCGGCGAGTCGAAGCGACCGGCCCAAACAGTTTCTCTCCTTTGGGGCGGACAAGTCACTACTCACCGAGACTGTCAACCGTGTGGGGTTCGCCGACGAAACCTACGTGCTGACCCGGGAGTCATTCGCCGATGGGGTCCGAGAGCGCGTCCCGAATGCGGCAGTGTTGACCGAGCCGGACCCCAAAGATACCGGGCCGGCGCTTGTGTACGCAGCCCACCGAATCCGCGAACAGGTCGGCGACTGTGTCCTGTTGTGTCTGCCCAGCGACCACCGGATTTCGGGGCCGTTCGAGCGGGTCGGGCGGACGGCCGCGCGAGTCGCAGTGGAAACGGAGGGGATCGTCACCGTCGGCATCGAACCGGACCGGCCGGCGACCGGTTACGGCTACATCAAGCCGGGCCCGTCAGAGAACGGCTTTGCGCCGGTCGAAACATTCCACGAGAAACCTGACCGGGAGACCGCGACGGAGTACGTCCGGGAGGGATTCTACTGGAACGCCGGGCTGTTCGCGTGGACGCCGACGACCCTCCTGTCGGCGGCAGCGTCCTCGCCGCTTGCACCGATGGTCGAACGGCTGGACGAGGACGCCGATGCGGCGTTCGACGTCGTCGATCCGGTGAGCATCGACTACGCTGTCCTCGAAGACGCCGAGAACGTCTTCGTCGTTCCGGCGGCGCTTGACTGGGACGACCTGGGGTCGTGGGACGCTTTCGAACGCGTCCTCGACAGTCAGGACCGGAACGCGGTGCTCGGCGACGCGGTGACCATCGACGCCGACGGGAACGTGCTAGCAAGCGACGGCCACGTCAGCGCCGTCGGCGTCGAAGACCTCGTGGTAGCTTCTTTCGACGACCGGACATTGGTCGTTCCGAAAGACGAGGCCCAGCGAGTCAGGGAAGTGGTCGCCAAACTGCGGGACGATGAGCGGTTCTGACTGGACCGCTGGTCGGGACCGTCAGCTCCGCATCGCGCCGCCGTCGACCGGGAGCGCCGTCCCGGTGACGTACGACGAGCGGGCCGACGAGAGGAACGCCACCACGTCGCCGAGTTCCTCCGGCTGGCCGACGCGTTCGAGCGGCGCGTCCGACCACGATTCGATGCCCTCCTCGTAAGATTCGTACTCGCCGCGCTCGACGGCGGCCTCAACCAGTTCCTCGATACGGGGCGTCTCGTGTGCCCCGGGGAGGACGGCGTTCACGCGAACCTCGGGTGCGAACTCACGGGCCTGGGTCTTCATCAGGCCGATGACGGCCCGGCGGACGGCGTTCGACAGCACCAGGTCGTCGATGACTTCCCGGACCGAGCGGGACGTGATGTTGACGATGGTGCCGGCCTCGGAGTCACTGAGGTACGGGTAGGCGGCCCGGGTGGTCCAGACGGCGCTCATCACCAGCAGGTCGTAGGCGCTGTACCACTCGCGCTCGGTCGTCTCCATGAACGGGCCGGGGGCCGGGCCGCCCGCGCTGGTGACGACGTGGTCGAGGCCGCCGAAGGTGTCGACGGTCTCCTCGACGAGCGCCGCTATCTGATCGGGGTCGGTGATGTCAGCTTCGACGGCCAGCACGTCGCCGTCACCGACTGATTCGAGCCGCCCCCGTGCTTCGTCGACGTGGTCCGGCGTCCGACCACAGACAGCCACATCGGCTCCCTCAGCGGCGAGCGCTTCGGCGCTCGCAAGTCCGAGCCCGCTCGTCGCGGCGGTACACAGCGCTGCGTTGCCATCGAGTTCAAGGTCCATACCCAGAGGAAGGGCTGACTGGCTCAAAGAAGTCCCGCTCGCAAACGGTCCGGCTGACTGGCCTAGCTGCCCCAGAAGTTGTCCCGGCTTCCGAGACGGCGGCCGTCATCGTCGGGGTCGTCGTCCGTCTCGTCGGTCTCGGTGTCGCTCTCACCGGACTCAGCTTCGGACGGCGCTTCGTCCATCTCCAGGCGCTCGATTTCCTCGGCCCGGGCGTGGTTCGAGTGGACGTTCGTCACCTTGACCAGCGAACGGGCCGGGGGGAGCACGCCGTCAACCATGATGATGAAGCCGTCCTCGGTCCGCCCGACACCGGCCCCGCTCTCGTGGATGTCCTCGACGTCGACGGTGACCTCCTCGCCCATCTTGACCGGCTGGCTCTTGAGTTCCGAGATCGGCTGGTTGTAGTGATTGCACCACTCTGCACCGCCGCGGTCGCCGTAGTGGGTACAGCCCATCCCCTGGATTCGTTCGGTGAATTTGGGACAGTCGTCTGCGAGCGGACAGTCGGCCATATCAGGGGATAACGCGGCCGCTGGCAAAACGCTTGCGACCCCGTGTCCGAGGTACACAGCCTGTTATTACCTTTGAGATTTTCACCGGCACACACTTTACCGCCACTCGCTGGTTGTCGCGTAGCATTCAGTCGCACCCAGAGCTATGAGAACGCAGCTGTTGACAGGACTGGTTTGTCTCCTTCTGGTTTGTGCGTCCCCGGTCGCCCTCGGTGTCGGATCGGGACTACCAGAGCGAGGCAGCGCTGGCGGCGACAGTTCGATTGGCGTCGAGTACGCAATCGATAGAGAGCCGAACCAGACCGGTCACGTCCGGGTAACCGCGACGATTGATCGCCCACGACACGTCACTGGACTGTCGGTGCGGACGCCAGCGGAGGCGACAGTCCACAGAGCTGACGGCCTCCAGTCCAATGGCGACCGCTGGCGTCTCAGCGGTGCTGCCAGGACAGCACGGTTGACCTACACCGTGCCGGTCGGACTCTCGACAGCGTTCGGCCAGCGGACCGCCGACACCCACAACTGGACGCTATTGGCCAGACAGGAAGTGTCACTGCGTGCCCGCTGGCGCTGGCACGTCGGGCCGCGGCCCACGTGGAACGAGTCACTCGCGCTCGCGCCCGGTCAGAGCGGTGTCGCCGGGAGGACAGCCGCCTACATCGGTCCCCACGGGACAGAAACCAAGACGGTCGATGGCGACCGAATCACGCTCATCGTCCCGGCAGCGTCGGAGCTGCGGCCCGACAGAGACGCCATTCTAGACTCTATCAGCCATGCGAAGCGTGCCTCGACTGCCGGACGGGACCACGACCACATCCGCGTGTTTGTCGCGCCGAACGAACTCGCGTCGGGCGGGTACGCCCCCTCGAACGGCGAGCCGGACGTCATCGTCAACGCCGGGGAACCCGTCCGCTCCCCGGTCAACGTCTGGGTCCACGAGTACCGCCACACCCGACAGACGTTCGAGGCGACACCGGAGATGGTGTGGCTCGAGGAGGGGAGCGCCGACTACCACACAGCGGCGCTCACCTACACCGCGGGCGACATCGGGCAAGACCGGTTCCGGGACAGGGTCACGACCGAGCGTTACGAGACTGCGGACCTGACACGGCCCGACAGCTGGGACGGCCCCGGGCCGCAGTACCACAAGGGAACGCGCGTCGTCGCAGCCATCGACGCCCGCCTCCGACAGACGACCGACGGTCGCCGGACGTTCGAAGCCGTCCTCGGCAGGCTGATGCAGCAGGACGACCGCGTCACTCTCGCGCTGTTCGCCGAGACGGTGTCAGCCGTCGCCGGGACGGACCTCGATGCATTCGTTCGGCGGGCCGTCACTGGCGACGCACCGTCGGTCCCGATGGACGCGCTCATAGACCTCAGCCCGCGACGGAGCGGGTCGGCAGACACGACCGAGCGGCCGATGAACGCCGCGCCGGCACTCGAGCGCGCCACCACGGCGACCAGCGCCGGGGACAGGTCCGGGGCCGGCGTCGGTACTGCACGACCTGTCACCGACCGCCATGGAGAGTGGACCGTCCTCGGGACGCTCGGTATGCTGACGGTGGTGCTGGTCTCTCGCCAGCGACGGCTGGAACGGCCGTAGCTCCAGATAGGCGTCGTTCGAGCCGGGAACGTCGGCGCGGCCGCGGCGACGACCGACCCGAATATGTTCTTCCACAACCGTCATGTCGACCGCTTCCGTGCCCTCCAGCAATGGCATCACAGTCCATCTTCGAGCGGATCGGCGGTCGCGACGCGGTCGAGGCGGTGGTCTCGGATTTTTACGACCGCGTGCTTGACGACCCGCTGCTCGAACCGTACTTCGAGGAGACCGACATGGACCAACTTCGCAGCCACCAGGCGCAGTTCATCAGCGCCGTCACCGGCGGGCCGGTCGACTACGACGGGGACGATATGCAGACCGCCCACGAGGGCATGGGGATCACAGAGGACGCCTTCGCCAGTGTCGCCTCCCATCTCGAAACCGCGCTCCGCGAGAACGGCGTCCCCGACGACGACATCGAAGCAATCCTCACCGAAGTCGCTGCCATGGAAGACGACATCGTGGAGGCGTAGCCCACCGGCGTGTCAGTTTTTCATCAGAAAGGCGAGTGCGTTTCTCGACCACGAGACGAAGGCAGTGACTCCCGTGTGCGGAACCTCCTGTGTGTTTCGGCACGCTTCGGTATCGTTCAGCGGCGGGACGGGCACGGTGGGATTCGAACCCACGACCGTCGGATGTCTTCCCCCGATGGCAGCGCCAGCGGAGATAGAAGTCCGACGCTCTATCCGGACTGAGCTACGTGCCCTCGCTGTCGTGTACTTCCGGTAGTGACAAAAGAAATGCGGAACACAGTCGCCAGTCAGTCGTGGGGGTCGAGGTCTTCTTCGACATCGTCGGGCGTTGTAATGGCGTTCACGTTGCCGGTCTGAATCGCTGCCAGTCCGTCCAGACCACAGAGGGCGTCGATTTCGTCCTGTGTCGCCGAGACCAGCAGGTCGTCGAACTGGAGGCGGCGCTCGACGGTCGCACCGGCGGCCTCCGCGGCGGCGGCAACGCGCTCGGGGTCAGCACCGTCAGCCGTTTCGAGAACCAGATCGACGGGTTCGCCGTCGACTGGGTCCGCGCGCAAACTCTCGACGGCACGAGAGACGTACATTATTCGGATGAGGGGCCCCCGGGGCCTTGATTGTGCTGTTCGGGGCGGTCGAAGCGGGCCTCCACGACGGCAAAGGCCAGCGTACTGACCAGCCCGAGCAGCGTCCCGCCGGTGAGCATTATGGCGAGATACTCCAAGTCCTGAGTGCCGAGGAAGAAGGCGCTGACGGCGTGTAACACGAGGGCGATCGAGAGGACGTAGAAGGGGGCGTTGAGATATCGCCACCGGAAGCTCCCGTCGAGATACTCGTCGGTCACCCGGCCGAGGCTGGAGGTGATGCCGGCGGCGGCGAACCACTGGATCGCGCCCGACACCAGCGACGCGATGACTTCGAGTGCATCGGGGTCCGTCTGGCGTCCGAGTTCCTGAACGCCGTTGACGCCGCCGATAGCAAGGAGTGCGGCCGCAACGACGTAGGTGATAATCGTCACGCGCCCGGCGTACAGTCCGGCGGTCGTTCGCTCGACCGCTTCGTCCAGTATCTTCTCGGCACCGAGGCCTCGGGCGAGAATGTAGAGTCCGAGCAGGCCGGAGATGACACCGAGCGCAGAGCCGGGGTAGCCCAGCGCTTCAATAGCGATTGTCAACGGGTAGATGAGCAGGAGAATACCCAGCGGCACCAGAATTGTGCCGCGGGTTTCCGGGTCATCAAGCACCTGCTTGATGGTGTAGTACATCGATTCGAGATTCTGGGCCTGCCGGACGACGACGCGGCGGACGCCGTCGATGCGAACCCGCGAGCGGATAACGGGGACCACCGACTCGTCCTGTGCGCCGTCGGTGACGAGGAGTGCCCGGACATCCTCACTGGCCGCCAGCGACGCGAGAACAGTATCGACCTCCTCGCCGACCGCGCGGTTGGCGGCGACATCGCTCCCGTCGACGCCGGTGACGGCCGCGACTTCGACCGGCTCGTCGGTGATGTCGTCGTAGATGTGAACGCCCTCGAAGAGGACGTTCACGTCGGAGTCCTCCGGGTCGTTCGAGGCCAGCGCCACCGCTGCGTCCACGACGGCATCGCGCCCGATGACGGGCGTCTCGATGCCGGTCTTGCGGCCGAGGTCGTCGTCGAGGTCGATACACAGCACCAGCAGCATCTGTCGGCGCTACGCCGTCTGTGTTTAACTTCTTTCGGGACCGCTACCCCGGTTCCGTCGACGGTCCACGGGTCCGGCGTTCGACGAGCAATAGCGCCGCGAGGCCGAGGATGATGAGCGTGTACGCCCCGGCAGCGAGGAGAGCGGCCTGTTCAGAGCTGTACTCGCCGGTGCGGAAAATGATGGCCTTCCGGACCATGGCGATGACGCCCGTGTAGATGACCAAGCGGACGATGCGCCGGGTCTCGCTCTCTTGTGTGTAGGCGACGACGGTCTGGTACACCTCGACGATAATAAACAGGAGGAGAGCAGTGTCGATGAAGCCAACGACGACCAGCGGGTCGGTGATATCTCCCCGGGCGGCGCTCTGGAATATCTGCAGCCCCAGGTCGAACACGCCGATGGCAAAGAGCAGGACGAGCACCAGCGCCGCGACCACCTCGACGTAGCGGATGGCCGTTTCGCTGTAGCCCAGCACCCTGTCGTCGAGTGTCTCCGCTTTCGGTAGCGTCCCGCCGACGGGGTCGGCCTCCTCATCATCCATACACACGAAACGAACCCCAGCCCATTCAAAGCGGTCCCTATCTGGCGTGGCCCGGGTCTGACGGTCGCGGCTCGTAAGCCTCCGGTGTCGTTCCCAGTCTAGCAACGAGCCACAGCACCGGGAGCAACAGGACGCTGCCGACGACGAACGGCGACCAGTAGCCGACGGCGAAGTACAGCCCGCCCATGACCGGCGGGCCGACGGTCCGGGCGAGGCTGCCGGCCCCCTGCGTGATACCGAAGGCGCTCCCCTGGACGGCTGCGCCGGCCCGCTGGGAGACCAACGCCGTCAGCGTCACCGAGAGGATACCGTTGCCAAGCGGCAGCAGCGTCAGTACGAACAGGAGGCCGAGCAGGTCGGCGGTGAGAAACGGGACGAGTGCGGTCAGGTCGGGCAGGACCGAGCCGATGGCCCGCGAGGTCGGGATGGCACCGACGCCGACGACGAGCAGGCCGGTCCCGAACAGCGAGAGCCGGACCGGGCTGTACCGGGCCGAGAGGCGGCCGACGAGGACTCCCTGCGTGATGACCGCGAGGACGCCGATGTAGGTCAAAAGGAGCGCGCTCTGGGCCGCGGTGTAGCCGTAGATGTCGGCGACGTAGGGGACGAACATCACCTGCACGCCCGAGAAGGCAAAGGAGACGAGGAAGAAGGCCGCCAGCAACGGGCGGAGGCCGGGGGTCGCCACCGCCGTCCGGAGCTGTGAGAGCGCCGAGGGGCGGCCGGTCGCCGTCGCGGTCCCCGAGGCGGGCCTGGATTCGGGGAGAAACAGGAGGGCGACGACGACGCCACAGAGGCTCGCGGCCGCGGCGGCGAAGCTCGGGAGCGAGAACCGGGAGACGGGAACGGCCGCCGGCACGAGCGCGTCGACGGCGGCGACCGTGGCGTCGAAGCTCAACACCGCGCCGATGCCGGGGCCGAAGATGAACCCCAGACCGAAGGCGGCTCCGATGAACCCCAGCGCCGCGGCGCGTCGCTCCGGCGGCGTCACGTCGGCCACGTAGGCCTGGGCCGTCGAGAGGTTCCCGCCCATCGCGCCGGCAAGCATCCGGGAGACGAACAGCAGCCACAGCGCGTCGGCCAGCCCGAACACCGTCCACGCGACGACGGAGCCACACAGCGACACCACAAGCACCGGGCGGCGGCCCACGCGGTCGGACAACGAGCCAAGTAGCGGCGCGAAGACGAACTGCATCGCGGAGTAGGAGGCCGCGAGCAATCCGATGACGAACTCCGTCCCGCCCGGGAACGACCGGGTGTAGTACGGGAGTATGGGGATGACGATGCCAAAGCCCAGCAAATCCAGGAAAACGACGAAGAAAACGACCGCAAGGGCGCGGCGTTGGGACCCGGTGCTTGTGGTCCCGGTGTCTGTCATACCAGCCCCTGCGTCGGGACGGCGGATAAGCGCGCCGGGGCCGGGCCGTGGGCTCATCTCGCACGCCGAGCACGATGCGCACGCTTTTTCCCGCTGGGAGCGGTGGCTAGAGACAATGATTTCCGAGGGCTGCGAACAGTGCGCCAAAGGCGGCAAGATGGTGCTGTTCGTCTACGGCTACTGCGACCAGCGAGACTGCTTCTACTGTCCCCTCGGGGAGAACCGCAAGAACGTCACCCAGATGTACGCCAACGAGCGGCCCGTCGAGGACGATTCGGACGTCATCGAGGAGGCAAAGCGCATGAGCGCGCTTGGCACCTCGATCACAGGCGGCGAGCCGCAGGAAGTCCTCGACCGGACCTGTCACTATCTGGAACTGCTGAAAGACGAGTTCGGCGAGGACCACCACACGCACCTCTACACCGGTATCACCGGCGGCCGCGAGAACATGCGCCGCCTCTCGGAAGCCGGCCTCGACGAGATTCGCTTCCACCCGCCCTTAGAGCAGTGGGGCGACCTCCACGGGACCGAGTGGGAGGACATCCTCTACATCGCCCGCGAGGAGGGGCTGACCCCCGCCTTCGAGATCCCGGGCATCCGCGCCGAGGAGGAGTTCCTCGAATTCTTAGACGAGGGCGCGGCCGACTTCTGTAACATCAACGAGTTCGAGATGTCCGACGGGAACTACCGCCGGATGCAGGAGGAAGGCTTCGAACTGAAAGAGGACCACATGAGCGCCGTCGAGGGGTCCCACGACATCCTCGAGAAAATGGGCGACCACGAGAAGGTGTACTTCTGTACGAGCGTCTTCAAGGACGCCGCCCAGCACCGCTCGCGGCTCAAGCGGATGGCCCGAAACATCCGGCGTCCGTTCGACGACGTGACCGAGGACGGGACGCTCGTCTACGGGAAGGCGTGGACCTCTGAGGCGCGGCTGGAGGCACTCGGCGTCCCCGAAGAGTACTACACTGTCAAATCCGAGCACGTCGAGCTGGCCTGGTGGCTGCTTGAGGAAATGGTCGAAGAGGGCGACCTCGACAAGGGCGAAATCGTCGAGCAGTACCCGACCTACGACGGGACGGTCGTCGAGCGGACACCGCTGGCCGGCGGCGCGGATAGCGGGCGGGCAACTGCGGACGATTAGCAAGCCACCCCGTGGTTCGTTGCAGCGTGCCTGAGAGAGTCGGAAAGAGACGTTGTGCTGTCAGGACGTGGGTTTATGTCCCGCCTCAGAGAAGTGAGGGTACGCTCGATGCGCTTTGGTATCGACAGCGGCAAACTCCTGTACGCACTCGGTGTCCTGTTCGCCGCGGCTGCGCTCCTGTATTTTGTCCGTGATGTCGTGTTCGACCTCTCGATAACCGTGAAAGCGGCGCTGCTGTTGCTGGCCTTTATCGCACTGTTCGTTGCGGGTGTAGCCCTCGAACGAGACGTACTTGACGTCGTTGCCTTCGCCCTCAGTGGGGTGACCTACGTCGTGTTCGTCGGCTACGTCGTCGTTCGGTATTCGCCCGGCGAGACGGGAACGTTCCTGTTGCTCGCCATGTCCGCGGGACTGTTCGTCGGGTTCGGCTACGCGCTCCGGGCAGGGATTCCGACGCCGTCGCAGCGAACGGCGGCGGCCGCCCTCGGCGGCCTCCTCATCGTGAGTGCTGGACTCGTGGGTGCCGACGCGCTCAGCGGCGGGGTGGCCTACGATGTGCAGACAAACGAGTCGGTCACCGTGTCGGTCCCGGAGACGGAACACACCCCGAACAGGTACCCGTACATCGAGGCAGAGGTCGGGACCGTTACCGCGTCGAACCCCTCTCCGTTTCTGCGGGCGCTAGATCTCCCCTCACTTTCGGGCTGTCTGGTCGGCCCGACAGAACATCCGGATGACAGCGTGTTCATAAACACCGATATCAAGTGGGACGAGGACACTATCGGCGCTTCGGCGACAAAGTCCTACGCCGTCAGGGCTGAGTTACCGATTGACCCGAACCGGACGGAGTCACAAACGTACGCCATCGAACAGGGACACGACTGCAGTACGGAGCGCTCTGAGCCAACGCTGGTGGTGCAGGTCAGCCAGAGCGACACGATAGACTGACTACTCCAGTTCTGTGAGACACTCCTGACAGTAGCTGGCGTCTTCCATGTTCGGCGTGCCGCAGGTGGCACAGGTTACGACTGACAGACTGGTCTCCGACAGCGGCGACGACTCATCGTCAAGGATTGCGTCGGCCGGCCAGTCAGGGCCAGTCAGCGACTGGTCCTGCATCTCAGCGTGTTGGTGGACCTGCTGGATGAGTTCGTCGTCACGCATCGCTTCGAGGCCGCGCCATAGCCCCAGAAACAGCAGCGTCGGCGCGACGATGACGAATAGGCCAGCGATGACGCGCAACGCCAGTTCCACCTGGCCGAGTGCCATATGCTCACAATGAACTGGACAGTCGAGTATCCTTCGCCGCATCTGTCGGCTTGCGGGCCGTCAGACGGCGTCGACGCCTTCTTGCCTCGTCTCGCTGAAGACGGGGTATGAGTGGTCCTATCGTGGCAGTCGGTAGCGTCCTCGCTGTGGTCTTGCTTCTCGGACTGAGCGCGTTCTTTTCCAGTTCGGAGATAGCAGTGTTTTCGCTGCAAAAAGACTGGATAGCACAACAGGCAGCGACGGGGGAACGACGGGCGCAGGTGCTGCAGGAACTGTACGATAACCCCCACCGACTACTGGTGACGCTGTTGGTCGGCAACAACATCGTCAACATCGCGATTTCGAGCATCATCACCGTCCTCGTCGCGAGCTATCTCTCGCCCGGACCGGCGGTCGTTGCAACCACGGTCGTGACGAGCGTCCTCATCCTGATTTTCGGGGAGATCGTGCCCAAGGCGTTCGGCCTCGGCAACGCACAGGCGTGGGCACTAACTGTCGCGTCGCCCGTCCGACTCGTCGAGCGCGTACTCTCTCCGCTTATCACCGTGTTCGATGGCATCACTGGCCGGATAACCGCACTCATCACCGGTGAAACGGACATCGAAAAGCCGTATCTGGAGTGACCGTCAGTACTGGTACAGCGAAACGACGAACGGGAGTCTGTTGTACATCCAGATTGCCAGCGGCAGGCCGACGATTGTCAACGACAGCGCGTACACGACACCGGTCCAGACGCCACTGGCCCACCAGCCAACGAAGACGAACCAGATCGCCCGGACGAGCAGTGAGTGCTGCGAGCCGCCAGCACTCTCCGTGACAAGCCGATCACGTCGCTTGAGCGTCAGCACCAGCGGCACCTTGTTTATCATTTTGATGCCCAGCGGGAGGCCGATGATTGTGACGTTCAGGAACCACGCGACTGAAAGCCAGATGCCGGTCACCCACCAGCCGACGAGCAGGAACCACACCGCCCTGACGAAGAGAGACCGCTGTTCACTCATATCGGCACTACCATACCTGCCAGCATAAGTCTCCGGTTCGAAGGGAGACGACTGTGGTAACACCGCACCGCCGATATCGAATCTGAAACTGGGGCGGCGGCCAGGAATGTCAGCACATCGGACAAGCAGTTACAGATAGTGACATTTCAGCCCACAAATCGCCGATTTCCCGGGCAAATCATTCGTATATGCCTCTGTCAGTATCTCTATATATCTCGTAGTTTTTTGTACGATAACTGGAAATCGCCGGACGAATGGTAAGCCGAGATGCCCGCCCCCGAATCGCCCACCTCGTCCCGGCCGCTGTGCGAGAGAGTTTCGTCCGGAAGTTCGTGGCCGCAGTGCTGGTGGCGGTCCTGGTTGCCGGCGGAATCGGGGCAGTGTTTTACACCGATACGACGCGAACGCTCGACCAGCGAGTGGAGACACAGGTCGTCTCGACCGCCGAGTTACAGGCTGACGGGCTCGACAACTGGGTCGACGGCTTCCGACGGCAGACCCAGACGCTCTCGTCGGTCAAGGAGTTCCAGAACGGGCAACCGAGCGTCATCAGGGACTACCTCCTGCTGGAATCGAGCGACCTCACCTCGGAGTTCGTCGCCGTCCACTACGTGCAAGCCTCGGACGGCACGGTCGAGGCGAGCACCGCGAGCGGGGTCCGCGGGGAGACACTTGCATCCCTCAACGTTCCATGGGGGTCGGAGATGGCAGCTATCGACAACGAGACAGATACGTCCGGGACTGTCGTTGTCCCAGAAGAGCCCTACAAGTCACCGGTAACAAACGACAGCGTCCTGGCGTTCGTCAGCTCCGCGCCGCAGAACACGGAACACGTCATCGTCGTTGAGGCGAACCTCTCCGCGCGTACCGAATCGTTCCGTGGGTCGCTGGCCGACAGCGAGACGACGATTCTCGGACCGGAGGGAACGGCTGTCGTCGGCAACAGTATACCGGGCGAGGCCGTCACTACGGTCACACGCGAGGGCGGCAACGGCTTTACCCAGTCATCGGAGACAGTGTACGGGTATTCGAGCCTCGACAGCATCCGGTGGACGGTCGTGACACAAGTGCCTGCATCGAGCGCCTATGCCCTCCGTAACCAGATTGCGACCAGTCTCCTCCTGACGCTCATCTCCGCAATAGTGATCCTCGGCGGCGTGACCGTTGCGATGAGCAGGCGCTCGGCGACAGCTCTCTCTGAACTCGCAACGACGGCCGACGAGATGCGCGCAGGCACCCTCGACGTGACGCTCGAGACATCTCGGTCCGACGAAATCGGACAGCTGTTCACCGCCTTCGACGAGATGGGGCAGTCGCTCCGCGAGCAGATCGCTGACGCGGAGGCGGCCAGGGAGAACGCCGAATCCGCCAGAGAAGAGGCCGAGTCGGCGAAAGAAGAGGCAGAAGCGGCTCGCAAAGCCGCGGAGACACTCAGCGATAGGCTCCAGAACCGCGCCGAAGACTACGCCGAGGTCATGGCTGCGTGCGCCGACGGCGACCTGACAGCACGGATGTCGTCCGACGCTGACGCCGAGTCGATGGCCCGGATCGCAACAGCCTACAACGACCTGCTCGACGAGTGGGAAGACACCATCCGCGAGGTCCGAGCGTTCAGTGAGGCCGTCGACACCGCAACCGAGACCGTCTCGGAGAACGTCGACGCAGTTCAGGACCGCAGTACCAGCGTGAAATCCTCGGCCGCAGAGATGGCCGACGGGGCAGAGACGCAGTCGGAGAAGCTCGAAACCGTCTGGACGGAACTCGAAGACCTTTCGGCGACTGTCGAGGAGGTGTCCACCGCCGCTGACACGGTCAGAGACCGGGCTGACGAAGCGCTCAGCCGGTCACAAAGCGGACGAGCTGCTGCCGAGCGCGCGGCGACGGCGCTCGACGAGATCGAACGGTCGACAGACCAGACTGTCACACAGGTCGAAGCACTCGACGCACTGATGGGTGAAATCGAATCCGTTACCGACCTCATCACTGACATCGCCGACCAGACGACGATGCTCGCGCTGAACGCCAACATCGAGGCCGCCCGAGCCGGAAGTGAAGGCGATGGCGACGGCTTTGCCGTCGTTGCCGACGAGGTGAAAGCGCTCGCCGACGAGACGGTGACAGCGACCGACGATATCGAGGCCGCTATCGGCGAGATGCGTCAGCAGGTCGAGCGCACTGTCGACGAGATGCACGCCACACAGTCGAAAGTCGATACTGGAACCGAGACGGTCGGCGATGCCCTCGATGCGTTCGACGACATCGTCGGCGATATCGAGGGTGCGACCAGCGGGATGCGAGAGATCGACCGCGCGACAGACGAGCAGGCTGAGTCGACACAAGAGGTCGTCTCGATGGTTGAAGGGGTCGGCGACATCAGCGACGACACGGCTGTCGAAGCGGCCGCCGTCGCCGACGCGGCGACCGAGCAGGTCGAGGCCGTCGATGACGTCGAGTCATCCGTCGCGAACCTCTCCGACCGCGCCACCGACCTCGGGCAGTTGCTGGAAACGTTCACCGTCGACGAATCCGACACTATCGACAGTGGGACTGACGTGTTCGAGACGGCCGTCGAGGACCGAACGGGAGCAGAGTCGACAGGGGACGACTGAGCCGTCAACGTCCAGCAGCCGATAGCCGCGGTCGGTACTCAGTCCTCAAATCCGTCCTCAAAGACGAACGTCCCGTTTCGCTGGACGACCTGCGCCGACCTTTTTTTGCGTCGGGTCGCCTCTGGCGACCGCTTCTTGAAAAACGTCGATGAAAAGGCCGGCCGCTCACTCCGTTCGCGGTCAGTACTCAGTCCTCGAACCCGTCTTCGAAGACGAACGTCCCGTTTCGCTGGACGACTTCGCCATCGACTTCGATGAACGAGTCCTCGCTCATGTCGACAATCATGTCCACGTGGACGGCGGACTCGTTTTGTTCGTTGTCCTCGCCGACAGTGGCGTCGTAAGCTCGTCCTACCGCCATATGGACGGTGTCGCCCATCTTTTCGTCGAACAGCATATTGTAGGAGAACTGGTCGATATCCCGGTTCATTCCGATACCCAGTTCGCCGAGTCGGCTCGCGCCGTCATCGGTTGACAGCACCTCTGTCAGGAGGTCCTCGTTCTTCGCGGCGCTGTGCTCGACGACTTCGCCGTCCTCGAAGCGAAGGAAGACATCAGTCACTTCCCGGCCCTGGTGGTACAGCGGCTTGTCGAACAGCACCTCGCCCTTGACGCTGTCTGGGACCGGTGCGGTGAACACCTCGCCGCCGGGAAGGTTTTTTTCGCCGTAATCGTTGAGCGTCTCGTTACCGGCGATGGACATCGTCACGTCCGTTGTCTCCCCGGAAACGATGCGAACTTCGTCGGCGGGGTCGAGTATCTCGACCATCTGTGACTGGTGCTCGCGAACGGCGTCCCAGTCTTTGAGGACAGCATCCCAGACGAAGTTCTCGTACCCTTCCGTGGACGTCTGGGCGAGCTGGGCGTTGGCGGGCGCAGGGTATTGCGTGAGACACCAGGTCTTCGAGAGCCGCTCGTTCAGGAGCGGCTGCTGGGACTGCTGATAGGCGGCCGTCGTTTCGGGGTCGACGTCGCTGGTCTCGGTGACATTGTCGCTCCCCTTGATGGCGATGTACGCGTCCATCTCCTCGTACAGCGCCTCGACGTGGCTCGGCGTCTCGAACTCGTCCCGGTTGCGGAGGTAGGCGCGACGGAACCGCTCGCCGAGGCGGTCCTGCACGACAAGCGGATTTGCGCCGCGGTCAGCAGCGAACTCGTGTAGCGCCGTAACGAGATCCGCAGCCTGTGGGTGCGCGTCGATAACGAGGTTGTCGCCTTCGCTCAAATCGATAGAGTGGTCGACAATGACTTCCGCGTGTTCGCGGATACGTGGGTCCATACAGATAGGCACCACCGACGCCCCCTAATCGTTACCCTCCCGGCTACTTCTTCTTGCTCTGCTGGAACCCTTCTTTGAAGCCCTGGAAGGTCCGCCGGAGCATCAGATACATGAAGAAAAAAAACAGGAGCACAGCAGCGAGGAGTGCGTATGTGAGCAGGTCGGCCATACCGGCGGTTGTCGAGCCGAGATGAAAATGCTTTCGGGAGGAGCGTCTTCGGGCGTCTACCGGTCGATTTTGGAGGGTAAAATACGGGTTTGACCGATAGCTACAACGGTCACTGTGCTTTGGCAAAGACTCATAATCCCATAGAACATACAGATAGTCATGTCGTTGCTGCCCTCTCGGGACCCGGCGACCCCGGACGCCGAACCCCGAGTCATCGGTGTCGACAGTGATGATGCGGACGACGTGCTGTCGGCACTCTCGGCAGAGACAGCGCGCAATTTACTGTCAGAACTAAACAAGGAGCCGGCACCGCCGTCAGAGCTGGCCGACCGGGTGGATACGTCGCTGCAGAACGCACAGTATCACCTGAAGAAACTGAAAAACGCCGGCGCGGTCGAGGTCGTCGATACGGCGTACTCCGAGAAGGGACGCGAGATGGATGTATTCGCACCGGCCAACCAGCCACTCGTTATCTGTGCCGGTGACGAACAGGAAACGTCGGGACTCCGGGCGGCGCTGGCGAACATTATCGGCGGTTTCGCTATCATCGGCTTCGCAAGCCTGCTGGTCCAGCAAGTGTTCGGGAGCGGGCAGGGAACGCTGTTTGGCGGCCCGACAGTGTCGTCCGGGAGTGCGGACACTGGCAGCCGGGACCCGAGTTTTTACGCCGAGAACGCGACTGTGACCGACGGCGGCTTCGAGGCTACTGCGGGTGCACTCGACACTGCCGCACAGGGCGGTGCCGAGGCCGCTGCCGCCGTGATTCCGCCGGGCCTTGCGTTCTTCGCTGGCGGCGCATTTGTCATCGCGGGCATGGCGGCGCTGTGGTATATCCGGCAGTAACCGCCTGCAGCCGGTTTGCTCCGGTATTACCACAATTAGCGTCGCTACGATACGCTCACCGATTGACGATAGTCGTCGAAATCGGCGTCCCGTCCGGGGAGCGAAGGCGGACGCGAACGTCGCCAGCCATCACGTCCAGTTCCGCGTGGGCCGGTTGATAGCGCCGCGGGTCGGCGTAGCTACCCGGATTAACCAGCGTCCAGCCGCCAAAATCGGTCAGTACGGGTTTGTGTGAGTGACCGACGACGACGATGTCGGCCGCCTCCTGTCGGGCCAGCATGCCGAGTGCGGTTTCGGTGTGCTCGTGCCCGTGGACAACGACGATGGTCAGCCCTTCCCAAGAGACGGTCGCAACGTCTGGGAGTCGATCAGGGACCGGTGGTCTGTCGTTGTTCCCGACAACGCCGGTCAGTTCGTCGCATTCGGCCTCGATGGCATCGAGGACCTGCTCAGTCATGAAATCGCCTGCATGGAGAACATGGTCGGCGTCGCGGACAGCGGCAAGCGTCCGACCTGTCAGCCGGTGGTCCTCCGTTCCGTGCGTGTCTGAGATAGCAGTGAGCATACTGACGGTAGCGGGGCCAGGTATAAATCCAGAAGCATTTTGCGTTACGGTCGTGACGGAAAAATAATGGCAGGGAGTAAATCAGTCGTCATCGCCGCACTGATAGCCAACGGCGCGATTGCGATTCTGAAGTTCTTCGGCTTCCTTCTCACGGGGAGTGCCGCGATGCTGTCGGAGACGTACCACAGCATCTCAGACACCGGGAATCAGGTGTTTCTACTCATCGGGATTCGGTTCAGCGAACGGGAGCGCGACCGCCGTCATCCTTTCGGGTACGGCAAGGCACAGTTCTTCTATAGCTTCCTCGTCTCCGTGTTCCTGTTCGGCATCGCCGGCTGGGAGAGCGCGAAACACGGCTGGAACGAGCTCACGGCCGGCGGCCACGGCGGTGGTGGACACGCCGGCGAGGCCGTCGAGTTCCTGTTTTTTTCCTTCCAGCCCCCGGCGTGGCTGGACCCGCTGTGGGTCAACTACACCGTCCTCCTCGGTGCGTTCGTGTTTGAGACGTACGCACTGGTGAAGGCCCGCGCGGAGATGCAGCGACAGATAGACCGCAACGACTGGTCGGGATACCGCGAGGCGTTCCGCAAGACCAGCGACGTGACGACGCTGACCGCCCTGACCGAGGACGCCATCGCACTCGCGGGGATCGTCATCGCGCTGGTCGGCCTGTTCCTCGAGCAGCAGACCGGTAACCCCTTCTTCGACCGGGTTTCCGCACTACTCATCGGGATTATGCTGATGGGCTTCGCCCTGGCACTGGCCTGGGAGAACAAGCGGCTCCTGCTGGGGGAGAGTCTCCCGACGGACGAGGAACAGCGCCTCCGTGAGGTTGTCATGCAGAACGAACACGTGGACGAAATTATCGGCTTCCGGACGGTCTACTTCGGGCCGAACGAGGTCATCGTTTTCGCAGACCTGCAGTTCGACCCGGCACTGGACACGGAGTCGATAGACGACGAGATAACGGCGCTGGAATCGGCGATGCAGGACACCAACGACGACATCAGGAAAGCCTACGTCGAGCCGGAACTGTAAGGGTCGTTGTCTTCGAGCCACCACGGAATCGGGACGCGGGCGATGTCGGTTGTGACCGTCATCGTCGTGTCGATATCCGGCCGCTCCGGCCGCTGTTCAGTGTGTTCGACATGTCTGATTACTCCCTGTCGGTCGACGTACAGCCGTGACCGCACGACCGCGGATTCGTTTTCGGCGGTTGGTGTCTCGACCGCATTCGTTGCGGCCAGGACAGCGACAGGCCGTCCGTTCCGCTGGACGGACGCCACCGTCCGATACGCAGTGTTCGACAGGAGCCGTCGAAGCAGGTCAACGCCGGGCGGCGAGGCGACAAGCGACGTGTTCGGCGTCGCTGGCGTGGTGGCGTACGGCGTATCGGGGTCGTCCCGGACGTTCGTGTACAGCGTCCCGTCGGCGAGGACCACGTCGTCCGATATCGGACCGAACCGCTGTCTGACCCGCTGGATGCCTCGTTGACGGTCGATCCAGACGTCGAGCGTGTTCTGTGGCCCGGCCTGTTCGACGTGTCGATGGAAGTTCCGGTTCGAAAGTGCCCGCTGATGGCGGTCGAGCAGTCGGTCCACGTCGACCCTCCCGTCGCTGGTCGGGACTGTGACCGTCGCCTCCGGTGTGTTAGTGGGGACGGGCGCTGGCGTCACCGGGTCGCTGTCGTCCGCCGACGGGCCAGCCGGGAGGAAGCCGGAACACCCCGCGAGAAGGGCAATACCGACGGCGAGCGTGACACGCCACATGTATCTCTTGAGGAGCGCTCGCGGCAAGTAGCTGTGGGGGCGAACCCTTTTGCCGGTGAACGGCCAATCGGGGCACGTGGCAACGACAGACGACGGCTACATGCGGTTTTTCCCCTTCGAAGAGCCGTACGACCATCAGCAGGAGGCGATGGGCACGATATACGACGCCCTCGAAGAGGGTCGGGACGTGCTGTTCGAGGGGGCCTGTGGGACCGGAAAGACGCTTGCATCGCTGGTCCCTGCGCTGGAACACGCCCGCGAGACGGGCAAGACCGTCGTCATCACGACGAACGTCCACCAGCAGATGCGCCAGTTCGTCGAGGACGCCAGAGCGATAACGGACCAGGAGCGCCTGCGGGCCGTGGTCTTCCGGGGCAAGGGCTCGATGTGCCACATCGACGTGGACTACGAGGAGTGTCAGGCACTTCGAGACACGACCCGTGACCTGGTCGAGGTCGAGAACGACATCGCCGAACTCGAACAGCGCGAGGGCGAACTCCTCTCGGACGGCCAGGCGGGCAGCAGCGAAGCGATGGAGGCCCGTAACGCCGTCGTCGAGGAACTCCGGGACCTGCAGGACGAGCGCGAGGAAATCGAAACCGAACGCTCGACCTGCGACCACTACTACCGGAACCTTACTGTCGACACCAGCGAGTTCTACTCCTGGCTGTTCGACGACGTCCGGACGCCCGATGACGTGTACGAGTACGCTCACCAGCAGGGCCTGTGTGGCTACGAACTGCTGAAAGAGGGGATGGACGGCGTCGATCTCGTCGTCTGTAACTACCACCACCTGCTGGACCCGACCATCCGCGAGCAGTTCTTCCACTGGATCGGCCGGGACCCCGAGGACATCATCGCGGTCTTCGACGAGGCCCACAACGTCGAATCGGCCGCACGCGACCACGCCCGGCGGACGCTGACGGAGAACACGCTCGACCAGGCCATCGAGGAACTCGACGGCGAGGACGACGCCCGGACCGACGCCGCGGCCAACGTCATCGAGACGTTCCGGGACGCGCTCGTCGAAGCCTACGAGGACTCGTTCGAGTTCGGCGGGCGCGCGGCCGTCGACGAGCACTGGGACGACGTGACCATCGCTAACGACGACCGGAAAGACGACCTGACGCTCGCCTTCCTGCAGAGCTACACCGGCCCCGGCTTCCACGAGGAACTGGACCACGCGCTGGACCTCGGCCGGGACCTCGACGCTCGCTACCAGGAGGCGTTCAAAGAAGGAGACCTCGACACCAGAAAGGAATGCCAGACGCTGCAGGCCGCCGGCTTCATTTCCGACTGGCTCGATGAAACGGACGAGACCGGTCAGTACCCCGTCGTCAGCGTCCGCCGGGACGAATCGACAGACGAGGTGTACGGCCGCGCGGAACTGTACACCTGCATCCCCGAGCAGGTGACCCGCGACCTGTTTTCCGACCTGCACGCGGCGGTGCTGATGAGTGCCACGCTGCGCCCGTTCGACGTGACCGAGAACGTCGTCGGCGTCGACGACCCGGTGACGATGGCCTACGGTGCGCAGTTCCCCGAGGAGCGCCGGCGGACCTATGCCGTCGACGGCCCGGCGCTGTTTTCCAGCGAACGGGACGACCCACAGACCCAGCAGCGCATCGCCCGCACGCTCGAAGACATCGTCCGGTTCACCCCCGGCAACACACTTGTGTTCTGCCCCTCCTACAGCGAGGCCGAGCGCTACCACGACATGACCGCCGTGAGCGCGACGCGATACCTCGACGAGCCGGGCACGCAGGCCCGGGACCTCCGGGAGGCCTTTACCGACGGCGACGACGGCGTCCTCTACACCTCGCTGTGGGGGACGCTCGGTGAGGGGGTGAGCTACGACGGCGACGACGCCCGGACCGTCGTCGTGGTCGGCGTCCCGTACCCCCACCTCGACGACCGGATGGATGCCGTCCAGGACGCCTACGACGTGGCCTTCGGCGACGACGAGGACGAGGCCGGCTGGCGCTACGCCGTCGAGATTCCGACGGTCAGAAAGACGCGGCAGGCCCTCGGACGAGTTGTCCGCTCGCCCGAGGACTTCGGCGCGCGCATCCTGCTTGACAAGCGCTACACGGAGGCCGCCGAGATGGAGATGCACGACTACGCCGTCCGCGGGACCTTCCCGCCGGAGGAACGCCGCGAGATGGTGGATATCGGGCCCGAGAAACTCAAGTTCGCGATGCTGAATTTCTACCAAGATATGGACGCCTACGACGGGCCGCCGCCGAAGCCTTGAGTACGGGTTCGGAACGGCGACCGACCGGAAACCGGATAGTTTGAAACCCTCCACGTGAAACGGACGGGTAATGCTAGTCGCCTTCGACTTCGACGGGACGCTCTCCGATTCGGAGATGACGGTCCTGCTCGGGAGCCAGAACGGGACGGCCGAGGACATGGCCGACATCACCGAGCGCGCGATGAACGACGAAATCGAGTACGCCGAGAGCCTGCGCCAGCGCTGTGCGCTGCTGGAAGGCCTCTCGGATGAACAGGCCCGGGCGGCCTTCAGTGAGGTCGCCCTGCGTCCGGGTGCAGCCGAGGTCATCACTGCGCTACGAGACGCCGGCGTCTACGTCGCTATCCTCACTGGAGGGTTTGAGCGCGGCGTCGAGGCTGCACTCGAAACGGAGGGGGTCGAGGTTGACGCCATCGTCGCCAACCGACTGCCCGTGGCAGACGGAAAGCTGACCGGCGAAGTGCGCGGGCCGCTCATCTCCGGGACGAAAGACGACGCGATGGAAGTCGTCACCGCCGTCACCGGCGAAGACCGGGACGCGACTGTTGCCGTCGGCGACGGGGCCAACGACCTCCCGATGCTCGAAGTGTCGAACCTGGCTATCGGCTTCGACCCGAAACCGGCCGTCGCGCCGTCGTGTGACACGACAGTCGAGACAATGGACGAACTGTACGAGCTGCTGGAAGCCGAAGGAATCCTGTAACGAATCTCTGTTTTTGTCGCTCACGGTCACGACCTGTACGCTGCACGGTAGACGGAGAACAAACGGGGAGAGGCACGCTCCCCACGGACGCGAGCAGTCGTTGTCGGACCAATGACAGAGTATGGTTGAGCGTGAACCGACGCGTGCTCGCTACCAGCGACGGTTCATTGAATGCATTGTCTTCTCCCGTAATAAGCCTAATGAATAGATGAATTATTGCAGTACTTTGATACGCACGTTCAGAAAAGTTCTGTAGAATACCGTATTCTTCGTTAGTTAGTTGCCTGGCCGATTGCCTGGTCGAGGTCGGCTTTGATGTCTTCGACAGACTCAGTGCCAACAGAGAGACGAACCATGTCGTCAGTGACGCCAGCGGCGGCCTTCTCCTCGTCCGTGAGCTGCTGGTGGGTGGTCGAGGCCGGGTGGATGATGAGCGTCTTCGCGTCGCCGACGTTGGCCAGCAGCGACGCAATCTCGGTCGATTCGACGGTCGTCCGGGCGGCGTCGTAGCCCGCGTCGAGGCCGAACGTTATCATGCCGCCGTAGCCACCGTCGAGGTATTTGCTGGCGGTGTCGTGCGTTTCGTGGTCGTCGAGGCCGGGGTAGGTGACCCACGATACTTCGGGGTGGTCAGCGAGGAACTCGGCAACCCCCATGGCGTTGTCACAGTGGCGGTCCATCCGTGCGGGCAGCGTCTCCAGACCCTGCATCGTCTGCCACGCGTCGAAGGGCGACTGCTGGCAGCCCAGGTCACGGAGCCCGCGAGCGATAGCGGCGTAGGTGAAGGCCGCGTCCTCGAATCGCTCCCGGAAGTTGACACCGTGGTACGCGGGGTTGTCACCGGCAATTTCGGGGTACTTGTCGGCGTGTTCCTCCCACGGGAAGGAGCCGCCATCGACGAGGACGCCGCCGACGGTGGTGCCGTGGCCGTGAATCCACTTCGTCGTGGAGTTCCAGACGAGGTCGGCCCCGTGCTCGATTGGGTTACAGAGGTACGGCGTCGCGAAGGTGTTGTCGACGAAGAAGGGGACGCCGTGGTCGTGGGCGATTTCGGCGAGGCGCTCGAAGTCGGGCGTGACGAGCGACGGGTTGCCGATGGTCTCACAGTGGACGTAGGCCGTGTTTTCGTCGATGGCCTCGGCGTAGGCGTCGTAGTCGAGCGTGTCGACGAAGCGGGTCTCGACGCCGTTGCGCGGCGAAGTGTGGGTGTAGTAGGTGTAGGTCCCGCCGTACAGCGACGATGCGGTGACGACGTTGTCGCCGACATCGGCGAGCAGGAAGGTGGCGAGGTTTAACGACGCCATCCCGGAGGCGGTTGCGACCGCACCGACCCCGCCCTCAAGCGCCGCCAGCCGTTCCTGCAGCATCCCAACTGTGGGGTTCATCAGCCGCGAGTAGATGTGGCCCGGCTTCTCCAGCGCGAACTGCTTTGCGGCGTCCTCGGCGTCCTCGAAGACGTAGGAGGTGGTCTGGTACAGTGGCGGCGCGCGGGAACGGGTTTCAGCGTCTGGCTCTTCCTGGCCGACGTGCAAGGCGTCGGTTTCGAATCCGTGGTCTTGGTCGTCGCTCATACACTCCGCTTTCACCTGATGGGTCTTAATAACGACCACACCGGTGAGCCCCGCCACTGCTACGAGATAGCGGTGATTATTCGGGCCGTTTCCGGACGTATTCGGGCGCGGAAGGCCGTGTGGAGTCAGTATCGTGCTTCTGGAAGAACACGAAGAGAAGTACTCGGGCCGGGAGCGAGTGGTGCGACGACTGTCGCACCCGAAGCGACCCGGGGAAGGGCAGGCCTGCGGTCGTGCCGGGCGGTTAGCATACCGGTCGCCTGGCGACCGGTTTCACCGGACGCGAACGGAGTGAGCGTCCGGCCTTTTTCGCCCACGTTTTTGTACGGGGGTTGAGCGCTCGGCCCCGGCGAGCGCGAGGCCCCCGTGGAAAAAGGTGGTTAGGTAAACTTCCGGACCGTCATCGAAAGCGTATCCAGGTCCAGAATCGGCGCGAAGCCGGCGTCGGGGTCGATGTTGACGCTCTTCTGGAACGCGGTCTGGGCCTGCCAGCACCCGGAGTTCAGCGCAACGACGTTGTGGTACTCGCCCCAGCCGAGCTTGTGGACGTGGCCAGTGTGAAACACGTCCGGGACCTCCTCCATGACCAGATAGTCGCGGTCCTCGGGGGCGAGCCGGGTGTGACCGCCGTACTGCGGCGCGACGTGGCGCTTCTTCAGGAGCTGGTACATCGCCTTGTGTGGCTCCTCGTAGCTGGCCTCCTCATCCGGAAGTTCGGCGATGACCTCGTCCAGCGAGACGCCGTGGTACAGCAGCACCGTGACGCCCTCGACGGTGACCAACGAGGGATTAGAGTGGACCTGAGCGTCGTGGGCAGTCATGATGTCCCGGAGTTCCTCGTCGAAGCCGGGCTGGGGCTCGGCCAGTCGGACGGCGTCGTGGTTGCCCGGAATCATCCGGATTTCCATATCGCCCGGAACCTCCTTGAGGTACTCCGAGAATGCGCGGTACTGGTCGTAGATGTCGATGATGTCCAGTTCCTCGTCTTGCTCAGGGTAAATGCCGACGCCCTCGACCATGTCGCCGGCGATGAGGAGATACTCGACGGTCTCAGCCTCTGGGGTGTGGAGCCAGTCCGTGAAGCGGTGCCAGGCGTCCTCCATGAACTCCTGGCTGCCGACGTGGATGTCTGAGATGAGTGCCGCCTGAACGTGACGGTCAGCGGTCGAGGGGCTGTGCGTTCGGGGCACGTCCGGGAAGTACAGCGAGTCCACAAACAGGATGCCGGCGTCGTCGGCCAGCGTTCCCTCGACGGCGATGACCTCGTCCATGAGCAACTGCTGGACGAGGTCGGCGATAGGGCGGTCTTTCATCACCAGACAGGGGAAGGTCCCGTTCGTGTCCTCCAGTTCGACGAGCCAGTGCCCGCTGGCGGTCGAGCGGATGTCCGAGACCATCCCGATGAGCGCCGCGTCGCTGCCGCCACCCATGTTTTCGATTGCGTCGGTCGGCCGGTGGTTCACTCTGCCACGGAGTTTGCTCGCCAGTTTCTCGTAGCGGTCCCGGAACACCGAGACGAAGTCCGAGTACTCGCCGGTCCCAGTTGACTGACCGGTCATGTCGTTCGCGACCTCGATTGCCCGGAGGGATGTGTCCACATCCCGTGACCCCTCCGTTTCAGGTGGAGAAGACGTACCCGGTTCGGTCGACGCGGCTGCACTCGTTCCAGTTGAAACGGGGGGGTGTGGATTGGGGGGGGTGCCGGTAATTTCGTCTCCTGCGCCTGGTCCGGTTTTCGGCGTGCTTCCCGCGTCTTCTGCCGTCTCAATCACAGATTCGACGTGGTCGGTTGTCAGCTTCAGCGCGTCATCGGGCAGGGTTTCGAGTGCGCGTTCCAGTGTCGCCGATGGATCCGGGGTATCGGCGATCCGCGTCACTGCTTCGCGCTCCGCGTTGTAGCCGCGGCTCGCGAGTTCGCTGACGATTCGTGCCGGCGTCTCCAGAGGCACGTTCCACACTCAGTGTCTGCGGGCAAAAGGATAGCGGACCGACAGTCGTCACAAGATTGATACCCCGCTGTCGGCAATCCGAGGTAGGATGGGCCGGGACGAATCGACCAGCAGCACGTCGCCAGACGAGACGGAGGAGGCTGCTGACACCAGCCCAACGTTTCGTCTCGGCCTGTACGTCCGCGACATCAGTACGAGCGTCGGAGCGGTCATGCTCGTCGGTGCGCTCCTGTTTGCCGTCAGCGGAGTGTGGCCCCCGCTTGTCGCAATCGAGAGCGGGAGCATGGAACCACACATCGACACCGGTGACATGGTGTTTGTCATGGACGCAGAACGGTTCCCCGGACAGGAGGCGCGTCACGGCGTTGTAACGGCGGCAACCGGGGCCGAAACCGGGTATCGGACCTTTCAGCAGTCCGGAGATGTCATCGTCTTCGAACCCAACGGTAACGAACAGCGAACGCCGATTATCCACCGGTCGATGCTGTGGGTTGATGCCGGCGAGAACTGGTACGACCGAGCGAACCAGACGTACATCGGAAGCGCGGACAGTTGCGACGAGCTTCGGAACTGCCCGGCCCCCCACGCTGGGTTTATTACGAAAGGTGACAACAAAGTGACCAACACGAGATACGATCAGGTGACCGGAGCGAGTACTGTTGTGCGCCCGCAGTGGGTTATTGGAACCGGAATCTTCCGAATCCCGCGTCTCGGGTACGTCCGGGTCCAGCCGTCCCAGCTATGGCACACAGCAGCGACTATAGGGGTCGGAGAAGCTTCAGCGCCAGCGGCAAGTTGACTGACTCGGACGGTAGTGGTCGCTCTAACAACAGAAGGTTGATTGGCCGCCTCCGAGTATTCGTGGTACGAATGGCCGGGTCAGACCATCGGTCGTCGGACGGGGACGGAACCGAGGGACCGGGAGGGATGATGTACGTGACCGATATCGTCAGTAGCGCCGGTTCAGTCCTGCTTGTCGGGGTGTTGCTGTTCGCCGTTAGCGGCGTGTGGCCCCCACTGGTCGCTATCGAAAGCCCGAGCATGGACCCGCATATCAAGGAAGGCGACCTCGTGTTCGTGATGGAAGAGGAGCGGTTCTCCGGCCCAGGTGATCACAGGGGTGTCGTTACTGCGGCGAACGACGACAGCTATCGGAAGTTCCAGCAACCGGGCGACGTTATCGTATACGAGCCCGACGGCAACAGTCGGCAGACCCCGATCATCCACCGAGCGATGCTGTGGGTTGATGCCGGCGAGAACTGGTACGACCGGGCGAACAAGGACTACATCGGGAGTGCGGACAGCTGTGACGAACTCAGCTCCTGTCCGGCCGACCACGCCGGCTTCATCACCAAGGGCGACAACAACGGCCGGTACGACCAGGTCGGCTCCAGCCCAATCAGCGAACCGGTCAAGCCCGGGTGGGTCATCGGTACCGCGGAAATGCGGGTCCCACTGCTGGGACAGGTCCGACTCCAGTGGAACCAGGCTGGAGCGACCGATGTGGTACCAAGCGGGGCAGAACCGGCAGTAACGAGCGAAACAGCGTCGACAGCCATGAACACGACTGCGTCCGGGTAGCTCGCCACTCTCGGTAGGAAGACTGTTTCACCTGCGACGGCGGAGACTGCCGGGCGGTCGGGCAATCCGCAGATCAGTTGTCGAAGCGGGCCTGCACGAACGGCTGGACATCGTCGATATCGCCAAGTCGTGAATCGGACAGCAGTACCGCCTCCGTCTCCTCGGTTGGAACCGACAGCGAGATTTCTTTCGTCCGTCCGTATCGGCCCTTCGAGACAACGACGGCGTTGACGATGCCGAGCATATCGAGTTCCGAAATGAGGTCAGTGACGCGGCGCTGTGTCAGGATATCGGCGTCGATCTCCTCACAGAGGTTCTTGTAGATGTTGAATACCTCGCCGGTGTTGATGTTGTGGACGCCGTTTTTCTCCAGAAGGATGATGGCGAAAAGGACGATCTTCGACTGGGTGGGAAGCGTCCGGACGACCTCGACGACGCGGTCGAGTTCGATCTTCTCCTGAGCTTGGCGGACGTGGTCTTCGAGGACGTTGTCGGTCTGGTCGCGCTCGGCGAGTTCGCCCGCAGTCCGGAGGAGGTCAAGCGCACGACGTGCGTCCCCGTGTTCCTGTGCAGCGAAGGCCGCACACAGCGGGATGACATCCTCGGTGAGCGCGTCATTTTTGAACGCCACGTCGGAGCGTGCCTGTAGGATGTCCCGGAGCTGATTCGCATCGTATGGCGGGAAGACGATCTCCTCCTCTCCGAGGCTTGATTTGACCCGAGGATCGAGGAAATCAGTGAACTTCAGGTCGTTAGAAATGCCCATAATCGAGACGCGGGAGTTCTCCAGTTCGGAGTTCATCCGGGAGAGGTTATACAGGGTATCGTCGCCGCTTTTCTCGACGAGCTTGTCAATCTCGTCGAGCATAATGACGACCACGCGCTCGTGGTAGTCGACTGCGTCGAAAAAGGAGCTGTAGACCCGATCCGTTGGCCACCCGGTCATCGGCACTTCCTCGAACTCCGCCTTGTCTACTTCCAGCGAACTGATTTCGGTTTCGATGTCGTCGAGAGAGTCAAACGCCGTCTCTTCGAGTGCAGCCGCCGTGTTCTCGCGTGCGCGCGACTGGAGGTCTTCGAGTTCGGCGATTCGGTCGTCGATGAGCCGGGCATTCTTGTCGATGAACTTATTCGCGAGCTGAGCCAGTACGCGGTACTGGGTGTCGGTCACCTCGCAGTTGATATACTCGACCTCACAGGGAACCTCGTACTTCTGTGAGGTCGTTTCGAGTTCCTCGCTGACGAACTTCGCGGACGCGGTTTTCCCTGTTCCCGTCTTGCCGTAGATGAGGATATTCGACGGCGTATCACCGCGCAAGGCGGTAACGAGAATCGTCGCCATGTTGTTGATCTGCTCCTCGCGGTGGGGGAGTTTGTGTGGCGTATACGAGGGGCGAAGGACCTCCTTGTTCTCGAAAATGGGTTCCCCTTCGAGAAGGTCGTCGAACAGGCCACGGGACGCTTCGTCTGAGGGATCATCGGATCCGGTATCGAGATTGTCGAGAATGACATCGTCGAGATCTGATGGCCCGGTCGATATGTCGGGGTCCGTTTCGGAGCCGGGGTGCCCGTCGGACCCGTCGGCATCGTTCGACGTTTCTGGTGTCGACAGATCGGATTCCGGGGCCGAGTTGTTGCTTTCGTCAGTCATAGTCGATCGAGGGGGTCCCCTTCGTTTCGTGTGGAGAGAGTTGGAGACACCGGAACAGAGGGAGCGAGGAGTGCGTCAGTGCCGTTGTTAGTGAGCATCAGCGCTCTCCGGTGTGTCCAGTTGAACCACATGAACCGTACCGTGATTCGATATTAAATATTTCGGTACACCACCTGTGAAAGATGTGTGTTGATATATTTATATTTTCTGTCGCATGAGTACTGTTGTCATAAAGGGAAATATAGCTTCGATCTCACTGGGGTGAAACGGGCAGTATACAGCAGCTAGTGATCGGAGAGTAAGAGAATGGTGGTGCAGTTTCGGGAGCGGGTACGCTGTGTGAATATGAGGGTAGCGCATGAGGAGCCGGTGCTTGCAGCGGAACCCGACTCCAACAGGGTAACCCCCCCACCCCTTCGTTTCCAGTGGAACTAGAAGCAGGCCCGGGGGGAGGGGGGAGGGAGGCCGACAATGTACTGTAACAAGAGAAAAGATTTAATATGGTATATCGTAAACCAAACCCGCACCAGATAAAACAGATAGTCAGTAGGAGTTAGTGTTCAGTTTTCTAGTGTCTAGACCGCTCTAGCTAGTGAAATCACGTATCGCGCTGATCTGAAGAACTAGTGCGCTCCCAATTTGACCGATAAGTCTCCCACCCCTCTCCAGGGGTGTGCGGCGTTCCACCTGAAACGAAGGGGTGGGGGGCTGTGTTGGTACACCCACATACATCTCGCGTGGGTCAGGATGGGCTGACTCGAATAGTCCCCCCTTTTCGCTCGTCTCCGTCCCAACGCCCGCACGCTGATCTGTGCTATGCCCCACCATGTCAGAATAGGGACTAATGTCTGACGTAGGCTTAAGTGAATTCGCCTATCTTTTACGGGCAGAGCCGCCATACCGGACGACTCCGGGCGGCGGGAGGATAGGATGGGATTGTTAACAAACCTCAAAGATAGTATTTCACGCGCGGCATCGACGCTGTTCTCCGAAGAGGACCCGAAGCGTATCGGGATCTACGGCCCGCCGAACGCCGGTAAGACGACGCTGGCGAACCGCATTGCACGTGATTGGACCGGCGATGCTGTCGGCCCAGAGAGTCACGTTCCACACGAGACTCGCCGTGCGCGCCGAAAGGAGAACGTCGAGATCGAACGCGACGGGAAGAAAGTGACAATCGATATCGTCGACACCCCCGGCGTGACGACGAAGGTCGATTACACCGAGTTCCTTGAACACGACATGGAGAAAGACGACGCCGTCCGTCGCTCCCGCGAAGCGACTGAGGGCGTCGCTGAAGCGATGCACTGGCTCCGCGAGGATGTCGATGGTGTTATTTACGTACTCGACTCTGCGACCGATCCGTTCACGCAGGTCAACACCATGCTCATCGGCATCATCGAGAGCCAGGACCTTCCGGTGCTGATCCTCGCGAACAAAATCGATCTTGAAGAATCTTCGGTCCAGCGCATCCGAAACGCATACCCACAGCACGAGACGATTCCGCTATCAGCGCTTGAGGGAGACAACATGGACGAAGTCTACGACAAAATCGCGGAGTACTTCGGGTGATATAATGGCGGAAGTCAAAGACCCAGACGACGGCGTCCAGATCGACCTCATCAGCGGCGAACGCATGGCGGGGCTGGCCTCGATGGAAAAAATTCGGATGATTCTCGATGGCGTCCGCGACGGCAACATCGTCATCCTTGAAGAGGGGCTCTCCCCCGACGAGGAGTCCCGCCTCATCGAAGTGACGATGACCGAAATCAGTCCGGACGAGTTCAACGGCATCGAGATCGAGACCTACCCCAAGTCCGAGGCCGCCGACGCCAGCATCCTCGACCGGTTGATGGGCAAACAGTCGACCCAGAAGCTGACGGTTATCGGGCCGGCAAACCAGATAGAGACGCTCCACAAGGACGAAACGCTCATCAGCGCCCTCGTCTCTCGGAAATAATGCCCCACCAGTGTACGGAGTGTGGCCGTGGCTTCGACGACGGGTCGAAGGAGATGCTCTCGGGCTGTCCCAACTGCGGCGGGAACAAGTTCCAGTATCAGCCCGAAGGAGCCGACATCTCTGAGACGCCGGACGCGGAGCCACCGGAACCACCGGGACCTGACAGTACCGTCGCTCGTACCGTTGGCAAAACCGCTGCCTCAGTACGAGACTTCGTCAGCGGTTCCGCTACAGACGGGGACCGGGACGCCGAGCAGTCCCATTTCGACGCCGACCGGTCGGTTGACGCACAGCCGAGTGACCCATCCCACACGTCCGGTTCGCCGTCGACCGAACCTGACCGCACGTCTGTGACTGAGGACTCGGCCCAGGCTAGCGCCCGTGGGGATGTCGTCGAGCCGGACGAACTCCCGTCGAACGTCCCGTCGGCATCCGAATCCGAACACCAGTTCCGTCCCGTCGGTGCCGACCCCGACCCACCACCAGAGCCGGACAGCGAGGACCGCCCCGATCTGGAGGAACTCCGAGCGGAACTCAACGACCAGTTCGAGTCGATCAAAGTACTGGAACCCGGCCAGTACGAACTGAACCTGATGGAGTTGTACGACCGCGAGGAGTACATCATCGCGCTGCAGGAGGACGGCCACTACTCGATTCAGGTTCCGGAAACCATCCGCTCCGAGTGATCGACACGGGCTTTTCGTTTTACTGGTTCGCTAGCCCCGAATTACCCCGTAGAACCGCTCCATACACCATTGAGTATCAATGCCGGCACAACCATTATATAATATGCCGTGGATGCTTCCGATAACGCCATGAGCCACCGAGAACTCTCGACATCGGAGTCACACCTCGAAGAGTGGGCGTCACTCCTCGGTGCTGATATCGACGACGACGGGCGCGACGGCGATTTGCTTGACGACCAAGACGACCCCGCGTAACAATCGTGGACCGGCAAACGGCCGATTCGCAGTTACAGCTGCGTCTCTTACGGCGATAGCGGAAAAAGGCAGTCCGGGAGGGCGTCAGTCCCGAACGCTCGCAGTACCGCTCGACCGGGTTACGAGATTTTGTCGTACTGGTCGGAGAGCTTCTCTGCAGCGTCTGCCATCAGGTCCTGCTCGTAGTCGTCGAGGTCCCACTCGACGATTTCCTCGACGCCGTTGCTCCCGAGACGGACCGGGACGCCGAAAGCAGTGTCTTCGTGCCCGAACTCGCCCTCCAGCTTGACCGAGGCCGGCAGCACTTCCCCGGTGTCATGGAGGATGGCTTCGACCATGTGTGCGACGCCGCGGGCTGGCCCCCACTCGGTCGCGCCTTTGCGCTCGATGACGTCCATCGCCGACTCCTGCAGGTCGCCGAGCAACTGCTCTTTCTCGTCGTCGCTGAACTCGGGGTCAGTCCCGTCGACGCGGACTTTCGAGAATACGGGGACCTGCGCGTCGCCGTGTTCCCCGAGAATCGTCCCTTCGACGTTCTGCACTGGTGCGTCGAACTCCTCGCTCAGTACGTAGCGGAACCGCGCGGAGTCGAGGCGGCCGCCGAAGCCGATGACCTGCTCGCGAGAGCGGTCGCCGGCCTCGTAGAGGTGGCGGTTGAGCAGGTCGACGGGGTTCGAGGTGGTCAGCGAGATGTAGTCGTCGTTGTGCTCGTCCAGTGAGGACTGGATGTCCTCCATGATAGGCGCATTGTCGCCGGCGAGGTCAATGCGGGTCTGACCGGGCTGGCGCGGGATGCCGGCCGTGATGACGACCACATCGGAGCCAGCGGTGTCCTCGTAGCCGCCCTGCCGGACGCGCGTGTTCGAGTCGTAGGCGATGCCGTGGTTCGTGTCAGCTGCCTGCCCGACCGTGTCGTCCTCCTTATCGGGGATGTCCACGAAAACGACTTCATCAGCGATGTCGCGGAGCGCGATGTTGTACCCTGCGGCTGCGCCGACCGTACCGGCTGCGCCGACTACGCTTACCTTTGTCATACCATTCGAAAAGGCTCGGGCGCGAACGTTAAACGTGTCGAAACCCCGATTCCGCCGCGCATCGTTCAGCCAGTATCACCCGTAAACGGTTTTCAGCCCCGCGGCGTTGTGACGGGTATGAGCGACTTCGATAAGGAAGCCGAACGCGAGAAACTCCGAGAGAAGTTCGAGAAGGAAGACGAGAAGCGCCAGACGACCGAGCAGATGAGCGAACTCCTGTTGAAGGGCGCGACGATGACCAACGCCCACTGCAGCGACTGCGGCGACCCCATTTTCCGCTACGACGGCCAGGAGTTCTGCCCCACCTGCCAGAAGCCGGTCGCGCGCGACACGCAGGAAAACGGGGCAGACCCGTCAGATGCTGACGAACAGGCGGGGCAGGCCGACGACAGTGACCAGATCGAGGCTGCCGACCCGAGCGACGAGGCTCGCGTCCAGTTCGGCGATGCTGCCGAGGACACAGCAGAGAATGCGGTGGACGCGACGGACGAACACGCACAGCAGGAGACCGCACATACCCAGCCCGACACCGCTTCACAGTCTCCCTCCGAACCGACGGCGTCGACACCCAACTCGTCCGCTCCACCCGAAGCGGGGGGTGACCAGTCGACCCAGGCGTCAGACCACTCGGAGCCAGCGCCACAGACTGCTCGAAGAGGTGCGTCGTCGGAGCCTAGCGGCCGAACTACCAACGACCAGCCGCGTGAGACAGCGACACAGAACCCCCCTGTTTCCGCTCGACAGACTCGGACGACCGATAGTCACACCGGCGATATTGAGGCCAATCTCGATGCGGCGTCTGCGCTACTGGCCGAGACGGTTCACCGCTTCGCCGAGCGCGCCGCGGCCACCGAGAACCCACGCGAGGCTCGCGAACATCTGCAGGCAGCCCGAGAAGCGGCGGAAGCGCTGGATGCAGCGCGGTTCTGAACGGACCGCTACGGCTCGTAGTCGCTGGCGATGACTTCTCGAATCCGGTCGGCCGTTACGTCGCCGATACCGGACACCTCTAGCAGGGCCTCTTTATCGGCGGTCATCACTGCCTCGACGCTTCCGAAGGCGTCCAGCAGCGTGCGCGCGGTTACCGGTCCGACTTCGGCGATGGAGGCGACGACGTACTCCTGTTGCTCGGGCAGCGTCTTCGACTGTTTCTCGCCGTGGACGCTCACCTCGCGGTCGGCCACCTCCTGTTCCCGTTCGGCGATGACTTGCAGCAGATCGGCGGTCTCGTCCTCCCCACTGGTCCGTAACACGCTCGCACCGAAATCGACCGCCAGCGACGCGAGTGCGCCCTGAATCGCCTTGTGGTGAACGTTGCGCGCACCGAAGAGGTCCTCGCCTTCGATGACGACGACGGGCCGACCGTAGTTTCGCGTGGCGTCCCCGACCTGCTCGAACATCGACCGGTCTCCGCCCGTCAGCGTGTCCATGAAGTCGGCGACGGTCTTGCGCTCGACAACGACGCGGTCAGAGAGAACGTAGTCGCCGACGGCCAGCGTTTCGAGTCGGGTTTCGATACCGTCCCGCGTCGAGAGGTCCCGAGCGATGTTCGAGTCGAGTTCCCGCTGGTCCGCGACAATTTCGACGGGGTCGTCCTCATCATCGCGGCCGGCAGTGGCGACTGTTCCCGTGTCCGGCGTCGCGGTATCCCCCTCGTCGGCTGTCGCCGCGTCGCTGTTGACTTCGGTATCCCCACCGGACGCTTCCGACGAGTCGTCCGCGAAGGCGTCTAGTCCGGCCTGGCCGTTGCTGCCGTCGGTATCATCGGCTGACTTGTTAGCTGTGCTACCCCTCCCGTTTCCAGTGGAATCCGACTGCTGTGTGGTGGTTTCCTCGCTCTTTGTTCCACCCGAAGCGTCCCCCTCTTCGTCCTCGTACTCGTCGAGCCCGGTCTGGTCGAGGCGGGCCTCCAGTTCGCCGGCGACGCTTTTGAGTTCGTTCAGTTCGCGTTTCATCCGCTTCTGGTCGTTGCGGGCCTTCCAGAAGTACGCCTCGTCGCGGGTGTCCTCGGCCAGGAGGACGACGACCTGGCCCTCGGCCTGGCGACCGGTCCGGCCCTTCCGCTGGATGGCCCGAATCGCGGTCGGCACCGGCTCGTAGAACAACACCAGGTCGACCTCGGGCACGTCCAGGCCCTCCTCGGCGACGGAGGTGGAGACGAGCACCTCGAACTCGCCGTTCCGGAAGCGGTCCAGCGTCTCCTGTTGCTGGGTCTGTGTCATCCCCTCGCTGCCGTCGGTGTCGCTCTGTCCGACGAACTTCTCGGTCGTAAAGTGGTCTGAGAGGAAGTCCACGAGCGTCTCGGCGGTGTCGCGGGACTCGGTGAAGACGATGACCCGCTCGCCGTTCTCGATGCCCAGCGTCTCCGCGAGCAGCATTCGAGTCTGGCGGAACTTCGGGTGCAGGTCGTCGTAGGACTCGGCTTTCCGTATCGCCTCGCGGACCTTCGGCTCGCTGACGAGGCGCTGGTCGGCCTTCGACGCACCCGACGAACGAGCGGCTTCCTTCAGGCGCTCGAAGTACCGCCGCAGGGACTCGACGCTCTGGGTCTCGACGTAGGTGACGGCGGTCCGGAGCTTCCGGATTTCGGCGAGCAGGCTCATCCCCTGGTAGCCCTCGCTCTGGTCGTTGTTCATCAGTTTCCGGAGGTCGGCCTGCATCCCCTGAATCTCGCGCTCGGAGATGTCCGCCGAGGACTTGTTCGTCACGCCCAGTTCCCTCAACTGCGCCAGCCGGTCCTTGATGACCTCGTTGATTGCGTCCCGAATCTCGACGACGACCTCGGGGAGTTCGATGCGGTTCCAGTCCACGCTGGTGTCGTGGGTGTACTCGGCCACGTCGGCGTCGTCCTCGGTCATCACCGCGACCTCGGAGAGTCCGAGGTTCTCACACACTCCGAGGATGGCCTCCTCGTCGTCGCCGGGCGAGGCGCTCATTCCCGTCACCAGCGGGTCCTCGGCGTCGGCGTGGTAGCGGTCGGCGATGTAGTTGTAAGCGTAGTCGCCGGTCGCCCGGTGGCACTCGTCGAAGGTGCAGTGGGTCACGTCGGCCAGCGAGATGCGGTTGCCGACGAGGTCGTTCTCGACGACCTGCGGCGTCGCGATGACGATGCGGGCGTCCTCCCAGAGAGCAGCGCGGTCGTCGGGTCGGACCTCGCCGGTGAATACGACCACGTCCTCGTCGTCGATTTCCAGCGCTTCGCGGTAGAACTCGGCGTGTTGCTGGACGAGCGGCTTCGTCGGAGCCAGCATTAGCGCTTTCCCGCCGACGGCGTTGAGTCGTTCGGCGGTCACCAGCAGCGAGACGGTCGTTTTGCCGAGGCCGGTCGGGAGACAGACGAGCGTGTGCCCGGTGCTTGCCGTCTCCGCCAGTTCGGTCTGGTAGCCGCGGTTCTCCAGGAACTCCGGCGTCACCAGCGGGCGTTCGACGTGCTCGCCACCGGCGTCGGTGGTCGCCATTACCCACGCGTTCGTCCCGCCGGTGGTTAAGGGTTCAGATACCGCGGTGAAAGTGGACGCCGGGGAATTGCCCGGTCAGAACGGGAGGTACCGGACGCCGACCCACATCGCCAGCGCGCCCAGCACCGGAATCGAGAAGTTGTCGTCGACGACGTAGCCGGCGATGCGGGGCTTGACCCCGTCCGCGAACGTCGCCGCGACACCCCCGAGAACGGCGGCGGCGGGGGGAACAAAGGGGGCGGCCAGCAGCGTGCAGACGCCGAACATCACCAGCAAGACCCAGGCCTGCTTGACGTTGCTGGCGTCGCCCGAGCCCAGCAGGCCGCTGATGGGGTCGCCGATGGCGAGCATCAACATTGCCGGGACGGCGACGTCGGTCGTCACGCCCGGCAGTTCGACGGCGAAGGCGACGATAGCCATCCCGACGATGTACAGCGCGTAGCCGGCGGGGTTGTCCTGCTCGTACTCCCGGGTGAGCCGGTCGTACACCACCCAGTCCAGCCCGGTCGTCAGCCGCACGGCTTCGAGAACACACACGACGACCAGCGCCACGGCCAGGAACCCCTGCACGACGCGCCACGTAATCAAGTCCGGCCAGCCAAGGTGTGCCAGCGGGACCGCCGCGCCAGTGACATGGACGAGCCGCCGGGATACCTCGTCGGCCATCTACAGGTCGTCGAAGGTGCGGTCGCCGATACTGAGGCGTTCGAGTGTCTCCGCCAGCCCGTCGATGGGGAGCCGTTTCTGTTCGGTCGTGTCGCGCTCGCGCACCGTAACCTCGCGGTCCTCGAGACTCTCGTAATCCACGGTCACACAGTACGGCGTTCCGACTTCGTCCTGACGCCGGTAGCGGCGACCGATGGCCCCGGAGTCGTCGTAGGTGACCGAGAGGCCGGCGGTCCGGAGGTCGTCGGCGATGTCGCGGGCCAGGTCGTCCATGCCGTCCTTGTCCATCAGCGGGAAGACGCCGACCGTCGTCGGGGCCTGTTCGGGCGGCAGCGAGAGGTAGGTCCGCTCCTCGCCGTCGACCTCGTCGGTCTCGTAGGAGTGTGCGAGGACGGTGTAGATGATTCGCCCCACGCCGAAGGAGGGTTCGACGACGTGTGGCCGGACGTGTTCGCCGTTCTCGGTGACCTCGTCGACGCTGAAGTTCGTCTCCGCGACGGGGACGGTGTAGGACTCCCCGTCCACTTCGACGGTGACCTCGTCGGCGTCGAAGGCGTCCGGGTTCCGCTCGGCCAGCGCTTCGAGCGCGTCGGCGACCGCGCCGGCCGACCCGCCGAACTCCGGTCCGAGGTAGCTCATGTCGGGGTCGACGGTCGCCCGTTCGACGGTGACGGGCTCGTCGTACTGTTTGAAGACGGTGTAGTCCTCGCCGGAGTGGTCGGCGTGTTTCGAGAGGTCGTAGTCGCCCCGATACGCGAAGCCAGTAATCTCTATCCAGTCGCCGTCGACCTCGCTCTCGGCGTCCCAGCAGTCGGAGGCGTAGTGGGCGCGCTCGCCGGCGAGGTGCTGGCGGTAGCGGAATCGGTCCATGTCGACGCCGATGCGCTCGTACCACTCCTTGGAGACGCCCAAGTAGTAGGCGACCCACTCGCTCTCGACGACGCCCTCGTCGACGGCCTCGCGGACCGTGAGTTCGCGCTGGCCGCCGTCCTCGGCCTGCTGCTCGGCGGCGGAGTACAGCGGCAGGGTCACGTCGGCGACCTCCGAAAGCGGCGGCTCGTCCTCCTCGGGGTCGACGAAGTGTTCGAGTTCGGCCTGGGTGAACTCCCTGACGCGGACGAGAGATTTCCGCGGCGAAATCTCGTTGCGGTAGGCCTTCCCGATTTGCGCGACGCCGAAGGGGAGCTGGTTCCGGGCGTACTCCGAGAGTTGCGGGAACTCCACGAAGATGCCCTGTGCGGTCTCCGGGCGGAGGTAGCCCGGCGACGACGACCCCGGCCCGATATTGGTCTCGAACATGAGGTTGAAGTTGTCGACCGGCTGGTCGGCCAGGGACGTGTGACAGGAGGGGCATTCGATGCCGTGCTCAGCGATGAGGTCCATGACCTCCTCGTTCGGCAGGGACTCGGCCTCCTCGATGTCCGTGTTGTCCTCGACGAGGTGGTCCGCGCGGTGGGTCGCGCCACACTCGCCGCACTCGACAATCATATCGTCGAATCCGTCGAGATGCCCCGACGCCTCGAAGACAGGCTCGGGCATCACGTCGGGGGCGGAGATTTCCTGATGGCCCTCCTTGACGACATAGCGGTCCCGCCAGGTGTCCTCGATGTTCGATTTCAGCGCAGCGCCCTGTGGCCCGTAGGTCCAGAAGCCCGCCGCCCCGCCGTAGGCGCTCGAAGAGGGGAAGTAGAAACCGCGACGCTTGGCCAGCTCGGTAAGTCGTTCGCCTTCGCTCATAGGCCTCGCAGCAGGTCGATATCCCGTACGATGCCAGTGAGTTCGTCACCGGACAGCAGCGGGATCTGTTCGATGTCGTGCTCGATCATCAGCTGTGCCGCTTCCTCGGCGGTGCGGCGCTTGTTCACCGTCACGACATCGGCGGTCATGAACTCGCGGACGGGCTCGACCGGGAGTTCGACGTTGCGGGTGGGCATGTACCGGCCGCCGACCGCCTTGATGCCTTCCCAGGCCCAGTCGTCATCCTGGTTGGCGATGGAGTCGCCGGTGTCGTCCTCGCCCTCGACGACCCGGGCGACCGCGATGATGTCTACCTCTGTGAGCATCCCCGACATATCGCCGTCGTCGCCGAGTACGACGCCGTATGGGACGTTCGCGTGAGAGAGCTCCCGTTCGGCGACGGTCAGGGGCGTGCCCTCGTACACGCAGTTGATGTCTCGGTTGGCGAGGTCGCCGACGATCTGGTCGCCGTCGACGTCACCGTTCGCGATAGACCGAATCACGTCGGTCACTGTGATGATGCCTTTGAGCTGGCCGTCGACGATGGGCAGGCGACGTTCGTCGTCTTCGACCATCATCCGTGCCGCGGCCTCGATAGACGTGTCCTCGCTGATCGTCGGGACTTCCTCGACGAGCAGGGCTAGCTGGTCCTCGTCGGGGCTCTCGATGAGCGCATCGCGTGAAATAATCCCTCTGAACTCTTCGCCCTCGTCGGTTTCCTTGATAACCGGCACCGACGAGAAGGCCTGCTCTTGGAGGTACTCCAGTGCGTCATCACGGGTACCGGGTATAGTAACCGTGACGACCTCCGAGCGTGGCGTCATAGCGTCTGCAACGTTCATACTGCCAGAACTTCCTTCCCGCATCTACTAAGTCCTTAACATCCGTCCGTTTTCGACATTCGGGTAGAACGCTGTACGGCCATCGGCTATCTCTGACGACTGCGCAAGCGCTATCTCGGAAACCGAGGGACCGTGGTGTCTTGGCAACAACTACGTCTTCTGCCATATCCACAGCCCGTCTCTGCGCGTGAACAGAAGTCCTTGCTCAACCGCTATTGGTTGAGATATCAGGCTCTGGCTGTGCTGACTCACTTCCCCGCTCATACCAATCCTGACAGGATGTGAACTATTGTCAGACAGTTGGCCCAGCGTCATACCACTCCCCTCTCTGGGTTTCGCTAAATTTTTATAGGGTTGTTACATATTATCATGCATGGAGTCGGAACCTGTCGCTCCGGTCGAGATGGCCGCGGATGGAGACATCATGGCGTCCGTTGAAGAGGGTCCAACGGACCAGTTTATCCTCGCTGACGTGACCCGAGACGACGCCTATCTCACAACCCCGCTCTCAGACGCTGCCTCGCTCCCGGCCTGGCGATAGGTCACGCCCAGTCGGTTCCTTTTCACTGAACGGTCCCGCTCAGCAGGACACCCCCATCAGCGGCGCGACCACTCCGGCCCGAGTGCTTGCACGTAGTTGCTCGGACGGAGAAAACAAGCGTTATGCCGCCCCAGTAAGTTCGATTCGGTATGAAGGTACTCGTCACGGACCCTATCGCCGACGCCGGTCTCACGCGACTCCGTGAGGCGGGCCACGATGTCGAAACAGCCTACGAGGTCGAGGGCGACGCGCTCCTCGACGCAGTGGCCGACGCGAACGCGCTCATCGTCCGCTCGGGCACCGAAGTCACTGAAGAAGTGTTCGCGGCCGCGCCCGACCTCATCATCGTCGGCCGGGCCGGCATCGGCGTCGACAACATCGACATCGACGCCGCCACTGACCACGGCGTCATCGTCGCCAACGCCCCCGAAGGTAACGTCCGTGCCGCCGCGGAACACTCTGTCGCGATGGCGTTTGCCACCGCTCGCTCCATCCCGCAGGCCCACGACCGCCTGAAAAGCGGCGAGTGGGCGAAAGGCGAGTTCCTGGGCACGGAGGTCAACAACAAGACGCTGGGCGTCGTCGGCTTCGGCCGCGTCGGCCAGCAGGTCGCCAAGCGACTGGGCAGCCTCGGCATGGACATCGTCACGTTCGACCCCTACATCAGTCAGGAGCGCGCCGACCAGTTCGGCGCGGAACTGGTCGACGACCTCGAAGACTGCCTCGCCAAGTCCGATTTCATCACCATCCACACGCCGCTGACCCCCGAGACCGAGAACATGATCGGCGAGGAGGAACTCGCCGAACTCGAGGGCGGCTACGTCGTCAACTGTGCCCGCGGCGGCATCATCGACGAGCCAGCGCTTGCTGAGGCCGTCGAGGACGGCGTCCTGAAAGGCGCAGCGCTCGATGTGTTCGGCGAGGAACCCCTCCCCGAGGACAGCCCGCTGCTCGACGTCGAGGACATCATCGTCACGCCCCACCTGGGCGCGTCTACGGAGGCGGCACAGGAGAACGTCGCCACCTCCACGGCCGACCAGATCATCGCCGCGGCCAACGGCCAGCCCGTCGCCAACGCCCTGAACGCGCCGTCGCTGGACGAGGCGACGTTCAAGCAGGTCGGCCCGTACCTCGACCTCGCCGACACTGCTGGCCGCATCGCCGTCCAGCTGTTCGGCGGCCACATGTCCGAAGTCCAGGTCACCTACGCCGGCGACATCGCCGAGCAGGACGTAGAGTACGTCACCGCGAGCGCGCTGAAGGGCGTGTTCGCCCCCTCGGACCTCCAGGTCAACGCCGTCAACGCCCCCCAGATTGCCGAGGACCGGGGCATCGACGTGACCGAGTCCAAGACCCGCACCTCCGAGGACTACCAGAGCCTCATCACCGTCACCGTCTCCGACGGCGAGGAGTCCGTCTCCGTCTGTGGGACCCAGTTCGGCGGCGAGGAGCCCCGCATCGTCCGTATCGACGACCACCGTATTGAGGCCGTCCCACACGGGCACATGCTGGTCGTCCGGAACCGTGACGAGCCGGGCACCATCGGTTTCATCGGCACGGTGCTTGGCGACGCCGACATCAACATCGCCGGGATGTTCAACGGCCGCGAGACCATCGGCGGGGAGGCCCTGTCCGTTTACAACCTCGACGAACAGCCGCCACAGGACATCATCGAGCGGCTCAACGGAGACAGCCGCATCATCGAGACGACCTACGTCGAACTCGGCGACGAGTAACACAACGGACTGTCCCGACAGCCAGTCGCGGACTATTCCCCGTGGAGAAGGCGCTCGTACCGATCAACGACAGCCTGACGGTGTTCGCGTTCCTGTTCGAGCGCGGTTTCCAGTGTCGCTACCTGTGAGCGCAACAGCGCAATCTGTATCTGATAGATCGTACTGGGCGTCTGTCGGGGCGATGGTGACGGGGAACCCGACCGGTCCCCGGAGTCGAACGGCGGTGCTGAATCGCGGGACGAGGCCATACCCGTGACAGGACCGCCACGGTGAAAAACACCCGTCGGACGACTGTCACGCGCTCGTCTGTCGCCCTGACGAATCCGGGTGACGCTGTCGCTCACATGAAGTCTGCGATACCTGACTGCTTGTTGTGGTCGTTTTCGAACACCGACTCGATTTTCCGTTCCAGTATCTTGAGCCGCTGTTTCGTGTAGTCCCGCGCGCCGAACTCATCAGCGACGCGGATAGCGGTATCGATGTACTTGTTGACCGACCCCTCGTGGACGGTGAGATTGACGCGGCCGCCACACTCCCGGCAGTCGCCGGTCAGCGGGGCGCGCCGAAACGACTCTCCGCAGTCCAGACACCGGACCTCCTGTCTTGAGAAGGCCCGGAGGTTGCCGATGAGGTCCGGCAAGAAGTGGTACTCGATGATACGCTCGGCCACGTCGCTCTCGACGACGGCCCGCAGTTTCCGGGAAATCTCTAGCTGGGCGTCCATCTTGTCCTCCATCGAGCCGAGCGTCTTGTACGCCGAAAGGTCCGGCCCGGCGGCGATGTTGGTCGTGTCGTGGGTGTGGCGGAACTCCGTGTACTCGCGGTCGGTCCCCAGCGTCTCCTCGGCGATTTTCATCACGTCCTCGACCTCGGTCGGGTCTTTCATCTCGCGGGTGGCTTCGTAGAACTCCCGGGGATAGGCGTCCATGATGTCCATGTTGTGGGCCTCATCGTCGATCTCGCTGGGGTCGATTCGCGAGGACATCACGAGCGGGGCGTCCATCTGGCCGCCGCGCTGGTTCGGGAGATACGACTTCGAGAAGTTCAGCAGGCCGTCCATCAGAAGCATCACGCAGTCCTCGTCGCCGTCACACTGACCGACGTAGGTGCCTTCGACGGCCACCCGGTGTGTGTCGGCAACCGTGAGACAGTAGACGCTGTCGACGTCGCTTTCGACGTACTCGACAGTCTCGACGGTGTCTGTCGGGGCTGCGCCGTCAGTCGCTGCTGTCGAAGCCTCCCCGCGTGCCGTCATCGTCGTCGTTTCGCCGCCGTCGTAAGCGGGGAGTTCGTCACCGGCAGTCAGGCCGCTGGCCGGGACTTCCTCGATCCCGTCGGAGTCGGCTCGGAGCATCGTGTGGTCGGGCGTAACCCTGAGGGTTCGGTCGCCGACGGAAATCTCGACGAGGTGGTCCGGAGCGGGGTGTTTCGAGACGGCGTCGACGGGCCGGCGACAGGGGCCGTCCTCGCCAAGCGACGACACGGTGAGAGTACCGTCTAGCTCTTCGACGAGCGTCCCGAAGTCGTCTTCCTCGGGGTCCTCAAGTCGGTCCTCAACCAGTTCCTCGATGGTCCCGTACTCCCAGTCGTCATTCTCGTCTTCGTACCACAGCCGCGTGTCCGGGTGGAAGCAGTTCCGGCGCTTGGCGGCGTGGAAGTACGGATGTGCGTAGCCGACGGCTGCGGAGGTGAAACCGACCACGCGGCCGACCGTCGCCGCGCTGGTGTGAGGTGCCATCCCGAACACGAGTTCCCCGACGAGGTCTTCGCGGTCGTCGAACTCGTAGAACCGCTCCAGCTCGTAGTACTGCTCCAGGAGGTCGTCGACGAACCGGGCGGTCTGGAGCATGTGTTCGGCCGCGCCGTCCGAGAGAACGATGTCCTGCACTTTTAGCTCGACCAGCTGGTCGTCGTGGGTCAGCGGGTCGCCGTGGATGTCCTCCTCGTAGCCCAGCCCGCGGAGTCGCTCGGCGGAGACATCCAGTTCCGAGGCCCGGACCGCCGTCACCGGCAGATCCGTCATGTCGTAGCGGACGGTGCCGTCTTTGAACGCCGACACGTCGTGTTTTGCCCGGAGAATGCCCTTCTCCATCGGCTCCGGCACCTTCTCCTCGGAGGTGAGCCCCTTGACCGCTTTCAGTTGCTCGAAGGCCGTCTCGCGCTCGCCGACGTTTTGCAGGGCGTCCCGATACGCTTCCTGCAGGTCAAGCACTTTGTACTGGGTCGGCGAGGCGAGCGTCTCACACCGGGCACACTCCGCCCGGCCGGACTCGTCGCGCTCGACCTCGGCCTCGCAGTCGGGACAGACGTACACCGGTTCGGTGGTGCCGCCGCAGTCGGCACAGCCCGCCTGGTGGGTCTCGGTCCCGCACTCGGGACAGCGCCGCCGGGCTACCTCGACCTCGACTTGGCCAGGCGTATCGCTCATCCCGTCAGCGTGTTTCGTCGCCTTGGCCACGTCCCGCTGTGCCCCGCCGGCCTCGCCGATGGGGCTGAGCGTGTGGACGGCCGGCGAGAGGTCCCGCCGCTCGGATTTCTCGGGGCGACCCATCCGGTTGCCGATGCGGGTCGGGGCGCGCTCACGAACCTGAAACGGCGCGATTTCGTTGACGGCCTCGATGGCGTTCTGCCCGACTTCGGGTTCGGTGTCCTCCGAAACGCCGATTGCGTCGACAGACTCGCTCTCTCCGTAGGTCCGGGCGTGCTCGGAGAGATCCGACGGTGTCCAGTCCCGCTCTAGCGACCGGGTGAACCCGAGTGTCCGCACCAGCGGCACCCAGTCGGTGACCGTAATCGTGTCCTCGTCCTGTGTGTGCTCGACAAGCAGGTGTTCGAGCGTCTGCTGGACGGTGTCGCTCCGTGGCAGGACGAGCGCGCCGGCATCAGTGTATGCGTCGCCCGCTGTGCCGTCCATCTCCGGGTCGGCGTACGCACCATCGGCCTGTGCGACATGTGCGTCCTCGACGGCGTCGGCGAGCGCACACACCTGGTCGACGCTCACGTCGTGCCAGAGGTAGGTGTATTTCGGGTGCAGCGGGGCGTCGTAGTCGGTCGCCCATTCGATGGCTTCCTCGGCGCTCGGGTCGGCGAGGTCGATGTGAGGCGAGTCCTCCATCGCCTGTACATCCGCGCCGGCGGCGTCGAGGTCCTGTTCCCACCACTCGACGGTGTAGGAGGCCGGTGCGAGCGGATGGTTGTTCTCGACGAACTCGCCGTAGTTGACCAGATACTCGCCCAGATCGAGTATTTTCTCGACGCCGTTGCGGACTGCCAGTGCCTCCTCGGCGTCGTCGATGCGGCGCACGTCGCCATTAGCCAGACGTACGGTCGGCCCCTCGATGGTGTCGACCGGCACGACGCCGGCGGCTTTCCCCGGCCGCTCGGTCTTGATCTGGGTCCCGGTCGCGAGGAAGTCGTCGACGAGATGCATCGTCGCCGGGTGGACGCCGGCTGTCGCGAAGCCGTGGTTGCGCGCCCGGCCGTAGCGCAGCCGGAACCCGCCCGCCTTCGACGGGTGGGAAAACACCGGACGGCCGGCGATGAGGTCCCGGAGGTATTTGTCGGCGGGGTCGACTCGTGGCGGTCCAGCCTGCTCGTCAGCCTCGTCCCTGTCGTCGTCCGATCCGTCGCCCGCGTCGTCGCCGTTCGCGTCCTCTCCTTCCTCTCCTTCGTCGGCCTCGTCTTTGCCGATGGTTCCGTCGATGAGGTCCTGCAGCCACGGCCAGTCGACCTCGTCTAGGTTCCGCGTGTAGCGCTGAATCTTCGGGGCCTTGAGCGCGATGCCCTCGGCCAGCACCAGACACATCCCGCCCCGCGGGGAGTTCGAGTCGACGCGTTCGAGGTCCCGGTAGCCCGACACCTCCTCGTCGCCGGTCGCCTCGCCGTCGAGCATGATGGGCATGTGCTCGGCGATGAACTTCGTCTCCTTCTCCTTGGGTGAGTACTGCAGGCCGGTGTCCTTGTCGTAGAGGTCGATTTCCTCGGCGTAGCGGCCGATTTCCTCCTCGCGGGGCTTGTACTGGTCGATGCCCAGCAGCGCGCGGGCGTAGTCCGCGACTAGCACCGAGAGCGCCTGTGCGGTCCCGCCGGCAGAGCGAATTGGCCCGGCGTAGTAGACGTTGATGAACTCCGTCCCGTCGTCGTTTTCCAGCAGTTCGACGCGGTCGATGCCCTCGATGGGGGCGGCGACGACCCCCTCGGTCAGCAGGGCGACGGCGGTCCGGACCGCGCCCTCGACCTTCCCTTCGCGGCTGTCGTAGTCGCCGACAGTCCCTTCGACGAAGTCCTCGACCAGTTCCAGCGCGGCCTCCTCGCGGGACATCTGTCCCTCCAGCTCGCGCACCCGCTCGGCCACGCCGTCGATGCCGAGAATGTTTTCCACCCGGTCGGCCATGTCACGAGCGGTCGGAATCTCGACTTCTGGCTTCGGGTCGCCGCCGCGCTCTTTGGCCCGCTCGGCCACGTCGAAGGCGGCTTCGAGCTGGGTTTCGAGCGTTTCGAAGTACTGTTCGTCGGCCTCCCGCATCTTAGATATCCCAGAGGTCCAGATCGGTCGGCTCGTCGTGCTCCCGCTTGAGTTCTGTATCGAATCCGCGGACGTACAGTTCGCCCGCCCAGACGGTGCCGGCGTTCAGGTGGCCGGCAATCGCTTCGCCGTCGGGCCGGGAGAGGACGGCGTGGGTGTGGGCGAACCGCTTCCCGTCGAGATGCGAGATGTTGCCCATACAGGCGGCGACTTCCAGCGGTTCATAGAAGGTCAGCGAGTCGTACTCGGTCCGGTCTTGGTCGTAGAACATGAGCTCCGCGTCCTGCACTGCCCCAAGCCCGTAAAAAAAGCCGGCGTCGATGCCCTGTTCGTCCGCGAAGGCCTCGATCTGCGCGCGCCAGTCCCCACCGTGCTCCAGTCGGCAGACGAACTCGGACGTACTGTCGACTTCGCGGTAATCCATATCTGTAGTGGATGGCAGGCCGCTCCAAAAGCATTGCTTTCGGTCCAACCGTTTATATCCGAAGCCGAGACCACGGCCGCTGTGACGTAGCTACGGCCCGGCGCGCTGAGCGGTTGTGCGGCACACCGCGCCGGGACTGACGCGTGCCGCCTGTTCGCCACGATGGACGGACGACCGACCGGCGCTAGCCCGGCAACGACACCCGGCTGACCGGCTGGTTCCGGTCGGCGTCGTAGAAGGTGAGTTCGTCGACGGTCCACCGGATCGGGTCGATACCCTGCTCGACCAGCCGCGCGGCCGCGTCGCGGTCCCCGCCGCGGGCGACGGTCACGTGCGGGACGTACTCGTCGCCTTCCATTTCGTCGACGGGATCGAAGCGCTCGCAGAGCCGCTCGTGTAAACCGACCAGCCCCGGGCTCTCGACGGCGAGGTACACTACTGGTGACGGGCCGGTCGCGGCTGTCTCGAACTGCTCGATCTCTGAAATTTCCGCCTCGAACGCCGGCTGGCCGCGAAGCACTTCGCGCCCCTGCGCTTCCAGTCGCGCGTAGGCCGCGTGGTCGCCGTCACCCAGCCGCTTGGCGACCAGCGTGTGCTCACCCCGTCCCCGCCGCTGTGCGAGCGGCAGGTCCGCCGCAAGGTCGGCGGCCAGCGACGTGACTGCTGACGGGAGTGGGACGTTGATGCTGTACACAGTGAGCGGGTCGCTTGCTGTCGAGAAAAAGAGCGCGGTCCTACAGCCGGTCAAGCAGCCACAGGACGATGAGGACGACCAGCACCACGCCGAGTATCGGTTGGAGTGGTCCCAGAAGCCAACCCAACAGCCCTAGAACCCCGCCGATAATTTCGAGCACCAACCAGACGACAATGAGGACAAGGACAATCTTCAGCAGAGTGTCCACGTCGAGCTTCGCTCTGTCCATGCTCGGCAGGACTTCCTCGCGGGGCAAACCCCTTGTGGCCGCAGTAGCCCCTGACTTCGGCTCCGGAACGGATACGGCTTGGGCTGTAACGCTTTAGAGTGTCAGCTCACTCAATCGGCAATAAACGATATACCTGCCGAGGGGATAGCCGCGGTAGGATGGGCTGGACTCCTGAAACACTGGTCGTCGTATTCGTCGCGGTAGCACTGCTTGTCCCGACAGCGACCGGGGCAGGTTTCGGCAGTCTCGGCCAGCAGTCTGTCGACGCGGACGTGGTCGTCATGACCGCTGACGTGAACCCCGACGGGACCGCTGACTGGACGGTCGCCTACCGACTTCGGCTGGACGACGACAACACCACGCAAGCGTTCGAGGACCTGCGAACGGATATCCAGGCCAACCCGGCGGCGTACACGGACCGCTTTGAGCGTCGGATGCAACGCACTGCCGGGGCCGCGGAGAACACGACTGGCCGCGAGATGGCTGTCAAAAACGTCACGGTGAGTGCGCGCGAAGAGACGTTCGGCCAGACGTACGGCGTCATCACTTATCGGTTCCAGTGGACGAATTTCGCTAGCGTCTCCGGCGACCGCGTCGAGATCGGCGACGCGCTCTCGGGGCTGTTTCTGGACAGCGAAACCTCACTGACCCTCCGCTGGCCAGCGGACTATCAGGCTGACTCCGTTGCACCGCAGGCCGACGAACGGGGGAACGCCTCTGTCACCTGGCGTGGCCAACAGACGTTCGGGGAAACCGAGCCGCGAGTGGTCGTCAACTCGAGGGACAGCGCTGGCGGTGACAGCGGGTCGAACGGGCTCCTCATCGGTGGGATTCTCGCGCTAGTCGGCATTGCTGCCGGGGTGTACGCACTTCGGCGGTACGGCATCCCTAACGGCAATGCGCCGGCCGAGCCGCCGGCGTCGATGGTAGACTCGGATGATCCCGAAGCGGAGTCCGCTGCCGGCACGGACGCTGACGCTGGCACACCGCCGGTCGAACTGTTGAGTAACGAAGAACAGGTCCTGCAACTGCTCGAATCGAACGGCGGGCGGCTCAAGCAACAGCAGGTGGCCGGCGAACTCGACTGGACCGACGCCAAGACGAGCCAGGTCATCGGCGGCCTGCGCGAGGAAGAGAAGGTAGAAACGTTCCGCATCGGCCGAGAGAACGTGGTGACGCTGCCGGACACTGACGTGACTGGTGGAGAGGGTGACGGGAGCGACGGAACCGACAGCGGTGACGAAACCCGATAATAAATCTGTCGACAGTTCAGTAGGGATTGCGGATCAAAACCACTCCTGTATTGCGGTTTTAATCCGGCTTAATCGGTGATAACCCGGCTTTATAGACGCCTATTTATAGGATGTTGGAGAGCCAAGCAACGGGTGTAATGAGACGAGCGACCCCGGTGTTGCTGGCAGTGGTGCTCGTGGTGAGCACGCTCGCCGCGGTGCCCGCCGTGACGATGGCACAGGAGACTGAAACGGTGGCCGAAGAGGCAGATGAGAATGCGACGCCCCCCGGCGCACAGTTGGCAGGCGTCGTCAGCGTGCAGGGAGCCGAACTGGACGGTGAGGTCCAGTCACGAACGTTCGGGGTCCGCGTCGCGAGGGCGAACACCGACGCTGCGAAGGCGTCCGTCGTCGCCGAGCAGGTGAACGACTCCGAGGCCCGACTGGACGAACTCCAACAGCGAAAGCAGGCGCTGGAGCAAGCCCGCCAGAACGGCTCGATAAGCGAGGGCGAGTACCGAGCGAAGGCTGCACAGCTCCATGCCGAGACGAAGAACGTCCAGCGGCTGGCAAACGAGACGAACGAAACCGCCAGCCAGCTTCCCGCCGAAGCGCTGGAGCAGAAAGGCATCGACGCGGCGGCGATCAAGACTCTCTCACAGCGCGCGAGCGAGCTGAGCGGGCCGGAAGTCGCCGCTGTCGCGCAGGGCATCGCCGGGCCGAACGTCGGACAGCAGGCTCGACCTGACGTTGCCGGCGACCGTGGCCCCGAAGCGGCGAACAGAACCGAAGTAGGCGACCGTCCGGAAGGTGGGCCGGAGCGGACTCCGGCGAGTGAACGGCCGGACGACACCGATACGACGCCAGCCAATGAGACGGCCACCAGCGGGGGCGAAACAAAGTCGCCGGGTGTCGGGTCTGATACCACCGCCGCTGGCCAATAGCCAGAGAGACGGCGAGTACAGTGCTTACACTTCGGCACACGCCAGTCTGTCTGGCGGTCCTGGCCGCTACGGGCGACGTGATGGCTATGAGGGACTGTGTTTGGTGACCATGCACACGACACTGTGAACACGGAAACTATTAGTACCCGAGTCACACAGCAGAATATACATGACACGGACCTCTCGCTCCACGCCGCTCGCTGCGGATAGCGAGGGGTCCCTCCGTTTCTCCCCACGACGACGACGACCGGGCCGTTTCTAGGCCCACTACTACTTACTCTTCACTCGACAGGTTCGTTTCGTCGCTAGACGCCGTCGTCGTCGGTTCGATGGGATACTCGATCTGGTGTTTGATCGAGAAACCGACAGGCACACCACGGAACCAATGCAGAACACATCCATGCCAGAAGGAAACGGAACCGTCGCACTCGCCTTTTCGGGCGGGCTCGACACGACAGTCTGCGTATCGCTGCTGAAAGAGGAGTACGGCTACGACGAGGTCATCGGCGTCACCGTCGACGTCGGCCAGCCCGACTACGAGTTCGAGGAGGCCGAGGAGACCGCCGAGGCGCTGGGCGTCGAACAGCACGTTGTCGACGCCACCGAGGAGTTCGCTGACCTCTGTATGGAGGCCGTCAAGGCCAACGCCGACTATCAGGGCTACCCGCTCGGAACTGCCCTCGCGCGCCCGGTCATCGCCAAGGCTATTCTCTCGGTCGCCGAAGAGCAGGGCTGCTCGGCCGTCGCTCACGGCTGTACTGGCAAGGGCAACGACCAACTGCGCTTTGAGGCCGTCTGGCGCGACTCGGACCTCGATGTTATCGCGCCGGTGCGTGAACTTGGGCTGACCCGCGAGTGGGAAAACGAGTACGCCGCGGAGAAGGGCCTGCCCGTCGAGGGCGGCGATGGCGGTCGCTACTCCATCGACACGAACCTCTGGAGCCGCTCCATCGAGGGCTCCGAACTCGAAGACCCGAGCACCATCCCCGACGACGACATCTACAAGTGGACCGACAACCCCTCCGACAAGGACGCTGAACTGGTCGAAATCACCTTTGAGGAAGGCGTTCCCGTCGCTGTCGACGGCGAGGAACTCGACGGGGTCGAACTCATCGAGCAACTCAACGCACAGGCAGGGGCCCACGGCATCGGCCGCACGGACATGATGGAAGACCGCATGCTCGGGCTCAAAGTGAGAGAGAACTACGAGCACCCCGCAGCGACGGTGCTTCTGACCGCCCACGAAGCGCTCGAAGGGCTCGTCCTCACGCAGGAGGAGCGCCAGTTCAAGGCCCAGGTCGACCAGGAGTGGTCCCAGAAGGCCTACCAGGGCCTCGTCGACGCGCCGCTGACGGGCGCGCTCGAAGCGTTCATCGACGACACGAACGAGCGCGTTACCGGCACCGTCACCGTGAAACTCGAAGGCGGGCACTGCCGCGCCGTCTCCCGTGAGTCCGACTACGCCGTCTACAGCGAGTCGGCGGCCTCCTTCAACGAGGAGGACGTCTCCGGCGGTATCACCCAGCAGGACGCGACCGGCGTCGCGAAGTACCACGGCTTCCAGTCCCGCCTCGCGAACAAGGTTCTCGACGACGTGAAGAAGGGCGCTGCTGTCACGGACGGCAGCGGCGACCAATCCGACGACGCGAGCGGGGCCACGGAGGAGTAAGCGAATGAGCGACGGCGAGGACCACGAGACAGCGGACGCGGACCGCGGCGATGCCGCGGCAGACGCGGACGGCGGCGATGAGACGGTCGTCCGCCGCGACCGCTTCGCTGGCGGGCCGGCACGGTCGTTCCTCTCCTCGCTGTCGGACGACGAGCGTATCTTCGCGGCCGACCTCGCGGTTGACCGCGCCCACGTCGTGATGCTGGCCGAACAGGAGATCATCGACCGCGAGACGGCCGGCGAGGTGCTGGCCGCGCTGGCGGACGTGGAGGACGCCGGCCACGGTGCGCTGCCTGACGGCGAGGATGTCCACGAGGCAATCGAGAGCGCCGTCATCGACCGCGTCGGGCAGTCGGGCGGGAAGATGCACACCGCTCGCTCGCGCAACGACGAGGTGGCGGCTTGCATCCGTTACCGCCTGCGCGCGGACATTTTGGACCTCATGGAGACCGTTATCGGGGCCCGCGAGCAACTCATCGAGGTGGCTCGCGCCGAGCGCGAGACGGTGATGCCGGGCTACACGCATCTCCAGCCCGCGCAGCCGACGACAGTCGCTCACTGGGTCCTGTCCTACGAACAGGCACTCCAGCGCGATACCGCGCGGCTGCTGGATGCATACAAGCGGGTCAACCAGAACCCGCTGGGGTCGGCCGCCTTTGCGGGGACACCCTTCGACGTGGACCGTGAGCGTACCGCTGCACTCCTCGGGTTCGAGGGCGTCGCAGAGAACTCGATGGACGCCTCGGCGACGCGTGATTTCCTCGTCGAGACGACCAGCGCCGTCGCCACGCTGGCGACGACCCTATCGGGGCTAGCCGAGGACGTGGTCGTGATGGCGAGCAAGGGCCACGTCGACCTCGACGACGACTACGCCTCGACCTCCTCGATCATGCCCCAGAAGAAGAACCCCGACACACTGGAACTGGTCCGCGGGCGCACAGGCGACGCCGTCGCCGGGCTGAACGGCCTGCTGACCAACCTCAAGGGCCAGCCTCGCGCCTACAACCGCGACCTCCAGCGTGCCGGCCGCCACGCCTGGGACGCCATCGACAGCGTCACCGAGAGTGTGGAAGTCGCCGCTGGCGCGGTCGCGACCGCCGACTGGCCCGCCGAGACCCTCGTAGCTGCGGCCACCGACGGGTTCGCCACCGCGACCGGCGTGGCCGACCTGCTGGCGATGGCCGGCGTCCCTTTCAGGACGGCCCACGAGGTCGTCGCCGAGGCCGCGGCGGGGCTGGCGGCCGACGAGGACGCGCCCGACTACACGGCGCTGTCGGCCGTCGCCGAGGACGTGCTGGGCGAGCCGCTGTCAGCCTACGTTGACCGCGACGCGCTGGTGGCCGCACTCGACCCCGCCGAAAGTGTCGCCATGCGGGACTCTCGCGGCGGGCCGGATCCCGACGCCGTTGTCGAGCAGGTGTCGGTGGCTGAGGACGCTCTCGCCGCCGACAGCGAGGCACTGACTGCCCGCCGGCAGGCGGTTTCACAGGCGGCTGACCGCCGCCAGACGGAGGTGGACCGATATGTCTGAGCGACCACCGTCCCCTCGTGGGACAATTATACCATAATTCTGATATACAACTCAGAGACGTGGCGGATATGGGGCTTTGATACCATTAGAGCGTGGTATGTCTAATTCAATATTCTGATATGTTCGAAGGCTTTAAGTGTGTCCCTGTCACAGGATGAACTACAATGGCAGAATGCATCGAGTGTGGGGCGGACGTGTCCCTGCACGACAACCTCGAAGTCGGAGAGATCGTTGACTGTGCCACCTGCGGTGCCGAACTGGAAGTCGTCGGCGCCGACCCCGTCGAGCTCGACAGCGCACCCGAGCTCGAAGAGGACTGGGGTGAGTGAGGTGTTCGCGGTGGCGCGGCGCTCGACGCCGTACGTGACCGTGGCGCTCGACGCCGCGAGCCGCGAACCCACGGAGGACTCAGTATGAAAGTCGGACTCCTCTACTCGCGTATCCGCCGGGACGAGAAGTTGCTCCTGTCGGAACTGCGCGAGCGCGACCACGAAATCGAGAAGATAGACGTTCGCAAACAGCAGTTCAACATCCACGAGGCCCCCGAGGCCTTCGAGGATCTGGACATCGTCGTCGACCGCTGTCTGGCGACCAGCCGCAGCGTGTACGCGACGAAGTTCGCACAGGCCTACGGCGTGCCGGTCGTCAACGGCCCCGAGGTCGCCGACACATGTGCGGACAAGGTCAACAACAGCCTCGCGCTGGAGGCCGCGGGCGTGCCGACGCCCAACACCGACGTGGCCTTTACCAAGGACGCCGCGCTGGAGTCAATCGAGAAGTTCGGCTACCCCTGCGTCCTCAAGCCGGTCGTCGGCTCCTGGGGCCGCCTGATGGCGAAGATCGACTCGCGCTCGGCCGCCGAGGCCATCCTCGAACACAAGGAGACGCTCGGCCACTACGAGCACAAGATATTCTACGTGCAGGAGTTCGTCGAAAAGCCCGGCCGCGACATGCGCGTGCTGGCCGTCGACGGCGAGCCCATCGCGGCGATGGTCCGCTCCTCGGACCACTGGCTCACCAACGCCGCCAAGGGCGCAGAGACCGCCGAGTTCGAACTGGACGACCGCGCGCTGGAACTGGTCGAGAAGGCCTCCGACGCCGTCGGTGGCGGCCTGCTGGGTATCGACCTGATGGAGGTCGGGGTAGCGGAGAGCGAGGCCGACCAGCCGCGAGCGCGCGAGTTCGACGACTACACCGTCCACGAGGTGAACCACACAGTCGAGTTCAAGGCGCTGAACGAGGTCACGGACGTGGACGTGCCCGCGAAGGTCGTCGACTGGCTCGAAACCAAGGCGGCGACCGAGGCTGACGCCGAGGTGACGGCATGACTTCCGCTGGACGTTCCAGCTCGCTTCGCACCGCGGGCTGCGACCAGCGACATCACGCTCGCCACTGGAGGTGGCTCGCGTGACCTACACGGCAAGCGTCGTCGGCGGCTCCGGCTTCACGGGCGGGGAACTGCTCCGCCTGCTCGATGGCCACCCCGAGTTCGAACTGGCCCAGGCGACAAGCCGCTCGAAGGAGAACAAGACCGTTGGCCACTCCCATCCGAACCTCCGGCACTCGGACCTGCGCTTTTCCTCGCCGGAGGACCTGGAGTCGGTGGACGTGCTGTTCGCCGCGACGCCCCACGGCGTCTCGATGGAGCAGATAGACCGCTTCCAGGAGGCCGCCGGCACGGTCGTCGACCTCTCGGCGGACTTCCGGCTCAACTCCGAGGCCCAGTACGACGAGTGGTACGACGGGCACACGCGCCCGGACCTGCTCGAAGAGAGCGAGTACGCGCTGCCGGAGCTCAACCGCGAGAACCTCGACGGCGCGGACCTCATCGCCTCCGGCGGCTGTAACGCCACGGCGACGATTCTTGGCCTGCTCCCGCTGTTCGAGGCCGACATCCTGAGCGGCGACGAGCAGGTCGTCGTCGACGTGAAGGTCGGCTCCAGCGAGGGCGGGGCCGGCGGCGGCGAGGCCTCCTCGCACCCGGAGCGCTCGGGCGTCGTCCGCCCGTACGCGCCCACGGGCCACCGCCACGAGGCCGAGATTCAGCAGTTCCTCGGCATCGACGTGTCCTTCACCGTCCACGCGGTGGACATGATTCGTGGCGCGAGCGCGACCTGTCACGTCTTCCCCGAGGGCCCCGTCTCGAAGGGCGACCTCTGGGGAGCCTACCGCGGCGAGTACGAGGACGAACCGTTCGTCGAACTCGTCGCCGGCGGTGGCGGCGTCTACCGTTACCCCGAACCCAAGTCGGTCGCGGGCACGAACCGCGCCGAGGTCGGCTTCGAACTCGACCCCGGCAACAAGCGACTGGTCGTGTTCTCGGCCATCGACAACATGATGAAGGGATCGGCGGGACAGGCCGTTCACGCGGCCAACGTCGCCCTCGGCATCGAAGAGACGGCGGGCCTGGAGTTCCAGGGGCTCCACCCCGTCGGCGCACCGTAACCCCTGGAGTGATTTTCTATGACAGTCGTTATCAAAGTCGGTGGCGCTCGCGCGGTCGACCCCGCGGGGGCGCTTGCGGACGTGGCATCGTTAGTGGCCGACGGGGAGCGGGTCGTCGTGGTTCACGGCGGCTCAACCAAAGTCGACAAGACGCTCGAACGGCTCGGCGTCGAACCGGAGTACGTCGAGACGCCGTCGGGCGTCGTCGGCCGGTTCACCGACGAGACCACGATGGAGGTGTTCGAGATGGCCTTCGGTCACCTCAACACCCAGCTCGTCGCCGGGCTCCAGAGCGAGGGCGTCGACGCGGTCGGTCTCAACGGCGTCGACGGCAAACTGCTCTACGGACCGCGCAAGTCCGCGGTGCGGGTCGTCGAGGACGGCACGAAGAAAATCCGCCGTGGCGACCACTCGGGCACGATCAAGCAGGTCAACGGCGACCTGCTGGAGACGCTGCTCGACGACGGATACACGCCCGTCGCGGCTCCGCCGATGGCCGGCAAAGACGATGACGAAATCATTCCTGTCAACACCGACGCCGACCGCTCGGCCGCGGCGATTGCCGGCGAACTCGACGCGACGCTGGTACTCCTGACCGACGTTGAGGGCGTCTACGCGGACCCCGACGACCCGTCGACGCTAATCGAATCGGTCGAGACGGCGGCCGACTGGGACGCCCTCGAAGACGCGGCCGAGGGCTTCATGGGCCGGAAGATAATGGCCGTCGAGGAGGCCCTCGACGGCGGCGCGACCGAGGCGGTCGTGGCTGACGCCAACGCCGAGTCACCGATTCACTCGGCGCTTGACGGCGGCGGCACCCACGTTTACGCGAGCGCACTCGAACAGGACACAGACCAGACAGCGACGGAGGAACAATGAGCGGATTCGTCTTCAACGAGAAACCCATCCAGATCGAACGCGGCGACGGTGCCTACGTCTACGACGACAGCGGCACAGAGTACCTAGACATGGGCGCGTCCTACGCCTGTGTCCCGCTGGGACACAAGCACCCGGCGGTCCAGAGCGCCGTCAGCGAGCAGCTAGAGAAGATAACGTACGTCCAGGCGTCGTACCCGAACGCCGAGCGGACGGCGTTGTACGACCTGCTCGCCGACACCGCGCCGGACCCCATCGACAAGACCTGGCTCTGTAACTCCGGGACCGAGGCCAACGAGGCGGCGCTGAAGTTCGCCCGCTCGGCCACGGGGAACTCCAAAATCGTCGCGACGATGCAGGGCTTCCACGGCCGGACGATGGGCGCGCTGGCGACGACCTGGAAGGACAAGTACAAGAAGCCCTACGAGCCGCTCATCGGCGACGTGGAGTTCGTCCCCTACGACGACAGCGAGGCGCTGGCCGAGGCCGTCGACGAGGACACCGCCGCGTTCATCGTCGAACCGGTCCAGGGCGAGGGCGGCATCAACCCCACCTCCGACGGCTACCTCGAAGCTGCCCGGGAGATTACCGAGGACGCCGGGGCGGCGCTCATCTTCGACGAGGTCCAGACCGGTATGGGACGGACCGGCGCGCTGTGGAACTCCCAGCGGGCCGCCGTCGCGCCGGACATGATAACCGCGGCGAAGGGCCTCGGAAACGGCCTCCCCATCGGTGCGACGCTGTGTCGGGACTGGATCGCCGAGAACTACGGCTCCCACGCCTCGACGTTCTCCGGCGGGCCGGTCATCTCCGCCGCTGCCGGCGCGACCGTTTCGACTATCATTGAGGACTCTGTGCCGGGTAACGCCGCCGTGATGGGCGACTACCTCCTGACTGAACTGGAAGCGACCATCGGCGACGACGTGCGGGACATCCGCGGCGAGGGCCTGATGATAGGCGTCGAGGTCGGCCGCGGCGCGAACGCGGCGCTGAAGAAGCTCGCCCTGAACCACCAGGTGCTCGCGCTGCCGGCCGGCCGCACCGTGGTCCGCCTGCTCCCGCCGCTGACCATCGACGAGGCCCACGCCGACGCCGTCGTCGACGCGATGGCGGAGGTGGTGGGATGAGCGAAGCCGCGACGCGCGAGGCCGACACAGAGGCCCGCGACCTACTCGAAGCAGTTGTCCGTATCCCATCGGTTTCGCGGAACGAGGCGGAGGCGGCCGAGCGACTCGTCGAGTTCTTCGAGTCCCACGACCGCGAGGCGTGGCTCGACGAGGTCGGCAACGTCCGCGCGCCCGCCGACGACAGCGTCCTCCTCACCTCCCACATCGACACCGTGCCGGGCGACATCCCGGTCCGCGTCGAGGAGACCGACGAGGGCGACGTGCTGTGGGGCCGCGGTAGCGTCGACGCGAAGGGGCCGCTGTGTGCGATGGCCGTCGCGGCCGTCCGCACCGGGGCCTCCTTCGTCGGCGTCGTCGGTGAGGAGGTCGACTCGACCGGTGCCCGGTTCCTCGTCGAGGACCGCGAGTCGGCACCGGGGGCCGTCATTAACGGCGAGCCGTCCGGCTGGGAGGGCATCACGCTGGGATACCGCGGTCTGCTGGCCGGGACCTACGTCGCGACGAGCGAGTCCGGCCACTCCTCGCGCCCGGAGAACAACGCCATTCAGGACGCCATCGACTGGTGGACCGCTGTCGAAGACGAGTTCGCCAAAGACGAGTGGCACCCCGTCTTCGAGCGCGTCACCTGCAAGCCGGTCGAGTTCAAGGGCGGCACGTCGACCGACGGGCTGAGCGTCGAGGCGACGATGGACGTCCAGTTGCGGGTCCCGCCGGAGTACAGTACCAGCGAGATCCGCGAAATCGCCGACGGATTTCTGGAGAACGGCACGGTCAACTGGGACGACAAGGTCGAGCCGGTGATGCAGAGCCCCCGAACCAGCGCCGCCCGGGCGTTCCGGGCCGCGATTCGGCAGCAGGGTGGCGAGCCCACACTACTTCGCAAGACCGGCACCAGCGACATGAACGTCTACGCGAAGGCGTGGGACTGTCCGATGGTGACCTACGGACCCGGCGACTCTGATCTGGACCACGCGCCGAACGAGCACCTCCCGCTCGACGAGTACGACCGCTCCGTTGCAGTGCTCGAAACCGCGACCGAACGCATGCTGGAGGACTGACATGGATATACTCGACGTCGATGACCTCACGACCGACGAACTGGCCACCGTCCTCGACCGCGCCGCGGCCATCAAAGCCGACCACGGCGAGGGAAGCACGAGTGACCTGCTTGACCAGCAGACGCTCGGGATGATATTCGAGAAACCCTCGACGCGGACCCGGGTCTCCTTCGAGACGGGCATGACGCAACTGGGCGGCCATGCCGTCTTTCTCGGCCCCGACGACATCCACCTGGGCCACGGCGAACCGGTCAAGGACACCGCCCGCGCGCTCGGCCGCTACGTCGATTTCATCATGGCCCGCGTGTTCGACCACGCCGACGCGGAGGAACTGGCCGCGTACGCCGACGTGCCAGTCATCAACGGCCTGACCGACGACGCCCACCCCTGCCAGACGCTGGCCGACCTGCTGACCGTCCGCGAGGAGTTCGGCGACTTCGAGGACGTGTCCGTGGCGTGGGTCGGCGACGGCAACAACGTCTGCCAGTCGTTCGTCATCGGCGCGGCGATGGTCGGGCTGGACCTGACCGTCGCCACGCCGGAGGGTTACGGCATCGCCGACGACGTGGCCGACCGCGCCGCCGCCTTCGGCAACGCGCCCGAGACCACCCACGACCCCGAAGCGGCCGTCGCTGACGCTGACGTGGTGTACTCTGACGTGTGGGTCAGCATGGGCCAGGAGGACAAACGCGAGCAGAAACTGGCGGACTTCGAGGGGTTCCAGATTACGAGGGACCTGCTCGGAGACCGCCCGTTCATGCACTGCCTCCCCGCCCACCGCGGCGAGGAAGTCACCGACGACGCCATCGAGTCGGAGAACGCCGTCGTCTGGAACCAGGCGGAGAACCGGCTGCACGCCCAGAAAGGGCTACTCGTGTGGCTGTCTGAGCAGGCGTAGAACCGGTCGGCCCGAACATTTAGAACGGTTAGCCGGGCGGAGGCGGTCTGTGGCGAGCCCGCTGTACCGCGCGCCGTCGGCGCGCGGTTTCACGCGAATCGCAGAGCGATTCGCGCCTTTTTCGCCCACGTTTTTCGAGGAGCGCTTCGCGCGAACCCGACGCTGAAAAAGGTGGTGGGCTAAAAGTGACTAAATTTGTCCCGTCGGAACACGTCGATGCTGTTTATCGTCGTCGGTGGCTCCTGTCGCATAGCGAAGGCGATAGCGTCGGCTACCTCCTCTGGTTCGGTCACCTCACCCGGTTCGAACCGCTCGTTGAACGAGGTTCCGTCCTCGGAGCCGAACTCAGACCGGACTTCTGAAGGGTTGACCACGGTGACGCCGATATCGTCGTCGCCGACCTGCCCGGCGAGGCTGTGGGCGAACCCGCGGAGCCACCACTTCGTCGCGGCGTAGACAGGATTGAACGGCCGGGGATACTGGCCGGCGAAGCTCCCGACGAACACGAGTGACCCTGCCCCAGCACGGAGATGCGGCAGCGACTCGCGGGCGGTGTAGAACGCGCCGTCGACGTTGACCTCCATCATCGTCCGGTACTGCTCGTCGGACAGCGTCTCCACGTCTGAGCCGCGGCCGACTCCGGCGTTGACGACGACGCCGTCGAGCGAGCCGAGCGTGTCGACGGTGGACTCGACAGCGGCCGTGACCTGCGTCCGGTCGCTAACATCGGCCGGCACCACTTGGGTGTCGACGGTGTGCTCGGCGGTGATTTCGTCGGCCAGTTCAGTGAGGCGGTCTTCCCGGCGGGCGACCAGTGCTACGTCGGCTCCGTCGCGTGCCAACTTCCGAGCGGTTGCCGCGCCGATACCCGAACTCGCTCCGGTAACGAGTGTGGCTGTCTCTGAGAGTGGTCCCGAACCCATGGTCAGACCCACGGGCGTCTCGTGGTTAGCGTTTGGGCCCCGAGTGGGAGTGGCGGTTGGCCCGGCGGTGTCGACGACCGTTCCGGGGCAGTTTTCCACCCGAAACACTACCCTTTTCGGTTTGGTTGGCAACGTTTCACACAGGACTGCTGGTGACCCGACCGCCCGCTCCGCGTCCGCTCAGCGCCGGTTCCGGGCCGGTGAGGTCGAGGTAACGGCCCTGTTTATCCGAGTCCACACAGTACAGCCTGGTATGTCTGTCAACCCCTCTCCGGACCAGTCCCACGAGCTGATGGTCGACGACGAACCGAAGCTTTCGGATGTGATGGCCTCAGTCTTCGGTGTTCAGGAACACGAGGTACGGACGTATCAGACATTGCTTGAGGCACCAGCAAGCACTGTCGAGGAACTCGCTGACGAACTCGGCCGGGACCGCTCGAACGTCAACCGGTCGCTGTCGACGCTCCGCGAGAAGGGGCTTGCGACGCGGAAACGACGCCTCCTCGACGGCGGTGGCCACGTGTACCAGTACACCGCGACACCGCTGTCGGAGGCCCGCGAACTGATGCACGAGACGCTTGAGGAGTGGACCGCCGCGGTCCACCACCGCATCGACGAGTTCGACGCCAGCCCCGGCGAGTGAGTCGGGCGTACGGCCGGCAACCGTCCGACTTTTGCATACTGGGAGCATGGTCCCGACAATGGCTGACCTGCAACTCACCGACGACGTGCCGCCGGTTGCCGACGACGGCGTCTGGCTGGCCTGCATCGAGTGTGGTGAGACGTTCGCTCCGTTCGACGCGATTCGCTACACCTGCGACGACTGTGATGGCCTGCTTGAGGTCCGCTACGACGATCTGCCGACCTTCGACGAGTTCGAGGGCTCGGGGGTCTGGCGGTACAACGCCGCCCTGCCCTTCGAGGAAGGCGTCACGCTCCCCGAGGGCAACACGCCGCTGCACGAGATGCCCCGCCTGAAAGACGACATCGGCGTCGACGCGCTCCGCGTGAAACACGAGGGGATGAATCCCACCGGCTCGTTCAAGGACCGCGGCATGACCGTCGGTGTCCGGGTCGCTCAGGAGGTCGGTGTCGACCGACTGGCCTGTGCCTCGACCGGCAACACCTCCGCGGCGCTTGCGGCCTACGGCGCACGCGGCGGCATGGAGACGCTCGTGCTCCTGCCCGAAGGGAAGGTCGCGGCCGGCAAGATCGCGCAGGCGAGCCTCCACCGCGCCCGGATTCTCGAAGTCGACGGCAACTTCGACGAGTGTCTCGACATCGTGCAGGACCTCGCCGCCCGCGGCGAGGCCTACCTGCTGAACTCGCTGAACCCGTTCCGACTGGAGGGTCAGAAGACCATCGGGCTGGAAATCATGGAGGAGTTCTACGCCGACCACGGCGAGTACCCGGACCGCATCGTCCTGCCGGTCGGCAACGCCGGCAACACCGCGGCGCTGTACAAGTGCTTCCGCGAACTCGTCGAGGCCGGCGCGATAACCGAAGACCAGGTGCCCAAACTCACCGGCGTCCAGGCCGAGGGGGCCGCTCCGATGGTCGAAGCCATCGAGGAGGGGTACGAGGACACCCGCCGCTGGGACGACGTCGAGACCCGCGCGACCGCCATCCGCATCGGCAACCCGGTCAACGCGCCGAAGGCGCTGCCGGGCATCCGGGAGACCGGCGGTACTGCGGTGGCCGTCTCCGACGAGGAAATTACTGAAGCGCAGCGCGACATCGCCGGGGAAGGCGTCGGCGTCGAACCGGCTTCTGCGGCATCCGTCGCCGGTCTCCGGAAACTCCGCGAGGAGGGCGAGGTCGACAGCGACGAGTCGGTCGTCTGCCTGACCACGGGCCATCTCCTCAAAGACCCCGAGGCAGCCGCCGAAGCCGGGAACGAGCCGGAGCCGGTCGCAAACAGCACTGAGGCCGTGCTGGACCTCATCGAAGAACCGTCGTCGGTCACCGGAACGGTTCGGCGACAGGTGTCGAAGGCCGCCGACGCGCCGCTGGTCCCGGCACTGGTCGCCGGCGGTTTCGGCATCGCGTATCTCTACCGCAAATTCCGTTCGTAGAAGGACGGCGACGAGACGTCTCGACTCGGTCAGTGCTCCGCCCGTTCTGGCTCCAGCCGGTAGCGTGTCGTCGCCTGCCCATCGAACCGGGGACCGTTTCCGGTCGAGGCGAACCCGACGGCCTCGACGGCGGCTCGGACTTCGGATTCGTCTTCCGGGAGCAGGAGTTCGACGGTCATGTGTTCTCGACGTGCGAACTCAATCGGGTCTGTCAGGAGCTTCTCACAGGCGTTGCCTGACCCGGCCAGTTGCGTCACGTGGACGGTCCCACGCTCGGCGTCAAAACTCACGAACCCAACAATGGTGTCGTCTTCCTCGGCCACGCGGACGGTACGGTCGTGGACGAGGTTTCGCATCACGTCCGGCGGCCCGTCAGCGAGGGCGGCCAGTCGTTCGGCGTCGTCTTCGATAGCGTCGCGGATATCCATACATGTGCGTGGGAACCCCACGCAAATAAACGGTGTGTCGGACGCTCCGGACTGTCCCCGCCTTCGCGCCAACAGGGCTTCGCACGACGGAATCTATGCCGCTGTCGACAGTGAGACGCGGTCACAGATGAACACAGTTATCCCGAGCGACGGATAACGCGAGGGCAATGGTTCACGTACACACGGGCACGGTGGTAGCATGCGCGTAGTCGCCAAGTTCGGTGGGACGAGTCTCGGTAGCGGCGACCGAATCAACCGGGCCGCGGACTCGATTGCCGCTGCCGTCCAGCAGGGCCACGAGGTCGCGGTCGTCGCCTCGGCGATGGGCAACACGACCGACGAGTTGCTCGATGAGATCAACTACGACGCCGACTCCGCGGACCGCGCGGAAATCGTCTCGATGGGCGAACGGACCTCCGTCCGCATGCTCAAGGGCGCGCTCGCAGCCCGGGGCATCGAGGCGGTCTTCCTCGAACCCGGCAGCGAGGACTGGCCGATCATCACCGACGAGTACGGCGAGGTCGACGTCGAGGAGACACAGAAGCGCGCCCACGCGCTGGCCGGCCAGCTCAAGGACGTCGTCCCGGTCATCACCGGCTTCCTCGCACAGGACTACCAAGGCAACGTGACGACGCTTGGCCGTGGCGGCTCCGATACGAGCGCCGTGATGATGGGCGACTACATGGACGCCGACGAAGTCGTCATCGTCACCGACGTCGAGGGCGTCATGACCGGGGACCCACGGGTCGTCGAGGGTGCTCGGAACGTCGGCAAAATATCCGTCGACGAACTCCGTTCGCTGTCGTTCCGCGGAGCCGAGGTGGTCGCGCCGTCGGCGCTGTCGTACAAGAGCGACGACCTCGGTGTTCGCGTCGTCCACTACCAGCACGGCGACCTGCTCTCCGGCGGCACCTCAATAGAAGGCGAGTTCCAGAACCTGATCGACCTGCAGGAACAGCCAATCGCCTGCGTGACCGTCGCCGGTCGCGCTATCCGGAACAGCCCGGGCATCCTCGCGGACCTGTCGGGCGCTATCGCTGACGAGGAGATCAACATCGAGGCCAATTCCTCGGGCATGGACTCGTTGACGTTCTACGTCGACGAAGACGACGCCGAGGAGGCCGAAGCACTGCTGCACGCCCGTATCGTCGACGACGAGACGCTCTCGTCAGTCACTGTCGAGGACGATATCGCCGTCATCCGCGTCACCGGCGGCGACCCCAGCCAGTCGGCGCTGGCTCACCAGGTCGTCGCACCGCTTGCCGACGCGCACATCCATCTCTACGACGTGATTACGTCTGCAACATCGGTCTCCGTGTTCGTTCCGTGGGAGGACCGTGAACAGGCCCTCTCGCTCGTACAGGACGTGTTCTGACCGCTGAATTCTTTTTAATCGGTTGAGGAGGCCTGCTCGAACCGGCTCGCGGGCAGCAACAGTTCGCTCACTTCGGGGAGGTGTTTCAGGTTGTAGACGATCTTCGCGTCGTCAGACACCGGTGCGGCGATACACGACAGGCGAATCCCCTTTTCGGTGAGGTCCGGCGGGAGAATGTGGCTCGCCGGCGACGGCATCTCGCCTTCGACGACTGCCACCGCGCAGTTCGTGCACGCGCCGCCACGGCAGGCAAACGGCCACGCGAAGCCGTTCTTTTCGGCCGCTTCAAGCAGCGTGTCGTTCGGGTCGACGTAGAACCGCCCGAAATCAGTCGACTGCAGGTTCGCGTCGGCGGCTTTCGCGAACAGGTCCTCGTCTTCCAGTGCCCAGCCGTGGTCTTCGAGCACCTCGAAATTGAGAAATTCTACCATCGGGTCGTCCGGTTCCGGCGGGGCCTCCTCGGCCTCGGATTCGGACTCTGACGCCTCGTCGGGCAGGGGGTCTCCGGGCTCGTACCCGTTCTGCAGTCGCTCGTAGGCTGTCTTGACTGCCTGGAACTCGGCCGCCGATCCGCCCTGATCCGGGTGTGCCTCTTTTACCCGCTCGCGGTACGCGTCGACGATCTCCCCGTCGTCGGCGTCCGGCGTGATTCCGAGGACCTCGAATGGAGACGCCACGCAACACAGTAGCGGTCACGGACATAAATCCCCTCCTCCCGCTGCAGTATCTGCAGGCTACCGACGACAGCCGACGTGCTGTTCCCGGGCTACCGGCCCTGTGTCAACCGGAAACCGATTTGCCGCGGCAGGTCAGCGTCGGTAACCGCATCGATAACCGCGCTCGTGTCGTAGGCCACGCGGTGCTCCTCGATAGTCAGGTCCGCGAGGTCAAGCACAGCGTAGGCGGCCCGGTGGTCCCTGTCGCGAGGCTGGCCCACGCTGCCAGGGTTCAGCACGACACCGTCCTCGTACACTTCGTGGTGCTGATGGTGCGTGTGTCCCATCACGAGCACGTCCTCGTCACCCAGCAGGTCCGGCCCGAACTCCTCGGGGTATGTGTAGTGGTCCGGGTCGTCCGGGTGGCCGTGGACGAGCTTCACCCGCTCGTCACACACCAGTCGCTCGTCGGGCAGTGCCGCCAGCCACTCTATCTGCTCGTCGGACAACTGTTCCGTGGCGTGTTCGACGCCGGCCTGGGCCATCCCGTTGAACGCGAACGGCGTCTCGGCGGCGACGGCACGGTCGTGGTTGCCCATCACCGTCGGGACCGCTTCGGTCGGCCAGGGAGCGTCTGCAGGGAGCGCGTCGGTGTGCCCGCGCATCGCGTCGACACAGTCGGCGTGCCAGGGATTGTAACCGACGACATCGCCCGCACAGACTAGCCCGTCAACCGGCGGCATATCTGCAAGCACTGCCGCGAGCGCTATCCGATTCCCATGAATATCAGAGAGTATCCCGAGTTTCATTGTTCGTGTCTACCCCCTGCGGGGTCTTGAGTGTCGGTCCCGGCTCAGCATCTGTGTCCGCTGTGCGTTCGCTGCCATCCTCACTCTCCGTTGTACACTGCCACGTCGAACTCGCCCGCTGACCCCGCGACACCGGCCGAACAGACGGCGTGTTCGTACTCGTGGCCGTACACTTCGCGGGCCACCGCGTCCGCGTCGGTGGCGGCCAGGCCGAACGCCGTGGGACTGTTCTCCTCGTAGGTCGCCACCAGCGTCGGTTCGGTGACCTCCTCGACGAGCAGCGCGTCCCGGCGGACGGTCCCGATGACCGCGCCCGGCCCGTCGGCGTTCGTCGTTGGGTCCGCCGCGTCGACACCGACGATACCGGCGACCCGCGGCGTGTCGTAGTCGTCCTTCTCGAAGTCGAGCGACAGGAGCGGTTCAGCAAGGGCGTCCCGCGCTGGATAGCCCAGTTCGAGCTTTTCGGCGATTGGGTCGACGTGGGAGCCGTTGCCGACGACCGCGCCGCGCTCGGTGACCCGGACACCGTTGTAGGAGATGTATGGGTTGTCCGTCTCCGGCGCGTCCGGCGTCGGCTCGACGGTCACTGTCCCGTCGCGCTGGACTGCCTGGCGGTTGGGGAACGAGCGCGAAGAGACGCGGTACGCACCGACTTCGGGACTGACAACGACGAATCGTCCAACGTACATATGCGAGTGTGCACAGCACCCGAAAAAAGCGCTGTCGATGTCTCACTGTCTGGCGTAGGCGTTACGCTGTTGTCTTCCCGATAGTATTGTGCGGGCTGCTGACACGCTTCATGTCCGACCGAATCGCGCAACGCTTACAAAGGGGCACCCGATACTGTAGAGTGCGCACAGTCCATTGGGGTAGAGGCCAATCCTGAAGCCTTCTGGGGGCTTCGACCCTGGTTCGAATCCAGGATGGACTATTTCTGTGGCGAACAACTCGTGAGCGACAGCGTCGTTGTTACTGGACTATTCTCTGGTGGCGACGGAACCAGCAACGCCTCGCTTGCCCCTGGCTACTTGTAGCTCCCTTCCAGAGAGAACATATGACACCGACACACGTCCTCGTCCCGCTGGACGGGTCACCGCTGGCTGACGAGGCGCTGACGTACGCGCTGGAGACGTTTGACTGTCGGATTACAGTCCTGAACGTCGTTGCGCCGCTCGACACGGGAATGAGCGAAGGTGGGATGCTCGAACCGGGCGCGGATCGCCGGGCGGCGGCTGACGAGCGGGCCACGAATCTCGTCGACCGGGCGGCACAGCAGGCCAGCGAGGTCGGCCAGCAGATCGAAACGGCTGTCGAGACAGGTGATCCGGCAGAAACGATTCTGGACTACGTTGAGGCGGTCGACGTGGATCAGGTGGTAATGGGTGGCCACGGTGGAACGCGAAACGAGATCGCCCGGCGGTTGCTCGGAACGGTCGCGACGGCGGTCGTCAGCGAAGCGCCAGTGACAGTGACGGTCGTCCGATAGTCACCGACGCCGACGACTCGGAGACAGCACGCGGCGACTCACGCTTGGCTGCCGAGGACGGCTTCCAGCCCCTGATACACGCCGAAGCCGATCACGACGCTGGTGGCGAGCGTGATGAGCCAGAACCCGACAGTCACGCCTATCTTCCGGCGCGAGACCCCGGCGGAGCCGCCGGCGAGGCCGCCGCCGATGACTCCGGAGATGATGATGTTGTTGAACGAGATGGGGATGCCAAGCGCGATGGCGGCCTGTGCGATGATGAAGCCGGGGACCAGCGCCGCAATGGAGCGGCGGACGCCGAGTTGTGCGTACTCGCGGGAGGTCGCCTGTAGCAGGCGGGGGGCACCCATCCACGCGCCGCCGAGGATACCCACGGAACCGAGCGCCAGCAACACGATCCCGGGGAGGCCGAGTTCGGTACCGTAGAGGTTTTCGAGTGGCCCGGTCGCGAGGCCGACCTGACTGCCGCCACTGGAGAAGGCGACGACGCTGCCGAGAACGACGAGAAACGTCTTGATACCCTTGTCGACGGAGGCCTGCGTCTGCAGGCGGATGTAGTAGAAGCTCCCGGCGGCGACGAGCAGCGTCGCGGCGACGGCGGCGATATCCGTCCCGGTGACCATCGCGGCGAAGCCGGCCAGCGAGCCCTGGTCGGTGCCGGCAGGCGACGGGATGATGCTCAACTGGACGTTGGCGACGATACCGCCGACAACGCCGGCGAGCAACGGGACGCCGACCGTTTCGGGGATGTCGTCCCGACGCAACACAGTCGCGGTGAGATAGGCCAGGCTTCCCGAGACAGGCGGGACGAGCAGCCAGAAGGTGGCGATGCGGCGGTAGGTGTCGAAGACGGGGTCGCCGCCGAGCGAGAGGCCGACGCCGACCATCGCGCCCGTCGTCGCGAACGCCGCCGGAACGGGGTAGCCCGAGTAGATACCGAACGCCATGAACCCAGTCGCGGTCAGCAGGCCGGCGACTGCCGCCAGCGAGGTGATTGCGACGCCGTCGATGAGACCGGCCCCGACTGTTTCCGAGATGCTCCCACCCTGTGTCAGCGCTCCCAGCGCGGCGAGGATGCCGATCAGGAAGGCGGCGCGCATCGTCGAGATGGCGTTTGCACCGATGGCTGGGGCGAACGGCGGTGAGTTGCTGTTCGCACCGAGTGTCCAGGCCGTTACAAGGCCGGTGACTGTCGCGAGGACGACCAGCGCCCAGAAGACGACGGTAGTCACCGCGTGCTGAACTCCGCTTGAGCCTGCCAGTTGTTGCTGTGTGAACGCGACCAGACTGTCATTGCCAGCCGTTCACACCCAGTACATAAAATGTCCGCGGCGTCGACAGCGAACAGTGACCGGCCCGCCTTGCCATGGTTTGTCGCCGATGTGGCTAATGTGCGACACCGAAGTCTTTAACGCCTATCGACACCGCTGGTGGGACATGTCACAGCGAAGACGCACGTTCATCAGTAGTGTTGGTACCGCAACTGCAATCGGGTTAGCCGGCTGCCTTGGCGGCGGCGACGGTGGCGACGGCGGCGACGGCGGCGACGGCGGCGACGGCGGCGACGGCGGCGACAGTGGTCCGGCCGCTCGTATCGGAATGGTGTACGCGACAGGCGGACTCGGCGACGGGTCGTTCAACGACCAGGCCCAGACCGGTGCTATTCGGGCAGCAGACGAGCTAAACATCGAATACGACGAGTCGCAGCCGGAAGCGGTACAGGACTTCGGCAGCCTCCAGCAGCAGTATGCACAGTCTTCGAACCCGGATTACGACCTCGTCTGCTGTATCGGCTTCCTGCAGGCGGACGCCCTCACGGAGAACGCCGAACAGTACCCCGAGCAGAACTTCATGATCGTCGACTCCGTCGTCGAATCGGACAACGTCGGCTCGTACGTCTTCGGTGAGCATCAGGGCTCGTTCCTCATTGGGCTGATGGCTGCGAAGCTGACCAGTCAGGACTTCTCGGCTGGCGCCGGCTCCACGCAGAGTGACTCCGCGAGCGTCGGCTTCGTCGGCGGCGTCGAGGGTGACCTCATCGGCCGCTTCGAAGCCGGCTACAAAGCCGGCGTCAAGCACGCAGAGGAGGATGTCGATGTCCAGACAGCCTACGTCGGCGACTTCAACGACCCATCGGGCGGCCAGGAGGCGGCTCTCTCGATGTACAACTCCGGTGCGGATATCGTCTACCACGCGGCCGGTAACACCGGGACTGGCGTGTTCCGTGCGGCCCAGGAGGCCGGGCGCTTCGCAGTCGGCGTCGACCGCGACCAGTCGGTCACGAAAGAGAACTTCAGCGACGTTATCCTCGCGAGCATGGTCAAGCGCGTCGACAACGCGGTGTACACGTCGGTCGAATCGGTCGTCAACGATAACTTCGAGGGCGGCAGTGTGAACACGCTCGGCCTCGAACAGAACGGTGTCGAAGCGGTGTACGGCCAGCAGCTCGGCTCGGAAATCCCACAGAGCGTCAAAGACGAGGTGTCGGAAGTCCGTCAGAGCATCATCGACGGCGACATCAGCGTGCCGACCGACCCCGAAAACGCCTGAGGCGGATCAGTGGCACAGTGTGCCGGTATGCCAGGCTCTGCGACTGACACTGTCCTGAAATAAACCACACCAGTCCGTATGAGTCCTCGCGGTCACACACGCAGTTGCCGCATATTTTTGGCAGACATGTGGAACCGTGAAGTTAAAACACCGGGACGGTAACGGCTCAGAGTATGGAACAGGCCGTCCACCTCGATGGTATTACGAAGCGGTTTCCGGGGGTAGTCGCGAATGACGACGTCGATCTGGCGGTCGAGAAGGGGACGGTTCACGCACTGCTCGGCGAGAACGGTGCGGGAAAAACCACCCTGATGAACGTCCTCTACGGGCTCTACCAGCCCACCGAGGGGACGGTCAACGTGCACGGCGAGACACAGCAGTTCGACTCGCCGCGCGACGCCATCGACGAGGGTGTCGGTATGATCCACCAGCACTTCATGCTGGTCGATCCGATGACCGTCACCGAAAACATCACGCTTGGGAACGAGCCCCGCAAGTGGCTCGGTCTCACGGTCGACAGCGAGCAATCCCGAAAACAGGTCCGTGAACTGTCCGAGCGGTACGGGTTCGACGTGGACCCCGACGCCCGAATCGAAGATGTCGGTGTCGGCGTCCAGCAACGCGTCGAGATCCTCAAAGCGCTCTATCGCGGCGCGGATGTCTTGATTCTGGACGAACCGACGGCAGTACTCACGCCACAGGAAGTCGAAGACCTCTTTCGCGTGCTCGAAGAGCTGACCGACCAGGGCAAGACGATTATTTTCATCACGCACAAGCTCGGCGAGGCGATGGAGGCTGCCGACGAAATCACTGTGTTGCGCGAGGGGAAAAACGTCGGGACGGTGCCGGCCGACGACATCACTCGGGAAGAACTGGCCGAGATGATGGTCGGTCGGGAGGTGCTGCTGGACCTCGACCGGGACCCTGCCGAGCCGGGCCGGTCTATCCTCGAGGTTTCGGACCTCGTTGTGGAGGACGACCGGGGTGTCCGCGCAGTCGACGGGATTTCGCTTGAGGTCCGGGCCGGCGAGGTGCTCGGTATCGCTGGCGTTGACGGGAACGGCCAGTCGGAACTGGTCGAGGCAATTACCGGGCTCCAGATGCCTGACGAGGGAACGATCACATACGACGACGTCGACCGGACCACCGACAGCCGCCGGGAGCGCATCGAGGCCGGACTGGCCTACATCCCGGAAGACCGACAGGAGCGAGGGCTGGTGATGGACTTCGACCTCGTCGAGAACGGCCTGCTGGGGAGCCAGCACGCCCCTGACTACTCCTCGAACGGTCGCATCGACTGGGACTACACGCGCGACCACGCGGAGGAGATAATCGAAGAGTACGACGTTCGGCCGCCGGATGCCAACGCTCACGCGAAGTCTCTCTCCGGCGGGAACCAGCAGAAGTTCGTCGTCGGCCGGGAGTTCGCCCGGGACCCGCGTCTTGTCGTTGCCTCTCACCCCACGCGCGGCGTGGATGTGGGGTCGATGGAGTTCATCCACGACCAGATCAACGCGCTCCGGGAAGCGGGCCGGGCCGTGTTGCTCATCTCTTCGAACCTCGATGAGGTCCAGTCGCTTTCGGACCGCCTCGCCGTCGTCTACGAGGGCGAGATCGTCGACATCGTCGATCCCGAGCGCGTGACCGAAGAACAGCTCGGACTGCTGATGGCCGGGCAGCAACCTGACGCCGCCCCGACCATTGCGGCGGACGGGGAGGGACACCAATGAGCGATAGCGACCCGTCGCGGAACGGCGACGACCCGCCGACGCCGGATGCGGACGACCGGTGGTCACAGTACCGACAGCAACTCATCAGACTGGGGCAGACCTCTGTCGGCGAGCGTATCCTCATCGCTGTCTCGGCGCTGTTGCTCTCTATCGTCGTCGGAACGGTCATCGTCACCGTCGCGGGACTGCTGGCGACGTGCCGGTCGCCGGTACTTACGTTCGGTTCCACGACGCTGTGTTACGACCCGTTCTACGTGTTCAACCGGCTGTTCCTCGGCGCGCTGGGCGATCCCTTCGCCGGCGGCTGGTCGCCGCTGAACGCGCAGTTCGCGGCGACGCTTCGGGAGACGACGATTCTGGTGTTCACCGGACTCTCGGTTGCATTAGCGTTCCGTGCCGGCATCTTCAACATCGGGACGCAGGGCCAGCTTATCATCGGCGCGCTGGCGGCCGCACTGACGGTGCTCTGGGCTGGTTCGCTAGTCTCCGGAACAATCGCGCTCGTCCTGTTTATTCCGCTCGGCCTGCTCGCCGGCGCAATCGGCGGCGGCCTCTACGGTGCGATACCTGGCGCGCTGAAAGCCTATGCCGACGCAAACGAGGTTATTACGACGATTATGCTCAACTTCGTCGCCGTCCGGGTAACGCTGTATCTCGTCCGGAACCACTTCGCCGACCCGACGAGTCAGGCGACACAGACCCGGACGCTGCCCGTCGAGGGGCAGTTCCCCTCGATCCTGTTCGACCCGCGGACGGACTTCTCCTTGCTCGCGCTGCTGATTGCGCTCGCGTTCGTCGGGGGCGTCTACTACTTGCTCGAACACACGGCCTTCGGATACGACCTGCGAACCGCCGGTATCCAGCCTGCAGCCGCGGAGTACGGCGGTGTCGACTCCGCCCGGACTATCTTGACGTCGCTGACGCTGTCCGGCGCACTCGGCGGTATCGGCGGGGCCGTGTTCGTGATGATGACCCTCGGAAAGTTCCAGACTGGCATTCCGAGCTACGGCTTCGACGGGATCACCGTCTCTATCCTTGCCGGCAACAATCCGATTGGAGCCGTCTTCGCTGCCCTGCTCTTTGGCGTCCTCAAGTCCGGCTCGAACGTGGTGGCCTTCGCGACCGACGTGCCGCCACAGTTGGTCGGCGTCCTCCGGGGGCTTATCATCCTGTTCGTCGCGATGCCGGAGTTCTTCCGTATCATCGGACGGCGGCTCGCAACGCGCGAGCCAGACAGTCCGGCCACCGCGACCGCCGGAGGTGGTGCTGATGACTAACGACAGCACCATGGATCGACTTTCGTCAGCGTCAGGCCGACTGTTCATCGCCGCTGCGGCGTTTCTCACGCTGGCTGTCCTCGCCGGGTTCGGCCTCGTGGCACCGGCGTCGACCCCCGGGCAGATATTCTGGGTGCTGGCCTCGAAATCGACGCTGTCATCGACGCTACGGCTCTCGGTCCCAATCGTGCTGGCCGCGCTCGGTGGCATCTTTGCGGAAAAAAGCGGCATCATCAACATCGGGCTCGAAGGGCTGCTCATCATCTCGGCGTTCGCAGCTATCTTCGGGGCCGACGCCACCGGGTCGCTGTGGCTCGGGTTCCTCATCGGCATCGTCGCATCGACGCTGCTCGCTGGCGTCTTCGCCGTCGTCTGTATCGAGTTCCGCGCGGATCAGATCATCGCCGGTCTGGCCGTCTGGCTCATCGCGCTCGGCCTCGCGCCGTTCGCCTCACAGGTGTTCTACGGCGGGCCAAACACTAGCAACGTCGGGACCTTCGATACGATAACGGTCCCGGGGCTGGCCGACATCCCGTTCTTCGGCGCGCTGTTCGATGCCTCGCCCGCAGTGTATATTATGTTCCTCGCCGTGGCGGCGTCGTGGTACGTGCTGAACCGCACCACCTTCGGCCGCTGGGTCCGGGCCTCCGGCGAGAACCCGAAGGCACTGGACACTGCCGGCGTTGACGTGTCACGCGTCCGCTACGCCGCCGTACTCCTCTCCGGCGTCCTCTCGGGGATGGGCGGGGCCGCGCTGGCCATCAACATCGGCCAGTTCACCGGCAACGGGCCGACGATGGTCAACGGCAAGGGATTCATCGCCATCGTCGCTTATCTGTTCGGCAACTACAACCCGGTCGGTGCGCTGCTGTCGACCACGCTGTTTGCCGGTCTCGACGCCGTCCAGTTGCGCCTCCAGACGGCCGATGTCATCGCTGTCCCCGACTCACTGGTCCAGACGATCCCGTTCGTCGCCGTCATCGTCGTGCTCGCTCTGGTGGGCAAGACTCGCCTGCCCGAAGCCGCGGGTGAGCATTACGAGTCCGGCGAGGAATGAGCTAGAAACAATCTTCTCTGGGCTTATTTCTGCCCGCAACAGTAGCACAAAGTTATGTAATGCGAACAGCCAGGGCAAGAGCGCGCTCTCGCGGGCAATCGGACGCTGCGCGTCCGATGACATCCGGGGCTTTCTGGCTGTACACAATAGCAGTCCCGTTGGGGCCAGCCCCTTTTCAGAGCCGAACACTGATGTGCGCCGCCGGCACAGGACGAGGTAGCAAATGTCGCGCCGATATGACCACGCTCGGGTTCAGGAGTACTGGCAGCAGGCCTGGGAGCGCGAGGGCGTTTTCGAGTGCCCCGCTGAAGCTGACGACCCGACGTACGTACTGGGGATGTTCCCGTACACGTCCGGCTCGTTGCATATGGGACACATCCGGAACTACGCCATCACGGACGCGTACGCCCGGTACCGGCGGATGGCCGGCGACGACGTACTCCACCCGATGGGGTGGGACGCCTTCGGCCTGCCGGCGGAGAACGCGGCCTACGAACGGAACACGGACCCCGAGTCCTGGACCCGAACGTGTATCGACCAGATGAAAGACGACCTTCGGGAGATGGGCTTTGGCTACGACTGGTCTCGGGAGATCACGACCTGCGACCCCGAATACTACCAGTGGAACCAGTGGCTGTTTACCCAGTTCTACGACGAGGGTCTGGTTGACTACGGCGCGGCGACGGTGAACTGGTGTCCGGACTGCGAGACAGTGCTTGCCGACGCACAGGTCGAGACGCCGCCGGAAACCGACGAAGGCGAGACGATTGCCGGCACCGGCCACAGCCATACCCACGGTGGTGTCTGCTGGCGTTGCGGGACCGGCGTGGAGCAGCGCGACCTCGACCAGTGGTTTTTCGCCATCACCGACTACGCCGAGGAGCTGTATCACGGGCTGGACGACCTGGAGGGGTGGCCTGACGGCGTCCGGGACAGCCAGCGCAACTGGATCGGCCGACAAGAAGGTGCTCGCGTCGCGTTCTCCATCGACCACGACGACCACGACACCGTCGAGGCGTTCACGACGCGGCTCGATACGGTCTACGGCGCGACGTATCTGGCACTGTCTCCGGGCCACGACCTCGCCCGAGCGCTCGCCGAGGCGGACGAGGCCGTCGCCGAGTACGTGGAATCAGTGGCGACTACGGACGACACCGGGATGAGCGGCGTCGAGACGGACCTCACCGCGACACACCCCTACACCGGCGAGGAACTGCCGGTGTACGTCGCGGCGTACGTGCTGGACGACGTGGGCACGGGCGCGGTTATGGGCGTCCCCGCTCACAACGAACAGGACCACGCCTTCGCCGACGAACACGATCTGCCCGTACAGCGGGCTGTCGAACCGGTCGATGGCAGCGGGACGGACCTGCCACACGCACCGTACACCGGCGACGGGATGCTCACGGGCAGCGGCGAGTACGACGGCCTCGCCAGTTCCGCCGCCCGCGAGCGCCTGTGTGAGCACGAGGCCGCCGAGTCCGCAGTGACCTACCGCCTGCGGGACTGGCTCATCTCCCGGCAGCGCTACTGGGGGACGCCGATTCCAATCGTCCACTGCGACGACTGCGGCCACGTCCCCGTCCCCGAGGAAGAGCTGCCGGTCGAATTACCTGACTACGTCCAGACGACCGGAAATCCCCTCGATGCGGCCGAGGAGTGGAAGCAGACGACCTGTCCGGACTGCGGGGCCGACGCGGTGCGAGAGACAGACACGATGGACACGTTCGTCGACTCCTCGTGGTACTTTTTGAGATACCTGTCTCCACACTTTGAGGACGCCCCCTTCGACCAGCAAACCGCCGACGAGTGGCTCCCGGTCGACGTGTACGTCGGCGGCGAGGAACACGCCGTCCTCCACCTGCTGTACATCCGCTTTTTCGCCCGGGCGCTGTCGGACATCGGCCTGCTGGACCGCGAGGAACCGGTCGAGCGGCTCATCAACCAGGGGACGGTGCTCCACAGCGGCGAGAAGATGTCCAAGTCGAAGGGCAACGACATCGCGCCCCACGAGTACGGGGCTGAGACGACGCGGCTGTTCGTCCTCTCGGCGGCCCACCCCTCACAGGACTTCGAGTGGACGGTCAAGGACGTCTCGACGGCCTACGACTTCCAGCAGACGCTGTATCGCCTTGTCACGGAATACACCGACCGAACGGAGACACGCACCGAGAGCACCGACCACGACGCGTACTTGGAGCGGGAAATCGACCGGACAATCGCGGCCGTCACCGAGGAGTACGACCGCTTTCGCTTCCATCGTGTCATCGGCGAGATACAGCGGTTCGCCCGGCTTCTGGGGCGCTACGCGGGCTACGACCGGCCCTACCAGTTCGCCTACGGCCGCGGCCTGCGGGTGCTCGCTCGTCTGGTTGCTCCGATTGCACCGTTCCTCGCCGAGGAGATGTGGCAACTGCTCGACGAGGACGGCCTCGTCGCCGAGAGCCGGTGGCCGGAACCGCTCCGGGACGTTGACAACTACCGCATCGAGCGGCAGGTCGTTCGGCGGACGCTCGACGACGTGCGCGAAATCACGGAAGTCGTCGACATCGACGAACCGAACGAGATCGAACTCGTCGTCGCCGCCGACTGGAAGTACCGGGCCTACGAGATCGCCCGCGAGTCCGATCCCGACGACGCCATCGTCGGCGAAATCATGGCCGACGAAGACATCAAACAGCACGGTGACGCGGCCGCCGAGTTCGCCGACCGCCTGGCCGACCGCGGCGCGGGACTGGAACCGATTATCGACGGCGAACGCGAACTCAACACGCTCCAGCAGGCCGCGTGGCTGTTCGAAGACGAGTTCGCCTGTGACGTTGTCGTCCGGCGGGCCGACCCCGACGACGACCTCGCGGCCAAGGCACGGCCGAACAAGCCCGCGATTCACATCTCCTGACTACTCGTCTGTGGGCGCGTCGCGGACGGCCTCGTGGGCGTCGGTCACCGCGCCGACCAGCTGTGCCCGCTGCGCGTGGTGTATCAGATGCGAACGACAGTCACAGTCAGAACAGCCGAAAGCGTCGATACGCTCGAACCCCTCGGCCGTCGGGCCATCGACCCGCCGGGCGACGGCACACTCGACGTCGGCCTCGGTTGTGACGACCCGCTCGACGGTCGTCGCTGCGTCACCGAGCAGATAGTCGATATGCCAGTGCCGGGTGTCGTTGTCGCCGGCGGCGACCGCGCGGTGGCGGTCGATGCGGCCGAAGCCGCCGCTGCCCAGCGCGCTCCCAGTGTAGGCGTACCAGCCCGCCGGGAACGTGAATTCGCCAAGCGCGCCGACCGTAATCGGTCCACGGGCGTCCCGTTGGAGTACCAGCGTGTAGGTTCCGCCGGGCATGGCCCGCTCAGGTCCCGATATCGGGGTCGGCCGCGAGGTCGCCGAAGCCGTCGATGCGGAACTCCCGGGAGTCGGTGCAGTCTTCGCTCTCGGCGGCGAGTTCGCCGACGACCCAGTTGAACCGGCGCTGGAACCCGTCGTAGGGTGCGTCCGCGAGCAGGTCGGTGACGCGGTCGCTCGTCAAGTCCTCGTCGTACTCCTCGGCGAAGTCGGCGATGTTTTCGGCGGCTGCCTGTGCGATGTCGTCGTCGGTCTCGTTTGCGAACGCCGCAGTGAGGGCGTCAGTTAGCTCGGACATACGCGAGGTAACGCCACGCTGCCACGTATGCGTTCTGCAACGGTTCGGGGCGTCCGAGCGTTTCTTGTATCGAGGGCAACAATATCAGCGAGATGAAGCCGCTGCGACAAAGCCCAACCGTGGTCACGCTGGCCGTCATCTGTACTGTGTTCCTCGCACAGCAGGCCGTCGGCGTAGTGGCCGCGCCGCGGAGCCTGTTCGCCCTTTCTCCTCCGCTGCTCAGCCGTCCCTGGACGCTTGTCACCAACGTGTATGCACACGCTGGCCTGCCCCACCTCCTCGCAAACGCCGTCGGGCTGGCGCTCGCTGGCGCTGTCCTCGAACGCCGGACTTCGCCACTCCGGTTTCACGGCTTCTTCGTCTCGACCGGCGCACTCGCCGGAGTTTCACAGGTCTCGATAGCTGGCCTCGTCGGCCCGTTCGTCCCCGGGATGGTCAGTCACGTCTCCGTGCTCGGGGCCAGCGGCGCGGTGTTTGCGCTTTTCGGATACCTGCTCGCCGCCAATCGTCTGACTGACACTGTCATCGGCGGATTCGAACTCGCGCCGCGCGTCCAGCTGGCACTGGCTGGCGTCGTCGCCGCCGCGATCACGATTGCCACCGCGAACCCCGGCGTCGCGCTTATCGCACATTTCACCGGCCTTTTGCTGGGGTTTCTTGCCGGGCGCGTCCACCTGCTGCGGCCGACGGACTCGCCGAAGACACCCGAGGCCGCCAACTACTGAACGGCGTGCTGTTGTTCCGGGTACACGACGCCACGCACTGTCTCGCGGCATGTAATTGGTAAGTGCTACCAAATAACTCGGGCGCGTAGACAGACGGAATGGTATGGAGTCGCGGGGTTGCGTCAATAGCCGTCGCAGTACTGTTGGTACTTGCTGGGTGCGGCGGGTTCGTGGCGAACGGGATTGACAGCGGCGCGACCCAGCCGACCGCAACCGAGACAGCGACGCCGGACTCCTCCTCGCCGGTCGCAGCGAACGGGACGCTAGAGGTCCATTTCATCAACGTTGGCCAGTCGGTGGCGACCTTGCTGGTCAGTCCCGACAACGAGACGATGCTCATCGATTCCGGGGATTTCACTGACGACGGTGAGTACGTCCTGCAGTATCTCGACCGACAGGACATCGACCGCGTCGACCACTTCGTCGTCTCACACAATGACGCCGACCACATCGGCGGCAACGCGGCCGTCATCAGGCACTACGAGACCGAGGAAAACGGCGTCGGCGCGGTGTACGACCCCGGTATCGCCGCGAGTACGCAGACCTACGAGCGATACCTCGACGCTGTCGACGCCCACAACGTGACGCTGTACGAGACCCGCGAGGGCGACCGGATTCGGTTCGCTGGCGTCGAGACGACCGTCCTCGGCCCGCCGGAGCCATACCTCGAAAACTCGGCACGAAACGAGAACAGCATCGTCCTCCGAATAGAGTACGGCGAGACGAGTTTCCTCTTTACCGGCGATGCGGAGGACGAGCAGGAGGCGTATCTCGTCGACACTTACGGAGCAACGCTCAGGGCCACCGTGCTAAAAGCCGGGCACCACGGCAGCGCGTCAAGCACGAGCGGGGCGCTGCTCGACGCCGCCGACCCCCGGACGGTCATCGTGTCGAGCGCCTACGACTCCCAGTACGGCCACCCCAGCAACGAGACGCTCGCGCGGCTCGCAGCGCGGTCGGTGCCGACGTACTGGACCGCCACCCACGGCGACACTGTGGTGACAAGCGGCGGGACCGCCGTGACCGTCAGCACGCAACGGGCCGCACCGACCGACCCGCTGTCGCTGCGTGCCGGCGACCCGATTGCCCCCGGCGCGACCGACCCCGTCTCGGAGCGTGCGACCTACCGCGCCGGCGTGTCGGTCCGGGCCGACACGCCGGTCGTGACTGACGGTGGAACGCCCGCCGAAAACACGAGCGGGGACCTGGTCGTCGACCGGATTCGCGCCGACGCCGCCGGCGACGACCGGGACAACCTCAACGACGAGTACGTCGTGTTCCGGAACGCGGGCGCGGCCCCGCTTTCGATTGGCGGCTGGACGGTCGCCGACGAGTCTGGCCGCACCTACGCCTTCCCCGAGGGGGTCACCCTCGGCCCCGACGAGACTGTTACCCTGCACACCGGCAGCGGCACCGACACGGCTACCGACCTTTACTGGGGGGCCGGGCGGCCGGTATGGAACAACGGCGGCGACACCGTGACCGTGACCGACGCCGACAACGAGACCGTACTCGAACGGAGTTACTAATGGTACCCGATGGAACCTACACCGCCGTCGTCGACCGAATCGAGGAGGGAATCGCGACGCTCGAACTGGAGGCCGAGGACGACCTGTACGCCCTCGACATCGAGGCGGCCGAACTGCCGGCCGAGGCGCGGACGGCCGACGCTGTCCTCGAAGTAACCGTCGCGGACGCGGCGCTCGCGGACGTGACCTACGAGGCCGACGAAACCGTCGACCGGGCGAGCGAGGCCCAGCGCCGGTTCGACCGGCTTTCGAAGCGGCCGCCGCGGGACGAGGAGTGAGACGCGCCGTAGGAGGTTGGTAACAATACGTTTAGCGTGTGTAGCTCGTCGTATGTGGAACAGTGACATAGAGACGGCCGACCCACCGCTCGGGAAGTGCCCGGCCTGTGACGTGACGATTCCGGCGGCGAACCTCGTCATCGCCTACGACACGGCCGGCGACTGGCCCCGGATGCTCGCCGAGTGCCCGGACTGTGCGGGCGCCGTGAACCCGGTGTGACACCCGATGACACCGATTGGGACGGTGAATACACGTAGCCGCGCCGACGCGTCCGCTTATATGTGTAGCAATCACCGATTAGGTGCGGTATACTGTTGTTTCGACCGATGATACCGAGGCCAGACAGGGTGAGCGACGGTGGGGTCGTCGAACAGCGATAACCCCTCGCTCCCCCGCCAGAGCGACACCGACAGCCTGGGGGCGACGGACGCCGGCCGATACCTCGATACGCTCGCGTTCGCGGCTCGGGGCGTCTGGACCGTGACGCTCGCCGGCGTCCGTCCGGTCGCGTTCTGGAGCGCGGTAGTGTTGCCGCTTTGCTATCTCCCGTCGCTCTACGGCGTCGGCACGGGCCAGAACACGGGGCTGTTCGTCGAACTCGTCGCCTGGCACGTCGCGGCTATCCTGCTCGGCCACGGACACACGCCCTTCTGGAGCCGATAGCCGACCCAGTCGGGCGTCGGCTCCCCGTTCCACCTGAAACGATGGGGGTATGGTGACGGTTCCCGTCCGCGGTCTCAACCGACGAAAACTTCTTCGTCGAGGCGCTCGGTCGCGGTTTCGGCCAGCGTCTTGAGGTTCACTGTGTCCTCCCGGTTGTACGACACCAGCGTTTCGAGTGCACCGTCACGGCCCTGCTCGTGTTCCCGCCAGAGACGGACCGCGTCCCGGCCCGAGATGTCCGGCCGGTCGCGCTCGATGCCGATGTCCTGCTCGACCTGTTTGAGCCCGCCCGAGAGCCCGATTTTCTTGCAGGTGTACATGAGGTCCAGGTGCGGCCGGTCGAGGTCGACGTCGAAGTTCGCTTCGAGGAAGGGCACGTCGAAGCGCTTGCCGTTGAACGTCACCAGCAGATCCGCGCCGTCGAACGCGGCCCGGAGGTTCTCGGTCGTCAGGTCGTTGCCGGCTATCAGCGTCTCGGTGTCGCCGTCTTGGTGGAGGCTCACCGTCGTCACCTGGTTGCGGTCCTGGTCGAGCCCGGTCGTCTCGATGTCGAAGAAACAGGCCCGCTCGCGGAAGGTCTCGTACAGCCGCCACCGCTCGCTGCTGGGAAACGCTCGGTCGAAGTAGGCCACGTCGGTCTCGGCGACCCGCTCGCGCCCCTCGTCGATGAACTGCTGGATGTGGTCGCCGCGCTGGCCGCCGACGACTGACGGTTCGAACTCGTCCCAGTGGGTGACGCCCTGCTCCCAGATGGACCGCTCGGTCTTCTCCCCGACGCCGTCGGTGCCGATGAAACTGTTCTCGACGCGCACGCTCTCGGGTACAGGTTGGGCTGTATGTAAGCCCGTCGGTGACGCCCCCGGGCCGGCGGTCGGTCGCGTCCGACCTACTTCCCACACATCGCGAGGATGCTGTCGTACGCGGACTGGCTCTCGAGCGGGAGCACGACCGTGCTGCCGCAGTTCGAACACGCTGTCCGCGACCGCTTGAACGTCCGCTCGCAGAACGGACAGACGAACCGTGACGCGCCGGCGGTGTCGGTTCCGGACATGGTCGTACGCGGCGTCCCGTCCCTGAACGTCTGTCCGCTACGTGCATACGACGGCCATGGTCACGTCACTATTTATATAGCGTTTCTCGGACAGCGAAGCCGAGTCCGGCCGGTACGTCACCGCTGAGGGTTCTGTCTCGCCGTCAGTTTGATTACACGCTCACGTCGACAGTTGGCGTATGGGTATCGGTGACAATTCAGGACAGGGGCCCGGCAGGCCGACCACTGCTCGTCCGCCTCGCTGGTAGACTGGGCGCGTCCAGCGACCGCTCGACCGGGACGCCGGCGGTCTGGGGCCGCTCGTGTGGTTTGCCGTCGCCGTCCCGTGGAACTGGTCGGACTGCAGGGGTATCGGCTCCTCACCGGGCAGGTGTTGACGTTCGTCCAGAACCCGCTGTGGCTGGTCAGACCGCTGGTGTTGCTCGGGGCCGCGCTCGCGACGGAGTCGCTGTACCGTCGCTACGACCGGGCGCTCGCCCGGAGCAACATCGAGGCGCGCGTCGACGACGCCTCGCGGTTCGACGGGCTGGTCCCGGACCGCCTCGTCTGGCTGCTCGTCGGCCTGGGGACCGGCTTCACGCTCGTCGTCGCCGTCGTCATCCTCACCGTCCCACAGCTCTACGCCGCCGGCGGCGCGACGCGGGCGTTTCGCTTCCTCGTCGTGACGCCCTTCGGCTACGTCCCGGTGCTGGCGTCGTTTCTCGTGACCTACGTCGCCGTCGAGGTGCTGTTGCCCCGCCGAATCGCCGCGGCGGACGTGACGCTCGATTACTTAGACCCCGAGCAACTGGGCGGGATGCGACCGGTCGGTGAACTGGTCAAAGTGGCCTACTACTACCTGATGGTCGGGCTCGTCGCCTACGCCGTCGCGACGTACGGGCCGCACATCCTCGGCGGGGCGCTCGGTTACAGCGCGCTGGACACGCCCGGCCTCGCGGTCAACGCCGCGTTCACGGCCGTCTGGGTCCTGTCGGTCGGCGTCATGGCCTACGGCATCTACGTCCTCCACCAGCACATGGCCCGACAGAAGCGCGAACTCCTCTACGACCTCGACAGGCGGGCCAGGGACCACGTCGACGCGCCGTGGGACATCCGGTCGTTCGACGCGCTCAACCCCCCGGCGGAGTACCGCCGGTACCGCAAGCAGGTCGAGTTCGTCACCGGGACCAAGGAGTACCCGGCAACGTTCACGATGTGGACCCAGCTCGTCGTCGGCGTCATGATACCGAAGGCGCTCCAACTTCTGCTGGCGGCCGTCTGAGCCGAGCGAAAGCCCGAAGCCGGGCGGGTCCCCACGGTAGCCCATGACGACGTTTCTGCTCGCCACCGGCTCCGTCCACGTCACCGCGGCCGCCGCCGACTACCTCCAGGACCGGCTCGACCCCGGAGCCGACGACGAAATCGTCGTGGTCGCCGTCCGCGACCCCGACGCGCCGTCCCGCGACGCCGGTGACGCCGTCAACGTCGCCCGCTCGCGGCTCGCGGCGTTCGCGCCAACGACAGAGACGCGAGAGGGCGAACCCGCCGCGGAGCTACTGGCGGCCGTCGACGAGCACGACCCGGACGAACTCGTCGTCGGCCCCCACCGCGGGACCGACGACAGCGACGGCGTCGGCTCGACGGCCGCGGAGCTGTTCGCCCGGGTCGACCGCCCCGTCGTCGTCGTTCCGCTCCCCTAGCGAGAGAACAGCCCGTCGTCCTCGAAGGTCAGGCCGAGGTCCGTATCGAGTAGATCCTCGGTCATCGCGGCGACGGCCGGCGCGACCTCGGTATCGGGGTCGGTCGCGAGCGGCCTGGGCGCGGCCGCTCCGATGTGACCCACCGTGTGTGCCGCGTCCTCGATTGGTTCGGCGTCGTCGCCGGCCACACGGGTCGCGACGACGGCCGTGGCCGGCGCGCCGATGTCCCGCAGCCGGCCCCGCTGTCTCGGGAGCAGGTCGCTGCCCCGCTGGCTCGCCGGCACAACGAGCGCCCGCCGCTGTGCGGTCGTGACGGCGGCGACGGCCGGGTTCGACGCGACCGGGGGCACGTCCAGCAGGACGTGGTCGAACCGACCGGTCAACTCCTCGATGGCCCGTTCGAGCGCCTGTGCGCTCTCGGCGGTCTTGGCGCGGGCGAGGCGCTCGAAGGGCGCGTGGGCCGGACAGAGCGCGACCCGCCCGTCGGCGTCGATATCCCACTCGAACAGCGCGTCCTCGACCGGCGCGTCGCCGACCGCCACCGCGGTCACGTCGGCGTCGAGTCGCCCGTCGACGTACGTGGCCAGCCCCTGCGTCCCGAAGGCCGCGTCGACGACGGCGACGGACCGCCCGCCCCGGGCCAGCGTCGCCGCCGCCTCGACTGTCAGTCTCGTCGTGCCAGCACCACCGGTACACCCAACGAACGCGAGCGTCGGAACCCCCATGCGTCGCTGTTCGACTATCTTTCGGTAAAAAGATACGGAATTTTAGTCTCGCTGGGCGACGATGTCGCTCTCGATGGCGTCCAGTTCGTCCTCGGAGAGGTCGGGCCGGTCGGTGACCAGCGCGTGGATGGGGCGGCCGCCATCATCCTCGAACCGCGGGACGATGTGGCCGTGGACGTGGGGGACCTCCTGACCGGCTTCCTCGCCGTTGTTGAACGCCACCGTACTGGCGGGGGCGTCGACGGCCGCCTCGACGGCGGGGACGAGTTCGTGCAGGGTCGACATGACCGCACCCGCTACGTCGGCGGGCGTGTCGTTCAGCCGCTCGTGGTGGGCCTTCGGGATGACGAGCGTGTGACCCGGCGAGAGGGGGTTTGCGTCCAGAAACGCCAGCACGGTGTCGTCCTCGTAGACGGTGCGTCCGGGGATGTCGCCGGCGACAATCTGACAGAAGATGCAGTCCTCGCTCATGGTCGTCCCTGCGTCCGGCGGTCACATGAAGGTTCTAGGTGTCGGCGACGCCGGCCACCGTCTCGGCGATGGCGTCGACGTACTCCGTGCGGTCGTAGCCCAGTCGCGAGAGCCACACCTCCTGATACGAGGGGTGGAGCAGCGGGACGACGGGGACGCCAAGCGCCTCGCTCCGCCGGGGGTCGAGCACGCTATCGAGGAACCCATCGAGGGACGTGTCGTCGAGGGACAGCACCGTCTCCGTGGCGTGTCTCCCGGTCGTCACGACCGCCGCCGGCTCCACTGCCTCGACCTCCCCGACGAGGTACGGCCGGCAGTTCGCCAGCTCCGCGTCGGTGGGGTCGCGGTTCTCCGGCGGGTGGCACTTCACCGCGTTCGTGAAGTAGCAGGCGTCGCGGCCGTAGCCGGCGTCGGCGAGCACCTGCCGGATTTTCCGGCCGGAACGGCGCGAGGTGTAGGCCAGCCCCGTCAGGTTGCCGCCGCGCCAGCGTTCGGCCTCCGGGTCGCCCTCGGCCGGGGCTTCGCCGACGACCACGAGAGCGGCGTCCAGGGGGCCGTTGCCCCACGAGATGCAGGTCCGGCTCGCGGCGAGTTCGGGACAGCGCTGGCAGTCCGCGGCGAGGGCGTGTCTGGCCTCGTCGTCGGGGAACGTGGGCACACGCGAGGGCACGGCCGTCGGCGGCAAAGCGGTGGCGGTCGCGCCACCACAAGACGTTTGCCGCTGGTGGCCGCCACAGCGCGTGTATGCCCTCCTACGAGTACAAGACGCTCGACGTCGACACCGGCATGTTCGGCGGCAGCAGCGTTCCCGTCGACGAACTGAACGACCTCGGTGCCGACGGCTGGGAAGTCGTCGCGCCGATAACGGAAAACAGCGGCCAGACCGCCGGGTTGCTCCTCCAGCGCGAGCGCTGACCGGCGCCGCGAGGCCGGCGGCCCCGCGGTCTGAACGGCACACACACAATCGATTGTCCTTTATTGCCGGCGGCGGATGGAACGGGTATGGAACGTTTCGCCGCTGTCGACGACCAGTACGACCCCGAGGACGTCGAGGAGGGGGTCTTCTCCTACTGGGACGACGTCGACGCCTACGAGCAGACGAAGGCCCACCGGGCCGACGGCGAGGACTACTTCTTCGTCGACGGGCCGCCGTACACCTCCGGCGCGGCCCACATGGGGACGACCTGGAACAAGACCCTGAAGGACTGTTACATCCGCTACCTGCGGATGCAGGGCTACGACGTCACCGACCGGCCGGGCTACGACATGCACGGCCTCCCCATCGAGACCAAGGTCGAGGAGCGCCTGGACTTCGAGAACAAGAAGGACATCGAAGCCTTCGGCGAGGAGAACTTCATCGCGGAGTGCAAGGAGTTCGCCGAGGAGCAACTGGAGGGCCTCCAGTCCGACTTCCAGGACTTCGGCGTCTGGATGGACTGGGACGACCCGTACAAAACAGTCAACCCCGAGTACATGGAGGCCGCGTGGTGGGGCTTCCAGCAGGCCCACGAGCGCGGCCTCGTCGAGCAGGGCCAGCGCTCCATCAATCAGTGCCCCCGCTGTGAGACCGGCATCGCCAACAACGAGGTCGAGTACCACGACGTGGGCAAGCCCTCCATCTACGTGAAGTTCGACCTCGCGGACCGCGAGGGCAGTCTGGTCATCTGGACGACGACCCCGTGGACCATCGTCGCCAACACCTTCGTCGCCGTCGACGGCGACCTCGACTACGTGGGCGTCGACGCCGAGAAAGACGGCGAGACGGAGCGCCTCTACGTCGCCGAGGCCTGCGTCGAGGACGTGCTGAAGGCCGGCCGCTACGACGACTACGAGGTCGTCGAGGAACTGGCCGGCGAGGAGATGATCGGCTGGGAGTACGACCACCCGCTGGCCGAGGAAGTGCCGGACCACGCCCAGGGCGAGGGCTCCGGGCAGGTGTACACCGCCGACTACGTCGAGGCCGACCGCACGGGACTGGTCCACTCCGCGCCCGGCCACGGTGAGGAGGACTTCGAGCGCGGGCAGGAACTCGGCCTCGAAATCTTCTGTCCGGTCGGCTCCGACGGCGTCTACACCGAGGACGCGGGCAAGTACGCCGGGACCTTCGTCCGCGACGCCAACGACGATGTCATCGCGGACCTCGACGACAACGGCGCCCTGCTCTCCAGCGAGGAGGGCCACACCGTCCGCGAGGGGCAGTGCTGGCGCTGTGACACCGACATCGTCCGCATCGTCACCGACCAGTGGTTCATCACGGTGACCGACATCAAAGAGGAACTGCTCGAAAACATCGAGGACAGCGAGTGGTACCCGCAGTGGGCGCGGGACAACCGCTTCCGTGACTTCGTCGAGGACGCCCCCGACTGGAACGTCTCGCGTCAGCGCTACTGGGGCATCCCCATCCCCATCTGGTTGCCTGAGGACTGGTCCGGTGACATGGACGACGCAATCGTCGTCGGCGACCGCGAGGAACTCGCCGAGCGCGTCGACCAAGACATCGACCCCGAAAGCGTGGACCTCCACAAGGGCACCGTCGACGACCTCACCATCACCGAGGACGGCACGACCTACACCCGCGTCGGCGACGTGTTCGACGTGTGGCTCGACTCCTCCGTGGCGACGTGGGGGACCGTCGACTACCCCGAGCGGACCGAGGACTTCGAGGAACTGTGGCCCGCCGACCTCATCATGGAGGCCCACGACCAGACCCGCGGGTGGTTCTGGTCCCAGCTGGGTATGAGTACCGCCGCGACGGGCGAAATCCCGTACAAGCAGGTGTTGATGCACGGCTACGCCAACATGCCCGACGGCCGCGGGATGTCCAAGTCGAAGGGCATCCTGGTCGACCCCCACGAGGTCATCGACAAGCACGGCCGCGACCCAATGCGGCTGTTCCTGCTGTCGGTGACCGCCCAGGGCGAGGACATGAACTTCTCGTGGGAGGAGACCGCCGAGATGCAGCGCCGGCTCAACATCCTCTGGAACGTCGCGCGCTTCCCGCTGCCGTACATGCGGGCCGACGACTTCGACCCCGAGGAAACCACTGTCGAGGCTGTCCGCGACGACCTCGAACTCGTCGACGAGTGGATCCTCTCCCGCCTGCAGAGCGTCGAGGCGGCGATGACCGAGTCGATGGACGACTTCGAGAACGACAAGGCGGTCGACGAACTGCTTGAGTTCGTCGTCGAAGACGTCTCCCGCTTTTACATCCAGGTCGTCCGAGAGCGGATGTGGGAGGAAGAGGACAGCGCATCCAAGCAGGCCGCCTACGCCACGCTCTATCGCGTGCTGGAGGAGGTCGCGGCCCTGTTCGCGCCGTTTACCCCGTTCGTCGCCGAGGAGATATACGAGGCGCTCACCGGGGAATCGGGCCACCCGACGGTCCACATGTGCGACTGGCCCGAGGCCGACGAGGACCTGCGCGACCCCGCCCTCGAACGCGAAATCGAGGTCGTCCGCGAGGTCGAGGAGGCGGGGTCGAACGCCCGCCAGCAGGCCGAGCGCAAACTCCGCTGGCCCGTCACGCGCGTCGTCGTCGACGCCGACAGCGACGACGTGGCCGACGCCGTTCGCGCGCAGGAGGCCATCATCGCCGACCGACTCAACGCCCGCGCCGTCGAAGTCGTCGGCGCTGACGACGAGTGGGGCGAACTCCAGTACTCCGCAGAGGCCGACATGAGCGAACTCGGCCCGGCCTTCGGCGACGACGCCGGCCGCGTGATGAACGCGCTCAACGAGGCCCGCGTCACCGAGCAGTCCCTCGATACCCTCGAAGGCACAGTCTCGGAAACGCTCGACGAGGACATCGACCTCACCGAGGCGATGGTCGAGTTCCGCCGCGAGACGCCCGACGGCGTCACCGGCACGGAGTTCGCCGCCCTCGACGGCGGCGGCGTGGTCTACGTCGACACCGCGCTCACCGAGGACATCGAGAGCGAGGGTTACGCCCGCGAGGTCATCCGCCGGGTTCAGGAGATGCGCAAAGACCTCGAACTGGACATCGAGGCGCGCATCGTCGTGGACCTCAGCATAGACGATGAGAGGGTCTCCGAACTGGTTTGGAGACATGAAGACTTCATCAAAAACGAGGTTCGTGCCGATGAGTTAGACGGCGTCGAAGATGGCCATCGCAAAACCTGGGAGGTTGAGGGTGTAGAGATGGAAATTGCGATTGCACCGGTGGCTGCTGCCGAAGTGTCTGATTAGAACAGCACGCGACCAGCGGGAGCGTGCTGCTTTTTCGCCCACGTTTTTCGAGGAGCGGTTCGCGAGTATCGCGAGCGAACCCGACGCTGAAAAAGGTGGCAGCCGAGATGCGCAAGGACCTCGAACTGGACATCGAGGAACGGATTATCGTTGACCTCGACATCGATGACGAGCGCGTGGCTTCGCTGGTCCGCGAGCACGACGCCCTCATCAAAGAGGAAGTCCGTGCTGACGAGCTAAACGGCGTTGAGGACGGCCACCGAAAGACCTGGGCGGTTGAGGGCGTAGAGATGGAGATCGCGATTGCTCCGGTCGCGGCTGCCGAAGCGTCGGACTAGTCCGGCACGCGAACAGTGAGCAGGCTTGACGCAGGCGCGCGGCGAGTAAGAACAGTCGCGAGCCATACTGGCTGCTGAAGCATCGGGGTAATGCACCCCTAAAACAGAGTGTGACTACAACTGGTCTGCGACGACCGGGGCGGCGCTGACCTCACTGACGGCGCGTTCGAGCGTGTCCGTCCCGTAGACGGCCTCGACGCCGGCGCTGTTGAGTTTCGTCAGGGCGTTGCTCGCCAGCATCGGGTGGACGCAGGTGACGAACACCCGTTGTGCGTCGCGGTCGCCGAGAACACTGACTGACTCGCTCATCGTCGACCCGGTGGCGATGATGTCGTCGACAAGCACCACGTCCCGGCCCTCGACTGGCGCGTCGCTCGGTCGGATTTCGATGTCGCCGGTGTCGTAGTCGCGGTCCTTCTCGAAGAAGTCGGTCTCGCCCTCGCCGTAGGCGTCCCGGACCGTTCTGGCGAGGCCGATCGCGCCCTCGTCGGGCGAGAGAAAGAGCGGGTCGTCGAGGGCGTCCGGCAGCGGGTCAGCGAGGACGCTCGCGGCGTCGACGTGGGCTGCCGGCACATCGAAGAAGTCACAGATGGCCGGCTCGTGGGGATTCACCGTCACCACGCGGTCGGTTCCGGTCGAGATTGCGCTCGCCATCGCCCGCGAGGAAACCGGCTCGCCGGGCTTGAACGCCTCGTCTTGCCGGGCGTAGCCCATGTAGGGGAGGACGGTGACGACCTCGCTGGCCCCGCTCTCGCGGGCCGCGTCCTGCAACTGGAGCACCTGTACGTGGGCGTCGCTGTCGACGGTCGAGGCGACGACGACGGCCCGCTCGCCTGAGACCGCCTCGGGCACGCGGACGACGTGCTCGCCGTCGGGGAACCGCTCGTACTCGACCCGTCCCAGCCGCTCGCCGGTCGCCTCGGCGAGAGTCGCCGCGAACGCCTGCGTGTCAGCTCCGGGGATAATCATGTGCGGTGGGTGGCTGCCCGGGCTAAACCCTGTTTCGGTTCTGTAAGCGGGTGTGGCGCGTCAGACAGGCACGCGGCCGATTAGTGCTGTCGGGGTCAGACCACGGCGACGCCGACGACGTCAGGGACGCCCAGCGAGCGCTGTCGCCAGCCGCCCTGACCGTCGGCCGTAGCCTCGGCTACGGTCGCCACGAGGAAGGTCCCGTTCTCGGTGATGGCGTAGGTGTCGTCGCCGTGAACCACGTCGACCACGCGCTCGTCGACGGGGAGGGCACACGGCTCCCAGCCCCCGTCGGTCAGTTCGTACAGCCCGTCCGCCGCGGCGGCGTGGACGCGCTCGCCGTCGGCGGCGACGGCCCGGTGGCTCCCAGACCGGACCTCGGTCCACGCGCCGCCGTCTCGGCGGTAGAGCCCGCTCTCGGTCGCGGCGTAGTCGCCGGCCACGTCGGTCGCGTCGGCCAGTCCCAGCCGGTCCAGCGACGGCAGGGCGTAGACGCCGTCGGCCGCGGCCAGCAGGTCGCCGTCGATGGCGCGGACGCCGTCGACGGCCCCGAGGTCGGTCCACTCGCCGTCGGCGTAGCGGGCGACGCGGCCGTCGCCGGCCGCGAGCAGGCCGGTCTCGTCGTAGCCGACGGCAGTGGCCGGCCCGAACCCGGTCGGGACGAAGCCGTCGTCGGTCGACACGAGCACGCCGTCGTCGGTGGCGACCGCGACCTCGCCGCTCGCGCCGGCCACGTCGCGAGCGGTACAGCGCTCGCTCAGGCTGAACCGGCCTATCTGGCCGCCGGCGGTCTCGACGCGGGTGACGCCCAGTCCCGACGCGACGTACGCGTGGGTCTCCGGGCGCTTCTCCCCGTACATCCGCTTCTCGGAGAGTGCGATGTCGTCGTCGCTCACCTCATATCGCCTCTTTGTATGCTTCGAGCGCATTCTCTATGTCTTCACCTGTGTGGGCATCACAGATGAACTGTGACTCGAACTGGTTCGCCGTGAGGAACACGCCCCGGTCTTTCATCGCGGGCCAGAACAGCCGCTCCCACCGCTCGGTCTCGGCCTGTGTCACCTCGCCCCCGGTCTTCGGGCAGTAGTCGAAGCGAGGGCAGGACTCCCGCTGTTGGCAGCCGGCCTCGCAGTGCCCCTCGAAGGTGTCCGGCCCGTCCCGGGTGAAGATGACCTTGAACATCGAGTCCCGGCCCACGACGGTGTACTCGGGGGCCTGGTCTTCGAGGATGTCCTGCAGGCCCGCCCGGAGGCGCTCGCCCAGCGCGTTGACGTGGTCGTATACATCGTGTTCAGCCGCATACCGAAGCGTCTCCAGCCCGGCGGCCATCGTCACGGGGTGGCCGGAGAACGTGCCCGACTGGAACACGTCGCCGGCAGGGGTGAACTGCTCGATGATCTCGCTTTTGCCGCCGATTGCCCCGACCGGGAAGCCGCCGCCGACGATCTTCCCGAACGTCGTGATGTCGGGGTCGATGCCGAACGCGCCCTGGGCACACTGGAGGCCGCCGACGCGGAAGCCGGTGATGACCTCGTCGAAGATCAGCAGCGAGCCGTGGGCGTCACACAGGTCCCGGAGGGTCTCGTGGTAGCCCTCGACCGGGTGGACGATACCGTAGTTCCCGAGGATGGGTTCGGTCAGCACCGCGGCGATGTCGTCGCCGTGTTCCTCGAACACCTCGCGGACGGCCGCCTCGTCGTTGAACGGCACGGTCAGCGTGTGCTCGGCGAAACTCTCGGGGATACCGGGGCTGGAGGGGGCGGTGTGGTCGCCCTCGCCCTCGACCAGCGTGGACTCCTGTGCGCCGTGGTAGCCGCTCTGCATCACGACGATTTTGTCGCGTCCGGTGTAGCCACGAGCCAGTCGGACCGCCGAGACCGTCGCCTCGGTCCCGCTGTTGACGAACCGCAGCATCTCGACGCTGGGGACGTGCCGGGTGACGAACTCGGCCAGTTCGACCTCGACCTCGGTGGGCGCGCCGTACATCGGCCCCTCGGCGGCGTGTTGCTGGATGGCCGACTGCACCTGGTCGGGCAGGCTGTGGCCCAGCAGGAGCGGGCCATAGCCCATGACGAAGTCGATGTAGCGGTTGCCGTCGGCGTCGACGACGTGTCCGCCGTCCCCTTTCTCGACGAAGAACGGATAGGGCCGCGTCGCTCGCACGGAGGAGTTGACGCCGCCCGACAGCACCGACAGGGCGCGGTCGTACAGCGCTCGTGACTGCTCGTGGTTCATACCTCGGCGTTTGGCCGCTGTCAGAAAGAAACTGTTGTTACCTGGCGGTGCTATCGATCTAGCGGACGGATGTCACATACTCACTGGTGAAATAAGTATTTCGTAAAGAGTCACTGTTATACAGTGTGTGTTCGTCTATTCAAATACGACAATGACATCCGAAACAACTGCAATATTATGGAAAAATGGACAAACAGGCGTCTGGATGGCGCGTGGGTGGCTGTGAGCGACTGGGTGCCAACGACGTGTATGCGGTGTGCGGTTGGCTGTGGACACATGCACCAGGGCGCTGACGAGGGCTACGGCATTGACGCCGCCCGCGGCGACGCCGCCCACCCGGTCAGTCAGGGACTCGCCTGTGCGCGCGGTCTCCGGGAGAGCAAGGCCCCTGACGGTGAGTGGCTCACACGGCCGATGGTCCGCAGCGGTGGGGAACTCCGCCAGACTCAGTGGGACGTGGCGCTGTCTCGCGCGGTTGAGGGACTTCAGGCCGCCTCCCAGCAGGACCCTGACTCAGTCGCCGTACTGGGCAGCGGCCAACAGACCAACGAGGCCGCCTACGCGCTGGGGAAGGTCGCCCGCGGCGGCTTCGGGACGCGCAACTACGACGCCAACACGACCCTGTGCATGGCAAGCGCCGTCACCGCCTACTACCAGGCCTTCGGCAGCGACGCGCCACCCTGTACGTACGCCGACATCAGTGACGCCGACCGCCACGTCATCTGGGGGGCGAACCCGGCGGTCGCCCACCCCGTGATGTTCCGCTGGATTCAACAGGCCGCCGGCGAGGACGGCGTCGAAATCATCGTCGTCGACCCCGTCCGTTCGGAGACCGCCGAGAACTCCGAACACCACGTCGCGCCCGCCCCCGGCAAGGACCTCGCGCTGGCCAGGGCTGTGCTCGCCCGCATCGTCGAGACGGGGCGGGTCGACCGCGCGTTCGTCGACGCGGCGACGGAGGGCTTCGAGGACCTGCTCGCGGCCCTGCCCGACGCCACGGATGCGGCCGCCGAGGCCGGCGTCGACATGGCAGACGTGGACCTGCTGGCCGACGTGATGGACCAGCGGACGCTCGTCTACTGGGGCATGGGCATCAACCAGCACGTCCAGGGGACCGAGACCGCCCGGGCGCTCATCGACCTGACGCTGGCGACGGGGAACCTCCGTCCCGGTGGCGGGCCGTTCTCGCTGACCGGCCAGGCCAACTCGATGGGGACCCGCATCTGCTCGTCGAAAGGGACCTGGCCCGGTCAGCGCGCTTTCGAGGACCCTGACCACCGCCGCCTCGTCGCCGACCACTGGGACGTGCCCGTCGACCGCCTGCCCGACGACACCGGCCCCGGTCCCGTCGGGATGCTCGAAGGCGAGCCAGAGGCCGTCTGGGCCGTCGCCACCAACCCCGTCGCCGGGATGCCCGAGGCCGAGAGCGTCCGCGAGACGCTCGAAGACGCCTTCCTCGTGGTGCAGGACGCCTTCCACACGGAGACGACCGAGGTCGCCGACGTGGTCCTGCCCGCCGCGACCTGGGGGGAAAGCGACGGGACGACGACGAACATGGAGCGGACCATCTCCCGCGTCCGGCCGGCGACCGACGTGCCAAGCGGCGTCCGGCAGGATATCGACATCATCGCCACCATCGGCTCGCGGCTGTTCCCCGGCCTGTTCGAGAGCACGTCGCCGGACCCGTCGGCCGTCTTCAACGAGTTCACCGCCCTCACCGAGGGGACGGTCGCCGACTGCTCGGGCATCACCTACGAGCGTCTCGACGAGAACCACGCCGTCCGCTGGCCCGCGCCCGACGGGGAGAGTTCGGGCGGCTACCGCTACTACGACCGCGACGCGGACGACAGCGAGTTGTGGTCGTTCCCGACCCCCTCCGGGCTGGCGCAGTTCTCGACGGGCCGCCAGGGGTCGCTCCCGGAACCGACCGACGAGGACTACCCGCTGACCCTGACCACCGCCCGCGAGGCCGACGGGTACAACACCGGCGTCCGGTCCCGCGGGGGTGAGGCCGGGTCGCTGGTGGCCCGCATCCACCCGGAGACAGTCGAGGAACACAGCGGTCTCGTCGACGACGGGACACTGACCGTCGAAACGCGCCGCGGGTCCGCGACAGTCGCCATCGACCGGGACGAGGGCGTCCCCCGCGGCATGGTGTGGCTCCCGATCCACCACCCGGCGACGAACCGGCTGACGCTCTCGGACCGGGACCCCCAGTCTGACGAACCGAATTTCAAACAGTGTGCCGCCCGCCTCGCTGCCCCTGAAGCTGAACTGCCCCCGGCCACGGCCGATTGAACCGATAGCAGGCGCACTTCCGATATCTCGACGACACGCGCTTTTCCAGCGATGTTCGAATTAATCAAAATATGTCCAATTATTCCCCTGTGTGCTGGGCGTTCAATGTCCTTAAACAGGGGATATCCGATGATATATTTGCGGTCTATCCATTCTAAGGGATGAGAATAGCCGTTCTGTAAAGGGTTACTGTTATTAAATGGTGGGACTTTCGAACTTCATGTACTGATGTGGGCACACATCCAAAATAAACTCGGATTGGTGGACAAAAAATCGGCAATAACTCCAAATAGCGCGCAGTCCGTAATCGGGGTGTCAGTATGGGACTGATCAAGATGACGAAGTACCGGACGCTGTTGCTGGCGACCATCGGATTCAACTTCTCATTTCTCATCTGGTTCTCTTTTGCGCCGTTTACCGGTCCGATGGCCGAAGAGTTCGGGCTCACGACCGCGGAAATCGGTATCCTCGCCAGTTCGGCTATCTGGATGGCACCGTTCGGACGGATGCTCACCGGGTGGCTCTCCGATAAGTTCGGCGCGCCAGCCATCTTCGCCATCGTGTTGGCCTACGTCGGCGTGTTCTCGATAGGGAGCGCCTTCGCACAGGACTACTCCGTGTTCTTCGTGCTCCGGCTCATCGTGGCGACGGCCGGCATCACGTTCGTCATCGGCATCCAGCACGTCGCCGAGTGGTTCGAAGAGGAGAACCTCGGCCTGGCGGAGGGCATCTACGCCGGCGTCGGGAACGCCGGTGCCGCCGGCGGGGCGCTCATCCTCCCTCGCGTGTTCGGGACCGACTGGAGCGGGCCGCTGTTCTCGACCAACTGGCGGGCCGCGTTCTTCTACACCGGCATTGTCTCCATCCTCCTCGCAATCGCCTACTACACGCTGGGCGAGGCTGCGAAAAGCGAGGCGAAGCGTCAGGCGACCAAGGAAAACACCAACTTCAAAGGCTGGCTCCACACGGCCACGCGCTACGGCACCGTCGTCCTCGCCGCCGCGTACATCATGTCCTTCGGCCTCGAACTGTCGATGAACGGGTGGCTCGCCACCTACTACCGCGAGGCATTCAACCAGGACAACCTCGTCATCGCCAGTACCTTCGCGGCGACGTTCTCGATTGCCGCGGGCCTGCTCCGACCCTTCGGCGGCTACGGCAGCGACCTGCTGGCCCGCAAGGAGAAGAACATCCTGCCCTTCTTCGAGGGACAGTACCGCGAGCAGTGGACGTTCCTCGGGCTCTGTTTCATCGTGGTGATGATGTTCGCAATGACGCTGGCCGGCCTCTCCGGGGTCCTGATGAACGCCGTCGTCGTCGGCTTCCTCGTGGGCACGGGCTGTGCCTGGGCTGAAGGCGCCATCTTCGCGCAGGTACCGGCGATGTTCCCCAACGACTCTGGCTCAGTTGCGGGCGTCGTCGGCGGCGTCGGCACCGTCGGCGGCATTGTCTACCCGCTGTTTTACTCCGCGCCGTGGCTATCGAACCTCCACATCGGGTACTCTGTGACTGCTCTCACCATGCTCCCCATCGTCGCGCTGTCGGCGTGGGTGTTCCGGCCGGAGATCGCGAAAATCGCTAACACGGCCGGGTTTGTCCGGAGCACGCAAGAAGGCACTACTGTCGCCTCCGGCGACGACTGACGCCTCGCCTGCTGTCCCTGCTGCATTCTTTCATTTTTTCATGTTAACTAGTGTCACGCCTACTGCGTTGCGTCCCGCAGTCCGTCGGTTCGGCACGCGCGACCGACACCCCAGTTCTACGGGTCCAGCCGACTCGGACGAACTATTTTCCGCGAGCGTCTCCGAAGGACAACTCCGGTACCGGACCGGACAACCGCCTGCAGTCCCTCGGTTTTCCCGTTCCAGCGGTGTGGTGTATAACCTCTTTAAACACCTCCTAGACGGTATAATTCTGGACGGCTGTTTTCGAAGCCCACTTTACTCTTTATTTCTTTAACGATTAGGGTTATAAGCAATCAAGCTGAGTAATTAGACGTAGATTAGCGGACATTCAGATATATATGGGCGATAAAAAACCACATACAGCAAGAACGGCGGGGCGAGAAGATGGCGCATAAAAAAGAGGAGTACAAAGCGGAGCTGTACGGCGACGAGGTACGGGAGAAGCTGGAGGAGTTCGCCGAGCAGGGCTGGGAGTCCATTCCCGAGGACGAACGCGAGAAGTGGTTCTCGCGGTTCAAGTTCTGGGGCGTGTTCCACCACCGCGGCGGCCAGGAGTCGTATTTCATGATGCGGCTGACCAACTGCGGCGGCGTCCTGGAACCGGACCAGCTCCGGGCTATCGGCGAAGTCGCCCGCGACTACGCGAAGGGACCGGCCGAGAACCCCGAGTTCGGCAACGGCTGGATAGATTTCACGACGCGACAGTCCATCCAACTACACTGGCTCAAGCTCGAAGACGTCCCCGAGATATGGGAGAAACTCGAAGCCGTCGGCGTCTCCTCGCGCTCGGCCGGCGGGGACACGATGCGGAACATCTCCGGCTGTCCGGTCGCCGGCAAGGCCGAGGAGTTCGTCGAGTCCCGCCCGATTCTCGACGAGATTCAGGAGACCATCCGCGACGACAACGACCTGGCCAACATGCCCCGGAAGTTCAACATCTCGGTGACGGGGTGCAAACAGGGGTGTGCCCAGGACAGCATCAACGACATCGGGCTGGAGCCGGCCCACAAATTCATCGACGGCGAGGAAGTCGAGGGGTTCAACGTCCGCGTCGGCGGCGGCCTTGGCGGCCGCGAGCCCCGCGAGGCCCGCCCGCTTGACCTGTTCATCCGGCCCGAACACGCCGTCGAGACCGTCCGGGCGTTCGTCGAGTACTACCACGAGGAAGGCAACCGTCAGAACCGCTCGAAGAACCGCGCGCGCTTCTTCGTCGACGAGCACGGCACCGACGCCATCCGCGAGGCGCTCGACGAACAGCTAGACTTCGAGTTCGAGACCGCCGGAACCGACTTCCGCGGGGAGTACACGTACAACGCCGGCAAACCCACCGAATACGGTGCCCACGACCACGTCGGCGTCTACGACCAGAAAGACGGCAAGAACTACGTCGGGCTCTCGGTGCCCGTTGGTCGGCTCTCCGCCGAGGACGCCATCGAACTGGCGGACCTCGCCGACGCCTACGGCTCCGGCGAGGTGCGGCTGACCCGCCGCCAGAACCCGCTCGTCATGGACGTGCCCGACGACAAGCTCTCGAACCTGCTCAACGAGCCGCTGCTGGACAAGCACACCCCCGAGCCGAACCCCTTTGTTCAGGGCGCGATGGCCTGTACCGGCACGGAGTTCTGCTCACTCGCGCTCACCGAGACGAAAGCGCGGATGGCGCGCCTGCTCCGCTGGCTCGGCGACAACGTCGACGTGCCCGACGACGTGGACCGCATCAAGATGCACTTCTCGGGCTGTACGGCCGACTGCGGGCAGGCGATGACTGCGGACATCGGCTTACAGGGGATGCGCGCCCGCAAGGACGGCCAGATGGTTGAAGCCGTCGACGTTGGCGTCGGCGGCGGCATCGGTTCGGAGCCGGCGTTCATCGAGTGGGTTCGCCAGCGCGTCCCCGCAGACGAAGTCCCAGGGATGATTGCCAACATCGTCGAGGCCTACGCCGCGTTGCGCTCAGAGGGCCAGACCTTCCGCGAGTGGGTCGACGCCACCGGCCACGAGACAATCGTTGAACTGGCCGAACCCCACGAGGTCGAGGGGTACGAAGACCCCTGCCTGGCCGACGGCAAGCAGTCGTGGTACCCCTTCGACGACGGCGACAGCCCCGCCCCGACCGACGCCGAGGGCCAGCCGATTTCGGCGGACGACTGACCATGGCTGAGACAGACTGTCCGACCGACAACGCCGACGACGATCAGCCAGAATCCGCGGTTGCGGGGTTGGCATACGACGCGGCACCGGAGCTACTGGAGTGACGCAGCCTCCGGCTCCGAACAGCCGGATGTGCTGACGTGACCTGCCCGTTGCAGGGCGCGTCCGTCTGCCTCTGACAGTTGGGGACTGCTTGCGTCCAGTTCCCGCTCGCTTCTCCGCTTGCCGTATTTTCCGGTGTACAGTAACGTCACGCTCCGGCTCTAGTCCCCGTAGTCGCCGAGTTCGCACTCGGCGGCCGGGCCGCCGTCACAGTCGTATCCGACCGCTTTCGTGACGCTGAGCAGATCATAGAACCGACCGAGGGACTGCTCAGACTCGGGCAGCCCCTCGACCACCGGGACGCCACGCTGGGCCTGATGGTCACAGCGCCGCATCGTCTGGCTTCCCAGCCCGACCGAGTATTCGTGGCCTTCCAGTTCTCGGATAACCGCTGGCGGATAGAACGTGCCGGCCCGCTCGACGGCCGCGGCGAACTGGAGCGTCTGTGCGTAGGCCAGATGGGCCACGCCCGAGGGCCGCTGTCCGTTCCCGTACTCCGCGGTGAAGGCGTTTTTGAACGCATTGGAGAGGTCAGACGAGACGCTGGTGTCCCACGCGACCGTCCCGACGACACCATCGAGCGCCGCCGAGGCGTTCTGTGCCACGATACGGTTGTACAGCGGCACCACAATCCCCACCTCGTCAGGGAGTATTTCCTGAGCTGTTGTCAGCGAGTTCGCGGCGTCGAGTCCGTAGTGGTCGAGGAAAACGACCTCCGCGCCCGCGTCCCGGGCCCGTTTGAGTGGTTCCTCGTAGTCTGTCGTCCCGAGACGTGTCGGGATGCTCGTGAGTTCGACCCAGCCACTCGACGTGAAGAAATCGCGAATCGACGACTCCATCGTTTGCCCCCAGTTGTAGTCCGCGTAGATCTGGACGTACTCGGCGTCTCGGCCGAACCGTTCCTTGAGCGCCGGAATCAGCGCCTGTGCGGTCATGTACGCGTTGAACATCTCTCGGAAGCTGTAGCGGACACAGGCGCTCCCCGTCGTGTCGTTCGAGTGCGTCAGACAGCACATATACGGGACTTTCCGGGCCTGTGCGACCTTCTGCTGAGCGATGGCGACGGAACTGGACGAGCCGCCGGAGAACATGATAACATCGTCCTGCTTGATCATCTCCTCGGCGTTAGCCGTCGCGACATCCGGTTTCGTCTCCGTGTCTGCAGTGACGTACTCGACGGTCTTTCCGAGCACGCCGTCGCCGCTGAGTACGTCAAAGGAGCGTTGCCCGACCCAGCCGCCGCCCTCGTTGAGATGGGCGACAGCGAGTTCGTACCCCCGGAGCTCGTCGCGTCCTTCGGCGGCGTAGGTCCCGGACTGCGGGACGTTGAAGCCGAACGTCACCGTGTCGCCGTCGACCGGATAGTTCCCGAGCGGTGGGTGTTCTGGTGTGCTTTCGGCTCTCGAACCCCCGCCCTGGCATCCCGCCAACCCGGCGAGGCCCGCGGTACCGACCCCACCGGCAAGCTGTAGTAGCGACCGCCTATCAACCGCTGCGCCCCCACTTTCCAATCGCATACCAGCTGTTTTGATGATAAATATATATAATACTTATTTCAGTAGAAAAGGGTAACCAATTGGCACAGGCTGACTGGTCTCAGGAAGTAACAGATGGTCACGCATCGCTATAGCGGTTACAGCAACACTGGAGACGATACGAAATGGGGAAGCAGAGATAGCGTGTCGCTCTCAGTCGAGAATGTCGCTGGCTTCGGTGTCGACCGCCACGTCGGTGTCGAGGTCGATATCCTGAATCAGCGCGACGAGGTCCTCCAGTTCCGGGAACGTGTACACAGTCATCCCGAGGTCACCGTCGTCGACGGTGATACGCGAGTCGACGACGAACACTAGGTCGGAGTCCGGCCAGCCGCCCATTTTGTCGATGATGCCGTCAGCCGGTCCGAACACGAAGTTCGGCGTCCCCATGTCGATGGTCGTCTCCAGCACGTTGGCCCACCCGTCGATGAACGCGGAGGTCATGATGTTGCCGATCTCCTGCATCGCTGATCGTTCCATGTCGGAGAACCCCTCCCCCTCGCTTGGCTCACCCATTCCACCCATCATCGCGCTGGCCATCCGCTTGCTGTCGGCCGGGTCGAGCAGGAACAGGACGTATCCGTAGGGCGGTTCGTTCAGTTCGACGTAGATGCCGACGCCCTTGTCGTCGCCGATGTGTGTTTTGACGTCCTCGATGTCGAGAAAATTGATCTGTGAGGTCCGAACTGTCGCGTCGAGGCCGGTCAACTGGCCGAGGTTATCCGCGACTGTCCCGGACCCCTCCTTTGCCATCTGATTGAAAAGGTCCAGCTTCCGCACGTCGACTTTCAAGCCCATATCTTCTGGAGCGGCGCAAGCGGCTTAACGCCACCGCTGGGAGCCACGCTCACCAGCGGATAGGGGCTGACAGCCATCTGCTGCCGGTCCCACAGGGTACCGGGCAAGAAATGCAGCCACTACGGACACATTCCCGTTGCACCTCGTAGCGTGCCGTCCCGTACTGAACTAGCAGCGAAAACAGGACCGCCGGCGCCTCAGACGTCAGTTCCGTCGACCGGGAACTGCTCGTGTTCACACACCGTGTTCAGTACGACTGATGTCGAGGCGGAGCGGATGTCCTCGTCGGTGAGCAGCGTCTTTATTCGCTCGTTCATCGACTGCGTGTCGGTGAACTTCCCGACGGCCACGATGTCGTGGTCGCCGGTCACTTCGTAAACCGCCACCATCTCGCGTCGATCACGTAACCGGTCTACCACCCGTTCGAGCCCGTCGCCCTCGACGGAGAGCTGGAACACGGCAGTCACGTCGTAGCCCAGCGCCCCGTAATCGATGTCGACGGTGTATTCGTCGATCACACCGGTCGACTCCAGGTCGTCCATCCGGCGGGATACCGTGGTCGCCGCGATGCCGGTCGCAGCGGCGACATCACGGGCGCTCGCACGGCCGTCCTGGAGCAGTGCGTTTACTACCTGTCTGTCGGTATCATCGACCATCTCGTCCGCTCAGACTGCCTCTGGGCCTTCTTTGCCGGTTCGGACCTGATAGGCGTTGTCCACGGGGAGGACGAATATCTTGCCGTCACCTTTCTCGCCAGTGTGGGCACCGTCGGCGATAGCGTCGACGACATCCCCTGCGGGGATGTCTGCGACCACCGTCTCGACTTTGACCTTCTGGTGCAGGTCGACCACGTACTCCTCACCGCGCCACTGCCCCTTCTTCGCGGGCTGTGAGCCGCGGCCGGAGACGTTCGTCACTGTCAGCGAGGGCGCGCCGACCTCGGCGAGTGCTTTCTTCACGTCGCCGAGTTTGTCCGGTCGAACCATTGCGACTACCATCTTGATTTCGGAGTCGTCGGTTTCGTCAGTCATCTTTGGAACCTCCGTCAGTACGCACACTCGGATTCACTTTACCACCATCGGCGACAACGCTTTCGCCGCCACCGAACTCGGGGTAGGTCTCGACGCCGTGTTCGCTGACGTCCAGCCCTTCCTGCTCGTGTTCGGGCGTAACTCGAGCCTGGCCGGCTGCCTTGAGGCCGTACCAGATGAGGCCGGTGGTCACAATCGTCCAGCCGGCGATAACGGCGACACCAACCACCTGCACGGCGAGGGCGCTGCCGATAGAGCCAACGGTGCCGGAGGTTGCGACAAGTGGGTACATGATCGTGCCCAGCACACCGGCACTGCCGTGGACCGGGAACACAGCGCACACGTCGTCAATCTTCATGCGGTTTTCTATGAAGCTGAACACAATCGGAAGCTGACCGCCAGCGAGGACGCCGACGATGAGTGCGCCCCACCAGGTCGTGGTGTCGGGGATGGCCGTGATACCGACCAGCCCGGCGAGCAGCCCGTTTGCGACGTACAGCGTGTCGACTTTGCCGGTCTTCAGCCACGCGACCAGTGCGGCACCGATTGCGCCCATCGCCATCGCCACGGTCGTCGTCATCGCAACGCGACCGACCGTTGCGAAGGCACCGAGCGCGAGTGCGCCGTCTTCAACGACAAAAACACTCGCTGCGGTCCCGACGTTGAACCCGTACCAGCCGAAAGCAAGGATAAGCGTCCCCAGCACGGCGAAGGTCATCGAGTGACCCGGAATAACGTTCGCAGAGCCGTCCTCGTTGTACCGGCCCATGCGCGGACCCAGCACGTAGGCGGCCGTGAGACCGGCGATACCGCCCATACCGTGGACAATCATCCCACCGGCGAAGTCCTTGAACACGACACCGCCGAGGCTGATGTGGGACCCGGCCCACGTGAGCCCGGTCACGACGGGGTAGATGACTGCGGCCAGCAGGAACGTGTACGTGATGTACGCACGGAGCTTGGCTCGGCCAGCCACCGCCCCGGAGACGATGGTTGCCGCCGTCATCGCGAAGACGGCACCGAACAGCCACCCGACGTAGTCGTTTGCGGCCTCAGCACCGAACGCCGGCGCGAAGGATCCGGACCCGACGAGCGACGAGATGCCGGACCCAATGAGGAAGAACACGACAACTCCGACCGACCAGGTCAGGAGGTTCTTCGTTAGCTGGTTCGCGACGTTCTTCGAACGCACCTGGCCCGCCTCGAGCATGGCGAAGCCTGCGTGCATGAAGAAGATCAGGAACGATACTGTAAGGACCCACAGGAGGTTGACACCTTCTGCGAGTACGTTCGGGTCAACTTGTAGTGCGGTGTAGCTCATTTCTAGTTCACCTGTTTCGTTTTGTTATCTACTGCCGGCTGCATGTCCAACTTTCTCCCATTCTGGCTCAACTTCTTCAACTCTTTCACGAGAATGGCTCTGGTAACAACACTACATAAGGTTTGCCTTTATGAAAACGGAAATTAGAGGGGATATGGTAGACGACCGTCCAAATTATGGTATGATATTATGGATATAAGGTTGTTCTCCGTAAAGAAAGTCCGTATATGTGTACTGGAATTTTGGACGTTTGTCGACCCCAGTTCCGGCCACAGGGGGCCAAATAGGCCGTTTTTGCTTGCGCGCGCTCTCAGCTATCCGTACACACTGCTCGGCCGGTCATCGCCTGAGCGCCGCGGTAAGTGCGATTGCGCCCAGCACGACGCTTGCCAGCGCCAGCGGCGACAGCGGCGGCACGTCGAGCTGAAAGAGCAGCGTCGTCACCACGACGCTCGCCCCGACAAGCCCTGTCGTTCCCGCGACATGTGTGAGTTCGACGGGCGTCCCGGGCGCTGTCCCGAGGTCTGCATAGAGGTCGGTTGCCGCGTGTGCGAACGTCCAGGCCAGCACCGTCGCGCCGCCGGCGACCAGCACCGTCGTCGTCGTTGCTCCCTGCAGGGCGGCCACTAACAATGCAAGGAACAGCGACGCGCTGGCGAGGTCGATCAGCCGCCCGGACTGAATTAGCTGCCCGCCGGCGAGCAGCACCACGCCAACGAGGGCAGCAGCGGTCGAGACCGCACTGATGCCGGCGACGAATAGCGTCACGACACCCGCCGCCAGTGCCGCACCGCCACAGACGAGCCCGGTTCGGTACGTCATCGGCCACCTCGCAAGGCCCGTTCAGTGACCTGCTCCAGCGGCTCCGTTGCGGGCCAGTCGTGGACGGCGATGCCGGCGGCTCGCAGCCGACGGAGCCGTTCGCGGCGTTCGAGTCGGGCTAACCGGTGGCCTGCCGTATCCGTCGCGGTCGGGTCGGGGCTCAGGACCGTCACCGGGTGACCGCTGGCGGCGAGTCGGCGGACCAGGGCCTCGCTGTCGTCGTCACACAGTGGGCCGAGGAAGACGACGTTCGCCGCCGTCGGCAACTGTGCGATGAGCTTCGTCGTATCCGGTGTTCGGGTGACCGATGTCGCGGCGAACGCGCGGTCGGTCCTGAGCAGGGTCCGGGCCTGCTGCTGATGGGCAGCGCTCGTGCCCGGTGCGAGCCACGCGCCGTGTGGCGAGTACGCCGCGACGCCGACCTCGTGGCCGTCCTCCGGGAGCCCCTCGACGAGGGCGACGGCGGCCATCGTCGACCGCTCGACAGCCGTCTCGGCGTCCGGTCGCGGGGCCAGCGCGGCGGCCGACCTGGCGTCGACGACGACCACGACCGTCGCCGACTGTTCGCGCTGGAACTCGACGGTCCGAAGGTCGCCGGTGCGAGCGTACTGGTTCCAGTCAACGCGGGAGAGCGGGTCGTTCGAGCGGTGCTCCCTGACCGCGTAGAAGGAGACCCCCTCGCCGCCCTCGTCGACGGGCACTGTCCCGGGTCGGCGGGCCACCGCCGGGACCAGCGGCAACAGCGCCGAACTGGCCGGCTGTTCCCAGGTGACGGTGTCGGGCTCGGCCGTAACGGACGTTCGCCGGGCGACGACGCCGACAACGTCCCTGACGACGACCGTCGCCGGATCGAACACGCAACGGTCGGTCCCGCCGGTAATCTCGTAGGTGATGGTCGTCGACGCGCCGGGGCGTAGCGCCGTTCCCAGCGACGCCGACCCTTCGACCACGCGGACAGAATCCGGTACGCCGTCGGCGAGCCGGAGGTCCGGAATCGTCCGCGACCCGTCGTTACGGACCGTGAGCGCCACGGTGACCCGCTCGCCGAGTGCGGGTTCTGTCGGTGTGATGGACCGCTGTATCGACACGTTCGCGGCGGGCGGGACGGCGACCCGGTCGTACGCGCTCAGCGTGACGCCGAGCCCGCCCAGCAACACGAGCGCGGGGACCTGCCCCACCAGCCCGACGCCGACGGCGACCAGCGCGGCCCCGGCCAGCCCGAACCAGCGGCCGGTGCGGTGGACCTCGCTCATCGCTCCTCGTCGCGCCGCCGGAGTTCGGCCGTCGCGTGGGCGACGCGCCGCTGGAACGGACGGATACCCGAGAGCCACCCGGACAGCCGCGCCCGGAGCGATATCGGTGTCCCGTCGAACAGTTTCTGAGCCGGCTCCCTGTCCGTCCACGCGCCGGACCGGAGCGCGTCCGCTGCCTCGTCGGGAGAGAGCCCGTCGCGCTGGAGGACGGTGACAGCAACTCCCTCGACGCGCTGCCGGATGGCTTCCTGTCCGGCTCCACCAGCAAGCGCCTCGTCGATATCGTCACCGGGGACCGTGACGTACTGGCTATCGGTGTCGGGCAGCGCCACGCCGCGTTCGCTGTCGAGGGAACGAACGAGGAGTGCGAGGAGCGCGACGCCTCCGGCGAAGACGGCCACCGCGAGGATCGGGAGGTCCGAGACAGCGCCCGAGGGCAACAGCGGCGCGCCGAGCGCGGCGAGGCCGAGGCCGATGGCTGTCGCGACGAGGCCGAGCGCCAGCGGAAGCCGGCGCAGTGTCACGCCTTGCCCTCCCCCGCGGACCCGTCGGCGTCTTTGTCCGCAGAAGGCATCTCGGCGGGACTCGCCGCGATATCGTCCGCGTTGTCGGCGGCTCGTTCCAGCGCCGCACGGGCTTGGGACTCCAGGTCAGCGTCCGGCCGCTCCCGGCCGTAGCGAACCCGTTCGAACACTGACCGGAGCGAGGCGACGGCGTCTGGGTCGGCCCCGGCCGCCGTCGCGTCCGCCTCGATGTCCTGCGGGGACGATGCATCGTCGTCCACGGTCACCGCATCTTCGAGGGCGGCCCACGCGCGGTACACGTCGTTGGTCAGGGGCACGTCGATTGCAGCCGCGCTATGCGAGGGGGTCTTCGCGGATTCCGCGGTTCCGACGGCTGGCGTTTCGCCGCCCGTCTCGTCGATTGTCCGGCTCTGGCCGGCCAGTCGCCAGAGAACCACGAGCCCGACTGCGAGGCCAACGGCGAGCGCACCGACTGCCGGGGCGGGGACACTCGGCAGCAGCGCGCGGGCACCGTTCTCGCTTTCCGGCGGGTCGATGCTACCGGGCGGGTCACTGAGGCCCTGTCCGTCGGGGTTGTCAATCTGGCTGTCGTCCCGGATCATCTCCGCCTGGTCGGATCCGGTGGCGGCGTCGAGGCTCGCAGCGCCGACGCTGAACGACAGCAGCGCAATCGCGGCGACAACCGCCACGAGGAGGGACTGTCGCTGCATACAGCCACTCCGCCCCTGGTACATGAATAGGTTAGGGACCTGCCCTTCGGTGGAACGCTCACGGGCGCGGTTCGAACGGGGACACGCCGCGACCGGTCCCGCTCAGAGTTCGTCTGCGAGGTCCTCCGCGAAGTAGGTCAGAATCAGGTCCGCACCGGCGCGTTTGATAGACAGCAGCGACTCGTAAGCAACTGATTCGAGGTCGAGCCAGCCCTTCTCGGCGGCGGCGTGGAGCATCGCGTACTCGCCGGAGACGTTGTAGGCGGCGACGGGGTGGTCGTAAGACTCCCGGATCTCCTTGACGATGTCCAGATACGGCAGGGCGGGCTTGACCATCAGCACGTCTGCGCCCTGCTTGACGTCGAGGTTGACCTCGCGGCGGGCTTCGCGTGCGTTCGCGGGGTCCATCTGATAGTGGCGGCGGTCGCCGAAGGCCGGCGCGCCATCGGCGGCGTCCCGGAACGGCCCGTAGAAGGCCGACTCGTACTTCGCGGCGTAGCTCATGACGGGCACGTCGGTGTCGCCTTGGGCGTCCAGCGCCTCCCGAATCGCGCCCACCATCCCGTCGATCATCCCGGACGGCGCGACCATGTCGGCCCCGGCCGCGGCGTGGCTCGCGGCGATTTTGCCCAGCAGGTCGAGCGTCTCGTCGTTGCACACCGTCAGCCGCGGGTCCTCGGCGGCGTCGTCTTCGAGGACGCCGCAGTGGCCGTGGTCGGTGTACTCACAGAGACAGACGTCCGTGATGACGTAGGCGTCGGTTTCGCTCGTGATGCGGCGCGTGGCTTCCTGAACGACGCCGTCTTCGGCCCAAGCGCGGCTCCCGCGCTCGTCTTTCGACTCGGGGACGCCAAACAGCATCACCGCTTCGACGCCGGTTTCGAGAATCTCCTCAACGCGGCCGGCCGCTTCGTCGACCGGGACACGTTCGTGGCCCGGCATCGTCTCGATGGGGACCCGTTCGTCCGTCGTCGCGTCGACGAACACCGGGGCGATGAGGTCCGACGCCGAGAGGTCCGTCTCGCGCACCAGCGGGCGCACGCCGTCGGTCCGCAGGCGGCGCGGGCGCTGTGTCAGGTTCATACCGACTGTTCCGGCCGTCCGCGGCATGAACCCACCGCTTGCGGCGGCGACTGCGTCCTCGGCGACGGGACCCGGGACCGTGTGACACGTTCCCGTCCAGACACGAGATTTATGCCGACGCCGCCGTCACACCTGACCGATGCCCTCTGAGGACAGTGACTCGCTGACCGAACAGATGCACGACTTCCTCGACGGCCTCGGCTTCGCGGACCTGACGCCGGACTACCGCGAGGAGCGCGAGGCCGCCAACGACGCCATCGACGCCGCCTTCGACCCGCTGCCCGAGGAACTCGCTGAGGACCCGGACCTCGCCGAAATAAACAAAGTCAACGTCCACGACGACGGCGACGACATACTCGTCCCCGTGGTTACCTTCCTCTTCGAGGACGCCGGCGAACCGGACCGCGACGCCGTCTGGTCGTTCGCCGGCCGGGCGCTGGAGGCGGTGCGGGAGCCGTTCGCCGACTGCCACGTCCGTCACTACGACCTCCAGTTCGCCTACGCCCACGAAGAGGAGGACGCGGTCGTCTACTGCCGCATCGCGGTCCATCCGCCGCTCGTCGAGCGGTACCTGACCGAACCGGGTTTCGACATCGAGTCACTCCGGGAGGCCGTCGCCGAGGGGGACAACGGCGACGACGAGATCCCGCCGGTCGACTGGAAGCCCTTCGACGCCGAGTCGATGGGCACGGGCGCGTACAGCGGCGGGCAGGCGGCAATCGCAGCTCACTGCGCCGGCGCAAGCGCGGGCGCGGCCGCCGCATGTACCGGCGCTGCTGCGGGAGCCGGCGGGGCCGCGGGCTGTGGCGGCGCGGGCGGCGGGATGTGAGTCACTCGCCGTCGACCGTCTCGATTCGCTCGCGGAGCCACGCCGCGGCTTCGGTGACGGCGGCGGCGTCCTCGCCGGTCACCTTCACTCGGCCGGGCGCGTCGTCTTTGCGGGGGTAGCTCCCGACAGCGACGCCGAACCGCTCGCGGGCCTCGGTGACGCGGCTGACCAGCGCCCCCTCGGGAGCGGGCGTGTGTAGCGTCTCCGTCGTCCGGTCGCCGTCGAACTCGTCGGCGACGGTCTCGTACATCGCCCGCAGTTCCTCGGGGATGCCCGGCATGACGTACACGCTGTCGACGACACAGCCGGCGGCGAAGCTCTCGTCGGTCAGTAGCGGCTGGCCGCCCTCGGGGACCGACGCCCACGCATCGAGGTCCAGGTCCATGTCGTAGCGGTCCACCAGCTCGGGGTTGTCCTCGGCGAAGCGCTCGGCCTTCGCTTCGAGGTGTGCCCGCACGTCGTCGGGAACAACGAGGTCGCGGTCGAACGCCCTCGCCACGGCGGCCTTCGTTATGTCGTCGGGCGTCCCGCCGATGCCACCGGTGACGATGACCGCGTCGAAGGCGTCGTGATATCGCGCCACAGTGTCGGCGACGACTGCCTCGTCGTCGGGCACAGTCAGGACGCGGGCGACGCTCGCACCGGCAGCCGTGAGCTGGCGCCCTAGCCACGACGCGTTCGTGTTCTCCGTGTCGCCAGCGAGCAGTTCGTCACCGACAGTGACCAGTGCGACCTCCATTATCTCGCTGTGGGTGTCTGCCGGCGTTAAGCGTTTGGCTGGCAAGTAGCGATAGATCGGGTAACCGACCCGCCTGCCGGTCCCGGTCTGAACACGTATTAATGGTATATTATGTCATTAATTTTCGTCTAGCCATATTTCGGCAACATACATATGCAAGCTCTCCTGACCACGGTGTATGGTACTTGTCACCAATTGTACTGACTGTGTCAAACGGGTCTACCCGGACCGGAGCCGCGCGCCGAGCATGGACCGCGGCGACGACGCGCCCGTCGAGGAGCCGCACACACCCCTTGCCGAGACACTGACAGACTGAACTCAGCGGCGAACTACGCCAGCGCCGGTTGTGGCGGCGCTGTGTCGCTCCCTTCGATAGCTACAGCAATGGAACTCAGCGACAGCAGTACAGACACGGACCGGTCGTTGCTCCGGCAACTCTCGAAACCAGTTCTCGCGTTCGTCGGGCTTGTCGTCGCCGGCGTGGTCGGTTTCGTCACGTTCGGCGGGGTCGGCGTCGTCAACGCACTGTTCTGGCTCCTCGACCCCACGAGCATCGAACTCCACTTTCAGAGCCACGACGGGCCTGCGAGGCTGGTCAAAGGCTATGCCATCGTCGTACTGACTGGGCTCGTCGTCGCCGGGCTGTGGACTGGTGAGACAGCGCTGTCGGCGGCCTTCGGCGGCCAGATTCAGACGGAACTCACACGTATGCAAATCGCACAGCGAATCAAGGACCTGAACGGCCACGTCGTCGTCTGTGGGTACGGGACGTTCGGACGGACCGTCGCGGAGCAGATCGGCGATACGGACACCCGAGTGGTCGTCATCGAACAGGAGGCAGAACAGTACGAGCAGGCGCTTGATGACGGCCATCTCGCGCTGGAGGCTGACGCGAGCCGCGAGGACGCACTGACAGATGCGGGCGTCAAGCGAGCCGACACCGTCATCGGTGCAATCGATGACACGAACGCAAATATTCAGATCGCGGTGCTTGCCAGCCAGCTCGCGCCTACTGTCCGGCTCATCGTCCGGGCCGGCGACCAGCAGGACGAGACCGTGGCCCGCCGCGTCGGAGCGGACGAGGTGATCATCCCTGAGGTCGTGAGCGGGAAGCAGGTCTGTGAGCGGCTGTAGCCGTCAGTGTCACCCGCCTCTGTCTCTGCTTAGACCGCCGTATCGACCGCTTCGGCAAGGAGTTCTGTCACACCGACGATTTCGATGTCGTCCTCGTAGCCGCCGGTTTTGCGCCCGTCTTCGTACATCGTCATGCACATCGGGCAGGCGACGACGAACTTCTCGACGGCCGCGCCCGCCTCGGTGTCTTCGAGGGCCTCGCGCAGGCGTTCTTCGCTGGGTTTGCTCTCTTCTTCGAGGTCCATCCAGAGGCCGCCGCCGCCACCGCCACAGCAGAAGGAGTCGTCCCTGTTGCGGGGCATCTCGTGGAGGTCGGCTCCGGTCGCGCGGATGAGGTCCCGCGGGGCCTCGAACTCGCCGTTGTACCGCCCGAGATGGCAGGGGTCGTGGTAGGTGACAGTGTAGTCGAGTTCGGTTCCGGAGAGGCCGAGCGCGCCGGCGCTGGCGAGGTCGGCGACGACCTGCGTGTAGTGGAACACGTCGTCTTCGCCCCACTCACAGGCCTCGAACTCGGGGTACTCGTTCATGAACGTGTTGTAGGCGTGGGGGTCCGTCGTGACGATAGACTCGAACTCACAGTCCAGAATCGCCTCGGCGTTGTCCTCGACGAGCATCTCGTAGAGGCCTTCCTCGCCGACGCGGCGAACGTCGTTGCCGTCGGTCTGCTCGGCCTCGTAGAGGATGCCGTAGTCCACGTCGGCGGCCTCGAAGACGCGAGCCAGCGCGCGTGCTATCTTCTGGTTGCGCTCGTCGTAGCTGGGGTAGTCACCGACGTACCAGAGGTATTCCACCGGTTCGTCGCGGGCGTCGGGCACCTCGAAGTCGAGGTCCTCGGTCCAGTCCGGCCGGGCGCGCTCGGGGTCGCCGAAGGTGTTGCCGTGCTGGAACACGTTCATCATCGCGTCCTGGACGTGTTCGTCCATCTCGCCGGCCTCGGTCAGCCGGCGGTTCATCTCGGTGAACTGGGTGACGTGCTCGATGTCGACCGGGCAGGCGTCCATGCAGGCCATACAGGACATGCAGGACTCCATCGTGTGAGCATCGATGACTGAAGTCCCGCCGTCGGCGATGATGGGCACGTCCTCACCACCGGCGTCGCGCTCCTCGCGGTAGCGTTTCAGGTCGAGGATGACATTCCGCGGGTCAAGCGGCCGCCCAGAAGCCTTTGCCGGGCAGACGGACGAACACCGGCCACACTTGGTGCAGGCGTCGTGGTCGAGCAGCTGTTTCCAGGAGAAGTCGTCGATGTCGCTGGGGCCGATTTCGTCCGGACTCGCGTCGCTCGGCACGCCCGGAAGTCGCACCCCGGCCTTTTCGTCTCGCGCGACAAGGTTGGCAAACGACGAGAGCATGTGGAACGGCTTCGCGTAGGGGATCCAGGCGACGAACCACAGCGCGACCAGCGAGTGGCTCCACCAGACAAAGGGGTATGCGCCCGCTGCCAGCTCCGGCGTCATCCCGGCCATGACGAGCACTTCCTTGACCGACCAGCCAACGAAGCTCACCGTCTCGAAGGAGACGTCACGGACTGTCGAGGTCCCGAGAATCCGGACGCCTTCAGTGAGGTAGCCGCCGACGCCCAGCACGAACAGCGCGCCCAGAAACAGGTCGTCCTCGCGGGAGGTGTGGCGGTCGTGGAGGCGGTCGAGTTTGCGGCCGTAGCGTCGCCACAGCGCGACACCGACGCCGACGACGAACAGTAGCCCCATCGCATCCATGACGAACGAGTAAGAGAGATAGAACTGGCCGACAAAGAAGGACTCGCCGGTCAGCGGCCGGTAGAGGTCCATGTCGATACCCAGAATCGTCGTCCCGATGAGTAGCGTCAGAAAGCCCCAGACGATGAACGCGTGCATCACGCCAGCGACGGTGTCGCGGTCCAGTTGCTTCCGATTTGACAGCGCTAACTGCGCCGCTGCAACCGTCCGCTGGGGCAAGTCGTCCAGTCGCTCGAAGGGGTCCTCGCTGCCCTGCGCATAGCGGGTGACGCGATTGTACACACCGTACAGAAAGACGATGATGGCGAGCGCTGCCAGATAGTAGAACAGCGCCTTCCCCACGTCGCCGATACGCCAGAACGTCGGGCGCGTGGTCGTCTGGAGTATAGATGACATACGCTAACACGTGCTTCGTGTCCGCTTAAATCTTGCCACGCCCCGTCGCAGTCCTGCGAGAATTTGGAAACTGTTGAAAGTTTCACCGCGTTACGTTGCCCGTCCGACAGATATATGACTCCCGAGAGGTAGTATCATGTTCGATGGACGAGAAGACTGAAGAACTTCGTGACATCTTCATGGACGTCTCCGATGAGGGGGCTGTGACGGAGTCCCAAGAGGCGTCGAGAGGGTCCTTGGCCGACACTGACGAGGCCGGTGTCGCGGACCGACTCGGTGACATCATCGCGCGGATGCGCGAGCGGTACGAGTTCCGAACCGAACTCGTTGACGAGGAGCTAGTGACAGTGGTCCGACTGTTCTACGAGGGGAGCGACGACGCGACTATCGCGGCCGAGATCGACGCGGACGAGCCCGACGTTGTCGAGGGCCGACTGGACCTGCATCTCCTCCGCGAGGAGGACACAGAGGCACCGTTTGACCTGCCTGCGTTCCGCCGTCGCGTCGCCAACGACGACCCTTCGGTCGCCGAACTCGCGACCGAGTTCGATATCGACGAGTCCCGGGCCGCCCACTATCGGCGCGTCGTTGCCGCACAGGATGCTGCCCGCCGTGTCTCCCACCGATTCCAGAGTGAGTTCGAGGACGTGCTGACCGACGCCGGGCTGTCGACACAGCACGCCGCCGCCCTCCGCGAGGACGGCCTTGACGAGGCCACCGAGGATATCGACTCACTTGATTCCGGCGCTGACGTGTCGATGTGACTCCCTGAAATCTTCTGTAGGTGTCTCCCGTTGCGGTAGGCTGCCTCACTGTGCTGCTGTTTCACCGGCCAGCAGTGCGCCGAACCTTCTTGTGTGAACGCACGACCACGCACCTCCATGCCGACGCACACGTTCAGGGAACTGGAAACGGCCGCCTACTGCCCACGGAAGCTCTATTACCGCCGCCGCGACGGAGCGAGCGAGATTCCCGACAAAATCGAGTCGATTCGCCGGCTCGCCCGGGAGTACGAGCGACTGCTAACTGACGATGCCTCCCTGCTGGCGGCCCCCATCGAAGTGGGACCGGACGAGTATCGCGACCGGCTCAGAGCGCTTCGAGAGCGGCTTGCTGACTGGGACGCGCTGGTCGCCCCGACAGCGACCGAGGCCTATCTCGAAGGGAAGGACGCCCGCGGGATCGCACATAAGGTCATCGCCGGACAGGACGGTCCCGCGCCGTCGCTCGTGTTCGCCGGTCGGCCGCCCGAAGACGGTGTCTGGGAGCCCCAGACCGTGCGGCTTGTCGCCGCCGCGAAGGCGCTCGCCTGGGAGCGCGAGCGTGACATCGACACCGCCTACGCGGAGTATCCGGCGCACGGCGTGATTCGACGAATCGAGGTGAACGCGCGGCGGGCCGGGGTCTATCGCCGGGCAATCAGAACTGCCGACAGCATCGACGGCCCGCCGGGGCGGGTGCGAAACGACGCCAAATGCGAGCCCTGTGAGTTCAGCGACGACTGCGGGGTGAAGACGCGGTCCCTGCGGTCGATGCTACGCTAAGGAGGGCAACCGCGCGGACAGTCCCCCGTCTCAGTCTCGGTCATCGAGCCACGACTCGACAGCGTCGGCGCGTGCGCCGCGGCGATGAATCGTCCTGCTGGCGACGTTTACGACCGTTGACCCGGTCCCGCCGTCGGTCTCGCCGGCGTCGAGTACGACGGCGGCACGCTCGCGGATAGCGTCGAGGTCGCCGACGGTGCGGGCGCTCGGGTTCCCGGAGATGTTAGCGCTCGTTGCCGTGAGCGGCCCGGTTTCGGCGAGGAGTTCGAGCGCGAGGTCGTGGTCGGGGATGCGGACCCCGACGCGGTCCCGGCCGGCGACCAGCACGTCCGGCACTGCGTCGCGGCGCTTGACGACGACGGTGACCGGGCCGGGAAGGAACTCGCGCATGAACGCCAGTTCACGCTCACTCAGGTCGGTGTACTCGCGTGCGGACTCGATGTCGGGGACGGCCATCGACACTGGCTTGTCGCGCTCCCGTCCCTTCGCCTCGAACACCCGCTCGACAGCAGCAGCATCGAGGGCGTCTGCGCCGAGACCGTACACTGTCTCTGTGGGATAGATGACAAGCTCTCCGTCGCGAACCGCTGCCGCGGCGTCGTCGACTGTCGTCATCGTCAGAGCTGCGCTTCGACGTCGTCGTAGTCCGGGAAGTCGGGCCAGCTCTCGGCCACCCACGCGTACTCGACGGTCCGGTCGCTATCGAGGACGAACACGGACGGGCGCGGCTCCTCGATACCGGCCATCCCGTCGAGGTCCATGTCGATACCGTACTGCTGTGCGACGCCGTTGGCCGGGTCCGAGAACAGCCGGTAGTCCCCCTCTATTTCCCGCTCTTCGAGCAACTGCTTGTGCTCGTAGGGCGTCGAGATGGAGACGCCGACGACGGTGGCCTGCTCGTGCCACGCGCGGTCGCGGATCTCGTTCCAGATGTACGTCGCCGGGAACGCCCCGTCCATCGCGTGGAACACGAGCACGACCCGGTCGCTGTCGGCACACACAGACGCGAGCGACTCGTCCTCCCAGAACTCGTCGTTGACCAGCGGGCGCGTGAAATCCGGCGCAGTGTCGCCTTCTTCGGGGTGGTCGACCGGGTCGAGGTCGACGACATCGAAGTCGAGGTCCATCAGGCTACACCCCCTGCGGTCTCATCGCCCTCGCCGTAGGTCCGCTCCAGATACGCGACGATGTTCGCGCTCTCGGACATCGTAACCCCGGTGTTCTCGTCGACGATAGCGGGCACGGTCCGCTTGCCGGACAGCCGCTTGACTACGTCGCGGTCGGAGTGCATCGGCTCGACGAACCGCGACTGGTAGTCGAGACCGTATTCGTGCAGCTTCCGGACGACGCGCTCACAGAACGGACACGCCTGCAACCGGTACAGTGTGATGTCGGACTCGCTCATACTCTGTGGGACGGTACGCGTGAAAGCCGGGTAAGGGCTTCGCTGGCGACCCCTTCATGACAAGTCTTAATCCCTGCCCATTACAACTTCGACCGTTGATGGCCCTGGATCCACCTGCGCCGTTTGAGCTGCCTACAGCGATGTTGCAGGCTATCGAATACGCCGGCGTCACGATACCCCAAACCGTGGTGCTGGTCGGTGGCACCGCCGTTATCGTCTTCCTCATCGTCCTGTCGGCGTTCTTCTCGTCCTCGGAGATCGCTATGTTCTCGCTGCCCGCACACCGGACAGAGGCTCTCGTTGAGGACGGCGTCCCGGGCGCGAGGACGCTCAAGCAACTCAAGGCGGACCCGCACCGCCTGCTCGTGACGATTCTCGTCGGGAACAACCTCGTCAACATTGCGATGTCCTCCATCGCGACCGGGCTGCTTGCACTCTATCTCTCTCAGGGGCAAGCCGTCGCCATCGCGACGTTCGGCATTACCGCCATCGTGCTCCTGTTCGGTGAGAGCGCGCCGAAGAGCTACGCCGTCGAGAACACTGAGTCGTGGGCGCTGCGCATCTCCAAGCCGCTCAAGGCTGCCGAGAAGGTGCTGCTCCCGCTCATCCTGCTGTTCGACTACCTCACGCGCGTCGTCAACAAAATCACCGGGGGGCGCTCCGCCATCGAGACCTCCTACGTCACCCGCGAGGAGATACAGGACATCATCGAGACGGGTGAGCGCGAAGGCGTCCTCGACGAGGACGAACGTGAGATGCTTCAGCGCACCCTCCGATTCAACGACACCATCGCCAAGGAGGTGATGACCCCGCGGCTGGACATGACCGCTGTCGCCAAGGAGGCCTCCGTCGAGGAAGCGCTGGAGACCTGTATCCAGAGCGGCCACGCCCGCATCCCCGTCTACGAGGGGAGCCTGGACAACGTCATCGGTGTCATCCACATCCGTGACCTCGTTCGGGACCTCAACTACGGCGAGGCGCTGGCCCGCGACATGGAACTGGAGGACTTAATCGAGCCGACGCTGCACGTCCCCGAGTCGAAGAACGTCGACGACCTGCTGACCGAGATGCGGGCCGAACGCCTGCACATGGTCATCGTCATCGACGAGTTCGGGACTACCGAGGGACTGGTGACGATGGAGGACCTGACCGAAGAAATCGTCGGCGAGATACTCGAAGGCGAGGAGGAAGAGCCGATAGAGTACGTTGACGACGACACCGTGACGGTCAAAGGCGAGGTCAACATCGAGGAGGTCAACGAGGCGCTGGATCTGGACCTGCCCGAAGGCGAGGAGTTCGAGACCATCGCCGGCTTCATCTTCAACCGGGCGGGTCGACTGGTCGAGGAGGGCGAGACCATCACCTACGACGGCGTCGAGATCCGCGTCGAACAGGTCGAGAACACGCGCATCATGAAAGCTCGTGTCGTCCGCCTCGAAACCGACGCGACGGAGCCGGTCGACGCCGAAGAAGCCTCGGACTGATCCCTCTCGGCAGCAGTCGTTTTACGTCGGTCGCCGTCGACAGGGCTGACATGGGCTATCACCATTTCGCGGTCGACGACATCGAACCGACACCGGACCGGCCGAGCACCCAGCGCTCGCTCAGCGACGCCGCAGACCTTGAAAACGCGGCCGTGAACCTCTACGAGGTCGCCCCCGGCGAGGACATCCCGCTCGCGTACCACTACCACGACGACCAGGAAGAACTGTTCTACGTCCTCTCGGGAACGCTGGCTGTCGAGACGCCCGAGAAGACCTACGAAGTCGACGAAGACGAGGCGTTCGTCGTTGAACCGGACAGCCCCCAGCGGGCGCACAACCCTGAATCGGCGACCGAACCCGCCCGGACACTCGTCGTCGGCGCGCCTGCGGTGGACGACGTCCACCCCTACGACCCCGAGTAAGCCGAGCGCCGCGGTCGCTCCGCCAGACCGCTACTGGAGGGTGATGGCGTACGTCAGCGCGAACAGGAGTATCGCGCCGGTCGCGACGTTGATGGCCGTCAACTCCGCCGCGCCGATGACGCTCAGCCCCCAGACGATAGTGGCCGCAAACATCGTCGAGAGCACGACGTTCATAGCGATGAGTACCCGCGGGTCTCCCTGTGACCCGCTTGCGCCCTCTTCGAACCCGTTCGCGTCGCTCATGCCCACGAACACGGACGGGACGCCCCTTAGCTCTTTGGCAGTGGTCGGTGTGTTCGCTCCGCTCGCCCTAACCGGGCGCGGCCGAGTCGCGCAACTAAACACATTCGGGACCGAACACGAAATATGCCCGTTCAAAACCGTCACGGGGACCCGGTCGACCCGGTTCCGTTTCTCGTCTGCACCGCGACGGCGGTGATGCTCCTGTTCTCCGTCGGCCCGCTGTACGGCCTCGCCTACGGACTTCCCGTCTGGGCCGGCCTGGCGGTCGCGACAGTCGGCTCCGTCGCCGTCGCCGCCGTCGCGTACCACCGGCTGGTCTGGACTGCCACGCCGCCCTGGGTACAGATAGCGCCGGAACTCCGGTTTCAGCGGCTGGTCTACATCGGCGTCGGCTTCGCCGTCCTGTTGCTCGCCGTCTCCGTCCCGCTTGCCCTGTGATTTACCACCCCGGTGTGCATGTGGACTGGTATGCGCGAGGTCGAACGCTCTCGGTTCGTGATGGCGCGGCCGCCGGCTGTCCACCGCACGCTCTCCCCGGAGGCAGTTGTCGCGGCCGAGGGGACGTTCACGGTGTCGGCCGTCGAGGAGGCCGACACGGGCACGGTGGTCACCGCCGCCGGCCCGGGGATGTCGGTGCCGCTCCGGTTTGAGACCCGGGACGACGGGCTCCGGTACACCGTCGAGGGCGAGGTCGGCCCGTTCGACCACCTGGAGACAGAACTCACGGTCACGCCGGAAGAGAACGGGTCCCGGCTCACGATGCGCTCGACCGTCTCGCTGAACCTGCCGCTCCCCTTCGCCGACCGCATCGCCGCCTGGAAGCGCGGCAACGAACTGGAACGAGCGCTCGACGAACTGGCGGCCGACGTGCCCGGGGGCTGAAGGCATCGATAGCGTCACTGTCCGGCCGGGCCATTGGTGTCCGTGAGACGACTGTGCACAACCACGATACGTTTAGTAGCTGTAATCTCAATGTACGATCATGAGCATCCTCGACAGCGTCAAGGAGGCACTCACGTCACAGCCCGAGGCGAAGTCTCGCCCCGACGACGGCTCACAGGGCGCGTACTGGTGTGACGACTGCGGCGTCCGCATCAGAGATGTCGAACTGGAGGGCGAGGCCGTCTGTCCGGACTGTGGCGAAGAGATGCGCTTCGAGCGGTCGGCTGGTCGTGACTGTGCCTGTTAGGGGCTCCGAATCACCGTCTCCTCGCCCTGTTCCGCCGGGAACGGCCCCGTAGACGGGTCGCCGTCACCCCACTCCTCGTCAGTGACGAGCGCGTCGTCGAGCGCCGACCGGAGGCCGTCTTCGTCGTAGTCCGTCCCGATGAACACCAGTTCCGTCCGACGGTCCCCGTGTTCGTCGTGCCAGTCGAGGTCCGGCCGGTTCGAGCGGTACATGTCCCGCTCGATGTCGGGAAGGCTCGCAATCCAGGGACCCTGGGCCTCGGCCCGTATCGACGGGCCGGCCTGCCCGACGACGACGCGGCAGTCGGTGCCCGCCAGCCAGACGGTCCCCTTCGAGCGGACGACGCTCGCCGGCAGGTCCCGCAGCGCCTCGGCGAGCCGCTCGGGGTGGAACGGCCGGCGGCGGCGGTAGGTGAAGGAGGTGACGCCGTACACCTCCTCAGGGTGGTGGTGGTCGTGGCCGTCCTCCTCGTGTGTGGCGTTGCCGTGGCTGTGCCCGTCCTCGGCCAGCGCCCGCTTCCAGCCCGGCAGGTCGGCAATCTTGTCGGGGTTGAACAGCCCACGGTCGAACAGCCGGTCGGGGTCGACCTGTGAGAAGGTCGTCCGGACCGTCTCGGCGTCGGGCTGGAGCGCCCCCACAAGTTCTTCGGCCTCGTCGAGTTCCGCGTCGGAACAGAGGTCCGCCTTGTTCAACACGACGAGGTTCGAGAGTTCGACCTGCTCGACCATCAAATCCGAGAGCGGACGGTCGCCGTCGGCGGCCGCCGGGTCGCCGCCGCCCGCGTCGGCCTCGTCTGCATCCCCGTCCGTTGTGCCGGCCCCCCGCCGCTCCGGCGTCTCGCCGGCGAAGGCGTCGAGGAACAGCCTGGTGTCGAGCACCGTCACGAGCGTGTCGACCCGATAGAGCGCCGCTACTCGCGACTCGGTGGTGAACAGCCGCGCGACGGGTGCCGGCTCGGAGATGCCCGACGACTCGACGACCAGCGCGTCGAAGTCCCGGTCGTTCGCCAGCCGGACCACCGCCGTTTCGAGGTCGTCCTGTAGCTCACAGCAGATACAGCCGTTCGACAGTTCGGCGACGCCGTCGTCCACGTCGAGTTCGGACCCCTCGGCGATGAGTTCGGCGTCGACGTTGACCGTCCCCATGTCGTTGACGAGGACGGCGATGTCGCGGTCGCCGGCTTCTGTCAGCAGGTGGTTCAGCAGTGTCGTCTTCCCGGCTCCGAGGCTGCCGGAGAGAATCGTGACGGGGATGGTGTCGCGCATACCCTCCGTTGTGGACCGGCTCCCTTCAAATCGCGCCTCGCTTCCGGCGGCCGGACACGACCGCTCCCGGCGCGTGGGCGCTGTCGACGGGGAACTGCGACAGGTTTTACTCCGTGCCTCTCGCACACACCACCCACGATGGAACTGGCCGACCGAATCGAGCGCTTCCGCCGGACGTTACGGGAGTGGGCGCGCGGGCTGTACCACGGCATGATAACGCACCCGGCCTACGAGAAAATCGAGAAGGAGGCCGAGGACATCGAGGACGCGTTCATGCTGGCCTGTTTCCCCGACGCCTTCGGCATTCCGTCGCCGGTGTCGTACTACACCGCCGAACTGCTGCCCTATCTCGAAGACACCTTCGAGGCCTGGGAGCGGCGGCTGTGGGACCGCGGGTCGTACATCGAACGCAAGGGCCAGCAGTACCACTTCTGATGGAGCCGTTCGTCTTCTTCGGCGGCAAGGGCGGGGTCGGCAAGACCACCGTCTCCTGTGCCTACGGCGTCAAGTCCGCGCGGGCGGGCCTGGACACGCTCGTCGTCTCGACGGATCCGGCCCACTCCGTCACCGACGTGTTCGACCAGGAGTTCGGCGACGAGCCGGCCCCCGTCGCGGGCGTCGACGGCCTCGACGCGATGGAAATCGACCCCGAGACCGAGAGCCAGCGCCACCTCGACAGCATCCGCAACGACCTCTCCGAGCAGGTGTCGGCGGCGATGGTCAATGAGATAAACCAGCAACTGGAGATGGCCCACCAGACGCCCGGGGCCTACGAGTCGGCGCTGTTCGACCGCTTCGTCGACGTGATGCGCAACGCCGACCCGTACGACCGGGTGGTCTTCGACACCTCGCCGACCGGCAGCACGCTCCGCCTGCTCGGTCTGCCGGAGTTCCTCGAAGGGTGGATAGACCGGCTGATGCACAAACGCGAGAAGAGCATCGACCTCTTCGAGAAGGCCGCTATCGGCAACAACGAGCCCCGCCGCGTGATGGACGGCGACCCGGTGCTTGCGCGCCTGCAGGACCGCAAGGAGTTCTTCGAGTTCGCCGGCGGCGCGCTCCAGGCCGACGCCGCCTTCTTCCTCGTGCTCAACCCCGACCAGCTCTCAGTCAACGAGACGAGGCGCGCGATCTCCGAGATGCGAGAGCGCGACCTCTCGGTTCGCGGCCTCGTCGCGAACAAACTCACGCCCGAACCGGACCCCGACGAGAACGGCCGCGGGGCCCGATACCTCCGGGACCGCGTCGCGACTGAAAACGAGCGACTGCAGGAGGTCCGAGAGACGCTCGACCCGCCGCTGGTCGCGGAAATCACGACCCGCACAGCGGAAGTGAAAGGCGACCTGCTCGACGATGTCGCCGCCGAACTCGATGTCGAGACGAACGCCGAGGCACCGTCGTTCGTTTGAGCGACCGGCCGCCGCTCGTGTACGGTCCGCGCATGACCGATAAGTAATCGGATACAGGTTTTGTCTACGGGTTGATATAGTGCGGCCGAGCGGCTTCTGAAGGACTTGAGAAGTATAAGAAATATATAATAACTATTAATAGCGTGATGTTGGTTACCATTCATGCACACACATGACACAGGTAATCTGGATCGTTCTGGCAGTACTGCTGACGTTCAGCGTGGGGTATCTGGGGTATTCGAAGTACCTCGCGCGGTTCCTCGAACTCGACGACGACAACGAGACACCGGCACACAAGTACGAAGACGGGCAGGAGTACGTCCCGTCGAAGAAACCGGTGTTGCTGGGTCACCACTACTCCAGCATCGCGGGTGGGGCACCGATTGTCGGACCGATTACGGCGGGCGCGGTATGGGGGTGGGTCCCCGCCCTGCTGTGGATTGCTATCGGCAACCCATTGATGGGCAGCGTCCACGACTTCGTCTCGCTGTCTGGCTCGCTCAGACACGAGGGGAAGTCCATCGGCTACATCATCGGTGAGTACATCGGAGAAGGCGGCAAGAACATGCTGCTGTGGTTCGCCTTCCTCACTATCATCCTCGTCGTCGCGGTGTTCGCGCTGGTGGTCGCCATCGTGTTCGATGCGTTCCCGCAGGTGACGACGGCGAGCTTCGTCTACATCGCGCTGGCGCTGGTGTTCGGCGTGTACCTGTATCAACTGAATGGACCGTTCCTCCCGGGAACAGTGCTGTTCGTCGCTGGCGTGTTCGCCGGCGTGTACGTGGGGATTCTGAACCCCGTTGCGCTGTTTCCGGCTGTCGGTGACGCGAGCTACCCCGCAGGCACGATCGTGCTCGCGGACGTGTTGAACCTCGGCAGTGGACAGTGGATTCCTGGCTCCTCTGCGACGGCGATGAACCCCAACCGTGCGGCGTGGGTGCCGATAATCATGGTGTACGCGGGCATTGCGAGTGCGCTCCCAGTGTGGGTGCTGCTCCAGCCGCGTGACTACCTGTCGTCGTTCCTGCTGTACGCCGGCGTCGGCGGCGCGCTGCTGGCCGTCATTGTCGGCACGGTGTTCGGCACGGCCGCCACCGAGAGCGGCTCACTGGTCATCGCGGACTCGATGAGCGCGTTCAATGGCTTCTGGGGCGTCGAGGGCGCGGGCCTCGCGCCGCTGTTCCCGCTGCTGTTTATCACCATCGCCTGCGGGACCATCAGTGGCTTCCACTCGCTGGTGTCCTCCGGAACGACGGCGAAACAGTTGAACAAGGAGACCGACGCCCGCCTCATCGGATACGGTGGGATGCTCGGTGAGGGGCTGCTGGCCGCCGTCGCGCTGTCGACGCTCGCCGTGGCCGGTTTCGCCGACCCCGCCGGTGGTATCGGTGCTGCGCTGCCGAACTTCGCGACGGGTGGCGGCATCATCTTCACCAGCCTCGGTATCCCCCAGACCTTTGGCGCGCCGTTCATGGCGCTCGTGCTGGTGAGCTTCCTGCTGACCTCGACGGACACGGCCGTCCGACTCGGCCGGTACATGATGGAGGAGATCGTCGGGCTTCGAGCGGGCGAGACGGCCTCCGGCTTCAATGTCGGCGGCGGCATCCGTTCGACGCTCGGCGAGATCGGCCGCGGCCGCTACACGAACCCGCTCGTCCAGGCTATCCCGGCCTACCTGATGGTCATCTCCGGCGAGTGGCTCACGCTGTGGGCACTGTTCGGCGGCGCGAACCAGCTGCTGGCCGCGCTGGCGCTGCTGACTGCGACCGTCTGGCTCGCGAACTGGGACGACAACAAGCAGCTGTACTCCACGGGCGTGCCGATGGCCATCATGACGACTATCACTATTCTGGGGCTGTCCTGGCTGGCGTTCTACAGCAACCTCTACCAGAACCTCATTCAGGGCGGTGCTGATGGGACTGCGGCAATCGCCTCTTCGACCGTCCAGATGGTACTGGCGCTGGTCCTCATCGGCCTCGCGCTGGCCCTCGTGAAGAAAGGGTACGACAACATCAGCACGGTCCGTGACCGTGGTCCCGCCGGCGCGGTCGAACCAGGCGACGACTGACACGGCGACCGCTTTTCCGTTTTCCCGCACAGACAGCGACAGCTACGCGTCCCGCGTGACCGCGCCGAACGGTACCTCATCGCCGTCTGGGGCAGTCGCTATCCCGGTCACCGCGTCTTCGCCAGCACGGACCCGGACCCGAACGAGCTTCCGCTCGCTGCCGTCGGCCGTCGTCGTCGCTGTCGTCCGCGTCGTTTCGGTCCCGAGAAGCGTCTCTGAGCCGCGTTCGTGCCACTCCGAAACATCGTTGACATCGGCATCCAGCGCAAGCGACACCACCCGGGCGTCGTCCAGCGCCCTCAGCGGGTCACGGACGACCTCGGGCTGGTCGACGACCCGCACCGCCGGGGCAGTCAGGAGGCCAAACAGCGCCCCGCCCGTCGACTCGTACACGCGCCGGAACACCGTCGCAATCACGTCCCGACGCGAGGTCAACTGGACGTCGCCGGAGAAGTCGACGGTCACCGTCGTCTCGATGGTGCGGCTATCTTCGGCAACGACCGAGTAGCCGCTGGACTCGGGGAGCACTGCCGGCGCGGCCGCGCTGGCTTCGATGGGCTCGCGCTCCTCCGGCAGGACGCTACAGCCGGCCAGCGTCGCCGCACAGCCGACGACGAAGCCACGCCGGGTCGGGAGCGTCATTTCCAGAACCGCTTGGCGAGCCGCGACAGCACTCCTTCCTCGGGCTGGGTCACGTCCTCCCAGAGGACGAAGGCCTCGACCACGTCGGCGGCTTCGCCGGCGACGGCCATCTGTTCGTCCGGCACGACGACGCCCAGATTGACCTCGTAATGGCCGTAGTACCCGTACTTCAACAGCGTGCGCTCGCGCTGGCCCTCGACGAACGACCGGACGTCCTCTGGCAGTTCGTCGGCGACGAGGACGAAGGTGAAGTCGGTGCGGTAGTGCTCCTCGTTGGCGTTCACGCGCTCGTCGGCCAGGTCGTGGCCGAGTTCGACCAGTCGCTTTAGCTCGCCGACCGTCGGCCGGTTGACGCGGCGGGCGTAGAGGTACTCCTCGGACTCGTGGTCGCCGTAGGACAGCGCCGGGTGGAAGAACTGCTTCTGATTGAGGACCCGCATCTCGCCGTAGAGGTCCCAGCGCTCGCCCCGGAGCCGGTGGTCCCGCTCCAGCGTGTAGTTGTACATCAGACGGTCGCTCACCCGGTCGAAATACGGATCGTCCGTCCAGTGTGGGACCTCCTCGACGATTTCGTCGGGCAGCTCCGACTTCGGGACCGCACCGGTGACGGGGTCTTCCCAGTCGTCCGCACCGTACTCCGGCGATTCGCCGACCGACCCGGAGTCGGATTTCTCGCTCATCGTGCCGAGTCGGGCGGGCGTTCAGTTCGTACCGGTCCCATGCCGCGGTAGCTCATACCATGCCGATACCGTGTCGGACGCTTAAGCCCGTCGGTCAGCCGCCGGTCGTTCATGGGTCGTACACGACCGCCTCGGCAGGTTTTTGATGCTGGCGCCTCAATTAATCACTAACAATAATGGGTAAAGATACCGAAGCCTGCGGTCGCTGCTCAATGACCGTCGTCGTTGACGCTGTCGACGAAACTGGGGGCGAGAAACCCCACGACCCCTTCGGTGACGACCGAATTGAGGTCGACCAGCGAGACATTGAGCGCGTGTCGCCAGAGGCTTGGATTGGGCGGCTCTCGACCCGCATCGACGAAGCTGTGAGTCGCTACGTCTGGGGTCGCTGACCGAGTCACAGCGTCGCGCTGATGACCCAGAAGAGTCCGTAGCTCAGCGCGAACGCTAGCGCCAGCGAGCCGACCCAGGCAAGCACCGTTTTCCCCATCTTCTCCCGACTGACTTCGCCGCCGCCGGCGGCCGCCCCGGAGCCGACGATGGCGGAGACGATGATCTCGTTGAACGACACCGGAATACCGAAGAAAACGGCCGCCTGTGCGATGATGAAGCTTGGAATCAACGCGCCGATGGACCGCCGCGGCCCGAGCGAGGAGTAGTCCTGTGCAAGCGCCTTTATCATCCGTGGCGCGCCAGTCCACGAGCCGACGAGGAGGCCGAGCCCGCCGAACAGCAGGACCCCGGTGATAGGGATAGCCGCCGTCGGCCCCTCGCCGAGCAAGGGCACCAGCGGCCCCAGCGCCAGCCCGACCTGGCTTCCGCCAGCGGAGAAGGCTACGAGACCGCCCATCACCAGCAGAAAGTGTCGCTGCCCTGCGTCTGCATCCGCTCTGATATCTAGATACAGCAGACCTCCTGCGAGCACTCCGATAAGGAGCGTGACGGCGACCATCGACGGGACCATCGGTGTCCCGGCCGCTCGCGCGACGGCACGGGCGACCGACGCCTGCTCGCTACCCGGTGCCAGCAGCACGAACTCGATGTTCGCCAGAATCACACCGACCAGCCCGCCAAGCAGCGGCACGAGTCGCTCCTCGGTAGTGGACTCGTGCCGGAGCGACCACGCCGTTCCGAAGGCGATGCCCCCGCCGACGAAGGGCGTCAGGACCCACAGCGAGACGATCTCGATGTACTTAGCTGTCGCCGGCTGGCCGCCCATCGCCAGCCCGACACCGACGACTGCGCCGGTGACGGTAAACGCTGTTGCGATCGGGTAGCCGGTGAAGATGCCGACGGCGACCAGCACTGCCGCGGTCAGCAGTGCGACGATAGCGGCGATGGCTGACAGGCCGCCGCCACTCGGGAACAGCACGAGTTCGCTCCCGACGGCTTCTGTGACGTTGGCCCCCTGCAGGACTGCGCCGGCCAGCCCGAGGATGCCCACGAAAAACCCGGCCCGCATCACCGAAATCGCGTTCGCACCGACGGCCGGCGCGAACGGAGTGGACCCGGACGACCCGGCACCGATGGCCCAGGCCATGAACAAACTCGCGGCTGACGCGATAACAAGCGTCGCAATCGTACTCGTCGCGACCATCTGTCACGGCGTTTGCCCCGCCCTGCAATGAGCCTACCGTTCGCGCGCCCTTGTGAGGCCGATTATCGACTTGGGCGCGGGCGTCACGGGCAAACGTTCAGGTGGCAGTGCGTAGTTCAATCTCGCATGTCCGCCACTGACGAGACGGTCCGCGTCTGGCTGGTCGAACGCACCTACTCCGACGACGAGCAGAACCTCATCATCCTCACGTACGCGACGCCTGATGGCGAACAGTACTTCCGCAAAGAACGCGCGCTGACCTCGTTTTCGGACGTGCGGGAGACGACGGCCGCCGTCGATGCCGACCCGGACAACCTCGGGTCTGTCGACGACCCGGACCTGCAGGCGCAGTACGCGGCCGAAGCGACGCGGATGGCCGAACAGCACGACCCCGGCGACGCTATCTAAGCGTCTGTACGGCGACGCTCGCCTTTGCCCGTCTGTCTCTCGGACGCAAAATCGATGCCGCTCACCCGGCGGCGTGCTCAGTTCGTCTTCGCATCGGTCTCTTCCCCGGGCTCTGTCGCGTCCACACCCTCCGCGGCCTCGACGGCCTCGGTGACTTTTTCGGTGTCGACGTGCCAGCGGTCGACGGCCTGCTCGAAGTCGGCGAGCTTGTTCGAGACGCGCATCTTCAGGTCGTCGTCGTTGACGTTGACCTCGAAGACGTACTCGGGCCGGTCCTCGTCGCCGACCCGGCGGAGGTTCGCACTGACGAGGTCGTTGTCGAAGTAGTATGGCGCGATCTGTGTCATCACGTTGCGGTAGACGGTGTCTTCCACCTTCCGCAGGGCCTTTCGGCTGGCGGAGTCAGCCGCGCGCGCCACGTAGTCGACGGACTCGCTCCAGCGCTCCATCGCCTCGTCGGGTTCGTCGAGGTTCTCGTAGGACTCGCTGAGCTTTTCGCCGGCGGTCTGGAGGTCCTCGTCCGGTCCCTTCCCGGCCTGTTCACCCTTGCCCTCGTCGACACTCGCCTGGTCAGCGGTCTTCTCGTTGACGTCCTCGTCCAGTCGCTCGTGGCTTTTCGGTCGCCACTCGTCGAACTCACTGAGGGCGTCGTTGTCGACATCCTCGTCCGAAGCGATATCTTTCAGCGCCTGCGTGATGCGCTCGCCGTGCTCGACGATGTCGACCCAGCCGCCTTTCGTCTTGAATCCTGAAACGCTCTCTTCGATGTCTGCCATGGTATAATAGATCGGTCTATGACAGCCGCGGACCCTGCTGTAATGGGCTGTCCATCTGTACACACCGAATTGCTGCTCAGTGAGGTTAAACGTTTCCGCTGTAACGGTGTCGTCGGTATTCGTCCAGCGAAATCACTGCCGCCCTTCGACAGCGACGCGGTGTGTCCGGGTCCTGCGAAGCGACCTGCCTGCTCGCTCCGCTTCGCTCAACACCGAACGGCCGCTTATAAGGATTGCACGCGAACAGTAGTCCGATGCCATCCGCACTATTTGTCGTAAGCGAACACGGCTACTGGGGCGAAGAATGTATCGAGCCACTGACGACCCTCACAGAGGCCGGTCTGGATATCACGGTGGCGACACCGACCGGCGAGCCGCCGGTGCTTGACGAACGCTCTGTCGACCCCGACGAAGTCGGCGAAGACCTCTCGGAACACGTTCGGGAGGTCCACGAGACCGACGAGCGCCTGAACAACCCGATTCCGCTGGCACAGGCTGACGCCGACGACTACGACACTGTCGTGTTCCCTGGCGGCCACGGCGCTGAGTGGGATATTACACAGGACACGCACGCCCGCGAACTGCTGCGTGAGAGCGTCGCCGGCGACGACGGCAAAGCGCTCGTCGTCTGTCACACGGTCGGGATTCTGGCCTTTACCCGCGACAGCGACGGCGAGTTCCTCGTCGACGGCCGCTCGGTCACCGGCTTCCCGAACGCCTGGGAGGAGGGCATCGTCGACGAGAACGACCTGCTCCCCGACGGCCGGAAGCTCCCGTACTGGGTCGAAGACGAGGTGAAGGCCGCCGGCGCAGACTGGGACGCAGAACTCGACGCCGACACCAGCGTCACCGTTGACGGCGACCTCATCACAGCTCGTGGCCCACCGTCCTCGGGCGAGGCCGCCCGGACGCTGCTCGACGAACTCGGCATCGAGACGTCCGCGTAACGAATCCTGACGTGACAGGTGTCTGTTGAAACATAGGTAACGCTGAAATTATTGGAAGATAGGACATTTCGACTGTCCGTCTTTTTCTCAGCCATCTCCCGTCCAGCGAATAACTCTGTCACACGCTATCGCACGATATAGTCAAATAGCGACTGTATACTAGCTAACATTCTTGAATACCCCGTGCAACGTAGACATACGTATGACTAACAACTCCACGCGTAGGCGGTTCCTCAAGACAGCAGGCGTTGCAGGCGTCGCGGCACTCGCTGGTTGTGGCGGTGGCGGCGATGGCGGTGACGGCGGCGACGGCGGCATGACCGAGACAGACGGCGACGGCGGCGACGGCGGCATGACCGAGACAGACGGCGACGGCGGCGACATGGAGACCCGCCTCTCCTGGCACGCTGGCGGCACTGGTGGGACGTACTTCCCGCTCTCGAACGAGTTCAAGACGGTCGTAGAGGAGAACACGGACTTCACGCTGAACGTCCAGTCGACCGGTGCGAGCGTCGAGAACGTCGGCAGCCTCGCCAGCGGCGACGCCGACTTCGCGCTCATTCAGAACGATATCGCCTCGTTCGCGAGGAACGGCGAAGGGATTGATGCGTTCCAGGGCAACGCCGTCGAGAACCTCCGTGGTGTTGCGACCCTGTACCCGGAGACGATTACAGTCGTCACCCTCGCGGACACGGGTATCACGCAGCTCTCCGACCTCGAAGGGGCGACGATCAACACCGGCGACCTCGGGAGCGGGACCCAGGTCAACGCCCTCCAGATTCTGGAGTCGGTTGGGATCTCCGATTTCACCGAGCAGAACGCCTCGTTCTCCCAGGCCGCCGACCAGCTCCGGAACGGCGACATCGACGCCGCGTTCGTCGTCGGTGGCTGGCCGGTCGGCGCTATCGAGGACCTCGCGAACACCAACGACCTCGTCATCGTCCCGATCTCCGGCGACAACCGCGACGCGGCAAAGGAAGATGCATCGTGGTTCGCCAACGACACTATCCCTGCCGGCACCTACACCGGCGTCGACGAGGCTGTCGAAACAATTGCCGTCCAGGCGATGATCGCAACGAACGCTGAACAGCCCGAACAGACGGTCGAGTCGGTCACCGCAGCCATCTTCGACAATGTCGACGACCTGTCGATCAAGACGGACTTCATCAGTAAGGACTCCGCACAGGACGGAATGTCCATCGAACTCCACCCCGGCGCAGCGGCCTACTTCGACGCGTAACGCCGCTGACTGACGCCACCCGTATTGTTTACCACCCGTCTTCTATTATCCAGCAACCGGAATGAGACGACGATACGTTGCCGTCACGGTGCTCGTTGCCCTCCTCCTCATCGGGGCTGTAGCGGCGCTTCCCGGCGGACGTGCACTGGTTGTCGAAGACACTGAGACCGGTGAGCAGTATCTAACGGTCCCGGTCGAGGACGGCACGACGGTGGCGCTGGAGTACATGCACAGCGTCGAAAAAACGCGCGTCTACGACGAGTACACAGTTCGTGGCGACCATCTTGAGATGACCCGCATGGAGTTCGAATCCTTCGGCTGGGGGCTTCCGAGCGGGGCCAACGTCACGTGGCAAGACGGAATGTATGTCTTTGACCCGCCGGGGAACTACACGCGTGTGACAGTCTCTCCCGGTGATGTTGCAGGACATAACCTTCACGTCGGAGGCGAAACCTACGACTTGGTAGCCCGCACCAACGGCCGCTCGGTCCACCTCTATGTGACCCGGCGCTCGTCGTTCGGTGCCGCGACAGACCGGCTCAACACATGACTGACAACACACGATCTGACGACGGCGGGGAGGCCGTATCGGACGAGGAAGTCGATGAAGTACTGCAGGAGATCGAGCGGAAACGCTCGCTCACTGGCTGGGCGGTCGTCCTCGTCGCGCTCATCGGCATCTCGTTTTCGGTGTTTCAGATGTGGCTCGCGGCGAAAGGGTTCGTCCTCTCGATTTCGCTTCCCGGCGTCGGTGATGTCGTGTTCGCGTCACTGCAACTGCTCCAGATCAACGCTGTCCACGTCTCCTTCGGCCTCATTCTGACGTTCTTGCTGTATCCCGGCAGCACCGGCGACGGACCGCTCTCCCGGCGCTGTATCGCGCTCGGGTCGCTGGTCGACGAGAAACTCGGCCCGGAGCATCCGATGTCTCGCGTCGTTCACGCTATCGGGAGCGCCCTTGCCTGGGCGTTCCTCGACGCCGAGATGGACCGTGTGACGCCCTCGGATTTCGTCTTCATGGTCCTGTCGGCGCTATCGGCTGCGTATTTCATCACTGACTTCGATGAGATACAGCGCATGCGCGCACTTGGCCTTGAGCGTGGCCGTCCCATCCAAGACGTATTCACCTTTCTGGAGCCGATAGCAGGCCTGCTCGGGCCGCTCGCCGACACCTCCTACGCGTTCGTGCTGGGCGTGGTCGGTGTCTTGCTCGTCCTCGAAGCGACCCGCCGGGCCATCAGCCTCTGGCTGATGGTCATCGTCGCCGCGTTCATCGTTTATGCTCGTTTCGGCGTCCTCATTCCACAGGACGCCGCCTACGTCGGCGTGCTCTCCATCCCGGAGCTGTCTTGGCCTTCCATCATCCAGAACCTCTGGTACAATACGGAAAACGGGGTGTTCGGAATCCCGGTCACCGTCTCCGTGCAGTTCATCTACATCTTCATCCTCTTTGGCGCGTTCCTCGAGATGTCTGGCGCGGGGCAGTGGTTCATCGACCTCGCGTACGGTGCGACGGGCACTCGGAAGGGTGGCCCGGCGAAGGCGTCGATTCTCGCAAGCGGATTTATGGGAACCATCTCCGGGTCCTCCATTGCGAACACGGTGACGACCGGCGCGTTCACCATCCCGCTGATGAAGCGGTCGGGCTACTCGCCGGAGTTCTCCGGCGGCGTGGAGGCCTCTGCCTCCTCGGGCGGGCAGATTCTCCCGCCGGTGATGGGGGCCGCCGCATTCCTTATCGTCCAGTACACAGCGACGCCGTTCGCTGATGTCATCGTCGTCGCGACGATTCCCGCTATCGTCTTCTTCTTCGGCGTCTGGGTGATGGTCCACTTCGAGGCGGTCAAGGAGGATATCGGCGGCCTCGATTCCTCTGAACTGGTCGACCTCCGGAGCCATTTCCGTAGCGGCTGGTTCTACCTCGTCCCGCTCGGACTGCTCTTGTACTACCTCATCATCGAACGGCTGTCTGTCGCCCGCTCGGCGTGGTTCACGCTCATCGCAATCGGGGCGCTCATCACGCTCGTCGCGGCCTACGGCGACGAGACGCGTGCCCGACTCGGCATTACATTCGCATCCCTCTTCGGACTGACAACGCTCACGCAGTCCCTCACTGGCGTCGGTGTTTTCGGATACCTGTTCAATCGGCTCGTACAGGCCACGACAGCGTTCCCGGCGCTGTTCAGTCGTATTGATGGACTTGTCGCGGCAGACCTGACGGCTGAGGGTGCGCTTGCACTGCCCGGCTCACAGCCGCTTGGCTCCGCCTTTTCGGCGGCCCTCGGCAACGTCGGCACGATAATCATTCTCGCTGGCGTCCTCACCCTGATTACCCGTCCCAGACTCGACTCGCCCTTGCTGTCGTTCGACGGGGCTGTCGACGACACCGCCGAAACGACCGCTGACGCCGTCGGCCGCCCGGACCTGGCCTCGAATGGGCTGTACAGGCTCGGTGTCTTCGTCGGGAAGTCGATGGAGAGCGGGGCCAGAACCGCGGTCCCGGTCGTCATCGCTGTCGCCGCCGCCGGCATCATTCCGGGCGTCATCAGCGTCTCTGGTCTTGGCCCGAACCTCGTCTCGCTCATCACGGCTGTCGCCGGCGGCTCGCTGGTATTGCTGTTGCTCGTCACCGCGTTCTCCTCGATTATCCTCGGGATGGGAATGCCGACGACGGTGACCTACATCATCCTCGTCTCTCTGCTCGCGCCAGCGCTGACCGAGTTCGGCGTCCCGCTGCTCGCGGCGCACCTGTTTATCCTCTATTTCGGCGTCATCGCCGACATCACGCCGCCGGTCGCGGTGGCCGCCTACGCCGCCTCCGGCGTTGCGAAGTCCGACGCCTTCGAAACCGGTATCGAAGCGTTCTCGCTGTCGCTCAACAAGGCAATCGTCCCGTTCGCGTTCATCGTCACGCCGGGCATCATTCTGCTTCGTCGCAACCCTGACGCTGCCAGCCTCGACATCGGGGACAAATACCGGGTCGTCGGGACCGCGGACCTCCTCGATGTCGGCTACGCGATCCCCGAGATTCTCATCCCCGTGATCGGCGTCTTCCTCGGCGTCGTCGCGCTGGCCGCGACAGTCATCGGGTTCGCGTACGCGCCGGTCTCCCGTGGCGAGCGGGCGGCGTTCGCGTTCAGTTCACTCCTGTTGATGGCTCCTGCGCTCGCTGTGTCCGGGGTGTACGATCTCCTCGGACTCGTCGGCATCGCCGGTGGTGAGATGACGGTGTTACTCGATATCGTACTCCGCGGCGTCGGCCTCGCGCTGTTCCTCTTCCTCATGGCCAAGAACCGCCAGCGCGGCGGCGATCCCGCAACGCAGGCGGGCACGCCCGAGCCGGCCTGATACTGCTGGCTGTCAGTCTGTGTCGGATTTCGACACTGCGAACATCTTACAATAGTTACAGCCGGAAGTGTGAGTGAGAACCGTTTAACCCATCGGGGGTCAACGGGCACGATATGCCAATCGAACAGCGCGGCGACGCCTCTGTCGTCACGCACGCGCTGGCGCGAGACGAACTGACTCGGATACGAAACGTCGAGACCGAACAGGTCGCGTTCCGGAAGGGACTGGTCCGCCTCGGCCGTATCTGTGGCTACGAGATCATCGACGGTCGGATGGAGACCGAGTACACGGAAGTCAAGACGCCGCTGACCACGACGATGGGCGAACGCGTCAAAGGACTCGACGATGTGGTCATCGTCAACGTCCTGCGCGCCGCGACGCCGTTCGTCGAGGGACTGCTCAAAGCGTTCCCCCGCGCCAGACAGGGCGTCATCTCAGCCAGCCGCGACGAGGAGGCCGGGATGAACGACGACGGCGAGTTCCCCATCTCCGTCGAATACGTCAAGCTGCCCGAAATCACCGAAGACGACACTGTCATCATCGCGGACCCGATGCTTGCGACCGGGTCGACGATGGCCACGGTACTGGACTACATCACCTCGGAGAAGACGGAGCCAGAGAACCTGCTCGTCCTGGCCGCAGTCTCCGCGCCCGAGGGAATCGTCCGCGTCTCGGAGGCTCAGCCGGACGCTGACATCATCAGCGTCGCTATCGACGATGAACTCGACGAGGACGGGTTCATCGTCCCGGGGCTCGGCGACGCCGGTGACCGGGCCTTCCGGACGACGTAAGCCGTCGCCGCCCGCTCGACCCGTCGGCTGTGGACGAAACGCTTTTATCTGCTGCCTGAATCAGCCGATAATGTCGCGATTTTTCCGTCCCTTCACCGCCATCCACCCCTCTGCTTCACTTGGAAACCCGTGGACGATAGCGTATTTTTCTTCCAGTTGAAACAAGAGCGGCAGCTGTGGTCCATCCCGCGGCGGCTGGGTGTCGGTCCTGTCAGACAGTAGTGGACCGGGAGACTTTCCTGTTGACGGGACAGCAATCCGGTATGGGCCGACGCCGATACCGGGTCGCTGACACTGCCCAGCAACTCGTCGGCGGGTTCCTGCTCGCGGGACCGTTCGTCGTGACCGAGGAGGTGTGGGTGCTGGCCGAGAATATGTCCTGGTATCACGCGGTGCTCGTTGTCGGTATCGTGTTCGCTATCGGGTACGGGGCGCTGTACAAAGCTGACGCCGACCGTGACGTGGACACCGAGGCGGAGGTAGCCGGAATTCCGGTCCGGTTCGTCTCGCTGATGATCGTGGCGTTTGGCTCCGTCGCCATTCTTGCGGTGGCGTTTACTGCGCCGGACACGTTCTTGGTCAACGGTGGGATTCTGCCGGACCCGACGCCGATGGCCGTCACCCTGACGACCCTCAAGTCCATCACTGTCGGTGCAATTTTCAGCGTCGTCGGGGCTGCGACGGCGGACAGCGTATTCTGACCGTGACCCGCACACTTAATTGGGTGCCACCCTCCTTGATGTGCATATGGAGTATACGCTGGCTATCGACAACGCGCCGGAGACTGTTCCGGGTGGCACAGGGATACTGCTCTTGCACCCGAGTACCGGCGAGACGGACCGACTGGACACGGACTTCCTTGCGACCGACACCGACTCGATGCTCGTCATCTCGACTCGGACCACCGCCCGGGAGGTCAAGCAGAAACTGGAGTACTACGAGGTCGACGAGTCGAGGGCGACGATCCTCGATACGCTGTCGGTCGAACGGGGCTACACCCGCCGCCGCTCCGAGGGCGTTCGGTACGTCTCCGCGCCGGATGATCTGTCCGGCATCGTCTCGGAAACCGAGACGTTCCTGCAGGACCACGACGGGAAACTCCGCGTGACCTTCGACTCGCTGACGGAGCTTATCTACTACGCCGACGAGGATGGCGCGCTGTCGGCTGTCGAAGACATCCTCGACCTGCTAGACGAGTACGACGCTGTCGGGATGTTCCACCTTGCCGACGAGGTTCACGACGAGGAGACGGTCGCGGCGTTCCGGGAACTCTTTGACGGTGTCATCGAACTGTCCGAGGACGGAACCATTACCAGTTCCTTCGAGGAATAACCGGCCACACTCCGCCCCAAATCCACCGCTCCGTGACGGGCGCTGTGGCAGCCAATCGACACTAGTGCCCCATCGAGTTGCCTGATAGCGTTTCCCTCTTTCGAACCAAACGGTGTTTTCTCCCGGTAGCGACGCCAACGCCCCGTATGCGAACTCTTACCAAACCAATAACAATTAAGAGGGTATAACCCACATACAGGGTTGTATGCCGGAATGCCAGAACTGCGGTAATTTTGTAACGGCTGACTACGCGCGTGTGTTCACGCCGAACGGGGTCGAAAAGCCCAGGGTCTGTCCGCAGTGCGAAGACAAGATTCGCGACGGGGCAGACGTCCGTGAGGCCCGGTCCACACGTCGCGGATAGAACCGGTCAGGAACTGCCGCCCTGTGACCTGACGGTTGCGGGGACGTTTTCCTCGCCGGCTGCACTCGCTACCAACCGCTGCTTTTCCGATCTTCCCGTCTCACCTTCTATACCAGCGCGTCGGTGAGGAGTGTGCGTGCTTCCTCGAACACCGCATCAGCACGGTCCGGGCTACGAGCTTCGGCGGTAAGCCGAACGAGCGGCTGTGTACCGCTTGCCCGCAGGAGGAACCACGCGTCGCCGAGGTCGACGCGGACGCCGTCGAGCGTCGTCACGTCGTCGTAGGTATCGGTCACTGTCTCACGAACGCGGTCCATTACCGCTTCTTTCTCGTCAGTTTCGACGCTGTCCCGGCGGATGGGGTAGTCCGGTACGTCGGCGGCACGCTCACCGAGCGGGCGCTCGCTGTCCAGCGCCACGGCGGTACAGGCCGCCAGCGGGCCGTCGGGACACAGCGTCCGGTCGGGCCATATCCACGCGCCGCTTGGCTCCCCGCCGAAGGCGACCCCCTCGGCGCTGGCGGCCTCGGCGACGTACACGTCCCCGACCGGGGTGTACTCGACGCTCACGTCGATATTGCTGAGGTGGTCCTCGACGGCGAGACTCGTGTCCACGGGGACGGCGACCCGCTCGCCCGGCGACGCCACGGCGCGGGCGAACACGGCCAGCAACACGTCGCCCGAGAGGAAGGTCCCGTCGGCCGCCACCGCGCGCATCCGGTCGGCGTCGCCGTCGTGTGCAATTCCGAGGTCGGCGTCGGATTCGGCCACCAGTGTCGAAAGTGACCCACAGTTCTCGGCCTTCGGCTCTGAGGGACGGCCGGGGAACACGCCGTCGGGCTGGCCGTTGAGCGTCTCGACGGCACAGCCAAGTTCTGTGAGAGCGTCGACGCTGACCCGGCCCGCACCGTTGCCGAGGTCGACGACGACGTGGCTGTCGAGGTTTCGTTCGCCGACTTCGGCGACTAGCGCGTCGACGTGGCGCTGGCCGGCGTCCCAGGACTCGTGGCCACCGCTCTCGTCCCACGCCGCCGGCTCGAACGCTCCGTCCGCCAGTCGCTCTTCGATGGTTGCCCGCAGGTCCGCATCGAAAGCCTGCCCGCTAGACTGCCAGAGCTTGATGCCGTTGTCCTCCGGCGGGTTGTGGCTGGCCGTCACCGCGACGCCCGCGTCGGCGTCCTGCCAGGCCACCGCCCGGCCGATGGTCGGCGTCGCCGCGGTGCCGAGGTCGACCACATCGACGCCGCTCTCCCGGAGACCGGCCACCAGCGCCGCCTGCAGGTACTCGCCGCTCGCCCGCGGGTCTCGCCCCACGACCACCCGCTCGCAGTCGACGCCCAGCGCCCGCCCCACCGACAGCGCCAACTCGGCCGTCACCGTCTCGCCGACGGGGCCGCGGATGCCGCTCGTTCCGAACTGTGTCATTACCGTCCCTGCGTCGGCATCCCTCTAAAATCCATCCGGCATCCGACGGACTCCGGGGGCCGCCGGTGGCGGCTCGTTCCGCTACTGGTCCGGCGACCACTCGCAGGCCGTGCCGGTGGTCAGGTCGGCCGCGTCGATGTGGGCCGCCAGACAGCCGTAGTTGCAGAACTGCCCCGTCGGCGTTCCCTCGGGCGACTCGCTGACGAACACGGGGTCGTGGGCCTCGACCGGACAGCCACAGTACGTGCAGTCGGTCATACGGGTGCTTGCGGTCGGGAGAACAAACGTTTTGTCCGCGTCTGTCGACCCACCGCACATGAAGCAGGGCGGCTCCGACGCGGCGAAACGAGCAGCGGGGGAATCGGCAGCAGAGGCGGTCGAGGACGGCATGGTGGTCGGCCTTGGGACCGGGTCGACGGCGGCCCACGCCATCCGGGCCATCGGGCGGGCGGTCGACGCCGGACTCGACGTGGTCGGCGTCCCCACCTCCTTCCAGTCGCGCGAACTGGCCCGCGACTGCGGGATTCCGCTCGCGGACCTCGACGACGCGTCGGTCGACCTCGCCATCGACGGGGCCGACGAGGTGGCCGGCGGCGACCTGATAAAGGGCGGCGGCGCGGCCCACGCCCGGGAGAAGGTCGTCGACGCGAGCGCCGACCGCTTCCTCGTCGTCGCCGACCCGACCAAAGAGGCCGACGTGCTCGAACACCCCGTCCCCGTGGAAGTCCTCCCGATGGCCCGCTCGACGGTCGCCGCGGCGGTCGCGGACCTGGGCGGCGACCCCGAGCTCCGCCGTGCGGAGCGCAAGGACGGCCCGGTCGTCACCGACAACGGGAACCTCGTGTTCGACTGCGACTTCGGCGCTATCGAGGATCCCGCCGGGCTCGCCGCCGACCTCGCCGCGCTCCCCGGCGTCGTTGCGCACGGACTGTTCGTCGATATGGCCGACGAGATCCACGTTGGCACCACTGACGGCGTCACCGTCCGAGCGCTCTCGGAGTAGCTGCTGCTCGTCGGCTTGCGCCAAAAAAATACGCTGCCTGAAACGACCTTACAGGTCGCGCGGCTGGACCGTCTTCCGGTCGTTCTCGTCAGCTCGTCGGGCTGCGTCCTGAAGCAGCTCTTCGACTTCCTCGTCGAGTGCGTCGTAGAAGTCGGACGCTACGTTCATGTCGTTGAGCTCTTCCTTAACGGCGGCTTTGACGATTAGGTCTGCCATACAGACGAGGTATCGACGGGGGTTACTTATATACTTTCTCCAATTAGTTCGCTCTCGACCCTATAACCGGCAGTTTGAGGCATTATACGACACATAACCCCTTATAAATCCGCGATTGTGTCCGATTAAGTCCATCACAATACGTCTTTTGGCCTGCCCCAGACGGCTATTGTCGCGTTACGCCGGCCGAGCGTCGCTCACGCGCGCTCCCACAGGTTCGGCCCTGATTGTGACGAGACGCCGACCTGGACCGACGGATAGGAGTGGTCGTATCCCCGAATGGGTCCTATGCGCGAGATACTCGATTCGGTTGCGGCGGGCGACCTCTCCCCGGCGGAAGCCGAAGCGGCGCTTGCGGGCTACGCGACCAGTGGGGCCGGTCGGTTCGACGCCGCCCGGGAGGACCGTGCCGGCGTTCCCGAGGCTGTCCTCGCGGACGGGAAGACGCCGACGGAAGTGGCGGATCTGGCGGCGACAGCTATCGAAACGACGGAGCGGGCTATCGTGACGCGACTCGACGCACCAACTGCAACGACTGTCCGGGAGCGACTGGACGAGACCGCCCCGGACGCGACAGTTCGCTGGGACGACCGCTCGAACTGGCTGGTGGCGACAACGTCGGCGTTCGAACGTCCGTCGCTGGACGCGTCAGTGGGTGTCGTGACTGCCGGGACGTCTGACGCTGTTCCGGCCGGTGAGGCCGCGCTCATCGTCGAGGAGATGGGCGCGACCGTGACTCGCATCGACGATGTCGGGGTTGCGAGTCTCGCTCGGACGATAGACGCGGTCGATGGCCTCCGGGACCAGGATGTCCTCATCGTCGCAGCGGGCCGCGAAGGTGCGCTTCCGACGGTCGTTGCCGGTCTCGTCGACGTGCCGATTATCGGCCTGCCCGTCTCGACCGGCTACGGCCACGGCGGCGAGGGTGAGGCGGCCCTTTCGGGGTTGCTCCAGTCCTGTACCGCCCTCTCCGTCGTGAACATTGACGCCGGCTTCACCGCCGGAACGCAAGCCGGCCTAATCGCCAGACAGCTCGACGATGCACGGGACTAGCAACCCTCTCCGGCCATGGGTATACCCAAGTATTTGGGTAAAGAGCTATCAGAATAACGCGCGTACGCGTATACGTCGGCGGTGGTGTCGCCGACGAACACGATGCCTGAATGTGATCATTGCGGCGCGCACGTCTCAGACCAGTTCGCCCGAGTGTTCGCGGATGAACGCGGACACATCCGGGCATGTCCCAACTGCTCGGCAAACGCTGGCATTGCCGAGGTATCGAGAGAGCGCGCCCAACAAGTGTGAGGCCCACTGGGCCACCAGCATCGTGCGATGACTACCGCGCGGAGCCCTTACCACGTGTACGTCCTCCGTTGTAGCGACAACACGTTTTACACCGGCTACACGACCGATGTGGAACGCCGCGTCCGCGAGCACGACGCCGGCGACGGCGCGAAGTACACGCGCGGCCGAACCCCGGTCGAACTCATCCACGTCGAGTCGTTCGCGTCGCAGTCCGACGCGATGAGCCGCGAGTACGAGATCAAGCAGTACTCCAGAGCGGAGAAAGAACGGCTCGTCGAATCCAGCGACGCCGAAGCGGATTTCGATATCTGAGCCGCCGCTCGCCTTTGGCTGTCGGCACCGGCAACATGACAGCTTACCGATGATGCGTGACTTTTTGTCTGGGGGCCGAGAACCGCGGGCTATGGACAACGACGCGGATGTCGACGCAGGTGCAATCGCCTTCGGGACGGACGGCTGGCGGGCGACGCTGGACGTGTTCACGAAGCCGCGGGTCCGGATGGTCGGCCAGGCCGTCGCCACGACCCTCGCCGAGCGCGGGGCGACCGGGACCGTCGCCATCGGGTACGATGCCCGCGAAACCTCACCCGGGTTCGCCGATGAACTCGCGCACGTCTTGCGCGCCAACGGGTTCGACGTGCTCTTGCCGGACCGAGACACGCCGACACCAATCCTCGCCTGGACGGTGAAAAACCGCGATCTGGCCGGGGCACTCCAGATCACGGCCAGCCACAATCCGCCGGAGTACAACGGCGTGAAGTTCATTCCCGGCGACGGCTCGCCGGCCCTGCCCGACTGGACGGCCGCCTTCGAGGAGAACCTCGCCGTCCTCGACCCGCTTCCCGAGGACGAGTGGGGCGAACGAACGGAGGACGACCTCATCACCCCGTTCCACGAGCACGCGCTGGACTACGTCGACACCGACATCGATGGCCTTCCAGTCGCCTACGACGCGCTGTACGGCAGCGGCCGCGGCGTTACCGACGCCCTGCTCGAAGCGGCTGGGGCCGACGTGACCCGGCTCAACTGCGAACAGGACCCCGACTTTGGCGGCGGGTCGCCCGAACCGTCGGCGGAGAACGCCGAGGGACTGGTCGCGGAGGTCAGCGACGGCGACGCCGCGCTGGGAATCATCAACGACGGCGACGCCGACCGCATCGGCGTCGTCACGCCCGAGCGGGGCTATCTGGACCCGAACCTGTTTTTCGCCGCGATGTACGACTTCCTGCTTGAGGACGGAACGGGCGACGTGGTCCGAACGGTCTCGACCTCTAGCATCGTCGACCGCGTCGCCGAGGCCCACGGGCAGGCCGTCCACGAGGTCGCTGTCGGTTTCAAATGGGTCGCCGAGGCGATGGCCGAGCACGACGCGCTGTTCGGTGGCGAGGAGTCCGGTGGCTTCGGCCTGCCGGACCATCTGCGGAACAAGGACGGCGTGCTGGTGGCGCTGGTCGCTGCTGCCGCCGAGCGCGAGGAACCTCTTGATGTTCGTGTCGACCGACTGCTGGACGAACACGGCGAAATCCACCAGGACCGCATCAGCGTCGACTGCCCTGACGACCGCAAGGAGCCAGTCCTCGACGACCTCGAAACGGCGCTTCCAGACACGCTGGCGGGGGTCGCTGTCGACGGCATCAACACGGTCGACGGCTTCAAGATCAGGCTCGAAGACGGGACGTGGGTGCTGGTCCGCCCCTCGGGCACGGAGCCGAAGCTCCGCGTCTACGCTGAGGCCGGCAGCGACGCCCGCGTCGCCGAACTGCTCGCTGCCGGTCGGGATCTGGTCGAACCCCTCGTTTAAGCCCACTGCATGCGTCGTCGGCCCATGGACACCGATATCGCGTTCGCCTACACAAAGGGGATGCCCGACGACGCCGTCTGCGACCGTCTTACCGCGAGCGAGAGCGGCGTGCTCGCGTTGGCTGACGGCGACGACGCGTACGCCTTCCCGGTGTTTCACCACTACGAGGGCGGGTCGCTGTACTTCCGCTTGGGCGAGACGAGCGAGAGCGAGAAGTCGGCGTACCTCGACGCCACTGAAACGGCGACGTATGTCGTTACCGAGACGGCGGCGACGCCGGACGCGGAGTCGTGGACCGGCTGGAGCGTCGTCGCCCGCGGGCCCATAACCGCCGTCCCCGAGGACGACCCGGCCTACGAGGCCGTCGAGATTAACGAGCGCTACGCGCCCATCCGGGTGTTCGACGAGCCGACCGACGAGATGGACGTGACGCTGTACGAACTGTCCGTCGAGGAGCTGACCGGCCGGCGGAATTAGCGAGTCCCGCGAAACCGGTCGGCCTCGTTGTCGAGGGGCTCTACGTCGAACCCCAGTCGCTCGTAGAACGGCCGCACGTCTGCGTCAAACTCTGCGATGAGCCGGTCCCGCCGGTCGAGCGCCGCCTCGACGAGCCTCGTCCCAATGCCCTGGCCGCGGCGGCGGCGACGGACCGCCACGGCCGCGACGCGGTCGCCGTCGAGGACGAGCGCGCCGAGGACGCGGTCGCTCGTCGTCTCGCCGTCGCCCGAAACCGCGACGAGCGTGCCGTCGCGCTCGATACCGCCGCGGACTGTCGCCACGTCTATTTCGAGCGCCGCGCCGTCGAGGACGTTCATCACGGCCGGCAGATCGGCCTCGGTCGCCTCGCGAACGCGCATCGCGGACTATCCGCCCTTGATGAGGCGCACGACGCGGACGCGGTCGGCCGCGACGGGCTGGTCAGTCGGCACGTGTTCGCCGTCAACGAGAACCGACACCTCGTGGGGGTTCAGGTCGACCGGTGCGAGCAGGTCGCCGTAGGTCGCGTCCGCGTCCACCTCCAGTTCGTGGGTGTCTTCGCCGGCAATCTCGACGGTGACGTGCATACCCGGCCGTACTCCGCCGACGCACCTGAGACTGTCGACTCTCGCGGGGTTTAAGACCGGCCCACGCCTCCCATCGTCCATGAGTGAGGCCGAGTCCGAGTCGCGGGCGGGACGCGAGGAGGTCTGGATCGAGAAGTACCGCCCGCAGACGCTCGACGACGTGATGGGTCACGAGAACATCGTCGGGCGGCTCAAGAGCTACGTCTCGCGCAACGACCTGAGCCACATGCTGTTTTCCGGGCCGGCAGGGACGGGAAAGACGACGTGTGCGACGGCTATCGCCCGTGAACTGTACGGCGACGACTGGCGCGAGCACTTCCTCGAACTGAACGCCTCCGACGAGCGCGGTATCGACGTGGTCCGGGACCGCATCAAGAACTTCGCCCGGACGAGCTTCGGCGGCGTCGAGTACCGTATCATCTTCCTCGACGAGGCCGACGCCCTCACGAGCGACGCACAGTCGGCGCTGCGCCGGACGATGGAGCAGTTCTCGAACAACGTCCGTTTTATCCTTTCGTGTAACTACTCCAGCCAGATCATCGACCCTATCCAGTCCCGGTGTGCGGTCTTCCGGTTCTCACCGCTGGCCGATGATGCCGTGGCTGAGGAAATCCGAAATATCGCCGCGCAAGAGGACATCGAACTGACTGAAGACGGCCTCGACGCGCTCGTCTACGCCGCCGACGGGGATATGCGGAAAGCCATCAACGGCCTGCAGGCCGCGTCGGTCAGCGGCGACACGGTCGACGAGTCGGCGGTGTACGCGATCACCTCGACGGCCCGCCCGGAAGAGATCCGGACGATGATCCAGTCGGCGCTGGACGGCGACTTCACCGCCTCGCGGGCGACCCTCGACAGACTACTGACCGAGGAGGGTATCGCGGGTGGCGACATCATCGACCAACTGCACCGCTCCATCTGGGAGTTCGATATCGACGATGACGCAGCCGTCCGGGTGCTCGAACGCATCGGCGAAACCGATTATCGGATCACCCGTGGGGCGAACGAACGGGTGCAACTCGAAGCGATGCTGGCCTCGCTTGCGCAGGGCGAGTAAGGGCCTCGTACCGAGAACTCCCAATTTTTCACACCTGATAACTGGTCGGTGAAGTTTATTATGAAAGCTACATAAGAGTATCAACAACTGAAATGCAACGTTTACGACCATCTACGGAGGGGACGGGCGAGGACCGCGGACAGGTCGGGATCGGCACCCTGATCGTGTTTATCGCGATGGTGCTGGTCGCGGCAATCGCAGCTGGCGTACTCATCAACACTGCCGGGTTCCTGCAGAGTTCCGCGCAGGCGACGGGTCAGCAGTCCAGCGATTCGACGACTAACCGCATCCAGGTCGTCGGCATGACCGGTGACCATTTCACCAGCAACAGTGAGGTCGGCGTGGTGAACATCACGGTCAAGCGCGCACCGGGTGCGGGGAACGTGGATCTGGACAAGACGACCGTTCAGTGGATCGGTCCGAGCGGGTCGTACTACCAGCTCGCGGCCGGCGGTGCACAGGGTAAACCTGATGGCCGGTTCGTTGTCTCGACTGTTCAAGACAACGATGGCTCTCAGCCGGTGTTAAACGACGTTGAGGACCGATTCACGATCTCTCTTGATCTCGGCGAGAGTCAGGAAATCAACGGTGCTACCACGTTCGGCGAACCGCTGCCCGAGGGTGAGACTGCAACGCTGCGTATTACCTCGCCAGCGGGTGGGATGACGACCGAGGAAGTCGTCGTGCCGAAGACCCTGTCCGGGGAATCCTCAGTCACGCTCTGACAGCCGGGGATACTGCCGGCCCCTTCGGAACAGTTTTAGGCGAACGTGGGCCAACTGAACACCAATGAGCGACCTCGACGAGGCCTACCAACTCGACTACTTCGAAGAGGAAGGCTTCCACAGACAGGAGTGTGTCTCCTGTGGCGACATGTTCTGGTCCCGTGTCCAGCGCGAGACCTGCGGCGAACCGCCGTGTGCGGAGTACGACTTCATCGACAACCCCGGCTTCGACGAGTCCCACTCTTTGACGGAGATGCGCGAGGCGTTCCTCTCCTTTTTCGAGGAACGCGACCACGAGCGCATCGACCCGTACCCGGTGGCGGCGAACCGCTGGCGCGACGACGTGCTTCTCACGCAGGCGTCGATTTACGACTTCCAGCCGCTCGTGACCTCGGGGACGACGCCGCCGCCGGCGAACCCGCTGTGTATAAGCCAGCCCTGCATCCGGATGCAGGACATCGACAACGTCGGGAAGACGGGCCGGCACACGATGGCCTTCGAGATGATGGCCCACCACGCGTTCAACGCGCGCGAGGACATCGAAGACCCCGAGCAGTACGCCTACGAGGGCGAGGTGTACTGGAAAGACGAGACGGTCCGGTACTGCGACGAACTGTTCGAGGAGATGGGGGCGAATCTGGACGAAATCGTCTATATCGAGGACCCGTGGGTCGGCGGCGGCAACGCCGGTCCGGCCATCGAGGTCATCTACCGCGGGGCCGAACTCGCCACGCTCGTCTTCATGTCCATGGAGCAGGACCCAGAGGGCGAGTACGAGATGAAAGACGGCAACCGGTACTCGCCGATGGACACCTACATCGTCGACACCGGCTACGGGCTCGAACGCTGGACCTGGATGAGCCAGGGAACACCGACGGTGTACGAGGCCGTCTATCCCGACATGATCGCCTTCCTCAAGGACAACGCCGGCATCGAACTCACCGACGAGGAGGAGCAGGTCGTCCACGAGGCCGCGAAGCTCGCGGGCCGGATGGACATTGACGAGGCCGAGGACATCGAGGCCGAACGAGACACCATCGCCGCCGAGGTCGGTGTCGACGTCGAGGAGATGCGGGCCCTGATGGAACCGCTCGAAGACATCTATGCAATCGCCGACCACTGCCGGACGCTCGCGTACATGCTCGGCGACGGTATCGTCCCGTCGAACGTCGGGACGGGCTATCTGGCCCGGATGGTGCTGCGCCGGACGAAGCGACTGGTCGACGGTGTCGGCGTCGACGCGCCGCTGGACGAACTCGTCGATATGCAGGCCGAGCGCCTCGACTACGAGAACCGCGACACCATCCGCGACATCGTCCGCTCCGAGGTCGAGAAGTACCGCGAGACCCTGGACCGCGGCGGCCGGCGCGTCCGCCAGCTAGCCGACGAGTACGCCGAAAAGAGCGACCCCATCCCGACCGCGGAGCTGGTCGAACTGTACGACTCCCACGGGATCCAGCCGGACATGGTCGAGGAGATCGCCGCCGAGAAAGGCGTCTCAGTCGACGTACCCGACGACTTCTACGCGGTCGTCGCCCAGCGCCACGGCGGCGGCGACACCGCCACAGAGGAGTCACAGACGCCCTACGAGGACCGGCTCGAAGAGCTCCCCGAGACCGACCGGCTCTACTACGAAGACCAGCAGCGGACCGAGTTCGAGGCCGTCGTGCTTGAGGTGTTCGACCGCGACGACGACACCTACGACGTGGTGCTCGACCAGACGATGTTCTACCCGGAAGGTGGCGGCCAACCGCCGGATGAAGGGACGCTGTCGACCGACGACGTCTCCGCCGAGGTGACCGACGTCCAGCAGTACGGCGACGTCATCGTCCACACCTGCGACGACGACCCCGGCAAGGGTGAGTTCGTCCGCGGGCAGGTCGACGCTACCCGTCGCCAGCGCCTGATGCAACACCACACAGCGACCCACATTGTCATCCACAGCGCCCGGCAGGTACTCGGCGAACACGTCAGACAGGCCGGTGCTCAGAAGGGTACTGACTCCGCTCGCATCGACATCCGCCACTACGAGTCGGTGAGTCGCGAGGAGGTCAAAGAGATCGAGCGGCTCGCAAACGATATCGTGCAGGATAACATCGCCGTCAAACAGGAGTGGCCCGACCGCAACGAGGCCGAGGAGCGCCACGGCTTCGACCTCTACCAGGGCGGCATCCCGGCCGGCGAGCAGATTCGGCTCATCACTGTCGGCGACGACGTGCAGGCCTGTGGCGGTACCCACGTCGCCCGCACCGGCGACATCGGAGCCGTCAAGCTCCTGAACACCGAGCGGATTCAGGACGGGGTCATCCGGCTGACCTTCGCGGCGGGCAACGCCGCTATCGAGGCCACCCAGCGCACCGAGGACGCGCTCACCGAGGCCGCCGACGTGCTGGACGTCGCGCCCGATGCCGTTCCGGAGACCGCCGAGCGGTTCTTCGACGAGTGGAAGGCTCGCGGGAAAGAGATCGAACAGCTCAAAGAGCAACTCGCCGAGGCCCGCGCCAGCGGCGGCGGCGACAGCGAGGAAGTCGACGTAGGCGAGGCGACCGCCGTCGTTCAGCGGATCGACGCCGACATGGACGAACTCCGAGCGCAGGCCAACGCCGTTGTCGAGCAAGGCAACATCGCGGTGCTTGGCTCGGGCCTCGACGGCGCGCAGTTCGTCGTCTCAGTACCTGATGGCATCGATGTCGACGCCGGTGAGGTCGTCGGCGAACTCGCTGGCCGCGTCGGTGGCGGCGGTGGCGGTCCGCCGGACTTCGCACAGGGTGGCGGTCCCGACGCCGACGCGCTGGACGACGCGCTGGACGACGCGGCGGACATCCTCCGAACTGCCGCGAACGCCTGAACCACTCTCGTTTTTCTCGGTACCGGTTTTGTCGCCCGCGCCGTTCTTCGGACAGCTGTCCGATTGCGGACCGACGTTCTGCCCGAACGATTCGGATACACGCGACAGATACAATTATATTTAGTTGTATTAGGTATGTCTGGGTGAATATCCAAAAGTATTTTTAGTAATTGCCCATCTATAGCAGATATGGGCGGAAAACGTGATATCGAACATATTCACTCTCACACCGAATACGCTCGGTCCCAACGAACGTGTCGACGGTGCGGGACTGCTGTTCCCGCTGCTAACGGCAGCGCCCCCGATGAACTGTGTGACAACTGCAGTGATCCCCACACTCCCTGACTCATGAGTGCTACCGCGACGCCCCCGTCGGACACTGACCTGAATGAAGCCCCGGAGTTCGAACTGGACTGCCTGTACGACGACCCCGAGAACCCCTCGGAGCTGACGATCTTCCCCTCGGACCGTCAGCAGACCGTGACGGAGTGGGTCACCGCGGACCGAACAGCGGCCGTCTCGCTCGATGAACTGCGCTGAGCGGGACGCGCCCCACGGCTATCCGCGCTGACACAGTCTTCTGGCGTCCTGCATCGCCTCGTTGGTCTCACAAACGAGCGTCAGGTGATCACCGCTTGCGAGGCGGAAATCGCTGTCTGGGACTCTGTCTGTTCCGTTACGGCTCACCATTGCGACCAGACAGCCGTCCGGGAGCCGCTCCGCAGTTTCTTCGACCGTCCGGTCGACCAGCGAGTCGTTGCTGAGTTCGACTTCCAGCACGTCCCCCGTTCGTCCGGAGTCCGACAGCCAGTGAGCGAGGGACGGTCGTTCGACCGCGTCGTCGATGGCGTCGGCGACGGCAAAGCCCGCGGAGATGGTCTCGACGTCGAGGTCCTCGAAGGCCTCGACGTTGTCCGGCTGGTTCGCTCTGGCGACCACGGTGTCGACGTCGAACCGTGTCGTCGCTAGCTGTGCCACGAGCAGGTTCACGTCGTCGTCTGCAGTCGCAGCGACGACGACGGATGCCCGGTTCGCCCCCGCCTCTTCGAGGACGGTCGCGTTCGTCGCGTCCCCGTGCACGACGCGGTGGCCGTCGGCTCGGGTCCGTTCGACCGTGTCCTCGTCGCTGTCGATAAGGACGACCTCCTCACCGCGTGACTCGTAGCGGACTGCCAGTTCCCGACCGACACGCCCGCTCCCGACGATGAGTGTTTGCATGGGGAGGATATCAAGTGCTTGCGCGAAGTGACGGGCCAGCCCGCCTTGAAACATGACGGTCGCGAAAATAACGAGGAAGACAGTCCCAACGAGGACCGTCGCGGCAGCCGGGTTTTCGGGCCGTAGTTCGATGGCAAACAGCGTGGCGACACTGGCTGGAACGATACCGCGCGGCCCCATCGCGCCGACGAACAGCCGCTCGCGAACGGTCAGCCGGCCGCCCAGCGTCGACAGAAAGACGCCGAGCGGACGGACGAGCGTAGCGACGACGATAACGACGACCAGCCCGCCAACACCGAGCGTCCGCAGGTCGCCGAGTGAGAGCTGCGCCGCCAGCACGATGAACACGAACGAGAGGACAAACAGCGTAATCCCGCCCTTGAACTCGGCAATCTCCTCTTCGTGGGGGATGTCGGCATTCCCGAGCACAATCCCGGCAACGGCGGCGGCCGCGATACCGGCCTCAGAGAGCCACATACTTCCCAGCGCGTACGCCAGCAGCGCCGCGGTCAGAACCACGACCCGGGCGTTCTGGAGGGCATTGCCCGCGGACAGGTGCCACCGCTGGAGCAGCAGTGTGATGCCGCCGCCGACGGCGATGCCGACGACGTGGCCGACGGCCAGCCGGGCGACGAACGCCTCGACGACGACCAGCGGCGAGGACTGGCTCGCAATGACGAACTCGAACGTCGCCACCGCGAGGATGGCGGCGGTCACATCGTTGATGATGCCTTCGGTCTCTAAGGCCGCAGCGACCCGGTCCCTGACAGGGACCACTTGCATAACCGGCGTGATGACCGTCGGCCCGGTGGCGATAAGCAGGCTCCCGACGAGGACGGCGACCGGCCACGTCGTCCCGAACACGAGCCTGACGGCCATAGCTGTTCCGACGAGCGAGACGAATGCGCCGACTGTCACGAGCCCAAGCGCCTCTCTGGACGCTTCGCGGACGCGCTCGACAGTGAGGTGGAACGCCCCTTCGAAGACGATGATACCGACGCTGAGACCGACGATAGCCTGTAGTCCAGTCTGTCCGAATATCGCGGGGTCGACAAGGTCGAGCGCCTGCGGGCCGACGAGAACGCCGGCGACCAGCAGGAACGCGACGCTCGGAATCTGGAGCCAGTCGGCGACCAGCTGTGCGGCGACGCCGAGACTCACGACCAACACGACGGCGCCAATAAGTGATGCTGCTCCGGACACGGGGTTGGCGGGCGTTCGATAGCCAGCAGTATAGACCTATTCACCGAAAGAGACACACTGCCGGCGCGGGAATCGACGGCCAATGCCGACCGCACACAACCGCGATGTGGCTCTCTATTATGAAGCCGACGGCGACGGCCCGACCGTCGTGTTCATTAACGACGTGGGGTACGGGGCGTGGCTCTGGGGCTGGCACTACGACGCCGTCGCCGGCCCCTACGAGACGGTGGTGTGGGACCTGCGGGGCACCGGCCGGTCGGACGCGCCGGCAGGGCCGTACGACGTGGCGACGTTGGCGGCCGACCTCGAAGCCGTCCTGGCCGACCACGGCGTCGGGAGCGTCCACCTCGTGGGGGCCGGTCTCGGCGGGATGGTCGCGCTCGAATACGCCCACCGGTACAACCGCGCCCGCTCGCTGACGCTGTACTGTACGGCCGGGTCAGGTGACGCCGTCGACCGGGACGCACTCGACGCGCTCGCGCTCGACGCTCCGTCGTCGCTCGACAGGGCGTTCTCGCCGGCGTTTCGCGAGCACGATCCGGACCTGATGGACCGGATTGCGGACTGGCGCGCTGAAGAGGACGCCACCGGCGCGGCCCGCGATGCGCAGACGGCGGCGATGACGGCCTTCGACGCGCCGCCGCTGTACGAGATTACCCAGCCAGCCGAGGTCTACTACGGTCTGGACGACCCTGTGGTGTCGCCGGAGGCCGCGGAGTCGCTGGCGGCCGACCTGCCCCGCGGGACCGGCGAGGCCGTCGAGGGTCGCCACTGCTGTTTTGTCGAGCATGCCCCGGCAGTGACCGACCGACTGCTGGCGCTACTGGACGAGCAGACAGAGTAGCTACTTGACCGGGCGGCCGGACGCAATCCACAAATACACGGCCTGATACGTGCTAAGTATGACTGACCGGACGGCAGCCGTCACGCGGACCACGGCCGAGACTGACATCGAGGTCACGCTTGACGTCGACGGCGACGGCGACAGCACTATCGACACCGGCATCGGCTTCTTCGACCACATGCTCGATTCGTTCTCGACGCACGGGCTGTTCGACCTGACCGTGCAGTGTGACGGCGACCTGGATATCGACGACCACCACACCGTCGAAGACGTCGCCATCACGCTCGGCGAGGCGTTCACCGAGGCGCTGGACGACAAGCGCGGCATCCGCCGCTTCGCCGACCGCAAAGTCCCGCTGGACGAGGCCGTCGCCAGCGTCGTCGTCGACATCTCCGGCCGGCCGTACTTCGAGTTCGCCGGCGAGTTCTCACAGGACGCCGTCGGCGGGATGACGAGCCACATGGCCAAGCACTTCTGTCGCTCGCTGTCGATGAACGCCGGGCTGACCCTGCACTGTGGCGTCGCGGGCGAGAACGCCCACCACGAGATAGAGGCGCTGTTCAAGGGGCTGGCACGGGCGCTGGATGACGCGACTCGCATCGACGAGCGCCGGTCCGACGTGGCGAGTACGAAAGGCGAACTGTAGTCGACGGCGGTGCGAAGCCGTCGCTGTTTCGACTGCTGGCGGCACCGATTAGTGGCCCCGCGTCCACCACTCCGTATGTTCGACGAGATTATGCAGAAATTCGAAGACTCTCCGGGCCAGCAGGATGTCATCCGTTTGCTGCTTGAACGGGGGTTCTCTGTCAACGAGGACGGCCGCGTCGTCTCGGGCGGCATCGAAATCCCGAACACGGGTATCGCCCGCGAGGCCGGCGTTGACCGCCGAGTGGTCAACGCCACGACGGACGCGATTCTCGACGACGACGACCTGCGGCGCATCTTCCGCAACATCTCATCCGTGCCGAGCCTGCTGGACCTCGCCCCGGTCCTCGACCTGCATGCAGTGACTGTTACTGTTCGCGCCGCCGACGAGTCCGGAATCGTGTCGACAGTCACGTCGGCCATCGCCGACCGCGGCATCTCTATCCGGCAGGTTCTCAGCGAAGACCCCGAGTTCACTGATGAGCCGAAACTGTACGTCATCACCGACGAGGAACTGCCCGGTGACCTCATCAACGAAATCCGTCGTCTGGCGTTCGTCCGGACCATCGAACTGGCCTAATGCCCGCGACGCTCACCGTCGAGACGCCCGCGGGCGAGACCTACGAACTCACCGCCGAACCCGGCGCGGTCCTCCGGGACGTACTCCTCGAAGCTGACCTCTCGCCACACGGCCGCTACGCGACGCGGCTCAACTGCGGCGGCCGTGGCATCTGTGCCACCTGCGGCGTCCGGCTCGCCGAACCGCCCGACCCCGACCACTGGCACGACGACCTCGCCGACCGCTTTGGCTACCCTCGGCTCTCCTGTCAGTTACAGGTTCAGGACGGGATGCGAGTCAAGCTGCTCGAGAAGCGGGTCTGGGGGTCGCGACAGTCCGGCGACGGCACGGACTGAGACGCCGTCCAACGGCAAACGCTATTCCGCCGCCCGGCGTATTCCAGTCCGTGACGGACAGCTATCGGACCGTTCCGGACCGCGGCGAGGCGCGCTTCGAGGTGCGGGGCTCGGAGTTCATCGGCCACGTCGCGCCGGCGGCGACCGTCGAAGCCGCCGAGGCGTTCGTCGACGCCGTCGGCGAGGAGTACGCCGACGCGACCCACAACGTCCCCGCCTACCGCGTCCGGTCCGACCCTTTCCGGGAGTATGCGAGCGACGACGGCGAGCCGAGCGGCAGCGCCGGCGACCCCGCGCTGAACGTCCTCCAGCAACGCGAGGTCGAGAACGTCGTCGCCGTCGTCACGCGCTACTACGGCGGGACGAACCTCGGCGTCGGCGGGTTAGCCAGTGCCTACTCCAGGGCGGTGAAAGAGGGCGTCGACGACGCCGGCGTCGTCGAGGAAGTGCCCCACGAGCGGTTCACCGTGACCGTCGCCTACGACGATTCGGGCAGCGTCCGGAGCCTGCTCGAATCGGCGGGCGTCGAGTTCGAGGCAGACTACGAGGCCGAAGTCGTCTTCGAGGTCCGCGTGCCCACCGCCGACGGGAGCGCCCTGCGGGACCGGATTCGGAGCGCGACCAGCGGGCGGGCCGTAATCGAGCGCGAGTGACGCCCGCTACTCGTAGGCCGGGAGCCGCGCCGACTCTGCCGACCCGTCGATGAAGGGCAGGTCGACCTGCTGTGCGCCGACCGGGTCGCCGTCGACGCGGACCGTCAGGGACGCCTCGGGCCGGTCCCAGCTAAGATTCGCCAGTGCAATCGGGGCTTCCCGCATCGGGCTCTGCGCGGCGCGGGTCACGTCACCGACGTGCTCGTCGCCGGCGAACACCGCCGCACCGGGTTCGGGGACGGCCTCGACGGCGAGACCGACCAGCCGCTGGGTCGGGTGGCCGCGGTTCTCGACCCGCGAGACGACCTCCTGGCCGACGTAACACCCCTTCTCGAAGTCCAAGGCGTTCCGGAGACCGAGGTCGTTGGGGAGCGCGCCCGCGATTTCGCTGTCGAACAGCGGCGTCCCCGCCTCCAGTGTGAGCGTCTCCCACGTCCGGTAGCCGAAGGGGACGGCGTTGAGCCCGCGGTTGACCAGCGTGTCGAAGACGGGTTCGGCGTCGTCGGCGCTACAGACCACGTCGTAGCTCTCCTCGCCGGCGAGGTTGTCCGTCCGGATGACGGAGACGCCGGCGTCGCCGAGTTCGCCCCGCTCGAAGGTCAGTACGCCCTCGGGTGTCCCGGTCTGGTGGAGGACGCTGGCGATTTTCTCGGTCGCTTTCGGCCCGTGGACGCCGAAGACGGCGAAGTCGTCGGTCGCCACCTCGAACTCGACGTCCTGGATGAAGGTCTTGTCCGCCCACTCCGCGGCCAGGTCTTGGGCTTCCTGTGGCGGCGTGAACACGAGCAGTCGCTCGCCGGCGTTGTACACGTACATATCCGTGTCGACGCGGCCGTCGGGGTCGAGCAAGAGCGCGTAACAGCCCGCGCCGTCCTCGTCGGGCACGCGGTTCGAGACGGCGTTGTCGACGTAGTCGACGCGGTCCTCGCCGGTGACGACGATGACGCCGTAGCCGTACTCTATCGCTCCAACGACGTTCCGAACCGCGCGGTGGGTCCGCTCCGGTCGCCCGTAGTTGTCGACGACGCGCCGGCCACCGACCTCCCTGAACGTCGCTCCGTGGGCCTCGTGAACGGACTCGAGAACAGTCATTGCACGGGTATGCGGCCTTCGCGGGGAAAAACGTCCCGTTAGCGTCGCCGGCGAGCCAGGACGGCCACCGCGACCAGCGCGGCAATCGTCACAGCGACAGTAAAACCCGGGCCGCTGCCGTCTGTCGTTTCGGTCGCCGTCCGGGCTGGCGTTGTGGCCGCCCCGCCCGTCGTCGCCTCCTCGTCCGGCCTGAACGCAGTCACGTTCGTTGTCGTGGTGAGGTCTCCGGCTGTCGCGGTGAACGTGACGTTCCCGGCTGTGGGGACCGTCGCCGTTACTTCACCGTCCGCATCAGTCTCTCCGACTTCAGTTCCGTTCCGAGACACGGTCACGTTCGCCACTGGGTCGTCGTACTCGTTGGTGACCGTGAACCGGACGTTCGCGTCGACGATGACCTGCCTGTTGTCCGGTGTGAGCGTAATCTCCGGGGTGCGTCGGATCTCCACGTCGACCGACGTTTCGTCTTCAGCCACCCTGACGCGTCTCTCGACCGTCTCGTAGCCCTCCTTCGTCACTGTGAGGGCATAGCGGTCGTTGACCGGCACGCTGACCGACGCCGTCCCGTCGGAGAGCGTCGGCACGGTGCCGTCGAACCCGTTGTCCGATTCGACCTGAACGGTCGCGTCCCGGATCGGTCTGGAGTCGTTGAAATGGTCGTCGACGACCTCGGCTTGCAGCAGGACCGACCCCTCGCTAATCCGGACCGTCGCCGTCGTCTCGCCGGAGACGGACACGGTCGTCAGGTTGCGGTAGAACCCCGGCTTGGTGACGATGACGCTGTATTCGCCTTCCTCGACGGGCTGTGTCGTGATGGTCCCGTCGCTGCCCGCGTTCCTGTCGACCACGTAGTTCCCGTCCCGATACAGTCGGATGCGTGCGGTCTCGGCCGGCTGGCCGTCCGCCGTCACCGCGCTGACTGTGGCTGTCGCTGCCTCCGAGACCATTATCTCGACGGACTCCGCCTCGGCATCTTCGACGACGTAGGGGACGTTTCTGACGTACTCGCCGTCATCTATCTGGAGCATGACGTCCGCCCCCTCGGGGACATCGATAAGTGCCTGCCCGTTTGCCCGCGTCGTCTCGTTAGACGGGCCGCCCGCGCCGTCGTCCCACGTCGCCGAGATGTCGATACCACTGAGCGGGTCGCCGTCCCCGTCGACGACGGTGACGGTGAGGGTCACCTGTGACTGTCCGGCAGCTGTTCCCGCCACCACACCGGCCCCTACCAGCAGTGCCAGCAATACAGCTGGTAACACGGTACGGTGACAGCGCATACCTGATTAATAAATGGGTGGACGTAAATCAGTACTGCCGGTAGGGACTCCCTACGGCCGTCTCGACTGCTGTGAATCGACGACCCGCTCAACTTCGGACGGCTCAAGCGGCGTCAACGGCCCGGACATTGTTCGAGAGAGTGCTGCCGCCGCGACGCCGTGGAGCAGCGCTTCGTCCGTGTCAGCACCGGCGGCCAGTTGCCGGAGCGTCGCGCCAATAAAGGCCTCGTGTTGCCCCGATTCGTCGACGGCGGTCGTCTCGATAGCGTCTTGCTCGTGGACGACGCCGTCGTGGTAGGCGACCGCGCCGTACTCGCTCCGCGTGAGCACCACGCGGGTGAGGTCGTACTCCGTCGCGAGCGTGTGGACGATTTCCCGGGGGCCCCCCGTCGTGTCGAACACCGCGGCGACCTGCTCCTCGGCGGCGAAGAGGGTGTCGACGGCCGGCAGCAGGTCCGCGAGCGCGGCCCGCGCGTCCTCGGCGTCCCACAGCCCGGGGTGGAAATCGAGGTCCAGCGCCCGCATCCCCGCGGCCGCCCTGAGCAACGCCCCTGTCGTGTCGGCAGCTGTGTCCGACAGTGAGAGGGTTGCGCCCGAAGTGAACACTACGTCTGCGTTCTGTATCTCGCCCATCGGCAACTCGCCGGGTGTCAACGTCGCCATCGCGGTGTCGCCGCGGTCCTGTAGCAGCCGCTCAGCACGGGGCGGGTCGGCGTCCTCGTGGAAGGTAAGTCCCTGCCGGCCGGCCGCCGGGTCGGCCCAGACGACCTCGGTCTCCAGTCCGAACTCCTGCAATTCGGCGACGACGCGCCGGCCCAGCGGCGTATCGGGGACCTTCGAGAGCCACCGCGCGTCGGCTCCAAGTCGGCCGGCCGTCGCCGCAACCCCGCTTGCTGTCCCGTCGACCCGAATCGACGCCTCGCGGGCCGTTTCGAACCGCTGTCCGTCTGGGGGTGCAAATCTGAGAGCAGTCTCGCCGAACGTTACGAGTGACATACCGCGTGCATCGGGAGACGAAGGTTTAGTTTAATCGGCTGTATCGACTGCTGTGTCGGTGGTCAGACCGGAGTCCTTCGCTATCGCCGCCGACCGCCGTGACCGGGGTAATCACGCTCGAACCGGTCTTCGAGTTCTTGCCGGTCGATGTGGATGACCGTCGGTCGTCCGTGGGGACACGCGTAGGGGTTCTCACAGTCGTCCAGCGCGGCGAGTAGCTCCCTGACGGACCCCTCAGTCAGCGACGTGTTCCCGGTCACAGAGGGGTAACACGCCAGGTCGCCGAGCAGTTCGTCTGCCGCAGCCTCGACCGTCGCCGCCGCTTCGTCGTCGCCGGCGACGAACGCGCCCAGTACATCCCTGACGATGTCCGGGCCGGCCGCGTCGGCGATGACGCCTGGGAGGGTTCGGACCTCGACGGTCCGCTCGCCTGTCCGCGCCGTGTGAAAGCCCAGGCTCGCCAGCGCGTCGCTGCGCCGGTCGAACACCTCGGCCTCGCGGGCGGTCAGTTCCAGTTCCACCGGTTCCGCGAGCGCCTGCGTCGTCGTCTCGCCCTCGAACCTGGCCTTGAGCCGTTCGTAGTTGACTCGCTCGTCCGCCGCGTGCTGGTCGACCAGTACGAGGCCGTCGTCCGTCTCCGCGACGACGTAGGTGTCGGCTAACTGCCCGAGAATCCGCATCGAAGGCAGCGATTCGTGGGTCGCCTCTGGGTCGTCGCCGAGGCGTGCCTGCTCCTGTCCGCCGGTGAACTTCCGGTCGCCGCGCTCTGTCTCCGTCCGGCCCGCTGTGGACGCTTCCCGGCGCGCATCGGGGCTATCTCCACCCGAAACGCTACCCTCTGCCTGCCGATTCTCGAAGTTGCCTGACGTATCGTCTTTCGTCTCGGCTGTGGAGGGGCGTTTCGTGTCGACTGACTGCTCTGCTGCGGTCGTGTCGCCGGGCTGATGAGCCGCTGTCTCCGTCTGGGCTCCGTCAGACCGCTCTGTGGGTTCAGCAGCCGATTGTCCTGTCGTATCAGCACTGCTCTCCGCTGTTGTGCTGTCCGTCCGCGCTGATGGTGCTGTTTCGTCCGCGGTGTCCCGGCCGTCCGGACGCGACAGCTGGCGCTCGCCACTGCTCGCTCCCTCCGATTCCGGCGTTATCTCTGTCTGCTCTGGTGCTGACCGGCCACGCGGCGCTGTCGAGCGCAGCAGCCCTTCTCGTAACAGCGCGTCCTCGACGGCGGTCCGGACCTGCTCCCGGACGCCCTCGTCGTCGGCGAATCTGACCTCCATTTTCCGGGGGTGGACGTTCACGTCCACGTCGCCCGCGGGCACGTCCAGGAAGAGGACGGCGAAGGGGTAGCGGTCCGGCGCTATCTGGGTCCCGTAGGCGTCGACGACGGCGTCCCGGGCCGTCCCGGCGCGGACGTACCGGCCGTTGACGTACGTCGAGAGGTACTCGCGGCCCGCGCGGTTCGTCTCGGGATGTGACACGAGGCCGTGCACGCCGTCGAGTGGCCCGTCAGGGAAACTCTCCGCCTCGTCGCCACCCCCGTTTGCTCCCGAACCCGCACCGACCGAAATCATCGACTCGGCCACCTCCCGGCCGTAGACAGACATGACGGTCTCGCGCAGGTCGCCCTGGCCGGTCGTCGAGAACGTCTCCCGGTCGCCGTGGGTCAGCGACACGGCCACGTCCGGGTTCGCCAGCGCGTAACTGGCGACGACGGTGTTGACGTGGGCGAACTCCGTCGACTCCTGTTTGAGGTACTTCCGGCGGGCCGGGACGTTGTAGAAGAGGTCCGCGACCTCGATGGTCGTCCCCTCGGGACAGCCCGCGGGGCCGACCGACGTGACCTCGCCGCCCTCCAGCACCAACTCCGTCCCCACGTCGCCCCCGCGGGGCCGGGTCCGAATCGTCAGCCGCGAGACCGCCCCGATTGCGTGCAGGGCCTCGCCGCGGAAGCCGAGCGTGCCGACGCCGCCCTCCAGGTCTGCGATGTCGCGGATCTTCGAGGTGGTGTGTTTCTCGACGGCCCGCTCGACGGCCTCGCGGTCCATCCCCACGCCGTCGTCGGTGACGCGAATCCCGTCGGTGCCCCCGGCCTCGACGCCGACCTCGACCCGGGTCGCGTCGGCGTCGATGGCGTTCTCGACCAGTTCTTTGACGACGGAGGCCGGCCGCTCGACCACCTCGCCGGCCGCGATACGTTCGACGGTCCGGTCGTCGAGTCGCTGGATGTCGGTCATACGTGCCCCCGCATGTGACTGCTACCGGCTAACGAGCGAAGCGACTTGATACTGTCTGCCTTCGCCGCGCCTATCAGTCCGATCATGAAAATAGTTAACACAAACCAGTCCTGACCGTCGGATGGTGACGACCCATGTGCCACCACAGAGAACGCTCTTGGACCGAAGCGACGGCGGACGACGAGGCAACTGACGAGGACGAGGAGGAACTCCCGTCCTTCCTCAACGAGGAGGCGCCCGAAACCGAGGTGCTGACCGACGGCGGCGACGAGGCGTAGCAGGGGTTCCCCTCGGCAGCGGTGTTGGCAAACCAGCCCTTCTTTGCCGTGTCCCGCAAACACGCAATTCCGTCATGTGTGGGTATCGCAAACCCGATAGCTAAAGTACGCTCGCCGTCAGTCGCCACTATCCTGTGGATCTCGACATGGAACAATACGACCAACTATACCGTCTCTACAAGAGCGTAGACACGACAACGCTGCGCGGCTATCAGGAGTTCGTCGACCTGTTTCCCCCGCTCAGTTCGACCGTCGCGCTGGAACAGTGGGAGACCGCCAGTGACCGCCTCGACGACCTCAAGGCCGACATCACCGAGGAGTTCCCCGGAACCGGCGAGACCTACGCGGAAATCGCGGCCCGGCTGACCCGCGACGAGGCCTTCACCGCCTTGGACCTCTACTCGAAGTACGGCCGGTCGGCGAACGTGCTCGTACTGGATGTCGACGAGACGCTCCGGTCGGCCGGCGACACCGACAACGAAATCCCTCGCGACACGCTGTACCTCCTGACGCAGTTCCACGAGGCGGGCGTCCCCATCGTCGTCTGCACCGGCCAGACCCTCGAAAACGTCAAGGGATTTATGATACAGGGCCTTGGTAACGACCTCGTCTCCTCCGGACAGATGAGCATCGTCTACGAGTCCGGCAACGGCGTGTTCACGCCCAAACACGGCGCGGACACGAAGCGACTCCTGTATGAACGCCTCGACGGCGCGGTCGTGGACGTGTTCGAGTCGGTCCGCCGCCGTGTCCTCTCTGAGGCCCCCGAGGCCGTCGGCAAGCGCTGCCACCTCCAGGGCAACGAGTTCAACGTCACGCTAAAGCCCAACGCCGAGGTCGGCAGCGACAACGCCGTGGAAATCATCGACGAGTCCCTGCGGTACCTCTGTGGACTGGTCGGCGACGCTATCGCGGGGCAGGTCGATGCTGACGTGTCGGACCCGGCAGCGTACGCACGGGCCTACTTCAGCCGCGACCCGGAGATTCACGATGTCTTGGAGGCGGGCGACCTGTCGACCGATGCCGACATCGACGACGCGCCTGCGGCGTTCCGCGACATCCTCGAACGCGTCGACCTCGGCTATTACGAGGGCGACGCGGCCGAACTCGTGAGCCTCGAACTGGACAAGTCCGCCGGCGTTGAGGAAGCCTTCGACGTGCTCGGCATTGATGACCCGTTCGCGCTCGTGATGGGCGACAGCAAGAGCGACTTGCGGGTGATGCGCTGGATCGACGAAAGCGACGCCGGTATCGCCGCTGCCCCCGCCCATTCCTCGCCCGACGTACTCGATCACGTCAGTTCGCGCGACGACCTGGTGTACGAGGCCGGCGACGCCAGCACGGTCCTGCGAACTGTCTACGGCATCAGCCTGATCGAGCAACTGGACGAGCAGGGCGAGTGAGCCCGCTCCCTACGTATTGACCACACTGTCGCCGTTGCGGTGCTGCTCGGGCCACTCGCCGGCAGCGGGGCACTGCGGGTCGATGTCAGCGACGAACCGCATCGTCGTGATATTGAGTACGAGCCCCAGAAACCCGCCGCCTACGATTCCGATGAGCAGGCCGACCGCAGGGACGTTGACGACAACAGCGGTCGCCACCGCTGAGACGAGCAAAACGAGTCCCAGATAGCCGACTGTGTAGGCGAAGTACGCCCCACCGTTGACAGCCAGTTGGTACGAGCCTCTGGCTGCTGCCACAAACCCAGTCCGGCGCAGGACAATCAGATACGGCGTGGCCCAGAACAGATACCCGGCAGCTATGAATGCTGGAATCAGAAGAAGCACAGCGCCGACTATCGCGCCCCCCTCACCGAGGCTCCCGAAGCCAAACAGCCCCAGTGCCAGTGGGACGAGAACAACATACGGGAGGGCAGTTATCACCAGAAACGGGACAAAGTATGCTAGCACGCTCATCGCGAAGCCCTCGTGTCGACCGAGGAGTTCTGCCGCGATAGTTCCGAAGTAACCCGCACTCAGACCGGCACGTAGTAATAGCACTCCCGGTACGACCACCATCGCAAACGGAGCCGACAGAGGGAGGCCAACATTTGCCGTGACACCGCTGCCAGGTAAACTCACGAACTGCCAGACAGTCACGACGGACGCGGGGACGCCGAACTTAATGCCGATGTGGATTCCGTCGTAGGTGAGTATCTGTCGGATACTGTCCGTCTGCGTGACCGCCAGCAGCATTGGAACCAGTGCCAGCGGCAGTTGTTCGCGCGCCCGCTGCCACCCGTCGGCCAGCCGAACGGTGAATGACGGCATCAGTCGTGGTCCCTCGCTGATTCCGTCTGAGCGGGTGCCACGCCGTCTGGCGTCTGCGGGACCGTCGGTTCGAGGCGTCGCTGTGGAGCGTTCGTCCGGGTACTGGAGGGCATCGGCTCGGATATCCGTACACGCAACAATATGCGTTCTGGTGAGACTGCACCCAACTGTTAGGCGTCCGCCGACCGAACTGCCGCCATGAGTCTTGATACCGTGTTCGGACAGGTGCCGGACCCGCAGTCGTACTCGTTCCCGGACTACTCGCTCCCGCAGGGCGACCCCGTCAAACCGGTCGCACTGACCGCCGGCGAACTGACTGCGCTGCTTGACCTGTACGACGCGTTCAGTACCGTGGACCCGACGGGCATGGACTCGAACCCGTTCCTGCGGGCGACCAGCGAGTTCCTCCAGCAGACACTCGGTGCGCCGCTCACCCGACCGGATGAGCAGCTGCACGACGATATCGCGGCCTTGCTCAACGACTTTTCGGGAGACTTGGGCGAGCGATCAATGGGTGTTGTGGACGCGACACCGGCTCACCACCGGACGCTGTACTTCTTCTTGACCAGTTGCAAGGCATACCATACGGCCCCGCATCTGCGGTTCGACCCCGACCCGAGCGCCGTCGAGACGCTGTATGCAGTGTACGAACGCGTCACTGAGCAGGCGTTCTACCTCAAGCGGCCGAAAAGCGTTCTGGAGTGAGAGCCCGTGGTCCGGACTGTTTATCGGGCAGCGAAATAAATTGCCGCCAATGACAGCCGATCAGCCCGAAATCCCGGTCGTGTGCGAGGAGTGCGGGACACGGACATCGGTCGCGTTCGAGGACGTTGAGGACGCCGTCGCCCGCCACAACGAACAGCTCCACGACGGTGAGCCAGTCGCCGAAGTCGACCCCGACGTACTGGAGGAACTCGCCGACCGACTCGCGAAGGACATCGGCCTGCTGGAGTAGCCACTCGACCAGTGTCACTCGTATCGTATCACTCCCCCAGCGGGAGCCGCTCGTAGGCCTCGCGGTCAGCGCCGGCAGCGAGCGTGCGCGGTCGCAGTCGACAGACGTTCTTCACGGTACGCGGACCAAGCACGCGGGGCGAGACGAACCGCGGTCGCTCCGGCTCAGTTCCGGGACCGTCGCCCAGCGCGAGTACTGCGCCGTTGAGGTCGACGAGCGGGATGCACGCCAAGTCGCCGTTCATCGATTCGAACTGGACGTGGGTTGTATCGCCGGGCATCGCCGCCGCCTCCAGCAGGTCGAACACGGCGACGCCGGTGTACCTCCGTTCGATCCGGTCGCCGGAGGCACACTCGAACGCGACCGGCCCGCGGACGACATCGAACGGGAGCTGTGCGGGCGCCACGTCCCAGGGGACCAGTAGTGGGTCGGTCCCGTCGATTCGGACCGTCGGCCGTTCCTCCGACGTTTGCCCCATAGGTACAACTTCTGACCGGACGGACTTGAGATGTTCGTCGTTAGACCGCGCGGTCCACCGGGCAGACCACTCGGAGCCTCACTCCCGAGAGTGAAGCGAGTACGCGATAAAGAGCACGCCAACGAACTGGAAGGCGCGAGTGACGAGCGTCAGCGGTTGCTGGAACTGGCTGGGAAGCAGGCCCTGGCGAAGGAGGACTGAGCCGACAAACGCGACGACGAAGGCCACCGCCGTGAGGCAGAACAGCCCGACAGAGAGGTACTGCATCGCGCGACTGTTGTGCCGTCGATACCCGCGGTAGGCCTGGTAGCCAACGTACCCACCCAGTACTGTCGAGCCAAACGCAAGGGCGGTGATGAGCCAGTTCATCAGTGTCTCGATGGCAACCATGTCAGAGATTCTCCCACATTTTTGTGAATCGGTCCGCGGTGTCCTGTTCGTCCTGTCCCGGGAACGCCGGGGGTTCGGTCCGCTCGATTTCGGTTTCGAAATCACCGTCAGCAAGCGCCAGCGAGAACTCCGAGAGCGTGGCAGCGAAGATGCTGTAGTCGTTGCCGCCCGTCTCTATCTGGGTCTGTTCCTCGATGAGGCCGTACTCCTGAAGCCACTCGACCCGTCTGTACACGGTCGGTTGTGACATCTCACACTGGTCGGCGAGCTGTTTCGCGGACATAGGCTTGACACTCGTTGCTGCGAGGATGTCCCGGGCATACTCGTCACTGAGCAGGTCGAGGATGTCGCCCACGGCCGGGTCCTCACTCACGTACTGGACCAACGCCCCGTCCCTGAATAAAAGGTCCCGTCAGTTTCCGAGTCAGAAGTCAGCCACATTAGAGAAGGGCGCAGTGTCAGCGGAGACCGGCGCGATCAGGGCAGTTCCTTCGGGCGAAGGTGGGGCGAGGGAGGGGACCAGTTCACGGGCGGCGTGGCCCACATTCCTCCCCAGGGTGGCACCCCGGGGAACCCTAGGCAGTGTGGTGGACAGACAGCGGCTATCGCCGGAGGGCGGTGGTGGCACGGTGTTGTTAGGGCCGCTGCACTTGTAGTGAGGAGTGGTTCCATAATATAACGTGCAGTCGAACTTCTGACCCAGAAAACGGCGGCTTGATATGCCAGCGTGGGTGTTTCACATGCTACCGGGACAGCCGATTGACTGGCCGACCGTGACGAGTCGGTCCGCAGGCACTCCTTCACCACGAATCGTGTACCGGTACCGCTCACAGTTCCACGACACCGATGTTGTCAGCCCATAGCTGATCTGTACCGGTTGCCCGTCGATTGTCACTCCCTCGCTGGCGTTCTCTCCGACAACCAGCCGGTCGTACTTGGCAACAGTGATCAGACTGGTTCGGTTCGCGTAGCGGAGGCCGACGCTGTGGATTCGTCCCTGCGTCTGGGTCGCGTAGGTCAGTTCGTACCCCGGCGGAATGTCGGGTTTTGGAACCCGGACCTCGGTGTCGGCTTCGAGCGCACCGATCGACTCGTAGGTCTGTTGGTCTGGTGTCTCTGGGACGGTGACAGTCGTGTTGTCCGGGAAGTCAGGGGTAAACACGTCCGCTGACACACCGGTGTCGTAGGTGACGTTCGTATGCGTCGTCGTCACGACTGTTCGCTCACTGTCGGCTGTCCATGCGGTGCGTTTTTTCACCGGGAAGAACCGCTCTGTGTCTACCCAGATCGTCTGTTCGTAGGCCGCTGTGTCGTCTTTCGGTGCCACGTGGATGACGTACGCCTCACGCCCGTCAATCGATTCAATACCGCGGTAGCCGACCATCATCGAGCCGGCGGACACGCTCGGCCGCTGCTCGCCGCGGGGCACAACGGGCAACGGCTCAACTGACTGTGGCTCGCTTGTCGCGTTGGCTGCCGTGGACGTATTGAGACTCGCAACCAGGCGCTGCAGCCGTTCACCCCGGTCTGACTCTGTCCTGCTGAGAGAGATTCGCGTGGCGCTCGCGCGGCGCTGGTCGTACAGCCACAGCGCCGATCCGTTCGACACCCGGAGATCGTATCGGTCGACAGTACTGCTGATGACTGCCAGCCGTTTCTTCTGTGTCCCTGGCTGGAGTACGGCGTCGTAGGTCGTCCGACTCGCGACCGTTCCGTTCCGGCTGATAGTGGTTGTCTGTGTCGAATTGACGCCGTCTATCGCCTCGTAGCGTTGTTGCACGTCCGCGCTGATCTGAGGTTGATCGGCGGTCCCGGTACTCGCGAATGCGAGCGACCAGACCGCAACCGCAAGCACACCAATGACGACCACCGTCGCGATGGTGAGCACCAGTCGTTCCGAGGTGAGGTGTCGAGTGACCATTTGTGGGGTACAGGGCGGGGACTGCCTGACGCTGTGCGGTCAGTCCGAGTGACAGCGTTACGTATCACATTACCGGCATCATAAGTAAAAGCATCTGTCTACCTCGGTCAGTAGTCGCCGAGCACGCCGAGCCGTCTGGCTCGCCGGGTCGTGTACTGGAACACGACGTACCCGAACAGGACGTAGCCGACCGGGACACCGATGAGGAGGCCCAGGTCGACGGGGGAAAACTGCCAGAGTCGGGTCCCGTCGACCATCGCTCGCTGCAGGAGCGCACTCCCGTGAGCCAGCGGCAGAATTCGCGTCCAGCCGAGTTCGAACACGGGCGCGGAGATGAGGATGATGAACCCGAACTGGAGCAGATTGAGCCAGTTCCCGATGCGTTTGTACAGTACCGCGACGCCGCCGGCCGCGAAGCCCAGCCCCAGCACCGAGGCGATAGTCAGCGACGCGACCACGACGACGGTGAGGACGTTCAACTGGAGCGACGTTCCGGTAATCGCAAGCATCACTGCAAGCACCACTGTCGAGGTGATGAACGTCCGGACAACTTTCGCGACCCCCTTGCAGAACGCGACCGGCGCGAAGCCAAACGGCGTCATGACGTGCCGTTCGAGGGTGCCCCACTGGGCTTCGCTGCCGATATCGTTCGAAATCGACTGGTAGGCCCCGACCGAAAGCGACCACAGGAAGTAGCCGACGATGATTCCCTCGATGGAGTCTGTTATCGCCTGCCCGGCGAGCATCCGACCGCCGTAAAACAGCAGGCCGAAGAAAAACACCGAGATGACGACCCCGCCGACGGCGTTGGCCGGATAGCGGACGAAGATGAGGTACTCGCGGTACAGCACCGCCCGTGCGAGATCGAGATAGCCCGCCTGCATGCCGGCACGGGCATCCTCACTGCCGTCCGTGTGCGTGTCGGCGCTCGCGGTCATCGGCCCGGCCCCTTCCGTTCCTGCCCGGTAATCTCGACGAACACGTCCTCAAGGTCTGGTTCGACTGTGCCGACGCCAGTCAGCGTCACGCTGTGGTCCCGGCACAGGGCCAGCAAGCGGTAGAACCCGTCGCTGTCGGTCGCCACCTCGACTCGCCGCCCCCGCTCGACGTTCGTCACGTCGACCACCTCGAAGCGCTCCCGAATCGTCGCAAGCAGGGCATCGGTGATGTCCGGACTGGTGACGGCGAAGGCGTTCGCGGTGAACTGGTCGAGCACAGCCGCCACGCTGTCGTCTGCGATGATCTCCCCGTCGTTCATGATGATAACCCGGTCACAGACGTCCTCGATGACGTCCATGTCGTGGCTGCTGACGACCGCTGTGAGGTCGCGCTCGTCGACGATGCGGCGCAGTTCCCGCCGCAACGTCAGCGAGCTTTCGACGTCCAGCCCAAGCGTCGGCTCGTCGAGAAACACCAGTTCGGACTCGCTGGCAAGTACACTCGCCAGCGACACCTTCTGTTTCATCCCGCGGGAGAGGTCTCGGACCGGTTCGTCGGCCTTCTCCAGGAGGTCGAGTTTCGCCAGCAGGCGCTCGTGTCGGTCGGCAACAGCAGCCGGCTTGACACCCTTGATGGTCGAGAAATAGCGCAGGTTCTCACGGACAGTCAGCCGCCAGTAGTCGTTTCGCGCCCCTTCGAGCATCCCGTCGACGTGACGGTACGCTGCCCGCGGGTGCTCGCTCATGTCGATACCTTGCACCCGGACACTCCCGGAATCAGGCAACACCAGCCCGAGAATCGATTTTATCGTCGTCGTCTTGCCCGCCCCGTTGGGTCCCAGCAGGCCGACGACCGTGCCCTGCTCGATGCGAAACGACACGTCGTCGACGGCCGTCACCGCGTCCGAACCGCTGCCGAACTGCTTCGACAGCCCCTCGACGGCGAGTGCAGGCGTCGCTCCGTCTCTCGACGCAGCCGACTGCTCGGCGGTCCGCGGACCCTGCCGAGCAGGGCGCTGGGATGACATGACCAGTACTGAGGGCTTCAGAACCAAAAGGCCAGTCACGTCTCGCGGTAGGTCTGTCGTCGTCGCTGTCCCACATTCGGGACTGGCTGGTCTGCTCAGGCGGGGTCGAGGCCTGTCACCTCGAACCGTGCGCCGCCGGCCTCGCTCTCGGTAGCTGTGACCGTCCACCCGTGGACCTCGGCGATTCGCTGGACGATTTTGAGACCGAACCCGGTCCCGCTCTCGCCAGTCGAATAGCCTCCTTCAAACGCCTGCTGGCGGTCGTCCTCAGGGATGCCCGGCCCGTCGTCGGCGACGTAGAAGCCGTGCTGGTCCAGCTCTTCAATGACACCGATTCGCACAGTTACGCCCCCGCCACGCTGGTCAGCGTCTCCGTCAGCCGACATCTGAGCGCCCGCGGACCCGTGTTCCACACTGTTGCGGATAAGGTTCGATAACAGTCGACGGAGCTTTGCCGTGTCTGCCCGAATCTGTCGGTCGTCCTCGACGACGAGCGTTGCCTGTTCATCTTTGACGCTCTGCCAGCATTCCTCAACGATGTCGGCGAGCGCGACGGTTTCGAGGTCGGTCGCCGTTTCTCCGGCACGTGCAAACGCTAGGAGGTCGTCTATCAGCGCTCGCATTCGCTCGTGGGCACGCGATACCGTGTCGAGTGCGTCGCTGTCACATTCTTCTCTGGCCAGTTCCAGATTCCCCTCCGCGATAGTCAGCGGGTTCCGGAGGTCGTGGCTGACGATGCTTGTGAACTCATTGAGGCGCTCGTTCTGGCGTTCCAACTGCTGTTCGTATGCCCTGTGCTGGGAGATGTCCCGGCCGATACCCACCGTCCCAGAAACTGCTCCATCGGTGTCTGTCAACCGAGTACCCGAAAACTCGTATGGAATCCGCTCTCCATCGGCAGTCAGGACCTCTGCTTCGACAGTTACCCGGCCGCCGCTTCGTGTCTCATGTATCGCCGAAGCGATCGTCTCGTGCTCGTCACCCGGGAAGAACTCAGAGACGGACATCCCGTCGATCTCGTCGTCGCTGTATCCTGTGACTTCGGGGATGCGCTCGTTCCACCGCCGGAGGCTGCCGTCCGTGTCGACGACGTAGAAGAGGTCGTCAAGCGTATCGAGCGCTTGATCGATGAACTCCCGTTCCTCGCGGAGCTGGTGGTCGCGGTCGAGACGATTGAGGGCCGCTGTCGCGTGGACGGAGAGCGTCTGTGCGAGCGTAACGTCCGTCTCATCGAATGCACCTGTCTCGCACGAGCCGACGAGGAGGACGCCGTGGTCCCCGAGCGGGAGGATGATCTCGCTACGGATATCGGTCTCTGGATTGTACCGGCCCGGAACCGACGTGATATCGTCGTGGACCTTCGCCTCACCGGTTTCGAAAGCCTGCCACGCGAGTGATTCTCCGGCCTCGAACACCGGCGGCGTGCCGAGGAATTCCTCGACCTGTTCGGTCCAGGCGACCGGATACAGACGCTCGCCGTCGGCGAAGTGGACGCCGTTGGCCGGCATGTTGAGGATTGTCCTGGCAGTGTCCACTGTGATCTGCGCAACCGCATCCGCAGTCGTGGCTCGCATGAACGCCCTGGCGGTGGAGTGAAGCTCTTCAATAGCGCGTTCACGACGTGTACTCTGTGTGTATTCGATGTCATCGGCCGTCCGCTCGACGGCGTCGACGACGGTGTGTGCCAGTCGTGCGTACGGTTCGGCCCCGCCATCGGCCCGGATGTACTCGGTGACGCCCGCGGAAATCGCGTCGCTTGCGGCTGCTTCGCTCCCCTCACTGGCGAACAGCACGAACGGCAGGTCCGGCGCTCGCTTGCGGACCGCATCGAGGAACTCGACGCCGGTCTGCTCCGGCAGCTCATAGCCCGCGACGACACAGCCGAACGTCCCACTGTCGAGCCGTTCGAGTCCGTCGGCGACGCTCGTCTCCGTCTCGACCGTAATGCCACAGTGCGCCTGTTCCAGAGCGCTCGTGGCCGCCTCGACGATAGCCGTGTCGTCGTCGACGTGGAGAACGCGAATCCGGTCGGTCATTGGCTTCTAGCAGTGAAAACTCCCGTATACACCTTCCCCCGCGAGTATCTCCGTTGAAAATTGGATGCTGCCCGCTACGCGTCGTCCAGCTCGGCCTGCCACTCCTGTACTTTCGCCATCAGTTCGACCGGCGGCGTCTCGTTGACATCCAGCTCCGTCAGCTCCGACAGGACAGCCTCGGTTTCCGGGTCGAGCGACGCTGTTGCTGCATCGCCATCGACGGCATCAGCCGCGGTCTCGCCGGGCACGTGTTCGGGATCACCGTCGGTCGCAACCGGCTCAGCAGCCGAACCAGCCGTCGTGTCCCCCGACTGGGCCACGCCGTCTCTGAACTGTCCCGACTCCAAGTCGAACACAGCCTGTGTCGTTCCGCCGCCGTCCCCCTCGCTGCCACGCACCTCGATGGCCTTGTCGTCACGAAGTCGGTCGAGTACCTCGTGTGACCGGTCGACGACGGGCTCTGGGACGCCGGCGAGATCGGCGACGTGGACGCCGTACGAGCGGTCGGTCGGTCCGTCTCGGACTGTTCGGAGGAACGTCACGTCGCCGTCGCCCTCCGCGGAGCGTGGCTCGCCGTCGACCGCGACGTGCACGTTCTCGACGGTCGGCAGCTCCTCGCCCAGCGCCGTCAGCTCGTGGTAGTGGGTCGCAAACAGCGTCTTCGACCGGACGGAGTTGACGATGTACTCCGTCGCTGCCCAGGCAATTGAAATGCCGTCGAAGGTAGCCGTCCCGCGGCCGACCTCGTCCAGTATCACGAGTGATTCGTCTGTCGCCGAATGGAGGATGTTCGACAGCTCCTGCATCTCGACCATGAACGTCGAGCGCCCCTGTGCGAGTTCGTCCAGCGCGCCGACGCGGGTGAAGATGCCGTCCACCAGACCGACGGTCGCCGACCGCGCCGGCACGAAACTGCCCACCTGGGCGAGCAGCGTGATGAGCGCCGCCTGGCGCATGTACGTCGACTTCCCGCTCATGTTCGGGCCGGTGACGATGAGGAACTGCCGTTCGTCGTCCATGTAGAGGTCGTTCGGGACGAACTCGGTGGTCTGTTCGACGACCGGATGACGGCCGGCCTCGATGGACAGTTCGTTGCCGTCGACGACCGCCGGCCGGGTCCAGTCGTTCTCGACGGCATGGACCGCCAGTGACGCAAAGGCGTCGAGTTCCGCCAGCGTCCGGCCCACGTCCTGCAGTAGCGTCGCGCGCTGGGCCACGCGCTCGCGGAGTTCCTGGAAGCGCTCGTACTCCATGTCGTGGCGGCGCTCCTCCAGGCGCAACACGTCCCGTTCTTTCTCGTCGAGTTCGGGCGTCGTGTAGCGTTTGGAGTTCTTGAGCGTCTTGATGTGCTGGTAGTCGTCGGGAACGGTGCCGGTCTCGCTCTTACCGACCTGAATGTAGTAGCCGTCGGTCTTGTTCCGGTCGACCGAGAGGTGGGTGATGCCGGTCCGCTCCTTCTCGCGGTCCGGCAGCGTCTCCAGCCACTCCAGGGCGGCCTCGTGCTCGTCGATGATTTCGTCGAGGTCGTCGTCGTACCCGTGCTTGAACAGGCCGCCCTGGCGCACTGTCCCCGGCGGGTCCGCGACCAGTGCCCTGTCGAGTTCCGCAGCCAGCGCGTCGGCCGCCTCGCGGTCAGCGCCGTCGAGCGCCTCGGCGAGCGGTGACTCGGCCAGCCGCTCCGTCTCGGTGACGGCGTCGGCAACCTGTCCCAGCAACGCCAGCGTCTCCTGGACCGCTCGCAGGTCCCGTGCGTCTGCACTGCCTGACGTGGCCCGGGCGGCCAGCCGTTCGAGGTCGTAGGCGTCCGACAGTGTCTCTCGAATCCGCTCGCGGGCCATCGCTGCCTCCGACAGCGCCGCCACGCAGGCCTGTCGGCGCTGGAGTTCGGCCCGGTTTCGCCGTGGTCGCTGGAGCCACTGCTGGAGCAGCCGCCCGCCGGCGGCCGTGACGGTGTGGTCGATGGTGTCGAACAGCGACCCCGAGCTGTCGCCTTGCATGGTCTCGGTGAGTTCGAGGTTGCGCTGGGTCGTTGCGTCGAGGTCGACGTGGTCGCGCTCGCCGTACGCCTGGAGGCGCGTGACCGCCGCCAGCGTCCCGACACCGGTGTCGTCGACGTAGGAAAGCACCGCGCCGGCGGCTCGCAGTGCCACGTCCTGATCCCCGATACCGACGCTGTCGACCGTCTCGCTCCCGAACTGCTCGCGGACGGTGTGGCTCGCCCGCCCCGGTTCGAACGACGCTGAATCATGAAGCGTCAGCGCCGCGTCCGTCCGTTCGCGCAGGCGATCTAGGAACTCGTCGTCGTTCCGGAGTTCCGGGCCGGGAAGAATCTCGGCCGGCCCGAACGTATACAGCTCTGTCAGCGCCTCGCCCGCGTCGGCGTCGTCCAGTTGTGTAACCTGAAACTGGCCCGTGGTCACGTCCGTCGCGGCGATGCCGTAGGTGTCACCGCCGTCCCGGCCGGCCTCTCGAACCACCGCGGCGAGATATTGGGCCGACTCGTCGCCGGTCTCCAGATGCGTCCCGGGCGTGACGACCCGCGTTATCTCGCGAGCGTGGCCGTTCTCGGTCTCATGCTGGTCGGCGATGGCGACCCGGTAGCCCCGTTCGACCAGCGCGGAGACGTACGGTGTCAGGTCGTCGACCGGGACCCCGGCCATCGGATACGACGAGCCATGTGAGGACTTCTGGCTCACCTTCAGGTCGAGCTCGTCGGCGACGATCTCGGCGTCCTCGGCGAAGAACTCGTAGAAGTCGCCACACTGCATCGCCAGCAGGTCCGCGTCGGTCCCCTCCTTGAGCGTGAGGAACTCTCCGACGATTCCCGTCGCCTCTGTCATACACGTCCGTGTGGCCGTCCGCGGCGTAAGGATTGCGGGTCGGGAGAGTGTGGTCGAAGCCGCCGGACGTGACCAGTGAAGGGGCCACAGGCTCAAGTGTCGCATATGGATGCGACAGAGACCATCGAGGCTTACTACGTAGCGTTGCGGGCCGGCGAGCCGCTCGGCCCCTTTTTCGCCGCCGACGAAGACCGCTCGGTGGTCAAATTCGGTATCTCTGAACAGTTGGCCGGGACCGACGCTATCAGGACAGGACTGCGGGAACAGACCGAGACGACGACCGACTGGGCCGTCGAGAGCCAGGCGCTCGAGGTGACAGAGCGCGATGGCTACGCGTGGTTCAGCGACGTCGTGCGACTGTGCTGGACCGACGCCGAGAGCGGGGCCCGTCACGAGTACGACACCCGTTGGAGCGGGACGCTGGTGGCCACAGACGACGCTCGCCCGTGGCAGTTCGTTGGGATGCACGTCAGCACTGCCGACGACCTGCGTGCGTGACTCAGTCCGCGGCGAGCGTGGCGAAGACGAACTCGCTGTCGCTCCCGAGCGGGTCCGTCGCAGTGACCGTCTCCGTCCCGGTGAAGCCGGCGTCGGCCAACTGGTCGAGCGTCGCCCGCCGACCCGGTGCCGAAAAGAACATCGACCCGCCCATCCAGCCCCGCCGGACGGTCTCGAATTGGCCGCTCGGCAGCGTCAGCAACACGACACCGCCCGGACGGAGCACGCGAGCGAACTCACGGTAGACAGTCGGGTGCTGGTCTCGCGGGACGTGAAAGACGGCGTGATAGGCAGTGACGGCGTCCACGCTGTCGGTCGCAACTGGGAGCGCCGTCATGTCCCCCTGTACAAGCCGGCTGTCGGGCACTGTCTCGGCGGCGAGGTCCAGCCCCGCTCTGGAGAAGTCGAGACCGACGCTGTTCGGCGGGAGGTTCGCAAGCGTCCGCGCGCCGTCACCACAGCCCACGTCGAGGACAGTCGGCGCTTCGGAGAGGCGTTCGAGTAAATCGTCGAGCAGAGCTGCGTCCGATCCGGTCGGGTCACGCCGCTCGGCGTAGGTTTCAGAGACGCTGTCCCACGCGCGGCGCACCTCGTTGCGGTCCATACATCTTGTGAGCGCGCCACACAGTTATGCGTTCAGCTACCCCGACCTATTCCGATGACTCGTCGAGGGCGTCAATCGCCGCGCCGAGCGTGAACTGGCCCTCGTAGAGCGCGCTGCCGACGACGACGGCGGCGGCCCCGGCCGACCGGAGCGCCAGCACGTCGTCGACGGTCGCCACGCCGCCGCTGGCGACGACGGGGATGTCGACGGCTTCGACCAGCCGGCGGACCGGCTCGGTGCGAACGCCCTCTAACTGGCCTTCCACGTCCACGTCGGTAAAGAGGATGCCGCCGGCCCCGAGGTCGGCGTACCGCTCGGCAGCGTCAGCGGGGTCCAGTCCGGTCCCCTCGGTCCAGCCCGACACCACGACTTCGCCGTCCTTCGCGTCGAGGCTCACCAGCACACTGCCGGGGTGTTCGGCGCTGATTTCGCCGACGACTTCCGGCGTCTCGACGGCGGCGGTTCCGAGGATGACGCGGTCCAGTCCGCGGTCCAGCAGCGAGACGGCGTCCTCGGCGGTTCGGATGCCGCCGCCCAACTGCACGTCCACATCGGCTCCTACTGCGTCAAGGACGGCGTCGATGGCCGCCGCGTTCTGTCGCTCGCCCTCGAACGCGCCGTCGAGGTCGACGAGGTGGAGCGTCTTCGCCCCGGCGTCGACCCACCGCTGAGCGGCCTCGACCGGGTCGCCGTAGGTTTTCTCCGTGCCGCGTTCGCCGCCGACAAGCTGGACCACTTGTCCGTCCTGCATATCGACCGCGGGGATGACCTCGAACTCGGGAAACATGGCCGGTGGTCCGGCGGCAGCCGTCGAAAGCGTGTCGGTCCAATGCGTGCGGACGCCAGTGACCCGCATGCTTTTACGCTGTGATGGGAAAGGTCCGCCATGGGTACTGCTACACTCGTCCTCACACCGCTCGCCCGCCGGCTCGAAGCGCTCATGTTTGGGCCGTACGAGCGTGAGTACCAGCTCTTCGAACAGGCCGTGATGGTCGTCGCCGCCGGTCTGGCGCTGGCCTGGGGGCTGGCCGAGTTCGGCGTTCTCCCGCTCGGTGCCGGCGCGGTGTCGGTACTTGCGACCGCGGCCAGCATCGCCATTTCGGCGTTCGTCGTCGTCGGGTTGCTACAGTTTCTCGTCCTCGCGAACGTCCTCGAACGGACGAACGAGGATGTCGCCACCAAAGCCGCTGAACTCGAAGAGGCCGCCGAGCAACTGGAAACGACAGCTGAGGAGCTAGAGACGACCGCCGACGAGGTCGAAACCGCCGCTGAGACGGTCGACAAGGCCGCCGAGGATGTCGAGCAGACCGCCGACGAAGTTGAGCAGACCGCCGACGAGGTGGAACAGACTGCTGACGAAGTGGAGGAAACCGTCGACGAGGTCGAACAGACAGCCGACGAAGTCGAGCGGACGGCCGACGAAGTCGAACAGACTGCGACCGAGGCTGGCGACGAGGACGCCGCTGAGAAGGTCACCGAGGTCAAGGACAAGACGACCGAAGTCAAGGACAAGACAACGGAAGTCAAAGACAAGACAACCGAGGTCAAGGACAAAGCGACAGAAGCGAAAGACAAAACGACGGAACTGAAAGACAAAACGACTGATGTCAAGGATAGGACCAGCGATGCGAAACAGACCGCTGAATCAGTCACCGACGAGGTCGAAGCGGCCAAGGAAACGGCAAGCGAGGTCGAGGAGACAGCGTCAGAAGTCGAAGAGACGGTGCCGGCTGACAACGGCGATGGCGACCGCGACTGAACGGCTGTGACGGTCGGCCATCGATTGTGCGCGATGGACGGGCGTACGGGCTGCTCTGTGGCCCATCCCGACGAGACGCCAGCGTTGAATCGTGTGTCTCCGAGAGCGGTCACGAACGGTATTATTTAGACCCGTCAGGAGTTGCTGTTGGACATGGTCTCGATTCTCTTCGCTATCGGGCTTCTGGTTGCCATTTTCGTCGGTTTCAACATCGGTGGCTCTTCGACCGGTGTTGCTTTTGGTCCGGCAGTGGGGTCGGACACGCTCTCGAAGGAGTGGGCCGCCGTCCTGATGTCGGCGTTCGCACTCCTCGGCGGGGCAACCATCGGAACGGAGGTCATCGATACGATGGGCGGTCGCATCGTCCCGAGCGGACAGTTTACCCTCCTCGCGAGCGTCGTCATCCTCTTTTTCGTTGGACTTGCCCTGCTGGTCTCGAACCTGTTTGGGGTGCCGGCATCGACTTCGATGACTGCCGTCGGTGCTATTGCCGGTCTCGGCGTCGCGACCGGGACTATCGACTGGACCGTGATGGGGCGTATCGTCTCGTGGTGGCTCGTCGCGCCTATCACTGCGTTCTGGCTGTCGGCAGTCGTCGGGCGCTACCTCTACCCACATCTCGAAGTCAGGGTCGCCTTCGAGAGCACGGGGCCGGACACGTCGCGGCGTGAGCGGATCGGACAGTTTCTGGTCGTCGCTATCGGCTGTTATATGGCGTTTTCCGCGGGGGCGTCGAACGTCGCCAACGCTGTCGCTCCCCTTGTCGGCAGCGGCGAGCTGGGGCTCTATCCGGGCGTCGCGCTCGCTGGTGGCGCTATCAGCATCGGTGCGTTCACCATCGCTCGGCGAACACTCGATACGGTCGGGAACGATCTCACCGAACTCCCGATTCTCGCGGCGCTCATCGTCGAGACCGTGAGTGCGACAATCATCGGGTTGTTATCCTGGGCCGGAATCCCAGCGAGTCTGGCGGTCTCAGCAACAATGTGTGTCGTCGGTCTGGGGTGGGGCCGGGCCACCCGGACGACAACTCTGGCTGACGCAGCGGGCGCGGCTGTCACCGGGGCCGCCGCTAGCGGTGGAGGTGGTAGCGTTACCGTTGACGCGCTGACGACCGACCGCGATGAAGCTGCGTGGTCGCCACCGGAGGAGCGCGAAGTCGAACCAATCGGTCAGGAAGACCCGGAGTCCGTAACCTCGGCGGCAGACCTCTTCGACCCCGCCGCGACTGGTCGCGTTGTCATGCTCTGGATACTGGCACCGTCGATGTCAGCCCTTGCGTCGTTTCTGGTATTCCAGTACGTTCTCGCCTACTGATTCACTCACGTCTGGGATATTCGCTCCCGGCCCCGACAGTCGTCACCGACAGAACGGTGCATCACTGCGTCTCGCCACCTCGGTCGCACAACGCGCTGGCGAAGGCGGTACCCTTTACCTGACGACGACAGTTGGTAGCGTATGGTCGAAGTTCTCTTTGCCCTCGGTGTTCTGGTAGCTATCTTCGTCGGCTTCAACATCGGGGGGTCATCCACGGGTGTCGCGTTCGGGCCTGCGGTCGGATCGAACACGCTTTCGAAACTCTCGGCAGCGGCCCTGATGACGATATTCGCGATGGCTGGCGGGCTCCTTGTCGGCCCGGCCGTCGTCCAGAGCCTGGGCAGTGACCTCGTCGCCACGCAGTTCTCGCCGCTGATCAGCATCGTCGTCCTGTTTTTCATCGGCGTCGCGCTGTTCCTCTCGAACGTGGTCGGGGTTCCGGCGTCGACGTCGATGACGGCCGTCGGCGCTATCGCTGGCCTGGGCCTCGCTCGCGGGACGTTGAACGCCGCCCTGATGCTCGAAATCGTCTCGTGGTGGCTCGTCTCGCCGATTATCGCCTTCTGGGTCAGCGGCGTCATCGGGCGGTACTTCTATCCGAGACTCGTCGAGTGGTTCGCCGTCTCACAGAGCGAGGGGGCGCTACTGGATTTCGACCGCTCCGGTTCGATTCCGCGGCCGGCGCTCGGCGAGAACACGACACCACGTGAGTTCGTCGGGACCGTCGTCGTCATCGGTATCGGATGTTACATGGGCTTCTCTGCGGGAGCATCGAACGTCGCCAATGCCGTTGCACCGCTTGTCGGCAACGGCTCTCTGGAGCTGTACCCGGCCATTCTGCTCGGTGGCGGCGCTATCGGCCTCGGTGCGTTCACCATCGCCCGCCGGACGATGGACACGGTCGGCAACGACCTGACCGACCTCCCGCTGGTCGCCGCCATCGTCGTCGCGGCAGTCGCCTCGACTATCGTCACCTTCCTTTCCGCGCTGGGTATCCCTGCCAGTTTCGTCATCATCGCCACAATGAGCATCGTCGGACTCGGGTGGGGTCGTGCGACGCGAACGACGAGCCTCTCAGACACTGTGCAGGGAGAAGCACCCGTCGCGTCTGTCGGTGCGCTGACCACCGACGCGGAAGCCGCAGACGCCCCGACTGTCGGTGGCAACAAAGGGACGCCGAAGCCGGCCGAGACCGACCCCATCGGCGAGGAATCGCGTGAGGACATCCCGTCGGCGTCGGATCTGTTCGAACCCGGGACCACTGCGAGAGTAATTTTCCTCCAGAACGTCGTCCCCTCGATCGCGACCCTCGCGGCGTATCTGGTGTTCAGGTTCCTCCCGATCACCTGAGCAGTAATCGGCCCCGCACAGCAGTCCTCGATTCACGGCGAATCCCCGCGTTGTCCCTCATTATTTTGCACGACCTAAAACGGAAGGGCAAAGTCTAACAGGGCGGGGTTCGAACCAATCAGGTGATGCCCACGGTAGAGTACCTTAACTACGAAGTAGTGGACGACAACGGCTGGGACATGTACGACGACGACGTCTTCGCAGAGGCGTCGGACCTCGACCTCGACGACGAGGACCACGGGTCCCTTGACGTGAACGAAGGCGAGTACATTCTGGAAGCCGCCGAGGCGCAGGGCTACGACTGGCCCTTCTCGTGTCGCGCCGGTGCCTGTGCGAACTGTGCCGCCATCGTTCTCGAAGGCGACATCGACATGGATATGCAGCAGATCCTCAGCGACGAGGAAGTCGAAGACAAGAACGTTCGCCTGACCTGCATCGGCAGCCCGGACGCCGACGAGGTCAAAATCGTCTACAACGCCAAGCACCTCGACTACCTGCAGAACCGCGTCATCTAACGCGGCTCCTGCAGCGCACTACACTTTCTGCTTCCAGTAGCGACTGCCACTGACAGCTGTTGTACCGGAACCATTAGGGGGGCCGCTGTACTGCGTATAGCCGTGCTTGGGTCGATACCGGACCTGCTTCGGCTGGTCGCCGTCCCGGTGTTCGGGTGGGCGGCCTACCGCGATGTGAAAACCCGCCGGGTGCCGAACCGGACCTGGACCCCGCTTGCCGCGCTGGCGGTCGTCCTCCTGCTGTGGGACGCCTACACCGTCTGGACCGGCCCGACAGCGGTCGGCCAGCGGCTGTTTCTCATCAGGGTCGCCATCAGCCTCGGCTTCGTCATCCCGCTGTCGTACGGCTTCTGGCTCATCGGTGGGTTCGGCGGGGCCGACGCGAAGGCGTTCATGCTCGTCGCTGTCCTCTTTCCGGTGTATCCGGTGTACTACCTGCCGACTGTCGCGCTCCCGCTCCAGCAGAGCGCCATCGGCGTCTTCTCGCTGACGATTCTCTCGAACACCGTGCTCGCCGGCGTCGTCTACCCGCTGGCCGTCGCCGCCGGGAACCTCGCCCGGGGTCGTTTTTCGCTGGCGATGTTCATCGGGCGGCCCGTTTCCGTCTCCGCCGTCACCGAGGAGTACGGTCGGCTGCTCGAATCGCCCGACGGATTCGACCGCGGCGGTCTCGACCTCGATGCGCTCCGGATGTACCTCCAGTGGCGTGGCTGCTCGCTTGCCGATATCCGCGCCGACCCGGACCGGCATCGCCTCCCGACCTCGCTACCGCGGGTTCCCAACGACCCCGGCGACGGCTCGCTGGCGACCGACGGCGGCGACCCGGTGGCCGACGACGTGAACGGGACGGGCGGTCGCGGTGACGACGCATCCTCCCAGGCTGTGACTGATGACACCGACGCCGTCGACGACCCGTGGGGTGCCGAGCGGTTCCTTGACGATATCGACCACTCGGCCTACGGCACGTCACCGGCCCAGCTCCGTGATGGGCTGGACGTGCTGGTCGAACAGGACGAGGTGTGGATTTCGCCCGGGATTCCGTTCCTCGTCCCGATGTTCGCGGGGCTGGTCGTTTCACTCACCTACGGCGACGTGCTGTTCTCGCTGTTGCAGGCAGTCGGGCTGGCCTGACCCCAGACAGCAGAAGACCTATTTTCCGGACACGCCTCGGCCTGAGTATGACCGACGTCGACCTTGCGTTCGACGAGCAGGAGTACATCCCGGCTGTCGCGCAGGACGCAGACTCCGGCGAGGTGCTCATGCTCGCCTACGTCACAGAGGAAGCGCTCCGGAAGACCCGCGAGACAGGGGAGGCTCACTACTACTCGCGGAGCCGGGACGAACTCTGGCACAAGGGCGCGACGAGCGGCCATACACAGGCCGTCGAAGAGGTGCGGGTCGACTGTGACGGGGACGCGCTGCTGTACGTCGTCGACCAGACCGGCGGCGCCTGCCACACCGGCTACGAGTCCTGCTTCCACCGGACTGTCGACGGCGAGACGGTCGGCGAGCAAGTGTTCGACCCCGACGACGTGTACTGATGGCGCGGTCCGATACTGAGACCGAACTCAGCGCGGGCACCCCGGACGTCGTCGAGCGCCTCGAACAGGTCGCCGAGGCGCACGACCGGGCACAGACGCGCGTCGAGGAGGTCGGCGCAGACGCGCTCCGTGACTGCCGTGACATCTACAGCGAACTGCGGAACCTGCTCGAAAGCTACGACGGGCGGGCGACCGGCGGCGGCGACTTCGAGGCGTTCATGGAGTTTCAGGGCCGCGTCGGGACGCTGACCGACGACCTTCCCGAGGACCTGCCCGAGCGCGATACCTTCGAGGAAATCGACGACTTCCTCCAGCAACGGCGGCTCACCGAGGGCGACTTCGAGCAGGCCCGCGAGATGCTGTCGCCCATCGGCGACCTCGTCGGGCGGCTCGACGAACTCGACGACGCACGCGAGCGGTACAAGAAGGCCCGGACCGAGGCGAACCGTCGACGCAACGAACTGAGCGACCGCATCGACGATCTGGAACGCCTCCAGCGTCTCGGCGACGCCGACCTCGATGCCCCGGTCGAGCGCCTCCGTGAGCCAATCGAGCGCTACAACGACGCCGTCACCGAGGCGTTTGCCGAGTTTCGGCGCAATACGCCGGCTAAGGACGCGCTGGCAGTCATCGACCGGGCGGACGCGTACCCGCTGGTCGAGTTCCGGTCCCCACCTGCGGAACTGCTGACCTACGTTCGCGAGCACGACGCCGGCCGGGAGCCGATTCCGAAGCTACTGGAGTACGCCGACTACTCTACCTCGAAGCTAGACCACTACGTCGACGACGCCGCGGCGCTCCGCAGCGCCGTCGCCACCCGACAGACGTACCTCCGGCGGCTCGACGCCGAGCCGGTGCGGATCAACTGGCCGCCGCCGTCGGCCGATGCCCTGCCGTGGTACTGCCGGGAGTACCGCTCGGTCGTCGCCCGATTTGCCGACGAGTCCGTGGTCGCGGCGCTACGGGAGGTGCGTGGACTCGCGGAGCGGGACGACTACGAGCGGCTCCGGGAGAGCGCCGTCGCTCGCTCGGAACTCACGGAATCAGAGCGCGAGCGACTGGCAAGCGGCGCTGTCGAACAGGAACTATCGACCGCCCGCGAGGCCAGGGCGGCTATCGACGACGCGCTGGAGACTTATTCGCCGCTGTAGGTGTCTGTCCGCTGGGTCGCGCGACTGACCATCGTTTCGGCCAACTCTTCCGCGCGGTCGAGCGTGCGCGCTTCGGCATAGACACGGACGACGGGCTCTGTGCCGGACGGCCGAGCCAGCACCCAGCCGTCGCCGTAGTCGAGGCGATAGCCGTCCGTCGTGTCGAGGTCGGCCGTCGCGTCGTTCGCGTGGGCCTCAATGCCTTCGAGCATCGCTTCGCGCTCGTCTTCGGTCTCGTATTCGAGGTTCCGCCGGACGTTGTAGTAGTCGTCGTAGTCCGCGGCCACCTCGCTTGCGGGCCGTTCGGCGACGAGTTCGAGGAACTTCGCGGCGGTGAACGCGCCGTCCCGGGCAATGCGGTAGTCGGGGAAGAGGATGCCGCCGTTGCCTTCGCCGGCAATCGCGACGTGGGTCCCCTCGTTCTGGAGTTTGCGGATACGGCTGACGATATACGTCGAGCCGATGGGGGTAAGTGAGAGAGTCGCGCCGGCGTCTTCGACCACGTCCACAAGGCGCTGGGAGGCGTTGACCGCCGAGACGACGCCGTCGTCCGACTCGATTTTTGCCGCCGCGAGCGCGGCCAGCGCGGCGTCGCCCTCGATGTGGGTTCCGGTCTCGTCGACGAACATCCCGCGGTCGGCGTCGCCGTCGTGGGCGAAACCGAGGTCGGCGTCGGTCGCCCGGACGAACGCCCGCAGGTCTTCGAGGTTCTCCGCGACGGGTTCGGGGTCGCGGCCGGGGAAGTGGCCGTCGGGCTGGGTGTTGACGGTGTGGACTTCACAGCCGAGTTCGCGGAACAGGTCGGGGCTGGTGAGGGAGCCAGCACCGTGGCCGGGGTCGACGACGATGGTGAGGTCGGCGTCGGCGATGCGGTCGCGGTCGACGGCAGACAGTACCTGCTCGCGGTAGCGGCGGCGGGCGCTCTCGATGGCGGTGTCGGACCCGACCGTCTCCCAGTCCGCGTAGGCCGGCGTATCGTCCCGGAGGGACTGTTCGACGCGATCGAGCGTATTCCGCGTCAGTTCGACGCCGTCCGCGCCGATGAGTTTTACCCCGTTGTACGCGGCCGGATTGTGGCTCGCGGTGATCATCACGCCCGGGACTGCCTCACGCTCGCAGTAGGCCTGCAATCCCGGTGTCGGCACGACGCCGAGGCGGTCGACGTCGAACCCGACGGTCGTCAGGCCGCTTGTCGCGGCGTTAATGAACGTCCGTCCGGTCGTCCGCGTATCCCGGGCGATCGCGACGCGGTCGTGGTCGTCACGCCAGACGTCCCCGGCGGCCTGTGCAACCCGAAGGACGTACCGCGGTGTCAGCTCATCGCCCGCGACACCTCGGACGCCACTCGACCCGAACACTTGCATTCGAGCGAGTGTCTGATGCGGAGGGGCTTAGGAATGTCGCTGTCCGAATTCAACAGTCATTAGCCCCGTGACCGTGCAGTGAGCGTATGGTAAACGACGACCTCATCGCGGCGCTGCGAGACGCTGACGCCGTCAAGTTCGGGGAGTTCGAACTCTCTCACGGCGGCACGTCGAACTACTACGTCGATAAGTACGTCTTCGAGACCAACCCCGACTGTCTGGACCTCATTGCCGGGGCTTTCGCCGAGCGAATCGCTGAGTGGGACACGGACGCCACACTCGCTGGTGTTGCCCTCGGTGCAGTCCCGCTGGTCGCGGTCACCAGTGTCGAGACGGGCATTCCCTACGTCATCGCCCGCAAGCAGGCAAAGGAGTACGGCACGGGCAACCGAATCGAAGGTGACCTGACCGACGGTGACGAGGTCATCATTCTTGAAGACATCGCCACGACCGGCCAGAGCGCGGTCGACGCCGCCGAGGCACTTCGCGAGGCCGGCGCTGTTGTCAACCGCGTGCTCGTCGTCGTCGACCGCGAGGAGGGGGCCAGCGAGAACCTCGCCGACCACGACCTCGAACTGTCCTCGCTCGTGACTGCCTCTGACCTGCTCGCCGACGCACCCGACGATATCGACGTGTAGCGCAGGCGGAATCGCTGTCGACGGTGCGCGGCCGAGACACAGCACCGATGTGTTCTTGACGCTGGCTCGCTTACAACCGGTGTAATGGCTAATCTCGAACTCTATGAGCTCGAAGGCTGTCCGTACTGTGCAAAGGTAATCAAGAAACTCGACGAGCTGGGCCTCGACTACGAATCCCACATGGTCCCGCGGTCCCACGACGAGCGGACCGAAGTGAAGGAGGTTTCGGGCCAGACGGGCGTTCCAGTCCTCGTCGACGAGGACAACGGCGTCGACGGGATGCCTGAATCCGACGACATCGTCGAGTATCTGGAAGAAACGTACGGGCAGTAGACTCGGCGCTTACGGTAGTTCTCGTTTTTATGTGACAGCGAAGACTGAGAGCGCCCGCTCAGGCGACTTCCTCGCGGTCTTCGCCACGCTCCATAATGAGGTCGCGCAGGTCGATGGCGTCCTCGATGTTTTCCATCTCCTCTTTCTCGATGAGCGCGGTCCCCTCGACGGATTCGCGTCGGAGCTCGTCGACGACGTACACCGACCGGGTCCGGGTCACCTCGCCGACTGAGGACATGATGCGCGCTCGCTTTTCGGCCGTTTCGGTGAACGCCGAGTGACCGGCAAGGACCTGCCCGTGTTCGTCCTCGCTCTCGTTGACGCTCTTGAACGGCGCGCGGTCCGTCGGGTGGACCTCGAAGCCGATACGCGTGAACACCGTCACAATCGGCTCGTCTTCCGGTGCAACGTCTGGGTCGTCCGGTGTCGGCTCGTCGTCTCGGACTTCTTCAGCGCCGTCGAGGACGCTCACCGGCGAGGTCAGCGGCGCGTCGAACAGGTCTTCCAGTTCGGCGGCCACCTCGACTGAGGCGTCCATCCCGTCCTCGTATTTCGAGACTGTCCGCCGGGAGACGCCCAGTTCCTTCGCCAGCCGGCCAAGCGACCAGTCGCGGTCCTCGCGCACGTCGGCGAGGATCTCGGAGTCGATGTTGACGTAGAGTCCGCCCGGGGCGGCGTAGATGAGCGGCGGGACCTCCTCGACGAACAGGTCCATCGCGGTGTCGGGAGACAACACGGGGACGCCGTGCCGGAAGTACACAACACCGGGTTTCAGCTCCTCGTCGCGCGTCCGGAGGCCGATCACGATCGGTGTGGCATTCAGATACGTGCCCAGTCGCCGCATCTCGCCCCCGGTCTGTGCGTCGAAGGCGTCGATGTTGCCCAGTATCTTCAGGAGCAACACGTCCTCGCCGCGACGGGCAGCGATGTCGAAACTCTTCGGGCGAATCGCACAGCGGTCGCTGACGAGGAAGCCAGCGTCTTCGAGCATCGCCATGACGTTTTCCACCAGCGCCGACCGTGACATAGTACTCTGTACCTCTACTGAGTCTAGCCCGCTCACCCATTATATGTATTGCGCCGTCCGTTGCCTCTCAGGCCGAATTGGGGGGTCCGTGACGAAAGGCGTTTGACCGCTTCGGGGCTACAGCGTAGCGTGACCGTCGTCGGCCTCGATGATACGGACTCGCGCGAACGGGGAATGTGTACGACCTACGCCGCCGCCACCCTCGCAGAGTCGATACGGAACGCTGGGGGGACTGTCGAGCGACTGCTCCTCGTCCGTCTGAACCCCGCCGTCGAACACAAGACCCGCGGGAACGCGGCGCTGGCGGTCCATACTGACCTCGACGCCGACGTGGCGCTGGGGCTAGTCGAAGACGTGTTTGACATGGCCGAGACCGACGACCCACGGACCAATCCCGGCGCAATCGTCGCCGACTGTGACCCCGACGCCGTCCCACCGCAGGTCGCAACGTTCGCCCGCGAGGCAATCCAGTCGATACAGGACCCGATGGCCGCGACGACGCTCGCTGACGTGGTCGGGTTCGCCCGCTCTCAGCGGGGCAACGGCCGCGGACTGGTCGGCGCGCTTGCGGCTGTCGGGGCCTGGGCCGCGCTGTCGGACTGGACCTACGAACACATCGCCTACCGGGAGCAAGACCGGTGGGGCACCGAGCGGACGGTCGACAGCGCGAGCGTCTGGGCCGCGGCTGAGGAGTACTACCCCGACGTGTGGGACACTGTCGACCGTGCATCGGGCTATCCGGTCTGTGTGCCGCGGACGCCGTGTCCGATTCTCTACGGGATTCGCGGCGACGACCCCGACGCCTGCCGCGCCGCCGCCGACGCTATCGACAGCGAGCCCATTGCTCGTCGGGCGACGTTCGTAACGAATCAAGGGACCGATGTGCATCTACAGGATGCCGCTGTCGACGCGGTCACGGCCGACAGCGCCTACCGCGTTACCGGCAACGTGGTCGAAACTCCGGAGACGCGGGCGGGGGGACACGTGTTTCTCACCCTCGAAGGCGACAGCGCGACCCTCGACTGTGCGGCTTTCGAGCCGACGAAGGGCTTTCGCGACCGGGTCCGCTCGCTCAGAGTCGGCGACCGAATCACCGCCTGTGGGGAAGTGACTGACGGGACGCTCAAACTGGAGAAGTTCGCGGTCCGGAACCTCGTCCGGACAGAATCCGTCACACCGGACTGTCCGGACTGTGGTCGGTCGATGAAATCCGCTGGCCGGAACCAGGGCTATCGGTGTCGGGACTGCGGGACCAGCGCTGACGGCAAAGCTGAACAGTCCATCGAGCGAGGACTGGAGTACGGGTGGTACGAAGTGCCGCCGGTCGCGCGCCGCCACATCGCGAAACCGCTGGTTCGCGGCGGCTTCGACGCGCCTACTCACCCGTCTCGCTGAGAGGAAGTGGTTCGCTGTCTCCCCGAAACGTGTCGAACACGGGGCGGGACGATCAGGAGAGCGCTGACAGCGTTTGTGTGTGGTTGGCGGAGCTGTGTACTCCGCTCGCCCGGTGGTCATTCGGCGTTCAGCTTTTGCCTGCTATTCGGTTCGAATTGGCTACTGGCGAGTAAGCACCACGAATGTTCCAGTAATACGGGGATATACGTCAATTTAGACTACGGATAACAATGTTGATATACCGTTATGTGGGACCATGAGCACGGACGGGTCGGATACTCAGCGGTGACATACGGCAGACGGCGACATCGCCGAGAAGCTATTGACTGTCGAACACGAGCCGGCTGCGGGTGGTGGCCAGCGTTCAGTTCTCTATCCGCCCAGCAGCACGGGCTCCGGACTGGCTGGCCGTTTCGTCGAACCTTCTCGTCTCTCTCGACGACGTTCAGTAGTCCTTACGCCCGATAATCGACTGGTAACAATAGTAACACCTGTCGTGAGTCCGGACATGGACTCCGATACCCGGTCGACGAGCGAGGTGACGGCGGCGACTGCTGACGACGAGGGAACGCTGCCTGCCGTGGTACGCTCCCGTCCCGACGGCACCGAGCGGCTCATCTGTTACGCGCCAGATGTCGACACGGCAGACGTAGAGGACCAGTGGCTCTCCGTCGATGCCGACTTTCCGGTCTCGACGCTGCTGATGCGTTAGTTGTTTCGTCCGGTCAACGCGACAACCACGTCGTCACCGTCCTGGAGTTCTCCCCGCTCTCTGAACTGCGTCAGCGCCGCTGTCGCCGTCGCACAGGTCGGTTCAACGTGAAACCCCGCTGCACCGAGCCGATCACGTTCCCGCGCCGTTGCTGCCGCGGAGACAGCGATGGCGGCCCCATCGGTCTCGTCGATGGCGTGCCGTATTTGCTGGCCACGCGGCGGGTCACGGATGTGAATCCCGTCGGCGAGCTCGTTGGCAGCAGCATCGTCTGAACTGCTCCCGTCCTCGTCAGCGATAGGACTGTACCCGACCGCTTGCGTCCCCAGTATCCGAGGGACAGCATCCGTCCATCCAGCTTGCTCAAGTGCCCGAAATCCGCGGTAGAGGCCGAGATACAGCGTCCCGTGACCGAGCGGCGTGACGACGGCGTCCGGGACGGTCCAGTCCCGCTGGGCGGCGATCTCGTAGGCGGTCGTCGCCGTCCCGGCGAAGAAGGCGGGGTTCCAGGCGTGGCTGGCGTACCACCCCGACCCGCTCTCCACGGCGTCGATACAGGCCTCGGTTACGGCCTCTCTACTTCCCTCGACTGGGAGCACGTCTGCGCCGGTTCGTTTGATGCGGCGAACCTTCGCGTCTTTTGCGCTCGCGGGGATGTATATCTCCGCGTCCAGCCCCGCCCGCGCCGCGTAGGACGCGACTGCCAACCCAGCGTTGCCCGAGGAGTCTTCGAGTACCTGGTCGGCCCCGACGTCAAGCGCTTCGGCGATGACCGTTGCCGCGCCGCGGTCCTTGAAACTCCCAGTCGGGTGGAGATACTCCAGTTTAAACGAGGCGTCCCACCCGGGCGCGTCGACCAGCGGCGTCCAGCCCTCGCCGAGGCTGACTCGCTCGTCCACAGGGAGGAACTCGGCGAAGTCCCAGACGCCGCTGGTCCGTGAGAACTGCCCTGGTTGGCTGTCGGGCAGTGGCTGGCTGGCGTAATCAAGCGGTGCCCCACAGGAACACCGCCAGGGACTCTCGCGGGGGTACTCTCGGTCGCAGACGCTACAGGTTCGCATGGGCTTGCTCCGTGGCGAACCGTCCAAAAGCTGGCGGCGTCTGCGGTCGCGGTCGTCGGTGCCTGCGGCCAGTGTTGTGGAGCCCATAGCGCGGTGGCCGGGCGGCCGCTCCGTCGGCCGCCCCGGGGAAAGGCAGGTCAGCAAGCGAGCAGACGCGGCGCGAAGCGCCGCGTTTCACAGGACCGAGCGGACGAGGTCCCGCGTTTTCCAAGCTCTTGTAAGCGGAGTTCGCGTAGCGACTCCCTTGCGGTGAAAAGTGGTTCCTAGTAGGTATCGATGTTCGTCCCGACTGAACAGACGTATTCGCCGGTCGCAACCTGCGGGAGCCGGCGAGCACGCCAGAACACGCCACTGGAGTCGGCAGTGATTTCGGCCTTCGGGTCGCCGAACACGTCGGTCACCTCGAACAGCGTCTCGCCGCGGGAGACGCGGTCACCGAGGTCGGGCTTGAGGTCGATGAGGCCGCCAACGGGGGAGCCGTACTGTTCGAACCCGGTGGCACGAGTCTGGGGGCGCGTATCGTGGTGGCCGTCGAGGAAGCCGTAGTAGTGCAGGACGTTGAAGACGCCGTTGACGCCCCGCTGGATAGAGCCTTCGTCCCAGCCGACACAGCCGCCGAGTTCGGGGTCGATCGTCGGCACGCCCTCGTCTGGGGCAGCGCGGGCCAACTGCCCGTCGGGACCTTTCTGGTCGAGGATGTAGCCACAACCGAACACTTTCGCGAGTTCGAGACACTCCTCGTGGAGGCGATGGCGGGTGCCACACCGGACCCGCACCTCGTCGATCATCTGTGAGGTCGAGCCCTGATGCAGGTCGAGCACGTAGTCGGCGCTGATGGCGGCGTTGAACGTCGCCGCGGCAATGCGCTCGCTCGACGTTCCAGTCTTGTCGCCCGGATACGCCCGGTTCATCTTCGTGTCGTCGATTGGATTACGGTGCTCGGCGACCTGAAACGCGTGGTAGTTGACGACGCCACAGACCAGAATCGTCCCGGACAGTTCCGTCGGGTCGAGTTGCGGGAGCGTCCGCTGGATGACGCCGACACCGTTCAGTTCGTCGCCGTCGCTGGCCGCCTGAATGTAGAGCGTCCGTCCGTCGTCGACACCGTTGACGACGGCGACCGGTAGCCCGAACGTCGACCCGTCGCGGGTCTCACCGACCTCCAGCCGCCCCGTGTCTTTCTCACCGGGAGCGGCGGTCGCCGTACCGAAAGTAACCATTGTTCCCACGTTTGCCTTGGGAGCCTTTACTGGTTCGGATTTCGCCAACAGTTGCGCCGGATCGACGGCATCTTGGGGACGCCGACCCTACTGGCTGGTGTGTCCCAGTCCGAGCCACAGAGCGGCAAAGCGGCAATGGTCGCGGCGCTGAACGTGCCACGCAACGCGAAAATCGGATTCGTGCTCGCTGGCCTGTTTACCGCGGGGCTGTTCGCTCTGTTCGTCCTGCCAGGGGCCCAGCGACCGATCGGATTCTACGTGGCGCTGGCGTTCGTCCTCGCGACGTCGCTGGGCGGGCTGCTGACAGCGCTGTTCACGGCGGTCTCGGCTGTTCGGCTCGCCAGGCAGTAACGAGCTACTCTCCCCCGGTCAGGTCCGTAAGCCGGTCGCCCCCGGTTCGAGTTCCTTTCGCGATGAGCACGTCGCCGGTTCGAATCTCCGTTTCCGGTCCCGGCGAGATAACCCAGTCGCCGCCTTTCCGGCCGGTGCGTTCGCTCTCGCCGGCCGCCCGCCGGACAGCGATGATGCGCATGCCGGTCGCCGTCTTGACTTCCGCGTCGCCGATGGTCCGCCCGGCGAGGTCGCTGTCGGGGTACACCGTGGTCCGAACGATAACCTCGTCGGACTCCTGGACGGCCTCGGCGACGACCGGGTGGGTCGACAGCCCCCGCAGGACGCCCTCGCTCATCTCCAGTGCGGCGTCTGAGATGACCTCCGTCGACCGGGCCAGGTGGACGAGGCCCCGCAGCGACACGGGGTCGTCGATGTCGGCGGCGGCCCGGAGCGTCCAGGCCTCGAACCGGGACTGGAGCGCGTCGACCTCGGCTTCGAGCTCGACGACCTCCTCGGCGACCTCCGTGCTGTCGAACAGCACCGCGCCGTAGGCCAGGTCGACCGCCAGTTCGCCCATGTCTTTCATCAACACGATGGAGTCGACGGCGCGTTCGAGGTCGCGGACGCCACCTTCGGGCGGCTCCGGCGGCTCGTACGCGTCCCCGGTGGCGTCCCGGTAGACTTCGGCGACGCCGGTCTCGGGGCCGCGAAACAGCACCACGTCGCCCGCTTCGAGGCGCGTCTCCCGGTTGGGATTGAGCAGCCAGTTCCCCTGCCGGCGAATCGCCAGCGCGCGGACGCCGGTCTCGGTTTCGAGGTTCAGACCCCCGAGCGTCTCGCCGGCTAGCGGGGAGGCCGAGCCGATTGTCGCCCGCACGAGCGTCTCGACCGCCTCGGGCAGCGCCGCCCGCATCGTGTCCGGGAGGCCGATGTCCTCCAGTACGACCTTGGCGATGTCGCCGGCGGCGTCGCTTATTTTTTCTGCGGCCCCGACCATCCCCAGAACTGGGGCGAGCGATTCCGCGTCCGCTGTCGACCGGCAGGCCATCAGGAGGCTCATGCGTGCGCGCAACTGGAGCACGTCCATCTTCTCCTCCAGTTCAAGCACCTCTGCGGCCACGTCGTCGCTCCCCAGCAGGACGGCCGAGTACGAGAGGTCGATGAGCAGCTCAGCGGTGTCTTTCATCTCGGCCAGCACCTGCTTGACGCTGACCGGTTCGTACTCGACCGTCCCTGTCGGGTCCATAGCCGCCGGTTCGACGGCCCCGAGCAAAAGCGTTCCTCACTGTGTGGAACGGTAGCGTGATTTCTCGACGGCCCCCGACGTGCCGGCGCGGGCGGCGACTATGTACGGCTCGGGTCGATTCACGCTACTTTTCAGTCCAGCGAAATTTGTTTCGGCATGTCCGAAATAGCCGACACTATCCACGATTTCGGAGAGTCTACGCCCCGTGTCGTCGCTGACCTCCACAGCACCACCTTCGAAATCGAGTACATCCGCGACGACGTGGCGGGCAGTTACTCCGATAGAGATCTCGACAAAGCGTACAAACTCATCATGGCACACACCGTCACCGGCGACGATTTCAAGTCGCTCATCGGCGAGGGGCGATTCAACGCACAGACGTTGTTTTTCGAGGACATTATCGTGTTTTTCTTCCCATCGAAACGATACGAGGGGGTCTTTGCGTCCTTCGATTATGACGACAGCTTCCCCGTGAACGACCTCGTGAGGGCAGTCTCGGAAACGCGGTCGGACCGGTAGCGGCTGCTCGACGGCGGTGGGACCACAGGCTGACCAGTCACCATCACAGGGCTGAGCCTACTGAAACGGCGGTGACGGCGACTAACAACTGAACGAACGTCCAGTCTCGCGATCCTGACATTGTGCCACACACGCTCAGAAAGAAAATGTTTTTCCCGGAAGGTAGGGAACTGATTGCGTATGTCCGACGACCTCAAGAAGGGACTCGAGGGTGTCATCGTCGCCGAGTCCGAACTCAGCGTTATCGACGGCGACGCTGGCAAACTCGTGTATCGGGGGTACACCATCGAGGACCTCGCCAAGGGTGCCAGCTACGAAGAGGTGCTGTACCTGCTCTGGCATGGCCACCTGCCCAACCGGGACGAACTCTCCGAGTTCAAGCGTGCGATGGTGGACGCACGCGACGTGGACGACGACGTCATCTCGACCGTCCGACAGCTCGCCGAGGCGGACGAGGACCCGATGGCAGCGCTCCGGACTGCGGTGTCGATGCTCTCGGCGTACGACCCCGCGCCCGAGGACGCCGAACCGACCGACGAGACGGTCAACCTCGAAACCGGACGGCGGATCACCGCCAAAATCCCGACCATCATCGCGGCATTTACCCGCATCCGCGACGGCAAGGAGCCTGTCGACCCTCGTGACGACCTCGACCACGCGGCGAATTTCCTCTACATGCTCAACGGCGAGGAGCCCGACGACGTGCTCGCTGACGTGTTCGACCAGGCGCTCGTGCTCCACGCCGACCACGGTCTCAACGCCTCGACGTTCTCGGCCATCACGACGGCGTCGACGCTGTCGGACGTTCACAGCGCGGTCACCTCCGCCATTGGAACGCTGAAAGGACCGCTCCACGGCGGCGCCAACCAGGACGTTATGGAGATGCTCAAAGAGGTCGACGACGCCGAATCCGATCCGCTCGACTGGGTCAAAAACGCCCTTGACGAGGGCCGCCGCGTCTCCGGCTTCGGCCACCGCGTCTACAACGTCAAGGACCCGCGGGCAAAGATTCTCGGCGAGCGCTCGAAGGAACTCGGCGAGGCCGCCGGCACGCTCAAGTGGTACGAGATGTCGACCACCATCGAAGACTACCTCATGGAAGAGAAAGGTCTGGCCCCGAACGTCGACTTCTACTCGGCGTCGACGTACTACCAGATGGGCATCCCCATCGACATCTACACCCCCATCTTCGCGATGTCCCGCGTCGGTGGCTGGGTCGCCCACGTCTTCGAGTACATCGAGGACAACCGCCTGATTCGCCCGCGCGCCCGCTACGTCGGCAAGAACCCCGACGAGACCACGTTTGTGCCGCTGGACGAGCGATAGGCCCTACCGCTACTTTTCGTCTGAAGAGTGGGTTACTGACGGCCGTGAGCGCGTTTCACCGCGCGAACCGGGGACGGGCAGGGCGGCCAGCATCCGGCGGCGACGCCGCCGGTTCTCGGAATCGGCCCAAGATGCATCTCCTGTCTAGTCTCTCCAATATCGAACTCTGCGGTAACGGACGCGTAGCGACTGTCCGCGAACGAAGTGAGCGGTTCACCGAACGCGAGCATAGCGAGCGTTCGGCCTTTTTCGCCACCGAAAGACTCGCGAGGCTCGTCTTTCGAGCCTTGCTTTGCTCCGCTCAGCAAGACCACGTTTTTGCGCCGAGCGGTGCGTGAAGCGCACCCGAGGCGGAAAAAGGTGGTTAGCCAAACACCGATTTGAACCGCGTCACGCCGTCGTCGGTGCCGGCGATGACGAGCTTATCGCTCGGTTCGATAGTCACATCAGGACCGAGGTCGGTGACAACGGTGCCGTTGCGCTCGATGGCGACGACCGTACAGCCCGTCCGCGAGCGGACATCGGCCTCGCCGAGTGTCGTATTCCCAAGGCTGTTGGCGGCGACGCGGATGACCTCGACTTGCTGGTCCATCGAGATGACGTCTTCGTCTTCGAGAATCGTAGATGCGAGCATCCGGCCGCTGACCGTCGACAGTGCGAGGACGTAGTCAGCGCCCGCACGGTACATCTTCTGGACGTTCTCACTTTCCTCGGCACGGGCGATGATTTCGACGTCCGGATTGAGATCACGGATGACAAGCGTCGCGAACTCGGTATCGGTATCCGACGACAGGGCGAGGATAACCGTTCTGGCTGTGCCGACGCCAGCGTGCCGAAGCTCCTCGGGTTCTGTGGCGTCCCCGACGACATCGACGCCCGGCGCGTCGGCCTGATCGAGCACCGTATGTGGCACCCCGGCGTTGGTAAGCGCCGACGTGATGGTCTGACCGACCTCGCCAGCACCGATGATCACCGTCTCCCCGCGGCGGAAGCCACGCACGCTGGAGAGGGTCATCTGCTTGAGTTGCTCCAGCTGTGACTCGGTCCCTGACACCAGTAGAACCGTACTACCGTCGAGTTCAGATTCGGGGTCGGGCGGACTCACGAACTGGCCGCGGAACCACGCGCCGATGACGTTGACGCCGGTCTCCTCGCGGATGCCGCTGTCGGCCAGCGTCGTTCCGACGAGGTCGCTCCCCCGGTGGATCGGGAGTTCCGCGATATCGAAGTCCTCGCCGATCTCGATGGAGTCCCCGAGCGTCGTCGAAATGCCGGTCGTCACCTTGCTTGCGAGGCTCTCGCCGAGTAGGCCTCGCGGTGAGAGAACGGCGTCGGCACCGGCGAGGTCGTGATACTTCGCGCGGTCGGGCTCCTTGACGACGCTGACGGTCTGGACGGACTCGTCGACTTCGCGGGCGGTGAGGATGATACTGGTGTTCACCTGGTCGGATGCGTCAGCGACGAGCGCACGGGCGGACGACAGGTGGGCCCGCTCAAGCCCGTCGACGGACTGCGGGTCGGCGTGAATGACGTAGTACCCGTCCTCGTAGAGGTCGTTGGCCCGGTCCCGGTCCGGTTCGACGATGACGTAGTCGACGTCCCAGGTGTCGAGTTCGGTGACGAGCGTCTCACCGCGGGGAGAGAACTGACAGATAACGACGTGGTCGCTGAGGCCGTTCTCGACCGTGTTCGGGGCTGTCGTCTCCATCGCCTCTTCGAACAGCGGAAACAGCAACACTGGCAGCGCGAGAAAGATGAGCACGACGCCGGTGATATCCATCACAATAACGAGTAGCCGCATCTCTGTGGTGCTCCACGGCGCGTCCGAGCCGTATCCGGTCGTGGTGAACGTTTCGACCACGACGCGAAGCGACCGCAGAAACGGTTGCGGGTCGTTTTCGAACGCCGCCATTCCGTAGTCGTATGCGAACGCATACCCCAGAATGATGCCGCCGAGCGCGACGATATACACCAGCGTCCGTCGCAGCCAGGTATCCATCTACTACTTTCTGGGATACCGAGTGTAAAACAGTTCTGTCCGGCTAGCCAGATCTACTTGACGGGATGCGCGGCAGGGTGAGCGGCTCTACCCGCTCGCAGTCCTGCACTTTCACTTTCACCGCGCTACGACCGGATTTAAGTTAATCGCGTTCGTTCTCCTATATGCAGTCACACGCTCCCCCTTTCCGTTTCAGGACACTACCCGAGCAGTCCCGGCTGTCCCAACCGCCGATACTGCATGGTCGGCCGACAGTATAACATGGTCCGGTGAATAGCCACTCCCATGCTCTCATTTGAGGATGTCCTCGCAGCACAGGACACTGTTTCTGAGACAGCCAGACACACACCGCTGGATTACTCGCACACCTTTTCCGCGATGACGGGCGCGGATATCCATCTCAAACTCGAGCTGTTCCAGCGTACGGGGTCGTTTAAGATACGGGGCGCGACCAACCGCATCGCGTCGCTCTCGGACGCCGAGCGGGCAGCTGGCGTCGTCACAGCGAGCGCCGGTAACCACGCCCAGGGGGTCGCACTGGCCGCCACGCGAATCGGCGTTGATTCGAAAATCGTGATGCCGGAACGGGCCCCGGTTTCGAAAGTGAAGGCGACCCGAAGCTACGGTGGCAACGTGGTCCTTCACGGTCGGGACTACGACGCGGCCGCCGAACACGCCCACGACCTTGAGCGAGAGGAGGGCCGGACCTACGTCCACGCCTTCGACGACGAGAAAGTGATGGCGGGGCAGGGGACCATCGGACTGGAAATCTACGAGGACCTCCCCGGCGTTGATACGGTCGTCGTGCCAATCGGCGGCGGCGGACTCATCAGCGGTATCGCCACAGCGCTGAAGGGCAAAGACGAAGATATTCGCGTTATCGGCGTTCAGGCCGAGGGGGCGTCAAGCGTCGCCGAGTCACTGGAGAAGGGCTATCGCATCGAGCGTGACAGTGTCGAGACCATCGCCGACGGTATCGCCACTCGTACCGTCGGCGAGCAGACGTTTGCGGTCATCAGTGAGCGGGTCGACGAGGTCGTGACGGTGTCGGACTCGGAAATCGCTGTCGCGCTGACGACGCTGTTAGAGCGTTCGAAAACGCTTGCTGAGGGCGCGGGTGCCGTGGCGCTGGCCGCCGTCATGGAGGAGAAGTTCGATTTCGAGGACGACGAGACAATCGTCCCCGCGCTGTGTGGCGGGAACATCGACCTGAATATGCTGACCAACGTCATCATGCGCGGCCTCGTCGAGACCGGCCGCTATCTCAAGATTCGGACCGTCCTCCAGGACCAACCCGGCGCGCTGGAAGAACTCGTCGAGGTCCTGTCACGCGAGCAAGTCAACATCTACGGCATCGAGCACGACCGGACCAGTCGCGACGTGGCGATGAGTTCGGCCGAGGTCGAACTGGACCTTGAGACCCGCGGCCACGACCACGTCGACGAACTCATCGACGCGCTCACCGACGAGGGGTACGAGGTCGACGTGCTGGTCTGACTCGACGCGCCTGCGTCGCGCCCGTCCCGACGGCGTCTTCTCGATACTTGTATCTGTCACTGGCCTGCGCCGATTTCGGCGGGGTTTTAGCCGCGGCGGCCCCCGCTTCGTGTATGCGACGGCTCGCACGGACAGTCCCTGCCGAGACAACAGCACGGAGCGGAGGGCGTTGATGGACCCGCGAACGAAGGCCAGCCTCCTGTGGGGCGTCGTCGGGGGCCTCGCGTTTCTGGTTCTCGTCCAGGGGTACGAACTGCTGGCCGGGATTCCGGTGTCAATACCGGCCAAAGCCGGTGTCGCCGTCGCCGTCGGCATCGGTGCGACGCTCGCCTCCTACCGTCTGCAGCCACGGCTGGTCGGAAACGAAAGCCCTTAATCGCCCGCCCTCGCACTCTCGAAGTGCGTGCCAGGATGGCCGAATCTGGTAAGGCGCACGCCTGGAAAGCGTGTTCCCATCTGGGATTCTGGGTTCAAATCCCAGTCCTGGCGTAGCGAGGTTCGAACGGTGTGCGAACCTCGGAAAACGCGAACGGTGCGCACAGTGAACCGTGAGCGAGTATTTTTATGACTGACTGCGAGTGAGGAGCGACCGCTTCTAACAGCGTAGTGTAACCACCGCACCGTTTTCCCGCCGCCAGTACTGATACTCGGTCGATGGTCGAACAGCGCGACGGTGACGAGATCGACTTGCTGGACTCCTCGATTCGGACGACCAGCGGAGCGCTGGTGTCAACGACGCTGTTCGTTCTCAGTGGCATCGTCTACGCGTTCGTCACGTCACCTGCGGCGACCGGGACCTATTTTTTCATCGCCCTCTCTGTCTCGCTGGTCCTGCGTCCGATTCGGGGCATCAGCCAGGCGCTGAAGAAGGTCGGCAGCGAACGGGGTGAACTCGTCAGTCCGTATCTCGGTCTGGCGGCGCTGTTCGCCCTCGGGTATCTTCTCATCGTCGGTGTGATCGTGGCTGCGCTGGCCGGTGTAATCGTCCGCAACACGGTGGTTTCGCCGGGACTGCTCGTCCCAATCGGCCTCTACGCGCTTTCGGTCGCGGTGTCGATGATTGTGTCTAGCCTGGTCGGTGCCATCGGCTACCCGAGCGTGGAGACGTGGCTCACCAGCACGCAGAGCGCCATCCAACTCGTCGTCCTGCTGGCGCTGGCTCCGACACTGACGACCGCCGTCGACCTGCTACTTGTTGTTGCCGGCGTCCGGCTGGCGGTGCTCGGTCCGGTCGCCGTCGCGCTGGGTGTCGTCCCGACGCTGCCCGACCGACACGCCATCGAGCGTGCCTGGGACTTCGCCAAGTGGAGCATTCCGGACCAGATTTTCGACCGCCTGTCGTACAACATGCCGGTGTACGTACTGGGCATCGTCGCGACCCCAGCGGCCGTCGGTATCTACGAGGCGGCCGATCGGTTCGCCGACTTCGGCGCGACGATTTCTTGGCATCTCTCCTCTCCGCTACTCACGAAGGTCAGCGGGGACTCCTCTGTCGGCGACACGCGTCTCGCCTACCTCGACGGTGCGGTCACCGGCGGAACGGGCGTCACGTTCGTCGTGTTCGGCTACCTGCTGGCCGCACACGACGTGGTCGCACGGATCGCCTTCACCGGCTCGGAGGGTGTCTTCTCGGCGACGGTCCTGCTCGTCGGCGGCGTGAACATCCTCCGTGGCTTCTGGACGCTCACGTCACATGCCATAGAAGGGGTCGGGAAACCGAGCGTGAGCTTTCGGACAAAGCTCTACGGACTGGCGTTCAGCGTTCCAGTCCCGGCGATATTCGGTGCGGAGTTCGGAGCTGTCGCCGGGGCCGCCGGGTACGGAGTGATGAATCTGGTCATCTTCGGGTACGTCCTCTACTACTCCCGGTCTGTCTTCGGACGGATTCCGCTCGAACCCGGGGTAGCAACAGCCCTCACCGTCGGCCTCGGCGTCTCGTTCGCACTCACGACCGGTGCAGTCGCTGGCCTCACGCGCGCTGGTCTCTCTCCGATTGTCGTCGCCAGCGTGGCCGCCGTGACGTGTCTCGCCGGCTTCGGCGGCTTCCTCGTCGCCGTGTCCTCACCGGCCAGACTCGTCGCTGCTCGGACGGCAACGCTGTGGCGCAGTCGCGCTCGCTCCCTGCTCGGGTGAGCGCTGGCCGTTTGTCGCTGCCGTTCAGAGCCAGCGGTAGAACTCGAGCGTGTACCCCTCGGGGTCTTCGACGAACGCGGCGAAGGCATCAGCGGCGTCGACTTCCGTCGGTTCGAGGACCGGCGCAGCGCCGGCGTCGATGGCCGTCTCGTAGGTCCCCTCGACGTCGTCGACGGTGAACGCGATGTGGTCCACGTCGGCACGGTTTGGGGCAATCGGGGTGGTCCGGTCCGGGTCGTAACGCAATTGCAGGTCACCGTCGCCGCCCCGGCCGAGGTAGACGTTCTCGACGCCGTCTAACGTGAAGCGGTTCGTTTCCTCGAAGCCCAGCGTGTCGTAGAACTCTATCGCACGGTCGAGGTCCGAGACGCAGATAGCGGTGTGTGCGAGATCCATGCCGCGGCGTTGTGGACGGGTCGAAATGAGTGTGGCGGTACCGCCGGTGGCGCGGCCAGTTACAGCAGGTCACCGCGAGCAACGGGAACGACGCTGCCGCCGACCCGGACGTTGATATCCTCGCCGCTGCCGTCAGTCGAGAGATGCAACAGCGACGGTCGCCCCATCTCGTAGCCCTGCTCGACACGGGCCTCGACGGCAGGGCTCCCGAGCATCTCGTGGCGGGCGAGATACGCGGCCAGGCAGCCGTTCGAAGACCCGGTCGCGGGGTCCTCGGGCACGTCGTAGAACGGCGCGAACACGCGGACTGCGAGGTCGTTGGCCTCGCTCCGCGGCGCTCGACAGACTGCCAGGACGTTCTTCGCGTCGCGGTCGCCGGTCACGGCGTCGTAGGCGTCCCGATCCACATCGATGGCTTCCAGCGCGTCGCGGTCGGCCACCGGGACGACAATTGTCGCCAGCCCCGTCGAGACGATTTCCACCGGCCAATCGTGGTCCAGTCGGTCAGCCGACAGGCCGAGGACGGCAGCGAGGTCTTCGTGGGCTAACTGCTCACCGAACTCGGGGGTCGGCTGTGTCATCCACAGCGTCTCGCGGCCGTCGCGCTCCCCGATGTCGACCGGGACTTCACCGACGGGCAGGTCCAGCGTCACCGTTTCGGGGGTTCCGTCAGCGATCTGGTCTCGGATGACCTGTACCGTTCCGAGGGTTGGATGGCCGGCGAAGGGTATCTCGGCTGCGGGCGTGAAGATACGGACCGGCCACGCGCCGTCGCTTGGCTCCCCGGTGACGAACGTCGTCTCCGAGTAGTCTATCTCGGCGGCGATGGCCTGCATCTCGTCCTCGTGCAGGTCGCCGGCGTCGGTCACGACGGCCAACTGGTTCCCGGTGTATCGCTCCCGGGCGAACACGTCGACGATGTGAAACGGGTGGGACATACCTGTTCGCTCGGTGGCGTCCCCAAAGAACACTCCGGCTGCCTGCTGTATGATACCAAATCACCTGAAGCCACCGGCTATTTCTCGCTGTCACCCATCTTGTGGGCATGGACGCTGTCGCAATCGCCTGTTTCGACGGGTTCGACGAACTGGACGCAATCGGCCCCTACGAGGTGTTCGAGAACGCGGCGCGCTTTGGCGCGTCGTGGGACGTGACCCTCCGTTCAGTCCGGGAGAGCGGGACCGTCACCGCGAGCCACGGACTCCGGGTCGAACCGGACGGCCCGCTCGCCGACGTGACCCCGGACCTGCTTGTCGTTGCTGGCGGCGGGTGGAACGACCGAAGCGATGCTGGCGTCTGGATGGAGACCGAGCGCGGAGACCTACCCGAGGCTGTGGCGGCAGCCCACGACCGCGGCGCGACCGTCGCCGGCGTCTGTACCGGCGGGATGGTGCTTGCCCGCGCCGGCCTGCTCGACGGTCGGCCGGCGGTGACACACGGCGGTGCACTAGAGGACCTGCGAGCGACGGACGCGACCGTGGTCGATGCCCGGGTTGTCGACGACGGCGACGTGCTGACCTGTGGCGGCGTCACGTCCGGTCTGGATCTCGCCGTCCACCTCGTCGAACGCGAGTGGGGCGCGGACGTGGCCGCCGCTGTCTGTGAGGAGATGGAGTACGAACAACGGGACGACGTGTTCCGCGGCGAATCGGCATAAGAGCGACCGAGCGGCTCAGGCGTTCGCGCGGGCGTCTTCAAGCAGCGCTTGCACGTCGACGGCCTCGCCGGTCTCGCTGCTCTCGATGGCGGCGAAGACGATGGCCATCGACTGGAGGACGCTGTCGACGTTCGTCGGCATCGGCTCGCCGCCGTCGATCCAGTCACAGAACTGCTCGATGAGCCAGGCGTTCTTCCAGTGGGGGCGCTCGGCGAGTGGCACCGACTCGCCGTCGCCCTTGCCGATGCTCTCGAAGTTCCCGGTGTGGTAGTCCTCGGCGTGGAACCGCTCGACGTCGCGGCGGTCGAGGACGACGGTCTGGTCCGCACACTCGGCGCGGAACTGTTCGTGTCCCCAGCCGTTCAGCGTGGTCGCGTTGGCGTAGCTGCCCTCGTACTGGGCGCGGGTTCCGTCGGCGAAATGCAGCGTCACGAAGCCGGTGCAGTCACCGTCGTAGTCGGCTTCCTCGGGCGTCCACGTTTCGGCATACACCCGCTCACAGGGCGAATCGGCCAGCGACGCGAGGATGTCGAGGTGGTGGATTGCGCCGTCGAGCAACAGCATGTTCTCCATTTCGTAGACGTAGTCGGCGTAGAAGTCTCGTTCGCGGACGTTCCCCGTGTACCGCGCCGTCAGATAATCGACGGGGCCGGCGTCCTCGACGGCCCGCTGGAACGTCGCCTTGTCCCGGTCGAACCGGTGGCTCATCGTAACGCCCATTTTTTTGCCGGCCTCGTCGACTTTTTCGGCGACGCGGACCGACGCCTCCAGCGTGTCGGCAATCGGCTTCTCCGAAATGATATGCAGGTCGTGGGCGAGTGCCGTCTCCACGACGGCCTCGTGTGTCGACGGCGGCGTCACGATAGAACAGATGTCGGCCGGCCGCTCAGAGAGCGCGGTTTCGAGGTCGGCGTAACACTCTTCGGGCGACAGGCCGAGTTCCCGCTCGGCCAGTTCGTGCCGCTCGGGGTCGGTGTCGACCGCGGCGACGACCTCGATCCGGTCGTCGCGAACGTTCGGTGGGATCGCGTCCGTCGCCCAGGTGGACCCTTGGCCCCCCAGACCGACGTGGACTAATCGGTATGTCATGGCTCCGCTACTGCTTCAACGAATAAATGCTGCACTATCTCATCAGGATTCGCCCGCGTCCGGGAACTCGACGCGGCGCTCCATCCCGTCTTCGGCGAGCACGACCTCGCCGTCGAACGCGTCCCGAGCTTCGTCAACTAGCTTGTCGGCGCTCGCGGCGTAACGCGTCGAGATGTGCGTCAGTGCCAGTGTCGACGCGCCGGCCTGTCGCGCTACGTCGGCGGCCTCCCGGGCGGTGGAGTGGGCCGTCGCCTTCGCCCGCTCTTTCCGGTCCTCGGCGAAGGTGGCGTCGTGGACCAGCAGGTCAGCGCCCTCGCTCGCCTCGATGACGCTCTCGGTCGGCAGCGTGTCGCCGGTGTAGACGAACCGCCGACCGGGACGGGGCGGCCCGACGACGGCCTCCGGCTGGATGGTCTCGCCCTCGTGTTCGATGGCCTCACCGCGGTGGAGCTTGGAGTATTTCGGCCCCGGCGGGATGCCGAACTCTTCTTCGGCTTTCTCCCGGTCGAACTTCCCCTTCCGGTCGTCCTCGTCGAGGACGTAGCCGACGCTGGCACAGCGATGAGCCGTCTCGATGGCTCGAATCTCGTACTCCGGCCGGTCGAGGACGACGTCTCCAGCCGACACCTCGTTGATGCGGACAGGAAACGACGGTGTCGTCCCGTTGGCCTGAATGAGCTGTTTGATGTTCCCGCGCGTGCCCGCCGGCGTGTGGACGGCGATGGCGCGGTCGCGTTCGTTGAAGTCCCACGTCTGGAGCAGGCCCGGAATCCCGAGGACGTGGTCGCCGTGGAGATGCGTGACGAACAGGTGGTCGATAGCGAAGCCGGTCCCAAAGCGCATCATCTGTCGCTGTGTGCCCTCGCCGCAGTCGAAGAGGAGGTAGTCGCCGTCGCGGTTGACGAAGATGCTGCTCGTGTTGCGCTGGGTCGTCGGCACGGCCCCACTCGTCCCGAGAAACGTCACGCGCATGGTCATCGCATCCTCTACTGTCGACGGGTAAACCGGTGTCGAAAGGGCGCTGTCAGTGTAGGGTATCACCCGCCGTCTTGTTCGCTCGGGTCGCTGCGGCGGTCGTCTGTATGTGTGGTTGTCCCATGGCTATTCGTACTAACCCAAAATAACGGCTGCTTTCCGCCATCTCTCGCCAGCGTACGCGCTTCTCTGCCGAGAGCTTAATCACCGGCAAAAATTTTTAATACCACGTATCTATCGCTCAGTCTCACTTTCCCGAGCCAGCAGTCACAGCGAACGGCTTAGCAGGTTATTAGTCTCTGCTGAACTGTCTCGCCGGTTTATGTGTCGTTCACCCGTCGAACAGTTCGCATTGCCTGCCGATCACCGCAGAATCGAACCATGATACGAACTCGCACACTCGCCGTTTTCGCTGCGCTCCTCGTCGTCGGCGGCCTCACCGCACAGGTCGGGGCCGTACCGGGCGTGACAGCGCAACAGGAATCGCCGTCAGAACAAGCCGCGAACACGGGGGTCACTCTCGATTCCCTGACCGCACCCCAGAGCGTCGCTCCCAACTCGACTGCTGACGTGGCCGCGACGGTCACGAACAATCAAAACACCGCGGTGACTGAATCCGTGGCGTTCCGGTTCGACGGGGCCGTCGTCGACCGGACGCTCGTCACGCTTGAGCCTAACGAGAGCGCAACCGTTCAGTTCTCGGCGGACACGACCGGCATCGAACCCGGTGACTACCGCCACGGTGTCTTCACCAGCGACGACGGACAGGTCGCCGCGGTTACCATCTCTGACTCGTTCACGCTGGAGAGCCTCGACGCACCGACGAACGCCACCGCCGGTGACAACGTCACGGTCACCGCAACTGTCGCCAACCCGAACGAGTTCAACACGACCCAGAGCGTCGAGTTCCGACTGAACGGCCAGCCGCTGGTCTCTGAGTCCGTGAGCCTCGACGCGAACGAATCTGCTGACGTGACGTTTACCGTCGACACGACCGGTGTCGGGCCGGACACGTACATCCATAGCGTCTTCACGCGCGACGACGGTGCGTTCGCCGAGATCACTATCGAGCCACCAGCGAACGAGACCGAAGAGCCACCAGCGAACGAGACCGAAGAGCCACCAGCGAACGAGACCGAAGAGCCACCAGCGAACGAGACCGAAGAGCCACCAGCGAACGAGACCGAAGAGCCCCCAGCCAACGAGACTGAAGAGCCACCAGCCAACGAGACTGAAGAGCCACCAGCCAACGAGACCGAAGAGCCGCCAGCCAACGAGACTGAAGAGCCGCCCGCCGACGAAACTGAAGAGCCGCCCGCCGACGAAACTGAAGAACCGCCCGCCGACGAAACTGAAGAACCGCCAGCCAATGAGACTGAGGAGGCTGACGAAGGCGACGAAACTGACGAAACGGACAACGGGACTGAAGGAAACGCGACGTCAGAAAGCTAAGCCCCGTCACCCTGTCACCCGTTCACATTTTTAATGGTGGCCGTCGTACCGTAGTCCATGAAGTTCGTTATCGTTGGCTATGGCCGCGTCGGCATCCGGACCGCACGGATTCTGCAAAGCGAGGGCCACGAAGTCGTTATCGTCGACAACGACCCTGTGAAGGTCGAACGGGCCAGGGAAACCGGATTCGAGACTATCCAGGGTGATGGCAACGAGGAAAGCGTCCTCGTCGATGCCGGCATCGAAAGCGCAGACGCTATCGGCGGCCTCACGGGCGATCTGAACACGAACTTCACTGCCTGTATGATCGGCAAAGAGTTCGGCTGTCGAACTGTTCTACGAATCGACGCCGACTACCGCGAGGAAATCTACGAGAAGTACGCCGCTGACGTAGACGAGATAATCTACCCCGAGCGGTTGGGCGCGGCCGGCGCGAAGACGGCACTGCTTGGCGGTGACTTCAACGTTCTCGCCGACCTGACCGAACAGCTATCGGTCGCGAGTATCCGAATCCCCGATGACTCGCCGTTCGTCGGCAAACGAGTCGTTGAGGTGGACCTCCCCGGCGACGCCCGCATCTACGCCCACGGAAAGGATCACGAACCGATGACGATTCCGCTCCCACAGACCGAGATCGAGCCCGGCGACAGCGTCGCCATTATGGCCGACCCCGGCGGGCTGGACGACATCCGGGCAACGCTCCGGGGCGACGCATCAGCCTGAAACTTCCCGGGTCCGCTCTGCCGCAGTCCCTCTCAGACTGACAGTTTCGCTGTCTTCGACGAAAGCCGGGGGGAAGTAGGATATGAAAGGGAGGATCGCGGTGTCCGGGCGCGCCTGGGGAGGATAGGATGGCACGCAGTGTCACCGACATCCACTGCAGCCGTGGAAGCGCGCCCGTACCGGGTGGAATGCTACCGGTAGGCATAAATGCCCGTCAGACAGGCGCGCGACAGACGACAGACGGCACGGGTTTTTCATCGTTCGACCACTGCCTTCTCGTATGACCTGGGCGACGCTGTTTGAACGCGCGGCAGACCACCAGACTACGGTCGACGCTGTCTGTGCGGCCCTTGAAGCGCACCGCGCGGAGGACAAAGACGATGCATGAGCCGTCGCCAGCGCGTGTCGTCGCCGATGCTGATGTCCTCGCCGCCGACCTGCTGTGTGGGCCAGACAGCGATGCCCGTGCCGCTATCGACCACGTCCGCCGGCACTCGTGGGTCACGCTCGTCGCGAGCGACCACCTGTTAGATGATGCCGCTGCCGTCATCACCGACCTTGCTGACGCCGATCTGGCGGCCGACTGGCGGGCGCGGATCGAACCCGGCTGTGATATTGTCGACCACCCGGCCGGAGACCATCCCGCGCTGGCCTCGGCTTACCGGGGCGGCGCACAGCACCTCCTGTCCTATGCGGACGACCTGCGTAGCGCCCGGACCAGCGCGTCGCTCAACCGTCATATGTCCCTGAGTGTCAGACCGCCGGATGCCTTTGCTCGCCTGTTCGATCCGGAGTCACTGTATCCCGTCGTCGAGAACGGCGAGTATCCCGGTCCAGATCGGGACCCACGCGCATAGCGAGTCATCAGTCGTCAGCGGTCGTTACCGTGGGTGCAGAGCCGGTCCTCGATGGCCCGGCTGCGTCCTCTGCAACGTCGAACTCCGCAAGCACCTCACGTAATTCGTCGGTCTGTGCCGCCATCTCCTGTACCTCGGTGGTCACTTCGGTAATCGTCGCGGTCTGTTCCTCTGTCGCGGCGGCAACGGCCTCTGACTCCTCGTTTGTCTGCTCGCTCACTTCGGCGACCTCGTCGACCATATCGACGACCTCCTGCGTGGTTTCCGCCTGCTCGGCGGTGGCTCCCGATATCTCCTGAATCGAGGCGTTGACCTCGCCGAGCACGTCGACGATGTCCTCGAAGTCCCGGAGCGCCGACTCGATTGTCGCGGCGCTGTCGGTCACCTGCTGGTTCGTCGCCTCCACGTCGCTGACGGTCTCGCTGGCCTCGTGCTGGACTGCCTGTATCCGGTCTGATACGTCTGTTGCGGCGTCGCGGGTCTCTTCTGCGAGTGTTTTCACCTCGTCGGCGACGACGGCGAACCCGTCCCCGCTTGCGTCCGCGCGGGCCGCCTCGATGGAGGCGTTCAGTGCGAGCATGTTGGTCTGCTCGGCGATGTCTGTGATGACCTCGACGATGTCGTCGATCTCGCTGATCTGGTCGACCAGACTTTCGACCGCAACGGCGATATCGTCGATACGGGCCTCCATCTCGTCGAGTTCGTCGATCGCCTGCTCGGCGTCCGCGCGTCCCTCGCGCCCTCGCTGTGTCGCCTTCTCGGCGGTGTCGGCCGCGTTCTCGGCGGTCGCAGCGATCTCTTCGACGGTGGCAGACAGCGTGTTCATTTCCGAGGCAACGTCGTCGTGACGCGACGCCTGCTGGCTGGCTCCAGCCGAGATTTCCTGAATCGACCGGGAAATCTCGTCGCTCGCGTCGTCGATTTCTTCGATGCTTCGGGTGACGTGATCGCTTGTCTCGTCAACGTCCTCCGCGAACGCGGCGACGGTTGCCACTGTTCCTCCGAGCGTCGTCACAAGGTCGTTGTAGTTCTCGACGACGGCGTCGAACTGCTCGTCGTCGGCGTCGAAGTCCTCGTCTATCGTGGCCGTCAGATCCCCGTCTTTTGCCCGTTCAGCGGCGTCACCGAAGGCGACGACGAGGTCGTTAAGCGCCTGGGAGCGCCGTTCGAGGTCGCTGGTCATCGTCTTGAGTTCGGTGGTATAATCGTCCATACTAGCGGCCATCTTCTCCAGCGACTGCCCGAAGGTCCCGGGCACGTCCTCGTCGAGAACGTCGGCGTCGAACTCCTGCCGGGAGAGCGCGTCGGCCTGTTCGGACACTGTCAGCAGATAGGATTGCATCGAGCGAAACGAGGAGAGCAGTTCGGCGACTTCGTCGTCGCGCTCGCTCTCGGGCAGTTCCACGTCGAGTTCGCCAGCCGCGATATGGTCCGCACCCGCGGCCATCGCTGTGATGGGTTCGACGAAGTCCTCGCGGGTAATGAACACCGTGTTGGCGAACGCGACGATAGCGCCAGCAAGCAACACGCCCGTGACGACGAACCGGACGGTCCCGCTGGCGACAAGCGAGACAACTGCCAGTGCGACAGACGCGGCAAACTGCAGACCGACGGCCGCGAGCACTTTCCGCTCGACTGAACCGGAGACACCGAAAATATCGAGTGATCCACGTATCACCGACTTGTACTGTTCGACGAGGGCTGTGAGCATACGCTCCTTTTTTTTACACTGTATAATAAGGTTCGAGTCCAATTCTCGGAGATTGAAAAGGAACCGGCGGACGAAAACCAGACAGGAGACGAGACGAACACTGGATTCAACGGCAGTCTCGGAACTGATTCTCTACCTGTCTTGGTTGACCAGCGCTGCAACGCGCCGGACGACCCAGCGCGGTGTCACCCGCACCAATCGGTCGATAAGCCGCATCGACCGCCGCGGAATGACGACAGTCTCACCAGCCGCGGCCCCGGTATACGCCGCCGATGCGACGGCCTCGGGCGAGTTCGTGGCAACCGACCCAACCGTCGAGTCCGTCATCCCTGCTCGCTCCTGAAACTCTGTGTCGACTGGGCCGGGACAAACCACCGTCACGTCGACCGGTGTTTCCCGGCATTCCTCTGCGAGCGCTTCGCTGAAGCTGTTGATGTACGCTTTGCTTGCGTAGTAGCCGGCGAGGTTCGGCCCCGGCTGGAATCCGGCGACTGAACCCATATTGATAACCGCACCGCCATCGTCGAACTCGTCGATGAATAGTCGGGTCAATTCGACCGGGAGCATGACGTTCAGGCGCAACTGCGTCCGCTCTTCCGACAGATCACTTTCGGCGAACGGGCCGTATGTCCCCACGCCGACGTTGTTAACGAGGACATCAATGGTTAGACCGCGCTCGGTCACCTCCTCGTACAGCGATTCGGCGGCCGTCGCGTGGTCGAGGTCCATCACAATAGAGGTCGCTGTGACTCCCCTTGTTTCGAGGTCCTCGGCCAGCCGCTCCAGTTTCCGCTCGCTCCGGGCGACCAGCACTACGTCGTGGCCGCGTGCCGCGAACTCACGCGCTAACGCTTCGCCGATGCCCGCCGATGCACCGGTTATCAACGCGGTGCCGCCGGTCCCGACGACCGACACGTCGCTACCGCTCACCGTACCACTCCGCGAACTTCGCCAGCGCTCGCCCACGGTGGGAGATGGCGTTCTTCTGCTCGGTGCTCATCTCCGCGAAGGTCGTCCCGTCGTGTTCGAAGATGGGGTCGAAGCCGAACCCACCCTCGCCGCGCGGGGCGACGATTTCGCCGTTCACACGCCCTTCGAACAGCTTTACCGGCACTGTCTCGCTGCTCTTTGCGCTCCCGTCGTGAACCTGCTCGTCAGTCGTCGCTGCGCCGCGGGCGTCGGCCGACAGGTCCTGTCCGCGCCGGGCCTCGCGGTCGATGCCGTCCGGGTCCGGCGTCGCCTCGAAGCCTTCGCCGTCGCAGTAGGCGATGACTGTTTTGAACGCCGCGCCGCGGTCGTCCTCTGGTTCGGTCATGCGCCACACGCGCTCGACGCCGACCGTGTCCTCGACGTACGAGGAGTACGGCCCGGGGAACCCATCGAAAGCGTCGATGAACAGCCCCGCATCGTCGACGATGACCGGCCCGCCCGCTGCGTGATAGGCCGCTCGTGCCCCCTCTGCCGCGACCGTTCGCAGGTCGTCGGCCTGGACCTCCGGGTAGTCGAAGTCGAACTGCTGGACATCGTCGTCGAGATACTCGGTCGCCTCCCGGACTTTCCCGGGGTTAGTCGTGACAAAATTGAGCATACCGGCACACAGCGGCCGGCGATAAAAGAGCCGTCGAAACAGCTGTCAGTCGACAACGACTTCGACCGGCTCGTCCTCGCTCTCGGACTCGAACTCCTCGCTGCTGCCGCCGCGTTCGAGGTACAGCATCACGCCAGCGACCGCCAGCACGACCCACGAGCGCCAGTTCGCCAGGTTCAGCGTGTAGCCGATGCCGAACGGTTTTTCGACCAGCATGTCATCGCCCGGCTTCCAGTAGGCCGACACCAACCGCTTGAGGCTCGGTCGTTCGAAGTTGTACGGCACGCCGAACAACGTTCCCGACTGGGGTTTTTCTGCCATACTGCGTTCTACTCGGGCCGAGGTTAAACCATTTGTCCACCACCTTCTTCGTCGTCACCGTTCCTCGCTCGCTTCGCTCGCTGCGGGGACGGCTCTCTGCTCACGGGCGCGAAGCGCCCGTTCGCACGGTCAGCGGGACCTTCAGTCCCGCTTGACTCGAAAAACGCGGGCGAAAAAAAGCGCGAATCGCGGAGCGATTCGCGTGAGATCGCGGCCGGAGGCCGCGGTATGCTTGCTCCGCCGACCGCAACTCAGCACCGCCCGTGGTTCATATCCTACTGATATCGGCCACGACCCTCGATGTCGTCGAGGCTGGCGAACACCGAATCGGCGTGGTCGCTCTCCGTTCGATAGGCGTCTTCGGCTGCCGACAGCAGCGTCTCGGGGTCGTCCGCGGTGCCGGCGAGCGACTGGGCGAGGACGTGGAGGTCCATCGCGTGGTCCTCTGCCTCCTGCGTGTAGTAGCCGAGGCCGAAATCGATGAGGAAGGTCTGGTCTCCCTGTCGGTCCCAGCTGCCGACCCTGACGTTTCGCGTCGTCGGGTCGCCGTGGACGAAGCCGGCGTCGTGGATGCGGGCGAGCCAGCGGCCCACGTCGGCGACCCGCGACTCGGACAGCCCCTCGCGGAGGTCGGTCTCGCCGACGCGCTGGAAGACGATGCGGGCGTCCTGCGGGTCCACGTCCCGGACCAGCGGCGTCGGGACGCCGTGGCGGCGCGCCTCGCTGGTGAGCCGGGCCTCCTGTCTGGTGCGTTCGGTCCGCAGGCGCTCGTCCAGTGTTGGATGGCGGTAGCTCCGCGGCACTCGCTCTTTGATAACGCGGTCCCCGTCGAAGCGGACGGTCGCCTCCGCGCCCTGGACTTCGTCGTCCGCCGCCCGATAGCTGTCCACCGACTCTTCGGTCCCGCGCCAGGTGACGGCCACCTCGTCGGGCCGGAAGTTCGAGTCGATACGGGAGTCCTCGATGGCGATGGTGTCGCCGGCCGCGTACATCTTCGCGCCCAGAATCGCTATCATCCCGGCGTTGTCCCGCAGGAAGCGGTGTTCGGGGGCGTAAAACGTTGCGCCGCGTTGCTCGCACATCTCGCCGAGCATCCGCTGGAGGCGGTCGTTCTGGCCGACGCCGCCGCCGAGCACCAGTTCGTCGGCACCGGTCAGCGACAGCGCCCGCTCGGCCACCTCCGTCAGCATGGCGAAGATGGTCTCCTCCATGCCGCGACAGACATCGTCCACTGGGACGCCGTCGTCGACGGCCTGCTTGGCGGCGCTCATGATGCCCGAGAAGGAGAAGTCCATCCCCTTGACCACGTAGGGCAGTTCGTGGTACTCGCCGTCGCGGGCGTGTCTTTCGACCTTCGGTCCGCCGGGGTGGGACCAGCCGACGTGGCGCGTGAACTTGTCGATGGCGTTGCCGACGCCGGTGTCCATCGTCTCGCCCAGCACCCGGTACCGGCCGTTCCGATAGCCCAGGATGTGGGCGTTCGCGCCGGAGGCGTTGAGACACACCGGCGAGTCGAAGCCCGACCGGTGGCGGCCCACTTCGAGGTGGGCGACCATGTGGTTCACGCCGACTAGCGGCACGTCGAACCGCTGGGCGACCGCCCGAGCGGCTGTGGCGACGATACGCAGGCAGGGGCCAAGTCCCGGGCCACGAGCGAAGGCCACCGCGTCGATTGGCGCGCTGTCGTCCCCGTTTGCACCGCCAGCCCGCTCGTGTGCGTGTTCGATGGCCATCTCGACAACGGTCGGAATGGCCTCGCCCATGTGTTCGGCGGCCTCGCGCGGGTGGATGCCGCCGCTATCCGGCGCGTAGGCGTCAGTCTCGATAAAAACGTGGTCGTCGTCGGTCGCCCGGGCCGGGTCCGGCGTCTCGAACACCGCAGCACTGGCTGCCCAGGCGGTTCCTTCGATACCCAGAACGCGCATCGGGCGGCCTTACTTCCACTCGGTGTAGCCGCACTTCCCGCAGTGCTGGCGGTCCTCGTGTTCGGCGAGGACGGTGTCGCCACACCGGGGACAGGTCTCGCGGTCGAGTTCGCCGTCGTCGTTGTAGTACTCGTTGTGTGGCATCTATGCTTCCTCCGCTTCCTCTTCGCCGTCGGCAACAATCTTGTTGCGTTCGAGCATGTGGTCTTGCTCGACGTCACGGGCGTACTCGGGGCTGTCGTAGACCTTCGCGTAGCCGACCGTCTTCCGCATGCCGAACTTGGTGTCGAGCTTGTGGATGACGACTTCCTCGGCGTCCTTGTTCAGCGTGGCCGCAAGAGAGTCGCGGACAGAGAGACGGGAGGGGGTGGCTTCGTCGTGGACGACCTCGAACCGGACGTCCGTGCGGTGCAACATGGGATTCTCGTCTTCTTCGATGATGTCGATATCCATGGTTCGTTGTCCGTATCTACCCGCCGAAGCGCGTAAAAGGATTTCGAAGCGGTTGACGCCGTCTCCGTCCGCGATTCCGTGTCGCTGCGTCCCGACGCCGTCCGGCGGCTCCGCCGAGGCCCGCCGTGGCGGCGCGTCCGGGCGGGAGCGGCCTACTGCTGGCCCAGCTGTGCCAGCAGGCGCGAGAGGTGAATTCGCTCGTTGGCCGCGTCGACCAGCGCCATGTCCGTCTCGCCGGCCAGTCGGTGGACCTCCGCGAGTCGGTCCCCGGAGTAGCGCGACCGGGCCACGTCCAGCATGTCGTCGAGGATATCGGACGCGCCGTACCCTTCATCGACGAGCAGGTCGTCCAGCGTCGACCGCGCGTCGGTAAAGCGCCCGTCCTCGGCCGCCTTGACCATCTGCTCGACCTGGTCATCGGCCTCGACGGCGTTCAGCGTCTCGAAGGCGGCGTCCATCGTCACTTCGCCCTCCGCCTCGGCGGTCGTCTGAGCGGCCAGCACGGCCGTCCGGAGGTCCCCCTCCGCGTAGCCGGCGACGTACTCGATGCCGTCGTCGTCGTGGTCGACCTCCTCCGCGGTGACGATGTCCTCAAGTACCGACACCGTCTCCTCGTGGGTCGGCTCGCGCATCACGACCGGGAAACACCGCGAGCGGATCGGCGGAATAACAGCAGAGGGCTGGCGCGTCGCAATGACGAACTGCGTCGCCTCGTAGTACTGCTCCATCACTCGGCGCAGCGCCTGCTGGAAGTCCTCGCGCATCCCCTCGGCGTTGTCCAGCAGGATGGTCTTGTAGCTGCCCGACACCGGCGAGTAGCTTGCCGACTCCTTGAGAACGTGGTTGATGAGGTCGGCTTTCGAGGACTCGCGCCGTCGCTTGCTGTCGATGAACGACGCGAACCGCGGGTCGTTGGCGACCTCCTTTTTTGTCATGCCGAACACGTCGGCCATATTGAGTTCGGTGAAGTCCGCGTCGGGATTCTCGTGGACCTCTCGGGCAAAAGCCCGGACAGCGGCCGTCTTCCCGCTGCCTTTCGGCCCATGGACCAGGAGGTTCATCGGCTCCTCGATGGCTCCCTGTAGGTGCTCGCGGGCCTTCGGCTGGCGGATATCCGACAACTCCGGGGCGTGTGTCTCCGTCCACAGCGGCGCGTCCATCTGTTGGCACTGGGTATGCCCGGCCCCGACAAGTATTCCGCGGTCCGCGGGTTCACGCCGAGTGACCTCACTCGCCACAGCAGAACAGGACGGGGCGCTGATTGCCCCAGCTATCGGCTCGCACGCACACGAAGCGACCGAGACGGCCGGTTACGAGTCCATGCGTTCGGCCTCGGGCTGCCACCCGCACTCCACGCACTCGAACTCCCCGTCGGCTGTCTTGATTACCGGCTCGTTGCATTCCTTACACTCCAGCAGGGGGTTGTGTGGCCGAGTGGATGGTCGAGGCATATGTTAACGTGATTCACATTCTTCGGACATAACTGTTCACCCTACGTACCTAGAACCCTCCGCAGGGCTGTCCGTGCGTGCCCCGTTTCGGCTCTCCCTGTCGGTTTCGGGCGGTTCGCAGTACAATTCGCTGGCCGGGAGTGAGCACTCACAGAGCGATTGCGAACATCGGGCGGGAAGCGACCGAAGGAAGTGCGCCGGCCGGGAATTGAACCGCCCGAAGACGGTCACTCGCTTCGCTCGTGCTGCGTCTTCTGTGCTTCAATTCCCTCTGTAGCCCATTCGCTCCTCACATCCGTTCGTCGCAGAATGCGCCGGCCGGGAATTGAACCCGGGCTATTGCCTTGGGAAGGCAATGTCCTACCACTGGACCACCGGCGCTCGGTGACCGGGGCTTGCGGCCCCTGCGGGACCGCCAACCGCCAGCGTGCTTCGTACCGGACTGTCAACAGCGGCCGCACTTGAACGTAGCGTTTTGACTGGACGCGCGTCCGAAAATATCACGTCGATAGATGGGTATTAGTTCCGCCCGTCCAACCAGTAGACATGGCAACGGCCGAATCCATTGTCCGTGCCGATGAGCCGCTGGACCTGTCGTTTTCCGACGCCGAGCTGGAGGCGCACCGCGACCACATCACCTCGTTCATCACGGACCAGGTCGACGCCGCCGGCGTCGACACCGTCGTGATGGGGCTGTCGGGGGGCATCGACAGCACGCTCGTCTCCCATCTGGCCGTCGAGGCGCTCGGCCGCGACGCCGTCCACGGGCTCGTGATGCCCAGCGAGGCCAACCGCGCGGACAACATGAGCGACGCCGAGCGGGTCGCAAACGACCTGCTCGGCATCGAGTACGACGTCATCGAAATCAACCCGCTGGTCGACGCGTTCCTCGACGCCTATCCAGACGCTGAGGGCGACCAGCTTGCCGTCGGCAATCTCCGGGTTCGCTGTCGAGCGGTGCTGAACTATCTCGCCGGCAACCACGAACAGGCGCTGGTACTGGGGACTGGAAACCGGAGCGAGGCATTGGTCGGCTACTACACGAAATACGGCGACGGTGCGGTCGACTGCCACCCTATCGCGCCCTTGTACAAACAACAGGTCCGACAGCTGGCGAAACACGTCGGCGTCCCCGACGACCTCGCCGAAAAGACCGCGAGCGCCGAGATGTGGGCCGGGCAAACTGACGCCGACGAGATGGGGATGGACTACGACACGCTCGACTCCATCCTCGCCCTGCACGTCGACGGCGGCGTCCCGGCGGCCGCGACGGCCGACCACGTCGGCGTCCCGACGGACGCCGTCGAGACGGTCCGCGAGATGCACGAGTCGAGCGCCCACAAGCGAGCGATGCCGCCGGGTCCGGACCCGCTGTACTGAGTCACCTCAGCGGACCGGGTTCTCCGGGCCGCGACCCAGGTACTCCGAGAGGAACGCGTGGACGGTCTCGGCGTCGTAGCCGTCCATCGGCAGCTCGTGTCGCCACGCCGTCATGACGTAGGGTGCGCGGGGGTCGTCGCTGGGGTTCGGGACGACGACGACGCTCCGCCAAGTGCCGGTGTGTGTGCTGGAAAAACCCCGAAGACTCTCTCTGGCTCCGGGCGATATCTCGTCGGGGTCGTAGTAGACGATGACCGCGCCGTGTTCGAGCGTGTGGACGAGCGAGCCAAGCAACGGCGTCGCCTCGTAGAAGCCCGCACCCACCGTCGACGCATAGTGTGTCCCGGAGAGCGGCGGAACCCGCTGATAGTCGATGGCGCTGCCCTCTTCGACGTGGTTGGCACCCCGGTCCGGGAACTGCTGGACGCCGGCCAGACGGTCGCTGTCGCCGGTATCGTTGAGCGACGACGCCTCGATTCCGGAGGCTTCGACCGTGGAAAGGGGCTGTGCGCCTGCGGTCCCGACCAGATCTGCGCCACTTCCGCCATCACCGCCACTCAGCTGGGTCACGTACGCCGTGAGCCCGACGGCGAACAGGACGACGACGCCGATAACGATGGGGCCGACCGGAAGGGCGTTCCCGTCTGCGCTGCCGGTCTGTGCCTCGACGCGCCGACGGTCGATAGCCCCCAACTCGCCGTCGTGGGCGTCGGCGAGGTGGTCGAGGTAGGCGTCCTCGCCGTCGAACGATTCCGAGCAATACTCACAGTCGACCATTGCCAACCCGTATGCGAGGCGGCGTCTTGTACCCTTGCCTACTCGGTCTTTGCGTTGAGATCGGCGAAGGCCTGCTGCTCGCGCCGCTCCTGTGTCTCCTTGTCCGCGTCGTCTCGGATCCGTGTTTTCAGCACTCGAAGCGCGTCCCCGTCGACGCCCGCCAACTCCTCAGCGACGGCCCGTGGCTCCGTAGTGAGCCGCGAAACCAGCCCCATCCGCAGCGCCGTCTTTGCGTCGAGCGTTCGGCCGGAAAGTGCGATGTCTAAGGCGTCGCCTGTCCCGACGACCTCGGGGAGCCGTGCCGTCCCCCCCCACGCGCCGAACAGCCCGAGTTTGACACCGGTTTCGGCCAGGGTCGCGTCGGGCGTGGCCACCCGGATGTCACAGGCCAGCGCCAGTTCGACGCCGCCGCCCCGCGCCGCGCCGTCGATACCAGCAACAACGGCCCCGTCGTAGGATTCCAGTGCGTGAGCGACCCGCTGGCCCAGCGCCGCGAACGTCTCGGCGCTCTCCGAATCGAGGGCCTTGACTTCGGTAAGGTCCGCGCCGGCACAGAACGCCTCGCCAGCGCCGTGGAGATACAGCACCGACTCGGTCGCTGCTTCGATTGCTGCTTCGAGGTCACGCAGCGCCGCGCTGGTGAGCGCGTTGCGCTGGTCGGGCCGGTCGAGCGTCAGGGTCCGGATACCATCGCTGCTCGTGGTCTGTACCATGCCTGCTGTGACTCTGCGGTTTCCAAAGGTCTTTGCCCTTCCCGTCGCTAGACCCTCATAATGGAGGAAGTGGCGGCAGTTCGCCGAGCGGCGTTGGCGGCAGTCGACGATGTCGAGCCTGACCGGCTTCACGAGCGGATCGACGCTCGCCTGGACGACGCGTCGCTGGCGCCCGGCGTCCTGACGCTCGTCAGCGCGGGCGCGACCAGCGACCCACCGGTCGATCTGGCTGACGGCGTCGCTGACCGAGCCGCTGGCGTCCAGCTCATCTACGAGGGGCTCTCGCTCACTCGGCAACTGGCCCGGGACGACCCCTGGGTCAGCGGTGACCGCGACACCGCCGACTTGGATATCCTTATCGCGGATATCCTCGTCTCACGTGGCTTCTACCTGCTCGCCAGAACCGAGGCCGCCGACGCTGCTGTCGCTGTCGTCCGCTCGTTTGGCCACGACCAGACAGTCCGTCAGACGACCGACGACGAAAGCCTCGACACCGCGCTGGAAACGGACATTCTGGAACTCGCCGTGGTCGCTGGCGTCACTGCCGCCGGCATCCGACCTACCCCGACGCTTCGCGAGTACGCGACCGAGCTGGCCGTCGACGGCCTCCCGTCGAACGCCGACCTGCTCGGTGAGGAGGTCGCTGACGCGCTCCGAGCGCGAGCTGGGGCAGAACAGCCAACCGGCGACGGGACCGAGGCCGCCGCCGACCACTGAGACTAACCGACACACCGGCCCCGAATCGAAACGACTTTAGACAATTGCCGGATACACATTGATGCGTGCCTGGGTAGCTTAGCGGTAAAGCGCGTCCTTGGTAAGGACGAGACCCCGGATTCAAATTCCGGCCTAGGCTTTTTCCAAGCGAATGACCCAGAGCGCCAGCGATGGGTCCGGAACGCGTGAAACGCTGGACGCGGGATTTGAATCTCTGGAGGGCCAGCAACGCGACGCTGCCTCCGGTTCAAATCCCGCTCCGGGCGTTCCTATTGTGAACAATCCCCACGAGCACCGCTTAGCGTGTGCTCGTCATCGTGAGCGATGAAGCGCACAACAGGGATTTGAACCCTGGAAGTCGCAGCGCCGAACGGAGTGAGGCGACCGTCTTCCGTCGGTTCAAATCCCGGCCGGCTCGATTCTGAAGCGCATCGCCGCGGCCACCGAAACCATGCCCGGCGCTTATGTGAGCGTGGCCGCTGGTGAGAGATATGCAAGCCGCGGCTATGCAAGACCATCTCCGAGACAGGATGTACGAGGTGTCACCGGAGCAGTTCGAGATTCTGTGCAAGATGGTCCTCAGCCGCCGCCTCGATACGGAGTCGATGCAGGTAACAGCGTTCCGGCAGGACGACGGTATCGACGTCGAGGGCGTCATTGAGGAGGATGTCGTCCGGGTGTTGTTCGGCGCGCAGGTCAAGCGATACGACGAGGGCAACACGGTTAGCAACGGGCACGTACAGCGGTTCAGTGGGGCACTGGCGCAAGGGAACTACCAGACGGGAACCTATCTCACCTCCAGTTCGTTCACAGGGCCGGCGAGACGAGCGGCCGAGAACCTTCAGATACACCTCGTCGACGGGGAGCAACTCGCGGCAACGATGGTCAGCAACAACATCGGTGTTGCGGAGAGGGGCAGTGGCTACGAGCTACAGCCGGCCTTTTGGGACGCGCTGACTGAACCGGAGCGGACCGATACGATTCCCTCTAACGAGGTACCGCTTGCCAATAGTTTCGAATCGCTTCGGGAGTTCCTGGCGGCCATCGACGAGACGGGCGGCACTAGAGCGGAAATCAACCGCGCGGTTCCGGAGTTTGATTCGCGGCACGCTGATCTCTATGGCACTGCAGGCTGGCTGTTGGGGTTTGTACACGAGGACACGCCGACGGCGGTCGACGGTCGTGAGGTCCGTCGCTGGGGGTTGACCAAGAACGGCGTCGAGTACCTCCGCCTGCACGAGTCGGGTGACACCGAAGCGGCCCGTGAGCGACTCATCGCTGGCCTTCGACAGGTCGAAGTTGTCGACCGCCTTGCGACGGTGATAGCGGAGCGCGGGTCTCTCTCGCACGATGAGCTGAAGGCGGTACTGGCTGCCGAGACGGACCTGTCCGAGTCGAGCGTGGCTCGCCGAGCGAGTACGCTCGGCCAGTGGCTCACCGTACTCCCAGAGATAGCCGAGCGGCCCGAAGGCCGTAGCAAGAAGTTCGTCAGCGTCTAAGTGTTGGCCGGCGCGCCTCCCAGCCGACTGACTCGCCTCAGTCTCGCTCGGGTTCCTCGGCCAGCGCTCTGTCCCGCAGTTCACGGCACTCCTCGCTTTCGGCGGTCAGTTCGGGGACGGGCGTCGGTTCCCCGTCGTCGACGGCGACGAAGGTGGCGTACGCGCTGGTCGTCTCTTCTGTTTCGCCCGTGTGTGGCTCCTCGCGGGCAACCTCGATGCGGACCCGGACGCTAGTTCGGCCAGTAGCGTAGGCGTATGACTCGATGAGTGCGGTGTCACCGATGGGTATCGGGCGCTCGAAGTCGACGCGAGACATCTGTGCGGTCACGCAGGTCTCTCTGGCGGCCCGCATAGCCGACATCGCGCCGATTTCGTCCATCCACTTCATGACGATGCCGCCGTGGGCGCTCTGGTAGTTGTTCGCGTGAGTCGGCTGGACGCGCTCGCGGTTGACGATGTGCGTCTCGGCGATGGTCGGCATACCTCCACGTAGCGTCTGTTGCGGCAAAACGGTGTGGTGCGCACCTGATACTGCCTGACGGCGACCGCACGAACCGATGCTGTCGCCGCGGCTCGCAGTCGACAGCCACGCGGCCGAACTACCGGCGCTACCCGGTGAACTGGTGGTATTCGAGGCCTTTGTGCTTCATCTCGTTGTGCTTGCGTTCGAGGAACGAGTAGACGGAGCCATGGGGCGCGCCGTCGAGAATCATTTCGGCGGCTTCTCGCACGGCGTCGACCTGTTCGGGGCCGCCGATGATGCCAAGCGTCGAGCCGTAGATGACGACGGCCGCGCCGGAGAGTTCCTGCATGAGTTCCCGAGTCCGGCCGCCCTCGCCGATGAGACGGCCCTTCTGGCGGCGGAAGTCGTTCTTGTTGCGGGAGGCGGCCTCGATATCGATGAGTTCGAACATCATCATGTCGTCCTCAAGCAGCGCCAGCGCGTCGTCGGGCGCGAACCCGCGGCCGATGGCCTTCACGATGTCGGGGCCTTTCAGCGCCGTCACGGGGTCGCCGACTGACTCGACTTTCACCGTGCCGTCCTCGGAATCGATATCCAGCCGGACCTCTGCGCGCTCCTCGATTTCGCGCATGGTCTCACCTCCCTCGCCGATCAGCACACCGATACGGTCCTGCGGAATCTTCACGTGTTGCATAAGTATACCTGCTTTTACGAGGGTCTGCCTGTTTAAAACTTCGGCGTCGGTCACGCCGTGCCGCCGTTCACTCGTCGTCGCGGCGGTCGGCCGGTGTTTCCTGTGGGACAGCGTCGTCGTCGCTGCCCGGCGCGGTGTCGGCTTCGTCTTTCGGCGTCGCGTACTCTCGGACGTACGCGAGCAGGTCCGCTGGCGCGGCGTCGACGCCCTGTCTGGCGAAGAAGTTCGCGACGTTACGGCAGTCCCGTTCCAGAAAGTCGTCGGCGTTGGGATGGTGGATCGTAACCGCCTGCCCGAGGTCGATGATATACAGTTGCCCCTCGTGAAAGACGATGTTGTACTCTGAAAGGTCTCCGTGGACGAGGCCGGCGTCGTACAGCCGACGGACGTACTCCTTGACGACCTCGTACGCCGTCTCGGGGTTCTCGATGTGAACTTCGCTGAGACGTTTGCTGCGGCCCTCTTCCGTCCCGAGATACTCCATGACGAGGACGTTCCGCTCGACGGCGATGGGTTCCGGCGTCCGGACGCCGGCCCGGCGGGCGCGCGTGAGGTTCGACGACTCCTTGCGAACCCACGCGGTAACGACCTTCTTTTTATCAGAGCCGATACCCTCGAAGCGAGGGTCTCCGTCGAGATAGCTCCGCATATCCTTGAAATCAGAGGCGTTGATGCGGTACACTTTGACGGCGACCTCTGTCTCGCCCGACAGCGCCGTGTAGACGTTGGCCTCTTTCCCAGTCGAGATGGGACCGCCGAAGGCGTCGATATGGCCGTCCTGGACGAGCTTGTACAGTGCCCCGTAGGTCGCGTCATCGAAGACGCTGGCCTCGACTTTGAACTGGTCGGCGTCCTTGATTCGCTTGCGGAACTCGCTGAACTCGCGGTCCCGCTTGCGGGCGATACGGTCGGCTTCCGTGTCGGAGACGTCGACTTCTTCCCACTCGTCACCCGGTGAGTCGACATCGTCCGTATCGAGCAGGCCGAACTGCCCCTCGGTCACGCTTGCGCCTCCGTCTGCACCGCGGCCAGATACATGTCAGGCTACTCCTGGATGTGTCCCTCCTCGCGCAGCTGGTCGGCATCCTGTTTTTCGTAGCGCCATGTGATGTCGGCTTTCTCGTCCTGCCAGTCCCATGGTTCGACGAGGACCACGTCGTCTTCGCGTATCCAGATGCGTTTTTGCATCTTGCCCGGAATCCGGGCTGTGCGCTCGACGCCGTCCATACAGCGTACCTTGACGCGGTTCGCGCCAAGCATGTCCATGACGACGGCGAACACCTCGTCCTCTTCCGGCATCCGAAGGTTCTTTCTGCTGTCGTTGTCGCTCATAGACGGTACTTCGACGGGGAGAGGTTTAAGGTTTGGAAAAGTTGGACCGTGAACCCGGTCCGTGGCCCCCGTTTCGGTGTGGGACAGACGCTGGGGCCGTACAGAAACGCGCGGTCGTCGCGTCAGTCAGCGCCGAGGCAACCGACCCACGAGCAGTCGGTGCAGGTCTCGATGCCTTTCGCCGTTGTCGTCTCGCCGCGGCAGCGCGGACAGACGGAGCCGATCTCCGCCGACTGCACGGACTTACTCATCGGTGATGATATCGGCTGACAGACCCTGTGCCATCTCGATATCCTTGGAGTTGTTCAGTGTCCAGGCGGTACGCTCGGTGACGGCCTCGATGACCTCGCGGCCGCTCGGGAGGCCGTTGCCGGACTTCTTGACGCCGCCGAAGGGCAGGTGGACCTCCGCACCGATGCACGGGAGGTTGCCGTAGGCGAGGCCGATTTCAGCCTCGTCGCGGAACTGGTTGATTTGCCGGTAGTCCTCCGAGATGATGGCGCCGGCGAGGCCGTAGTCGACGCTGTTGTGCATCTCCAGGGCCCGGTCGAAGTCACCGGAGTATTCCAGCAGGGCGACGTGGGGACCGAACACTTCCTCGTTGATGCAACGGAGGTCCTCGTCGTAGTCGATTTCGTAGACGAACGGCCCGACCCAGTGGCCCTCCTCGTGGCCCTCGGGAATCTCCTCGGCACCGAGGTCGGCGCGGTCGACGAGCACGTTCGCGCCCTCCTCGCGGGCGAGGTCGTTGTACTTCTTGAACTTCTCGACCTGATCGTCCTCGATGAGCGGCCCCATGAACGTGTCTTCCTCCAGTGGGTCGCCGACGGCGATGTCTTCGGCGACGTCGACGAACCGCTCTTTGAACTCGTCGTACACGTCTTCGTGGACAATAAGTCGCTCCGAGGAGACACACCGCTGGCCGGTCGTCTTGAAGCTGGACATCACGGCCGAGTGAACGGCGATATCGAGGTCCGCTTCCTCCGTGATGACGACGGCATTCTTCCCGCCCATCTCGCAGGCCGCGATCTTGCCGGGCTCGCCGCCGACCTTCGAGGCTATCTTGTGGCCGACCTCGGCGCTGCCGGTAAACAGGACCGTCTCGACGCGGTCGTCTTCGACGATGGCGTTGCCGGCGTCACCGTAGCCCTGCACGAGATTGAACACGCCGTCCGGGATACCCGAGTCCTCGAACATCTCGGCGATGATGTGAGCACACCACGGCGTCTGCTCTGCCGGCTTCCAGACGACGGTGTTACCCTCGACCAGCGTCACGGCGAGGTGCCAGAACGGGATGGCGACCGGGAAGTTCCACGGCGTGATACAGCCGACGACGCCCTTCGGCTTGCGGCGCATGTAGGCGTCCTTGCTGGCGATTTCGGACGGTACCACGTCGCCGTGGGGGTGTCGGGCGTTGCCGGCCGCCCACTCGACCATGTGCCAGGACTCGGTGACATCGGCCAGCCCTTCGCTGATCTCCTTGCCACACTCCATGGTGACGATTTCGCCGAGTTCCTCGTGGCGGTCACGCAGCTCGTGGTAGATGTCCCAGAGGTATTCCGCGCGGTCGATGTGCGAAAGCGAGCGCCACTCGTCGTAGGCGTCCTCTGCCGCGGCCAGTGCGCGGTCGACATCGGCTTCGGTTCCGCGGTGGAACGAGGCGAGCGCCTCGCCGGTGGCCGGGTTCTGGCTTGTGAACGTTTCGTCGCCGGTGCCTGTTGTCCATTCACCGTCGATGTAGTGTCGTCGTGAGTCGTCTGTACTCATGGTAGGTACTGTACGCGTCCCCCACCAATATGTTCCACCGTCCATGGTCAGGGGGCCGGTACCACCCTGATACATCATATACAACCCGGCATTATTTCCCATGGTCGGTGTTCCCCTTATGAACCGCACCTTTATTTGCGTCCATATCGTGACTCCCTTTAGCACCCCTTCATACGGAGGGCGCACAGTATGAGTGAAGCACAAGCAGAACACGGGGGACTCCAGCTTACCCTGAGCATCTGGCATCCTGACTGCTGGACGCTCGAAGTGACCGACAAGACGGCGGCTGGTTTGCTGGCACACGGCGTGTACAACACACAGAACGGTAGCGTAAAGGGCCTGTTCACGGCGTACGCCGACAGTATTAGCGAGGTTGAGGACCTCATCGACGCGACTCGTGACTCGTCGCTGACTGACTCCGTGCTGGAACTGCGCGAGCGCCACGGGGCGACTGGCACGGGCTCGTCACCGGGGAACACGACCCGCGAACTGTTCGTTGAGTACGATCCGGACAACACCATCAGCGACAGCCTGCTCTCGCGCGGGTTCATTCACAACGACCCGGTTCGGGTCCGGCACGGTCGCGAACATTGGCCGGTGTTTTTCGCGGACTCTCGCGACGAAGCCGAGTCACTCCTCGACGAGATCCGCGAGGAGCAGTCAGCCGATATCGAAGTCACGCGAATCACGTCCGCCGGCGGCGGCAATCCGCAGCAGCTCCGGCGGATGGACCGACTCTCGGACAGCCAGCGCGAAGCGTTCGAACTCGCCCGGCAGGAGGATTACTACGCGTGGCCACGGGGTATCTCGACGCGCGAACTCGCGTCGAAGCTCGGCGTTTCGAAGACGACGCTGCTCGAACACCTTCGCAAAGCAGAAGCGAAACTACTCGACCCGGACCAGTAGTTTAACTCAGAACGGCCCGGACGGCAAACAACGCGTTCTCTTTGCGCTCGCGGACACGCCGGTAGAAGTAGGAGAACCACTTGTCGCCGTAGGGGATGTACTGCCACATCGGGACGCCCTCGGCGGCGAGGTCACGCTGGGCGTCGTCGCGGACGCCCATCAGCATCTGCACTTCGTAGTCAGTGCCGTACTCGTCGTGGAGGTCCTTGGCGTAGTCTATCATTGCCGGGTCGTGGCTGCCGACGCCGATGCCGCCATCGAACTCCTCGAACATCAGTTCGAGACAGTCCCGATAGGCTTCGTTGACGCGCTCTTTCTTCTTGTACGAGACCTCCTTGGGCTCGGAGTAGGCCCCCTTGACAAGCCGGACTTTCCCGGGAAGGGGCGCGAGCCGTTGGAGGTCTTCGGGCGTTCGCTTGAGGTTTGCCTGTGTACAGACGCCAATGCCGCCTTCGTGTTCCGTGACGAGCCGTTCGTACGCGTCGAGGGTCACGTCGGTCGTGGTGTAGTCCTCCATATCAACCCAGACGAAGACATCGCGGTCGTCACCCGCCGCGACGATGCGTTCGAGGTTCTCGACGAACACCTCGTCGCCAACGTCGAGGCCGATCTGTGAGGGCTTGACCGAGATAGCGCAGTCGAGGCCGCTCCTGTCGATTTCTTCTATCAGCTCGATGTACTGGTCTGCGTCCTCGTCAGCCGGCTGGCGCTCGTCGTAGTGTTCGCCTAACAGATTTAGGATGCCCTTGACATCGTCGTCGTTGAGTGAAGCGACGTGGTCGAGTGCCCCCGACGCTGTCTCCCCGGCGACGAAGTTGTTCGCTATCGGCGGAATCATTATCGAAACTACGCCACTATATCAGCCTAAACGCACCCCCTACCAAAAAAATCAGCAGTTACTGACTGAAATCAAGCGAGAGTGAAACTGCCGAGCGTATCGTCGTCGGTCCGGTAAAACGTGTGCTCGCCTGTGATATGCGCTGTGCCCGAGACGACCGGGCTGGTCACGGTGACGCCGTTGGCGACGCTGGTTTCGCTGATGTACCCCTCGAATGTTGATCCGACCGGCCCGGTCACTTCGACACGCTCGCCGATAGCGAGATCGCCGTCGGCGTGGTGAAGGGTCAATCGCGCACACGTGCCTGTTCCACAGGGGGAGCGGTCGACGGAACCGTCGGCGAACACCACACAGCTCCGGTCGCTGTCGCCACCACCGGTGAGTTCGACTGCCGAGACGGTCACCCGTGCGCCGGTGACTGGGTCCTCCGGTGCGGCGTCGTTGACTGCTCGGCGGAGTTCCAGTGCGGGGTCGATACACTGCGTGGCGTCTTCACGGTCGAGCGTGACGCCCAGACTGTCGGCGTCAACAACGGCGAAATAGTTCCCCGAATAGACGATACGAGCCTCGACCGGGACGCCGTCCTGTTCGACGGTAATCGTCCCACAGACGTAACTGTCGACGTTTTCGAACGCAACACGGCGAACGACGCCGTCAGCTATCTCGGCCGTCACGTCAACCAGTCCGGCGGGGGTTTCGACGGTCAGTTCTGGTGTCTCGTGGAGTTCGCCCTGTTCGATGAGTGCGGTCACGACCCCGATGAGGCCGTGGCCACACATATCCAGATAGCCGTCAGTATCCATGAAGAAAACCCCGAGGTCGGCCCGGTCTGTCGGCACCGGGACCGCTCCGAACATATCTGCGTGCCCACGGGGCTCCTGCATGAGGAGTTTCCGGACATCGTCAGCCGTAGCTGCAAACTGGTCGCGCTTCTCCCGGACGGTCTCTCCGGTGAGTGTGTCGGCCTCGATCCCGTCGAGCACGATGCGCGTCGGCTCTCCGCCCGTGTGTGTGTCTACTGTAATAAACTCCGTTCGTTGCATAGCCGTAGCGATACTCTATACACCGAACGCGTTCCAGAAGTATTAATTGACGGCTTTCCGTACGCCGTCCAGAACAGGGTACCTACCATGGACGGGGACACGGTTATACAGGGAGTTACGAAAAAGGATATCAGTATACCATGAACGACCATGACAAGCGTTCGATTGACAGGCGAACCGTAATCAAAGCCGCTGCCAGTGCTGGACTCGTCGGCCTCGCTGGCTGTTCAGGTGGTGCTCCCGAAGACGGTGGCGATGGTGGAGACGGCGGCGACGGTAGTGGCAGCGATGGCGAATCAACGGATTCCGCGACGGACTCCGGGTCCGAAACTTACACCATCGGGATGGTTGACAGCCTCTCCGGCTCACTATCGGCGTTCGGACAGCGGAATCAGCGCGGCAAGGAAATCGCGCTTGACGACGTCAACTCGGTCGGCGTCGGTGGCGGCACACTGGAAATCTCACAGCAGGACGACCAGAGCACGAGTCAGGGTGGCGTCAGCGCAGCACAGACGCTGGTCAATCAGGAGGGTGTCCCGCTGCTCATCGGTACCGTCGGCAGCGGTGTCAGCACGGCTATTCACGAAAGCGTCGTCCAGAACACTGACGTCGTCCAGATCAGCCAGAACAGCACCAGCCCGAACCTGACGAACTTCCCAGACCTGCTTCGGATGCCGCCGGCAGGCAAGGCCCAGGCGGAGGCAATTTCGTCGCTCCTCAGCGAGGACGGCAACGAGTCCGCCGCCCTGGCCTGGATTAACAACGATTACGGCCAGTCCGTGGGCGAGGCATTCATCGAGGCCTACGACGGAGAAATCGTCTACAACGAACCCCACGACCAGGGCCAGTCCTCCTACAGCAGCACCATCTCCTCGATGTCCGACACCGACGCTGACGCGTGGGTGTTCATCACCTACCAGCCGGAGTTCGCGACAATGTCTCAGGAGGCGTTCGACCTGGGCGTCACCGATCAGGCCGCCTGGTACGGCGGTGACAGCGTCAAAGGGCCGAAGGTCCTCGAATCCGCTCCCGAGGGGAGCCTCGACGGAATGAAAGCCGTGGTTCCAAGCGTCCCACAGGACGCCGAGAACTACCAGGCGTTCGTCTCGGAGTTCGAGGAGCGCTTCGGCGAGGAACCCACGTCGTGGTCGGCGTACGCGTACGACGCGGTAATCGTCAGCGCACTCGCTATCGAAGCTGCAGACGAGTTCACGGGCTCGGCACTCATGGAGGTCGTCCGGGACGTGACCCGTCCCGAGGGTGAGGAAGCGACCACGTACGAGGAGGCACACGAAATTCTGGCCAACGGTGGCTCGCCGTCGGACGTGGACTACACCGGCGTGAGCGGCCCCATCGACCTCGACGAGAACGGCGACCCCGTCGGGTTGCTACAGGTGTTCGAAGTCGTTGACCACGCGTACGAATCCGCTGGCTTCATCGAGGGCTAAGGCGGCCACGACTCTTTCCCATTTTCACCAATGGCGCAGATATTACAATACCTGGCAAACGGGCTCGTTTTCAGTAGTATCATCATCCTCGGGAGTATCGGGCTCTCGCTGGTCTACAGCATCGCCGATTTCGCGAACTTCGCACACGGCGATACGATGACCCTGGGCGCGTACGGGGCGTTCGTCGCCTTCGGCGTGTTCGGCAGTCTCGGCGGCACCGTTCTCGGCCTCCCAATCGGCTTCTTCCTGGCCCTTGCAGTAGGGATGGCGCTTGCTGCCGTTGTCGCCGTCCTCACCCACGTGCTCGTGTACAAGCCCCTCGATACGGACTCAATCGGGTTGCTTATCACGAGCATCGGCGTGGCGTTCGTCTACCGTGCGGTGCTACAGGGGACGTTCGGGACTGACTTTCTACAGTACGACATCAGCCGTAGCGGACCGATTCCGCTGCTGCTGGACACACTTGATGTCGCCGTGACACAGCGAGACGTGGCGATCATCGTCAGCGCGGCGGTGCTCGTCGTCGCCCTGCACCTCCTGCTTCAGCGGACGACGCTGGGCCGGAAGATGCGCGCGACGGCCGACAACCCCGACCTCGCACGCGTGAGCGGTATCCGAACTGACCGCGTCATTCTCGTCATGTGGGTCGTCGGCAGCGCTCTGGCTGCCGCCGGCGGCGTTTTCCTCGCGTTGTACAGTCAGCTTGACCCCCGAATCGGCTTCAACATCTTGCTGGTCGTGTTCGCCGCGGTCATCCTCGGTGGTATCGGCTCGGTGTACGGCGCGATGCTCGGTGGCCTTCTCATCGGGATGCTCCACGAACTGACGCCGCTGCTCAGCGATGTCGGCCTTCCGATTAGCAACGCCTACGCGCCGGCTGTCGCGTTCGTCATCATGGTCGCGGTTCTGCTTGTCAGGCCTCGCGGCATCGCGGGTGATATGACATGAGCACGCTTGATGTCGGTGCCTATTCGGCCCGCGAGAAAGGCGTCGTGGGACTGCTCGGCGCGCTCGGTGCACTCCTGCTCCTGGCGGTTGTGACTGGCTTCCTCGCCCCGGCGTACCTGCTGTATCTCGTTGGGCTGTCGGCGATGTACATGCTCCTCTCGATGGGGCTGAACGTCCAGTGGGGGTACGGCGGCATGATTAACTTCAGCGTCGCGGCCTTCTTCGGCCTCGGCGCGTACGGGACGGCCCTGCTGACGGCGTCCGGGTCGCCCATCGCCGGCGGCGTCAGCCCCGTCGTCGCGCTGTTTGGGGGCCTCGGCCTCGCCGCGGTGCTCGCGGTGATTATCGGCTACCCGACGCTGAAGCTCCGGGACGACTACCTCGCCATCGCGTCGCTGGGCCTCGCGGAGGTCGTCCGCATCTTCATCCTCAACGAATCGCAGTGGACGGCGGGCAGCGCCGGCCTGACCGGCATCCCGCTGTTTTTCTCCGACTGGCCCGTGCTGGGCGACCTGACTTACCCGTACGTCTTCTACGTGGGCGGAGCTCCGCTGTTTTACACGACGCAGTCGGTCGTCACCAGCTTCCTGAACGTCGTCCTCGTCACTGTTATTGTGGCGGCGGTTTACCTGTTCCTCCGCCGCATCCACCGGTCGCCGTGGGGCCGCGTCCTGCGGACGATTCGGACCGACGAGGACCTCGCGGAGACGCTGGGCAAGAACACCTTCGCGTTCAAGATGCAGGCGTTCGTCATCGGGAGCCTCATCATGGCGCTCGCCGGCGTGTTCTACTCCCACCTCGTGTTGTTCGTCAGCCCACAGGACCTTCAGCCAATCACGACATTCTACGTCTGGGTCGCCGTCATCCTCGGCGGCACGGGCAGCGACCGCGGCGCGATGCTCGGTGGGTTCACCATCGTCGCCATCCAGCAGGGGACCCGCTTCATGACCGACACGGGCGCGCTCCCAATCGGCGCGGCACCGCTCCGGCTCATGCTGGTCGGCCTGCTCATCATCTTCATCGTCAGGCTCCGCCCGGAGGGGATTCTCCCGCCGGAGCGCGAACTCATCTGGCCCGACTCGCTGGGCGGTGGTCGCGATGAGTGAGCAGTCGCTCGTCTCAGACGGGCCAATTCTCGGGAAGGACGATCCGGTGCTCCGGGCCGAAGGACTGGAGAAACGCTTCGGCGGTCTTGTGGCGACTGACGACGCGTCCATCGAGGTCGAACGCGGCACGATTACGGGCCTCATCGGTCCCAACGGGGCCGGTAAATCGACGCTGTTCAATCTCGTCTCGGGCTTTTACGAACCCGATGCAGGCTCCGTCTCGGTCAACGGCGTCGACGTGACCGGCCAGAAGCCCCACGAAATCGCCGATCAGGGGATGATTCGGACGTTCCAGACGCCGCGGAAACCGGAGGGGATGACCGTTCGGGAGGCGCTACTGGTTGGGCCACACAACCAGACCGGGGAATCGATTATCCCGCTGTTCACCTCGCCGAGCACCGTCGAACAGGAGGAACGGCGCTCGCTGGAACAGGCCCAGCAGATGCTCGAACGGTTCGAGATCGGCGATCTGGCCACCCAGCCCGCAACGGACCTCTCGGGTGGACAGATGAAACTGGTCGAACTGGCCCGCGGGATGATGGCCGAACCCGACCTGCTCCTGCTCGACGAGCCCGTCGCCGGCGTCAACCCCGTGCTGGCCGACAAACTGGCCGGGTTCATCGAGGAACTCAACGAGGAGGGGATCACCTTCCTCATCATCGAACACGACATGAACTTCATCATGCGACTGGCCGACCCGATTATCGTCCTCAATCAGGGGAGTGTCCTCGTCGAGGGGCCGCCCGAGGCGGTCCGGAGCGACGAGCGCGTCATCGACGCCTATCTGGGAGGGCCGTCGGAATGACTGACCCAATCCTCACCGTCGACGGCGTCGACAGCGGCTACGGCGAGGTGCAGGTGCTCGACGACCTCTCGCTGACGCTCGGCGAGGGGGAGATCGCCTGCCTCGTCGGCCCGAACGGGGCCGGCAAGTCTACTGTCCTCAAGACGGTGTTCGGGATGCTGGAGCCCTGGACCGGCTCGGTCCGTCTGGGCGACCGCGAAATCGGCGGGATGGCTCCAGAAGACATCGTCCGAATCGGCGTCGGCTACGTTCCACAGACCGAGAACGTGTTCGGGTCGCTGACCATCGACGAGAACCTCCGGATGGGTGGGGTCGCCCGCGACGGCGGCCTCGACGAGGTCGTGGCCGAACTGTACGACCGGTTCCCCATCCTCGACGACAAGCGCAGCGCGAACGCGAAGACGCTGTCGGGCGGTCAGCGGCAGGTGCTGGCCTTCGCCCGCGCGCTCGTGATGGAGCCCGACGTGTTGCTCATCGACGAGCCAAGCGCCGGGCTGGCACCGAACACTGCCAAAGAGGTGTTCGACGACGTGGAGACGGTCAACGAACTGGGCACCTCGATCCTGATGGTCGAGCAGAACGCCCGCGAGGGACTGGGTATCTCAGACCGCGGGTTCGTCCTCGACCAGGGGACGGTCAAGTTCGAGGGCGAGGCCGACTCGCTGCTCGACGACCCGGAGGTGTCCCGGCTGTATCTCGGCGGCGAATCCCGTCGCTGAGGCCTCGGTTCGCTGTTTTCGTCGCGCTCGTCGCGGAGCCACAGCAACGACTTCCCGGGTGTTGCACTCGAACAGACAAGGCAACACAGAAAAGCCCCCCTTGCATACCGCCTGCCAATGACTGTGACGCTGCCGACTGAAGCCGATGACTGGGCCGCTGCGTGGCGCGACCGGATCAACGAGCGGGCCGCGTTCGCTGACAGCGCCGACGGCTTCACCGCCGCGTTCTGTTTCGAAATCCGTGCCGACGACGCCTACACTGGTGAGCCGATACAGTTCTCCGTCGCCATCGAGGACGGCGTCTGTACCGCCGCTGGGACGGTCGCGGATCCCGAGTACGACTTCGCGTTCCGTGGCCCCTACAGCGAGTGGGTCACGATGCTGCAGGGCGATCTGGATATCTCCGCCGCCGCGATGGACGGCACGTTCGACGTCGAGGGTGACACGATGCGACTGCTTCGCCGGCAGGACACCATCGCCGAGATGGTCGCGGCGGCACAGAACGTCGACACCGAGTTCGAGTACTGACCGACGGGCTTTTGTCCGCCCGCTTGGCCTACACGGGTATGCTCGATAAACTCGGTGCGGTTGGTATCGGCGGCATCGTCGTGTTGCTCGCCGGCATCGGTCTGGTCGCGTGGAAGGCTCCCATCGTCGCCGTCGGTATCGCTCTGGTCGTTGGCGGCCTCGGGCTGGTCGTCTACGGACTCGTCACGAGCCTGCTCGGCGCGTTCGGACTCGGCGGCATGGGCGGTATGGGTGGCGGCGGCATGGGCGGTGGCGGTATGGGCGGCGACGGCATGCCCTGAGGCGGACGCAACTAACAGGCGGTGTCTGCACCGACATCGAACTCGAACCGTGCACCGCCGTGTTCTGCTGCCGTGGCACGCACTGTCCAGCCGTGGGCTTCGGCGATTGTCCTGACGATGTAGAGGCCGAACCCAGTGCCGTCAGCCGCCTGTGACGCGCCCGGTTCGAACACCCACTCCCGGTCGTCCGGGTCGATTCCCCGGCCGTCATCCTCGACAGCGAAGCCGTCGGCCGTCAGTACGAGACGAACTGTGATGTCGGTAGTGCCGGCTTTGCGCTCCTCGTCAGATACGTGTTCGTCGAGTTCCGGACCGTGTGTGACGGCGTTGATGAAGACATTCTCGAACAACCGAAGCAGTCGCTTCGGGTCAGCCTCGACCGGTATCGGCGGCGGCGGTTCCAGCACTGCACTGCCGGTTTCGACGTGGTTCCACGCCGTCGTCGCCACGTCGGCGATATCGACCGCCTGCTCGTCGGTTGCCAGCGCGCCCTCTCTGGTCGCCGTCCGCATATCGTCAATAATCGCTTCTAACCGCCCCAACCCGTCTCTAGCGGCGTCGATACGCTCGGGTGACAGCTCCTCGGCAGCGAGTTCGAGGTGGCCGCTGGTGACGGCAAGCGGCGTCCGGAGGTCGTGTGCCAGGAGGTCGGCGAACTCCGTGAGCCGCTCGTTCTGTCGCTGGAGGTGCCACTCCCGTTCGCGTCGGTCCGTGATGTCCCGACCGACACCGCTGAACCCCTGCACTGTGCCGTCGTCCCCCGTAAGAAGCCGACCGCTGAGTTCGAACGTCACTACCCCTTCTGTCGTCTCCGCCCGCGCTTCGACGCTCGTTTGACCTGATTCAAACACCTCCTCGATGGCTGCTTCAACGGCTGCCCGGTCGTCCGCGACGAAGAACTCGGTCGGCGCTGTGCCTGACAGTTCGCTATCGGTCAGGTCGAACAGTTCGTTCAGCCGACCGTTCCAGTACGCAAGTTTGCCGTCTGCGTCGTAGACGTAGAAGACGTCGTCGAGCGTCTCGACCGCGGCCGCCAGAACACGACACTGGTCTTCCATGCGAGAGAGACGCACCCGAAGAACATAACTACTCAGTACAGATTCGCACTATCGGAGCAGCACCCCGGTAGCAGGGCTGCCCCGTTACTGCCTGCCGGGTCCTAGCACAGCGTTTAGTTCTCGCTCGTCGGCCGGTCAGCCCGGTGTTCGCTGATGATCTGGTCGACCATCTCCGCGTTCTGCTCCTTCCGTCGCTCGGCGGCCCGCTCTTCCCAGTCCTCGATTGCCGCCTCGACCTCGCCTTCGCGGGCGACGGCCAGTTCGTCGACTTCCTGCACGGTGACTAGCTCTGCCGGTGCGACGGGAATATCGTTGTCGAACAGCACCTGATCGGCGATGTCAGAGAGGTTCCCGTTCCGGAGCACGATTTTCGGGTCGATATCCGCCAGTTGCTGGGCCGTCGACCGGCCCGCGCCCGAGGCATCCCGAAACATGACGATGTCGTCCTCAACGAGGCCAAATCGCTCGTCGGCGTCGGCGATGGCATCTCTCGTGAACTGTTCGACCACCTTGACCGGGGTCAGTCCCTCCTGCTTCTCCGATACGTCGGCGAAGTTCGAGTGGTCGAGCTTCCACAGCGCCTTCAGTCGGTCGAGCTTGTCGGCCAGCGTCTCCCGCTTCTCCTGTTCCTCCTCGACCTTCCGTTCGAGGGCTTCGTTGCGCCGCTGGAGCCGCGTCACCTCGCGGTCCTTCCGGACCTCGCGTCGGCCTTCGCTGCGGGCTTTCTCCAGTTGTTTGTCCTTCTCGGAGAGCTGGTCGTCCTTGCGCTTGATCGTCTCTTTGAGGTCGTCGACGTGTGATTCGAGCCGCTCGATGCGGGCGTTCAGCCGCTTGATCTCCTTCTCGTCGTCGGTGAGTTCCCGCGGTTCGTGCGCCGTGGTGTCCTCGTCCTCGCCGTCGTCGTCTTCGAGGTCCCGCAGCACCGTCTCGACACTCTCCTCGCCGGCGACGACGCGGTCGACGACCGGTCCCACATCGTACTGCGGCGGGACCTTGCCTGCGACGCGCTCGAACTGGTCGGCGTGGTGGTCGAACGCGTAGAGCGCGGCGGCCATCGCGTCGCGTTCGTGGTCGTTGTCGTAGGCCTCCTCCCGGGTCCGGTGCTTCTTCTCGTCGACCGGAAGGTCCGTATCGGGTTCCCAGCCAGCGGCACTAAAGGAGCGGCGGAGCTTCTCGACGGTTTCCGGCATCGGCGTCACGTCGGCGGCGACGACGACGGGCCGTCCGCGTTCGATAATCCACTCCGTCGTCGCGGCGGCGTCGTCGGTGCGTGAGGAGTATACATCCAGTACAGTGCCGTCAAGGGAGACGATGGCAACGGCCGTCGTCGTTCCGGGGTCGACGCCGACGACGACGTGGTCGCGCCGTTTCGCAAGCGGCCTGAACTCGATGCCGTCCCGCCGCTGACGCTCGATTTCGACGCGCGTATCGCCCGACCGGGCTCTCGACACCGGGATATCCTGTGGGCGGGCCGAGACCTGAAACACGGCGTTTGCGAAGCCGCCGTACTTCTCGGTCACGTCCCGTTCGTACTCCAGACCGGCAGCGTCGAGTTCGGACTCGATCTCACGCGCCCGCTTCCGGACCGCGCCGTGGATGCGTCGCGTGTAGCGGTCTTCTGACCATCCCCCTTTTCCGGTCGAGCGGCCCCGCGAGACCTTCACCTCCGTCGTGTCGGTGAAGGCGGACACCTCCTGGCCGACGTTCGCGGCGGCCAGCCGTGCCGCGGCCTCGGCTTCCTCCATCGGGTCCTTGCCGTAGGGGACGCCGTGGCGCTTGGCGACCCGCGACAGCGGTTCGGGCCGCTCGTCGCCGGTCACCTGCACCAGTTTCGTCTCGTCCGGGAGCGAGCCCAGGACGTGGATCAGGGCGTCCTTGTCCTCGGCGAGCTCGTACATGTTGTCCGTCGCGACGATAGCCGGCTCTTCGTCCTCGATGCGCCGGCGGAGCTTCCGCCGCGAGACCACGTCCCGCTCGACTGATTCCCCGTCGAAGACCACCAGCGCGTACGACGGCGCGTCGCCGCGTACGTCGCCGCTCTGGATGTCGACACCGAAGACGACTGCGTCGAGCGCTGCCGTGCGGTTCACGAATCATGGTAGGCGACGGTCGATTATAAATCCGTTCCGGGGACGAGTCCCCGCACTGACTCCCAACGGTCAACCGAAACGCCTCTTGGTCGGGCCAGTCAACTGTCGGACATGATTGCACAGCGGCGTCGCGGTACCGCTCCGGAGGTCAGTCGGGATGCCCTCTGAAAAGGAGAAGATGCTCGCGGGCGAACGCTACGACGCGAGCGACCCGGAACTCGTCGCTGCCCGCGAGCGTGCGAACGCGCTCACTCGGGAGTACAACCGGACCGACCCGTCGGAGACCGACACCAGACAGGCGCTCATCGAGGATTTGTTCGGCTCGGTCGGCCCGGACTGTCACGTCGAACCGCCGTTCCGGTGTGATTACGGCGAGCATATCCACGTCGGCGAGGGCTTCTACGCGAACTTCGACTGCGTCGTGCTGGACGTCTGCCGGGTGGATATCGGCGACGGTTGCCTGCTCGGGCCGGGCGTCCACATCTACACCGCAACGCATCCGCTCGACCCGGATGAACGTCGTAGCGGCGTCGAGTACGGGAAGCCGGTGTCTATCGGCGATAACGTCTGGGTCGGCGGGCAGGCGGTCATCAACCCGGGCGTCACAATCGGTGACGACGCGGTCATCGGTTCTGGTGCAGTCGTCACCGACGATGTTCCGGCCGGGGTCGTCGTTCAGGGGAACCCAGCATCGGTCGTGCGGGAGATCGAGGACTGACGGCCACGCACAGCAACCGCGGCTGTGGCCTGTCGCGGGGTTCTTCGCGCTGTGGCACGTACTAGCCGTATGGACACGACAACGGAACACGGCGTTCGGACGGTCGAAACGCGGGACGAACTCGACGACGTGCTGGCGACGACTGACCGCGTACTGGCGATGGTCCGGACAAGCGGCTGTACAATCTGCAAGTCGATGGAGCCGATACTCGACATCGCAGCGAAGGCGACTGATGCCACGGTGGTCGTGTTCAATCCCAAACGCGACCTCGATGCCGTCGACGCATTCGACGTCCGGAGCGTCCCGACGCTCCTGCTATTTGTCGACGGGGCGCTTCTCGACCGCCGCGCCGACGGGTTCGTCCCGGCAGAGGAGCTTATCGAGTTCGTCGAGAGTGAGTCGGAACCGGGCGCGTGAACTGAGTGGCAGTGTCACACTGAGGCAACACTTTTGCCATTGCTTGTCGAAGCGCTCCGTTGATGGCCCTCCAAATCGGCTCCGTCCTCGAAGAGGCGGGGTATCGGCTGTTCAGTCGTACCGGTGCGATACTACTTGCAGCGTTTTTCGCCCTGATGATCGGTTTTCAAACGCTGTTCAACACAATCTTGGCGACGACTTACGCCAGAATGGGATACGGCGAAATCGCTGCAGCCCTACCGCTCACCCTCGACATCCCGCTTTCCGTCGCGGGTGCCGGTATCGCTATCGGCTCCGTAGTCTCACTGTATCTCACCATCGTGTCCTTCCGGACGTTCGCTGCCGGAGCGCGTGACAGTTTCCCAACGGGAGCGCTCACACGGAACGTACCGCTGGCGATGGTGAACGTGTTTGTCGGCGGAATCGTCTACAGCCTGCTGGTGTTCATCGGGTCGGTCCTGCTCCTCATCCCCGGTATCTTCGCTTACGTCGCGTTCATCTTCATGATGCCGTACGTCATCGTCGACGACCGGAACTTCGTCGCGGCGCTCAAAGAGAGCTATCGGCTCACCGAGGGCAACCGGCTGGCGCTGTTCGGACTGCTGTTGATTGTCGGTACCGCCGCGGCGCTCGTCGGTGGTGTCATCGGATTCGTCGGCGCGCTGGCGCTTTCGGGGCCGACTTCGCAGCTTCCGACCATTGTCATCCAACCTCTGGCGTCGCTGTACGGCACCGCAGTTGTCGCAGTCGCGTTCGAGCAACTACGCGAGAGTACCGGGATGCCGCCGTCGGCTCCGAGCGAGGACGACACGACGACGACGGCGCTCTGACTGGAACGGCTGGCCGTGCCGTCTCCACTCAGGATTCCAGCGCCGATTTGCCGGACCGTGACTGTCTTGTCCGTCCAGTTTCCTATCGGGAGCAATGCGACGGCATCGAGTCGGCACGAGCCTGTACGCCGGCGTGCTGTTCGTCGTCCTCGGAACGCTTGCGTGGGCAAGCGGGCAACCGTTTATCTTCCCGAGCCTCGGCCCCTCGGCGTTCGTCCTCGCCTTCCACCGGGACGGTGACCGGACAGGGCTGGTCAGCGTTGTCGCGAGCCACCTCATCGGCGGCCTCGCGGGGCTGGCCGCGTACAGCCTGCTCGCCGGCGGTGTCTCACTCGTCGCGGACCCGACCGCGTTTTCCACGGCCGGGCTCCGCCTCGTCGCGAGCGCGACGCTCTCGCTCGTCGTGACCAGCTGGGGGATGATTGCGACCGACACCGTCCACGCGCCGGCCTGTGCGACGACGCTCATCGTCTCCTTAGGGCTGCTCTCGACGCCGCTACAGGTCGCAGTCATCGTCGTCGGTGTCGCCGTCCTCGTCGCGTTCCATGCGCTCGCGCTGTCAGCGTATCACCGAGCGACCGAGCCGTTCCGGACAGGCCCGGTCGACGGCTGATGCGGTCGCGGGGTCGCCGTGGTCACTCCTCGGACAACTGTACGGTCAGCACCGGCACCGGCGACTCCCGAACGACCGTCTCCGCGACGCTTCCGATGAGATAGTGGTCCAGCCCGGTCCGGCCGTGGGTCCCCATCACGACGAGGTCTGCCGGGAGTTCCGTGACCGCGTCGACGATTTCGCTTTTCGGGACGCCCTCTCGCTGTGTGGTTTCGACCGACACGTCGTCCGGCAACTCAGCGACGGTCGCCTCGATGGCCTCCGCGGCGCGCTCGCGCTCAGCGTCGAGCCAGGCGTCGGCCGAGAGGCCGCTCGACGGGCTCTCGAACCGGTTCCGGGTGTCGACGACAGAGAGCACGTGGACCGTCGCGTCGAACCGGCCCGCAATCGTGCCGGCGTGGCGCGCCGCCGCACCGATACCGTCGCTGCCGTCGGTCGGGAGGAGAACCGTGTCGTACATCGTCTCAGACACCACCCGTCGCCATCAGGAACAGCGCGGCGGCGATGACTGCGAACAGCCCGCCGACGAACTTCTTGATGGTCCCGGTGTCCAGTGCGGTCGAGACGTACGGTGCAATCTGGCCGCCGGTGACTGTCGCGGGCACGGTCCAGACGACCATGTTCCACGGCGTCGACGCGAGGTCGATAGAGTGAGCGCCCGGAACGAGGCCGCCGCCGAAGACGTGGACCACCGAGGCCAGAACCGCTGTCAGTGCCACAACGATGTGGTTCGTACCGATGGCGACCCGGACGGGGACATCCGTTCGGAGCATCGAGATGATGCCCAGTTCGCCGACGCCGAAGCCGGCCAGGCCCTGGAAGACGCCGCCGATGCTGTAGTTGGCGAACCGCTCAAGGTAGCCGCCGCGCGTGTAGCCGTAGTCGTTGCCGTCGCGGTCGACGCGCGTAACCGCCCCGTCGTCAGCCGTCTCGACGCCAGCCGGCCCGAGCTTGTTGGCGTCGTCGGGCAGGGTCTTGTCGCCGCCGTCGGCCGACACGTCGGGGTCGCTGTCGCCCGCCTCGCCCGGCTCTTCGTGGCCGAGGTCGGCCTTGAAAAGCAGGTACGAGGCCGCCAGCAGGGCGATGCCGAGCAGCGCGTGAAACAGCGGTTCGGGGATGACAAACGAGAGCAGCGCCCCGGCGACGACGAAGGGCACGCTCCCGAGGACGAGGCTCAGTGCGAGTCGTCGGTCGACGAGCCCGTACTGGATGAACGCCAGCGCCGAACTGGAGAGGCCGAACGACTCGCTGATGAGGCCGACTTTCACCAGCGTCTCCGGGGTCAGCGTCTCCCCGGCGAGCACCGGGAAGACGAAGATGAGAAACGGGACGAACAGCGCCGACCCGCTGATACCGACCGTGTTGACGATGGTCGCACCGGTGACGAAGGCGATACAGAGCCACCAGTACTCGAACCAGTAGCCGCTTCCCGCGTCCGCGGGCGTCGGCGCGGCGGTGTACACGCCGACGACGAACAACAGCGGTGCCAGGAAGACGAAGACATGCTGGTACTTGAGAAACCCCTTCTGGAGTCGACTAGACGGTGACGACGTTGTCATTGACGCGTGAAGCCAGCATTGTGAACTATCGGTTAAAGCCCTTGTTGTCTGTACTTGTTTCAAAAATCGTTGTAAAAACCGTCGAAGACGGCAAAAACGCATGGCTCCGCCGGCTCCCTAATATCCCTAATATTTATTTCACAGGCCGTGGTAACATCTAGCGTCATGAGTTTTCCACAGGGACCGATGGAGTCGGGCGGCCGGTCGAGTTACGACGAAGACGCCAGCGACGCCGTAGACGGCGGACTCTTCGGAGCCCTGCACCGCTTCTCGAAGCGGTGGTCCCGCCGCTACGTCGAGATGCGCGTTGACGCGCTCGACAGCCGCCGGGACTGAGCGGTCCGGCGCGTTCCGGAAAAGGACTATACCGTCCCCGCCGCAGGGACGGGTATGGATATCGACAGAATCGCCGTCCACGAGTCGGTCGCGAAGGCCTGTCCGCTGGAGGCGATGGTCGCCGCGTTACAGGGGTCCGACGTTCCCGTCGAGGCTGTCGGCGACGACGCCTCATTCGACGCCGGTGATTGCGTCGTCACGTTCTCCCCCCGAGACGTGTTTCTGGACGCCGCCTGGGTCCACGGCATCCGCGCGGGCTACGACGAGTTCGACGTGGCCGCCTACGAGACCGCCGGGACGGCGCTGACGAACAGCACCGGCATTCACGGCGACACCGTCCCGGAGACTGTCGTCGGCTATCTGACGGCGTTTGCCCGCCGGCTCCACGTCTATCGGGACCGACAGGGCGACGCCGACTGGACCCACGAGCCGTACGAAGCGCCGTTCACGCTGACCGGCGAGCGGGTGTGCGTGGTCGGCCTAGGGACCATCGGCCAGGGCGTCGCCGACCGGGCCGCCGCGCTCGGCATGGATGTCGTCGGCGTCCGGCGCTCGGGCGACCCCACAGAGAATGTCGAGCGCGTGTACACGCCCGACGAACTGGCCGCCGCCGTCGGCGACGCTCGCTTCGTCGTGCTGTGCTGTCCGCTCACCGAGGCGACCGAGGGGATGGTCGACGCCGCCCTCCTCGAAACGATGCGGGACGACGGCTACCTCGTCAACGTCGCCCGGGGGCCGGTCGTCGTCGAGGACGCGCTGCTGGCCGCGCTCGATGCGGGGGCGATTGCGGGGGCGGCCCTCGACGCCCACTGGGAGGAACCGCTGCCGGAAACCCACCCGCTCTGGGACCACGAGTCGGCTATCGTGACGCCACACGTCGCCGCGTCCACGAACCGGTATCACGAGGACATCGCGGCGCTTGTTCAGGAAAACGTCGAACGGGCCACACGCGGCGAATCACTCCGGAACCGCGTCGCCTGAGCGCCCGACAGCGCCCGCTCAGGTGCCTTCGACAAGCCGCTCTAGCTGCTCTGGCGGAACCGCACCGCGGGCGGCGTGGCCATCGTGGGCGAACGTCGGGACGCCGGTGATGCCCTGGCGCTGTGCCGCGGTAAACTTCTCCCGGACCGCTGAGCGGAGCGCGTCGTCCGCGAGCGCCGAGCGGATTTCGCCGCCATCGACGCCCGCGTCCTCGGCCAGGTCGACCAGCAGGTCCTCGTCGCCGATATCCTGGCCGTCCTGCCACAGCGCCTCGAAAACGGCCACGTCGAAGGTCAGCCACGTCTCGTAGTCGTAGTGCTCTTTGACGTAGTAGGAGGCAATCTGGGCGGGCAGGGAGTCGATGTCGGTGGCGATGTCTAAGTCCATCTCCACGCCGTACTTCTCCTGGAGCCGTCGCACGCCCTGCTTTGCCTGCTCGTAGTAGTCCTCGTCCTTGCCGTCGTCGACGGAGTGGTCGATGGAGCCGTCGGGGTTACGCTTCCCACTTCGGAGGTCAAAGGGGTGCCAGTCGATCTCCAGTTCCTCCTCGCGCGTCGACTGGTACTGCCTGAGCGACTCGCGTCCGAGATAACAGAACGGGCAGACGTAGTCCGAGAAGACCGTAATCCGCTCGCTCGACTGTGTCTCACTCATACGTTCTGATATGCGTCGCTCGGGGTTAAACGCGGCCACCGTCTGTGTCAGATCAGCGCACGACCGCTCTGCTCCGCCCGGTTCCGTTACGCCCCGTCGTCGACGGCCTCGTGGACCGTCTTGACGCGCGAGACGATGGCATCGACGGTCGCCCCGAACAGCATCGCGTGCTCGTCGGTACCCAGCCCCTCACGGCCGACGACGGCGACGGGCGGGTCGTCGCTGGCTCCGAATGCCCGGTCGACGCCCCATTGGGCCGTGGCGTCGGCGGCGACCCCGTCCGGTCGCTCGCCGGGGTCGTACGAGGCACTCGTGCCGTCTAGCGACGCCAGCGCGTCCTCGACGGCGTCGGTCAGCCGACAGTCGATGGCGAACCGGAGCGACGGGTCGTGTTCACGGGCGGTCAGCAGGGCGCGAGCCACCGTTGTGGACGCGCCGAAGCGGACGCCGCGGTTCGGTCGGACGCCGTCCATCGTGCGGGCGATGCGGCCCTCAACGGCGGCGACCGCGTCGGGTGTCTCTGCGTAGGGGGTCGCGCCGGCGACGGTCATCCCTCGCTCGGGAACCAGCCCGGACACGTCCGCCTCGACGAGCGCCGACACAACTCGCTCGACGGCCTCGCTCGTCGGATGGTGTGCGGCGTCGTTACGCGCCTGGACGAGGTGGTGGACCGCACCGGGACCTTCTCCGATGTCGACGTTATATCGAACTGCGCTCGCAAGCAGGTCGACACTGCTTCCGACTGCCGTCGGCAGGTCGTCGCCGTGGGCTAACTGTGTCGCGATGGCCGAAGAGAGCGTACAGCCAGAGCCGTGAGTGGCTTCGGTGTCGATGCGGTCGTGGCGGAACGTCGTCACCCCGTCTTCGGTCACGAGCGTATCGACGACGGCGTCACCCGGGACGTGGCCCCCCTTTACGAGCGCGCTGTCGGCCCCCATCTCGACGAGGTCGCGGCCAGCCTGTTCCGCGGCCGCGGCGTCGTCGACATCGCGCCCGGTCAGGACGGCGGCCTCGTCGGCGTTCGGTGTGACGACCGTCGCCTCGGCGATGAGCGATTCGTAGGCGTCTTCGGCCTCGGCGGCCAGCAGCCGGTCGCCCGAGGCTGCCACCATTACTGGGTCGACGACGAGGTTCGGCAGGTCGGCGGCGTGGTCCACGACTAGGTCGATGACCTCGCTCGTCGCAAGCATTCCCGTCTTGACTGCGGCCACGTCGAAATCACCCGTCACCGCCTCGATCTGAGCCTCGATCTCCTCAATCGGGAGCAGATGCTGGCCCTGTACGCCCGTGGTGTTCTGTGCCGTCACACTCGTGATCGCGCTGGTCCCGAAGCCGCCACAGGCCTCGATAGTCTTGAGGTCAGCCTGGATACCGGCCCCACCACCGGAGTCGCTGCCGGCGACAGTCAGCACGACTGGCAGTGTCACTGGGGCGTCCGCTCGTGTCATATCAGATGCCTTTGCCGGCGGCCACATATCGGTGCTGGTCTCTCAGTAGGACTCTGTTGTTCAGCAAAATCCTAGTATGCTAATAATACTTCATACCACATCCGAGAAACACTTATGTAGCGCTGTGTCGGATGTGCCCTTGTACCACAATGGAACCAGCGTCGCGCGATACTACCGACTCCGACGAGCAGTACGGCAGCTTCACCACTGGCGGCGGCGACGTCGTCGTCTACGACACCGAGAACCCGACCGCGTGGCTTCAATCGAGCTATGCGGTACAGGTTGGCTGCGCGTCGGAACGAAAGTCGGCCTGACTTTTCTATCCGACCGATATCATCGCGATACCGACGATAGCGAGCCCCGCAGCGGCCAGCCGTGCTCGGAACTGCGCCTCGTCGAGTACAATCGCACCCAGAATGACGGCGACGATAGCCTGCCCGTTGACGATTGGTGACACGATACTCGCCGGGAGCAACTGGAAGGACAGCAACACGATGTGGTTTGCGTAGGCGACGAACATCGCTGCGACGACGAACTTCGGGAGATCCCCCCGCCATCCCGACGGGACCTGATACCGGAACGCGAGCGGCGTCATCAAGACGGCGATGCCGACGGCCATCACCGGGATGTACGTCGTCGGTTCGATGGCCAGTTCCTGCATCAGCACCCGCTTGCTTACATCAACGAGCGCGAACGCCGCAGCCGACAGCAGCGCCAGTTGTGCGGGCCGGGACTTCCGGGCCCGCTTGAGCGGGGCCAGTAACGCTGTCCCCTGCCAGTTTGCGACGTAGACGGCGGCAGTCGCGACGACGACGCCGCCGACCTGCAGCGCAGAGAGGTGCTGGCCCAGCAAACCGACTTCAAGCGGCAATACGAACACGGGGACGATTTTGCTGATCGGCGACACGTAGGAGACTTCGCCGACGCGGATCGCTCGAAAGAGGGTGAGCAGCCCCACTGCCGTCACCGCCGTCACAGCGAGTATTGACGAGAGGGCGTTGATGCGGCTGCCCGCCGGGAGGAACGGCTCGTTGCTGGCGAAGACGATCGGGAGGTAGACGACGGGGACCAGGCTGTAGGTAAGCAACAGAAACACCGGCGACGGGTAGTCGGTGAACCACCGCTTCATCACGAACAGGTACACCCCAAACACCAGCGCCGACAGGACGGCATACGCGATTCCGACGTTCACGGTTGACAACGACTGGCCGACCGCAATAACTGTTCCCTTCGGGCTCGTGTCAGGAACGACGCTGGCGGGCAATCAGAGCTGCAAGCAACACCGCGAGACCGGCGATAATCGCGGTAAAGCCGTCGCCCTCTCCCGCTGTCGTCCGTTTGTCTGTGGGCATCTCCGTCGGGCTCGGAGTTGACGGCGGTGCCGCCGTCTCCGTTGAGACGACCACGTCGACCGTCGTCGTCGTTCGTCCGTCACCCACCGACAGCGACACTGTTCCGCGTTCATCGAGGGTGACTGTCCGCGTGACTGTTGTCGTTACCTGTGGCGAGAGATACAGCCGCTGTTCGGCGAACACGACATCGTTGCGGCGGAACTCGACCGTTGCTGTCCCCGGAATATCGTTGTCGTTGGCGACAGTCGCAGTCACGTCGACCCTGTCCCCCTGCTTGACTTCGCGGGGACTCGCGGTGACGTCGGTCACGCTGGCTACCGCCGGCTCCGTCACCACGACAGTGACGGTGTCACCGTCGACGCTGACCACGTATCGGCCGGGGGCAGCAAACGTGTGTGTCACTTCAACCTCGGTCCGTACTCCCGGCTCGATCTGGCCCTGTTTCGCGTCGACGACAGTCTCGTTGACCGCGAGCGACACGTTGTACGCCCCTGCCTCGCCGCCAGCGTTCTCGACGACGGCATCGACCGCGAGCGTCTCGTTTGTCGACAGCCGGATCGGTTCGCTACCGCCGACCGGTGTGTCCGACCGGTAGAGACTATCTGCGCGGTAGGCGTCCGCCCTGTCGACCGGCGGGAGGCTGTAGCCAATACGGGCGGGAATCGAACCGAACAACCGCCGATGTGTCGTCACGTTCCACATCGTCACGGCCGCTGCCGTCTCGGTCTCCGTCGCGGTCGCGTCCCGGACGCTCGGGTCACTAGCGGACTCGATCTCAGCGAGGAGCTGCGACTGCGTGACGGGGTCACGGTAGCCGTTCAGCGACTGAAACACGCGCTGGAGTGTCTGGTTACGGCCAGTCGCCGAACGGATGTGGACATCGGTTCGTCCGGCGACGAGCGCCCCTTTCCAGTAGTTCGCGTCGTTCGTCCAGCTTGTCCTATCGGTCAATCTCACGTCACTGTAGACCGGACGCCCGCCCGCCGCGAGCTGTGCCTGAAACTCGTCGAACCCGATCCGGTTCTGTTCCAGCGTCAGGACAGCGGCGTAGTACGTCGCCCAGCCTTCGACCGTCCACCGTGTCTTCCCCGTCGTCTCGTAGGCCTGCCGGCTGTGGACGTACTCGTGGAGCCAGACGTTGTTCGCGACATCCAGCGACTGCCGGGACTGGACCCACATATCTGCGTCACCGATCTGATATCCCTCGACCCCCCAGCTGACGGCCCCGGATGGCGCGGCGACGACGAACACCTGCTCGTCACGGTCACCGACCCGGAGCGCGTTCGACGCGTTCGCCATCGAGTCCAGCACCGAAATCGGTGAGGCCGTCATCGTCGCACGCTCTGGCACAGCCAGCGTGAACGTCTGGTTGTGCGCCGTCTCCTCGAAGGTCGCGACCTCGCCGAGGTACACGATTTCCTCGCCCGCCGCACCAGGCCCCGCCGTCCGGAGTGTCCGGTTGTACCTGACGGGGTCACGGCCGGTGTAGCGCCAGCGCGTCGGCGTCTGTGAGCGTGTGAGCAGCGCCCACTCGCCCGTATCGACGCTGAGATACCGTCCCTCGGCACCCTCCGGACCGCTCTTTTCGATGGTCCGATTCGGGTTGATGTGGTAGCTGATCGTCGCTGTATCCGTCGGCTCTTCCCACTCGTACACGGACTCGTTGACGCGCTCGAACCCGTCCGTTTCGGTCACCGTCGCCGCCGCCGGGACGTGCGTTTCGAGGTCGACAACCCGGTCTGGCACCTCGTAGGTCAGAGTCACCGCGACTTCGCCCGGCTGTTCCGGTACGCGCGCGTAAGTCTGTGTCTGCTGAATTACGTCACCATCGCTGGTCTGTGCTGTACCCGATATGGCTGTCCCCGTCTCCATGCCGGCCGCTGTCGTAGCTATGTCCCCGCCTTGTTCCCGTGGCTGTCGTCGATGTGTATCGGCGCTTCTCGTTCGGATTACTGAGCTATTCGCCTCGGCAGTGCCTGTCGACGACTGCACTGTCTCGACCGTCGCCCCCCTCCGATTTGGCGCTGTATCACTTCTGTATGTGCAGTTCTCGCCGACCCCTGCCGCCAGTCCGTCGCCGTCAGTCACCGCCCCGTGGTCAGTAGTCGCCGCCACCGGGAGCGACGCGATTCCCCCACCGAGGAGAAGGACCACGAGTCCGACGGCCACCACCCGCCGGGGTACAACGAACATTGCGAACAGTTACCGTCCCATGGTTGAAATAGTTGACCGCCGATCGTGAGTGTTGGTATCACGCATCGATAGCCGCTGCTCCTGGTTGTACTCAGAAGTTCTCACGACGGCACAAAAGCGGCTGGATATAGTTCACTGCGGGCGATCACAGCTGAAAACCAGGGAGTAGGTCACAGCAGCAGCTTGCCACGGCGCTCTCACGAGAACCGTTGGCAGTCAGGAGTTCAGGCGACGTTGAAACCTTTGTCGCGGAGGAAATCCTCGACGCGGCCCGTGTGATTGCCCTGGAGCTCTATCTGTCCGTCCTCGACAGTGCCACCGCAGGCGAACTTCGACTTGAGGTCTGAGGACAGCGAGTCCATGTCGACGTCTTTCGGGTCGAATCCCTCGATGATCGTTACCTCCTTCCCGTAACGGCGCTCGTCGATGCGGATGTTAATCTCCTGGGACTCCTTAGCGACGTCCTCACAGACGCAGAGCTCCTCAGGCAGCCCGCACGTCGAGCAGACTTCCGACATTACAATCGCGCCTACGAACACGACCTATTAAACACTGTCGGGGACTACCGGTCAGAGACGATTCCATCGGCGAGTTCGACTGCCTCGTCGGCAATCGCTTCGTCGACCTCGCCGCCGTACCGGAGTCGCTCCCGTAGCGCGGCCAGTCGCCGGACCCGGTCGTCGGCCTCTATCGCGTCGAGATACGCCCGTACTGTCTCACCGCTCTTGCGGCTCCGGTGGTCCTTTGAAAGGATGTACATGGCCCGCTGGAACGCCCGCTCGACATCGGACTCGGGGTCCACACGACGCTGGTAGCGCAGCCATACCGCCCGGTACGCTCGCTCGCTGAGGCCGGACCGGCGCGCGCCCGCTGCGATGCCGAGCAGCGCGACGACGCCCAGCGTCATCTCCTCGCGCGACGGGAGCGCCGGCAGGCGCAACTCCGTCGACTCGTCCGTGTCGGACGCTCCTGTCGTGCTGGTTGGCGTGTCAGTTTCGGTGGCCGTCGGCGTCTCAGTCGGTTCGGTTTCGGTATCGTTGGTCTCAGTCAACGGGGCGGGCGTCGACGTATCGGATGGCGTGTACTGCTCCACCGGGTCTCCGTCGCCGACAGTGGGCGACGGTCCGTCCGCATTCGCGTCCTCGATACGTTGCTGTCTGACTTCTTCGCGCGGCCCGGACGGCGTCGGGTCGAACTGCACCCAGCCTTGCCCAGGAAAGTACACCTCGACCCACGCGTGGGAGTTCAGCCCGCGCACGACCCACTCGTTCTCGTCGATTCGCTGGCCGGAGGTGTACCCGACGGTCATGCGCGCCGGGATGCCCTGGGTCCGGAGCATCGTCACCATCGTCGTCGCGAAGTAGACGCAGTACCCCTCGTCCATCTCGAAGAGGAAGGCGTCGGCGACGTTGAAACCGGGTCGATCGACGTCAAGTGAGTAGCCCTTGCTGTCCTGCAGCCAGCGTTCGATGACCAGCGCTGTCTCGTACGGGTTCTCGGCGTTCGCGGTGAGAATAGCCGTCCGTTCCTCAACCCGGTCCGGCGTGCTGTCGGGGAGCTGGGTGTACAGCTCCACGGTCGCGTCGTCGTAGTCGGTCCCGGCCTCACGCAGCCCGTCCGGGGTCGCCACGAGCAGCTCGCTCCTGACCTCGTAGCTGTCGCCTGTCGACAGCGTGCCGTCGGGCTGGAATCCGCCCTCGCTGGAGACCGAGACCGACGGTCCCCCAGAGTAGCGAACGGGCTTCCAGGCGGCCGGAACAGTCCCGATGGTCGACTCTGCCCGGAACTCCTGTCGAAGCGTCCGAGTTTCACCCGGTGGGCTGTCGAGGCGCTGGTCGCCGTACGGGCGTGGAGTTCCAGTCCGGACCCACCCGTTACCGGTGTAGCGGTCGTAGGAGGCGACCCGCCAGTAGCGCGGTTCTTCGCTTTCGACAGTGTACCGTATCTCAGGCGTCAACGAGATGCTCCCCTGTACCGAGAGGGACTCCCCGGCATCGAAGAGGCTCCCCTCGACGGTCTGACCCTCCGACCCGTCGTCGTACGATAGCAAGCTGTCACGGGTGATTGGTACCTGTGACAGCGCCGCCGGGACGACGATGATCGCCGCCAGCTGTTCGAGGACAGCGCGCCGCCCGGCGTCGATTCCCTCGCCGCCGTCGTCCGGGTGCTCCGTCGCGTCACCGCCAGTCATCGCGTCGGGTCGCCTCGTCAGGTCTGCCGGCTCGTCCGCTGACAGTGTATCGAGCGTCCCGAACCCAATAGTCGCCGCGATGCCGACGACGCCCAGCAGGGTCGTCACCACACCGGCGTCGGTCGTCAGGGCAAAGAACGCGAGCGCTGTGCCGGCCGCCACCGTCGCCGTCACGTACCAGCGCCGTAGCGCGAAATACCAGGTCAGAAACACCGGTGCCGGCGCGAACGACAGCACCCACAGCCTGACCTTGGCGATCTGGAGCAGCGACCGCCCGGTCAGCAGGGCGGCGGTATCCCCCAGCAGGTCCGTCACCGCCGGATTCGTCGAGAGGCTCAGGATGTACGCGACGAGTCCGCCAGCGAACAGCACTGCGCCGACACCGACCGCGAGGGGCGGTCTGAGCACGCGGGCAAGCAGCGTTGCACCCACGAACGAGAGCGCGGCAAGCGCCAGAAACAGGGTCGGGTCGCCGACCACGTCGCTGAGGTAGTACATCGTCCGCAGTGGCGCGCCGATGGCCAGCGCCGCCCCAAGCAACGCCAGTATCCGGGACCCGCTCCACGAGACCCGGCCGCGGACCCGTTCCGTGACGGCGGCACTCATCCGTTCACCTCGCCCGCGATGGGGTTGTCACGGCTGGCGGTCACGTCGCCGAAGGACTGGCGGCGGCCGTCAACCGACACCGTGACGCCGTCGCCGTTGGCCGTGACGACCACGTCAGCGTCGTCCACACGGTCGGTCCGGCCCGCGTCGGCACGGGCCAGCAGTTCGAGCAGTCGCGTCCGATGGGTGTCGCCGTACCCCTGTTCGACCCCATCGTTCGGAACGGCAAGTTCGACGGCCAGACCGCTCTCCAGCGCGGCCATCGCGATGGTCGCCGCCGCAGCGGCCATCGCGTCGGCGTGCCCTTGCTGGGCTTCCGCGGCAACGAGCAGGGTCCGGTCGCTTCGGCTGTCGGTGAACTCCTTGACTAACAGGTCCTCGCGCTTGGCGCTGGATTTCCAGTGCACGTCCCGCAAGGAGTCGCCGCTGACGTACTCGCGCAATCGGTCGAACGACTGCCGGTCTTCGTTTTCCGGCGTGAACGTCTGCGCGAACGCGTCTGTCCCGCCCAGCCGGTAGACGGGCGGATACACGAGCACGTCGGTTCTGTTTCCGATGGTGTAGTGCTCCCTGACGAGCCCAAGCGCGTCCGTCACCGTCACGTCGACTGGGCCGACCTGTTGCTCGCCCCGGGCCGTGTAGGTGACGCGGTAGGTCACCGTCGCGGGCAGGGACTTCCGGACTGTCGTCTCTCCCTCAAGCCCCTCAGAAAGCCGGTCGGTGACCGTCGCAATCCCGCTGCCGTCGACGCGGAACTCCACGGGCTTCGTCTCGCCGGGAAACCCGCGGCGGAGGCGGCCCCGCTCGACGGTCGGTGCGCCGCTCCAGCGAACCTGCACGGCGGCGGCGAACACACCCACGAACAGCGGGCCGGCAACGGCAGTAAGCCCGGGCTGCCCGAATCTGGCACTGACCAATAGGGCGGCAACGGCGACGGCGAGGACGGCGAAACCACGGCGTGTCGGTCTCATTCGACGTAGACGGTATCGAGTGCCTCCGCGACGAGTTCCCGGGCGTCCTGCTCGCTGCGCTCGGTCCGGATGCGGTGTGGCAGGACGACCGGCGCTTCAGTCTGGATGTCGTCGGGGATGACGTAACTGCGGCCGTCGAGTACGGCGCGGGCCTGTGCCGCCCGGAGCAGCGAGATGCTCCCTCGCGGGCTGACACCCAGCTGTGCGTTCTCCCGCGTGTACCGCGCGAGTCGGGTCGCGTACGACCGGATCGGCTCTTCGACGGTCACGTCGGCTACTGTTTCCCGAGCGGCGGAGAGCGCTTCGAGCGTGGCGACCGACGACAGTTCCTCGATGGGGTGGTGGCCCACCACGTCACCCAGCATCTCCGTCTCCGCCGCCTCGTTCGGATACCCCAGATGGAGCTTCGTCATGAACCGGTCGAGTTCGGCCATCGGCAGGTCGTAGGCCCGGTTCTGCTCGACCGTGTTCTGCGTAGCGATGACCGTGAACGGCTGTGGCACGGGGTGTGTGGTCCCGTCGACCGAGACCTGCTGTTCCTCCATCGCTTCCAGCAGCGCCGACTGCGTTTTCGGCGGCGCGCGGTTGATCTCGTCTCCGAGGACGACGTTGGCGAAGATCGGCCCCGGCCGGAACTCGAACTCCTGTGTCTTCTGGTTGTAGATGTTGACACCGGTCACGTCGGTCGGGAGGAGGTCCGGCGTGAACTGGACGCGCTTGAATTCGCCGTCGAACGACGCCGCGACGGAACGGGCTAACATCGTCTTGCCGACGCCGGGGACGTCCTCAAGCAGGACGTGACCGCGTCCAAGCAGCGCGATGACGATGTGTTCGATGGCGTCGTGTTGCCCGACGATGACCTGTTCGACGTTTTCGATCACCTGATTGGCGACGCGTGTGGCGTCGCGGAGAGGACTGTCCGACTGTTGACTGCGTGAGGTGTCAGTGTCTGTCATAGTCGCAATCTCGTGGGACGACGCCGTGGCACGGGGACTGGTAGGATAGTCTGCCCTGTCGACCAGTAAGTGTCTTGTGTGGGGTACCACATCCTCCGGGCCGTTCAGTTGTAGCCGCGTCTATGGCGTGCGCGTATGTAACTCTGTGGATGGGTGAGAACAACACACATCCGGTTCGCGGCCGGTAGCGCCGCTCACCAGGACTTACACGCCCCACAGACGAGGATGCCGTCCTGTGTCCACCGCCGCTCGACGACCTCCCCACACTCGGCGCAGGCCGCTCCATCGGGCGACCACGCGTACGTCGTCACGGCCGGGTCGACCCCGTCGGTCGAGGCTTCGGCGTCGGAGGCTTCGCTTTCTGTCTCTGTCGTCTCATCTCTCGCAGACGTGCCGTTCTCTCCCCCATCCTCGCTCTTGTCGCCACCGTCGAGAAAGTCCTCCAGCGAGGTATCTTCGGCCATACTCCTTCGTTTTGCCTGCGGCCACAAAATACTCTGTCGGTCGTTCCGGCCGAGGTCCGTGTTTTGACCGGCTATCCGGGCCGTTATTCCGTGGCGATGCCGACAGTCAGCAACGTCCCAAGTTCGCGGTAGCGCTCGACCATCGCCTCTCGGGTCTCGAACTCGTCGGTTGGAAACGCATCCGCCGGCGGGATCTCGACCTCGCGGTCGGGGATGGTGTCCTGTGATGCCACGGCCAGCCCCGCCTCGCGGAAGGCCTCGCGGTACTCCGGGGCGCTCCAGCGTGTCATCTCGATGTCGATGAACTCCTGCCACTCGTGGGAGTGGACGTTCTCCTCGTAGTAGTTCACCGCGATGTGGGCGGTCCCGCCCGGTCGCAGCACTCGTGCGATTTCTTCGAGCGTGTGTGGCGGGTCGCTGGCGTAGTAAAACGCCTCCATCGAGAACACGTGGTCGATGCTGTCGGTCGCAAACGGCAGGGCGTCGAAGTCCCCGCGCAGGAACCCGATACCGTCGTCGTCCGTGTACTCGCGGGCGTTCCGGAGCATCTCCGGCGACCCGTCGAGACCATAGCAGGGCCCGGCGTCGTTGGTGTCCCGAAGCGCACGGAGCGCATAGCCCGACCCCGTTCCGAGGTCGAGGACCGTGTCGCCCGGTTCGACCGGCATCCGGGCGAGGACGTGCTTGGCGGTGTGCCAGTGCCGGTCTTCCATCCCTCTGTCTTTGCCTTCGGCCGCCCACGCGTCGAATTCCTCGCGAACGCTCATACGTCCCTCCAGCAGTTGTGGCCCCAAAATGCCCGCTATTTTGGCCTGCCAGAAACACCTGTCCACCGATAGCCGTACTCGGCTGGTGATGGACATCTCAGCCCACCTCTGTACACAAAATATCAGATGGGGAATAAGTCAATCGGCGTACTGCGACACAGCATGCGCTCGTACAAGGCTAAATCGGTAACGTCGATACAGCTTCCGCCCCGTGAGCGACGTGAGACCGCGCTCAGCGAAGCCGGACACAACGTCTTCAACCTCGCTGCGGATGATGTCTTTATCGACCTGTTGACTGATTCGGGGACTGGCGCGATGAGCGACGACCAGTGGGCGGACGTGGTCCGCGGGGACGAGGCCTACGCCGGTTCGCGCTCGTTCGAACGCTTCCGTGAGGCGGTCGCTGACGTGATGGGATTCGACCGCGTGGTGCCGACACATCAGGGCCGCGGCGCGGAGAACGTCCTGTTCGGGGCGCTACTGGACGAGGGTGACGTCGTGCTCAACAACACGCATTTTGACACCACCCGCGCACACGTAACGAATCAAGGCGCTACTGCAGTCGACTGCCCGGCAGAGACGGACCTGACCACTGATAGCGTCGGGACGTTTGCCGGCAACTTCGCCACAGAGCGAGGGTGGGGCGCTGTCGAGGAGTACGGGCAGGACGCCGTCTCGGCTGTCGTCCTGACGATCACGAACAACTCCGCCGCCGGCCAGCCAGTGTCGATGGCGAACATCCGCGAGACGGCCGCCTTCGCCACGGAAATCGACGCAACGTTCGTCATTGACGCCTGTCGGTTCGCCGAAAACGCACAGTTCATCAAGCAACGGGACCCCGAATACGCCGACACGCCCCTCAATGAAATCGCTCGCGAGCAGTTGCGTCCCGCAGACGCAATCACGATGAGTGGGAAAAAGGACGCACTCACAAACATCGGCGGGTTCACTGCCGTTCGCGACGCTGCCCTGTTCGAACAGTGCAAACAGCGCGCGATCCTGTACGAGGGGTTTCCGACTTACGGGGGCCTCGCGGGTCGCGATCTCGAAGCGATGGCCACCGGTCTCCGGGAAGCGGTCCAACCGCCGTACGTCGCCGAGCGGATCGAACAGGTCGCGACCCTCGGCGACCTCCTGCGTGAGCGCGACATCCCGATTGTCACGCCGACCGGCGGTCACGCCGTCTACATTGATGCCGCGGCCCTGTTCCCGGATATTCCCGCCGACCAGTTCCCCGGGCAGCGCCTCGTCTGTGAACTCTACCGCGAAGGCGGCGTCCGGACAGTCGAACTCGGCTCGTTCGCCTTCCCCGGGACCGACCGTCCGGAACTCGTCCGCCTCGCCCTGCCCCGCCGGACATACTGGCGCGAACACCTCGAACACATCGCGGAGACCGCTGCTCGCGTCCGCGACCGCCGCGACGAGTACACCGGCCTGAAAATCGTCTGGGAGCCACCGATGGAAGAACTCAGACACTTCTCAGCGGAACTCGAACCCGTCGCGTAAGGGCGCTCGATTGTAACTCCGGACGAGAGCGGCTCTCGAGCGCCCGTGTGGTGGCCGGGAACGCAAACGCAAAGTAGGGCCACGCTAACGTTCAGGTAATGCAAGGACTGCTGTCGGAACTGCTCCAGAGCATCATCGACATGCCCGGCTGGTTTATCGACGTGGCACTGAACGACCCGCTGGCGGCGCTTATGCTCGCCGTCGGTGCCGTCATCACGACCGTCTCGGTCGCCTTCTTCGGGTACCTGTCGCTGGGGGCCGTGCTTTCGCTGTTCAGCGGCTCCGGCGGTCGCGGACCGCCCCAAGCAAATCGATAGCCGTCTCGACATCCGGCCCGAGCGGCGACGCGAACACCACGCTGTCTGCGTGTTCTTCCAGCACCGCCGTGCGCTCGGCCACCGTCTCCGGCGTCCCGGCGATACAGAACGCGTCCAGCATCGCCTCGGTAACGCCGTCGAATGCGGCCGTGAAATCGCCGGCGGAGATCGCCTGCCCGATATCTTCGGCGGCCTCGTGGTCGATGCCGTGGCGGTCGAGCACTGCCGGGGGTGAGCCGGCGGCAACGAACGCGACCGGCGGCCGCGCGGCCTCCCGTGCCTCGGTCGCGTCCTCGGCGACCGAGACGCTGGCGTAGGCCGCGAGGTCGAACTCGCCGTACTCCTCGGGTCGCTCGTCGGCCATGTCCTCCACCTGCTCGCGTGCCCACGCGAGGTCTTTCGGATGCGCACCGTTGTACAGCGCGCCGTCAGCGTGTTTCGCTGCCATCCGGGTCATGTGTGGCCCCTGCGCGCCGACGTACACCGGAATCTCACCGACCTCGTAGTTCAGCCCGGCGTCGACGGCCTCAAACGTCCCGTCGTGGTCGACCCGCTCGCCGTCCCAGAGCTTCCGGGCGGTCTTGAACGTCTCAAGCACGCGTCGCAGCGCGTCGCCGTGGTCGAAGCCGAGATTGCTGAGCGTCGACTTATCGCCCGGCCCGATGCCGAAGACCGCCCGGCCGTCGCTCAGTTCGTCCAGCGTTGCGACCCGCGACGCTAGCGTCACTGGGTGCGTTTCGTAGGGGTTCGCGATGCCGGGGCCGAGCAGTACCTCGTCGGTCCGCTCGGCCATCGCGGTCAGCGACATGAACTGGTCGCGGTTGTTGTAGTGGTGACTGACGTAGACGGCGTCGAGCGCGTTCGATTCAGCCTGTTCGGCAAACGAGGCGAGCTGTGCGACCGGGTGTTCCGGGGTGAGTTCAATCGCGTACATGTGACCACTGTCTGAGTGCTTGTCTGACTACGTCCTTCTCCGGGTCGCGGAACAGTTGCTCGCTGCCCGCGTGGTCGCCGAAGTCGAAATCGCGGACGACTGCGGCGGGTGTTCCGCCGTCGCCTTCGCCGGTGACGAGGTTGGCCGCGGCGGCGAGTTCATCGACGACGGCCTGGACGGTGGCTTCGAGTTCACGGCCGTCGCGGTCGTGTTCGCCACGCCAGTCCCGTGACGCAGAAAGACCGGCCCAGCCCAGTGCGACGCCGCGCTGGCCGAGGCGGAACGGGCGGCCTGACGTGTCGGTGACGATAACGCTGGGTTCCACCCCCGCTTGTTCGCGGATGCCAGCACGGATGGCTTCGGCCTCCGCCGTCGGGTTTTCGGGGAGCAAGAGGAGGTCCGCGCCGGGCACGTTCGAGCGGTCGATGCCCGCGTTGACGGTGATATGCCCGAACTCCGTCACGCCGAGGATGAAGGGGGCTTCGACCAGCACCTCAGTACACTCATCGAGAATCGCCTGTGCCATTCGAGGGTCTTTCTCCTCACCGGCGATGTCCTCGATGGTCGCCGCGATGCGCTCGGCGCGCTCGCCTGGCTCGTACGACGACAGCGACCGGCCGCGTCCGCTGGCTTTGGAAACGATGGTGCTGGCGACACAGACCACGTCGTCATCCCGCAGGTCGGCCTGCTCGACGAGCAACTCGGCTATCTCGTCGCCAGGTCGAACCTCGGGCAGCCCCTCGACCGCGAAGACTTCCATACCACTCCTGCGGTCCCTGCGGGAAAAAGACCCGCGTTCGCTGCAAAGCCGGCCAACAGTGGCAACAGCTGCCGGTACGCGGGAGCGAGCCGCGACAGCGCTGCGCTTTACAGCTCGTGCTCTGCTACGTCGAGCGTCCCATCCTCGACTGTCGCGGTCAACATCGTCGGGCGGTCTGCTGGCGAAGCTCCCGTGACGCTGCCGGGGTTAAGCAGCCGCACGCCCTCGTAGACGGTGTCAACAAGTTCGTGAGTGTGACCGGCGACGCCGACAGCGGTACTGTCGGCTTCCTCGCGGACCGCAGCGGCGACACGGTCTGCCCAGCCTTGCTGTGAGCCAGTCCCGTGTGTCACGACGAACGTGACGCCACCGAGTTCGACTGTCGCCCGTTCTGGCAACCCGATCTGCGGGTCGATGTTGCCCGAGACGGCGGTCAGTTCCGCCGCCATGTGCTGGCTGTCAGCGAGTGCTCCTTTGCTGTCGAAGTCACCGGCGTGGATGACGTGGTCGGCGACCTCGATGCGCTCCCGGAACGACGGCGGAATCTCGTGTTCCCGGGACGGAATATGCGAATCGCTAATGAGAGCGACATCCATATCGACCCATCGCATCGGCGTTCGAAAAGGGTTACTGCCACGGAAACGGGTTCGACTGACCGTTCTGGCTACTCTGTAGACGAGAATACGTCTCGCAGCCCGTCCAACTGCTCGATAAGTCTGTCGATGCCGTCGTTGATCGTCGCTACCCGCTCGTCGATGTTGTCGACCGGAATCGCTCCCTGCGGCGTCGGCTCGATGAGTTCGTCGTCTTCCAGCATCCGTAGCGAGTATCGCACTTTGTGTTTCGGAACCCCTGTCTCCTCGGCGAGCCGAACGATGCCGATCGGCCCGTTCTCGATGACGGCTTCGAGGATCGACAGGTCCCGCCCCTCCTTCTCGACCTGATCTTCGAGTCGGTCCATTCCCATAGCAAGTCGTACCTGTGCATTTACGGCCGCGATACATAAACGCCCCAGTTGCGGCACTGTGGCTCGGGTCTGTCAGCTGAAACTGTGCGCTCGGTGTCCACGACCCCTACTCGTCTGAGACCGGTGTCCGCCGGAGTTCGTCGAGCTGGTCTCGGAGCTTACTCAGCTCAGTCTCCAGTTCCTCGCGGCGGTCGATGAGCGCGCTCAGTTCCTCCGTGTTGACCGAGTAGTCGTTATCCATCGCCACGTCCAGCGCGTCTGTCGTCGCGCCCGTGAGGTCAGACGCGACCCGCAACACTTCACTTGGTGTCCCGCGGGATTCGTACAGCTCCTGTTCGCCTGACAGCGGGCTGTAGGTCACCATTGGCGATTCGACACCCCGGTGGTAGCTCACCGCGTAGCTCGTGTCTGTCACCGGATTGAGGCGGTCGTCCGCCCGCTCCGTCCGGACGATGTTGAACGGCTCAGCTAGTGCGGGAAACGTGTCGGCGAGGTCCCGCAACCGGTCAGCGGCGGTCACGTCCAGCTGTGCTTCCACGTCGCCGAAGAACTGCCGCGAATTGGTGAGGCTGAACGCCACGGTGTAAAACACCGACTCGTCGCTGTCGGCCAGATTGCGAACACGGTCGCGGACCTCCTCGTGCCGGCCCTCGATAGTGAGCTTCTCCAGTTCCTCAAGCAGCGCCCGGACGCCCTCTTCGCGTTCGAGGAACGCCTCGACGATTGCGCCGGGCATGTCCTCGCCATCCACGTCCTCCATGGCCTCTCTTTTGCGGGGCCTGGTAAACAGTTTGTCGCTGGCAGCCGCTAATCGGCACGCCTTACACCCAACACAAAACATATGCCATCCCACGTGAAGTGATAGCACGTCCGACCCCGGTGGACGGACACTATGACAGGCCACGGGGGAACTTCCCCGGCCACCTGCTACTGCTCTTGTGACATCAGTATACGCCGTTTTCTCGGCACGTAGGCGGTGTTTACTGCCTGCTGGACGGCTACTAATAACGCACCAGCGGTCCGTACGACGGCGATAAAACGCGTCGCTTGATGATTTGATTTCGAAGAAGCGCCCGGAGCGGGATTTGAACCCGCGTCACGACCGTGACAGGGTCGTATGATGGGCCACTACACCATCCGGGCAGCCTACGAGCACGCACTGCATAGCGCTCGTCAGTTTGGTCGCAATAGAACGCCCGGAGCGGGATTTGAACCCGCGTCACGACCGTGACAGGGTCGTATGATGGGCCACTACACCATCCGGGCCTTCGTTGCATTCTTTCGTACCTTGGTGTCAGTATTAAGACTTTCCAAAGAGACCCGCCCCGGGATGAATGCACATGACGGGACCCAAAGTTCTATGTCCGGTCTGCGTTATGTGGTTGGTAAGAGCAACCACGCCCGCAGTCCGTGAGGGTGGGCGGGTCCGATAGCCACGGCAGAGCGACTTGGTAAGTGTTATATGCGCCCCGACAGTACGGCCCTGTAGTATCTCGTGACAGCCACCTTCTCCAGCAGCAGGCCAAACGCACACGCACACACATGGTAGATGTAAGTCAACACGACCTCGTCCCAGACCACAGTGTCGTCGACGAGGACGACCTCGAAGCAGTACTCACGGAGTATGACATCAAGAAGACGGACCTTCCGAAGATCAAGCGCACCGACAAGGCGCTGCCGGACGACGCCGAAGTCGGTGACGTGGTTCGGATCGAACGCGACTCCCGGACGACCGACACCGCAGTTGTCTATCGACTGGTGGTAGAATAATGGACACACAAGATCGCCGCGCTATATCGCGTGAATATTTCGCCAAGGAACGGCTCGCCGAACACCACTTCCGCTCGTTCAACGCATTCCTCGACCGAGGGATGCAGCAGGTCGTCGACGAGAAAGAGACCATCGAGACTGACATCGGCGACAAGGAAGGACAGGAACCGGTGTGGGTCGAACTGGGCGACGTCCGCGTCGTCACCCCTCGAGTCCGCGAGGCCGACGGCAGCGAGGAACTGCTGTATCCGCAGGAAGCCCGCCTCCGCAACATTACCTACTCCGCGCCGGTGTTCATGGAGATGGCCATCGTCCGCGGTGGCGAGGAGGAACCGGAGGAAGTCGTCGACCGGACCGAGACCAAGATCGGGCGGATGCCCATCATGGTCGGGTCGAACAAGTGCAACATCGCGGGCTTCACCGACGAGGAGCTCATCGACATCGGCGAGGACCCCGCAGACCCCGGTGGCTACTTCTGTGTCAACGGCTCCGAGCGGGTGCTGATGACCAGCGAGGACCTCGCCCCGAACAAGATTCTGGCCGAGTACGACACCAAGTACGGCGACGAGGTGCAGGTCGCCAAGACGTTCTCCCAGCGCCGTGGCTACCGCGCGCTGGTGCTGTGTGAGCGGACGCGGGACGGACTGCTGGAAGTCTCGTTCCCGTCCGTCTCGGGCAGTATCGACTTCGTTACGCTGGTGCGCGCGCTGGGGCTGGAATCGGACGAGGAAATCGTCCACCGCGTCAGCGAGGACCCGGAAATCGTGAAGTTCATGCTGGAGAACCTAGAGGAGGCCGAGGTCCAGACGACCGAGGAAGCAATCGAGACGCTGGGCAAGCGCGTCGCCTCCGGGCAGGGCAAGAACTACCAGCTCAAGCGAGCCAACTACGTCATCGACCGCTATCTCCTCCCGCATCTGCACGAGGAAGGCGTCGAGGAAGAGGAGGTCCGCATCAACAAGGCGTTCTACCTCTGCCGGATGGCCGAGGCGTGTTTCGAACTGGCGCTTGGCCGTCGCGAATCCGACGACAAGGACCACTACGCGAACAAGCGGCTGAAGGTCAGCGGCGACCTGATGACGGACCTGTTCCGGACGGCGCTGAACAAGCTCGCCCGGGACGTGAAATACCAGCTGGAACGGGCCAACATGCGCAACCGGCAGCTCTCCGTCTCGACGGTCGTTCGCTCGGACGTGCTGACCGAGCGGCTCGAACACCCCATCGCGACGGGGAACTGGGTCGGCGGCCGCTCCGGCGTGAGCCAGCTGGTCGACCGGACCGACTTCATGGGGGTGCTCTCGCACCTCCGGCGGCTGCGCTCGCCGCTCAGCCGCTCCCAGCCCCACTTCGAGGCACGGGACCTGCACGCGACCCAGTGGGGGCGCATCTGTCCCTCCGAGACGCCTGAAGGCCCCAACTGTGGGCTGGTGAAAAACTTCGCCCAGGCGATGGAGCTGTCACAGGACGTCGAGGACCCGCAGGGCCTCAAACAGGAACTCGCAGAGATGGGGGTCCAGGGCATCCCCGGTATCGAATCGATCGAACAGCAGCCCGCGGACGATTAACATGAGTCAGGGACGCGAAGCCAAAGTATACGTAAACGGTAGTCTGGTCGGCACACACCCCGACCCGGAACAGCTCGCAGAACAGGTACGACAGGCGCGACGGCGGGGGGACGTCTCCCAGATGGTCAACGTCTCGGTCAAGAACCGGACCGGGGAAGTCATCATCAACGCCGACGCCGGCCGTGCCCGACGCCCGCTACTGGTCGTCGAGGACGGCGAACCGCTGATGACCGACGAGGAGGTCGAGCAGGTCAAAGAGGGCGAGCTCGAATTCGAGGAACTCGTCGAGCGCGGCCTCGTCGAGTTCATCGACGCCGAGGAAGAGGAGGACATCCTCGTCGGCGTCGACGAGGACGAACTCACGGAGAAGCACACGCACCTGGAAGTCGACCCGCAGCTGATGTTCGGTATCGGTGCGGGGATGATTCCGTACCCCGAACACAACGCCTCGCCCCGGATTACGATGGGGTCGGGGATGATAAAGCAGTCGCTGGGCCTGCCGTCGGCGAACTACCGCATCCGCCCGGACACGCGCCAGCACCTGCTGCACTACCCGCAGCTGTCGATGGTCAAGACCCAGACCACCGAACAGATCGGCTACGACGACCGCCCCGCGGCACAGAACTTCGTCGTCGCCGTCATGAGTTATGAAGGCTTCAACATCGAGGACGCCCTCGTGATGAACCAGGGGTCGGTCGACCGCGCGCTCGCCCGCTCGCACTTCTTCCGCACCTACGAGGGCGAGGAACGGCGCTACCCCGGCGGTCAGGAGGACCGCTTCGAGATTCCCGACGACGAGGTCCGTGGCGCACGCGGCGAGGAAGCGTACACGCACCTCGACGACGACGGCCTCGTCAACCCCGAGACGAAGGTCGGCGAGAACGCCGTCCTGCTGGGCAAGACCAGTCCGCCGCGGTTCCTCGAAGAACCGGACGACATGGGCGGACTCTCCCCCCAGAAGCGCCGCGAGACGAGCGTGACGATGCGCTCGGGCGAATCCGGCGTCGTGGACACGGTCACGCTGATGGAAGGCGAGGACGGCTCGAAGCTCTCGAAGGTCTCGGTGCGTGACGAGCGCATCCCCGAACTCGGGGACAAGTTCGCCAGCCGCCACGGCCAGAAGGGCGTCGTCGGCCACATCGCCCCCCAGGAGGACATGCCGTTCACTGAGGAGGGCGTCGTCCCGGACCTCATCATCAATCCGCACGCGCTGCCGTCGCGGATGACTGTCGGCCACATTCTGGAGATGATTGGCGGGAAGGTCGGCGCGCTCGAAGGCCGGCGCGTCGACGGCACCGCCTTCACGGGCGAGGACGAGGAGGAACTGCGTGGCTCGCTCGAAGAGCACGGCTTCGATTCGTCGGGCAAGGAGACGATGTACTCCGGCGTCACCGGCGAGAAAATCGACGCGGAAATCTTCGTCGGCGACATTTTCTACCAGAAGCTGTACCACATGGTGTCGAACAAACTGCACGCCCGCTCGCGCGGGCCGGTGCAGGTGCTCACCCGCCAGCCTACCGAGGGGCGCGCCCGCGAGGGTGGCCTCCGTGTGGGTGAGATGGAGCGGGACGTGCTCATCGGGCACGGCGCGGCGATGGCGCTCAAGGAGCGACTGCTCGATGAGTCCGACCGCGAGTGGATAAACGTCTGCGGGCAGTGTGGGATGACGGCCGTCGAGAACGTCGAACAGCGGCGTATCTACTGTCCGAACTGCGAGGAGGAGACCGACATCCACGAGGTCGAGATGTCCTACGCGTTCAAGCTCCTGCTTGACGAGATGAAGGCGCTCGGAATCGCCCCGCGGATCGAACTGGAGGACGCAGTATGAGTTCACAACAGACACCACAGGAAATCGGTCAGCTCAGTTTCGGGCTGATGGACCCGGAGGAGTACCGCGAGATGTCGGCCACAAAAGTGATTACGGCCGACACGTACGACGACGACGGCTTCCCCATCGACATGGGGCTGATGGACCCGCGACTGGGCGTCATCGACCCCGGACTGGAGTGCAAGACCTGCGGGAAACACAGCGGGTCGTGTAACGGTCACTTCGGCCACATCGAACTCGCCGCGCCGGTCATCCACGTCGGCTTCGCGAAGCTCATCCGCCGGCTCCTGCGCGGGACCTGCCGGGAGTGCTCTCGGCTCTGTCTCGACGAGCACGAGCGCGACGAGTTCGCCGACCGACTGACACGGACCCAGGACCTCGGCCGCGACCTCAACGACGTGACCAAGGCCGCCATCCGGCAGGCCCGCAAGAAGGACCGCTGTCCGTTCTGTGGCGAGAAGCAGTACGACATCAAACACGAGAAGCCGACCACCTACTACGAGGTCCAGGACGTGCTGGCCTCGGACTACCCCGAGCGAATCGCCGCCGCGATGGAGGAGGCCGAGGAGCCGATCTCGCCCGTCGAACTATCCGAGGAGACCGGCATCGACAGCAGCCGCGTCCAGGAGATTCTCAGCGGCGAGTTCCGCCCGCGCCAGGAGGACCGCCGCGCCCTAGAGAAGGCGCTGTCGGTCGACCTGACTGAGGAGGACATGAACAAGCTCATGCCCAGCGACATCCGGGACTGGTTCGAGGACATCCCGGACGAGGACATCGAAGTGCTGGGGATGAAACCGGCCCGTTCACGGCCCGAGTGGATGATTCTGACGGTGCTGCCGGTGCCGCCGGTCACCGCTCGGCCCTCGATTACGCTGGACAACGGCCAGCGCTCCGAGGACGACCTCACGCACAAGCTCGTGGACATCATCCGCATCAATCAGCGGTTCATGGAGAACCGCGAGGCGGGTGCGCCACAGCTGATTATCGAGGACCTCTGGGAACTGCTGCAGTACCACGTCACCACCTTCATGGACAACGAGATCTCGGGCACGCCGCCGGCGCGACACCGCTCCGGCCGGCCGCTCAAGACGCTCTCCCAGCGCCTGAAGGGCAAGGAGGGCCGCTTCCGCGGCTCGCTGTCCGGGAAGCGCGTGAACTTCTCCGCTCGTACCGTCATCTCGCCGGACCCGACGCTCTCGCTCAATGAGGTCGGCGTCCCGGATCGGGTCGCAAAGGAGATGACCCAGACGATGAACGTCACCGAGCGCAACCTCGAAGAGGCCCGTCGCTACGTCTCCAACGGGCCGGAAGCCCACCCCGGCGCGAACTACGTCAAGCGGCCCGACGGCCGCCGGCTGAAGGTGACCGAGAAGAACTGCGAGGAACTGGCCGAGAAGGTCGAACCCGAGTGGGAAGTGTCCCGCCACCTGGTCGACGGCGACATCATTATCTTCAACCGCCAGCCGTCGCTGCACCGGATGTCCATCATGGCCCACGAGGTCGTCGTGATGCCGTACAAGACGTTCCGGCTGAACACGACGGTCTGCCCGCCGTACAATGCTGACTTCGACGGCGACGAGATGAATATGCACGCCCTGCAAAACGAGGAGGCCCGCGCGGAGGCCCGGGTCCTCATGCGCGTGCAGGAACAGATGCTCTCGCCGCGCTTCGGCGAGAACATCATCGGCGCGATTCAGGACCACATCAGCGGGACGTACCTGCTGACCCACACCAATCCGAAGTTCAACGAGACGCAGGCGCTCGACCTCCTGCGTGCGACCCGAATCGACGAACTGCCCGAGCCGGACGGCGTCGACGAGGACGGCGAGGAGTACTGGACCGGCCGCTCGCTGTTCTCGGAACTGCTGCCCGACGACCTGAATCTGGAGTTCACGTCCTCGGCCGGCGACACCGTCCGCGTCGAGGACGGCCAGATGACCGGCGGCACCATCGACGAGGACGCCGTCGGGGCCTTCGGCGGTGAAATCGTCGACACTATCGCCAAGGAGTACTCCCGGACCCGCGCCCGGATTCTCGTCAACGAGGTCTCGGCGCTGGCGATGCGCTCTATCATGCACTTCGGGTTCTCCATCAGCATCGACGACGAGTCCATCCCGCGGGAAGCGGAAGAGCAGATCAACGACGCCATCGACAGCGCCTACGACCGCGTCGAGGAACTCATCGAGACCTACGAACGGGGCGAACTCGAATCCCTGCCCGGCCGGACCGTCGACGAGACGCTGGAGATGAAAATCATGCAGACGCTGGGCAAGGCGCGTGACTCCGCCGGTGACATCGCCGAGGACCACTTCGGCGAGGACAACCCGGCCGTCATCATGGCCGAGTCCGGTGCGCGTGGGTCGATGCTGAACCTGACCCAGATGGCCGGCTGTGTCGGCCAGCAGGCAGTCCGCGGCGAGCGGATCAACCGCGGGTACGAGAACCGCACCCTCTCGCACTTCGAGGAGAACGACCTGTCGGCGGACGCCCACGGCTTCGTGGAGGCCTCCTACCGCTCCGGCCTCGGCCCCAAGGAGTTCTTCTTCCACGCGATGGGTGGCCGCGAGGGGCTGGTCGACACGGCCGTCCGGACCTCCAAGTCCGGGTACCTCCAGCGCCGGCTCATCAACGCCCTCTCCGAACTGGAGACGCAGTACGACGGCACCGTCCGGGACACAAGCGACACCATCGTTCAGTTCGAGTTCGGCGAGGACGGCACGTCGCCGGTCGACGTCTCCTCGAACCAGGACGAGGCCGCCGTCGACGTCGAGCAGATCGCCGACAGCGTCCTCGACGAGGAGTTCGAGAGCGAAAAGCAAAAAGAGAGCTTCCTCGGGACCCGCACCGAGCGGACCAACCTCTCGGAGCACGCGGACGACTGGTGGATGGCCGAGGGTGACGACTAACAATGACAGCACACGACGTATCAGCAGACATCGAGGCCGTCGTCGAGGACACCGAGCTGCCGCGACGGCTGAAAGACGAAGTGTACAGCACCATCGAGGAACGCGGCGTCGGCGTCGACGACGCCGACCGCATCGCCAAGGCCGTCGAGTCACGCTATCTCGACACCCGCGTCGACCCGCTGGACCCGGTCGGAACCGTCTCGGCCCAGTCCATCGGCGAACCGGGAACGCAGATGACGATGAACACGTTCCACTACGCGGGGGTCGCCGAAATCGACGTGACTCAGGGGCTACCCCGGCTCATCGAGCTGGTGGACGCCCGGAAGACGCCGGACACGCCGATGATGACGGTCCATCTGGACGAGGAGTACGCCCAGGACCGCGAGCGCGCCCACGAGGTCGTCTGGAAGATAGAGGCGACGCGCATCCTCGCGCTGGGAGACATCTCGACGAACGTCGCGGACATGCTCGTCGAGATAGACCTCAACGAGGACACGCTGCTGGAGCGGTGGCCGACGGTCAACGACACCGACGCCATCGCCGAGGAAATCGCCGAAACCATCGAGTCGAACCTCGGCGTCTCGACCCGGCAGGTCGGGACGGTCATCGAGTTCGGCCCGGAGGAACCCAGCTACCGCGACCTGCTCCAGCTGGTCGAGGAGCTTCGAGAGATCGTCTTCAAGGGCATCGAGGAGATTACCCGCGTCGTCATCCGCAAGGAGGAGACCGACAACGGCGAGGAGTTCGTCCTCTACACCGAGGGGTCGGACTTCGGCGAAGTGCTGGACATCGAGGGTGTCGACGCCTCCCGGACCACGTGTAACAACATTCACGAGATTTACCGGGAACTCGGCGTCGAAGCAGCCCGTGAAACGCTCATCAACGAGACGATGAACACGCTCGAAGAGCAGGGGCTGGACGACGTGAACGTCCGGCACCTGATGCTCGTAGCCGACATCATGACTAACGAGGGGACCATCGAGTCCATCGGCCGCCACGGCATCTCCGGGTCGAAAGACTCCGTGCTCGCCCGCGCAGCGTTCGAGGTCACCGTCAACCACCTGCTTGACGCCGCCATCCACGGCGAGGTCGACGAACTCGACGGCGTCACGGAGAACGTCATCGTCGGGAAGCCGATCAAACTCGGCACCGGTGATGTCAACCTCCGGATGGGTACGACTCAGGACTGATGCGGGTCGAACTCTCGGACGAAGCACGTCGACTGGTCGCCCTCTTCGAGGACGAGGCAGCCGTCACCGTCCGGGATTGCGTCGTCGACGAAGAGCACGACCAGGTGGTGTACCTGGTCAAACGCGGCGAGATGGCCGACGCTATCGGCCCGGGCGGTCAGACGGTCGAACGCGTCGAGGAGCGTCTGGGCCGCGAGGTGAAACTCGTCGAGGCCGCCGAGACGGCCGAGGACTTCGTGGCCAACGCGCTCGCACCGGCCGCGGTGTACAACGTCACCGTCTCCGAGAACGACGACACCGTCGCCTACGTCGAAGTGGCACAGGAGGACCGCGGGGCCGCAATCGGCCGCGAGGGGCGCAACATCGACGCCGCCCGGCAACTGGCCAAGCGACACTTCGACATCGACGGCATCGAACTGACCTGAGCGGGGCGATTCGGACGGGGTGTGGACCCGAGTAGCCGGACAGTCGATGCGGTGACTGGCAGAAACTGTTTTTTCGTCGGCTGTGAACGGACTGCTATGCCTTCGCTCCGGCGTCCAGACGGTGGCAACCTCCTCGCTCCACTGACTATCGTCGGAATCTACCTGTCTCACGCACACGTTCTGGGGAATCCGCCGTCCGCACTCGAGGGCACGTCTACTCTCGCGCTGTTCGTGTTACTGCTAGCCACAATACCCGTCAAGGGACTGCTCGCGTCACTGCCGTACTCGCTTACCGGCGGGGGGCTAGTTGCGCTCTTTTATCTTGTCCGGTTCAGTCAGCGGCAGGATCTCGGCTCTGGCATCGGTATCCTTTTTGATGGTTACAGTCTCTATCAATGGTTCGAGCAGAGTGTCGAACCAGAACTGTAGGTATCAGAATAAAATAACTACGTACTCAGTCGTCGTCTGCTGAGGCGTCTGGCGCGTCGTGTTCGTACACGTCGGTATCGCTGTGTGTAGTTCCGCTATCGACATCGAACGTCTGCAGGAGTTCGCTGAGGTCGCCAGCCTGATCAGACAGAGATTCGATACCGCTAGTCACTTCGTTGATCGTCGCTGTCTGTTCCTCAGCGGCGGCGGCGACGTTCTCGGCGCTGGAAGCGGTTTCCTCGCTGATTGTCCCGACCTCGTCGGTCATTGCGACGACTTCCTCCGTCGTCGCGGCCTGTTCGTCGGTGGCGTCGCTAATGGACTGAATGCCGTCGTTTACCTCCTCGACCCGGTCGACGATGGCCTCAAGCGATTCGATGGCATCGTCGACAGTCTCGATACCGTCAGTGACGGAATCACCCATCTGTCTGATGTCGGTCACGGCGTCACCGGTGGTGTCCTGTACGTCTTCGATAACCGTCGAGACTTCTTCGGTGGCTTCAGTTGTCTCCTGCGCAAGACCCTTGATCTCGTCGGCGACGACGGCGAACCCTTCACCAGCCTCACCGGCGCGGGCGGCCTCGATGGAGGCGTTCAGCGCGAGCATGTTCGTCTGCTCTGCGATGTCGTCGATGAGGTCGACGATGTCCCCGATCTGCTCCATCTCCTCGTCGAGTGACTCGACGCGGTCGATTGTTTCGTCGGCTCGCGTCTCGATGTCGTTCATCACATCGATGGCCTCAGAAGCACGCTCGCTGCCGGTTTCGCCGATATCGGCGGCCTCATCCGACGTGGCCGCAACCTCGTCGGCCTGCGCTGCGACCTCTTCGACCGTTGCGGAGAGGCCCGACATCTCGTCGACCGTCTCCTCGATGTTCTCGTACTGTGTCTCCGCGCCGTCGGCGATCTCCTGGACGGATTCGCTGACCTCTTCGCTGGCGCTCCGGACCTCGGTGGCGCTTGCGGTGATCTGGTCTGCGGAGCCGTCGACGTCGTCGGCAAACTCACGGATACGCATGACTGTCTGGCCGAGCTGGGCGAGCATATCGTTGAACGCGGTGGCGATGTTGGCCATCGCGTCGTTGTCAGTGTCGGTGTCGAGCCGCTGGGTGAGGTCGCCGTCGGCCGCCTTCCGCATCACGGCCGAGAACTCCTCGGCCTGCTGTTCGAGGGTTTCTGCTATCTCTTCTGCCTCTGCCTTGGACTCTTCGGCCTCCTGCTGGGCCTGTTCGAGGTCGCTGATGAACGATTCGAGGTTCCCGTGCATGCTCGATAGCGACGAACCGAGCTGGCCGGGCACGTCCTTGTCGAGCGCCGGGTCGTCGAACGCCTGTCTGGAGAGCGCGTCAGCCTGTGCGGCGACGGTATCGAGATACGTCTTCATCTCGTAGAATGCGTTCTGGACATCGCCGACCTCATCGAGGCGGTCTGACTGCTCGATGTCGGTGTCGAAGTTGCCCACTGCGAGGGCTTCCGCCTGTGTCGAGAGTCGCCTGAGCGACTGCATGATCCCGCGACCGACGAGGACGCCGATGAGTGCGAACCCGGCCAGTGACACACCGATGATGGCGACGAAGCTCCCCTGAATACTGTCGCGGAGGGCGAAGGCGGTCGATTTCGGGGCCTGCTTGATCACGATCCACGGCGTGTCATCGACAGACTCCGCGGCGATCAGGTACGACCCGCTTCTGGCCACGCCGCTATCTTCCGCTGTGAGTGCGGTCAGGTTGGCGGAGACGTTGTACTGGGTGCCGATGGTCGATGCGTCCTCGGCGAACTGGACCGTCCCGTCCTGTCGGACGATCCGTGTCTCACCGCCCTCGATTGAGTTACGGAACTGGGCCGTCCGTGCAGTCACGTTGTGGACCACGACGACCAGTTTGTCGCTTCGGGCGACTGGGCTTGCGAAGGCGATGTACTTCCCTCCCTCATAGGTGTACACTTTCGACATATCGACGGAGTTCGACCCGGTGACCGAGAGGCTCCCGCCCTCCCACTCGAAGTCGCCCGTCTGGAGCGACGTCTCCCGTCGGTCGCTCAGTGACGATTCCTTGATCTCCAGTGTCTCTTCGTTAACGTAGTGGATGGCGTACACTGACTCCGGCTGGTAGAACGCTTGCCGCTGTAACGCGCCACGGATCATCGTCGGGCTTCCCTCCTGAACGTCAGACAGCGTTGAGAGGGTTCGAGCGGCGTTGCGCTGGCTACGGACCCAGTCAGCTGTTGTCGTAGCCGTCTGGACGGCCCCGGTCTGGAGTTCGTTTTCACGCTGTTCTGTCAGCTCGTCTGCAACCGTCCGCTCCGCGGTGACGCTGACGCCCGCAACGAGCAGGGCGATACAGAGAATGATAAGCGCCAACTTCCGGAGATACGTTTGTCGGACGATATCTGGGAGACGTTGTTCAAGTTTCATAGCTACTCCGGCAGGTCTGTGTGAATAACTCAAGCGGCGGTACTAGAAACCACCTGCCCAGTTATCACACCTGATTCCGCGTGTGCGCGATCGATTTCATCGTCTGACGGAGTCCGGCACTGAGAGTCGTGGCCCCTGATAGGTCTTCTCTTCGCTGTACGACTGCGTAGCCGCCCGCTACTCTTTGCAGTCCCCCAGTACCTGTAACCGATGGTGTAAGCGAAATATCATTCGGGGGCAATGTCACGGAGAGCGGGGGAGTGTTGTGTTGACCGCCAGACGCGACCGAAACACCCCACTGACAGCTTCTTCCTCATTGCCGTGGCGCTCTCGCCGCGTTATTTACCGTCCTTCTTGCCCCGTCTATGCCACAGAACGCCACACACGCCGACGCTACCGTCTGAGTCCGAAAGAGGAGTCTTAAGTACCTCCGAAAGGTACCAGTGCCTACTATGGCGAACGGCAAGTACGCCGCGCGCAAGCTCAAGAAGGACCGCCAGAAGCACCGGTGGTCCGACACTGACTACGCGCGTCGCGAACGCGGCCTGGGCAAGAAGTCCGACCCGCTCGAGGGTGCGCCCCAGGGACGAGGTATCGTACTGGAGAAAGTCGGCATCGAGGCCAAGCAGCCTAACTCCGCTATCCGGAAGTGTGTCCGCGTCCAGCTCATCAAGAACGGTAAGCAGGTCACCGCGTTCTGTCCCGGTGACGGCGCTATCTCTTTCATTGACGAGCACGACGAGGTCACAATCGCGGGTATCGGCGGGGCGAAGGGCCGCGCGATGGGCGACCTCTCCGGTGTCAACTACAAGGTCGAGAAAGTCAACGGCGTCTCTCTCATTGAACTCGTTCGCGGGAACGCGGAGAAACCGGTCCGATAACCATGAGTGCCGAAGATACACCCGAGGCTGACGCGGCTGAGGAAAGCGAGCCAGAGACGGCCCGTGCGAAGCTGTTCGGCGAGTGGGAGATCACGGAGATCGAGTACTCCGACCCCTCGACCGAGCGCTACATCACTGTCACGCCGATCGCCCACACGATGGGGCGCCACGCGGACAAGCAGTTCAAGAAAAGCGAGATCAGCATCGTCGAGCGGCTCATCAACCGCCTGATGCAGACCGACGAAAATACGGGCAAGAAACAGCTTGCAACATCCATCGTCACTGAGGCGTTCGAACTCGTTCACGAGCGCACCGACGAGAACCCGATTCAGGTGCTCGTCAGTGCGGTCGAGAACAGCGCTCCCCGAGAGGAGACTGTCCGCCTGAAATACGGTGGTATCTCGGTCCCGAAAGCCGTCGATGTCGCGCCACAGCGCCGCGTCGACCAGGCCCTGAAGTTCCTCGCCGAGGGCGTCTACGGTGGCTCGTTCAAGACCACCACGAGTGCCGCCGAGGCGCTCGCACAGCAGCTCATCGGTGCTGCTAACGACGACGTCCAGACCTACGCAGTCAACCAGAAAGAAGAGAAAGAACGCGTCGCGGCTGCCGCTCGCTAATTCGGCTGTCTCCGACATCTTTATTCTTCTATACTTGGCAGAGAAATCTATGCGACAGTCCAGCTGTGACGCCCGTTCCCGCCGCCAGTGCCTCGCCGCACTCGGCGGTATCGGGGCGACCGTGCTGGCCGGTTGTCGCGGTGAGTCAGGGACACAGACGGAGTCGTCGGACCTGACACCGACGGCCACAACGACGGCAGGCCCGACACACGCGCTGGACCGCTACGATGTCTCTCTCAGCCACGAGCGCGGCCAGTCACCCGACACCGACTGGACCGTTCCGACCACGTCGCCGACAGACACGCCGCTCGCCACGGAACCACTCATCGAGGACCTCGAAATTCCATGGGACCTCTCCTTTGCCGCCGACGGAACGCTGTTTCTCACCGAACGTGTCGGTCGTGTCCTCTCGTTTGTGGACGGAAGCGTCCGAACGGTCACCGAACCGGCAGCGGTCATCGACGCGGAATCGAGCGACGACGGCTGGTGGGTAACGGGCGGCGAAGGTGGGACGCTCGGCGTCGCCGCACACCCGACGTATCCCGACCCGCCGGTGGTGTACGTTTACTACACGACGATGACCGACGACGAGCGAGTCAACCGGGTCGTCGCGATGGACGTGTCGGCCGAAGACCCGGCCGCCACGGAGTCCGTCATCGTCGATGGCATTCCCGGAAGCAAGATACACAACGGCGGTCGGCTCACATTCGGCCCCGAAAAGTATCTCTGGATTACGACGGGGGACGCGGGCGACGGCGAACTGGCCGCGGACACCGACTCGCTCGGTGGGAAGGTCCTCCGCGTGACGCCCGCGGGCGACCCCGCACCCGGGAACCCTGATATCGGCGGGGACCCGCGGGTGTTCACATACGGCCACCGGAATCCACAGGGGCTGGCCTGGCTCCCAGACGGCACCGTCATCGCCTCCGAACACGGTCCGACCGGACGGGACGAACTCAACCGCCTCGTGGCTGGAGGCTATTACGGCTGGCCTGACACCCGCAAGCACGAGGAGTACGCCGACGCCGGCTCCGAGGTCCGCCGGCCGCTCGCAAACACGGGCAACGCCGGCGGCTGGGCACCTTCCGGCTCGCTGTTCTACACCGGCGACGCCGTGCCGTCGCTGCGGAACCGACTGCTCACCGGCGGCCTGAAGGGACAGAAACTCCTCGCAACGACGTTGACACCAGACGGTGCGGACCCGCCGCCGGGCGACGACGCTGAGGTGTATGACGCCGACTGGACCGACGACGCCTACACCGCGACCACGCATTCTCTGCTGGCCGACGAACTCGGTCGGATTCGCCATATTGAGCAGGGGCCTGACGGCGGCCTCTACCTCGTCACGTCGAACCGCGACGGGCGGGCCGGCGACGGCTTCCCGCGGGAGCGCGACGACGTGCTCGCCCGCGTCACGCCGGCCGAGTGACTGGAACGCCGGCCGCGGTCGCGCGTTCCGTGAACCACTGGCTATATTTCGGTTGACGAGAGAGGGAGACCCATGGCAACAGAGCAATCCGTCGACCTCGTCGACGACGAGACTGTGGGCTTGTTCACGAAGGCGGTGCTGCTCGCGGCGCTAACCGCAGCGCTTGCACAGATATCGATCCCGCTTCCGGGGGCGCTGCCGCCGTTCTCGCTGCAGCCCTTCGGAATGTTCTTCGCCGGCCTCCTGCTGGGGCCGCTGTGGGGCGGCGTTGCCCTGCTGTTGTACGTCCTTGTTGGTATCGCCGGCGCACCGGTGTTCTCGAACGCGAACGCGGGGCTGGGCTATGTCATTGCCGGGCAGGGGACCGGCGGCTTCCTCGTCGGCTTCCTCGTCGGTGCGGTCGTCGCCGGCGCTATTGCACACCGGAGCATAGCACCGAAACCGGTCGCTGATCTCTCTGTCCCGGTGCAGGTCGTCGCCCTCACCGCGGCGGTCGCTGTCGTCTACGCTATCGGCGTCCCGTGGCTGGCGGTGGTCACCGGGCTGCCGTTCGCCCGCGCTGCGGCCGTGATGGCTCCGTACATCCCGCTTGACCTCCTGAAGCTCGGTATCGCGGTCGGCGTCGTGCAGGGCGGGTACCTCGCCGGTCGATGATCGAGGTCAGCGACCTGCGCTACCGGTACGGCGATGTCGATGTCCTCGACGGGCTCACGCTGTCGATACCCGACGGTCAGTACTGTCTGCTCGTCGGACCGAACGGGAGCGGCAAGACGACGCTCGTCCGACATTTCAACGCGCTGCTGACGCCCGACGCCGGAGCGGTCACTGTCGACGGGACCGACGTGACGGACGACCCCGTCGTCGCCCGGACGCGTATCGGGATGGTGTTCCAGCATCCCCGCGACCAGTTTGTCGCCGCGACCGTGGCGGCTGACGTGGCCTTCGGCCCGGAGAACCTCGGGCTCGACAGGGAAGAGATTGACCGCCGGGTCGACAGGGCGCTCGACGCTGTCGACCTCGGTGCTGCCGCCGAGAGCCGCATCGACGCTCTCTCGGGCGGCGAGCAGGCCCGCGTCGCTATCGCCGGGGCACTCGCCATGGAACCGGACTATCTTGTGCTCGACGAACCGCTCGTCGGGTTAGACTGGCCGGCCAGAGACTCAGTGCTGGACCACCTCGACGCGCTGGCCGCCGATGGGACGGGTATCATCGTTGTCACGCACGACCTCCGGGACCTATACGAGCGGGCCGACCGCCTCGTCGCGTTACACGAGGGGCGGGTCGTTCTCGATGTGCCGCCAGCCGAAGCGCTCGACAGCCTCCCGGACCTCGGCATCAGAGACCCGCGATGTTGAGCTACCGACCCGGCTCGACGTTTGCGCATCGGCTGGACCCGCGGTCGAAGCTGCTGGTCCAGTTCGGGCTCGCCATCGCCGCGGTCTCGCACCCCACCCTCCCGTGGCTCGTCGGGACGACCGCGTTCGCGCTGTGTACGCTCGCGGCGGCCCAGCTCTCGCCACTGGCCGTCCTGCGCTCGTATCGGGTCGTCCTTCTCGTGTTGGCGCTGGCCCCGTTCATCGCTGGCGTGGCGCTCGGCCCGCCGTGGTTTCGGGTCGACCCGGCGCTGCGCTCGGCGTTGCACGTCGGGCGTATTCTCCCGGTGTTGCTCGTCAGCGCCGCCTACCTCACGTCGACGCCGGTCCGGGACACCCGGGCGGCGGTCCAGCGACTGATTCCCGGCAAGCCCGGCCAGATTCTCGGCATCGGGATGGCGCTCGTCGTCCGGTTGTTCCCGCTGGTGCTCGCTGACGTGCGGGAAGTCCGGGACGCCATACACGCTCGTGGCGGCGAGGCCCGCCCGTTACGGGACCGCGCTCGGCTGCTCGCTGTCCGGTCGCTGGAACGCACGCTCGACCGCTCGGACCGGCTCTCAGTCGCCCTCCGGGCCCGTTGTTTCGCGTGGAACCCGACGCTTCCGCCGCTTTCCTTCGACCGTCGTGACTACCCGGTGCTCGCCATCGGTATCGCGCTGGCGGTGTCGCCGCTCGCCCCGGTGTAGCGGTTTGATATACGTGCTTTCACTCCACGATATCGACACCGGTAATCTCGAACCGTGCGCCGCCCTCGCTCCCCTCGTCGATGGTCACCGTCCAGTCGTGGGCGTCGGCGATCTCCGCGACAATCCAGAGCCCGAAGCCAGTGCCGTCGTCCGATGTCGAGTAGCCCGTCTCGAACACGCGCGATCGGTTTTCCTCGTCGATACCATCGCCGTCGTCCTCGACGTAGAAGCCGTTCTCAAGCCCTCCGATGGTGACTGTCACGTCATCGCCGCCGTGTTCGACACTGTTGCTGAACAGGTTTTCGAGCAGTTGTTCCAGTCGGCTTCCGTCGGCACGAATGACAGCGTCGGCCTCGACAGTAAGTTCAGCGCCGCCGGTTTCGACGTTGTGCCAGCACTGCTCGGCCGTGTCCGCAAGCGCCACGACGCCGGCATCAACCGACTGCTCGTCGCGTGCGGCCGCGAGCAGGTCGTCAATGAGTGTCCGCATCCGCGCGAGCGCGTCGCTGGCGCTGTCGAGGTGTTCGCTGCTGTCCTCTTGCCGGGCCAGTTCGATTCGGCCCTCGGCGACGGAGAGTGGGTTCCTGAGGTCGTGGCTGACGATGCTAGTGAACTCTTCGAGGCGTTCGTTCGTCTCCTCCAGTTCCTGCTCGCGGCGCTTGCGCTCGGTGATGTCTCGGTCGATACCGATTGCCCGGACCGGCGTCCCGTCGCCGTCGGATTCGACGCGGCCCTTTGCTTCCATCCACCGAATCTCACCCTCACGGACGATTCGGAACTCGGCTTCGTACATGCCGGTCTCGGTTGCCGATTCGATGCGGGCCGCCACGTCCGCCTGGTCCTCTGGGTGGACCATCGGTAGAAACTCGTCCAGCGACTCGATGTCAGTACCATACAGCGTCTCCGACCCGGGGTAGTACGCCAGGTCGCCGGACTCGAACTCGCGGTCCCAGACGACCGCATTGGTGGTTTCTAGCGCGATCTCCATCCGCTCGCGCGCCTCCTCCAGTTCGCGCTCCCGCAGTTTTCGGTCGGTGATGTCCTGGACCGAGCCCCGGAGCTTGACAACGTCGCCGTTCTCGGTGACTGGCTCACACAGCGCGCGGACCCACCGGTAGTTGTCGTCGTCCCCTGTACGCACCTCCATATCGTACCCCTCGGCCGTTTCTATCGCCCGCTGGAACTCCGCCCTGATAGTGTCTCTGTCATCGGTGTGGTACAGGTCGATGATGGATTCGAGGGTCAGTTCGTCGTCCGGAGGCAGTTCGTGTATCCGGTAGAACTCGCGTGTCACTGTCATCGCCGGCGGATCGGTTGTCACGTCTACCTCCCAGCCGCCGACGCTTGCAATCCGTTGTGCCTGGTCGAGGAGCTCCTTCGTCCGCGTAAGCTCCTGCTCGCGTGCTTTTCGGTCGGTAATGTCCCGGCCGATGCCGGCCAGCATCGGATTTCCGTCGGGGTCCTCGACGCGGGTTGCTGTGAACTCGTAGGGAATCCGGTCTCCGGATTTAGTAATAAACGGGACCTCCACGCGGGTGGTGTCTCCCTCGAACACCGATTCGATCGCGGCTAGAACAACATCTCGATGCTCTTCCGGGAAGAAATCGGCTCCGTGGGCCCCGGCTACTTCCGCGGCCGAGTAGCCGGTCACGTTGAGCAGACTCTCGTTCCAGCGCCGGAAGTGGCCGTCGCTGTCGAGGACGTAGAACACGTCGTCGATAGCATCCAGCATGTCGTCGGTGTACTCTTTGTACCGTTCGAGGCGCTCCTCGCGCTGCTGCCGTTCGAGTTCGTAGCTCACCCACTGCGCCGCGAGATGAACGAACGTCTTCTCATCCTCGGTGAAGGGTGTCTCGCGGGGCGATCGGTCGACGAAACAGAGCGTCCCCGAATACGTGTCATAGACACGGACCTCGCCGCTGATGTACGTCTCGAACTCCCAGCGCTCGTATGCCGGGTCGGACACCCAGCCCTCCTCGGACGCTTCTGCGATTGCCATGATGCCCTCTGTGTCGGCCATCTTCCGGTAGTACGACTCCGACAGCGGCGTGACTGTTCCCGGTTTGAGCCGCTCGTCACTCCCGCTCGCATAGCGGATGGTGAACTCGTTGCGGTCAGTATCGTTCGAAGACAGGAACGCGCCGGCGGTCCCGAGGCGCTCCCGGCCCAGGTCCAGAACCGCCTGGATCTTCTCATCGAGGGTAGCGTCGGGGTCGGCGCTGATCTCGTAGAGCGTCCGGAGCGTCTGGTTGTGCTCCGCGAGCTGGTTCTTTGTGGCTTCGAGTTCACGCTCGCGGTTCCGCCGCTCGGTGATATCACGAGCGAAGCCGGCCACGCGAACTATCTCACCGGCGTCGTTGGTGATCGGCTCACCCTGTATCCAGACCCAGCGCTGGTACTCCTCCGCTTCGTTGACGCGGCATTCGACATCGGCCGACTCGCCGTTGGTGAGGCACCGCATCGCGTCTTTCATCCGCTCGCGGTCCTCAGGGTGGATCCCATTCAGGAAGTCGTACGGGTTGTCACGGAGCTTGGTCACTGACCGCCCCCAGATGTCCTCGTAGGCGGAGTTGATAACAAGGACCTCGCTCAAGTCGGCGGTAAACTCCCAGAGGATATCGTTGGTTGCTTCCGTGAGTTCTCGGACGCGGCGCTCTGACTCGGCGGCCTGTCGCTTCGCGCGGTACTCGGAGACCGCGTTTTCGATGCGGTTGGCCAGCAGTTCGTACACCTCGACGCCGAACGACTTCTGCAGATAGTCGGTAACGCCCATCGAGATCGCCTCGCTGGCTACCTCTTCGCTCCCTTTCCCGGTGAACAGAATGAACGGCAGATCTGGGTTCGTCTCCCGAATCGCATCGAGCAGTTCGATGCCGTTCATCCTCGGCATATCGTAGTCGGAGACGACAGCGTCGAACCCGTTTTCCGCGAGTCGGTCGAGTCCGTCCCGTGCGCTGGTCGCGGTTTCGACGGAGATCCGGTCATCCGCGGCCTCTAGGGAATCCGCTGCGACAGCCACGAAGTCGGGGTCGTCGTCGATGTGTAACACCCGAATCCGGTCGCCGACGACATCGGTTTCCCGGCCCGGGTGCCGGCCGCGGAGCGCCTCAGTCATAGTCAACTAGTTCACAGGTCCACGCAAAAACAGTTCTGGCAGTTAGCTCGCGTTCGCGTATGACCGAACCGGCAGCCAATGTCGATGAGACCTTACCGAACGTGTGGTACTGCCGACCGCCGTTGGATCGGTTGCCCGGGACAGGTGGTTTCAATCCGCCGCGCGGCCGCCGCCACCGGCGTATGCGCGAGTCACGTCGACGAGCGCCTTCCGGAACTCGGACTCGTCCGGTTCGGGCGAGAGTGCTGCGAAGTGGCGCTTGAACTCCGCAAGGTCGACCGATTCGGCGTCCTGTGCCGCGGCATGCGCGAGGTCGTACAGCCGGTGGTCTGTCTCGACCAGATTGTGGCGTTCACACAGCGCAAGAGCGAACGCTGCGTTGACGGCCGTGATATCCGGGTCTGCAGCCGGCGTCAGCCGCGCGGCCGGTTCACCCGGCTGTCGAACCCGGGTCGACGATGTCGAGCGGTCCCATGTCGGTGGGTCACCGGGTCGGTCTGCGACGGCAGCCGCGAGACTGGCTTCCAGAAACGGCACCAGCTTGTCTCCGGGCACCACCGGCATCCAGATATCGTCGGCGTAGACGTCTTTCATGTGGTTGGCGATCTGGTAACAGTGCGTGAGTTTTCGCTGTTCGACCGAACGCCCCGCCAGCGCGAGATAGATGGCTTCCCGTGTCGACTGGGTGTGTGACGGATGTCCGCGTTCGTGGTGGTGCATATGCGCGTACTCGTGTAACGCCAGTTCGCGGGCCATTGCGCTCGTGGCGGCTTGGCGGGAGATTGTTAGCCGGTGGGCGTCGTCGCTGTGGCTAACGCGGGTGCGCTCATCGGGGTCCTCTCGGACCCGGACAGTCACTGGTCGTTTCAGGTCGTGTTCCGTCGAGAAGAGGTCCTTCGCTCCGAGAAACGGTTCGGCCGGCCCACCCTGCACGTGCACGTCCATGTGTCACTATGCCACGGGGCGCAGCGCTATTAATGCACGGGTGGGGGCAGCGTTCGCACGCAGCGCTCAGTACTCAAGCGCCGCGAAACCGCGTTCCAGATCGGCCCTGAGGTCTTCGACATCTTCGATACCGACGGAAAGGCGGATGAGCGTATCAGAGATGCCCAGTTCGTCCCGTGCCGCCGGTGAGAGTGGTTCGTGGGTCATCGCCGCCGGAAGTTCCGCCAGGCTCTCGACGCCGCCGAGGCTGACTGCCAGCGTCACCGTCTCTAATGCTTCGAGAAAGCGCTTGGCGTCGGCCATATCTCCGGCCAGTTCGAACGAGAGTACGCCGCCAAAGCCCTGCATCTGTTCGCGAGCCAGTTCGTGCTGTGGGTGACTCTCCAGTCCGGGATAGTGGACCGTTTCGACGCGCTCGTGGTCGTCAAGGTACTGCGCGAGGGCCATGGCATTGCTCTCGTGACGAGTCATTCGGACGCCCAGCGTCTTGATGCCTCGCGAGATGAGATAGCTGTCGAACGGGGCGAGCATGTTCCCGAGTGCAATCTGCTGGCGGAACTCCACTCGTTCGGCCACCTCGGGGTCGTCGGTAATCAGCGCGCCGCCGACGGCATCGCTGTGGCCGTTGAGGTACTTCGTTGTGCTGTGGACCACGAGGTCCGCACCGAGCGACAGCGGCTGCTGGAAGTACGGACTCGCGAAGGTGTTGTCGACGCCGACCGTCGCGTCGTAGTCGGCGGCGACGGCCGCAATCGCGTCGATGTCACACAGCTTGATACGCGGGTTCGTCGGGGTCTCGACCCAGACTAACTCCGTTTCCGGCGTCATCGCAGCCGCGACAGCGTCGGCATCAGTCGCGTCGACGAACTCCACGTCAACGCCAAGCTGGTCCCGGAACAGCGTTTCGAACATCCGTCGCGTGCCCGCGTACAGGTCGTCAAATGCAACGACGTGGTCGCCCGGTTCGACCAGTGAGAGTACCGCTGTCGCAACGGCCGCCGTCCCAGAGCTGAAGGCATAGGCCCGCTCTCCGCCTTCGAGCGCGGCTAACTCCTGTTCGAGGCCATGTCGGGTCGGGTTTGACAGCCGCGAGTAGAGGAACTCTCCGTTACCGGGGTCGATGTCCTCTAGAGACAGATCCGTGTCGAGGCCGGCCAGTTCGTAGGTCGAAGAGAGGTGTATCGGGAGCGTGACATCCCCCGCTGCTGACGCCGTCTCGGTACCGACTGCGATCGTGTCGAGGTGTGGACGCCGAGTCATACGCTCCCGTCCGCTGGCTGGCGCTAATACCTTTGCAATCATTACTCATCCGTATGCAAATAATTATAATCGCAGAGCATACGCTCCCGACTACCGGCCGAGCGGAATGCCAGACCATGCCACGCGAACGGCCGGATTTCGAGCGGTCACGGCCGTAGTGAAACACTATCCTTTTGACCCTGCTGTTGATAGAAAGCTGTATAATGGGCCGACGTAAGAAAATCGTCCAAGAATGTGAGACACTGATGGACGACCCGGAGCACATCCGGAACATCGCCATCGCTGCTCACGTCGATCACGGAAAGACGACGCTGACGGACAATCTGCTGGCCGGTGCCGGCATGATTTCCGACGACACCGCCGGCGAACAGCTGGCGATGGACACCGAGGAAGACGAACAGGAACGCGGGATCACCATCGACGCGGCCAACGTTTCGATGACCCACGAGTACGAGGACCAGAACCACCTCATCAACCTCATCGACACCCCCGGCCACGTCGACTTCGGTGGCGACGTGACCCGCGCGATGCGTGCCGTCGACGGCGCGCTGGTGGTCGTCGACGCCGTCGAGGGCGCGATGCCACAGACAGAGACGGTGCTCCGGCAGGCGCTCCGCGAGGGCGTCAAGCCGACGCTGTTCATCAACAAGGTCGACCGCCTCATCTCCGAGCTCCAGGAAGGCCCCGAAGAGATGCAGGAGCGCCTGCTCGCGGTCATCCAGGACGTCAACGACCTCATCCGCGGCATGACCGAGGAGATGGACGACATCGAGGACTGGACAGTCTCCGTCGAGGAAGGGACCGTCGGCTTCGGCTCCGCGCTGTACAAGTGGGGTGTCTCGATGCCGTCGATGCAGCGGACCGGCATGGACTTCGGCGAAATCATGGAACTTGAGCGCAACGACAAGCGCCAGGAACTCCACGAGCGTACGCCGCTGTCTGACGTGGTTCTGGACATGGTGTGTGAGCACTTCCCGAACCCCGTCGACGCCCAGCCCCGCCGTGTCCCGCGTATCTGGCGCGGCGACGCCGAGTCCGAACTCGCCGAGGACATGCGGCTGGTCAACGAGGACGGCGACGTCGTCCTGATGGTCACTGACATCGGTGTCGACCCTCACGCTGGCGAGATTGCCGCCGGCCGTGTCTTCTCCGGCACGCTGGAGAAGGGCCAGGAGCTGTACGTCTCCGGGACCGCGGGCAAGAACCGCATCCAGAGCGTCGGCATCTACATGGGTGGCGAGCGCGAGGAGGTCGAACGCGTTCCCGCTGGTAACATCGCCGCTGTCACGGGGCTCAAGGACGCCATCGCCGGCTCCACGGTCTCCAGCGTCGAGATGACCCCCTTCGAGTCTATCGAGCACATCTCGGAGCCAGTTATCACAAAGTCCGTCGAGGCACAGAACATGGATGACCTGCCGAAGCTCATCGAGACGCTCCAGCAGGTCGCCAAGGAAGACCCGACCATCCAGGTCGAAATCAACGAGGACACCGGCGAGCACCTCATCTCCGGGCAGGGTGAACTCCACCTGGAAGTCATCGGCCAGCGTATCGAGCGCAACCAGGGCATCCCGATCAACACTGGTGAGCCGATTGTCGTCTACCGCGAGGCCCCGCAGGGCGAGAGCCGCGAGGTCGAGGGCATCTCGCCGAACCGCCACAACCGCTTCTACATCTCCGTCGAGCCGCTCGGCGACGATATCGTCGAGACGATCAAGATGGGCGAAGCGTCGATGGACATGCCCGAACTGGAGCGCCGTGAAGCGCTGCAGGAGGCCGGCATGGACAAGGACGACTCCCAGAACATCGAGCACATCCACGGGACCAACATCCTCCTCGACGAGACGAAGGGTATCCAGCACCTCAACGAGACGATGGAGCTCGTCATCGAGGGCCTCGAAGAAGCGCTCGACGACGGCCCGCTCGCGTCCGAGCCGGTCCAGGGCTCCTTGCTCCGTCTCCACGACGCCCGACTCCACGAGGACGCCATCCACCGCGGTCCGGCCCAGGTCATCCCGGCCGTCCGCGAGGCAGTCCACAACGCGCTCATCGACGCGCAGATCAAGCTGCTGGAGCCGATTCAGCAGGTCCGCATCGACGTGCCCAACGACCACATGGGTGCCGCAAGCGGCGAGATTCAGGGCCGACGTGGCCGCGTCGACGACATGTACCAGGAAGGCGACCTGATGGTCGTCGAGGGCGTCGCGCCCGTCGACGAGATGATCGGGTTCTCCTCCGACATCCGCTCGGCCACCGAGGGCCGTGCCTCCTGGAACACCGAGAACGCCGGCTTCCAGGTCCTTGCCGACAACCTCCAGCCTGACAAGATCAGCGAAATCCGAGAGCGCAAGGGCATGAAGCAGGAACTGAACCCGGCTATCGACTACTTCTAGACCACCTTTTTCCACGGGGGGTTCGGGCGCTACGCGCCCTCAACCCCCGCGCAAAAACGTGGGCGAAAAAGGCGCGAATCGCTTCGCGATTCGCGGGAAACCGCGCGCCGTTGGCGCGCGGTATGCCGTCCCGCGCTTTCACCGCCCTTCGTTCTGCTACTGAACTGCGTTCACTCTCCCGCCTGTGCCCGCAGGCGGTCGATTCGGTTCCCCAGCGGCGGCGACTTCGAGAACGGGTTGGCGAACCGTCGCCTCGATGGCTCCATGTCGTGGACGGCGGCGTACCGTTCGAGTGCGTCGGCGACAGCGTCCGGGCCGAGGCGGTCGGCCGCGTAGTCGTCGGCTGCCCGGACGCCGCGGCGCGTGGCCCACAGGCTGCCCAGGGCGAGGCCGAGGCTCACGCCGGCAAGCGGCCACAACGGGCCGATATCGGCCAGCGCCACGAACAGCGGGACCAGTGCGAGCAGCAGGCCGCCGACGACTCGGGCCAGCACTCGGGCCTGCTGTCGCCCGGCCTGGACCGCGAGCAGGGCCGTCGCCGTCTCGTCGTCGAGCGCGTCGAGGAACGTGCTCGTCACGAACAGGCGGCGGTATCCGGGGACGCCGCGGACGGTCGCGTTCGCCGTCCCCTCGCGGTCGGTGTCGAGTATCCGGATGTCACGGACGGTCAGTCCCGTGCGCTCCCCGAGCCGATTCAGCGTCGCTTCGGTCGATTCGTCCGGCGTCCGGACCGACCGAACGACCGGGATAATCCAGGGGGCCGCGGCCTGCAGGGCAACGACGAGCGCGGCGACGACGGCCAGCAGGACGACCGGCGACAGACCGGTTTCCAGCGGCGCGATGACGACCGTCACGAAAACCGACAGCCCGAAGACGTACCGCCCCATCCGGACGAGCGCCCGGCCGGTCGAGAGGTTGATGTCACGGACCCTGCGGACGCCCCGAACGGTCGGCGCATAGGCGGCGAGTCCGATACCGCCGGCGACGAGTAGTTCCGCGAACATCGCCAGCAGTGTTCCGACCGTTCCGCCCCCGCCGCCGACCACTGCGTAGCCGAATCCGAGTAGCCGAAAGAGGACGTACGACAGCAGGGCGAACGGGAGCAGGACCCCGAGGTACAACTGCCGGTACCTGGCGACAGGGTTCGAGAGCCGCTGTACGACTGCGCTACCGAGTGCGCCGAGGGCGAGGCCGGCGATGGCGAGGATGACGGCGAGGACCACCGCCGTACCTACCGCTATCGGAGGTGACTGGAGGGCGTACACGTACGACATGCTTCGCCATCGCGCAAAAAACGTAGCGTTCCCCTGTCAGCACCTGTCACGTCGAGGCCCCACGCTTAGGTCGCCCGGCACCGAACGGCAGGGTATGAGCGACCGGCTGCATCAAATTGTGGACCTCCTCGTCGCTGCTGTCATCGCCGGCACGTCAACGTTCATCTGGAGTTACGTCCTGCCGACGGGGCTGGCACTGACGCTCGCGGGGATGTTCGCGGCGATGTACTACTTCTCTCGCAATCCCTGGGGATCGACCCGCGGCGAGGCGTACAACGAGTGGATCGATGACCTGTATGACCGCTATCTCCCGTGAGACCAAACGAACGGTTTCTTATACATGCCCCTGCTGAGTCATCCACAATGAGCCGAGACATCCAGGAGGTGAGCGGGCGATGAGCGACTCGACCGACGAGGTACGGTCCTACACAGTTCGGCTGGAACTGGTCGACGAACCGGGCGAACTGCTGCGGGCGCTCGAGCCCATCGCCAACAACGGCGGGAACCTCCTCTCTATCTTCCACGAGCGGGGGAACGTGACCCCGCGGGGCCACATCCCCGTGGAGGTCGACCTGGAGGCGACCCCCGAACGGTTCGACGGGATCGTCGACGCACTCCGGGACGCGGGCATCAACGTCATCCAGGCCGGGGCAGAGCAGTACAGCGAGGCGTTGACGATCATTCTCACCGGCCACCTCGTCAACACTGATCTCTCTGACACGCTCTCGCGGATTCACGAATCCACGGACGCGACCGTAACCGACCTCTCGCTGTCGGCACCGGAGGGCACGGACGATGCTTCCAGTGCTCGCATCCGACTGGCAACGGAGGAAGGGGCGGTCAACGAGACGATGTCCGCTATTCGTGCTGTCGCAAACGAGAAGGGACTCCACGTCATTGAGCCACTCGCTGCGGGAGGTGAGGCATGAGACTCGCCGTCATCGGGGCCGGTGCAGTCGGCTCCGCTGTCGTCGAACTGGCGGCCGACCACGGCCACTCCGTCACTGCCTTCGCTGATTCCAGCAGCGCCGTCATCGACAGCACCGGTATCGACACTGCTGAAGCGCTCGACCGGAAGCGGGCCGACGGCGTCGTTGGAACCGACGCACCTGAGGCCGCGCTCTCGGCCGAGTACGACGTGCTCGTCGAGGCGACGCCGACAACGCTTGGCGACGCTGAGCCGGGATTCGGCCACGTGCGGGCCGCACTCGAACGTGACCGCCACGCCGTGCTGGCGAACAAAGGCCCGGTCGCCGAACGATACGCGGACGTTCGCGCGCTGGAACGGGAAAGCGAGGGGTCCGTGCTGTTTGAGGCCACCGTCGGTGGCGCGATGCCGGTCCTCTCGACTATCAACGACTTCGACCCGAGCCATATCACCGCCGTCCGCGGGGTGCTCAACGGCACCGCGAACTTCATCCTCTCGCGGATGGCGACCGAAGGGCTGGATTACGAACACGTCCTCGCGGAAGCACAGGACCTGGGCGTCGCCGAAGCCGACCCGACCTTTGACGTGGACGGGACCGACGCAGCGCTGAAAGGTGTCATCATCGCGAACGTCCTCGCTGACGACGAGACGGAGTACACGCTCGATGACGCTGCGGTAGAAGGAATTCAGGACATCTCCGGCAGCGCCCTCGAACTCGCCCGGGCGGACGGCCGGACCGTCCGACTCGTCGCCGAGGTCGTCGAGGGGTCTGTCCGTGTCGGCCCGCGACTCGTTCCGGACAACGCGCCGCTTGCCGTCTCCGGGACCCGGAACATCGCCCAACTGGAGACCGAACACGCCGGCCAGCTCAACATCTCTGGTCGCGGTGCCGGCGGCCCAGAGACGGCGAGCGCGGTACTCGCAGATATCGGCCGACTATAACGGGACAGCAAGGTTTCTACCGCAGCCACACCGTTTCTGTATTCACTGTCTGTCACAGCCACCCGTCTGTTTGTCACTCGAAACAACACTATCCTGGCTGTGACTGTCGGTATCAGCGTCTTCCTGACCAAGCTATCGGGTGCCACACTACCATGCCATGTCGTGGCGAATCGCAAGAAAGCGACGGCCTGACGCTTACACGCTTTCGAAATCGTTTTATGAACCACCAGCTAATAAACCCGATACAGCGCCTCTGCGCGTGAGAGATAACAATGAGCGACGAACAACACCAGAACCTGGCCATCATCGGCCACGTCGACCACGGGAAGAGCACGCTCGTCGGCCGACTCCTGTACGAGACAGGGTCGGTACCGGAGCACGTCATCGAACAGCACAAGGAAGAAGCCGAGGAGAAAGGCAAGGGCGGCTTCGAGTTCGCCTACGTCATGGACAACCTCGCCGAAGAGCGTGAGCGTGGTGTCACCATCGACATCGCCCACCAGGAGTTCAGCACCGACGCCTACGACTTCACCATCGTGGATTGTCCCGGGCACCGCGACTTCGTGAAGAACATGATTACCGGCGCGTCCCAGGCCGACAACGCCGTCCTGGTCGTCGCCGCCGACGACGGCGTTCAGCCGCAGACTCAGGAGCACGTGTTCCTGGCCCGCACCCTGGGCATCGGTGAACTCATCGTCGCCGTCAACAAGATGGACCTCGTCGACTACGGCGAGTCCGAGTACAAGCAGGTCGTCGAAGAGGTCAAGGACCTCCTCACCCAGGTCCGCTTCGACTCCGAGAACGCCAAGTTCATTCCGGTCTCCGCGTTCGAAGGCGACAACATCGCCGACGAGTCCGAGCACACGGGCTGGTACGACGGCGAAATCCTGCTCGAAGCGCTCAACGAACTGCCGGCACCGGAGCCGCCGACGGACGCGCCGCTCCGACTGCCGATTCAGGACGTCTACACCATCTCCGGTATCGGTACGGTCCCGGTTGGCCGTGTCGAGACGGGTATCCTGAACACGGGCGACAACGTCAGCTTCCAGCCGTCCGACGTCTCCGGCGAAGTCAAGACCGTCGAGATGCACCACGAGGAAGTCCCGAAGGCCGAGCCCGGTGACAACGTCGGGTTCAACGTCCGCGGCGTCGGCAAGGACGACATCCGACGCGGTGACGTCTGTGGTCCGGCCGACGACCCGCCATCGGTCGCCGAGACCTTCCAGGCCCAGATCGTCGTGATGCAGCACCCGAGCGTCATCACGGAAGGGTACACCCCGGTCTTCCACGCCCACACGGCACAGGTCGCCTGTACTGTCGAATCCATCGACAAGAAGATCGACCCGTCCTCCGGTGAGGTTGCCGAGGAGAACCCCGACTTCATCCAGAACGGGGACGCTGCCGTCGTGACGGTCCGCCCACAGAAGCCGCTCAGCATCGAGCCGTCCTCCGAAATTCCGGAGCTCGGTTCGTTCGCTATCCGCGACATGGGGCAGACCATCGCCGCCGGCAAAGTCCTCAGCGTCAACGAGCGATAACGCATGTCCCAGCAGGCACGCGTTCGGCTCGCGGGCACAAGCCCCGAGGACCTTGACGACATCTGCGCCGACGTGCGGGAGATCGCGAACAAGACCGGCGTCGAACTCTCCGGTCCGGTCCCACTCCCCACCAAGACGCTTGAGGTTCCCACCCGCAAGTCCCCCGATGGTGAGGGGACTGCGACGTGGGAACACTGGGAGATGCGCGTCCACAAGCGGCTCATCGATATCGACGCCGACGAACGGGCACTGCGCCAGCTGATGCGCATCCAGGTTCCCAACGACGTCTCCATCGAGATCGTCCTCGAGGACTGAGCCTCGGGGAAACTGTCGCTTTGCGACAGCGTCGTTGTGTACGCCCGTCCGAACCGCTGGCCGGGACAGTGTGAATCGCTATCGAAGGCCGCTCTCACGCGCAGGGTTTTTATAACTCCGCGTTCGAGTGGCAGACTACGCGGGCTCGTAGATCAGTGGCAGATCGCTTCCTTCGCAAGGAAGAGGCCCCGGGTTCAAATCCCGGCGAGTCCATACGCGCTCCGCGCGTTCGGTAATCCACATACTATATTTGCCAGCACAACTCCGACGAGAGTGCAAATTAAGCACTGATTGCTAGTGACCTGAACCCGAACAACGCTGTTCAGAAGAACTGGAACAGCTCGTCACGCTGGGCGTCGTGAAGGTGGTGCCGGACAGCCTCGTTCAGGGGCTCGATGGCGCCGCGCTTCGCAGTTATCGGTGCGATAGTCTCCTGCCACTGTTGCCATGGTGGATGGAGTCCGAGTCGGTCACAGAGGTCGTTCAGGCGCTCATCCTTGTCGTCAACCTTGTCCATTTTGTTGACTGCGACGACCGGTTCGACGCCAATCTCTCGGAGGAAGTGAAACATCTCCACGTCGTGTGGGATTTCGTCGGGGCCGGAATGGCGGTCGATGATGTCGATGACCGATTTGCCGTCGACGACGAGGATACCGACGAGAATCTGTTCGGCATGTCGCTCGACGTACTGGACCACGTCGGTCTTGATTTCTTCGCGGACGTCTTCTGGAACGCCTTTCATGTACCCGAAACCGGGAAGATCGCTGACAACGAAATCGGCGCTGGCCCAGTCGAAGTGGTTGGGTGAACGGGTGACGCCGGGTCGCTGGCCCGTATCGAACGTGTGGCCCGTTATTTCGCGCATCAACGTCGATTTCCCGACGTTTGACCGGCCGACGAGTATCACCTCGGTGTCCCGGTCCGGTCGTGACTCGAACATACCTCGTGTACTCCGTCAGCGGGGAAAAACGCGTTCGTTTTGGGCGGACCGACGGTTCCGGAATTCACAATCGTCCCTTCATCCGTTGCTGAACCTGGACCGGCTGACTAGCTGGCTTTTTGGTGTCAGGGGTCCCACCCGGAGCCGTGCGGCTGGTACAGATACTGATTCCCACAGGGAAGCGCGACGCCGTTCTGGGCGTGTTGGCCGAGGAGGGCATCGATTACGTGCTCACCGAAGAGACGAGTGGGCGGGAGTTCACCGCTGTCGTCACCTTTCCAGTCCCAACCAACGCACTCGAACCAGTTCTCGAAGAGTTGCGGGACGTTGGTATCAACGACGACGGCTACACAGTCGTCGTGGATGCGAACACCGTCATCTCCAGCCAGTTCGACGAGCTAGAGGAGAAGTACGCCGAGGAAGAAGACGAGGACCGCATCGCGCGGGAGGAGCTCACCTCGAAAGCAAACGACCTCGCGCCCTCGATGTCGAACTACGCGCTGATGACGGTCATCAGCGCGATTATTGCGACCGCGGGGTTGCTGCTCGACTCTCCGGCCGTCGTCGTGGGTTCGATGGTCATCGCACCGCTCATCGGCCCGGCGATGACCGCCAACGTCGGCACCGTCGTCGACGACCACGAGATGTTCGCACAGGGGGTCAAACTTCAGGCCATCGGGCTCGGACTCGCCGTGGCAAGCGCGACTGTCTTCGCCCTGCTCGTCCGGCATGCCAACGTCATCCCGCCGCTCGCTGACGTGACCTCTGTCGGGCAGATACGCGAGCGGGTCGCCCCCGACTTCCTCTCGCTGATCGTCGCACTCGGCGCTGGCGCGGCCGGCGTCGTCAGTCTCACCAGCGGCGTCTCGACGGCACTGGTGGGCGTCATGATCGCCGTCGCACTCATTCCACCGGCGGCCACGATCGGCATCGGCATCGCGTGGGGCCAGCCGCTCGTCAGTCTCGGATCTGCCGTATTGCTGCTGGTAAACGTCCTCTCTATCAACCTCGCGGTGCTCGTCGGACTCTGGTATCAGGGGTACCGCCCCGAACACTGGTTTCAGGAGAGCAACGCGCGGTCGGCGACTGTCAAACGAATCGGCGTCCTCGTCGTCTCAATACTCGTCCTGTCAGCGTTTCTGGGCGGTGTGACGCTGGACTCCTACCAGCGAGCGACGACGGAGTCGGACATCCGCGAGGGCATTGAAGCAAGCGTCGACCCGCCGGCGAGTGTCCTGTCGGTCGAAGTCAAGTCGACGAACACCGCGATATTCCAACAGCCGCGCCGCGTCGTCGTCACTGTCGGTCTGCCGCCGGACGCGGAGCAGCCACTGCTTGCCGACCAGCTCGATACTGTGGCTGACAACGCGGCCGGTCGAGACGTTGCGACGGAAGTTCACTACGTCACTGTCGAACGGAACAGCTGACGCTCAAAACCGACTTTGAGCGTTCGACGATATAAATACCGCTGGGTGTGTCGGAGACGGTATGGTATCACGACCACTCGCAATCGCTGGCGTGCTGGCACTGCTCATTACCGGCGGCGTCGGGTTCGCACTCGCGGACACCGGGACCGTCGCGCCGTCGACGAATTCGACCGTGAGCGTCAGCGCCGACGTGACCGTCGAACGCACGCCCGACCGTGCAACTGTCACCGTCGCCGCAGTGGGTCGCGGTGAGACCGCCGAAGCGGCGCGAAACAACCTCAGCGGCGATGCTGACGCCATCGTGTCGGCTCTTGAAGGTGAGGGCGCAGACGTGACTTCCTCGCGGTTCCAGATCCGCCCCGAATACGAGCAGCGTCGAGAAGGACGCGAACAGGTCGGTTACGTGGCGATTCACACTGTCGAAGCGGAAACGAGCAACGTTTCGACTGCCGGGACGCTCATTGATGCCGCAGTCGACGCCGGCGCGGACCGCGTCGAGGGTGTCCGCTACTCACTGAGCGAGGAGACGAGACAGGATGCTCGCGAAGAGGCCCTGACGACCGCCATGGATAACGCCCGGACGGACGCCGAAGTCGTCGCCGCTGCGGAGGATCGATCCGTCGGTGACGCGGTCACGATTCAGACCAGCAACCACGGCCGGCCCGTTGTGTACGCGGAAGCGATGGCCGCCGACGCCGGCGGGCGGACGAGCATCCAGCCCGGCGATGTCACTGTCGACGCCTCTGTCAGTGTCACCTACGAGCTAAACTAAGACGTCTTTCTCGCGACTCCGCTCCCCATTCGGTGCTTTCGAGACCCCTCTCGTTGGTGACCGCAATCCTCGCGGGTCGCCGCGCTCCTCGCTCGGAGTCTTCGAGACGCCTCCCGTTGGTTGGCGTCTCGCTATGTCTCGCTACTCGTCAAACGGCAGTTCGAGTTCGTAATCCACCGCGTCAATAGCGGCCTGCAACACGCCGTCGACGTTGTCGCCTTCGGTGACGCTCATGTAGTGGTCGGCCTCTACGTCTGTTGAGAGGTCGCTCTTGTTCGAGATGGTCAGCACGGGCACGTCGAAGCGTGCTTCGATGGCGTTTCGGAGTTCAAGCTGGTCCGCGAGCGGATAGCCACACTCGCCACTTGGGTCGATAAACACGAGGACCGCGTCGGCGAGGTGTTCAAGCGCGCTCACGGCCTGTGACTCGATTTCGTTGCGGTCCTCCGGCGGGCGGTCGAGCAGGCCGGGGGTGTCCACGAGCTGGTAGCGGATGCGCTGGTCTTCGAAGTGGCCGACGCGGATCTGCGTCGTCGTGAACGGATACGAGGCGATCTTGTTGTCGGCCCGCGTGACGCGGTTGACGAACGACGACTTGCCGACGTTGGGGTAGCCGGCGACGACGATGGCCGGCTCGTCCGGGCGGATGTCGGGGATGCCTTTCAGGGCGTTATGGGCGGTCGAGACGGCGGCGAGGTCGTCCTCGACCTCCTCGACCACGTCGGCAATGCGGGCGAAGGCCTGCTTGCGGAGCTTCCGGGCGGTGTCGATGTCGCCGCGGGCGACGCGGCTCTCGTACTCCTGGCGGATCTCGACGACTTTGTCGGCGGCCCACGAGATTTCAGACAGGTGCTGTTTCAGCGCGTCGATACCGGGGTCGTCGTCCGCGGGGTAGGCTTCGCCGACGACAGCGTCGGCGAGTTCGACGTAGAAGGGATCGAGGTCGTCAATCGTCGGCCACGCGGTCACCACGTTCTCCATGTTGTCGGAGGCGATGTTCGACGCCGTCATCAGCATCGATTGCTGGGCTTCGTTCCCGTCCTTGGCCCCGCCGGCGCGTGACGCCCGCGAGAAGGCTTTGTCCACGAGCTCCTCGGCAGTGGGCGTCGTCGGCAGACCCTCGAAGGGATGGCTCATAGGTTCTGTTGACGGCCGGAGCGTAAAAGCGCGTTCAATCGCGCCCAAACTGTTGCGAGTCACGCTTTTCAGCGTCCCGGACACAGTTCTGATATGGCACAGATTGACGCCGGCGAGATTCTCCCCAACGACCACGTCCAGCAGATGGCTGCCGAGGGGCGAGTCACCCAGATGCACCGTGGCCACCAGTACGCTGACGAGGGTGACACCTTCGAGATAGACGGCACCGAATTCGAGGTAACAGACGTAACCCACCGGACACTGGGCGACATGACCGACGAGGACGCACAGCGTGAGGGGTCGGAGGACCTCGACGCGTACAAGGAGCGCATGAAGAAAGTCCACGGCAGTTTCGAGTGGGACGACGACAGCGAGGTCGTCCGGCACCGATTCGCCCCCATCGAGGAGTAGCGCCGCGACGACGACTGAGCGCCTTATTCTCCCGCTATCACGTCGACGCCGGTAAACTCGAAGCGTGCGCCGCCGGTATCGCTCTCAGTGAGTGTGACCGTCCAGTCGTGGGCAGCGGCGATCTGTGATACTATTGAGAGTCCGAACCCGGTGCCGTCAGTCGTCGTCGAGTAGCCGCTTTCGAACACTGTCTCCCGGTCGGATTCGGGAACTCCCGGGCCGTCGTCTGAGACGGCGAACCCGTCCGGAATCTCGGTAACGGTTATGGTTACGGCCGGACTGCCGTGTCTGTCAGCACCCTCAGACTGTAGCTGACTGTCCGTAGCGCTGTGCTCAACGGCGTTTCGGATCAGGTTCTCCAGCAACTGTTTGAGCCGCGTCATGTCTGCCTGTATCTTGCGGTCAGTGTCGACCACCAGCGCCGCGTCACCGGTATCGACGACCTCCCAGCAGTCAGTGACTGCCGTCGCCAGTGCGACCGTTTCCATTTCAGCGACGCTGTCGCCAGTCCGGGCCAGCAACAGCAGGTCGTCTATCAGCGTCTGCATCCGGTCGAGTGCCTGCTCTATCGCAGCGATGTTTTCGTCGTCGTGCTCCTCTTTTACCGCCTCCAGCCGCCCGATAGCGACGTTCAGGGGGTTACGGAGGTCGTGGCTGACGACTGTCGCGAACTGTTCCAGCCGGTCGTTTTGCGTCGACAGTTCCTGCTCGCGGTCACGGAGCTGTCTGTCGCGCTCAACGGCGGCGAGGGCCACCTCCATGTTCGCCGCGAGGATTCGCCCAGCGACGATGTCTGCCTCGTTGAAGGCGTCGACAGTCGCCGACGCGGCGATGAGAATGCCGTGTTTCCCTAGTGGTAGATACAGTTCGCTTCGTATCGGCGTCTCGGGGTTCTGCACGTCCGAATCCAGCCGCACGTCGGGAACTGCGGTTGCCTCACCGCTCTCGTACACCCGCCAGGCGATGCTGTCACTCGGCCTCAACGTCGGAATATCACCGACTAGCTCCCGGGCCGCCGCGGTCGCGGCGACGGGCTCTAACTCTCCATCGTCGTTGATGAGGTGGACAGCATTCGCGTCGAGTCCGATGATATCTGCAGCGGCGTTGACGCCGATGCCGGCGACTTCGTTGCGGACTTCCGCGGCCATCAACTGTCGCGTGGCCTCGTGTAGCGCTTCGAGTCGATGCTCGCGCTCGTCGATATCGCTTCGGTCGCTGATGACCGACACCGTACCGTCTTCGCTGTCCCAGGTCACGTCACACGCTGTGACGCTGGCCCGGATGGTGTTGCCGGCCAGTGTCCGTATCGTCTGCTCGACGTAACCGGCCGTCTGGTCGTCCTTGACAACGTGCTCGACGGTATCGGTCCCGCCGTCCGTCGTCGGCTCGACGAGGCCAGTCAGTGGCCGGCCACAGAGGTCATCGCTGTTGGCCGCGCCGAACAGATCCACCGCCGCCGGGTTCGCGTACACGACAGTGTCGGCCACGCTGATGAGGACCGAATCGCTTGTCGCGTCGAGAATTCGTTTTGTCCGTTCCTGTGCGGCGTCAGCCGTTGCTTTCGCTCTGACGCGCTCGACAGCGTTTCGGATTCGATGTGCGAGGACGGCGTACTGCTGTGACCCGTGCGTTTTTTGAATGTAGTCGGTGACGCCGGCCGTGACTGCCTCGCTTGCGAGTGACTCGCTCCCCTGACTGGTAAATAACAAGAACGGCATATCCGGGTCTCTGGCGCGGACCGTCTCCAGGAACTCTAGCCCGTCGATACCCGGCATGTCGTAGTCACTGACGATGCAGTCCACATCGTGCTCGTCCAGATACGACAGCCCGTCTGTCGCACTCGTGACGCCGGTTGCATCGATCGCTGTGTCCTTGCGTTCGAGATGTGTCGCGATAAGGTCGGCGTACGATGGTTCGTCGTCGACACAGAGGACTGTAACGCCCGACGCCACATGACCCATGGGCTTCGATATGCACCGTATCGGTGTCAATCTGTCGTGCCCTGAACCTGACGAGCGGAATTTACCGTCGCTTCGCCAGCTCCGCCCGCAAGTCGTCGACATCCATCTCCTTCATCGACAGCAGGACGAGCAGGTGATAGACGATGTCGGCTGATTCGTGGGCCAACTCCTCGCGGTCGTCGTCTTTGGCCGCCAGAATGAGTTCGGTCGTCTCTTCACCGAGCTTCTCCAGCACGGCGTTTTCGCCCTTCTCGTGGGTAAACAGCGACGCCGTATAGGAGTCTTCGGGAAGGTTCGCCTTGCGGTCCTCGATGACAGCGAACAGTTCGTCGATAACGTTGACGGTGTCGTCGCTCATAGCCGCTGTTCGGCCAGCGGGGCCTTCAGGCCGTCGCTACGACTCTACGGAGTCGAAAAAGGCCAGGTCGTGAATGCGCGGGTCCTCAGTCAGTTCGGGATGGAACGACGTGCCGACGACCGGCCCGTCACGGACCGCGACCGGGCGGTCGTCCCACGCCGCCAGCACTTCGACGTCCTCGCCCACGTAGTCGATGACCGGTGCGCGGATGAACACCGCCGGGAACGCCTCATCGAGCCCGGTCACGTCAAGTGGCGCTTCGAAGCTGTCTTTCTGTCGCCCGAATGCGTTGCGTTCGACCGAGACGTCGATGACGTTCAGCGTGTCGACGCGGTCGTCCTGTGCGTCGGTCGCGCTGACGATGAGCCCGGCACACGTCGCCAGCACCGGCTTGCCGGCGTCGACGTGTGACTCGATCTCTTCTGCGATGCCCTCTCGGTGGATAAGCCGCGAAATCGTGGTCGATTCCCCGCCCGGTAGCAACAGGACATCGCAGTCCGGGACCAGCCCTGCTTCGCGTATTTCGACGACCTCCGCAGTCCGGTCGTGGGCCGCTGCTGCCCGCTCGATTGCGTCCCCGTGTTCAGAGACATCGCCCTGAACCGCGAGTACACCCGCGCGTAGTGTCATGTCTCCCTGTTGGTGGCCCCGTGCGAAAAGCCTCTCGTCTCCTGCAAGTGTCCGCTCTGGCGGGGACTGTCCTGACTGCACACAGTATCAGGCATACCGCCGCCCGGTGCTCGCTCGGCTATAACCGAACCAAACGGTTAGGTGAGACGGACTGTAGACGTGGCACATGGGAAAGCGACGGCAGGACCCGGTCGAGGTAAACGCGGACGGGTCGGCAGACCTCTATGAGATATCGACTTGGGAGCCCCGGTCGACGCTGGACCGGTTCGCCCACTGGCTCTACCACATCGGCATACGGACGCTGCGGTATCTCGTCGTTATCACAGCTATCGCGATTCTCCTCTTGCAGGTCGCGTTCGGGAGCCTTGGCGCGCTCGGCGACCAGCCGCTGTTTGCCGGCATGGCCATCCTCTCCGCCGTCCCGGCCCTCGGTCTCGCGGCGTACATTTACTACGCCGACGTGACCACGCAGGAACCGTTGACGCTGCTCGTGGGGACGTTCCTCCTTGGCGTGCTGTTCGCCGGCTTCGCGGGCGTGCTCAACGGTATTTTCGGTAGACCGGTCCAGGCTATTGGCTCCGGGTTCGGCCTGGTACCGTTTCTCGGCCAGGTGTTCTTTTTCTTCCTCATCGTCGGCCCTGTCGAGGAGACGGTAAAGCTGCTGGCGGTGCGCCTGTACGCCTTCCGTGACACCCGTTTCGACGCCGTCGTTGACGGCGCGGTGTACGGCGCCATCGCCGGTCTTGGCTTTGCGACCATCGAGAACGCGCTGTACATCACGCAGAACACCGAAATGACCGCCGGGACAGTACAGTTACTCGCCGCTAGCAGCGACATCACTGCGGTCAGAGCGCTTGCGGGGCCGGGCCACGTCATCTACTCGGCCTTCGCCGGCTACTATCTCGGCCTGGCGAAATTCAATCCGGACGATGCCGGCCCCATCGTCCTGAAAGGATTGCTCATCGCTTCGCTCATCCACGCCGTTTACAACACGCTGGCCAGCCCAGTGACGGCCATCGCGGCCACGCTATACAACGTCGACTTCCTCGTCGCGTTCTTCGGCTTCGTCATCGTGTACGACTCCATCTTTGGCCTCCTGTTGCTGAAGAAGATTCACGCGTATCGGCAGGCGTACAACCGCGCGCACGAGGACCCGGACGAGACTACGATTCATCCGGAGCAGACCGAGTTCGACCCCTAAGTAAGCTGTTCGACGTATTTCGCGACCACGTCGACCTCCAGATGGACCGGATCGCCGACGGACTTCTCCGACAGCGTCGTCTCGGCGTACGTCGTCGGAATGATTGCCACGTCGAATTCCTCGGAGCGCCGGTCGGCGACGGTCAGGCTGATGCCGTCGACCGTTATCGACCCTTTCTGAACCAGGTAGTCCCGATGAGCTTCGGGGAGAGAGAAGGTGAACGTCCAGTCTTCTCCCTCCTGTTCGATACCGACGATTTCGGCTGTCGTATCGACGTGGCCCTGCACGATGTGGCCGTCGAACCGCCCGTCGGCGGGCATTGCCCGCTCAAGGTTCACCCGGTCCCCACCGTTGAGGGCATCGAAAAACGTCCGGGCAAGCGTCTCCTGAGCGAGAAACACCTCGAACCACTCGCCGTCGACCGCCTTCTCGACGGTGAGACAGACGCCGCTGACGCTGATCGACTGGCCGTGGTCAAGTCCGTCGAACGGCGCGCCGATTCGCATCCGACGCCCGCCCTCGTCGTCAATAACCGCCTGCACCTCGCCGGTCGTCTCGACGATTCCGGTGAACATATTCCAGATACGTCGCGGCTGGCGGAAAGCACTTCGCTTCTCGGAGACGGAATATAGACTCGGAATCGAGTAATTATTTACATTACTTAGACGGAAGGAATTTATTCACGCCGCTGGTACCGCTGCGTATGGCAGCCACGCCCGACGCTGACCACGATTGGACTGCCCGCCACGCCCGGACCGAGCCGACCGAAACCGGTCGCCTCGTCGAGGTGCCCGACGAACTACTCGGAGACTGGGATCTGCGACACGCCGAGACGAAAGGCCGCAGTTAACGCTGTAGCACTTCGACGCCGACCAGCTCCGCGCCGGTCAGCGCTCGGATGTACGCACCGCCCGCGATAGAGACGTGGCCGAACTCGTCTTCTTCCATCCCGTACATCTCGATGGCTCGTGAGGTGTCGCCGCCGCCGACGACGGAGAAGCAGTCGGTCTCGGCGATGGCTTCGAGCACGCCAGCGGTCCCGACGGAGAACCGCTCGTCCTCGAACATTCCTAGGGCTCCCTTCACGAAGACGGCCTCGGAGTCGCGGATGACCGGCGAGTACTCCATGACCGTCTCGCTGCCAACGTCGAGGTAGGAGACAGTCTTCTCCTCGATGTCGTCGACGGCCTGTTCAGCGCGGTCGCCGTTCTCGTCCTCGTAGGCGAGGTCGACCGCGAGGGTAATCTGGTCGCGGTGGTCGTCGAGCATAGACTCGATTTTCTCGCTGTTTTGCTCCCACTGCTCGTCGTAGAGGTTCGCGTCGTCGATGTCGTAGCCGACCGGACGGCCCGCGGCCCGCAGGAACAGTTCGCCCGCGATGCCGCCAAGCAGGAAGTCGTCGACCGTCTCGTCTAGGTGGGTCATCACGTCGATGACGTCGGTCGCTTTGGTGCCGCCGACGACCATCGTCACCTGCCCGTCGAACTCCTTCTCGGCGATGGCGGTGTTTGCCTCGTACTCGGTCTCCATCACGCGGCCGGCGTAGGCGTCCATCACGAGCGGGAAGCCCACGAGCGAGGCGTGCGAGCGGTGGGCCGCCGAGTAGGCGTCGTTGATGTAGGCGTCGAACTCGTCTTTGAGCGTCTGGACGAACTCCGTCTGGGCCTTCACTTCGGGGTCTTCCTCGGGGAGTTCGTCGTCGCACATCCGCGTGTTTTCGAGGACGAGCACGTCGCCGCTATCGAGGTCGGCGATGTCGTGAATCGCCTGCGGGCCGTAGGTCTCGTCGACGAACTCGACCGGGTGGTCGATGTGGTCGGCGAGGATGTCGGCGTGCTGGGAAAGCGAGACGAAATCGTCGCGGCCCGGGCGGCCCTGGTGGGCCAGCACTGCGACCTCGAACCCGCGGTCGACGAGTTCGCTGATGGTCTCGGCGTGGCGTTCGAACCGCCGGTTGTCCTGTACTTCACCGTCCTCCACCGGTGAATTGAGATCGAGTCGGACGAGGACGCGCTGTCCGTCGTCGAGGTCGTCGAGCGTCTGGAAAGTCATCATTCGAGAGGAAACCTGCCGGCCGCTTAACGGTTTCCGAGTCCGAACAGCGACGGCCTGTTGGGGGGAGCAACGCCGCTACTTGCCTTGCTGCCAGTGTCAAAGTGGGGTCGGAGAGGGGTGGAGACACCTGCGCCGTACACAGCCGACGCCGGGACACGGCGCGCCGGCTGTGAAAACGGGCCTGTGTCGACACACAGAGCCGACCAGGGGTCAGGTGCTGGTTTGGACTCTATGTGTGCCTTATTCTTAGCGAATAATAATTATAAATCTTACCAGCGCCGAAAACCGTTTCCGCGCTTACTCGGTGATGTACTCGGCCACGTCGAGCATCCGGTTCGAGAAGCCGTACTCGTTGTCGTACCAGGTGAGGATCTTCGTCATTCCGGAGACGACGTTCGTCGACTGCAGGTCGACCTGCGTGGAGTACGGGTCCCCGAGGATGTCCGAGGAGACGACGTCGTCGCTCGTGACGCCAAGCACGCCTTCGAGTTCGCCGGCGGCGGCCTCTTCGAAGGCGGCGTTGACGTCGCTCTCCGTCACGTCGTCGTCGAGGTCGACGACGAACTCGGTGATGGAGCCGTTCGGCACCGGGACGCGGATAGCCATCCCGTCGAGTTTCCCCTCAAGTTCGGGCAGAACCTCGGTGGCCGCCTGCGCGGCACCGGTGGAGGTCGGGATGATGTTCTCGGCGGCGGCGCGGCGGCGGCGGGGCTTGCCGTTCGGGCCGTCCATCAGGTTCTGGGAGCCGGTGTAGGCGTGGACCGTCGTCAGCTGGCCGGCGTTGATGCCGAACTCCTCGTCCAGCACTTTCGCCACCGGTGTGATGGAGTTGGTCGTACAGGAGGCGTTCGAGACGACCTTCTCGCCGTCGTACTCGTCGTGGTTGACGCCGTAGACGAGCTGCTTGACCGGCTCGTCGCCCTTCGGCGGCGCGGAGATGAGGACCTTGTCGGCACCCGCATCGAGGTGCTGACTCGCGTCCTCCTTGGTGCGGAAGATGCCGGTCGCTTCGAAGGCCACGTCAACGTCGAGGTCGTCCCACGGGAGCTGTGTGGGGTCGGTTTCGTGGAAGACGCCCGCCTCGAAGTCGGTTCCGTCGACCGTGAGGACGCCGTCGTCGACGCTGGCTCCTTCGAGTTCGCCCATGACGGTGTCGTACTGGGCGAAGTAGTCGATCTCCGAATCGTCCATCACGTCGTTGATGCCGACAATCTCGACGTCGTCGCTGTGTAACGATGCGCGGAATACGTTGCGGCCGATACGGCCGAAGCCGTTGAGGCCGACGCGAACTGGCTCACTCATTGGTGTCTAGAGAGGCAGTCGGTCAGTGTAAAGTGTTTTCGGATTTGTTGTAAATTTGTGTTTGTTTATGCGTGTTCGGGCTCGAATGATTAATAGTGAGGGTGCCATCTCGACTGAGGGTGTCCCCTCGACAGTATCTGTTGGCAGATACTAGATTCGTCCGAAGGCTTTTGAAACGGACGGACGTACTGACCGATAGGAATGAGACGCGATGACAGTGACGACCCGTTCGACGAGTTCTTCCGGGAAATAGAGCGGATGATGGACGAGATGATGGGGGCTGAAGGCGATGTCCACATCGACCGGGACACCGGTGGCGGTGGGGCCGACCTCCACGTCGACGTTCACGAAACCGACGAGGAAATCCGGGTCGTCGCCGACGTTCCGGGTGTCGACAAGGATGCAATCGACCTCAAGTGCGACGGGACTATTCTCACGATCAACGCCGAAAGTCCGGAGCGCGAGTACCACGAACGACTGACTCTCCCGACTCGCGTCGACGAGCACTCCGCCGCCGCGACGTACAACAACGGTATCCTCGAAGTCACCTTCGACCCCGAAGAGGACTCCGCGGACATCGAACTGTAGCGCGCACAGCACACGGTCTGTTTTGTCACGCGAGAACAGCGCACTCGCGTCGCTACTGCGCCGCCGTTTCCCGTATCAATGCCGCGAGTTCGTCCCAGAAGCCGTCCTCGTACTTCGTCGCCGAGTCGATTGTCGGGCGGGCGTTCGTCTCGTTGACCACCGCCCGGTCCGCCGTCACCAGCAGGTCGACGCCGAGGTACGGAATCGCCAGCTCGTCGGCCGCGTCTTCAGCCAGTTCTCGTAGCGCCGCTGGCAGTTCCTGCCCTTCGGCTTCGGCTCCACGGTGGACGTTGTGCTTCCACCGGCCCTGCTCGCGGCTCGCTTCGGGGAGGCGGCGCTCAACCGCGCCGACGTACTCGCCGTCGACGACCATCACGCGGTAGTCTGTGGCGTCGGCGACGTACTCCTGGACGAGAAACGACTGGTCGCCGACCGCGCGATAGTCGTGGACCAGATCGAGGTAGTCGACGATGCCGAGAAACGAATCCAGATCGTGGGCCTTGGCCACGCCGACGCCGCGGGTCGTCGAGTTCGGCTTCACGACCACGGGGGGGTCGAACCGCTCGAACGCCGCGGTCAGTTCAGCCTCGCTTGTCGGGTTCGACACGACGACAGTCTTGGGGACGGGAACGCCCGCACGGCCGAGTCGCGCCAGCACGTCGGCCTTGTTCCGTGAGCGGAGGATAGCCTCGCGGTCGTTGACCCACGGCACGTCCAGCATGGCGTCGGCGACGGCCCCCTCCATGATTCGGGACGGGTAGACAAAGCCCACGTCGTATTCGCCGAAGGGACGCTCGTCCAGCGCGAGCGTCCGCTCAGCCGTTTCGACGTGGCCCACCTCGATATCCCGGGCCGCGAGCGGTTGCTGCATCCGCTCGAAGGTCTCGGCGTTCGTGGCGACGGCCAGCCTGTGCATAGCGTGCAGTTGTCTTGGAGAAATATAACACGCTCGCAGCTGCTTTCGATACACGCTGACCGCTCCATCACGTAGTGCGCACTGCTCGCTGCTGACCACAGCGCACCGGTGTATAATCGAGGAATAGACACTAATTGAAGAAATTATCAGACAAACACTAAGTATACTGCGGGAAAATATGTCACGCGTGTACAACGATATCCTCTTCCCGACGGACGGGAGCGACGGCGCGGACGAAGCGCTCGCACACGCACTCGAACTGGCGGAGACACACGACTCCACGATCCACGTGCTTTCTGTCGTCGACTCGACGTATCTCGGGAGTGCCGCGGCAGAAGCAACGACCATCGAATCGCTGCAGGAACAGACCGAGCAGGTCATCGACGAAACGGTCGACAATATTGCTGACCACGGTGTGCCCGTCGTCGCCGAGCACCGAATGGGCGATCCGTACGAGGAAATTATCGACTACGCCGAGACTGCCGATATCGATATGATTGTCATGGGAACCCACGGCCGGAGTGGTCTGGACCGGTTTCTGCTGGGGAGCGTCACCGAGAAGGTCGTCCGGACAGCAGACGCACCGGTGTTGACTGTCCGGTTGCCCGACGATACGTAGTAGCATCTGCCAGCAGTACCGGTCGCCTGTGGTGTGCGGAGCGTTTCACAGCTTCCTACCGAGTCACTCGCCGCTGCGACGCTGCCGGAGCACCCACAGCACGAGGAGCGCGCCCTCGACGCGGGCGGCACTGTACACCCACGGGCGGAGGTCTATGTCGTCGGCCTCTGTCGTTGCGAGCCCCATCCAGAAGTCGACGACCTTCCGGGGCCGAAGCAGTTCGAGAACGCCGAGAGCCAGGAGTGTGAGTCGGAGTACCATCTGTAGACGTACGCGGGATGGGTGCAAGAGTATTGTGGGTGTCGGTAACTTGGGGCAAGAACGTAGCTACGTTCCATTACTCAGCGGCTGGGATGCCACTCAGCACTTGAGCGGCGCGGAAAACGGAGTCGAGACGGCCGGTCCGCTGTCCGAACGGAGAGCGACCGCCGCTGTCTGATTTACGCGATCAGCAGTTCCTCTCCCCGCTCGACTTTGATGCGGCAAGAGGGCGTGATTTTGTTGTAAGCGCGGCGGAACGCTTCCTTGACGTGTTCCGCGTCTTCGACGTTGCAGTAGGCGGTGAACAGCTGTTCGCCGGCCTGAACGCGGGCGGCGGTACCGACGATCTTCCCGAAGGCGGCACGCATCCCGTCGGAGACACGGTCGGCCCCGGCACCGGTCGCCTGCTTGTTCTCGCGCAGGACCTGGTGTGGGAACTTCCGGAGGGTCATCTTGTAGTCACCATCTTCGCCGAGCTCCTTGATCATGTGGCGGTTGGCCGACAGGCGGGAGGCCTCCAGCGAGCCGTGACGGAGCTGGACTGTCTCCTCGACGATGAGGCTGATCTGGACGGGGTAATCGTCGGCGTCCTTCTGTTTACGGCCCATCTTGTGCTGTGCGATCTTCGACCCGGGAATGCCTGTGATGTATTCGCGTCGGGTGTACGCGGGCTTGTCGATGTCCCGGTACATTGAGGCGGGTTTGTCCGACATAGGTACTCTTGGAGAATACGTCGCCGAGCGGCCCAATAAGGGCTTCGAACCCGCCCGGCGGCGTGTCGCTGTGTCCCACACGCCGGTGAGTGGCCACGAACCGACCGGTGCTGTGGCGACTGGAGTCTCTGTTTGCAGTAGTCTGACAGAGGCCGGTGCTGTTCCGGTAACACCGCTGTCACCGCGTTCTTTTACGCTTCGCGCGCCTACGAACGATACCCATGAATATGCTCGTCGACGGCGAGTGGCGGACCGACGCGTACGAAACCACGAACGAGGACGGGGCCTTCGACCGGCAGGACACCACCTTCCGTGACCGGATCGAAGACGACCCCGACGCGCGGTTCCAGCCCGAGGCCGGCCGGTACCACCTGTACGCCTGCCGCGCCTGCCCGTGGGCGCACCGAATTCTGGTCGCTCGGAAACTGCTGGGGCTGGAAGACGCCATCACCGTCGACTACGTCGACCCGTATCGCGGCGAGGGCGGCTGGCAGTTCACGCCTGAGAAGGCGGGCTGTACGCCGGATACGGTCAACGGATCGGACTATCTCCGCGAGGTCTACGTCGAAGCTGACCCCGACGCGACCTGTCGCGTGACGGTCCCGGTGCTGTGGGACAAACAGGCGGAGACCATCGTCAACAACGAGTCCGAGGAAATTCTCCGGATGCTGGACACCGAGTTCGACGACGTATCCGAGAACGACGTGGACCTCTACCCCGAGGGCTACCAGAACGAGGTCGACCGCATCATCGACGACATCTACGAGCCGATCAACAACGGCGTCTACCGCTGTGGTTTCGCCGACAGCCAGTCAGCCTACGACGAGGCCGTCGAGGAACTGTTCGACGCCCTCGACCACTGGGATGCGGTGCTCGAAGACCAGCGCTTCCTCGCCGGCGACCGCCTGACTGAGGCGGACATCTGCATGTTCACGACGCTCGTGCGCTTCGACGAGGTGTATCACACCCACTTCATGTGCAACCACAGGCTCATCCGCGAGTACGACAACCTCTGGCCGTACCTCCGGGACCTCTACCAGCTCCCCGGCGTCGCCGAGACGGTGAACATGGACCACATCACGGAGCACTACTACACGACCCACCCCGACGTGAGCCCGAAGCGTATCGTCCCGATGGGCCCTGACCCTGATTTCGAGGCCGACCACGACCGCGACGACCTGCCGGGCGACCTCCCCGAGACGCTGTTCCCGACAGCGTAACCGGGTGGTATCGCTGTCAGATATCGAACGCTGAGTCGACGCGGCCTCTTTTATATACCCAGTTCTCACCTGTGGTCAATGAGTCGGGTAGATGGTCGAAACCGGGCCGTGAGCCCGGTGATTGGTGTTGTTATTCTCGTCGGCATTGTTGCAATTCTCGCCGCCACCGTCGGTGTGTTCGCGCTTGGTTTCAACGAGCAGCAACCGACACAAGCTCCGCAGGTCGCTATCGTGGCCGACTACAACGAGCGGACCACTGTCAACGGGGAGTATCTGAACCTCAGCTTCAAAAGCGGGGACACCGTCTACAGGGATAACCTCACCGTCGTCGTCTCCGGTGCCAGGAGTACCGGCGGTAGTGACGTGACGCTGGACTCCGATCCGATACAGGCACAGGCTTCGACGCGGATCACGTCGGGAACAGAGATTACAATCCATCAGGAACAGTTCTCCGGCATCCCGAGCGGAGAACAGTTGGACCTGAACGACGCGACGCTTCGACTCGTCTGGAAGCCCGCAAGCGAACCGGGGTCGGAAACGTACGTCATCTACCGCTGGCCGGACCCGAGCCGGCGCAACTGAGCCGCTCGGAACCCGTCGGCGGGACGATAGCAGTCACTCCGGCAGCGAGAGCGTAACCGCGTCGGTCTCGTAGTCCTCGATGAACGACCCGGGGCCGCCCAGCGAGACGGTCCTATCGTCGATAGCAACGATCAGCGTGTGTTCGATAGGGTAGGAGTTGGTCCCCGGCTCGACGAGCCCCTGTTTCGTCTCGACGACGGTCCCCTCGATGGTGGCGGTGTCGTCGTCGGCCTGCACTGCCCGTACCTCCGCGGAGACCTGCACGCTGTGGCCGGCGCGCAGGTGTAGCGTCGCCTGGAGAACGGCGTGGCGGAAGTCGTGGTAGGTGGCCGGCAACGGGGCCGGGTCGGTGACGGTCACCTCGGTCGCCATCAGCCAGTAGTTCCCGAGGAACGACCCCGACAGCACCGGGACGAGCTGTTGCTGGACGAAGGCGATGGCCCGCTGGTCGGAGTTGGTGCGTGTCACCATTTCTGTCGGGGAGACGAGGCCAAACTGGGCGTCGACAGTCAGCATTATCGGCATCGGCTGGTCCCACGACCGGACTACGGAGGCCAGCCCGCTCGCGTCGTCAGGGTGCAGACCGTCGGCGCTACTGACGACAAGCATGACGAGGACGCCGCGGTCGACGGCCGCGGTCAGTTCCTCAGATATCTCGGGCAGGTACTGCTGTGGAACCGACAGCATAATCTCGCGGTCCGCGTTTCTGATGTACTCCGTGAGCCGCTTGATGACTGTCACCCGCGATTTGATGACATCGAACTGCTGCGGTTCCCGCGCACTCGCCGAGTATCGAGAATCGAGCGCCCCGCTCATCTCTTCGAGCCGGTCGGTCAAGACGTCGATGACTTCCTCTGGCGGCCGGGCGCGGATTGTCGTGGGCACGACGTGGTCGTTGACCTCGACGAACCCGCGGTCTTCGAGCGATTCGCTGATGCTGTAGACGTACCGTTTGGAGACGCCGGTGTCGTCGGCGATTTCGCTGGCCGTGGCCTCGCCGCTGCCGAGGATCGACAGGTACGTGTCGACTTCCTTCTCCGACAGGCCCAGTTGTCCCAGCCTGTCTCTGAGAGTCGAATCGTCCATCTGTTCACATCTGGTACCGGCGGCGGATAACTGTGTTTCGGTGCCCTGTAGCCCGGAGACACCCTCGGAGCGTCGACGGCAGACGTGTCACCGGCTGTCCAGACGCTGCCGTCACAAGGATGAAAAACTATTACACCATATTTTATATCCCCTCCAGTGGTGTCTCTCTCCAATGACGCTCCGGACGGCACTCAACGACTTCAAGCGGACGCGGGACCGTCGCCACCAGTTCCCGGGCGAGTTCCGCTCTACGACGGGCATGTTCTCTGGACTCGATGGCCGGTTGGTGCATGTCGACAGCGATGGCTCGCTGCGGGACTACTCCTATCCGCTGTGTGGGCTCACTGGCATCGACCGCTCGCGGTTCGGCGTCGAGACGGACTCGACGACGTGGTTCGGTCCCGACGCCGACCAGCGGTACTGCGGCGACGCCGGCGTCGTCGAGACGGTCCACAACTGTGGCGACTGGGCCGTCGTCCAGACGGACTGCACCATCGAGCAGGCCCACGTCACCCGATTCGAGCTTCGCGGCGACGCGCCTGCTGCCGTGTCGTTGCGGGCGTTCGTCGATTTCGCACCGGACGGGCGGAACGGCCAGCAGAGCCTGCTGATGCACGGAGACGCTGTCGAGGCATACCACCGCTCTGAACACGACTTCATCGGCGTCTCTACCGAACTCGACACTGCTGTGGGCCAGATTCCCGAACGGTTCCCCGAACTCGTCGACGACGACCCCGTCTCGTTCCCCCGGGCCACCGGGGCGCGGCGGTACGAAGACACGACGCTGACCGGCGGCGTCCTGCTGTCCGCGCCGTTCGTCGACGGCGGCGTCACGCTGGCGACGCTGCTGACGGATACGGCCGACACCGACCGCGACGCAGCGCTATCAACCATCGACCAGCTGGTGAGCGACCACTACACCTCGGAGACGGTGCTCGAAGCAGGCCAAGCACAGCGGCGGTGGAGCGTCCCCGCGGAGACGCCGAGCCACGAAAGCATCGTGGCCGACCTCCGCGTCCTCTCGCTGCTTTCGGCCGCGAACGGTGCCAGAATCGCTGCGCCCGACTTCGACCCGTACTACGTCACTTCTGGGGGCTACGGCTACACGTGGTTCCGCGATGACGCCGAGATCGCGGCGTTCCTGCTCGAAGCCGACGGGACGTTCGACCTCGGGCTCGATTCGTGGCACCAGCGCTCCGCCGAATTCTACTGTCGCACCCAGCAACCGGACGGGAGTTGGCCCCACCGCGTCTGGCCCGGCGACGAAACGCTCGCGCCGGGCTGGGCGAACGCCCGGCTCGAAAGCGGCTCGGACGCGGACTACCAGGCCGACCAGACCGCGAGCGTCACCACCTTCCTCGCGGCGTACCTCCGGACCGGCGACCCGGCCGACCCGGAGCGCATCGAAGCCACGCTCGGGCGCGCCGTCGAGAGCATCGACGACACGCTGGCCGACGACGGCCTCCCTATCGCTTGCCAGAACGCCTGGGAGAACATGCAGGGCCGGTTCACGCACACTGCCGCGACCTTCCTGCACGCCTATGCGGCGGTCGCCCGCGCACCTGTTTCCACCGCGCTCCGGGACCACGCCCGATCCCAGGCCGAGACGGTACTGTCTGCACTTGACGCTTTGTGGACCGGCGACCGCTACGCCCTCCGCGAGCATGACGGGACCATTGACGACCGACTGGACTCTGCGACGCTGGCCCTCCCAGCGGCCTGTCGCGCCGCCGCCCAGACGGTCGACCTGCCGGCAGAGACCCGCGACCGGCTCTGTACCCACGTCGAGACGACACTCGACGGGCTGGAACGGGACACCGGCGATATCCGCGGCCTCGTGCGTTTCGAGGGCGACGACTGGCGACGCGGCTCGCAGGACCGCGAGAAAGTCTGGACCGTCTCGACGGCGTGGGGCGCAAACAGTGCCGCACAGCTGGGGACCCTCTTGCGTGACGCTGACGACAGCCGAGCGACGGCGGCCTACGCCCGGTCCCGGGACCTGCTGGCAGAGATTCTTCCCGGTGGCTCGCTCGTTCAGTCCAGCGGGTACCTCCCCGAGCAACTGTTCGACGACGGGACGCCGGACTGTGGCACGCCGCTTGGCTGGCCCCACGCGCTCCGGCTGGCAACTGTGGCCCACCTCGCTGACGCCGGGGAACTCACCGCCGAGCCGCTGAGCGTCCGCGAGTAAAGCACCGCGTCACTGGGCGCTCGCGAGGCCCCGCGTTACGCGGACCGCGCTGCTTGACGTTCGAAAACGCAGCGGATGGCCGTAGGGACTCTATAACTAGCCGAAAACAGCGACTACGTCTGACCGTGGATCACTGGCTATCGCCCTACTGCGGCGCTGCAACGGGCGTGTCCTCGCCGGCTGTGACTGCCTCGCCTGTCTCCGGGTCGAACAGATGGACGGCGGATTCGTCGAACGACACCTGCACGCGGTCGCCGATGGCCGGCTCCACGTCAGTGCTGACTCTGGCGATGAAATCCGGTGCGCCGTCGCCCTCGAATCCGGTCTTCGATTCGCCCAGATCGAGATAGAGGTAATTGTCGCTGCCGATGGGTTCGAGCACGTCGACCGTCGCCGGGACGGCGTCCTGATCGCCACCATTGCTGACCGAAACGTGTTCCGGGCGGATACCAAGCGTGTACGACCCCTGCTGGATATCACCGACGGAACCGGCGCGGCCGCCCGTGAGGTCATAGGAGAAGTCATCGTGTGCGCCGGTGAGCCGCACGCCGCTCCCGAGCGGCTCTGCGGTCACATCGAGGAAATTCATCGAGGGTGAGCCGACGAAGCCGCCGACGAACTGGTTCGTCGGGTTCTCGTACACCGTCTTCGGGCGACCGGCCTGCTGGAGTTTCCCGTCGTTGAGAATGACGATGCGGTCGCCCATCGTCATCGCTTCTTCTTGGTCGTGGGTGACGTAGACGGCCGTAATCCCGAGCTCCTCTTGCAGCCGCTGGATCTCCGTCCGCATCGTCGTCCGGAGCTTCGCGTCGAGGTTGCTGAGTGGCTCGTCGAAGAGGAACACGTCCGGCTCACGGACGATGGCGCGCCCGAGCGCGACACGCTGTTTCTGCCCCCCGGAGAGCTGGTCCGGCGTGTCATCCAGCAGGTCGCCGATACCCATCATCTCGGCCGTTTCGGTGACTCGCTCTTGCCGTTCGGCCTTCGAGAGGTCCGTACTCACCCGGAGACCGAACGCCATGTTCTGCCGGATGGACTTGTGCGGGTACAGTGCGTAGTTCTGGAACACCATCGCCACGTCACGCTTGCGGGCGTGGACGTCGGTCACGTCTTCGTCGCCGATGCGGATACGGCCGCTCGTCGGCCGTTCGAGGCCGGCAATCATCCGCAGTGTCGTTGACTTCCCACACCCCGAGGGGCCGACGACGGTTACGAACTCCCCATCGTCGATGGACAGATCGATGTCGTCGACTGCCACGATGGAGCCACCGTCGAACTCCTTACGGAGACCGTCTAGTTCGAGACTCGCCATTACACAGAGTCTCACACCCATCGCTAATAAGTTTGATGGGATTTTTCATAGAAGTTCTAGCAGAGTCGGTTCGGTTGTGGAACCGAGCGCTGTCAGCGCTCTCTCGTCGCCGGTACCACGACGACATCTCCGACCGCAATCGTCCCGTCGCTACCGACCGGCGTGCCGCTGAGGAGGTCAGTGTCCCCGACTGCGCTATCAAGTGAGACGCTCGCCGTGCCGTCGCCGAAGTGCAGAACGATCACCAGCGTCTCATCACCGTCGGTGCGCTCGTACGCGACGACTCCGTCCGAAGCGCCTGTTTCAACCGTGTGGGGAACCGGATGCACCCCGGGCGCGCGGAGTGCGGCGTGGTCCGCTCGCAGCGCGACCAGTCGCCGGTGGAAGTCGGTCAGCGCGCTGTCGCCGTCGTGCCACCGCATCGTCCCGCGCTGTTGTTCGACGCCGCGCTCCTGCCCGGCGTATATCATCGGCGTTCCTGGGAGCGTGAACGTGGCCCCGACGGCCGCCCGAAGCGGTGCGGCCCCGCACTCGTCGATATAGCGGTCTTCGTCGTGGTTGTCGACGTAGCGCATGTGGCCGGCGCGGTCGGGGTAGCCGTGCTCGGCCGTCGCGTCAAGCGCTTCGAACAGCGCCGACGCCGGCTCCTCGCCGGTCCCGATATCGCGCAGCGTGTCGAACAGGTCCGTGTCGTAATGCACGTCGAACTCGTTCTCGGCGAAGGCGGCGTCTCGCGGGACTGTCTCGTCGAGCAGCAGGAACTCGGGGTCGTCGGCTTTCACCCGCTCGCGGACCTCCTTCCAGAACCCGTGTGGCACGCCCCAGGCAACGTCACAGCGAAAGCCGTCGACCACGTCGCGCCATTCGTCTACCACGTCGAGCATCCAGCGCCGGACGTCGAGCGAGTCGTAGTTGAGGTTCGGAATCCGCGTCCAGTTGAAGTAGTAGCCCGGCGCGTCCTCGCCCGCCCAGTCGACATCCGAGACGTCGCGCTCGGCCGGGACGCGCTCGTAGTAGTCGGCGTACTCGGGGACGCCAGTCCGGTGGAGCTGGAAGGCCGGATGGTCCCGCGAGGTGTGGTTGATGACTAAATCGAAGACGACCCGGATTCCCGCGTCGTGGAGCCGGTCGACCAGCGACTCGAACTCCTCGCGCGTTCCCAGGTCTGTCGCAGTATCGAAGAAGTCCGTAATGTGGTAGCCGTGTCGAGTCGGACTGGCCTGAACGGGGGTGAGCCAGACCACGTCGACGCCAAGTGACTCGATATAGGGGACCCGCCGCTCGATGGCCTCGAAGGTCGTGTCGACGGTTTCGCCGGCGAACGACCGGACGAATATCTCGTAGATGGTGGCATCGCCGGCCCAGGCCGGCGGGTCTGCCGGCCGCGAGACGGACACCGTCGCGCCTGTGTCCGCGCTCTCGTTTTCCCTGCCGTGTTCCACGACCAGCGTATCAGCGACGCTGTGGCGCTCGGCGACGGCAACCGCGTGAACGCGGGCCGTTTCGGGTAGTGCGTCCCGTGGCACCCGGAGTTCGTCGCCGTGGATGCTCACAGCCGACTCTTCCAGCGCGTCTCGGCCGTCGAGGTAAAACTCTACCGCGGGCTCGCTCCCTGACGGGGCCGCGTGAGTATCCGCCGAGACAACGAGGGACCCGTCTTCTGTCGCACTGGTGAGCTCGATCCGGGGTCGACCGGGGCCTTCGACGGTGACCTCGTCGGTCGCGGTCGACTCGAAGGACCCGTCGAAACTGAAAATGGCGTGGTGGGTCCCGGGCGGCAGGTCCGCCTCGAGGACCCACTCGTCACCGTCCCGCTCGGCCCAGTGTGTCCCCATCGTGAAGTCGTTGAACTTCCCGATGACGACGGCGCGGTCGGCGACGGCGATGTCCTCGCCGTCGAAGTCGTCTTCGGTGACGCTGAACCGGATGGTCTCGGTGACGGCCGGGAACGCTCGGATGATTTGCTCATGTGTACTATCTGTGGTGGTTACCTCGGCTCGATAGACACCTGAGGTATCCGGCTCGAGGTGACAGACTGGGCCGCCGTCAAGCGTCGCCGTACTCGCCGCTGGCCGCTCGAGTAACCGCCACTCGGCGGCCATGCCGGGGTCGGGCCGGCGCGGGGCCAGTTCGACAGATTCGCCGACGGTGGCGAACCGCGGCGGGCCTGGATGGTGCATACGCCTACGGTACGGGGTCGGTACTGTGAGTGTTACGCTTCTGGTCCAATTTTAGAAAAAATATCACTTCACTACTTCTGAGAAGCGGACTTACTGAAACCGACACACAGCGAGGTACATCTGTGCTGTCTCTCTGAATCTGTCATCATTGTCTCCTTCTATTTCCGAATGATTTAAGTTATGAAGGACTATTTCATCCCATATCTATCCATGACAATGGAACGACGGACGGTGCTCAAACGGATCGGCGGTGTCGGGGCGGCTACAGCCCTTGCTGGCTGTAGTGTGCAAGAGCAGGGCAGTGGCGGCTCGGACGGCGAAACGGCTTCCGGCGGCTCGGACGACGGGGCAAGCGATGGGAGTCAGCAGTCCGGCGGGACCGCGACGGCGTGGTACCAGCTTCAGGACTCGGAGATTCCTGCACGCAAGGACGCGATGCAGACGTTCGCGAGCGAGACAGAGTTCGGCGTCGATGGGTCGGATATCTCCAACATGGAAAAGAAGACCACGAGCGCTATTCCGGCCGGACAGGGGCCGGAGATATTCGAGTGGGCACACGACTGGGTCGGCGACTACTACCAGCGGGAGTTCGTCGTCGACCAGTCCGACGAACTCTCCGTGAGTCTCGACCAGTTCACCGACGCCGCAGCCTCTGCCGTCCAGTTCGACGACGCCGTCGTCGGCCTCCCGCACTCGGCGGAGACGGTGACGCTCATCTACAACACCGATATCGTCGCTGAACCACCTGAAACTATTGACGACATGGTAGCGGCAATGGAGGAGTACCACGACCCGAGCAGCAGCCAGTACGGGCTCGCCGCGCCGTTCGACCCGTACTTCACGAGCGGGTGGATCCAGGCCTTCGGCGGCTACTACTTCGACCCGGAGCAGGACCCGGCGCTCGGGCTGGATGCCGACGAAGCTATCGAGGGGCTTCAGTTCGCTCTCGATACCCTCCGTCCGTACATGCCCGACGACCCGAACTACGAACCGCAGGCCGCGACGTTCTCGGAGGGCAACGCCGCCTTCGCAGTCAACGGGCCGTGGTACCTGGCGACGCTGAACCAGAGCGACGTGAACTACGAAGTGGCGACGTTCCCAGAGATCGACGGCGGCGAGGTGACGCCGTACACCGGTATCTCGATGTGGTACTTCGCGGACGCAATGAGCGAGGGCGGAGCCGATGCCACGGCCGCCCGGAACTTCGTCGAGTGGTTCGCTACCAACGAGGACCACGCCACGCGCCTCGCTCAAGAACAGGGCGCGATTCCGGTGCTCGACAGCCTCGTCGGCAGTGACGATCTTCCTGACCACGTCCAGACGTACTCCCAGACCGTCAGTCAGGGCGTCCCGATGCCGACCGACCCGCGCATGAACAAGGTGTGGTCGCCGCTCGAGAACGCCCTCATCGAAGCGTTCAACGGCGACGCGAGCGCCGAGGACGCGCTGACGACCGCCGCCGAGGAAATCCGCAGCAACTGGGAGTAAGAACTGCCCATGAGTACCGTTTCACGAGCGGCGGACCGGATCGAATCGGTCCCGTTTCTGACGCGGGACGACGCGTCGTTACTGCTAGTACTTCCGGGGCTGTTTGTCTTCTCGGCGTTCATGCTGTTCCCGGTCCTCTACCTGCTGGGGATCTCCTTTACGAACGCAGAGCCGGCCAACCTGTTCGCCGGCGAGGGCGTCGTCGCCGTGCTCACGTTCGGCGACGCGCTGTTCGTCGGGCTAGAGAACTACGCCGACGTGCTGACCGACCCGCAGTTCTGGAACTCCTTCGGCGTCACCTGGCTGTTCGTCGCCACGAGCGTCACGCTCAAAATCGGGGCGAGCCTGGCTATCGCGCTCGTCGTCACCAGCGACCTCGTCCGGGGCAAGCGCGTCCTGCGCTCGCTTATCATCTTCCCGATGGGGCTGCCGCCGATTTTCACCATCACGGTGTGGCGCGGCATCTTCAGCTCCGCCGAGTTCGGACTGATGAATCAGCTACTGACCGCGTTCGGGGCGAGTTCGGTCGCGTGGCTCTCGGGCCGCTGGACCGCCTTCGTCGCGTACAACGTCACGGAGGCGTGGCTGGCGTACCCGTTCATGGTCATCATCACCGTCAGCGCGCTCCAGGACGTACCCGAGGAACTCCACGAGGCGGCCGTCGTCGACGGCGCGGGGTTTCTCGCACGCTTTGCCCACATCACCCTGCCGTCGATTAAGCGGCCCGTCCTGTTCGCGTCGATTCTCACGTCGGCGGCGTCGTTCCAGCAGTTCCTCATCCCGTTCGTGTTTAATCAGGGCGGCCCGGCACGGGCGAACGAACTCATCGTCGTCTACGGGTACCGCGAGGCGCTGTCGTTCCAGCAGTACGGCCGCGGCGCGGCAATCAGCATCATCGCGCTCGCCTTCATCGGCGCGTTCATGTGGCTCAACGTGAAGAAAGGCAAACTCGCAGACGGGGTGAACGACTGATGTTGCTCGGTGCAATCGCCCGGAAGCTCAGCGACGATGTCAAGACGCTCGCCACGATGCCCGCCCGAACAGTTCGAAAGTGGTCCTACACCGTGCAGGCCGTCCGTCGCGGTGAACTGCCCGCTTCGGCAGTTCTGAAGGTCATCCTCTCGACCATCGGCGCGACGCTGGTCGTGCTGGCGCTCCTCTTCCCGATCTACTGGATTCTGATGGCGGCCCTCTCCGGCTCCGGAAGCTCGCTGTACACGTCTGAGAGCTTCTCGCTGGTTCCGTCTAACCCTACGGTCAAACCGTTCATCTGGGTTATCGGCGACCTCATCGTGCCGTCGTACTCGATCTCAGCGGCCATTCCGTTCACCGACCTCGCCTTCGTGTTCCAGACGCCGGGGATCGAACTGCTTGACGCGTCCGACTACGGCGTCGATCGCCCGTCGGATTTCAAGCACTTCCTCTGGAACAGCCTCATGGTGGCGATTCCAACCGTGCTGATCGCGATGTCGCTCATCATTCCAGCGGCCTATGCGCTCTCCCGCCGTGAGTTCCTCTTCCGACGGAAGATTCTGTTCCTCTATGTCCTGATGACACAGGTCGGTGGCGGTCTCGGTGTCGCCCTGCTCATCGGGATGTATGCGCTGTACGTTCAGTTCGGCATCAACGACAGCAAACTGGCGCTTGCGGTGTACTACGCGGCGACCGCCGTGCCGTTCAACACCTGGCTGCTGAAGACCTACATGGACGGCATCCCGGTCTCCTACGAGGAGGCCGCCGTCGTCGACGGCGCGCCGCCGTGGCGCGTGGTGACGGAAGTCATTATCCCGATGTCGACTGCCGGGCTGGCGACGGTGTTCATCTTCGTCTTCCTCACCGGCTGGACGGAGTTCGTCGTCGCCCAGACGCTACTGGGGACGGAGAACTACACCCTGCCGGTCGGTCTGTACGCGATGGTCGACGAGTACTCCATCCCGTGGGCGCGCTTCTCCGCGTTCGCGCTCACCTTCGCCTCGCCGATTATGCTCGCGTACCTGTTCGCCCAGCGTTACATCGAGGGCGGCCTCTCCTTCAGCGGGATGGAGGGGTAGCGGCCACCCCAGTCGTCATCCAGCAGCCCTCGTAGGGCGCTTCGGTCTGCTTTTCGACCGTCCAGCGGTAGCTCGTCGTCGTTCCGTTCGCATTCACGACCGTTACCGGCTGTGACGCGGTGTCGCCGTCGCGGTCGAGCGGCCCGTACCGCACGCCCGTCGCGTTCAGGAGCGGCTCAAACCCGCTCTGGATCGTTCGGACGAAGTTCGAGTACGGTCCCGTCAGGTCCCGGTTCGATGGCGCGGCGAACTGCCAGGTCGTGTTGATACCCTCGTTCGTCGCCGGGTCGTTGTTCTGCAACGCGAGGACCTGGATGTGGACGACCAGCCCAGGCGGTCGCTCGCAGTTCGGCCGCAGTTCGAGGACCCGCGGCTGTGTCACGGCCGATCTGTTGGTGTCGACGGAGACGTTGCCCCAGTACTCCCGCCCGCCCGCCGCCGGTTCTGCCGCTTTCGCGTCCTCTGTTGGCACGTTGGCGGGCGTTATCGTCGCTTTCGACTCCGTCGAGTCGCCACCACCGAAAAACGCACCGCAGCCCGCCAGTGCTACGACCGCGGCAAGTGCGACGAGCGCCAGCGACCGAACGGCTGTCATACCCCTGTATTGGGGTGACGCTCCTTCGATGTTCCGTCGCCGCGTCCGCGCGCTGCTTCGCTTGGCAACGGTCGACGCCGTCAGCCGAGCTGTTCCTCAACCGCGTCCACGTCGGCTGGTTCGTTGACGTTGTGACACCACCCCTCCAGTTCGACCGCCTCGACGCGGTGGCCGGCACTCAGCAACAGGTCGATTGCGTCGGGGAGTTCGTACTCACCCCGCTCGGAGGGACGTATCAGCGCGCAGGCGTGGCCGATAGCCGGTTCGAACACGAAAAAGCCCCGCGCGACTAGCGTTGACGGCGGGTCCGCCGGCTTCTCGACGAGGCCAGTCACCCGTCCTTCCCCGTCCGTTGTGACGACGCCGGTCGACCTAGCCTCGGCCCGGGACACGTCCTCGACCAGTAGCGTGGCGCTGGCGTCGCTCTCGCGGTGGCGGGCGAGCGCGTCGCCGACGTTCGCCCGGCAGACGTTGTCGCCGTTCAACACGACGAAGGTCCCGTCGACGGCGGTCCGGGCCTGTTCGAGCGCGTGGGCCAGCCCCAGCCGTTCCTCCTGTCGGACGTACGCTATCGGCGTGTCCCGGTACTGGTCGCCGTAGCGGGCGACGATGTCGTCGCCGCGGTAGCCGACGACGACGACCAGGCGGTTGACGCCGACCGACAGCAGCGTCTCGAAACAGTGGGTCAGCAGCGGCTGTCCGGCCACCTCGACCAGTCCCTTCGGCTTGTCGGCGGTGAGCGGTCGCATCCGCGTTCCCTCGCCGGCGGCGAGTACGACACCGTCCATGGCCGGCCCCACGCCCGCGCCGGCTAAATGCCTGTGGGCGAGCGGGTTTTGATTCTGGCCCGCCACCGATCCGTATGGCGGAGAAGTGTGATACTTGCGGCCGGTCGGTCAGCGTCGGGGATGCGATTCGCCGGGAGACGTTCGGCGACCTCGATACCGAGCGCTGGCATACTGTCCGGACTGCGGTGCGCGGCTCCGGACGATATTCGTCGGGCCGGACTCGTAGCGGGGAAAGAGACACGTGGCAGCGGCGTGTGAGTCAGACACATGGAAGACGAAGCGTGGCGGTCGGTCGACATCATCAGAGACACTGACGGCGTGCCGCATGTCCTCCAGCAGAGGGTGCTGGTGTTCACAAGCGGCGTCTCCGAGGAGTCGGCTGGCTACACGAAACCGGCGCTGGAACACCGCCTGGTACCACTCAAAGACCTCACGAAATTCGGGCAGACGTGACCCGTTCTCGGGGCCGTCAGCACGTCGACCGATAGCTTAGGTGCGTGACCGGTTGGGCAAGAAACACCTCGGGATACACTTTTGCGCCCGTCGGAACGAGTATCCACAATGGCGGAACCGCTGTACGTCGGCGTTGATCGGAGCGACGAGTCCTGGGTTGCTGTCGCGTTCACTGGCGACGGCTTCGACCACGCGTCGGTGTTCGACAGTATCGGTGCGTGCTGGTCAGCCTACGACGAGCGCGCCCGCCGGATTCTGGTCGGCGTCCCAATCGGACTTGTCGAATCCGGCGAGCCGGACCGCCGGTGTGACGAACTCGCTCGGTCCGTTCTCGGTGCGCGCAGCTCGACCATCCACACACCGCCGGTACGGGAAGCGACGCGAAAACAGCGCTACTCGACGGCCAATCGCGTCCACAAGCGCAAGACCGGGAACGACCTCTCCGAGCGGGCGTTCGAACGCAGCGACAGCCTCGCCCGGGTCGATGAACTCCTGCAGGAACTGCCCGAGGCCGCCGCCGCTATCCGAGAGTCTCACCCAGAGGTCTGTTTCCGGGCGTTCGCCGGCGAGCCGCTCAGTTACTCGAAGCGCACCGCCGGGGGATACGCAGAGCGGATGCGGATTCTCGCCCATTACGACCGCGACGCTGCCCCGACGGTCCAGAAGGCCGCCGAAGCGACTGGTGGCACGGCAGTGGCTATCGACGACGTGCTGGACGCTGTCGTCCTCGCGTACACAGCTGTCCCGGATGACGGAGAACTGTACACGCTCCCGCCCGAACCGCCGCGGGACGCGGCGGGGCTGCCGATGGAGATCGTCTATCGGGCGGCGTCGCCACTGCTCACGTAGTGGCGTGTCTCGCCGAGTGCCGTTGCTCGCCGTGAGTTGTGTGCGTGCCAGCGACACTGCCGTGCGTGCGTACACCGCGACCGCTGACAAGTGATTATAGTGCTAGACTGCAGACAGAACCGGTCTTACAGTCGCGTGAGGTTGGTCGCACGCGGACCCTTGTCCGCCTGCTCGATGTCGAACTCGACTTCCTGCCCCTCTTCGAGGTCAGGGCCGCCGACGTCTTCCATGTGGAAGAAGACGTCTTCGTCCGCATCGTCGGTCTCGATGAAGCCGTAGCCACCAGTGTCGTTGAAGAAGTCGACAGTGCCTGTCGCCATCGTTAGAGCCTCGTGACGTTGTTGGCGCGCGGACCCTTGTCCGCCTGCTCGATGTCGAATTCGAGCTCCTGTCCTTCCTCGAGGTCCGGGCCGCCGATGTCTTCCATGTGGAAGAAGACGTCCTCGTCCGCGTCCTCAGTATCGATGAAACCGTAACCGCCAGTGTCGTTGAAGAAATCAACCGTTCCTTTCGCCATTGCAACCATAGAGATGCCAGCACCACGGATAACAGTGTCGGTACGATACTCTGGTAGGAAACAGAGAAAACCGCCCGCAGTCTGGCGATTAGAGAGTGTGTAATACTGGCACACCACACGCGTCGGCTGATCTCCCGGCTGGCTGTCGACGCTTCGGCGTCGCGCTCGGTCCTATCATTTCACTAATCGAATGGAATTAGCCATTCGAGCACAAGTCGTAACTATGTACCGCGGTGTCCGGGCCCGCCTTGCGCCGTGGCTGCTCGCTGGCTTCGGTCTCGCTTTTACAGGTGTGGCCGTCGTCTGGCACCTCGGTATCGAGACACAGCGCATCGGACAGGTCGGTGGCCCCGTGCTTGCACTGGGCCTTGACGGACTACTGCCGCTGGTGCTGGTGTATGGCAGCTATCGCCTCGTCTCGTCGTCGACACCGGGTGAGCAGATCTGGACCGTTTTCGTCTGGAGCGTCGCTGGCAGTCTCGCAGTCGGGACGGTCATCGGTTTGAGCGTGTTTATCCGTATGATGGAGGGCCGAACGATCGCCGAACCGGTGTTCGTCACCCTGTTGGCGATGGAGACTGGCGCTGTCACGGGACTCATCGCGGGCACGCTCGCGGTCCGGGCCCGTCAGGATGCCAGCCGTGCGACCCGAACCGCGAACACGCTGTCGTTCGTCAACGACCTGCTCCGGCACGATATCGCGAACGGACTGGTCGTTATTGACGGCCGGGGGACAATCATCCGGCGCAACGCCGACTCGGAGACGATTCAAACGGCAGCGGACGCGATTCGTGAACAGGTAACCGAACTCGACAGCCTGGTCGACAACGCCGGGGCTGTCGTCGAGACCCTCGGTCCCGACCCGACCTTCGAACCGACTGACGTTGTCGGAATCGCCGAGGCGGTGATACAGCGAATCGAGCAAACACATCCCATCGCTATCGAGTTTCAAGCATCGGGCAGCGCGATGGCACGCACAAACGAGGCCGCCCGCCCGGTTCTCCGGAATCTCATAGAGAACGCTATCGAACACGGGACGCCAGCGGCCGAACTCTCCGCCGAGGGGACCGCGACGGACGGGGCAGCGCTACAGAGCGAGGCACCGCGAGCGGAGGCCGGCCAGTCGACTGGAGACGAGCGCGATCACCCGTCGGTGTTCGTCGCGATCCGCGAAACTGGCGATGTCGTCGAGATTCACGTGGTCGACGACGGCCCGGGGATTCCCGACGACCGGCGTGACAACATCTTCGACCCGCGAGCGGGCGACACGCACGGCGGTGGGCTCCATCTCGTCGAGACGCTCGTTACCAGCTTCGGCGGCGACATCTACCTCGCCGACTCCGCCAGCGAATTCGACACGGACTTCGCCGACACCGACCTCGACGGCGCGCACTTCGTTGTCGAACTCCCGCGAGCGTGACACAGTACCGCACGACCGACGTTTCTTGATTGTGGGGGGCACAGTGGGGGGTATGTTCCCTCGCTTGCGCGCACAGGGTCCGACCGTACTCATCCCGCTCGCGTGGCTGCTCGTAGGACTTGCGCATCTCGACGCGGTCACTGAGCGGACAGTGCTGGCGTTTCACGTCGTCGCCGCCGTCCTCATCGCTGCGTTCGTCGTTCTTTCGTGGGACGAGATGGTAACTGGCGTCCTCCGTATCTGGCGCGATATTCTGCTCGTTGGACTCCTGCTCACCGTCGGCGGCATCGTCGGTTTCCTCTACTCTCCGCTCCGGGTTCCGTTCCTGACGACGACACTACTGGGGTGGATGGCTGTTCCGGGCGTCGGCCTCTACTACACTGGGAAGCACGTTCCGGCAGGCCAGCGGGCGTACACGGCCGGCGCAGTGCTGAGTGTTCTCGGTGCGGCAGTGTACGCTGGCGCGCTGTTCCCGCCGGCGGAAACCGCGTTGCTCGCCGGCATCGGACTTGCGCTGGTCGGCCAGACGGTCGGCATCGTTCAGGCGGTGCGCCAGCCCGAGGAATCGTCAGGCTAGGGCTGCGTCGAGCTTCTCGACTGGATGCGGCGGCTCCCCGTCACTTTCTGCCCAGTCGTCCAGTTGCGTGCGACAGGACGCGCCGGGCGCGACCACGGTGTCACCGCAGCTGTCGCCTATCTGGTCGAACAGTATCGAGCCGATAGCTTTGCTCATCGAGAAGTGCTCGGTCTCGTAGCCGAAGGAGCCGGCCATGCCACAACAGCCAGAATCCAGCGGGTCCACGTCGTAGCCGGCCCGCCGGAGCACGCCGACGGCGTGGTGGTCCTTCTTCGTCGCCTTCTGGTGGCAGTGGCCGTGGTAGGTCAGCGTCTCGCGCCCAGCGTCCCAGTCGGCCCCCTCGTCCAGCCGGAAGGTGTCGAGGTACTCACAGACGCCGTACGCGTTTTCGGCGAGCACCTCCACGTCCTCCCCCGAGAGCAGGTCTAAATAGTCCGACTGGAACATCACGGCGTCGCTCGGTTCCACCAGCACCACGTCCCAACCCTCCTCGACTGCGGGAACGAGCGCGTCGACGTTGTCCCGCGCAGTGGCTCGGGACTGGTCCAGAAACCCCTTCGAGTGGGCCGGCCGGCCGCTGTCGGTTCGGTCAGCCAACTGGACGTGGACGCCCGCGGCTTCGAGCACGCGAACGGCGGCTTTCCCGACCTCGGGGTGGCTGTAGTTCGTGTACGTGTCGGGGAACAGCAAGGCTTGCCGCTCGGCATCGCCGGCCGGGACCTGCGGGCCGCGGTCGTCGAACCAGTCCTGTAGCGTCCTGCGCTGGAAGCTTGGAAGCGTCCGCTCGGGGGCGATGCCGACCGCCTTTTCGAGGACAGTGCGAGCGCCCGGCACCTTCGTCGCGAGGTTCGACAGCGGCGCGAACGTGCTTCCGAGTCCGGCAAGCGCATCGATGTTGGCGAACACCTTGTCCCGCAGGCTGGAGCCGTGTTTCTGGTGGTGGGCGTGGGTCACCTCGGCTTTGAGCTTCGCCATGTCGACCTCGCTCGGGCAGTCCTTCGCACACCCCTTGCAGCCGATACAGAGGTCGAGCACCTCGTGCATGAATTCCTCGTCGGTGGGATCGTCCGGGAGGTCGCCGCTCATCGCCTGCCGGAGCATGTTCGCCCGGCCCCGCGTCGCGGTAATCTCCTCCTCGGCGGCGCGGTAGGTCGGGCACATCACGCCCCCGGTGGTCTCCTGTGGCCCGCGACAGCCGCCACAGCCGTGACAGAGCTCCACCATCCCCTGCATCCCGTTGTCGTTGTCCCACTCCAGCGCGGGGTCGAACCCGGTCTCGAACTCGTAGGCCGGGTCGAATCGGAGGTGCTCGGTCATCTCGACCGTGCGCGCCCGCTCGGGCTTTGCGCCGGACTCGACAGCGGCGTCGTCGACGCCGACGACCTGGCCGGGGTTGAGCAGCCAGTCGGGGTCGAACGCGGACTTGACCTCCCGGAACGTCTCCCAGAGGTCCGGGCCGTAGAGCTTCTTGTTCCACTGCGTGCGGGCGCGGCCGTCGCCGTGCTCGCCCGAGACGCTCCCGCCGTATTTCACGACGAGGTCCGTCACCGCGTCGGCGATGGACTCCATCGTCTCGACGCCCTCGACTGTCTTGGTGTTGATGAGCGGGCGGATGTGGAGCACGCCGGGCCCGGCGTGGGCGTAGAAGGAGGCGAAGGTGTCGTGGGCCTCCAGAATCTCCTGGAAGTCGGCGACGTACTCGGGGAGGTTCTCGGGCGGGATGGCGGTGTCCTCGATGAACGAGCCGTGTTTCTCGTCGGTCGTCCGCGAGAGCAGGATGGGGAGGCCGGACTTGCGCATCTTCCAGAATTTCTCGCGTTTGGCCTCTTCGTGGGCCTCCATGGCGTCGAAGGCCCGCACCGGCGCGTCGACGACGGTCCGGCCCGCCGTCGGGTCGGCGTCGGGGGCGACGCCCTCGGTCCGGTCCGCGAGCAGGTCGGCGACCTTCCGGCGGCCGCTCTCCTCGTCGTCGGCGTAGAACTCCACGATGAGGACCGCCCGGGTCCCGTCGGGCAACATGCCGACCACGTCCTCGAACTCGGCGGTGTCGCGGGCCAGATCGATGAGCACGTCGTCGAGTACCTCGACGGCCGCCGGGTCGTGTTCGAGGATGTCCGAAACGTCTTCCATGGCCTCGATGAGTCCCTCGTAGGCGAGCAAGGCCATCGACTTGGTCTCGGGAATCGGCTCCAGGGACACCTCGGCCTCGGTGACGATGGCCAGCGTGCCCTCGCTGCCGGCCAGCAGCGAGGCGACGTTGACGGTCCCGTCCTCGGCGTCTTCGAGGACCCAGTCGAGGTTGTACCCCGAGACGTTGCGCTTCAGGTCCGGGTAGTGGCTCTCGATTTCCTCGCCCTCCTCGGCGAGTATCCGCTCTATTTCGGCGTAAATCCGGGCTTCGAGGTCGCCGTCTGGGTCCGCCCGGTCGCGGAGTTCTTCGCGGCTAATTTTGCCGAAAGTCGTGACAGTGCCGTCCGCGAGGACGACCTCGCACTCCTCGATGTAGGCGTCGGTCTTGCCGTACTGCAGGGAGTGCGCGCCGGTGGAGTTGTTGCCGATAGCGCCCCCGAGCACGCTCTTGTCGCCCCATGCGGGGTCTGGAGCGAACTTCAGCCCGTGGTCGGCCAGTTCCCCGTTCAGATCGCCGAGCTTGATGCCCGGCTGCGCTCGCGCCCGCCGGTCGTCCGGCCGCGTCTCGACGAGTTCGTTCATGTACCGCGAGAAATCCAGCACGACGGCCTCGTTGACGGTCTGGCCGGCGAGGCTCGTCCCGCCGCCCCGGGGAAGAACCGGAATCTCTCGCTGGGCACAGTAGGACATGACCGCGGCTACGTCCTCGGTCGAGCGCGGGTAGACGACGCCGATGGGCAGTACCTCGTAGAGGCTGGCGTCGGTCGCGTACAACTGCCGCGAGTACTCATCGAACCGGACCTCGCCGTCGATACGCGTCTGCAGGTCGTCTACGAGACCGGACCGGGCGACGGTGTCGTTCTGATAGTCGTAGTTCGATACCTCGTCGGCCGAAGGGTCCATCCGGGTGCCGGAATCGGTTGCCATGGTTTGTTTCGTATCCAGCCGCCCGGCCACCGACGGACCGGGTACTCGGCGGTTTGCTCTGGCTGTTCTAGCTGTACGCCTGTCAAAACAGTTCCGCTACGGCCCCCTCTCACGCACACCCGACCCGGTCGAGTGTCGATCCGTTACGGCGCTTCTATATTTCCGTGATAGCATGTGCTACGCAATTGTTAATATAACCACGAGCGTATATAATGTAATTATGACACACAAAGACGACCCCTTCGAGACAATGCTCCGACTCTTTGCACAGACACAACGGGAGATGATGGACGACAGTTTCGGCCGGTGGACAGGGGCCGATTCGGGACGCCGAACGGACAACAGTCCCGAGTACCGCACTGACCGACCGGTTAGCACACACTCGGACGACCACCGCCGACACGGCATCGACACGAACCTCCACGTCGACGAGACCGACGACGGATACGCCGTGATGGTCGACCTCCCGGGCTTCGAGCGGGACGACCTCGCCGTTCGTTTCGACGACGGCGTCCTCACAATCCAGGGTGAGAGCACGGTTGCTGAAGAGACCAGCGCCGGCGCTCGCCGACACAGCCGACGAGTCGCCGAGCGAGTCGCCGTTCCACAGCCGGTCTCAGACGATGCGATCACCGCCACCTACCACAACGGCGTTCTCGAAATAACGCTGCCACGCGCGGCTGACGCCGACGATTCGAACCGAATCGAAATCGAATAGGCCTTTTTCAACAACTCTCTGTCGATAGTAACTGAACGGGCAGTGATATCATCTTTAGTAACCTGTTATCCTGAGCCAGCGATTGTCAATTTGTCATGTGGTGGGCGAGCGCCCCGGATCCGTCGCGTGACTACAGATCGACCGTCACACGAAGTTCGCTGTCAGTTACCGTTCCGATGGCGTCAGCAGCGATCTCGATGTCGTCCTCGTCGGCGTCACCGAACCCGAGTCCCTGCACCCAAGCCTCGGTGAGGTCCGGGTCCGGTTCGACATACGCGACCTGCTCCTTCGGGTCAACCTCGGTTACGATGCCGATCTGTTCTCCCTGTGCGTCCATGAGAAACTTCCCTTCGTCTTCTGTCGATAGTACTGCCATTTCGTCTGACACCACTGGCCGGACCAAGTAATAAACGTCGGTCACGGCGGCACAGTCTCCGTCTCCTTTTGAGCCTGCTGTCAGCCGACATCCGCCCCTGCCGCTAATACCGCGAGAAGTTCTCGTCGGGGTAGACCCCTTCGTCGGTGATATCGACCACGTCCAGCGTCGCCAGCCGACTGAGGCGGTCTGCCGCGTCCCCTTCGTCGACGCCCAGTTCCACCGCCCGTGCCAGCACCCGGTCACGGGTGGGCACGGACTCGATGAAGCCGTCACTGTCTGTCTCTGTCTCCTCTGCGATGATCGCCTTCAGGATGGCCCCGTGTTCCCGCTTCGACGGTGTGATGCTGTCACCGGTCCAGTCCACACTCAGTGTCCCATCTTCGTTGACGTGGGAGACGACGAACCCGTCCGGCAGCGCTTCCGTCACCGCCGCCACCAGCGCCGCCCGGTCGAGGCGCGCCTCGAACCGGAAGCGCCTGCCGTCTCTGGACTGCCCAAGGCTCCCGACATTCGTACCCGCTTTTGCTATCGCCTCCGAAACCGCGTCAGCAAGCCGCTCCTGTACTCCCGCCGCGACGGCGCCCCGCTCCGCACTGAGGGCGGTGAGTTCGTCGGTCAGGGTCGCGTGGCGCTCCATCTGCTCATGTGCTGACTTTTCTGTCATACCCATGCTACTCGTCGCCACGAACGTACCTGTTCCGGCGGCTGTGTCGAGTCAACAGGGTAACGCGGTGGTCGCTACTTTGTCACTGCATTCAAATCCGCTTGTAAGCGTCTTCGCTGCTCGCTTTGTCCGTCGAGAAATGCCGCCTCCCGGATTTGAACCGGGGACAGCTCGATCTTCAGTCGAGTGCTCTCCCAGTCTGAGCTAAGGCGGCGTGCACTCCAAGCGATGACGAGGGTAGAAAAAAGCATTTCGAAAGCGGGCGCAGATTATGTGGTATCGACGAGTGGTTCGGCCGCCGATTACGGGAGAAACAGGTCCGCGCTGTCGAACGTCTCGCCACAGTCGTCACATTCGTACTCAGTACCATTGGTCGTTGAGACGTGCCCGCTACAGGCCGGACACGTCGAGCCGTCTATCATGCCACGCACTACCACTACTCCGGATATATGGGTTACGGGCGACTATCAATCGAGATAGAGGGCCTGATATTGGGAGTTGGCGGCTGCGCGTGGGCGCTTGCCCCGCTGGAGTTCAAACTGAGGCCGAAAGCGGCGAGGCGTAGCTGGCTCTACCACAACTGAGCTTGGAATTGAATGCCCCAAGGAACCCAGTTGTTCCGGGGCGTCCTCGTGAGCGAAGCGAACGAGGGCTCGGGAGAGTAGTGCCCTCTCGGTGGAGTCGAACCGACGGAAGACTCACTGCGTTGCGCGCGACTGGCAGGAATCGAATCCACTGAGACCGTCCGCTCCTCACGTCCGTTCGTCGCAGGATGGGTCCGGGCGGATTCGAACCACCGGCCTCGGCCTTGTAAAGGCCACGTCATAACCAACTAGACCACGGACCCGTACTCCACCGTTTTCCATCGGCAGGAATAACGCTTTCTCTCTCAGTCGACAGTGGGCACCGACAGTATTACCCACGGCCTGTCCCTCACACGGAGTATGCAGCGCCCTGCCGTGGTTGTCCTGGGAGCCGTCGGGCTTCTCGTCGCCGCCGCCGTGGTCCTCCAGACCGGGCTCTGGGTCGAGGTGCTGGGAACTGGCGAGTACGAGGAGGGGACAGTGACGGTTCGAGAGGGAGCGACGACGGCGACGACACCGACCGGGACGGACGCTTCGACGCCGGAGACGACCGTCGCGGTACGTGAAGACAACGCTGGGGAACCACTGGGCACGGTCGAGGTTCGCATCGCACAGACGTTCAATCAGCGCTATGTCGGACTGAGCGAGACCGAGTCACTCGGACCGGACGAGGGAATGCTGTTCGTCCACGAGTCCGAGGGGACACACACCTACGTCATGCGGAACATGTCGTTCCCGCTCGATATCATCTTCATCGACGCTAACGGCACTATCACAACGATCCACCACGCGCCGCTCCCGCCGGAGGGCGAACAGTACAGCGCGGAGTATCCGGGCTATGGGAAGTACGTCCTCGAAGTGAACCGCGGGTGGACAAACCGAACCGGCGTCGAGGTCGGCGACCGGGTCGACCTGCCGCCCGAAGCCACGTAGCCCGACGACCTTTTGCGGGTTCGGCCCCTGAATTCGATAATGGATTTCGACGCGGGTTCGGACGACGACGTGTTCGAGGACGCCAGGGAACGCGTCGACCGGCCGATGCTCAGACTGTTCACCGGCTACGGCCGGGGGCAGTTGGGGGCGTTCGTTGTCGGCCTCTGCAGTTCTATCGTGGCCCGGATGCTGGACCTGCTGCCGCCCATCCTCCTCGCGCTGGCTATCGACGCCATCTTCCTCCAAGAGACCGAGTACGGGCTCTTCCTGGTTCCCGACGCCTGGATTCCCAGCGGCCAGGGGCCGCAGTTGTGGCTCACGGCCGGCATCATCGCCGCCTCCTTTGGCCTCGGGGCCGTCTTCCACTGGAGTCGGAACTGGGGCTGGAACAAGTTCGCCCAGCACGTCCAACACGCCGTCCGCACCGACACCTACGAGACGATGCAGCGGCTGAACATGGACTTCTTCGCCGACAAGCAGACCGGCGAGATGATGTCGGTGTTGTCAAACGACGTGAACCGGCTGGAGAAGTTCCTCAACGACGGGCTCAACTCCGCCTCGCGGATGATAATCATGGTCGTCGGCATCGCCACGTACCTGTTCTATATGAACTGGCAGCTGGCGCTGGTCGCGTTGCTCCCGGTGCCGCTTATCGCGGTGTTCACCAAGCGGTTCATCGAGACTATCCAGCCCAAATACGCCGAGGTGCGGTCGACGGTCGGAAAGCTCAATTCCAGACTGGAAAACAACCTCAGCGGCATCCAGATAATCAAGACCGCCAACACCGAACCCTACGAGGCCGACCGCGTCGAGGACTCCTCGGCGGACTACCTCGACGCCAACTGGGACGCCATCGAGACGCGCATCACCTTCTTCCCCGGCCTCCGACTGGTCTCGGGCATCGGGTTCGTCGTCACGTTCGTCGTCGGCGGGCTGATGGTCACCGGGCAGGCACCCGGCCCGCTGACGGCGCCGCTCTCCCGCGGGCAGTTCGTCGCGTTCATCATTTACACCCAGCGGTTCGTCTGGCCGATGGCGCAGTTCGGACAGATTATCAACATGTACCAGCGGGCCTACGCCTCCGCCGAGCGCGTGTTCGGGCTGATGGACACGCCTGGCCGCCTCGAAGAGGCCGAAGACGCGCCGCCACTCGCCGTGACCGACGGGCGGGTAGAGTACGATGACGTGACCTTCGGCTACGACAGCGACGACCCGGTGCTCTCGGACGTCTCTTTCGAGGCCGAGGGCGGTGAGACGGTCGCGCTCGTCGGCCCGACCGGCGCGGGGAAATCCACCGTTCTGAAGCTCCTGCTCCGGATGTACGACGTGGACGAGGGCGCAGTCCGCATCGACGGGCAGAATGTGCAAGACGTGCAGATACAGAGCATCCGCCGTGCCATCGGCTACGTCAGCCAAGAAACGTTCCTGTTCTATGGCACGGTCCGCGAGAACATCGCCTACGGAAGCTTCGACGCCACCGACGAGGAGATCGTCGCTGCCGCGGAGGCCGCCGAGGCCGACCAGTTCGTTCGCAATCTCCCCGACGGCTACGACACGATGGTCGGCGAGCGCGGCGTCAAGCTCTCGGGCGGCCAGCGCCAGCGCATCGCCATCGCCCGGGCGATGCTGAAAGACCCCGAAATCCTCATTCTCGACGAGGCGACCAGCGACGTGGACACGGAGACGGAGATGCTCATCCAGCGGTCCCTCGACGACCTGACCGCCGACCGGACCACGTTTGCCATCGCTCACCGCCTCTCGACGGTGAAAGACGCCGACACGATTCTCGTCGTTGAGGACGGCCGCATCGTCGAACGGGGGAGCCATGATGAACTGCTTGCCGCCGACGGCCTCTACGCCAACCTCTGGGCAGTCCAGGCCGGCGAAATCGACGAACTTCCCGAAGACTTCGTCGAGCGGGCGATTCAGCGCCGGGCGCGGACGGATGCCGACGACTGAACCGGCGAGGACTCCTTGTCCGAGCCGTCAGTGGTCGGCATTAGCTGATGACTGAAGGGGGAGGACGCTATGTTCGAGCCGTTTGGCTCTGCTGACATCTTATTCTTCAGATGTGGCGCGGCCGACAGCTGGTCGCCGGAAATCAATGCCCCGAGGAATCAGAGTTCTCTTCTGTCACTCTGTCCTGTCGGTACTTGGCGGTGCTAGCTGACCCACACTCACAGACGACAGCACGCTCCCACAGCTCAGACAGTAGTTCTGCCGCGACCGTCGACTGACCCTCGCGTGACAAACAGATACGAGACGACGAACGAGACTGCAAACAGCGGCGGGAGAGTCAGGGTTTGCGTCATCGGATCTGGCGGCGTGACGAACGCCCCGACGATGAATGCGAGGAGAACAGCAAGCGAGTAAGCAGTAACTATCCGTTCGCGCCGGTCGGCTGGCTCCGAGCGCGACTCCCAGTCGTGTCGGACGTAGCGGACCCAAACGTAGTAGACCAGCCCAAAACCCGTATACAGGAACAGGAACGTCCAGAGAGTTGAGCCGTTACGTGCGCTGGCCTCTGCACGGGCCCAGTAGCCCAGTGCGATGAGATTTCCAACGTAGATGACGGTCGTAAGCGCCAGAGCAGCGCCGATTAAAGACTGTTCAACGGCGAACGGGGCGGATTGCACAGGTCGCAGTCGTTTTCAGATGCGTATAGGCTTTCGGTGAGAGACGCCTCGCTGGTTCAACAATTCAATAGCAAAGACGCCGATTTCTACCCGGCCGAACGCAAACGATTATTACGTGTCATATTGTAATATTATCACATGTCAACCACGTACCTCGCTAGCATGGGACTAATGGGCGCGTTCGTGGTGGCGGTGGTCGCATGGATCGTTCGCGGGCGTGGCTGGTACCAGTACAGTCCGGGAGCGTCGACGAGCGCCCGGTCCACAGCGGGCGAGCGCGAAGACCGCTTCGAGACGTATGCCGACCAGCCGATGGCCTGGGTAGGCGCGTTCGCGGTGCTGGTCGTCGGCCTTCTCGTCGGTGTCGTCGCCTCTATTTCCGGCCCCGTCGAGGTCCAGTCGATAGCGGGGCTGGCGGTCGCTATCGTCGGGGGTGCGGGCCTCTGTGGATACCTGCTGTTCGGCGTGTACCTCTCGGCGACGCGCCGTGGGCACCCCCGCTCGCTGGCGGTCGCCGAGTCTGCGACGGTCGCGGGCGTCCTCTTCCTCATCGCGGTCAGCTTCCAGCTACTGGCCTGACCCCTTCACAGTATCGAGTACGCCGCTGCACCGGTCAACGCGAGCGCAGCGACGGTGCCGCCGAGGACGAGGTACGTGACGGCCCGGGGTTCCCAGCGCAGGTGCTGGTAGTACGCGGCGACGCCGACGGCCTTGACGACCGACAGTACCATGATGAGCGCGAAGGCGACCCAATAGGCACTGTCGACGAGGCCGGCGAACTCAACGACAGCCTGCGCGGTCGCGAAGGCGAACAGTACGACGTATATGACGGTGTAGCCTTTCCAGTCCATGGTTATAGGATGTAAAACAGCGGGAACAGGAACAGCCAGACGATGTCGACGAAGTGCCAGTACAGCCCGAAGTACTCGATGGCCCTGTCGTCGCCCTGGTAGGCCCCGTTCCAGGCCCTGACGACCATGTACGCACAGATGATGAGCCCGATTGTGACGTGGGCTCCGTGCAGTCCAGTCGTCAGATAGAACGTCGACGACGCGATGTTCGTCGAGAGGGTCCACCCGTTCGGGAACGCTTCGCTGTGGATGTGGAACAGGTGCTGCCACTCCAGCCCCTTGTTGATGAGGAAGCCGACGCCCAGCGCGAACGTCCCGACGAGGGCGGCGACGGTCCCGCGCTTGCTCTCCCGCTCGGCGGCGACCATCGCCAGCACGACGAGGAAACTCGACGTGAGCAACAGGTACGTGTTGATGAGGCCGGGCATCGTCACGTGCTCGGCGGGGATGAGGTCGTGGTGCCAGGCCGTCCAGCCGTAGGCGACCCGGACGAAGGCGTAGGAGCCGATAAAGGCCCCGAAGAGGACGATGTCGCTCGCCAGGAACGTCCACATCCCGAGCTTCATCTTCTCGACTGACGAGAAGGGCCACCGTTCGGCGATGGCCATCTCCGGCGCGTGGAACGGCTCGCGGGTCATCCCGACGAGCGAGCCAAACGTCACGAGGCCGCCGATAGCTGCCATCGACAGGTACACCATGCTCCCCGTCCGCACGCCCGAGAGGCCGAGGAACGTGACGAACCCGCCGAGGCTGACGAGGAACGGCCAGAAGCTCGCGTGGCTGGCGTGTTCCTCGCCGCCGACCTCGTGGGTCGCCTCCATCGCCGTGGCCGTCACCGCGGCTCTGGCTGTCACCGCCCCGCCGTCCGTCGCGGTCCCGCCGTCGGTCGCTGCATGGCCATGCGCTGCGGCTCCGGGCGCGCGGTCGGTCCGCGCCGCCACCGTCTCGTCGTCGAGGAACTCCAGTTTCCCGGTGGCGTAGCTGGGGACGCCCGGGAAGTTCTCCAGCGGCGGCGGCGACGACACCGCCCACTCGGCGGAGGTGGCGTACTCCCAGGGGCTCGGGCCGGCGTCCTCGCCGCGCCAGAGACTCACGAAGAGGTTGTAGAACATGAGGAGGAAGCTCGCGCCCAGCACGAACCCGCCGACGGTCGCCATCGAGTGCCATATCTGCAGGCCCTCGGGGTAGACGAACACCCGCCGCGGAGTCTCCCAGGCGATGAACATCGGGAAGTACAGCAGATTGAACCCGAGGAAGTAGACGCCGAACTGTATCTTCCCCAGGCGCTCGTTGTACATCTTCCCGGTTATCTTCGGGTACCAGTAGTACAGGCCGCCAAAGAGGGCGGTCGCGCCCGCGACCATCACGTAGTGGAAGTGCGCGACGACCCAGTAGGTCCCGCGGAACTGGTAGTCCAGCACGATAGCCCCGAGGAAGACGCCCGTGATACCACCGATGATGAACAGGATGAGCGCGCCCAGCGAGAACAGGAACGGTGTCGTGAACCGGACCCGCCCCTTCGCCATCGTGTAGATGAGCGAGAACACCATCAGGTCGAACGGCAGGGAGATGCCGATGGTGGTCGCCATGAAGATGGTCTTGATGGGGAGGTTGATGCCGGTCAGGAACATGTGGTGCATCCAGACGACGAAACTCTGGATCGCCACCAGCACCATCGAGATGATGAACCACTTCCGGCCGACGAGTCGTCGGCCTGTGAAGGTCTGGAAGCACTCAGCCATCACGCCCAGCGCGGGGAAGAAGACGATGTACACCTCCGGATGGCCGAAGAACCAGAACAGGTGCGCCCACAAAAGCGACGCGCCGGGGTTGTCCGCGTCGGTCGCCATCGTCGTCCCGTCGATGGAGTACTGGAAGTAGGTCGTCCCGAGGATGTGGTCGGAGGCGAGAATCATCAGCGCGGCCAGCAGCGCCGCGAAGGCAAAGAGCATCATCCAGACGGTGAGGTTGATAGACAGCGAGAAGATGGGGATGTCCCGCATCCGCAGGCCCTCGGCGCGCATGCGGTACATCGTCGTCAGGAAGTTCACCGACCCCAGCGTCACGGCGGCGGTGAACATGATGAGCGCGAGCACGACCGAGGTCGCGCCAAGCCCCTCGCCGGGGATGTAGGCCGGCGTGTTCAGCGGGGCGTACATCGTCCACCCGCCCGCGAAGGTGGTCCCCTGGAAGAAGGAGACGCCCATCAGGATACCCGAGAACAGGTACAGCCAGTACGACAGAGCGTTCAGGCGTGGGAAGGCGAGGTCGTCCGCACCGATTTGCAGCGGGACGAGGTAGTTGGCGAACCCGAAGGCAAAGGGCGAGATGAACCAGAACACCATCAGCAGGCCGTGGGTCGACACCGCCTGATTGTACCCCATCGACCCCAGCAGGTCAGCACCCGAGGAAAGCAGTTCGAGGCGGAACAGCAGGGCCAACACCCCGCCGAAGACGAGGAAGAACAGCGCGGTGATGAGATACAGGACGCCGATGTCCTTGTGGTTGGTCGTGAGGAACCACCGGCTTACCGACGACTTGGGCGGGAGGCCGTGGTCGTGGCTCACGCGCCGACACCCCCCGCGGTCGCGTCGGGCGCAGTGCCCGCGGTCGGCGTTCCGAGGCTTGCCGACTCAGTCGTCCCGTTCGCCGCCTGGCCCCCGCTCTGTCCGGCAGTCCCGTTATACCAGTCCCCGTACTCGTCCTGGGGCATCACGACCACCTCCGCCGTCATCAGCGAGTGGCCGCTGCCACACAGTTCGTAGCACTTGGCGGTGTAGGTCCCCGTCTCGTTGGCCGTGAACCAGGCCGAGGTGTACTGGCCCGGCACGGCGTCGGTCTTGACCCGCACCGCCGGTATCCCGAAGTTGTGGAACACGTCCGTCGAGGTCACCCGTAACCTGACCACCCGGTCCTGTGGCACGTAGAGCGTGTTCGTCGTGTGCCCGTTCGGGTAGATGAAGTCCCAGCCGAAGCGGTACCCCTCCACGTCGATTTCCAGCGCCTCCTCCTGGGCCGGGTCGGGACCCTGCTCGATGTACAGCAGCTGCGAGTACGTCCAGGCGATGAGCGAGACGACGATGATGGCGCTGATGCTAAAGGAGTAAAACACCTTCCGACCGCCCGAACCCCCGGTCGGAAGCTCACCCATCTCGGGCCGCTCGACCTTGTCGGCGTACGGGTCCGTTCCGCTTCCGTCGTCGCGGTACTTGAGCGCGTGGTACATGGTATAAGCCACGACGACCACCCCGACAGCCGTCCCCAGTAGCAGGAACACCTCGAATATCTGGTCGAACACTGCGCTTGGTGCCCTGACGTCGCTACCGTGCAAGGGAAACACAATCGCGACAAGTGTTATCATGGGTCCCGGCATTATCTTCATGATTCTTCCCACCCTGTAATAGGTATTGGGGACAGATAGTTGACATATACTCTTCCCCTCGACGTGTGCGAGAACCTTTTTACCCACTGGCATGTTACACCACACCATGGAAGATACGTCATCTGGCGTCGAGGACCCGCCGATCAACGACGACGGTCTCACTGAGGCCGAGGAGTTTGACAGTCTCGCCGGGATTATCGCCGACGGCGTCGTCGGGGCCGCTGGTGGACTAGTCGGGACAGCGATGATGACGGTCGTCTTCCTCATCGCCCAGTCACTGGGCGCGTTCAACCTCGACGACTTTGCCATCCTCACCGAACTCGTGGGTTTGACCGGCTACGTGCCGGAAGTCCTGTTCGGGTTCTTCATTTTCCTCGGCGGCGGCATGTTCCCGTGGCCGCTGCTGTTTGCCTCGCTGAAGGCGTACCTCCCGGGCCAGTCCGACCACGTCAGCGGCGCGTTCTTCGGCGGGGCCATGTGGACTGGGTTTGTCCTCGCCTTCTACACCGGCCAGTCCGGACTCACGCTGGTGCTGTATGCGGTGCTGACGCTGGTCGCGCACGTGGTCTACGGTATCGGCCTCGGCGCGGTGTTCAACTACTTCTCGACCCGCCCGGACTCCATCGTCTGAGTCGCCTCGCTGCTGTGTTCCAGCGAGAGAACGGCGTCGCGACTCCCGCCGTATCGGGCCCGATTACGAGGTGATGCTGGTCGGTCAAAAGTCGCTGGACGACGCGAGTAGCGCGCTGGCTACCGGCGAGAACGTAGCGAGCATACGCCGGAATGTGACTCCCGAACTCAGGCTTCCGCTTCTGCGTCGGCGTCCGCCTCTGTATCCGCCCCGTCGTCGCCCTCGAACTCTTCGAGCGTGCTGCGAAGCTGTGGAATCGTCGCTGTGAGGTCGCCGACCTGCTCGCGAGCGTCGTCGACGTCGTCGATGAGGTCTGCGATAGTCTCAATCTCCTCCGCAAGGTCATCGGCGTCCTCGAAGGCGTCTGCGCGTTCGCCCATCGTGTACCACTTCTTCGCGTCGCGGAGATGGTCCTCGGCATCGCCCACGTCGAGTGCCGTTTTGAGCGAGTTCAGCACACCGAGCGTGTTGTCGGCCTCCACGTCCCAGACAGAATCGGCCTCTGGGAGCGCGTCCCGGGCCTTCGCCAGTGACTCCTCAACATCCGTGCGCATTTCATTGGCCGCCTCGCCGAACAGTTCGTCGTCGTCCAGACTTGACTGACTCATACAGAACGATTGGTGTGGTGATGGGTTAAAAGCCCGCCTGAAAGTGAAAGTGAAACCGCAAGACGTGGCCGTCTGGTCAGTCCTGAAACCGAAAAGGCATTGTGGCTACTCGGCCCGGATGTCCGAGCGCACCTCGGGCATCGGGTCCATGTCGGCGTCGATGTCACCCAGCACAAGCATCGCGTAGTACCGGAGGAACGTCGTCAGCGGGACCTGAATGAGCGCACTGAGGACGATGAAAACCAGCCCGCCCAGCAGGCCAATACCGCCGGCCAAAACGACTCCGATAGTTCCCTGAACGGCGAGATACAGCCCGAACGCGACGAGTCCGACAGGAATCGCGACGATGATGAGTGCGATAATACCGAGAATCGCGCTGACGATACCGACACCGATCTGAAGGACGATGGAGAAAAACAGGTAAGCGAGGTACTGCTTCGGGTGGCTCTTTATTGACCCCCAGAGCCGCGACCACCCGGAGAGAACGCCGTCGTTGTCTGCCGTCATCAGCGGAACGACAAACACCGTGGTGAATCCGAAGACGATACCGTAGGTTATGGCCAGTACTGCGAACACGGCGATGAACAGCCCCGACAGCGCGAGGACACTCGACGCCCCGACGTTTGCGGCATCACCACCGAGCACCAGGAAGAACCCGGCCGCACCGAGCACGAGGGCAACGCCGAGCCAGATAATTCCGAGTACCAGCCGAAACAGGAGCAGCCGTATGCCGTCCCCGACGTGTTCGCTGAAATACTGGCGGACGTGTATCTCGCGGTCGATAAGCGCCTGCGTCAACACGAACTCCATGAAGTTACTCAGGATACCGTATGCGAGCCCCAGCAGGATGAACAGGCCGATAATGGCGAACACGAGAAGTCCGGCCCCGGCGAGTAGCTCGTCCGGCGCGCCGGACGGGACGCCGGGTTCGGAGACCTGTCTCGTGAGGTCCCCCGGCAGGGACAGCACAGCTTCAAGCGGCGCGGTCAGCTGAAACCCGCCTCCCGGGCCGCTGGGGCCGCTTGGCCCGCCGTTCCCACCGAAATCACCGAAGTTGCTGAACGACTGGACGTTGTTCAGCCCGACACCGCCGCCACCGATGAAGAACACGACGAACGCCATTCGGAGCCACGTCCATTTCTCGAACGGGAACAGAAACGACTTCGTCGCGTCGATTGCGTCGTCGATATCGTCGACTGCGTGGAGGGCCATATCGGAAGTCTCACACTCCCCTCTGGTAAAATTTTCGGGGCTGTGTCAGGCATTCTGGCCGCTCGCTGGCTATTTTACTCTTGCACTGCGTCGACCTGCATCAGCGGGTACCCGTCCTCCATCGCCATGCTGGTCTCGACTGTGACCCCCTCATATTCGATGCGCATCTCGACGTCGATGAACCGCCCGGTGAGTTCCGTGTAGTCCGCACCCCCCTCGGCGATAGCGTCTTCCAGCGCATCCGCTCGGACGCTGACACTGACCGCCTCACAGAACGGCTGATTCTCGATAGCGTCCTCCATCGCCGCCGCGAGCGAGTCGGCGCTGTCCGGGCTGATCGGTGTCCCTGCGAACTGGTGATACAACGACCCGAACTTGACGCCCGCTTCGAAACACGCCTCTTGCGGAGCTGTGGGTTCCATACAATCGGTCCGGCTGGGCGACACAAAAGCGAACCGCAAGCTACCTATTGCGTGCGACGTATCGTCTCATACGAATGGACGACCCGGTTCTGCTCACCGGCGCTGGCGGCGCTGTCGGGGCGGCCATCCTCGAGGGACTCGAGGACGCCTACGAGTGGAAACTCATGTTCCACAGCCCACCCGCCGAGGAGCCCGACCACGAGTACCTCGTCGGGGACGTGTCCAGCGAGGGCGACGTGGCCGCGGCGATGGACGGCGTCGGCGCTGTCATCCATCTGGCCGGCGACCCCCGGCCAGAAGCCCCCTGGGACTCCGTCCTCGAAAACAACATCGACGGCACCCAGAAGATGTACGAGGCCGCTGTCGATGAAGGCGTCGAGAAGTTCGTCTTCGCATCCTCGAACCACGCCGTCGGCTCCTTCGAAACGGATGAGCGCACGCCAGAGATGTATCGCCCGGACGACCAGTACCGCCTCGACGGGACGGAACTCCCCCGCCCCGGAAACCTCTACGGCGTCTCGAAAGCCACCGGCGAGGTGCTGGGCCGCTACTACCACGACCAGTACGGCCTCTCCGTCTGCAACATCCGCATCGGTAACCTCACGCGCGGCCACCCGCCCATCGACTACGAGCGTGGCCAGGCAATGTGGCTTTCCTACCGGGATTGTGCCCACATCCACGACTGCGCGCTTCAGGCTGACTACGAGTACGAGATCGTCTACGGCATCTCCGACAACGACCGGAAGTACTACTCCATCGAGCGCGCCAAGGAAGCCCTCGGATACGACCCGCAGGACAACTCCGCGCACTTCGACGGCGAGGAACGCGTCGCCGAACCGGAGCCGTAGGCATCTCCTACCGCCCCGGTCGCACGCTATCCCGAGCCGTCGAACAGCCCACGCACGTCGTCGTCTTTCTGCTGTTCTAGTTCGACGTGGTCCCGGAGCCGCTGGTAGACGACGGGCCGCTGGTCGCGCTCGCGCACGAACGAGAACAGCATTCCGGTAAACTGCGAGCCGCCGTCGCTGTCGAGTTCGCTCCGCGCACGGTCGACAGCGGCGTCGATGACCGCCTCATCGTACCGGCCCGCTTCCGCAAGCACCTCGGCGGCGATGGCCGTCGCGCCGAAATCCAGCGCGTCGTAGCCAATCGCTTCGCCGTCGTGTGTCAGTGTCGGCGGGTCCGTCGCCGCGTGGTTGGGGCCAGCCGCCGCCTCGTCGAGGAAGGTCCGCACGTCCGCCAGCGCCACACCGCGGTACGGGTCGGGCAGGCCGTTGAGGTACTCCGCCGCGCTCTCGGCCAGCCCGCGCGCGCCTGACCAGTTCTCCTCGCTGGCGTGGTGGACGACCGCGGTGAACTGGATGAGACCGTGCAGGAAGCGTTCATCGTCGCCCGAACCGAGGTCCAGCCAGTACTCCTCCCACGCATCGTGTGCGGCGTGGTAGCGCCCTTCGTTGTACACTGCAATGCCGGCACGGAGATGGTCGCGCACAGGGGTGTGTTCGCCTCGTGGCCGGAAAACCACATCGGCGTTTCGACCAGAGCGGGACGCTGTGGCTTCGGGTTCTGGTGTCGGCAGAAACGGCCCGCAGCACTGACCGCTCGCTACGCCCGCGGTGTTGTACTGTAGAGAAACGTCCGGACGGAGTTCCACGCGAGCACCGCGAGCGTGGAGCACGTCCGGTCGTGAACGCAGTGAACGTCCGGACGGAGATTTGAACTCGCCGAGAAATGCTCGCTTCGCTGCGCGTTCCTCATCTGCTCAGATCTCCGCGTAGAGTTTCGCCGACACCTGTGACTGCTGTCGCTCGCCGTTGGATGTCGGCAAAAACGTCCGGACGGAGATTTGAACTCCGGTCCCTGGCTCCGCAAGCCAAGAGGATAGTCCACTACCCTATCCGGACTCATATCCAGAGAGGGTGGTGCACCTAAAAAGGGTGACGATTCGTGTGCCGTCACGCGACGTGTCGACACACGTCGCTACAACGCTGGTTTGAGCGACCGGGAAGACCTTTCATTCGGGATACATTATGGCAGGTATGAAACGGCGCACCCTCCTGCGATACGGCGGGCTCAACTGCTCGATAGCGCTTGCCGGCTGCTCTGGCGATGCTCCCGGAAGCGGGGAAACACTCACAGAGAGTCCGAGTGATCCTCCGAGTGTGAACGAAACGACATTCAGCGTTACTAGCCGACAGTCTGGGTCACAGGTGAGTTCGGCAACAGTGACTTTCGACGGGGACCGGGTCGTCGTCGAAGGCACTATCTGGGGCGCTGACGGGTGCAAAACGGCCGACCTGACAGATGCTACGTATGATTCCGGCTCGAATGAACTGAGTATCGGCGTTGGACCGACAGAGATGACAGACGCTGGCGATATGTGTACCCAAGCTATTATGGAAATTGACTACCGGGCTACGGTGACGTTTGCGAACGGCCTCCCCGGCACAGTGGTCGTTTCTCACGACACTGGCGACGGCCAGAGTACTGTAACAACAGCAACACGCTAACGGCGACTCGTGTTGCTGTCACTGCGGTGGCAGCTGCTGTCGAGTCAGCCGACAAGGGTTTATATCCTATCCCATGACCACCATCGAACAATGGACGGACGACCACCGAAATCGACCGACAGCGGCCGCTCGCTCGCCCAACGACAACGCTTAAGCGCGCCCCAGCCCAGCGTCCCATAGATAGATGGGTGCGATAGAGGACATTTACGAGGACTTAGAGACGGACGTCCCCGAGGAGGAGTTCCGCGAGGCCGTCGAGGAGAAGGTCGAGCAGATGGGCGGGCTCGCCGACGAGGAGACGGCCGCGATGCTGTTGGCCCACGAGCTTAACGAGAACGAGGTCAACGCCATCGCCGATATCGAACCCGGAATGGACGAGGTCAAATTCCTCGCCAAGGTGATGGCTATCGGCGACCTGAAGACCTTCGAACGCGACGACGAGGACGAAGACGGCCGGGTCATAAACGTTGAGGCCGCCGACGAGAGCGGCAGCGTCAGGCTCGCCTTCTGGGACGGCCAGGCCGTCGATATCGACGAGGGAAAGCTGGAGGTCGGCGACGTACTCCGGGTGAAGGGTCGGCCGAAGGACGGCTACAACGGGCTGGAGGTGTCCGTCGACAAGGCAGAGCCGGACGAGGACGCCACAATCGACGTGGAACCGGGCGCTGGCTCGTCTATCGACGCGCTGACCATGGGGCAGTCCGACGTGACGCTTCGCGGGCTTGTGCTCGATACCGACACGATACGGACCTTTGACCGCGACGACGGCAGCGAGGGCCGCGTCTCGAACCTCACTCTCGGTGACGAGACGGGGCGCATCCGAGTGACGCTGTGGGACGATCGCGCTGACCGTGCCGAGGAACTCGATGCTGGCGCGGCTGTCGAAGTCGTCGACGGCTACGTCCGGGAGCGGGACGGCTCACTCGAACTCCACGTCGGCGACCAGGGGGCCGTCGACGAAGTGGACGACGACGTGACCTTCGAGCCCGACGCCGACCCGATAGCGGAGGTCGAACTTGAGGAGACGGTTGACATCGCTGGCGTCGTCCGCTCGGCCGACCCCAAGCGGACGTTCGACCGCGACGACGGCAGCGAGGGGCAGGTCCGGAACGTCCGCATTCAGGATGCGACAGGTGACATCCGCGTGGCGCTGTGGGGCGACAAGGCGGACAAGGACATCGCGCCGGGCGACGAGGTTCTCGCAGCCGATGTCGAGATTCAGGACGGCTGGCAGGACGACAAGGAAGCGTCGGCGAGCTGGAACTCGACGATTGTCGTGCTCGACGACGGTGCGGACTTGGCGACGGGTGGCGCAGGCGGGGGAGCCAGCGTCGAAACGACCGACGCCGAACACGCCGGTCTGTCAACTTTCGGCGAGGAAGCGGACGATGCTGACGCCAGCAGCAGTGACGAGGCGGCCGCTGTCAGCGCCGACTCCGGCGACACGTCGCCGGACGGCGGCGCACAGAGCGCTGGCCAGCAGGTGGAGTTCACCGGCACCGTCGTCCAGACCGGCGACCCGGTCGTGCTCGACGACGGCGAGCAGACGATGAGCGTCGAAACCGGCGAGCGCGTGCAGTTAGGGCAGGAGATAACCGTCCGTGGCGAACTCCGCGATGGCCGCCTCCACGCTGAGGACGTGTTCTGAGTCGGCGAGCGACGCTACGGAAACTCTTAAGACCGCAACACTCCCGGGTTTGGGTATGAGTGTCGAGCTACCGTTCGCACCGGTGGACGCGGTCATTCGGCGGAACGCGGACGGGCTCCGGGTGAGTGCCGACGCTGCGGAGGAACTGGCTCGTCGAATACAGGAGCACGGCGCCTCGTTGGCCGTCACGGCAGCCACGGAGGCCACCACGGACGGTCGAAAGACGCTGATGCCGTCCGACTTCGGTATCGAACAGGTTCCGGAGAAGGACGGTCTCGAACTCCCTGTCGCGCCGGTCGACCGCATCGCTCGGCTCGACATTGCTGACGACTACCGCGTCGCCATGGACGCTCGCGTCGCGCTCGCATCCATCCTCGAAACGTACGCCGACGAAACGGCTGCCGCGGCCGCCACGTTGGCTCGTCACGCTGATCGCCGGACGATCAAGGCAGCTGACGTCGAAACGTACTTCGAACTCGAACAGTACTACTGAATGAACTTCGGTTACCGCGAGGTCTGTCTGGACCACGACACCGGCCCGCGACATCCGGAGAGTCCCGACAGACTTCGAGCGATACGGCGCGCGCTCAAGGAGAATCACGGTGTCGAGTACGTCGCCGCCGATGACGCCGACATCGACCTCGTACGGACGGTCCACGACAGTGATTACATCGCGGAGTTCCGCGAGTTCTGTGACGACGGCGGCGGGAACTGGGACGCCGACACCGTCGCGGTTGAGGAGACGTGGGACGCCGCGCTTGCCTCGGCCGGCCTCGCCGTCTGGGCGGCGGAAGCTGCGCTCGACGGCAACTCCGGTCGTAACACACCGTTCTCCCTCGGCCGACCGCCTGGCCATCACGCTGTCGGCGACGACGCCATGGGCTTTTGTTTCATCAACAACGCGGCCGTCGCTGCACAGGCCGCCCTCGAAGCCAGCGCCGACCGCGTCGCTATCTTCGACTGGGATGTCCACCACGGGAACGGCACACAGGACATCTTCTACGACCGTTCTGACGTGTTCTACGCCTCGATACACGAGGATGGGCTCTACCCCGGAACCGGCGACATCTCGGAGACCGGCACAGGCGACGCTGACGGCACGAACCTCAACGTAAAGTACAAGCCCGGTGCTGACACCGCCGACTACCTCGCCGCTATCGACGAGTGCATCGCGCCGGCAATCGAGGACTACGACCCCGATCTGTTGCTCATTAGCGCCGGCTTCGACGCACACGAACACGACCCCATCTCACGGATGCGTGTCTCTACGGAGGGGTACGGCGCGATGACCGACCGGATGCGCTCACTCACAGACGCCTGTGACGCCGCGCTGGGAATCATCCTTGAGGGCGGCTACGGCCTTGATACGCTCTCGGACTCGGTCACGACCGTTCACGAGGTCTTTGATGGCTACCAGCCGATGGAACCGGACGACGATGTCAGCGACGACGCCCGCGATGTTCTCGATGACCTCGCCGATCAGGGCTTCGGTGCGAAGTAGGTCGACAAATCGATGCCAAAGCCGTCGGCAAGCGTTGCGATGTCTGAGCCGACCAGTACGTCGTACCCATTCTCAAGTGCTGACTCGATCCGCGGCCCCAGCCCAACGTCGTAGACTGCATCGCTCGACAGGAACCCAGTAGCTGTAGTGAACGCCCGGGGTCGCTCGACGACGTAGCGGCTGCCGTCGATGAAGGGCCCGGCGACCTCGTCGTCGCCGTCGTACTTCTCGAAGAACCCGCTCGCGTGCTCGCGGACGTGCACCGGCGGCCCCTCGTGGCGCTCGACAGCCGGCCGCTGGGCGACGGCGAATTCGAGCAGCAAGACGGCGTCCCGTTCCCGGCGCTCGCCGTCCGGCGCTCCCTCCTCACCGCTGTCGCCCTCGACGAACGCGGCTGACCGCAGGACCTCGAACCCGCGTCGGTCGAGTTCGCTGCAGAGCCCGTCGAGAGACTTCCGGAGCTGTGGCCAGAGTTGGTCGTCGACGACATCTGGGGCCGCGAAGCGAAGTGCGACTGGCGTCGTCGCCCGCTGTGACACCACGGCCTTGATGTCTGCTGCTGTGAACGGGTCCGGCTCGGTCTCGGTGAACAGCGACGCCCGCGGCTCGGCGAGGAGGTCCCGGGCGTAGTGCTGGAGTGTGGCAACGTTCGCGGCCGACAGCACCGCCGCGACGTTGCGGTCCGGGTCCGTCGGGTCGATGACCACCAGCGGGTCGTCGAACGCCTCGGTCCCGTGGCTCTCGGGGTCGAGCCGAACCGGCGGGTGCCAGTCCGCGACTGCCTCGACGAACCCTCGGAAGCCGCCGAACTCGAGCACCAGCAGCTCCGTCAGGTAGCCCGAGAACCCGCGCGTCCGGAGGTCGCTCCCGTAGACCCCGATGCCTTTCAGGAACTGCTTTGCCACCCGCACCTCGCCCGCGCTGTCGTCGTCCAGACGCTCTTGCAGATATCTGGTGTGAAACGGCGTCCGGTCCACCGCGGACTGGATTTCGGTGGCGTCCGCGACCGCATAACAGGGCACCAGGTCGATCGCGTATCCCTCGCGTTCGCCGACGACGTAGGGGTGTTCGGCGTACTCCTCGCGGCCCTCGGGTAGCACCGCGTGCCCGACCGTCAGTCCGTACTCCTCTAGCTGCTCGCGGTCGAGCGACGCCGGGAAGCAGACGAATACGTCTACGTCCCGGTCGCCGGCGGTCCACGTTCCGCGGGCCGTCGACCCGACCTGAATGACTTCGGCATCGACCGGCAAGTCGGCGACCGCCGCCTCGGCGTCGGCTATCACCGCGTCGGCGACCCGCTGTAACTGCGCTCGTTCGTCGTCGGTCGGCGAGACCCGCGCTCGCACGTCCTCGACGACGGCGTCGAACTCCTCGCTCATACCGCCGATTACGCACAAGTGCGTGAAAGCGTGTCGATGCCGGTCGGAAACGAAAGCCCTAATTACCAACTCTGGCAATGACTGAATGCGTTCGCGCCGCCGTAGCTCAGTTGGTAGAGCACCTGGTTGTTACCCAGGTTGTCCCAGGTTCGAGCCCTGGCGGTGGCGTCGTTCTTTCACTCACTAACTGACAAGCGCCGGACGGCTGCTGCCGTCGGCTTTTCGGGTTGCTAGACGGTGAACGCCCAAGCGATGCATGACTGTCTCTGTATCGGCCTGCGTGCGTCTCCGAACCCCGCTACTCCAACCCGACAGGCTAAAGATGCGGACTCATCAACACCATTCTGAGGGGCCCTTAGCTTAGTCTGGTTAAAGCGATCGGCTCATAACCGATTGAGCGCTGGTTCAAATCCGGCAGGGCCCATCTCTGTTGTCTCGAAGTCGCGTATAAGAGAGCTCTGCTGAATCGAATGGTGCTATCGCTCCGGGACCGCTCTCGCTCGCGGTTCGCTGCTCACTCATCAACAACCACGACCTTGACCTGCTGGACGCCGCCAATCGCCCGGAGTCGGTTGGCTAACTCCGTGATTGTGTCGCCCGCGCCCTCGACGACTAGCGTTTCCATACAGGTGTCGTGGGAGAGATGGATGTGCTGCACGGAGGTGATGATGTCGGCCATCTCGTGTTGGACGGTCTGGAGTTCGTCAGCGATGCCCGAGACGTGGTGGTCGTGGACGATGACAATGGTTCCGTGGTGGTGTTGTTCATCACCGGATTCCCATTCGTAGGTCGCAAAGAAGTCACGTAGCGAGTCGCGTATCGCCTCCGACCGGCTCGCGTATTCCCACTCGTCGACGATGCCGTCGAGTCGTTCGACCATCGACGATGGAAGTGTCAGGCTGATCCGGTCGAGATCCTCACTCATGTGTGCCGATAGGGACGGGCCCGCATATGGGTATCCGGGCTTCGGTAATACTCACCCGCCGGCAGTAATACTGCCCGATGAAAAAGTATTATTACCGGGCCGGAACCAGACTTGGGTAGCATGCATATTCCTGACGGATATATCGATCTGCCGCTTGCACTGCTGTTCGGTGCGCTTGCGGTCGTCGTTCTGAGCGTCGCTGCAAAGCGCGTCAACGGTGAGATACCTGACACTCGTGCACCGTTGCTCGGCGTCGTCGCGGCGAGCATTTTCGCCGCACAGATGCTCGACTGGCCGATTCCGGGCGGTACCAGCGCCCACTTTGTCGGGGGCGCGTTCGCGGCGATTCTCCTCGGTCCGCATCTGGGCGCACTCTGTGTCGCGACTGTCGTCACGATTCAGGCGCTCGTCTTCGGCGACGGCGGCATCGTGGTGCTCGGCGCGAACGTGTTCAACATGGCTATCGTCGAGGTGTACGTCGGCTATGCCATCTATCGTCTGCTCGTCCCGTACGGTGAATTTCGCGCTGCCTTCGTCGCGGGGTGGCTGGGAATTACGGCCGGCGCGCTGACCGCCGCCCTCCAGCTTGGCCTCTCCTCGGCGTTCCAGTACCAGTTGCTGACGACACTGTCGATAATGGGCGTCGGGCATCTCGTGCTGGGGCTGATTGAGGGTGCCATCACCGCCTCGGTGTACCGGTACCTCGCTCGCGCTCGCCCTGACCTCCGGCCCAACGCCGCACCGGAGGTGAGCGCGTGATGGTACCGGACTACCCCGACTGGCTACCCCGTGCGCTCGCCGCGCTACTGGTCCTGACCCTGCTCGCGCCGGTGTTTGGGTGGGCGGCTGGCCAGGTTGGCTACGCCGAACCGCTGGAAAATGCCGCCGAGGCGACCGGCGCGACAGAACACGCCACCGCCGTCGGGACGGCGCTGTTTCCGGACTACGGCGTCCCCGGCCTCGGCGGCGCGACTGGGACGTTCGTATCGGCTGTCGTCGGGACCGCGCTGACGCTCCTCCTCGGTGCCGCTATCGGACGCGTACTCGGAACGGACGTCGACGGACGGCAATAGCGCATGTCCGGCAGGGACCTGCTCGACCGGACGGTCACAGCGATTGCGGCCAGCGCCCAGTGGTTCCTGCTTGCTGAGGACCTGCCGGATCGAGACGGGTTCCTCCAGGCCGTTACGCCGACTGTCAAGCTCGTCGGTATTGCGACGCTCGTCGCGCTTACCGTGACACAGCAGGCGCTGGCAGTCGTCAGCGCGCTCGCGCTCCTCGCGACAGCACTTGCGGCCATTTCTCGGGTACCTATCCGTACTTTTCTGGGTCGTCTGACCGGTCCACCGGTGTTCGCGTTCGTTGTTGTCGCCCCGCAAGCGTTCTTGATGCATGGCCCCTCGCTGGGGTCGCTTCCCCTCTCGGCCGCTGGCGTCGACTATGTGCTCACGTTCGCCGTCCGCGTAACTGCGTGTGTCGGCTTTCTGTCCGTGCTGCTGTTGACGACTCGCTTCGCCGACCTGCTGGCGGCGTTTCGCCGGCTTCGGGTCCCGACGATCGTCGTTTCGCTGCTCGGAATCACGTATCGCTATCTCCTCCTCTTTTTTGCCGAACTCGAACGCATGGTTCGGGCTCGACGGAGCCGAACCATCGCCGAGCCGAGCCTCCGCCGGAACTGGCGCGATTCGGGGCACTTCGTGGGCTCGTTTCTCGTCCGGAGCCTGGAACGCGGCGAGCGGGTCCAGCGGGCCGCCCGCGCCCGCGGCGGCACTGGCCCGACGCCGGCACAGCCCCGGAAACCGCTCGGGCGGGCCGACCTCACCTTCGGTTTGATCGTTGCACTCGCTGTCGCGGTGGTGGTTGTCGCGTGACTGCTATCGAAGCCACCGACCTCTGCTACGCCTACCCTGACGGAACGCTGGCCGTCGACGGCGTCGACGCATCCATCGAGCGCGGCGAGCGTGTGGCACTGCTCGGTCCAAACGGGGCTGGCAAGTCGACGCTGCTGGAACTGCTGGGCGGTCTGGTCGACCCTGACGGCGGGCAGGTGCGGTACTTCGGGGAGACGACCGACGCCGACACTGTCCGCAGTCGCCTCAGTGTCCTCACGCAGAATCCTGCCGATTACCTGTTCAATCCGACCGTCCGGGAGGACCTCGCCTACGGGCCGGCACAGCTCGACTGCGACCGTGCGGAAGTCGACCGCCGCGTCCGGCGAGTCGCGGACCGGCTTGCCCTCGATGGCCTCCTGTCGAAGCCGCCGTTCCGACTTAGCGGGGGTGAACAGCGCCGCGCCGCTCTTGCAAGCGCGCTCACCGTCGAGCCGGACGTGCTGTTGCTCGATGAGCCGGTGAGCAACGTCGACGCCGCGAACCGGAGAACGATTCTCGACCTGCTCGACGAACTCGCGGCCGATGGCGTCACGCTCGTCGTCTCGACGCCGGACACCGAACTCGTCCCGCACGTCGCGGACCGGGTTCTGTTGCTCGACGATACCGGCGCGGTTGCCGCGAGGGGGACGACCAGACAGATCCTGACCGACACCGGGCTACTTCGGGACTGTGACCTGCGTCCGCCACAGGTCGTCAGACTGTTCGAGGGCCGAACAGAGAACGTGCCGCTGACCGTCGACGGGGCTGCCGAACGGCTGGACACGGACGGTCCGGATACCGTGGAGTGATAGTCCGGGTCCGGGGACGGACCTCTACCCGGCCGCTGTCATTCCGAGGCGAGCAGGCGGCCGTGCACGTCGATTTCGCCGTTCCGGATCCGGGTGCTGCTGATTCGCGTGCCGTCTTCGGCGACGACGAACGGCGGCGTGTGGATTTCCAGCGGGTGGAGCCCCGCGTCTCGCCGCTGTTGGTTGAGTTCGTAGGCGCGGCGCTGTGCCTTCGCCTCCGGCGAGGCGACGAGCGCATCCACGTCCGCCCGTGTCGCGGCCGGTCCCTGCGTGTCGTCTAACCGGACAATCTCATACGTGGCGGTATACGGCTCACCCAACTGGTCCAGCTCGGACGCGAGCGCGCTTCGACGGTCATCGTACGCACCCAACTGTTCGACGTGTGTCGGGTCACTACGCGTCTCTGTGGCCAGTTCAGGGCTGGTCAGACCAACGATGACGTGACCATCGCCGCTCCCGTCGTGACTTGCGGTCTGAAACGCCTTATGCAGGAGCGCCCGGTGGCCGTTGTGAATTGGTGTGAAGGTCCCGCCGAGAATCGCTGTCCGGTCCGCGTCTGCCATACGCGAATGTCCCACCAGCGTCATATATAATTGCTGTCCGTCGCATAACTCGTCAGTCCCAACGGTCTCTACCGACAGTAACCCGGTAACACTCGCGTCAGCAGTCATTGAAGTAGTTTCGGCACGTATCGATACCAATGACTAACGTCACCCCGACACCGGGTATCCACCACGTCACGTGTATCGCGAGCGACCCACAGCAAAACATGAACTTCTGGGTCGAAACACTCGGTCTCCGGCTCGTCAAGCGCTCGATCAATCAGGACGATCCCAGTACGTACCACTTCTTCTTTGCCGACGCCGAGGGGAACCCAGGGACGAGCATGACCTTCTTCCCGTGGGAAAACCACGCACAGGGCAAAGTCGGCTCCGGACAGGTCTCACGCACAGCGTTCCGCGTGCCGGAGGGCAGCCTCGACTACTGGGAGGACCGCTTCGAGGAGTACAGTGTCGACTACGACGACCGCGTCGAGCGGTTCGGTGAGACTGTCCTCCCGTTCCGCGATCCGGACGGACTGCCGGTCGAACTGGTCGAAGTCGAGATCCCTGACGACGACCCGACCGAGCCGTGGACGGCGTTCGTCCCCGAAGACGCCGCCATCCGTGGCTTCCACTCTGTGACGCTGTGGCTGGCTGACCCCGAACCTACGGAGGAGCTGCTCCGGACGATGGGCCTCGAAGAAGTCGGTACCGAGCAGGCACAGGGCGACACGCCCGGCGACGAACGGACTCGATTCGCCGCGCCGGGGACCGTTGGGACGTACGTCGACGTGTTGCCGACCATCGAGGGCGGGCGGCAGGGCCACGGCACGGTCCACCACGTCGCCTTCCAGACGCCGACCGACGAGGACCAGCAGTCGATGCGCGAGGCCGTCCGCGGGGCGGGGCTGCGCCCCACGTCGCAGATAGACCGCCACTGGTTCCGGTCGGTGTACTTTCGTGAGTTCGGCGGCATCCTGATCGAACTCGCCACCAGCGACCCCGGCTACGACAGCGACGAGCCACTCGACGACCTTGGTGGCCGGCTGGTGCTGCCCGGGAAGTTCGAGGACCGACGCGAGGAAATTGAGGCGGGGCTCACAGACGTGACGATTCCCCAGCCAGCGGCCGCCGAAGCCGGCGACTAACGCAGACGAGACGACTGGTATCCGCTTCATTCTATCTGTTAGCCTGCGAGTAAATATGCGTGCCCGGGGTGTCTCGTGTTATATGTCCACAGAGGGACAGGAGTACGTTATCGCGCCGTGGGGGGAGAGTAAGTGTGAGACGACCGACGTGACGGTCGACCTGCCGTCACGAGACATTGCGGCGCAACTGGAAGTCCCGACAAGTGTGCTAGACCGAATGGCACAGCTCGGCGACGAGCACGACATCCCAGTGACGCAGGCGCTCGGGGAGCGACTGGAGATTAACCGGGCGCGGGTGTCGCTCTATGCCGCGAAGTCGGTTGATGATGTGGTCGCCGTCAAGCAACACCTCACTGACGCCCGCGAGTACCTGTCCGGTGTCGAGGCGCTCGATACGGCCGACATCGAAGCCGACATCGACCACCTCTGGACCGACGAACTCGGCAGCGCGTAACCTCGTCGGTGGGGTGGGTACCGGAGTGAGAGCGGCTATCTGTTGCTCTCGTTGCATAGAAAGCCGGTTTATCAGCAACTCCCAATAGACGGTAATGAATGACGGTACGATACGTGATATAGAGAGCTTCTCCCCTTTTCAACGGGCTAGCGTCCTATTTCCAGCTGCTCTCTCAATTCTTTACCGTCAGTCCGGAGTTTACAGTAACTTTAATTCCCTGAGTGTCTCACCTGTTCCCGTGGAATTATAATGAACAATAACAGACAGCTGTGGATCGTAGCTGCAGTGTCGTTGCTCCTGATATTCGGCGGCAGCGGCCTCGCGTGGACAGTACAGACCGACGGCGGGTCCGTGGAGGTCCGCGACGTGCGGTTCTCTGGGACCAACGGAACGATGATGAGCGGAACGCTGTACATCCCTGAGGAAGCCAGCAGCGCGTCCCCGCAACCAGGGGTGTTAGCCGTCCACGGGTACATCAACTCGAAAGAGACCCAGTCCCCGTTCGCTATCGAGTACGCACGACGGGGTTTCGTTGTCCTCGCTATCGACCAGACCGGTCACGGCTACTCTGACCCACCGGCGTTCAAGAACGGGTACGGTGGCCCTGATAGCCTCGAATACCTCCGGTCGCTGGACTACGTCGACAACGAAAACATCGGCCTCGAAGGGCATTCGATGGGCGGCTGGACCGTCGTCACGGCGGCCGCGGCCCACCCAGACGGGTACGAGTCGATGGTTATCGAGGGGTCATCGACTGGATCGAACCGCGCTCCTGAAGGCACTGATTCGTTCCCACGGAACCTCGCCGTCGTGTTCAGTGAGTACGACGAGTTCTCCCCGCTGATGTGGGGGACGGCGAGTGCGTCCGACGTTGAGCAGAGCGACAAACTCCAGACGGTGTTTGGGACGGACAGCGCTGTCACGGAGAGTCGCACCTACGGGAGCGTTGATGACGGCACTGCACGGCGGCTATACACGCCGGCAACGACTCATCCCGGCGACCACTTCTCGACCGCAGCCATCGGCGCGTCCATCGAGTGGCTCCAGCTAACACTTGAGGGCGAGGACGAGATGGATCCGAGCAATCAGGTCTGGTACTGGAAGTCGCTGGGCACCTTTATCGCCCTCATCGGTGGTGTGCTGTCACTGTTCCCGGCTGGTGGTCTGCTCGTCGAACGGGCATCGACCGACAGACTCCGGCGCGAGTACCCTGAAGGGAAGGGGATGACCGGCGCGAAACGCTACGCGGCGTCGCTACTTGCCGCCACCATTCCGATTGTGACGTACTTCCCGCTACAGGACGCCGCACCGGCGATAATCGGGCTCAGTTGGCTGTTCCCACAGCAGATCAACAACGGCGTGATCGTCTGGGCACTGGGGAACGCGGTCATCACGGCGGTCCTGTTCGCGGTGTGGCATTACACGACCAACGCTGACGACCCGTCGGTTTCGCTGGCGAACTACGGGCTTGATACGGGCGACGGCGCGCGGACGGTCGGCGTCTCGGTCCTAGCCGGCGTCGCTACCGTCGCCGTGCTGTACCTGCTGGAAGCCGTCGTGGCGTTCCTGTTCCAGACGGACTTCCGCATCTGGGTGTTTGCCATCAAACTCCTCTCCCCGGCGCAGTTCCGGATCAGCTTCTCGTATCTCCTGCCACTGTTTGCCTTCTTCGTCGTCCTCGGCGCACTCTTGCACGGTCAGCTCCGTCCCGAGGGTGAGTCCCGGTCGCTCCGCCGTGCAATGGCGACGAACTGGCTCATCGTCGTCGGCGGGTTCGTCGTGTTGTTGGCGGTTCAGTACGTCCCGCTGCTGTCCGGCCGGCCACTGCCGCTTGGCCACCCGTTGCTGACAATTCTGGCGCTACAGTTCGTCGCCCTGCTCAGCATCGTATCCTTCGTTAGCACCTACTTCTTCAGGAAGACGGGTCGGGTCTGGGTCGGCGCGACGATCAACGCCGTCCTCGTGACGTGGGTTATTGTCGCCGGAACCGCGACGCAGTTCCCCGTCTAGATCCGGCGTTTCACTTTCTTCTCGGTTCTGTCCGCCAAGTCGTGTTTCGGTTGTGACGACGCACAGCCGAAATCCGACAGTGGTTCAGTCGTCGCTCATCACACCCTCGGCGACGGCCATGTCCTCGACTGTGGGGTCGTCCTCGGATGCCCGGAGGACGAATCGCTTGCGGATCAGGTCGGCCGCGTAGATGGCTGTCCCCAGAATGATGAGCGTGTCACCGGGGAGTCGCGCCCAGAACAGCGTCTGGACGAGCGGCTGGTTGTAGAACGCTACGCTCCGGGCTGCGGCATAGCTGCCGGTGAACGCCGCCTCCAGCTGGAGGAAGCCAACGGGCAGAACAGAGACGAACACCATCAGCGCCAGACCGACGTTCCAGCACCAGAACGCCGCCCGGAGCCAGGACCCGTCCCAGCGACCGGGTTTGATGGCGAGCTGGAGCATGTAGGTGACCATCCCCAGCGCGAGGAAGCCGAAGGCTCCGAACATCGCAGCGTGGGCGTGGCCGACGGTGAGGTAGGTGCCGTGCTCGTAGTAGTTGATGAGCGGGAGGTTGATGAAGAAGCCGAGCACGCCGGCCCCGACGAAGTTCCAGATCCCGCTGGCGATGATGAACATGAACGGGAGCTTGTAGGGGAACCCGCCGGTCTCGGACATCGCCCGGTACTGGCCCAGCGCCTCGTAGAGGATGAACACGAGCGGGAGCAGTTCAAGTGTCGAGAACACGCTCCCGATGGGGACCCACATGTCGGGCATGCCGACCCACCAGTAGTGGTGGGAGACGCCGATAACGCCCGTACTCATCACCAGCAAGGCCTGAAGCATGACTGCCTTCTCGGCGCTACGGCGGCTGAGCAGGTTCATCGACACCAGCGTCAGGCCAATGATGGCGACGATGAAGAACTCGAAGGCTCCTTCGACCCACATGTGGACGACCCACCAGCGCCAGAACTCCGTGACGGCGATGTTGGTCTCCGGAGTGAAGAAGAACCCGGCGGTAAACAGCAGTGCGATGGAGCCGCCAGCGTACAGGATCATATGTGCGAGGCCGAACACTGGCTCGCGGTCCAGCAGCGGCTTCAGACCGCGAATCGAGAGGACGGCCCACAGACCGAAGCCGACGAGCAGCCCGACCTGCCAGACCTTCCCGACTTCGAGGTACTCTAGCCCTTCGTTGCCGACGAGCCACCAGAGGTCGCCGAAGTAACCGTGCGAGCCGAGCCAGATGCCGCCGAGGCCGCCGACGGTGACGACGACAATCGCGACGAGCAACGCGTCGATGTAGGTCGACTGGCGTTTGGGTTCGTGGCCGGTCAGCAGCGGCGGGAGGAACAGGCCCGCGCCGAGCCAGGTCGCGGCTATCCAGAGGATGCCCAGGTCTATGTGCCATGTCTTCGCCATAGCGAAGGGCAGTAGCTGGAGGATGTGGACGCCGAAGATTTCCTCGATGCCGAAGAAGCCGGCCCGTTCGATGTAGAAGTGCGCAAGCAACCCACCGAGTAACACCTGCGCGAGGAACAGCCCGGCGGCGACCGGGATGAACCGCAGGGCGGCCCGCTGGCTGGGGAAAATGCTCACGTCGCCCGGCTCGGGCACCGAGAGGTCTCCGGCGGACGGCTCAGGGAGGCTGACGGCGTTGTAGAGCCAGATTCCGCCACCGGCAGCACCGACGAGGAGGACCATCGCGATGACGCTCCAAGTCATCGCCGCGCCGGTCGCATCGTTCCCGGCGGCGGGCTCGTACGGCCAGTCGTTCGTGTAGGAGTGTTCGCCGCCCGGACGGTCGGTGTGGGAGAACCACGCCGTCCACATGGCGAAGTCGGCGAACTGCCGGGCATCGGCTTCAGAGTCAATCATCTCCTCGGGGACGCCCCGCTCGTGGCTCCCCTCGTGATACCGCTCGACGTACTCCTGACGGACCTGCTGGTGGGCGTACAGTTCTGCGGCGGAGTACTCGATGTTCCCGCCGTCGTACTCCCCGCTGAGGTCCTGTTTGACGTCATCGTCGACGGCAGCCTGTTCAGCCGTCGACAGCGAGTCGTACTCGGTCCCGTAGCGTTCCTCGGCGTAATAGGTCCGCATGTGCTGGGTTTTCAACTCCAGCGCGTCGGCGGTGTAGTCCGCGCCGTAGTACGCGCCGTTCCCGAGAATCGACCCGTGGTTCATCAGTCCGTTCTTCTGGAACGTCTTCTTGCCCTCCCGGATGTCCGCACCCGTGAGAACGGTCTCGCCGTCGGGTCCGACGACTTCCTCAGGGATTGGCGGCGCTTCCTGGTACGCGATCCACGCGCCGGCCCCCATGACGACGAGGTTGAAGACGAACGCGGCGGCGATTACCTTCGCGATTGTTTTGCGTTTGAGCTCCATGTGGTTGGAACTCCAGTACCCCAAAATAAGAAGGGGGTAAGACGTTCCCAGTCGCTGGCGACGGGGGAGAACATGTTCGCCCTGACAGGGACCAGTGGTGTTCTGTCCCCGGATTCGACGTGGGACGTAGCGGGGTATCACAAGGCAGATTACTACCTGCCACTCTCACTCTGGTATGCGCCGTCGCCGCTTCGTCCAGACGCTCGGGGCGTCTGCACTGGTCTGGAGCGCAGGCTGTACCGAGCAGTCGGACGACACAACACCGGCCTTCGAAGTGTCGAGCCCCGCGTTCAGTTCCGGGGACACGCTTCCGCCCCGATTCACCTGTGACGGCGAGGGCGTTTCGCCTCCATTTGTCATAGAGCGTGTCCCGGAGCCGACGGCGGCGCTGGCGGTCACGGCTGAGTACGACGGCGGCGTGTTCAGCCAGCCAGTGTTCTGGACGCTGTGGAACGTCCCACCCGAGACCGAGCGGATTCCGGCCGGGCTCCCGCGCGAGCCGACCCTCGATACGCTCGGCGGCGCTCGACAGGGAACACAGCCCCCAAACGAGCCGGGATATGAACCGCCGTGCCCGCCGGCCGGACAGCCCTACGAACACCGGTTTCAGGTGTACGCACTCGGTGAGGAACTCTCTATCGAGGGCGGAACCGAACAGGAAGAAGCGTCAGAGACCATCGCGAACGCGCTTATCGCAAGCACTCGTCTCACTGTTGATTACACCCACCCGGCCGGGACCGACAGCTAACGAGTGGTACCGGAGACAACCGGGCCAGCACACCGTCTGAACGACTGCTCATCTGATGTTGTCTGCCGTTTGGACGGCTCTTGAGTGACACGGCTCGCTGTGACCGACCAGTGCATGCTGTGTGGCGCGCAGCTAATTGTGGCAATGGTTCACAATACCATTAAACCTATATACTGATGTGTTATACCATATCATGTATGGCGTCCGCACCGAGTAGTGACGATATGTTCGACGAGTTCCTCTCCCAGCGTGGCCACGACGTGGACCAGAGTGGTTGGGAAGAGAGCTATAACAAGAAGCAGTGCCCTGATTGCGGCGGTCTTCACGAGTCGACAGCGGCACAGTGCTCGGTGTGTGGCTGGACACCGGTACGGTAAGGATACTCCGTTTTTCGGTCTTCCACCTTCATCCAGCAGCGGCAGTAGCGACCGGCAAAACCGGCAGTTTGCTCTCTGTCGAGTCGCACCTCACGCCGTCGCTTGTCGGGACAGCACCGGTACAGACAGTCGGAACTGCGCTACAGTGTAGAAGGAAATGGGGAGTCTTTGCGTGGCCAGCCGACGGTTGGGGGGGTCGTGTGCCGGCGGGCCGACCGGTTCAGAACCGACAATTGGGGGGTCGTGTGTCGGCGGACTGACCGGCCTGTGGTGGTTACAGCGAATCAAGCGCCGCATGGAGGAACAGCCCGAGCGCGAGATGTTGGTACGCAGACGTCGCGATCTGCTCTTTCGCAGCCGCATCGTCCGCGATTCCGTACTGTTTCGTCTGGACGAGTTCGTGCATCTGGAGCGTGCCATCCGCTTCTAACTCGTGCAGCCGGGGGTACACTGTCCCCGGACTCAGTTCGGCACCGAACTGGGCGTCCAGTTCCTCCATCAGTCCGGTCCCGTGGGTGCCACCATCGGCGACTGCGATCATCGCCAGTAGAATCTCTTCCAGACTCTGTGTGACGATTCCGTCATCAACCGCGGTTTCGCCGTTGACGACGTCGTCAATGACCGGGTCCAACAACGACTCCGTGATGGCGTCACGACTGGGTGGGTCATGCGATTCCGGGCGCTCTGTATCGCCGAGAGGGGTCACTCGCTCATCGGCGCTCTGGCCCTGCATCTTGCCCGTCGTCACGCGACGGAGGTTGTCTCCGGACATCGTCTCACCTGAACGCAATCCGCAGTGAGTGCTACAGGGGCTATCATAATATAAACGGGGCAGTGTTTTCTGAGCGTGAAATCACCACAGTGCTCGAAAACGCTTATATAATATGACGCGAATCTTGGTGTAGTGGCTGAGGAACAGAGCATCGAGGAGATTCTCGATACGATCGGCGACCAGCACGCACGCCGTGTACTCGCCGCGATCAGCCGAGAACCGCAGTCGGCGAAGGAACTCGCGGAGGAGTGTGACCTCTCATTGCCAACGGTGTATCGACGTATCGAACTGCTCGACGAGTACGACCTCGTCACCGACCGGACGCTCGTCGCCGAGGACGGGAATCACTACAAGGTGTACGAGTCCAACTTCGAGTCGACGGTCATCTCGCTCGAAGACGAGGAGTATAAAGTACGCATCTATCGGGAAGAGAACCTCCCGGATCGGTTTAGTCAGCTCTGGGACGAGCTGAACCCGGAATGAGCGTGTCGACCAGTGGACGGGTGACCACATGACGACCGGCGTGACTATCGCACGTAGCGCGCTCATCCTGATGCGGATGGTGGTGTTTGGGCTGACACTCGGTATCACGCTGATTAGCTTCCAGGCCTACCGGAAGCGGCCGTCGGAACGCCTCCAGTACGCGTTTGTCGGGTTTGCGTTCATCAGTATGGGTGTCGCCATCTCCAGCGTTATCACACAACTGAGCGCCGGCGAGACCGGTGCCATCGTTCGCGTGTTCTTCCAGATGGCAGAGACGATCCCGTTCATCATCGGGTTCGCGATGCTGTACGTGTCGCTGTACCGGTGAGAAATCCGTTCGGGTGCACCGGTCAGTTGTCGTCCCGGTAAAGCACGTTGTTTATTTGGCCGCGGTTCCACTACATGTTCAATGACTGATTCGACCACCGAGGTTGTCCGCCTGTTCGGTGGGCCCGGTAGCGGGAAGACGACGGCGCTGCTCGACCGCGTGGACGAACTGCTGGAAGACGACGACGTAGACTTCCGTGATGTACTGGTTGTCTCGTACACGCGTGCGGCGGCCGCCGAGATCCGTGAGCGACTCGCGGACCGACTCGGCCTGTCTCCTCGTGCTCTCCGCGGGAACGTCTGTACGATGCACGCGAAGGCGTACGAACTGCTGAACCTCTCCCGTGGCGACGTCGTCGGCGAAGACGACAAGGAGGCCTTCTGCGAGGAGTTCGGTATCGACTACGAGGATGAGTACGAGGGGTCTCGGCGTCGGTCGGCCCGCTCGACCACCCTCGGGAACAAGATTATTGCGACCAGTCAGTGGCTCCAGCGGACCCGTCGCGACGTGGCCGACTGGTACGACGTCCCCTTCAAGTGGGACGACGAGGAGGTCCGGCTCCCGCCGGAAATCGACGACAACGCCCAGACCGGCAACAAGTACACGCCGACCTGGCCGACCGACGACGACCGCGTCGATGTCCCCAGCGCCATTCGCGGCTGGCGCACCTACAAGGGCGAGAACGACCTGACCGGCTTCGCCGATATGCTCGAGCGGGTCGCCCAGCGCTCGCTGCTCCCCAACGTCGATTACCTCATTATCGACGAGTTTCAGGACATCACGACGCTGCAGTATGACGTGTACGACGAGTGGAAACCACACATGGAGCGGGTGCTCATCGCCGGCGACGACGACCAGGTCGTCTACGCCTGGCAGGGCGCTGACCCAGACCTCCTGCTTGAGGAAGTCGTCACCCAAGACGAGGTGCTGCCCAACTCCTACCGGCTCCCCTCGCGCATCCTCAACGTCGTCAACCGCGAGGTCCGCCACATCGAGAAGCGCCAGGAGAAAGACCTCAATCCGCGCAAGGAGGGCGGTCGCGTCGAAGCGGTCCAGAACCCCTCGATGTTCGACCTCTCGCGGAACGTCACCCGGACCATCGAGCAGTCCGACGAGACGGTGATGGTCCTGTTCCGGGCCCGCTACCAGATGTTCCAGTTCATCGACGAGTTCATCGACAACGGAATCCCCTTCTCCTGTCTCACCGACCAGCGGATGTGGACCGACCGGCTCACCCAGTACGTCAACGGGCTCGAAGCCGTCGAGGCCGACGAGCCGCTGACGGTGCTTGAGGCCCGCCGCCTCGCCGACATGCTCGTCGACTCCGCGTTCGGCACCGGCGAGCGCGACGACCTCTTCGACGCGCTCGAAGAGATAGACGAGGCCCACGAGGACCAGGACATCGCCGACATCGAGATCGAACCCGACGTGGTCCATGAGCACGTTCCGTTCCTCCCCGACGCGGCCTCGGCGGGCGATATGCTCCGGAAAGTGACAAACTTCCAGGAGCGGACCGTCGACGCGTACTTCAGCGGAGACTACACCGGGATGGACGCCGACCGCGTCCGCGTGGGCACCATCCACTCCGCGAAAGGTCGCGAGGCCGATCACGTGTTCGTCGCGACGGACCTCACGGAGAAAGTCGTCGAGCAGATGGCCGCCACGGTCGACCAGCAGGGTATCGAGGTACCCGGTATGGATGAGTTCACGAAACACACCAGTCCCGTGCCGACGCTGACCGACAACGAACGGCGTGTGTTCTACGTCGGGATGTCCCGCGCTCGCGAGCGACTCGTGCTACTCGAGAACCTCGTCGACGGCGCGCCGACGCTCCCTATCGACGTCTTGCTGGAAAACGAGCCAAGCGACCGCTCCATCGAGCAACTGCTTGACGACGCCAGTGAGACCATCGCGGCCGACTGAAGCGGTCACTCTTCTCACTCGTCGATGGTCCCACCCTCTAGGTAGTATCGCGTCTTGTCACGCGTCGACTGGGCGACCTTGGTAAACGTGACAACCCGCTGGTTGCCATCCGTCTCGTCACGCTCGATATGGAGTTCCAGGCCCTGATCGCGGAAGTACGACAGCAGGTCGGCGATGGTTTTCGGGTCGCCACGAACAGTGTGTGTTTCGCCGACCGGGTCACCTCTGTCTACCGCCCGTATTGTTTCGACTGCAGGCTGAAGAATGGCTTCACCCAACTCCTGTGCCCGCTCGCGAATCGTTGCCGGCGACTCGCCGCGCTCGACGGCCTGGAAAGCCTCCCGTATGACGCGGGTGAAAACGAAGTCTCGCCCGTAGTCGAATGGTAGTTCGAACGCGTGTTCAAGATCGGCCCGATGGATCGCGCTCGTCGTGTACTTCAGCGCCGTCTTCCCGTCCGTCGATTTCAAGACAACGCCTTCCCGGTCGCGAGCGTTCAGATCATCGATCCGTTCGCGGGCGACGTCGACGGCCGCTGCCGGGGTGTAGGTCCCGTAGTGGTCGACGCTTTCGAGGCCGTAGGTCTCACACCGGTCGAGGCGCCGTTCGACGCCCATCGGCGTCCCGCTCTCGCGGTGGCGGATCCCAAACACGTAGAACCCGACCTCCTCGACCTCGCTGTACTCGTGGTCGGTGTAGGGGTTCTCCGGCCCGACGAGTTCGCCACACAGCATGTGCTCGGGGTGGTCGTCGAAGAACGCCTCGGCGTCGAGCAGCGCCTCGACCTTCCGCGTGGTGTAGGGACAGACGAACCCGCTCCGGGTGAACGCGAGTAGGTCCCCGTCGATTCGGGCGACCCTGACGTTGTAGCCGTTGAGTTTCTCCTCGATGGCGACGGGTCCCTCGAAGGTCTCCCGAACCGCCGGTTCGAGGACGAGCGCGCGCGGCATCGACGGGTAGCCCCGGACGACCACGTCGTCGACGAGCGCCGTCCCGCGCTCGATGCCGTGGCGCTCGTCGCTGAGGTGTCGGTACCGCTGGCCGCGGAACCACTCGGTGTCGAAGTGTTCCAGCAGGTCCGCGGGGTCGGCGTCGACGTCGAACAGCGACCCCCAGTCTCTCGACATACGTGAGGGTTGTTGACATGACACCAAAATTCTGCTGGCGCGTCCCGCCCGGCGGGACTCGCCAGAGGGCATTAGTTACCGGCTACCGTAGCGCCGGTATGGTCGACCGCCCGCTCAAACAACGGTTCGTCCTCGACACGTCGCTGTTTCTCACCCCGGAAATCAGGAGCGGCGACGAGGACCTGGAGGCGGCCTGCCTGGAACTGCTCGACCTCATCTCGGAGGCGAAACTGGTCCACAACATCTCCTGTTACATGCCGCCGTCGATACAGGCGGAACTGACGACGATGCTCGAAGACCGGGCCATCAGCGACGAGGTGCTGACGAAACTGGACACGTGGGTCATTACGAAGTCCCCGGCCCACCACGAGGTACGGATTCCGGCGGCCCACGTCTACGAGTTCATCGACGAGATGTCCGAGCGGGTGGACCGCGGTCTGCGCGTCTCCGAGAAGGCCGTCCGGAAAGCCGAGGAGTCGCGGGCCGAAACGGTCGAGGAACACGACCACATGACGGAGGTGGACAAGGTCATCTCGGACCTGCGCGACGAGTACCGGGACACGCTCCGGCAGGGCGTGCTCGATTCCCGCGAGGACTTCGACCTCCTGATACTCGCACAGGAACTGGACGCCGGCGTCGTCACGGAGGACCAGGGCATCATCAACTGGGCGGAGGACTTCGGACTACGGTATCTCAAGGGGCGGAACTTTCCGTCGCTTCTCAGGGAGTACCTCGCGGCCGACGACCCGGACCGCTGGCGCGACGAGACCTAATCGTCGTCACGGTCCGGCGAGTTCCCGCCGGGGAGCGCGCTGCGCGCCCGTCCGACGATTGCGCCGGGGATGTCCGTCGGGGAGGGGGCGACCCACTCGATGACCAGTAAGGCGGCGGCTAACCCGAGAAAGACTGCACCGATTGTCGTCTGGCCGCGGGCGATGTTGTCGACGCCGAGGAGGGTGACCCGCGCGGCGAGTACGACCGCGACCATCAGCTCGATTGTCCCGATGAGCCCCCGTGCCATCGGTCGCTGTAGACGGTGCCCGAACAAAAGCACCGCGCCTGCGTGACGCCCGCGGCCACACCAGTTCGTGGGACATACGTTCAAGTCGCTGCCGGCTAAACGTCGCTGGTATGCTAATCGGCATCGTCTCGGACACACACGACAACGTGTCGCAGGTCGAAGCCGCAGTCGAGACATTCGTTGATGCGGGCTGTGAGACGGTCGTTCACTGTGGCGACTTCGTCGCTCCGTTCTCGGTGACGCCGTTCGACCGCAACTGGTCGTTCTACGCCGTCCGCGGCAACAACGACGGCGAGTGGGCGGTCCAGTCCACCGTCGCGGACTTCGGCACGTACTTCGGCGAGATGGGCGAGGTGACCGTCGACGGCCACGACATCGCGATGTACCACGGCACCAGCGGCGAGATCGTCGACGCGCTGGTCGAGTGTGGCACCTACGACTACGTGCTCCACGGGCACACCCACGAACGCGGCCACGAGGAGCGCGGGGGGACGGAACGAATCAATCCCGGCGGCATCTCGATTCCGCCGGCCCCTGAGCCGTTCTCGGTTGCGACGCTCTCGACGGTGACCGGCGAGGTCGAATTCCACGAACTGGGGTGAGAATCAGTCGTCGGCGTGACTGTCGACGCGCTGTGGGCTGCCGTCGTGTTCGACGAGGCCGCGACCGACGCCGAGAGCTTCGTCGGTGCGTCGGATGCTCTTTTCGGCGCTTGCGGTCCGCTCGGAGAGTGCGCGGACGGCGTCGATATTCTCGGGCACCACGTCGGCTTCCTGGTGGATGGCCTGGAACAGGTAGAGGTCCCGTCCTTCGACCGTGATGGATTCGGCCCAGATACAGTTCTCCCATACGTCACCGCGCGGACGACCGGCGTCGCGAGTGTACTCCTTGAGCTTCCCCGCACCGTCGATACCAAGCGTCTCAGGGATAAGGAACAGGCGCGACTCGTCGGCGAGGAGGGACGTGACTTCTTCCGTCGTTGGCTCGCTTTCCAGCGTGACATTGACGCTGTGGGTATGCATCTGCGTCGTCGGGACCTTCATTCCCATCGTGTCGATGTCGAGGTCGGGAAAAATCGTCTGGACGTCAGGACCGTGGTGGGAGGGGATTTCGACGGGGTCGGGAAGTGTGTCGTTGATCGGGCCGCGACCGGTCTGGCCCGGGTCAGCACCACGCCGGACCAGTGTCACACGTGATTTTTCAACGCCGTATGATTCCTTGAGCGGTGCGAGGAGGCGTGACAGGCCTGTTGTATTACAGGAGACAACGCGGGCCGTGTCAGCCCCGACCGCATTTTCGTAGTTGGCGCGAGCATTGAAGCTCACATCTGCCACAGCAGCGTCTTCCCCACCTTGGAAGATGGCTGGCGTGTCGTGCTCGGTATACAGCGACGCGTTAGCCGCGCCGACGCCACTTGGCGTGGTGTCGACGACCACGTCGCTCGTCTCGATGAGGTCATGGACCGTCCCGGCCGTCGCGAGGTCGGCGTCCTCGAACGGTTCGCGGCCGTCCGCGGCGTAGAGGTCGTAGCCGCGGTCGTCTGCGATAGTTGCCTCGAAGTTCGGCGAGCGCTTTGCGACGCCCGCAACTGTCATATCTGGCTGGACACGCACCGCGTCAGCGACGCGTTTCCCGATGGTGCCGAAGCCGTTGATGCCCACGTGGAGCATACACGTCCTTTCCTCCGGGGAGAGTATATTCTTTGTGATTAATATACGGAGAAATTAACTCAGATAGTTGTACCTCTGGACATTGTGAACTTTTAACACAAATTATCAGAAAACACTGAGCTGTAGTGTGTTTCGGCGGCGTACGCCGGCAGTCTATCAAGAGTTATTCAGGCGGAGTACGCACTTAGTTGTATGGACAACTCGTCGCTTCGCGCGCCCGCCGAGACTGCCGTCAAACAGTGTCTGAACCTCCAGCCTGACGAATCGTGTGCGGTCGTCACTGATGACCAGCGGAACTCAATCGGCGAAGCGCTGTATCGCGTCGCCACAGAGATTACTGACGACTCCGTTTTCGTTCGCTATCCGCCGGGTGAGCAACACGGCGCAGAGCCGCCCGCGCCGGTCGCCGGCGCGATGAAGACCGCTGATGTCGTACTCGCGCCCACGACGAAGAGCCTGAGCCACACAGAAGCCCGAACCGACGCCAACGAGGCCGGTGCCCGCGTCGCGACCCTGCCCGGGATTAGTGAGGGCGTGTTCCTCATGGGGTTAGACGCCGATTACCACCGTATCGAACAGCACTGCGAGGACGTGCTGGCGCAGGTCGAAGACGCTGAGGAAATTCGCGTCACGTCACCCCAAGGGACCGATATCACGTTCGGCATCGGTGCGCGCGAGTGGCACATGGACACCGGCATTGTCCACGAGGCCGGCGAGATGTCGAACCTCCCCGCTGGCGAGGTGTTCCTCGCCCCTGAGACGGCCGACGGCACATTCGTCGTCGACGGGACGATGCGCCCCCACGGCAAACTCGACGGGAAGCGTCTCACCTTCGAGGTTGAGGACGGCTACGTCACGGACATCGACGACCCCGATATCCGCGCACAGGTCGAGGACGCTGCCGAGGAAGTCGGCCAAGACGCGTACAATCTCGCAGAGCTGGGTATCGGCACGAACGTCGCTGTGACCGAACTCGTCGGCTCTGTTCTTCTAGACGAGAAGGCCGGCGGCACTGTCCACATCGCTATCGGCGACGACCACGCAATGGGTGGCGACGTGCACGCGCCGATCCATCTGGACGGAATTCTGACGGAGCCGACCGTGTATGCGGATGGAGAGGAAGTGGAACTTCCTCGGGTAAAGTGAGCGGCAACGCCGCGAACACGGGGAGGTCGTAGACCTCCCGGAGCCGAGCGGTGAGTAAAATGAACCGCGAGGTAGATGTGGCAGTGACATTTCCTCGTGTAGAGTGACCGACCCGGGGCCAGAACGGAGTCACGACAGACAGGAATGGAAGCGTGGGTCGCCCATGCCGACCGCTGATGGTTTCTCCTACTCGTGTTCGTATTCCATCTTCACAGCATATCCGACGATGAGCACCGCCCAGACGAGAGATCCGACGAGGACGAGGTCGAACGGGACTTGGTAGCCGAGGTTCCAAGCGAGCACGAGTCCGTGTATCGCCCCCATGAACGCCATCGTTGCGACGGTGACCGTGGCCGCTACTTGCGGCACGTCCGGCGGGTCGTAGCGGAACGCCCCTTTCAACACAATGAGGGTTCCGAGCATCAGCGCCGGCATGAGAACGACACCGACCGGCTTCGAGACGTAGTTATCGGGCGTGCCCGACGCGGAGAAGTGAACCGCGACTTCGGCGGGGAGGCGAGACCAGACCGCCACACCGGCCATGGCTGTCAGGGCGATGATGGCACCGCTTACGATGTCGGCACGGCTCTGTCGGCGCGCCATACCTGTCGTTCGATCCGGCGGCTCAAGAAAGGCAGCGTGACTATGCGAGACAGAACCACGAGCAGCGCCGTGGCGACGACCATTTACGGGAGCGCAGTCAACGCCTGCATATGACAGACGCTACACCGGGCGACCGCATCGCCCTCCCGTGTCCGGCCTGTTCGCCGGACCTGGAAACGGTTCACGAGGTGCTGAAGCCGGGCGGCCACGTGACGGTCCGCTGTACGGACTGTGACCACGTCCACAAGGAGCAACTGCCAGAGGAGGAGACACTAGAGCGAAGCGTTGTCGTCTCACAGGACGGCGACTCCTTCACCGCAGAGGTCGACGTGCCGGCCGAAGAAGAGCTGTCCGTCGGCGAGGAGTTCTTACTGGAGACCGAAGAGGCCGTCGTGACCGCCCGCATTACCAGTTTAGAGACCGCGGACGGCCGCGAAGACGAGGCGGCCGCCGAGGACGTCGAAACCATCTGGTCGCGGGCCGTCGGCAACGTCTCGGTCAACGTCACGATGCACCCGAAAGACGGCACGCACGACGAGACCGAGAGCTTCAAGCTCCACGTCCCCGGCGACTACGAGTTCGTGGTCGGCGAAACCGAGGAGTTCGGCGAGGAGGAGTTCACCGTTGAGGGGATTCACGTCCGCGACGACGCCCACGGCTACGACCACGAGAACATGGACCACGACGGCGACATGGGTATCGCGAAGGACATCAACCGGCTGTACGTCAGAGACGAGTCGACCACGGCGTGGTCTGCGTGGTAGGATGGCGGACTGGGACCGACAGCGGTCGCGACTGTCTGACCGTCTCCGAGAGCGGGTCGCCGACGAGGACGTTCTCGCGGCGATAGCGTCGGTTCCGCGCCACCTGTTCGTCCCGGACGACAAGCGACACGCTGCCTACGCCGACCGCCCGCTCCCGATTGGGTCGGGCCAGACGATTTCTGCGCCGCACATGGTCGCAATCATGGCCGAGTTACTCGACCTATCTCCCGGGGATCAGGTACTGGAGATTGGTACGGGATGTGGTTACCACGCCGCGGTGACCGCCGAACTAGTCGGTCCCGAGAACGTCTACAGTGTGGAGTACCACGCATCGCTGGCTGACGAGGCCCGTGATACACTCGAAGTGACCGGTTACGGAGACGTCTCCGTTCGCGACGGCGACGGCAAGCAGGGGTGGTCCGAACACGCGCCCTACGACCGAACGTACCTGACCTGCGCCGCGCCGGAGTTCCCCGGTCCGCTCGTCGACCAGACCCGCGACGGCGGCGTCCTCCTGGCCCCGCTCGGCGACGGACAACAGCGCCTTATCCGGGCGGAGAAACAGGCTGACGGCACGCTCAACAGAGTCGACCACGGCGGGGTTCGATTCGTCCCGCTCCAGTAGCGGTTTCGACAGACGTGGCCGTTGTCGCGCCATTGATATAGCTCTGGCCGAATATAGTGATATGGATCCGGCGGTACTGCGGGACGACATGGTCGACAGCCTGCAACACGACAGTAAGGGTGTCGTCCGGAGCGCGTGGCTGTCGACAGCGATGCGCGCCGTCCCCCGCGAGGCCTTCGTCGGCGAGCAACAGGCCTACTCCGACCGCCCCTTCGAACGCCTCGGCACGCGCGTGCTCTCGCCCAGCACCGCCGGCCGAGTGCTCGAAGCCCTGTCGCCCGAAGAAGACGACGACGTGCTCGTGGTCGGTGCCGGCGTCGGCTACACGGCCGCGGTGCTGGCAGAACACGTCGGCGCGGCCAACGTACAGGCGATAGACATCACGCGGCGGCTCGTCGCCGAAGCGCGCCAGAACCTGGCCCAGGCGGGCTACGACGCCGTCCTCGTCGACCGCCGCGATGGGGCCGACGGACTGCCCGAGTACGCGCCCTACGACCGAATCCTGCTGGAAGCCGCCGCAATCGACCCGCCCAGGGCGCTCCTCCGGCAACTGACCGACGACGGGCGGCTGGTGATGCCGCTGGGAACCGGCGAGCAGTCGCTGGCCGTCGTCGACGCTGACGGGTCGGTCGAGCGACACGGCACCGTCGCCTTCCAGCCAATGCTCGTCGAGGGCGAGCAGGCCGACACCGTCGAGCGCAACCGGACTCACCGCGAGGACCGCGAGCACGCCCGCCGGGCGGCCCAGTCCCGCGCTGGCTGGGAGCAGGAGTGGATAGACTGGGACGGCTAGGGCGACCTGACGACGAGCAGGTCGGTGTTCGAGCGGGCGTCCTCGTAGCTGCTGCCCGCCGGCGGTTTCACCTCGAACGTGACTGTGCCGTCCTGTTGATTCGGCCCGAGCGACGGCGACAGCGAGAGGGTCGCGTTCCCTGCACTACCTGTTTCGCCGGTCTTGACTGACGAGAGTGTCGCCGTCCCGCTTTTCGCGACGACCGTTGCGCCGGAGACCGGTGACCCTTTCGAGTCGACGACAGTGACAACGATGTCCTGTGACCCCGGATTCGCCACTTCCGGGTGTGGCTCAACGTCGATCTCCGTCACTTGTAGCGTCTCGATTCCCGAAATAGTACTCATCATCACGGAGAGGCAGGCGACGCCGACCACCAGCGCGATAACGAGGCGAATCGGCAGTCCCTCGATAGCACGTTCGTCGCGCCACAGCGAATCTGACATGGACAGGCGTGGTTCCGAACTCGTATTTGAACCCTTGGACGAACGTTCAAATACCGGAAGGGGTCAACCGCCGGCATGGTCGTTCTCGGGCGCGGGGAAGCGACGGGGGCAACGACGCGGCTGGGCCACTATCGGGCCCGCGATGGAAGCAGCAGTGCTCCAGTCAATCTCGATGTCGACCGGCCACACGTCGGTCTCGTCGTTGGCAAACGTGGCTCGGGGAAGACGTACACGCTCGGCGTCTTCGCCGAGGGACTGATTGCCGCTGAGGGGGTCGCCCCGGTCGTCATCGACCCGATGGGGGCGTTCACGCCGCTCGGAACTGCGGATGTGTCTGCGACGGTCATACATCCCAGCGTTTGCGCGAACGCGCTTGACCCGCGCCAGTGGTGTACGGTGCTCGGCCTCGACCCGGAACGAGGTGCAGGCGCGCTTGTGTGGCGAGCGGCGAGCGAGTGTGTGACACTCGACGGGATGCGCTCGTGGGTAGCCGATGCGGATGCGGCGGCGAGTACCGCTCGCGCGGCAGCGAACCATCTCGCGCTCGCCGCGTCATGGGACATCTTCGATGCTGCGGGTATCGAGACAGAAACGCTGTGCAGCGATAGCCTGACAGTGTTCGATCTGTCGGGACTGGCCTCTCGACCAGCCAGCACGGTCCTCGCTGCTGTCGCGACTTCGCTGTACGACGTTCGGGTGGCCGAGCAGACGTGCCGACTGCCGTGGCTATTGGTCGACGAAGCCCACGCGTTTACTGACGGCGTTGCCCGGCGTCCGCTTCGCCGTCTCGTCACGCGAGGCCGCCAGCCCGGTGTGAGTTGTGTGCTGGCGACACAGCGACCCAGCGCGGTCCCGGCGACAATCGTCTCTCAGACTGATCTGCTCGTCGCACACCGACTGACGAGTACGGCTGACATCGACGCACTACAGGCCGCCCAGCCGACGTATCTCGACGGCGATTTCGCGGCCCGGCTTCCGGAGACGACCGGTGACGCGCTCGTTGTTGACGACGGCACCGAATCCGTCCATCACGTGACTGTCCGCGAACGGCGGACGCCCCACGGCGGCGAGACCCCGCGGGCAAGTGACCTCGGCGCAGACAGAGAGCAGGACTGCTCTGTGGCACGTTCTGAAAAATGACGACTCTATGAGTCACACGGCCCGCACGAGGCCCCAGGCCAGTCCGATTCCAGCCAGCGCACAGACGAGGTTCCCGACAGCGTTGCCCACAGCCAGCCCTACGTAGCCGTCCTCCCACAGTCGGACTGTCTCTACCGAAAACGAGGAAAACGTCGTGAACGATCCGCACGCACCGACACCGACAAGCAACGCCGCGTCACCGGTCACACCAGCGAACGTGACCAGTCCCAAAACGAAGCTTCCGACTGCGTTCACTGTGAGCGTCCCGAGCGGGACCGGTTCTCGCTGGACCGCTCCCGACAGATAGTGGCGACAGAGTGCCCCGAGTGCCCCACCGGCCCCGACCAGATGCGCCGATTCGATAGCGACCATCAGCGCTCGCCTCCGGTGAACAGCCGGACGGTTTCACGGCCGACAAGGACGCCGGTAAACCCCAACGCGTAGCTCCCAACGACGTTCGCAACAGCCCACTCAGGCGTCAATACTGTCTCTACCGCGAACGTGCTGTAGGTGGTGAACGATGAGAGGAAGCCGGTCGAAGCGGCCAGTTTCGTCTCGCTGGCCAGTGCACCGACCTGCAGTCCCTCGTACACGAGCACACCGAGCGCGAAACTGCCACAGACGTTGACCAGCAGCGTCCCCTGCAATCCCGGAAAAAAGAGGCCGACGAAGTACCGAAGGTTCGAACCGGCGAACCCCCCGAGGCCTACGAGGACGATAGTTTCGACCGTTACTAGCGGGTTGGTATCCGCCATTTTTACTCTCCGAGTATCTCCGCCAGCCGTGCTTCACCGAGTGTGTCGACGAGCTGTGCGAGTTCGATAACTCGCTCTTCGCCGAGCGTATCCACGAGTTCACGGATTTCTGCCGGGTCGAACGTCCGGGCGACGTAGCCGAGATTCTCTACCATTCGCGTGGTCCGGTCTAGCGTCTCTTCGTCGGGGCGTAGCGTTAGCGGTCGGTTCGTGAATTTCCCGTTTTCATTGAAGTAGCAGAACCGCAACTCGGCGGTGTCGCTGTCATCCGGATCGACAATCTGCAAGACACCGTACCCACTGTCCCACTCGTCCAGTTCGACCTCAAGTAGCGTTTCGTAGCGGGTCACAGGACTTGATTCCAAACACATCGACTTATAGATTGGCATGTCGAAAACAAAAACAAGCGATATAAGTTACAGATCATAACAAAACAGAAGATATTCGAGAACGATCCGAACTTCCTCGGCGATAACGCTGTACCGGAATAATATTGGTACAGATGTTATTCCGGAATCGCTGTCGGCGTATCGACGGTCTGGTGTATCCCATCGTGCCGAGTCTTCCGTAGTAACCCATCGTCGGAGACACCAATGGCTAAAATGGTTTTCGGCAATGAAATTATTTTTATAGCCGCTCCAACTACGGCAGAGCAATGCCAGAATCAAAACAGGGATCTAGTGTCGCCCATTTTGATGTCACCAATATCGGTGGGATCGATGAGACAGCAGTCGATATACCACCGGGCGTGACTGTCCTGACGGGGAAGAATGCCACAAACCGGACATCGTTTCTACAGTCTATTATGGCGGCGATGGGAAGTACGCAGGCCACACTGAAAGGCGACGCCGACGAGGGGAGCGTTGCCCTCACGTACGGCGATGAAGTGTACGAACGGACGCTCACGCGAGCGGGGGACGCTGTCCAGTTTGACGGTGAGAGTTACCTTGACGATCCATCGGTCGCCGACCTGTTCGCGTTCCTCCTCGAAACCAACGAGGCACGTCGGTCGGTGGCTCGCGGCGACGATCTCCGCGAAATCATCATGCGGCCGGTCGACATCGACGCGATCCGCTCGGAAGTCGAACAGCTGGAAGCGGAGAAAGGCGAAATCAACGACGAACTCGCCACGGTTGAATCCCGCCAGCGCGACCTTCCGGACCTCGAACAGCGCCGGACCGAACTCCGCGAGCAGATCGAAGAGAAACGCGAGAAACTGGCCGAGCGCGAGGAGGAGATAGACAACAGCAGCCGGGATATTGAGGAGAGCCGTCAGGAACAGGATGTCCTCGAAGAGAAGCTCGACGAGCTCCGCTCGACGCGGTCGGACCTCGAATCTGTCCGCCGGGACATCGAGGCACAGGAGGAGAGCATCTCCTCGCTGAAACGCGAACGGGCTGACCTCGAAGACGAACTGGAGGAACTGCCAGAGACGCCGATGGGCGACCAGCAGCACCTCGAAGACGAAATCGCAAGCCTGCGTGACCAGCGTCAGCGGCTGAACAGCGAGATATCCGACCTCCAGAGCCTGATCCAGTACAACGAGGAACGGCTCGAAGAGGAAGACTACGACGTCATCCAGTCGCTCGAAGACGCGCCCGAAGGCTCCGGAGGCGCGGTGACAGAGCAACTTCTCGAAAGCGAGGACGAGGAATCTGTCGTCTGCTGGACGTGTGGCTCGACGGTCGACCGCGAGCAGATCGAAGACACGGTCGACCGTTTGCAGGATCTCCGCCGGCAGAAAGTCGAGGACCTCAACGACATCAAGTCGGAACTCGACGACCTCAAGACCGACCAGCGCGAAGCCGAAAAGAAGCAGCGCCGCCGCGAGAACGTCGAACGGAAGATACAGGAGACCGAAACGGAGATCGAACGCCGCGAAGAGCAGGTCTCCTCGCTGAAAGACCGGCGCGAGGAACTGACCGAGGATGTCGAGTCGCTGGAAGACGAGGTCGACAACCTCGAATCCGAGGACTTCGACGAGATCCTCGCGCTACACCGGGAGGCGAACCAGCTCGAGTTCGAGATCGATAGTCTGGAGTCCGACCTCGATGACGTGTCCGCTGAGATTGAGGAGATCGAGGAGCTGGTCAATCGGGCCGACGACCTCCGTGAAGAGCGCGACGCCCTCGTCGAGGAACTCACCGACAAGCGGACGAAAATCGACCAGATCGAAGCCAACGCCGTCGACCAGTTCAACGAGCACATGGACGCCATTCTCGGTATTCTGGAGTACGAGAACCTCGAACGAATCTGGATCGAACGCATCGAGCAGACCGTCCGCGAGGGGCGACAGAAGGTCGACCGAACGGTGTTCGAGCTCCACATCGTCCGAACCACCGAGAACGGTGCGGCTTACGAGGACACCATCGAGCACCTCAGCGAGAGCGAACGCGAGGTGACCGGCCTCATCTTCGCCCTCGCGGGCTATCTGGTCCATGACCTCCACGAGAGCGTTCCGTTCATGCTGCTTGACTCGCTGGAAGCCATCGACTCGGCGCGGATCGCCGAACTCGTCGAGTACTTCGCTGACTACGCTGAGCATCTCGTCGTGGCCCTCCTACCGGAGGACGCGCAAGCGCTGGACGACGACTTCAACCGCATCACCTCGATCTAACCCCGTAGTCTTTTAGTTCCGGTTACCGTACGTGGGACCAACAGATGGCGAATACGACAGACGGCCGGCCGTCGAGCAAGGTCGCTCGACTTATCGACGAGTATGAACTTGATGGACTCGGTGCGGAGATGGAGGCTCGCTGGACGGGTGACGGTGAAGAGCGGATGAGTCTCCGTGATCTGGCGGAGTTTTTCAACAAGCGTCTCCTCGAACGTGAACTGGTCGATGCGGGCCTGAGCGCGCTTGAAAGTGACGTAGAATCGACCTACGAGAACCTCACTGGTGACGACATCAGTACGGGTGTTCGGACTGACACCGTCAATCGACTCGAGCGCAATGGCGTCGATGTCGACCGTCTCGAAACCGATTTCATCACCTATCAGGCCATCCGGTCATATCTGAAGGAATGGCGCGGCGCGGAGTATCAGGGGCTGTCCGACGACGAGAAGATCGAAAAGGACCTTGAAAGTATTCAGCGACTCTTGACCCGAACGCTGTCGGTCACCGACCAGCGTATCGAGAAACTGCGCGATACGGGCCGCATCGACATCGAGGACTTCGAGGTATTTCTGGACGCACAGGTGCTGTGCCAGTCCTGTGGCAGCCAGTACGCCGTCGCGGAGTTTTTCGACCAGGGCGGCTGTGAGTGCCACCAGGACTGAGTCGACACTTTGGACTCTCTCTGACTACGCCGAGGTACCCGCAACGACGCGTCGACAGTAGAACAACCGATAGCAATTGTGATATCCAACGGAACAAACGATTCGAGGACACCGAGCTGCCGTAGAAATAGAACCGTACTGCCGTCCCGGGAATCCGCCGTCGTAGCTGCTTACTGGGGCACACAGGGCTGAAGACATCGGGGGCCATTGGAACGGTCATGGACCCAGGCGACCTCCGAGCGTCGATTCCGGCACTCGAACGGTGTACGTATTTCAACACAGGAGCAAGCGGGCCGACGCCCCGCCCCGTGGTCAACGCCGCAACGTCGTTTCTCGAACGTCACGCTTTCGACGCGCCCGCGGCTGAGGGGCCCTATACGGTTGCGTGGGACGCTATCGCGGCGGCCCGCGAAGTCGTCGCCGATCATATCGGGACCGACGCCGCCAACGTCGCGTTCACTCGCAGTACCGCCGACGGAGTCAACACGGTCGCAGGGGCCATAGACTGGCAACCCGGCGACGTGGTAGTCCGGACCGACCTTGAACACCCTGCCGGCACGCTTCCGTGGGATCGACTGGCCGACACCCACGGTATCGAGGTCCGGGTGCTGGAAACAGACGGCGGACGACTCGACATGGCAGACGTGACCGACGCCGTGGCCGACGCCAGACTGGTGGCGCTGAGTTCACTCTCTTGGACTCACGGGACCAGACTCCCGGTTTCGGCCGTCGTCGACGCGGCCCACGACGCGGGCGCACAGGTACTCGTCGACGCCGTCCAGTCTGTCGGGCAACATCCCGTCGACGTGACGGAATGGGGTGCGGACTTCGTGGCCGCGGCGGGGCACAAGTGGCTGCTGGGCGTCTGGGGCGGCGGGTTCCTCTACGTCAACCCGGACGCGTATGACCGACTCCATCAGACCCGCATTGGCTATCGAAGCGTCGAAGACCCCGGCGCTGACGGTTATAACTACTACGAGGGCGCGCGCCGATTCGAGGTCGGCACCACCTCTCCAGCTCCCTACGTCGCGCTCGCACATGCTATCGAAACGGTCGAGGCCGTCGGGTTCGACACGATCCAGCCCCGCGTCGAACGGCTGACGGACCGGCTCAAGGACGGGCTTGGTGACCGACTGCTGAGTCCCCGTGACTACGAGTCGGGACTCGTGACGTTCACCGCCGATGACCCCGAGGCGACCGTCGAGCGACTCGCGGCTGAGGGCATTATCATCAGGTCACTCCCTCATCCTGAGGCGCTCCGGGCGTCCGTCCACGCGTTCAATACGGCCGACGACATCGACCGCTTGCTCGACGCGCTATAGCTTTCACAGCACCCTGTTGTGACTGGCGTTACAGCCCCGGACTTTCTTGTCTCGACCGGCCGTTCTTCCTCGCATGGCGACACGCCCCGTCGTGACGTGCTTCCTGCGTAGCGAAGGCGAGGTGCTGCTGTTGCGCCGGAGCGGTGCGGTCGGCTCGTATCGGGGCCAGTGGGGTGGTGTGGCGGGACACGTTGCCGACGACGCCGGGCGGGACCGGGACCCGGAGACGGCTGCGCGGGCTGAAATCGACGAGGAGACCGGGTTGGCCGACGCGGTGACGCTCGTCCGGCGCGGCGACTCATTGCAGGTCGCAGACGACGATCATGGGGTTCGCTGGCAGGTTCACCCGTTTCTGTTCGACTGCGAGGCCCGCACAGTCACGACAAACGAGGAGACGACCGAGACCGCGTGGGTCCACCCGCCTGAAATCCTGACCCGTGAGACGGTCCCGCGACTGTGGACCGCCTGGGACCGCGTTCGGCCGCGAGCGGCGACCGTTCGCGAGGACCGAACCCACGGTTCGGCGTGGCTGTCGATCCGGGCGCTGGAGGTGCTACGCGACGAAGCTGCCCTGGCCGACGCCGGACGGAGTGACGACCTGGAGACGGCCGAGCGGGGCGGCGACGACTGGAGCGCGCTCGCCGCCCTCGCCGCCGAAATCCGCGAGGCCCGTCCCTCAATGGTCGTCGTCGCCAACCGGGTCAACCGAGCGATGGCTGCTGTCGCCGACCAGTCGCCGGCGGCCGTCGAGCGGGCCGTTACGGAGTCGCTGAACCACGCGGTTACCGCCGACCGCGTGGCCGCCGCCGTCGCCGCCGAACACGTCGGCGACCGCCTTGCCACGCTGTCTCGGTCTGGGACAGTCCGCGCAGTGGTCGACGCCACTGCGCCTGAGGCCGTGCTCGTCGCCGAGTCACGGCCCGGGAGTGAAGGCGTCGGCGTCGCAGAGACACTCGCTGGTAGCACTGCCGTGACACTGACCACCGACGCGGCCTTCGGCCACGAATTGGATGCGTGGAGCGCCGACACGCTCGTTGTCGGGGCCGACCGCGTCCTTCCGGACGGCCGCGTGGTCAACAAGGCCGGAACCCGCTCGGCGGCGCTGTCGGCGGCCGCCGCGGAGGCGGACTGCTACGCGGTGTGTGCGGCGGACAAGATCGCACCACGCGCTACGTGGGACAGCGAGGAGCGAGAGCCACAGGAGGTGTACGACGGCGACACAGACATCGCCGTATTGAATCCGACTTTCGACGTGACGCCGGCGTCGGCAGTGACGGTCGTCACCGAACGCGGCGTTCTGGAGACGAACGATATTGAGGCAATCGCAGACGCCCACCGGGAACGGAGCGAGTGGACCGAGCGCCGGTGACATCCGAGACCGAAAGTCGCTTGCTCAGTGCTCGTCTAGCACGACCGGCACACCAGCTTCGGCCACGTCGGCGGCGAACTCACGGGAATCGGCTTCGAGGTTCGAGAAGGTGTTGTAGTGGACTGGCATCACGAGGTCCGGGTCGATGGTTGCGGCAAGGGCAGCGGCCTCGTGGCGGTCCATCGTCGCCCGCGGGCCGATGGGCGGACACAGTAGCGAGACGTCGAGCGTTCGGTGTCCGGGCAGCACGTCCGAATCCCCCGGATAGAAGGCTCTGGTCTCCTCGACAGCGATCATGAACCCACAGCCAAAGCCCTCCGGGTGGTACGGGCTGCCATCTGGCCGCGTGTGTGGGCCGTCCGGTTCGTTGTACGCTGGCGTTGACCATATCGGCACATCCCCGACTGTCGTCTGTGATTTCATTCCGACTTCGACAACGTCGTAGGGCAGCGAGGACAGCGGCGGGAGGTCCCGGTCACCGACGCGCTCATCGATACCCTCGTAGGCAACAACGGTCGCGTCCTCGCTCGCGACGCGCTCGATACCATCAGGGTCGTAGTGGTGGACGTGGGTCACACAGACAACGTCGCCGTCTTCCGCACGGTAGTCGCTGCTCGGTGGATGACCGATCCCGTCCGTGTGGGGTTCCCACTCGCCGGTGAGGACGCCGTAGCGGCCCGGGTCGACATACACCACCGTGTCGTCGCCGGCGAACCGGAGCGTCGCGTACCCCAGCCAGTCGACGGTCAGCCCGTCGTGTCGAACTGTCATTGACTGTCGATACGCGTTACACCCTGAATAAGTCAGCTACTCGTGGGCGTCGCCACTCGGCAGAAGATATACCCGAGCGCTGCCCGTCTGCTCGCCCGTGCGAAACTTCCACATCACGACGGTCTGGGGCATTCCGATACGGGTCAACATCTCACTGCTGATTTTCCTGCCGGTGCTGGCCTGGATTATCGGCAGCGGAGCACAGATATCTGTGTATGCCGGTATCGTGAGTGCCCTGTCGGGCGTGCCACTCGACCTTACGGTGCTGACCGCGGGCCAGACACCGTGGCTCATCGGCACCGCCGCGGCCGTGGGCCTGTTCGCCAGCGTCGCCCTCCACGAACTGGGCCACGCATGGGCAGCGATGCGCTACGACCTCCGGGTCGAGTCCATCACGCTCTGGATTCTTGGCGGTCTCGCCAACCTCGAAGCCATGCCCAAAGAGTGGAATCGGGAACTCGTCATCGCGCTGGCCGGCCCGGCCGTGAGTATTCTGACCGGGCTTGCCTGCTACGCCGCACTGTTTGCCTTGCCGGCGAGTGCGGAGGTGACGCTGTTCGTTATCGGCTGGCTAGCCGTCACGAACATCTTCCTCGCCGTGTTCAACATGCTGCCGGCCTTCCCGATGGACGGCGGCCGCGTGCTCCGGGCACTGCTCGCACGAAAGCGGCCGTACGCGACGGCGACCCGAATCGCCGCTCGGGTCGGGACCGGGTTCGCCGTGCTGTTCGCCGTCGTCGGCGTCCTCTCGTTCAGCCCGCTGTTGCTGCTGCTCGCGCTGTTCGTCTACGGCGCCGCATCGAGCGAATCCCGTACCGTCGCCCTGGCAGCGCTGCTTGAGGGGCTGACCGTCGATGACGTGGCTAGCCCACTCGACGCGACTATTGAGGCCGACGCAACTGTCGAGGATCTCGTCGACCGGATGTTCGCTGGTCGGCGGACCGAGTTCGCCGTCACGCGCGGCGGCGACGTAATCGGCGTCGTCACAGTTGGCGACTTCAGGGCACTCTCGAAGACTGAACGCGAAGCCGACACCGTCGCCGACCTGATGGACACTGACCTGCCGCGCTTTGCCTCAGAGACGGCAGCCTTCGATGCGCTCGTCGAACTCGACACCGCCAGAGCCACTGCCGCATTCGTCGACGGCCCCGAGGGAACCCGCGTTGTCTCCCGGGACGACTTCGCCAGCGCGATGGAGATGCGGCGGCTCGTCGGCTCGCCGGAACCGTTCTAGCAGCGTGGCTGAGGCATCGAGACGTTTTCGAATTGGGTCAGCGCTCCCGCTCTAACGGTCGGTACACACAAGAGGGGGCGACGTGCACTACTGGACAATGCAATCCGGGTTTGTCGACCTGTTTGTCGACCTCGTCGGCACCGACCCGCTCATAAACGGCCTCGTCGGCGGGGTCATCATCGCGACGATGAACCTCTTCGGCGCGTCGCTCGTGCTGGTCTGGCGTGACCCCTCTGAGCGGGCGCTGGACACGGCGCTTGGGTTCGCCGCCGGCGTGATGCTGGCCGCTGCGTTCACGAGCCTCATCATCCCCGGCATCGAGCAGTACTCGGGCGGCAATCCGATTCCGACGCTCGTCGGCGTCGCGCTCGGAGCGCTGTTTCTGGATCGCGCGGACGGGCTCGTCCCGCACGCCCACTACCTGCTGACGGGAAGCCGCCGGTCGGACGCGGCTAACCCCGGCCAGGACCTCCCGGTCGACGAGGCCAAACTGACCGGCGTCGTCCTGTTCATCCTCGCCATCACGCTGCACAACGTCCCGGAGGGGCTGGCCGTCGGCGTCGGCTTCGGCGCGGCCGCCGGCGACCCGCTCCAGTTGGGGAGCGCGCTCTCGTTGATGCTTGCCATCGGCATCCAGAACATCCCCGAGGGGCTGGCCGTCTCCGTCGCAGCGATAAACGCGGGCCTGGACCGGCGGCTCTATGCCGTCTTCTCAGGCATTCGCTCCGGCGTCGTGGAAATCCCGCTCGCAGTGCTCGGCGCTGTCGCCGTCGTGACCGTCGAGCCACTGCTCCCCTACGCGATGGGCTTTGCGGCGGGCGCAATGTTGTTCGTGATTTCCGACGAGATAATCCCCGAGACGCACCAGCGCGGCTACGAGCGGGTCGCCACGCTCGGGCTGATGGCCGGCGTCATCGTCATGCTGTACCTTGACATCGCGCTCGCGGCCTGAACCGCGTCACTCGTCGTAGGGCCAGTTCGGGTCGCGGTCGAGGTCCGTCGGCGTCTCGCAGTCCCCGGCTTCGTCGGGCGAACACGCCCCGTGTTCGCGGAAGTTCTCCCGCGCCTCGGTCAACGAGACGTGGTTCGTATCGCTGACGAACTCCGCGTCCCCGAACTGGATGGGGTCGTCGAGCCAGTGACACACCGGACACATCTCGTAGGACCCGGGCCGGCCCTCCGGGAGCGTCTGGTAGCCACAGCACGGGCAGTAGCCGAGCTCCCGTGCGGCTGGATTACCGGGCGTCTCGGTTGACATATTTCGTGGTATGTGTCTTCACACCATAGAATTATCGAACCGCGATGCATGACTATTGCCGTGACGGACTACTCCGACTGTGCGTCCTCGACTTTTTCGGCGTACTCCTCCAGTTCGGTGGCCAGTTCGCGGGCCTGGGCCGCCGACAGCGTCACCGAGTCAGCGTGGGGCTTCACCGCGTCGAGGTCGGTGTTGTCCATCTCCAGTTGGAGTTCGACGTGGTCCGGGTTCTTCCGCGGCGCGGTCACGTTCAGGACGGCCAGGGCCTCTTCCTCGAAGCCGTGGCCCTCTACCTCACCGTCGAGCAAGTCGAAGGTCGTGTACGCGTTGACCTTCATGATGCGGTCGACCATACGCCGCGTAGGCGGGCCGGCGACTTAACGCCCGTTACTCGTCCCCGACGCCCTCGTAGCCGACCCGCTCGGCGTCCGACGCCGCGCGCTCGATGGCAGAATCAAGATCGAACTCCCGGACGACTTCGCCGTCCCGAACCAGTGGCCTCATGAGCGACTCGGCCTCGGCCGGTCCCTCGCGGTCGGCCAGCCCGACGTGGTGGCCGCCCGATTCGGTCCGGTACACCGACTTCTTGCCGGTGAGCTTGCCCCGCTTTGCCGCCGGCTCGCCGTCCACCTCGACGATGTCCAGCGCGAAGTCCAGCGGGTCGGCGTTGGCGACGTAGCTCCCGACGCCGAAGCCGTCGGCCACCTCCCGGAGTTCCCGGAGCGTCGTCGGCGTCAGCCCCCCGGAGAGGAACAAGTCCACGTCCTCGTGGCCGTAGGCGTCCAGCGTCCACCGGACCTCGCGGACGATGTGCCGGAAGTCGCCGCGGCGGGACCCGGTGGTGTCCAGGCGGACGCCCGCGAGGTCGTCGATGGCCTCGGCCGCCCGCAGCGCCTCGTCGGCCTCGTCGCTGTAGGTGTCGGTCAGCGCGATGCGGGGCGTCTCCTCGGGGACTGCCTCGTCGAACGCTCGCCACGCCGCCTCCTGGTTGCCTCGGCCGAAGCAGATCATCAGCGCGTGGGGCATCGTCCCGCCGGCTTCGCGGCCGATGACCTCGCCGGCGGCGACGTTCGAGATGCCGTCGAGGCCACCCAGTAGCGCCGCCCGCTCGACCATCGCCCCTATCGAGGGGTGGACGTGGCGCGAGCCAAAGGATAGCACCGTCGACTCCGGCGCGGCGTGGCGCGCTTCTAACGCCCGCGTCGCGATGCCTGTTGGATGTGAGAGAAAACCGAGGAGCGCGGTCTCCAGCCGACAGAACTCCCGGTAGGACCCCTCGATTCGCATCACTGGACCGCCGTCGAACAGCTGTCCTTCGGGGAGCGCGTCGGCGTCGACGGCGCGCCCGTCGAGCAACCGCGCGGCGTCTTTCAGCCCGGCCAGCAGTTTCCAGGTCCCCGTCGCGAACTGGTTCGCCGTCACCTCGGCGACCACGTCCGGGTTCTTGCCCGCGTGCTCTAGCGCCTCCATCGTCCGGTCGAAGTAGGCGTCGGTCGCCCGCCCCTGGCGAATCGCCTCTGGTGAGACGATGTCGAACTCCTCGCTCATGGCACGGTGTTTTCAGTGTGGCGAAAAAAGCGGTCCGGTCGGCGACTTCCCTTCAGGACCCTGCTTGCTGGTGGATATCGTCGAGGTCGCCCACTGTCGGTCCGTTGACGATGCGGACGGTCTTGCCCGACCGGACCACGCGGAAGGCGTCGTTGAACTGGTCGTCTTCTGGGACGACGTAGACGTTACTGCGGGGCTGGCTGGCGTCGTGCTCCTCTGTCAACGCCGCCCGGTAGGCCTGTTCGAACTCCCTCGCGTCTTCCTCGGTATCCCAGCGAGTCTCCCAGACGTAGCCGTAGCCGCCCGAGCCGTTGCGGTAGGGCACGACGAGGTCACCGCCCCAGCCGGCCGAGATATCGCTCTCATAGCTGTAGCGGTCGGCCTCCACCTGCCCGTTGTGGTACATCATCGCGTAAATCGAGGTCTCTCCAACCGTGTCGCCGACCGGGTCGTGGTCGAAGCGACTCCACTCGTCGGACGAACGGTCGGTGACACTGACGTTCACGGGCTTTTCGTCGGGGTACTTGTCCGGGTGGAGTACCTGCTCGGTGCTATCCGGGAAATCGTCGTGCAGCTCGTCGACAGCGCCCCAACCGCCGTCCGAACGCATCTGATCGACGAACCGCGGCCCGGTGACGTAGGGCTGGTAAAGGACGGTGAACAGCCCCTCGTTGTAGCTCGGCTCCTGGCTCCCGCCGTCGCCGTCGTCGCTGCCGCCCCCGCTGTTCGTCCGGTCGGGGAGCGCGATGCAGCCCCAGCCGTCGCCACAGCGGCGCTCGTAGAGGATGCGGACGTAGTTAGCCTCGCCCTCTGTGACACCCTGTCGTGACAGCTGCGTGTCCTGCGTCTTTGCGGAGCCGTTCAGCCCGAAGTGCTGGTCCTGCAGGGCGTGGACCAGTTCGTGTGAGAGCGTCCGCCGGTCGATCTGTGGCGTCTCTGTCGGGCTGACGATGACAATCTCGTCCCGACTCGGCGAGTAGTAGCCTTGGACCGTCGTCGACAGCGTGTTGTCGATTTCCTCGCTGCTGCCCGAGTCCTCGCCGATGAGCAAGAGCGCCTCCCACACTTGGTCGTTCCAGGGGTCCTGTGGACGGCTGCTGCCGCCGCTGCCGTTGCCTCCAGAGCGATTCTGGTACTCGGCTCGGGAGATAACCGAAACCGGGACCGAGTCTTTGAACTCCAAGTCGCGGACCTGCTCGACGCGGGCCATTGTCCGGGCGACGACGGCCTCCCGCTCGCTCTCGTTTAGCCCGTCGCCGGTCGTCACCGACACCGGGTCGTCGTACCAGTAGCCGTTCTCGTAGCCGATGGCGTCCCCGCCGGTCGGCGTCTCGGGGTGGTCGCTGCCGCCGAGGGAGGGGACCGTACAGCCCGCCAGGACGACCGCCAGCGCAATGAGCAGTTCCTTACGCATCGTGGACCTCGCTCAGTTCGTCGGCTGTCGGTGCGTTCGCGACGGTGACGGTCTGCCCGTCGACCCTGACCGAAACAGCGTCGGTGTAGGGGCTGTCTTCCGCTATTATCCAGTGCCCCTCTGCGGTTCGAGTGCCGCCCCAGTGAGCGATGACCGCCGTCCAGGCATCGGCGAACTCGCGAGCGTCGGCCTCGCTGGCCCAGGTTGTCTTCCAGACGTACGCCGTCTCGTCGCCGCTCTCGTAGACGTGCATCCGACCGCCCTGCCAGCCGTCGGTGGCGGGCAGGTCGTAGTTGTACGGGTTGTCACTGTCCAGCGACCCGTCCTCGTAGTTGATGACATCTCGCGTCCGGACGACGCTCGACTCGTTGTAGTCATCGGCGATGGTGTACGCCATCGACCCCGCGATAGCTGACGGGCCGACGACGGCGTAGTCGGGACGGTTGCGGTCAGTCGAGGGTCTGACCCGCTCCCAGTCGCCGCTGGACTGGTCCGCAAGCGAGACTGACTCGGGTTCCCACTCGGGGTAGCGCCCGGGGTAGGTCACTTCGGCGGCCCCGTCGGGATAGTCGTCGTAGGCGTCGTTGACGGCGCTCCAACCGCCGCGTTCTCGAAGGTCGCCGACCAGTCCGGGCCCGTCGCTGTAGGGGAAATACTGCATGAAGTTGATGCCGAAGTGGCGAGCACCGCCGCCACCGCCGCTCTGGGCAGGCCTGTCGATACAGCGCCATGCCTCGCCACAGCGGTCGGTGTAGGTCTGGGTGACGGCGACGGCGTCGCCTTCGACCACGCCGTTCCGACCCTGCACCTGATCCCGCGTCCGCGCGTCACTTCCGAGGCCAAAGTGCTGGTCCTGCAGCGCATGGACGAGTTCGTGGGCCAGCGTGCCCCGGCTAATCGTCGGCGTTTCGGAGTCGCTGACGATGACGATTTCACCGCGCTGGCTGCTGTAGTAGCCCAGCACGCTCTCCCCGCGATTGCTGTTCTGGACGGCGATGGAATCGCGGTCCTCGCCGATGAAAAACAGCGCCTCGAACTTCGCGTTGTCGAACCGGCGCAGCGAATCGCCGACCTCGCCGCCGCCCGTGTTGTTGCGGTACTCAGCCCGTGAGACGACGGAGACCGGGACTGTCTCTTTGAACTCTAGCCCGCGAAGCCGCTCGACGCGGGCCATCGTCCGGGCGACGACGGCGTCCCGCTCCGTCTTGTTCAGTCCGTCCTCGGTCGTTACCGACAGCGATTCGTTGTACCAGTAGCCGTTCTCGTAGCCCAGCCGGTCCGTCGCAGGCGCTGCCGGAGCGGAGCCGTTGTTCCCGTAGTCGGTCGCGGGTTCGATCGGCGTCAGATCGACGGTGCTCGACTCCGCCTCTGGCGACGCGGTGGGTGCCTGACACCCCGCAAGTAACAGCACAACGGCACAGAGAACGACGAGGGCGAAAGGGCGGCGCATCTACTTCCACGGTAGGTTACCACAGTGAAAAGTCACACGCTCACTGTGGACACATTCGTCCGGCAGAACGAATTTGTGCGTCTGTTTGCGCGTCTGAACTACCGTCGGAGTAACTTTCGTAGTCTCGCCCCGCCAAAGCTCCCGTATGGAACTCGACCCAGCACAGACCGCCCTGGTCGTCGTCGATATGCAGAACGGCTTCTGCCACCCCGATGGAAGCCTCTACGCACCGGACAGCGAAGCGGCCATCGAGTCCTGCACCGAACTCGTCGACCGTGCCCGTGACGCTGGCGCGAAGATTGTGTTCACCCGCGACGTGCATCCGCCCGACCAGTTCGAAGACACCCACTACTACGACGAGTTCGACCGGTGGGGCGAACACGTCGTCGAAGGTTCTTGGGAGACTGAACTCGTCGAGGACCTCGACCCGCAGGACGAGGATCTGGTCGTCGTCAAGCACACCTACGACGCCTTCTACCAGACGGAACTCGAAGGCTGGCTCGACGCCCACGGGGTCAAGGACCTGGCTATCTGTGGCACGCTCGCGAACGTCTGTGTGCTCCACACCGCTTCCAGTGCCGGCCTGCGCGACTACCGCCCGGTCCTCGTCGAGGACGCCGTCGGCTACATCGAGGAGGAGCACCGCGAGTACGCACTGGACCACGCCGAGTGGCTGTTCGGTGAACTGACTGACCGTGACGACCTCACGTTCGCCTGACCGATGGGCGAGGACCCGGTCCACGGCGACGTCGGCGAGGTCGATGACGGTCCCGAGTACGACCTGAATTTCCGCAACCACCCAGAGCACTACCGACACACGGCCGATGAGCAGGGCGCATTCAAAATCGAACCGTACAAGAGCGAACTGCTTCCCGACTGGACAGTCGCCGACCTCGACGGGGCGACGACGGCCGCCGAATCTATCCACGACCGCTACCGTGAGTACCGCGACAATGGAGAGTTCGTCGGGATGGACATGGCTCGCAAGTACCTCCAGATGGGGTGGACGCGGGCGATGCGTTACGCAAAATATCCGGGCGGGCAGAAATACGTGGACGGCGAGCAACGCGAACCGCAGGAGTGGTACGACCCGGAGAAACGCGAGATAGCGCTGGCGTACAAGGAGCACCTCGATGCGGTCCGCGAGGACCCGGCTTACGAACAGGCGAGGCAGGCCCACGCCGAGCGCTACGGGGAGTCGTAGCTACGCGGCGTCGTCGCCAGTCGTGTCCCGTTCGATACTCACCCGCACCTCGTCGCCGACGGCGAGGTCGACCTCCTCGCCGACGAGCTTCGCGCCGAAACGCTCGCGGCCACAGAACAGCGCGATACCTGTTATTGGGTCGCCGTTTGCCAGTACGGTCAGGTCGTCCCACGCGACCGTGCGGCCGTCGGCTGTCCCGACACCCGCTCCGGCGATAGCGGCGGCCGTTGTCCCGTCACTGGACAGCAATCCCCCGCCCGAGTAGTGTGGCAAGCCGCCGTCGAGGACGCCTGAATTGTCGCCGTCGATATCGTTAGCGATGCCAGCGAAGGAGTCACCGGGTGCTGGATGGACCGGCTCGTCGAGTCGGACCCACGTTTCGCCGCCGGCGACGACGGTCCCGGTCCCGTCCCACGACAGCGGCGTCACGTCCACTGCCACGTCGACCGGCAGCGACCCCGACGCCCGGTAGGGGTTCGTGCCGGGGTCACGGAAGCCGAGATGGATGTGGTTCGGGACCCACGGGGCGAAAAAGCCCGCCCGGACCAGTTCTCCGAGGTCGTCGCCGACGGTAACCGTCTCACCGGGTTCGACGGCCGGGTCGACGTGCAGTAACCGCGCTACAGTATCGCCAGTATCAATCACGATGAGGTGGTCGTGCTCGGCGGCGTAGGCCTTCGGTGGGGCCTGAACCGTCTTCGTATCGACGACCTCGCCGGCGACCGGCGACGGCGCGCGCTCGCCGTCGGGGTAGAGGTCGATGGCACACCCCTCGTCGTGGGCGTCGAACGGCGAGTTGTACAGGGAGAACCGGTAGTACTGGAAGAGCACGTCTCGCGATATCGTGACGACCATCGGCGGCGATTAGGCGTGTACCGGTATGGCTCTGTCGTCCAAGCGTTCAAGACGGATGACGTGACCACTGGTTCGTGTGCGCTGACGACCACCGCGGCGGGGGCAGCGGGTGTGCGACACGTCCCGCCGCGACGGCCACGTGTCGCCTGTTCGCTCTCTGCCGTCGAGAGAGATTCGTCTGCTGAACTGGCGGACCGTTTTAATCCCAAGGGTCCGTACAGTCTGCCTATGCGTCTGCTGCGGGGTCGCACTGCCGACCCCGAAACCGACTTCGAGCGGACCCGTGAGATGGCCGAGACGGTCGCCGAAGACCGCGAACCAGCCCTGCGAGCCTGGCGACCGCACAGACAGGTCGCGTTCGGCCGCCGTGACGCGAACAGCGACGGCTACGACCGAGCGTGCCGGGCTGCCCGCGACCAGGGGTACACCGTCATCGAGCGCGCTGTGGGGGGCCGCGCCGTCGCATACACCGGATCGACCGTTTCGTTCTCTCTCGCCGTCCCGACCGAGGACCCGCGAGGGACGATCGACGACCGCTACGAGTGGACCAAAGCCGCTGTAAAACGTGCCCTCGATGACTGCGGTATCACCGCTCGGACCGGGGAACCAGACGCCGCGTTCTGTCCGGGGAGCCACTCGCTTCAGGCTGACGGCAAAATAACTGGACTCGCCCAGCGCGTCCGCCAGTCTGTCGCCGTTGTCGGCGGCATCGTCGTCGTTCGGGACCACGAGGCCATCGCAGGGGTGCTGGCCCCAGTCTACGAGGCACTCGATGTCCGGTTCGACACACAGAGCGTCGGGAGTGTCGCTGATGCTGGAGGCACCGACGACCCTGACCGAGTCATCGCGGCGCTGGAGCAGTCGCTGGCTGACGGCCGCGAGGTGTCGGTGAGCGCTATCCGAGAGACTTAGGGGTGCGCCCGGCCGACAGGGCGTATGCTCATTCGTAACGCGACGCTGCCGGACGGCCGCCAACGCGACGTTCGGGTGCGTGGCGAGTCAATCGTCGAAGTCGGCCGCGATCTCGCCGCGTCCGACGAGCACGTCATCGAAGCGACCGGCAAGCGGCTGTTTCCGGGAATGATCGACGCCCACGTCCACTTCCGCCAGCCCGGCTACCCGCACAAGGAGACGTGGGAGAGCGGGTCGCGGGCCGCGGCAGCCGGCGGCGTCACAACCGTTGTCGACCAGCCAAACACCGACCCGCCGACTATCGACGGCGAGTCGTTTGACCAGAAAGCCGAGTTCGCTGCTGACTCTATCGTCGACTGGGGTATCAACGGCGGCGTTACGGCCGACTGGATTCCGAACGTCCTCCTGCGCCGTCGCCTGTTCGCACTCGGCGAGGTGTTTCTCGCGGATTCGACCGGCGACATGGGTATCGAGGCCGACCTCTTTGCCGATGCGCTGAACGCTGCCACCGACAACGACGTACCGGTCACGGTCCACGCCGAGGACGCCGACTACTTCAACGACGATGCCAAGGCCCGCGATGACGCCGACGCATGGAGCGCGTTCCGGACTGCAAAGGCCGAAGAGAAAGCCGTCGAGCGGGCCTGTGCAGTCGCGAAAGAGCACGACGCGACGATACACATCGCCCACACGTCCACGCCGGAGGGCGTCGACATCGCCAGCGAAGCCGGGATGACGACCGAGGTAACGCCACACCATTTGCTGCTTTCCCGGCGTGACCTCTCTGAGCTGGGGACCTTCGGGCGGATGAATCCGCCCCTGCGCCGCGAGAAGCGCCGACAGAAACTCTACGAGCGCGTCGTCGACGGCACCGTCGATATGATTGCGACGGACCACGCCCCACACACTCGCGAGGAGAAAGACGCCAGCATCTGGGACGCGCCGTCGGGCGTCCCTGGCGTCGAGACGGTCCTCCCGCTCCTACTGGCCGAAGCCCGTGACCCGGACAGCGGGCTCACCTACGAGCGCGTTCGCGACCTCACCGCACGCAATCCTGCCGACGTGTTCGACATCCAACAGAAGGGGGCCATCGAAGCCGGAAAGGACGCCGACCTCGTGCTCGTTGACACGACCGAAACGAGCGATATCAGCGGTGAGACGCTCCACTCGAAATGTGGCTGGACGCCGTTTGAGGGCTACGATGCGGTGTTCCCTGAATGGACGATGGTCCGGGGTACAGTTGTCTACGAGCGCGGCGACGCGCTGGACGCTGCCGACACAACAGCCCAGGAAGATGTGTTCTACGATCATCAGGGCGAGAACGTCCGGGGCGCGGACAGCGAACGACTAGAATAACGCCGCGACGACCGACGTCCCGACCATTATCCCGCCGCCACCGCCACAGAGTCGTGCCATCGCCCGCCGCGAATCGCGCTCGGTCCAGTTGCTCCGTGTGTCCATGTGTTCCTGCATAGCTTCGATGCCGCGGCCGGCGAGTATCGACCCTGACCAGCCCAGCAGGCCAAAGCCGAACACCAGTGCGCCGAGAGCGAACACCGTCGCTTCACTCGACCGTGCATCACCGGTGTACAGCGTCCAGCCCGCCATGCCGAGGCTGCCAAGCAGGAAGCCGACGCCCAGCCCACTCCCAACCAGTCGCGCCCGGGCCGCGACGTACTGCCGGAGCCGCGGTGGGTCACCGCGCTGGGCCATCAGTCGACCGCTTCGCGCATCCGTGGATCGAGTGCGTCGCGCATTCCGTCACCGAGCAAGTTGAACCCTAGCACGGTGATAGCGAGGAACAGCCCCGGGAAGAAGGAGAGCCACCACTCCCCTGTCAGGAGGCCGTTCTCGACACCACGGGATAGCATCAGGCCCCACGACGGCGTCCCTGCCTGCGCACCGAACCCGAGGAACGACAGCGCCGCGAGGTCAATGATGGCGAGTCCGAAGTTCAGCGTGGACTGGACGGTAATCGGCGCGAGCGTGTTCGGCAGGATGTGCCGGACGAGAACCCGCGGATCGGTCGCGCCAAGCGCGACCGTGGCGTCGACGTACTCGTCTTCGAGCACTTTGAGCGCGGCCCCACGGACGACCCGGGCGAACCGCGGCGTGTACACCAGCACGAGCGCCACCACGGCCCGCCAGAGACCGAGGTCCCGCGGGAAGATGGCGACCAGCGCAAGCGCGAGCAACAGCGGCGGGAACGCCAACAGCACGTCCATCGTCCGCATGATGACGTTATCGGTCACGTCGCCGTAGTACGCCGCGATAATCCCCAGACCGACGCCCACGGTTGTCGAAGTCCCGACTGTGATCGTCCCGAACTTCAGGGCCAGCCACGCACCGTACAGGCTCCGCTTGTAGATGTCACGAGCCGCCGCGTCCGTGCCGAACAGCTGCTGGTTCGCGGGCGCTGGACCGAGCCAGCCGGGCGGCGCGCGGTCGGCAATCTCGGTGCCCAACTGCGAGCTCGTGAGCGCGCCGAAGTCGTATGTCACGCGGGCGTAGATGGCGACGGCCGCCATGCTGAGGATAATCGTCAGCCCGACGACGGCGAGGCGGTTCGTCAGCAGGTCGGCGAGGAACGGAGACGCTCGCAGGCGTCCCAGCGTGCCCCGTGTCTCGGTGTCCGTACTCATTGTTGAATCCGTGGGTCGAGGTAACTGTAGGTGACGTCGACGAGGAGGTTCACGAGCGTGAACAGCAGGGCAAAGGTGAGCACTGTGCCCTGAACCACCGGGTAGTCAGAGACGCCGATGGCGGTGACGATGGTCAGCCCCATCCCGTTGATACCGAACACGGTTTCGGTCAGGACTGCCCCGCCCAGCAGCGTGCCGAACTGGATACCGATGACGGTGACGACCGGAATCAACGCGTTCCGGAAGCCGTGTTTCATCAGCGTGATCTTCGCACCCTGCCCTTTCGCCCGCGCGGTCCGGATGTAATCCTGCCGGATGACTTCGAGCATCGAGGAGCGCATCATCCGGGAGATGAGCGCCGTCGAGTAGACGCCGATGACCACTGCCGGCAGGAACAGGTGATGGATCGCCGAGAGGAACGCTTCGGTGTTCCCGAGCAGAATCGTGTCGACGGTTATCATCCCAGTCAGGGGCAGTTCACGGCCCAGCAGCGTCCAGGTATCGGGGAGGAATAGCGTCGATTTGATACGGCCGCTGGTCGGAAACACGTCGAGATAGGTCGAGAACAGTAGGATGAGCAGCGGTCCGGACCAGAATATCGGCACGGAGATGCCGGTCAGCGCACCGATTCGGGTGACGTGGTCCGTCAGCGAATCCTGCTTGACTGCCGAGATAATGCCCAGTGGCAGACCGAGCAGGATGCCTGCCGCCTGGCCGTATATCGCGAGCTCGAGCGTGATTGGGAGCCGGTCTGCGATGACCGAACGAACGCTGTTCCCGCGACTGATGCTGTAGGACTGGCCGAAGTCGAACCGCGCCGCGTCCCACAGGAAGCTCAGGTACTGCTCCCAGAGCGGCCGTCGAAGTCCCAGCTCAACACGTATCTGTTCTAGCTGTTCGGCCGACGCTCGCTGGCCGGCGATGACGATAGCCGGGTCGCCCGGGGCCAGGTGGAGAATCGCGAAGACGACCGACGCCACGCCGAACAGCACAGGGATGAGCAACAGCAACCGCTTGATGACGAACCGTGGCGGTACCACCGGCTCGATCAGCCTGAAAAGAAACTGTGTCCAGTTCATTCGAAAGTTCTCTTGAAGCGCTACTGCAGCTCGACCGTGTTAAGATACGGGCCACCGACGGAGCTGACCGTGTAAGAATCTTCGACGACAGCCTCGTTGACCGCCCGGAGCGTCTCTGCGTAGTCGATGAACACCCATGGTGACTCGTCGTAGGCGATCTGTGCGGCCTCCTCGTACATCGTCTCGCGGTCGCCTTCGGCGTAGGTCCGCTGGGCCTCGCGGACGAGCTCCATGTAGTCGGTGTTGGCCCACCCCGAGACGTTGAGCGTCGAGTACCCCTCGGTGTCGAAGCTGACCCAGTCCTGGCCGTCGGGGACGGCGTCCATCTCGACTTTCGGGTCAAGCAGGACGTACATGAAGTTGTCCGGGTCGGCGTTGTCGGTGTACCAGCCGAGGAAGCAGGCGTCGTGTTTCCCGGCGGAGGTGTAGTCCAGGTACGGTCCGAAGTTGGAGAACTGGTTGATGTTGACCGTCAGGCCGATGTCCTCCAGGTCGGATTTCACCTGGTTTGCGGTCTGGACCGGGCTGGGGTTGTATCCCCGGGGATTCGAGAACGTCGCGAGTTCGAACTCGAAGCCGTCACCGTAGCCCGCCTCTTCAAGCAGTGACCGGGCCTGGTCTTTGTCCGTCGAATACGGGTCGAGGTCGTCGTTGTGCCCGAGCACGTCGGGTGGGAGTGGCTGGGAGGCCTGCGTTGCAAAGCCCTGATAGATCTGGTTGACGATGGCCTCGGTGTTGACGGCGTGGGCGATGGCCTGGCGGACCTGCCGGTCCCGGAACGGCTCGAACCGGGCCATGTTCATCGCCATGTAGCCGTGGTTGATGCCGTTCTTCCGCAACAGCGTCGCCGTCCCGCTCTCCTCTGCGCGCTGGAACCCGGAGGAGTCGAGGTTGTCCGTGATGTGTGAGGCCCCGTTGATGACGTCCTGTACCCGCGTGCTGTTTTCGGTGATTGTCTTGAAAATGACCGTCCCGACGTTCGGACCGTCGCCCCAATAATCGCCGTTGGCTGTCAGTCGGATGCGCTCGTTCGGATTATCGAGCGTGTCGAACTGGAAGGGGCCGGTCCCCGCAGGTTCGGCTCCGAGGTCAGCCTGACTGTCGCCCATCGCTTCGATCTGGGCCTTCGAGAGGACGGCCGCGGCGAACATCGCCAGGTTCCGCAGGAACGGGGCGTACCGTTGCGTGAGTTCGATCGTCAGTTCGTAGTCCTGGCTCGCGTCGACGCTCTCGATCCAGTCGCCCAGCGTGAACGGGCCGTACCCCGACCGCGTCTCGTCGCCGAGGTAGTACTGGTAGTCGCTCTGGGTGAACCGCTGCCAGGTCGCCTTGAAGTCCGACGCGGTGAACTCCTCGCCGTTGTGGAACATCACACCCTCTCGGAGCGTCAGCGTCGCGGTGGTTCCCTCGAGAGAGTAGTCGGTTGCGAGCCCATCTTCTAGCTGGCCGCCGCTTCCGGCCGCAAACTGGATGAGCGTATCGAATATCTGGTTTGTGACTTTCGCGACTTCACCGCTAGTCGTCTGCTGTGGGTCGTAGTTCTCCGGGTGGTCGCCGCGGGCGTACACGAGCGTCTGGTCGCTGCCCCCGTCGCCGCCGTCGCCACCATCGCTTCCAGTGCCGTCGCCACCGTCTCCACCTTCGGTTCCGCCACCATCGCCGCCGTCGCCGGAACAACCTGCGAGCGTTGCGGCCGCCGCGGCACTGCCGGCCGCGGTAAGGAAGCTCCGTCTGTCCAGAGAATCACCGGATGACATGGGACTTTGTTCAAACAGATCTATTATAATTGTACCGGATAGAACAATGATTCTGTTATATATCTCCTGAGAGTTATGTGCAGCTAAGTAATATTACTCAGGTGCTGTCGCCGTCTTCCTGTTCGTAAAGGTGACAGGCTGCTGGGTGGGCGTCCGGCTGGAGTTCGGGATGTTTCGTCTCACAGACGCTCTCGAATCTATCGCGTAGCACCGACGCGGCGGCGTCCCAGTCTCCGTCCGCGAGATGCTCGATCGACGTTTCGACGACGCGACGATTCTCTCCGGTCAGGCTCGTTTCGAAGAACCGGTCGACCATTGTCTGTTTGAACGCTGCCACCGGCACCTGTTCTGTACCGTTTGGCGCTTCAGCGAGGTCCGCGCCACCGTCCGTCGCCGCTGTGGCGCTGTCGGCTTTGCCGGCCTGCTCCCGAACCGCATCGATGGCGATGGCCTCGTCCTCAACCCGCTGCCGGTAGTCCATTACCTCGCGGTAGGTCTCCTGTTCGATATCGATATCTGGCGGGATGACCTCGGGACAGCGAGTTCGGAAGTGACAGCCCGACGGCGGGTCAATGGGCGACGGGACATCGCCTTTCAGCAGTATTCGGTCGGCCTCGACGGTCGGGTCCGGCTCCGGGATCGCCGACATGAGCGCCCGCGTGTAGGGGTGTTTCGGGTCCGCGAACAGGTCCGGCGTGTTGGCGATTTCGACGACCTCACCGAGATACATCACGGCGACGCGGTCACAGATGTGGCGCACCACACTGAGGTCGTGGGCGATGAACAGGTACGTCAGGCCGAACTCATGCTGGAGGTCTTCAAGGAGATTGATTATCTGGGCCTGCACGCTCACATCCAGCGCCGAAACGGGTTCGTCACAGACGATGAAATCGGGGTCGACGGCGAGCGCGCGAGCGATGCCGACTCGCTGGCGCTGCCCGCCCGACAGTTCGTGTGGATAGCGGTCGTACTGGTCTGGGTCGAGCCCCACTGCCTCCATGAGGTCGGCCACCCGTTCGACACGCTGCTCGCGGCGGGAGCCGTCCCCGGTGTCCGCCGGGAGGTCGTGGATTTTCAGCGGCTCCATAATCGTCTGGCCGACGGTCATCCGCGGGTCGAGGCTCGACATCGGGTCTTGGAAGATCATCTGCAGGTCCCGACGGACTTCCCGCAGACCGCCCTTGTCGAGCTCCGAAAGGTCTTGTCCGGCGAAAACAACCGTTCCGTCTGTCGGCTCGAGAAGCCGGAGGATGGTCCGGCCGGTCGTCGATTTCCCACAGCCGGACTCGCCGACGAGTCCCAGCGTCTCGCCCTCGTAGATGTCCATCGAAACGCCGTCAACGGCTTTGACTGACTCCGGTTCGTTGCCGATGTACTTGTCCAGCAGGTCGTCGGCCCGCGAGAAGTGTTTTTTCAGCCCGTCGACCTCCATGAGCTGTCTGTCCGTTCGCGTCGTCTCCGTCGCGGCAACACCGGCGTCGCCGGTGCCGTATTCGTCCGTATCGAACGATTCGAGGATACATTTCGAGCGGTGGGTGACGTCGTCCGGCCCGTGCTGGAGATATGGAATTTCGCCCTCACGACACTCCGGCTGAGCCCACGGACACCGGTCGGCGAAGTGGCACCCTTCGGGCATGTCGATGAGGCTGGGGACGTTCCCCTCAATCGGAGTCAGCCGGTCTGTCCCCTCGCCGGGTATCGATTCGAGTAACGTGTACGTGTACGGGTGTGACGGGTTCTGGAAGATCTCCTCGACCGGTCCCTCTTCGACGATCTCGCCGGCGTACATCACAGCGACACGGTCGCAGGTCTCCGCGACGACGCCGAGGTCGTGTGTGATGAACAACACCGACATCCCGAGGTCCGCCTGCAGGTCGTCGATGAGGTCCAGAATCTGGGCCTGAATCGTCACGTCGAGCGCCGTCGTCGGCTCATCGGCGACTAGCAGCTTCGGTCGGCACGCCAGCGCGATAGCGATGAGCACGCGCTGGCGCATCCCGCCGGAGAACTCGTGGGGGTACTCGTCGACGCGGTCGGCCGGTTCCGGGATACCGACCTCTTCCAGCAGTGAGATGACATCCGAACGGATCTCCTCGTCCATTTCGCCGCTCCGGCTGATCGAGGGCGTGATTTCACGGACGGCGTTGAACCACGAGTCGTTTCGCTTGTTCCCGTAACGGTGGAGGCGAAGGCTCTCCGCGACCTGTTCGCCGACTGTTATCGCGGGGTTCAGCGATGTCATCGGGTCCTGGAATATCATTCCCATATCGCCGCCACGGATGTCCCGCATCACCCGCTCCGGGGCTGCCGTCAGATCGACGTAGCCGTCGGTAATCGTGACGGGCGCGTCGCCGCTCTCCGAGAGAGCTTTTTTCGGGGCTTCCCGGATGAACTGTGTGGCGAGTGTCCTGTCGTCGGCTGTCGTCTCAACCGATTCGGGGAGACGACTCCGGTCGACCGTCGCCGCGTCGATAGTGATGAAACCGCTGTCGCTGTCCTCTGTCCGTACGGCTTTGGGATACTGCCGGGACAGCCGCGTGACGGTCTCAACTGCGCCGAACCGGATCTCCCCACCGGCGATGTGACCGGGGTCATCGACGATATCCATCGCTGATAGCGCTGTGACGGATTTCCCCGATCCGGACTCGCCGACCAGACCGACGGTTTCCCCCTCCCTGACGGTGAGGTCGATGCCGTCGACGGCTTTGACGGTGCCGCGGTCCGTCTCGAACTGGGTTCGGAGGTCAGATAACGTTAAGAGGTCGCGCATCTGTCCCCCACTTCTCAAAATACCAGTAAAACTGTTGTGCCACTATCCCACCAACAATTTATCCCGGCCGCCGCCACACTCGACGTATGAACGACCCTGCCGACCCCGAATCTAACCCCTTCGGCCGTGTCGTCGGTCACTGGGAGCAGGTCATCGACGACATGGCGGCGACGGCAACACAGTACCGCGACGACGGCCGCGAGGCTATCGAACTCCACCCTGGCGACGTGACCGTGCTGACCGGTGAGCCGCGGACAATGGCCGAACAAACCGGCGAGTACGAGCCAGAGACCCGGCGACTCGGCTTCGATGTCGTGGTTTCCGGCGACGAATTCCGGCGGGTCGCCGACGCGCTCGAAGACCGAACCGTCGACCGCTCCGAGGTGTTCCGGGCGACCGGCGACGGGATGGTGTTCCTGCTCGTCGCGCTGGAATGTGGCGACGACCTCGCCGTGCTCGTGCCGCTGTACTACGACCAGACCGACCGCGCGGACCTCTCGCAGGTCGCCGACGACCACGGACTGTACTCACATATCCGCCCGCTTACCGACGACGAGGTGGTCACCGTCAGCCACGAGGACCCCGAGCCGTTTTTCCCAGGCTGAACCCCGTCCGAGAGCGGTCACCGACTGCGCGACGGCGACCTCTCTCGGACTCGGGTCAGCCGGTACGCCGGCACGTCGAAGACGATGCCATAGAGCAGTCGGTTGCCGATGACACCGACACCGAAGCCCGAGAGGACGGCCGAGAGTACGAGCGTTATCGGCGACCCGGAAAGCGTTACGAGGCCGGCGACAGCCCCGGCAAGCACGATGAACGACGCCAGTGCAGCGACCTCCGGGTAGACACCCGGGACCGCGTCGTGTTCAACGACCGCCATCGCGATTCCCGTCAGGAGTCCGAACCCGACAACCACTGCCAGTACATCGACCAGCGCTGTCCCTGCCTCCGCATAGCCGAGCACCGCGCCGCCGATGCCGATGGCCAGGTCCGTCCGTAGCACTTTCTGTGTCGCTTCGTGGGCCGACATCGACGGCTGTGCATCGGGGTCGATGTCGTCCATCTCAGCCCTGCCTACTCGTCGACCTGGAACTCATTGCCACACTCCGGACAACACACCTCGTCGTGTCGCAGCGCCGCCGACTGCTCGCGGACTTCCCGCATCACCGAGGAAATCCGGTCTTCAGCCTCCATCTCGTCCTCGACGGCGAGGTCGACGCCCTCAACTTCGAGGAGGAACTTCGCGACCTCGGTCGCCTCGTACATCACGTCGTCGAGGTCCTCAGCGGTGAAGAAGTCACACATCGCACCGTAGAGGAACGTCGCCCCGGCCTTCCGGACCTTGTCCTCGAAGGCCGCGCGGGCCTGATTGACAGCCTGTGGGGTGTACGTGTCCGTCATGAACGGGACGAGTTCGGGGAGGTTCTCTCCGATCTTCGTCATCTCGACGCCCGTTTCGGTCCGGAAATCGGCACAGAGACGGGCGATAGCCCACTCACGGGCGGTGATGTACGTCCGGTCCCGGAGAAAGTCGTTTGCGCGGTCGTAGGTCCCGCCCTCAATTTTCTTGAATCGGTCGTACTTCTGTACGTCCGACGGGATGTCACCGGCTTCCGACACCGGCGTCTCGCTGCCTTGATCGGACGGGTCTGACTCTTCAGTGGCCGACTCGGTGGGGCTGCTTCCCGTGGTGTCGCCATCGTCGGCCCCGTCGTCCGCGGCCGCCGCCTCGCCCGGCTGGTGGCCGGCCGAGCCATCGTCTGCCGCCTCGACATCCGTCTCGTCCGGCGGTGCGCCCTCAGTCATAGCCGAGCATGCGTGCCCGCGGCGAAAAAGGGTATCGCCGTATCGCCGCCGTCCCGCTGTCGTTGTCTTCTTCCAACAGTTCAGCCGGGTGGCTTTTTTACCGCTCCCATACATGGCCCGAGTATGAAAATACTGCTCGGTGTCGGGGGCAGCGACCTGTCCTACCAGGCACTGACCGAAACACTCGAACGCGTCGCCGAAACAGGTGACGAGCTGACTGTCGCTGTCTTCGAAAACGAAGACAACGACGCCGATATCGAGGCGGTCCAGCAGCGGATACAGGAGCACATCGACGAAAGCGGGCTCGAACCGGCGCTTCGACGCGTCGAAGGCACTTCTCCTGGAAGTGAGCTGGTGAACATCGCCGAGAGCGAGGGGTTCGATAGAATCGTCCTCGGTGGCGGCGGTCGCTCGCCGCTCGGGAAGATACAGCTCGGCCCCATCGTCGAGTTCGTCCTCCTGAACGCACAGACGCCGGTGACTCTCATCCGATGACTCGCACGTACCCAGACGAATCCGCCGAAGCGTTCCCACAGCCACCGCGGACGCTCACCGACCGTGAGGACCGTTCCATCGACGTCATCCCTGCCGACGACGCCGACACGCAGAGTCTCGTCGAGATGTATCTCGACTTCGACCCCGCCGACCGGGCGCAGGGTATCCCGCCGGTCAAAGAGGAAGCTATCCGCGAGTGGCTCGAAACGATTCTCGACGGCGACTGTGTCAACGTCGTCGCCAAACACGATGACACTGTTGCCGGCCACGCGACGCTGGTCCCGGACAACGAGGACGAGCACGAACTCGCTATCTTCGTGTTACAGAGCTACCAGGGCGCTGGTATCGGAACGGCACTGGTCGAGACGCTGCTGGGGTACGGCCAGGCCGAAGGTATCGACCACGTCTGGCTCACCGTCGAGCGGTGGAACGACCCGGCGATATCGCTGTACGAGAAGGTCGGGTTCGAGATCAGTAGCGCCGAGAGCTTCGAGATAGAGATGGCGATCCGGCTTTAAACTGTAAGGACCGGCTGGCTGGCGTACTCGATGACGTAGGTCGCCGCGCGCCCGACGGCCTCTTCGCTTCCCTCCTCGCGCGGGACGACGATGAAATCCGCGTTGACGTCCTCTGCCACGTCGAGGACGACACTGCCCGGTGTTTGCATCAGTCGCGTCTCCGAGAACGCGGTCGCGGACGACGTTTCGAACGCACCGTCGTGGGCGTCGCGGAACCGCTCTCGGATGCTCTCAGTGAACGCTCGATGCTCCTCGGCGATCGCGGTCGCGCTCACGTTGCCGCTGTCGATATCCCGGTGGAGCCGTTCGTCGATGACGAACAGCAGGTGGAGATCGGCGTCATACCGCTCCGCGACGGCGATCGCGTACTCGGCCGCTCGTTCCGACTGGTCGCTGCCGTCGACCGGCGCGAGTACGAGGTCGATGTCCATCACTCGCCACTGTGACCCCGGCCGGCAAAAATCCACCGGGGTTCGCGCCACCCCCGCAGTGGCATCCGGAGCGTCCCTCGCCGTGACCAACAGTGTATTTAGTCGCGGCTTCGATGCGTGGTGTATGTTCGATACGGTGGTCATCGCCACGGACGGCTCCGGCAGCGCAGAGCGGGCCGTCGAAGCGGCGCTGGACCTGGCGGCGCGCTTCGACGCAACTGTCCACGGGCTGTACGTCGTCGACACCGGCGAGGTTGAGACGACTCCCGAAGAGGTTCGCGAGGCGCTGGAGCGCGCGCTGGCGACCACTGGCGGCCGCGCCCTCTCGTTTATTCTGGAGGCCGCTGACGCCGAGGCAGACGAGGAGCTCGTCACTGCCGTCCGTGAGGGCGACCCGGCCGACGAAATCTCCAAGTACGCGGTGGAACACGACGCAGATGTCATCGTCAGCGGGACCCGCGGCCGCCACGGTGAACACGGGTACCTGCTGGGGAGCGTCGCCGAAGAACTCGTGCGGGAGGCCCCGATGCCGGTGCTGACGGTCCGTCAGCTCGAAGGCGAGCCGAATCCCGAGCGAACCGAGGTCTGACGCGCTGCTCGAAGCGCCACGGCATAGGCCACACCGTCCGATCGACAGAATATTTGACAGTAAGGTTATTGTTATCTGCCGCGTATAAATGCTGAGATGCATCGGCAAGTCCGCGTACTCCACGTCGACGACGACCCGGAGTTCGCTGAGGTAGCCGCCACGTTTCTGGAACGCGTGGGCGACGGCTTCAGTGTCGAGACGGCGGCGAACGTGAGCGAGGGGCTCGCGCGTCTCGCCGAGGCGTCGTTCGACTGTGTGGTTTCGGACTACGATATGCCTGAGACGAACGGTATCGAGTTTCTGGAGGCCGTCCGGGCGGAGTATCCGGACCTGCCGTTCGTTCTATTCACCGGGAAGGGAAGCGAGGAGGTCGCCAGCGAGGCTGTCTCCAAGGGTGTCAGCGATTACCTCCAGAAGGGACGCGGCACCGAGCGGTACACCTTGCTCGCGAACCGAATCCAGAACCTCGTCGCGCAACACCGCGCGGAGGCGGGGCTGGAGTCACGTATCGAACAGCAGTCGGTCCTGGCGGCGTTGGGAGAGTCTGCCCTCTCCGGCTGTGGGCTACAGACGCTGTTCGAGGAGACAGTGGCACTCGTGTCGGGCGCCCTCGGCACGGAGTACTCCAAGGTGCTCGAATACCGCTCCGACAGCGACGACTTCCTGTTGCAGGCCGGCGTCGGTTGGCAGGACGGACTGGTCGGGAACGCGGCCGTCGGGGCCGACGAGGAGTCCCAGGCCGGGCATACGCTTCAGGTCGGCGGCCCGGTCGTCGTCGAGGACCTGCGCACAGAAGATCGCTTCCGCGGCCCGCCGCTGTTACTGGACCACGGCGTCGTGAGCGGTATCAGCGTCGTCATTGGCGAGACCGACGACCCGTGGGGCGTCTTCGGCACTCACTCGACCGACCAGATCACGTTCACCGACGACGACGTGACGTTCGTCCAGAACGTCGCCAACCTGCTGGGGACCGCTATCCAGCGCCAGCGGTCCGAGCAGCGCCGACGCGAGAGCGAGCGCCGGTTCCGCGAGATAGCGGAGGTCAGCCCCGACACGATATTCCGTCTGGACACCGACGGCGTATTCACCTACGTCTCCCCGGTCATCGAATCGCTGCTCGGCTACGCCCCCGAGGACCTCGTCGACACTCCATTCCAGACATACGTTCCGGACGAGAGCATGGAAACGGCGTTCGACGGGTTCTCTCGGGTCGCGGCCGGCGAAACCGTCCGCGAATTCGAACTGCGTCTTATCGACGCCGACGGAGACTTGATTGATGTTGAGGTCAGCGCCAGCCCGGTCACGCACGACGGATCCGTTCGGTTCGTACAGGGACTCGTGCGGGACGTAACCGAGCGGACGAAACGCGAGCGCCGCCTCCAGCGACTCAAAGCGCAGTACGAGACGCTTATCGAGAACCTCCCCGAGATGGGTGTGTTCCTCTTTGACCGCGACTGCCGGTACACCGTTGCCGGCGGCGGTGAACTTTCGTCTGTCGGCCTCACATCTGCCGACTTCGAGGGAGCGACGGCACACGACCTGTTCCCCGAGGCGATTGCCGACGAACTCGAACACTACTACCGCGAGGCGCTGGACGGCCGCTCCCACCGGTTCGAACAGCAGTACCAGGACAGGCAGTATCAGGTGCAGACGCTGCCCGTCCGGGACGACGACGGCGAGGTCATCTCCGGGCTGGCGGTCTCGGAAGATATTACCGAGCGGCGAGAGCGCCAGCAGGCGCTCGAACGCCAGAACGAACGCCTCCGGGAGTTCGCTGGCGTTGTCAGCCACGACCTCCGGAACCCGCTGAACGTCGCCCAGGGGCGGCTCGAACTGGCCCGGACCGAGTCTGACAGCGACCACCTCGACGACGTCGCCGCGGCAATCGAGCGGAGCCACCGGCTCATCGACGACCTGCTGACGCTCGCCAGCAGCGGCGACGAGGTCACCGAGACGGAGGCGCTCGACCTCGGGGCACTCGCCGAGGGGTGCTGGCGGAACGTCCCGACCGGCGACGCGACGCTTTCGGTCCGGACCGAACAGACGGTCGTGGCCGACCGGGGCCGGCTCGAACAGCTCCTCGAAAACCTCGTTCGGAACGCCGTCGAACACGCACGCCCCCAGTCGGCGATGTCGTCGGACGACACAGACGGGAACGCAAACGACCTGACGGTGACCGTCGGTGCGCTTGCGGGCGGGTTCTACGTCGAGGACACCGGCCCCGGAATACCGCCAGAGGAGCGCGACGAGGTTTTCGAGGCAGGCCACTCGACTGCCGTGAACGGAACCGGGTTCGGGCTTCGAATCGTCGAGCAGATCGCCGACGCCCACGGGTGGACGGTCACCGTGACCGACAGCGAGTCCGGCGGCGCACGGTTCGAATTCCACGGTGTCGAGACGGCGTGACCGACGCGCCGACACACCGCCGTGGCAGCGTCCTGTCACGGTCGAACCCGACGGCTTCTTGACGCCACGTCCGCTTGCTGGGGCATGGACGATTGGCTCATCGACGACGACCGCCTCTCTATCGGCCGCAAATCCGTACTCCCCGGTGAGGGGTTCTTTATTCCGGATTCCTACGAGGAAGAGCAGGCCGAGGCCGAAGCCGCCGAGACGCTGGACGACGCTGGCGTCATCGTTATCGCCGACCCGGACGCCGACGGGCTGGCCTGTACTGCACTGATTCGTGAGGCACACGGTGAGGGCGCACTGCTGCCCGCCGGCCCGCACGAACTCACGGAGGCGCTCGAATGGACCGCCGAGTACGCCGACCCCGGCGCGACCGTCTTCGTCTGTGACCTCTGTCCCGACCGCGAGTCCGACATCGCCCCGCTCGGCTCGCTGGTCGACACCGCCCAGCGGGTCGTCTGGTTCGACCACCACCAGTGGCCCGATGACCTCGCAGACGACGTGGATGCGGCTGGTGTCGAACGCACCGTCGGCGACTCCGACGAGGTGTGTACTGCCGACGTGGCGCTGTCGGAGCTCGACTACGACTTCGACGACCAGTGGGCCGACCTCGCCGCCGTCACCCGCGACCACGACCTCTGGATACGGGACGACCCCCGAAGCGACGACCTCGCGGACCTCTCGTACTGGAGCGAACCCGAGGAGTACATCGAGGCAGTCCGCGACCACGGCCCCGACCTCTCTCCGGAGTACCACGACTTCCTCGACGAGAAGCGCGTCGAGAAGGAGGCGCTCATCGAGAAGGCCGTCGAGCGGGCGGAACTCCGCGAGGTCGGCGAGTGGACGGTCGGCGTCACCTACGGCCGCTGTTCACAGAACGAGGTCGCCGAGGCCCTGCGCGAGCAGGGGGCCGACGCCGCCGTCATCGTCAAGCCCGCCGGCTCCGCCTCCATCCGCGGCACGGAGAACTTCGAGCGCGCCCACGAGGTCGCCCAGCAGGTCAACGGCGGCGGCCACCCGAAGGCCGCGGGCTGTAAGCCCGACATCTACGACGACATGATGGACTACGCTCACCACTGGACGACACAGGGCGCGGTGGCGAAGCAGGCCATCGTGGACGCGTTCCGACGGCTTCCCGAGGAAGGGGAAGAAGGCGTAGACACCGACCGCTGAACCGCGCTCGAACATCGAGAGAGCGCGGCCTTTTTCGCCCACGTTTTTGCCGCGAGTGGTGGCCGGAGGCCACCCGAGCGGGAAAAAGGTGGACTCGGACGACACAGGGCGCGGTGGCGAAGCAGGCCATCGTAGACGCGTTCCGACGGCTACCGGAGGAAGAAGCGGAAGGCGTCGACACCGAGCGCTGAGTCGGTAGAACCCGACAGGCGGACCCGCGAGCGAAGTGCCGGTGAGTCTTGCCCGACGCAACGTTGATTTATCTCTCCGCCGTCACTGCCGGGTGATGCCCGAGTCCCTCCACACGCGAATCGTACGCGAGACGGCCCTGCGACGGCGACTCGGAAGCGCCGTCGCCGTCGGCGCGACGCTGCTGGTCCTCGATGGCTCGATACGGTACGCAACGGCCGTGGCCGCGATGGCCTTCTGTGTCTGGCTCGCCGCCGACTCCGCGCAGGTCGTTGTCGGCGACTACGCCGACCACGTGGTGTTCGGACTGCTCGTCTTCGGTTTCGTGGCGTACACGGCCGCGGCCGCCGGCCCAACGTGGGTCGTCGTCCCCGGGGCGCTGCTCGGCGGCTGGTTCCTCCTCGACGGTATCCAGCACCTCCGCCACGGCGTCACCCGCGACGAGGTCGGGGTGCCGTACTCACACGACGGCGGCCCCGTGACCGGCCTGCCCAAGGCACTGCTCGTCCGGCTGGCCGAACCGTTCCTGCTGTAACTGCCGGCTACTCCCCGACGACCCACTTGTCGCTGTACCGTTCCCCGCAGGCACACACCGCGTAGGCGTGAATCACGTCGCCCTCGGCGTAGAGGCCGCCCACGTCCTCGTTCTGTTCCTCGGCGAAGGCAAAGATAAAGCGGGTCGTGTGGTCGCTCTCCGGTTCCTCCTCGGCGACCGGACAGACCGCGCCGGTCAGGTCGTCGCCGATGTCGCCCTCGGTTCCCATCGCCTCTTGGGCCAGCCCCATCGGGTCGATGCCGGTCGCCGACTGGAACGCGCTCCGGCCGTCGTCGCCCGGCAACACGAGGACGTGTCCGTCCTCGACTTCGTCGGCGTACTCGGCCAGCGCGCCCGGGTTCGAGACGGCGTCCTCGTGGAGAAAGAACAGCACGTCTTCGGACCGCTCGCCGGCCAGAAACTCCGTGTGTTTGGTCATGCAGACAGGGAGTCACTCGCCGGGCAAAAGTGCCGCGTTCCTCCCGCAGGCCACCGCCCCGTCGTAGCCTCACTTTTAGGCACACTCACGGCATACAGTCACACATGACCGACTTCACGGAGTACGTCACGGACATCGTCCACGAACCGACCCAGACCGACAGCCCGGGGTTGGACCTCACCGTCGCCGAGGTGTACGAAGTCGTCGAGCCGGGGCGCATCGACTTCGGCGGCGGCGAACTCGACTCGGCTGGCGTCACACCCCATTCGAGCGAGAAACGAGACCCGGCTGACGACTACGAGTGGTGGACGCTACGGGGTGGCCAGTACCTCGTTGAGTACAACGAATCGCTGACCGGCGAGGCGACGGTAACGCTCCAGCCGCGGACGGAACTGCTCGAACGCGGGGCGACCCATCCGACGCTGCACGTTGACACGCTTTCGCGCGTGCCGCTGTCGGTCGGCGGCGCAGGGCTGAAGCTCAAGGAAAACGCCCGAGTCAGCACGATTGTGGCGGCAGACGAGCAGTGACCCATCCGGTCCCGACTGCTGCTTCTACCAGTACGACGGCGTGCTTCCGTACAGCCGCATAAAGTGAAACCGTTCGCTCACGGCCCGCGAGAGCGGGAGGAGAAAGTCACCAGTATCGGGGAACAGCGTGACACCGGAGATGAGGAGATAGACCGCTGTCAGCCCAGCCGCGGCACCGAGAACGGCAGCTCCGGTTGACTCGAACCCGCCGACGGCTGTGTCGAGGAGTACCCAGAACCCGACGACGGCAGCGACCGTCAGCGCGGTGAGCGCGTACAGCTGGACGGCCTCGCCGAGGACTAGATCACCGACCGCAATCGCGCTGAGATAGAGCGGGACGCCGGCCAGGACCGCAGTACCGAAGCCGACCACGGCCGACCGCCCGGCGGTTTCGAGGGCGCGCCGAACTACCGGTATCCGTATCATCCAGTAGACGCCGACTGCGTAGAGCGGGTGGAGATACCGCATCGTGAACATATGGTGTAGCGGGAGTGTCGTGAGCGCCAGCCCGAGTAACAACAGGACGTACACCACGGTGAACGCATCGACGACAGTAACAGGGGCCGTCTGTCCGGCGAGACGTGGCCGCCGGAGACTGGCCCCGCGAGCGAGTCGACGGGCGGCGAGCAGGGGATAGACCACGACGGCACCGAGCAGCGGCATCGATTCGAGGACACTGAGATTTACCGCGGCGTCCTGTGGCGGCAACAGACTGTCGGTGTACCCGTGTCGAATGAATATTCGACCCATCCGTTCGGGGGCAAGTAGGACGGCGTAGGACGCGCCGAACTGGCCGAGAATTCGCGACAGCACGCTGCTGCCGGAACCGGACTGCCCGCTGTTGGCGTCGCTCCCGGCCGTCACGCCCGCTCCGCCGTCGCCGCTGAGCACGTCACCGCTGTATTCTGGCAGTAGCCGGGGTGGTTGCAGCGGCTCGCCGGAGATGGCCAGGTTCGTCAGGAAAAACGGGACCAGCGAGACAGACAAGGTGAGTCCGACCACCAGCAGCTCCCGGGGGTCGTTGGACCGGGCGGTCGGCAGGTCGACGGCCGCGATGGCCACCAGCAAGAAGAACCCCTCGGGTGCGTGAACCCACGTCACGGGGCCAACCCAAGCGTAGGTGAGCGCCCTGAAGCGTCTGGCGACGGTCGCGGACGCAGCCTCCCGGCTTCGGTAGAGAGTGTAGAGCACACAGACCACAAACAGCGCGGTGACGCTGTGGCGCTTCGGCAGGCTCGCCCAGAACCCTATCGGCGTCGCGAACGCGGCCGTCAGCCCGGCAACCACGCCCAGCCGGTCGGTGTACAGACGACTGACCAGCCGATAGAGGACGACGGTAGTGAACGCCGCTGCCAGCGCCGTCGTACACTGCAGCGCCAGTAGCGGGTACCAGTACGGCGACAGCGGCGTCGCAACGAGTAGGTTACCGACGAAGGCGACGGCTCCGACGGCGGTCCCGATTAGGATACATAGCCGTCGTCGGTCAAGCCAGACGCCGGCACCGGCCGCCGCTCCAATGACGACGAACGACCAGAGACCAACCACTACGACTTGGACATCCGCCACCAACGAGACGGCTTCGAGTGCAAGCAGCCAGGCGGCGGAGACGACCACAATGCCGTAGTTCCGGCCGTACACGCGGCCGTCGACGAGGTACGTTCCCGGTGAGGCCCCGGACGCGGGGCCGTACACTGCCCGATCGATGAACAGGTGGCCGTCGGCGACGCCGACGAGCGTATTCGCGAACGTGAACTGGTCGTTCGAGAAGAACCCGAGCCGCCAGTAGAGTCCGAACCACGCGAGCGCAGCGAGACAGAGTGTTGCCCCGATGTAGTTCCCGAATGCCACACGGAGCACTGCGACCCCGAAGGTGTCGGTATCGACGCCGGTGTCAGGCGTGAACCGCTCGCGGACGCTCATTGCTGGACCTCGATTGTTATTTGCTTCACTGTGATCTGGCGCTCCCTGTCGCCTTCCCGGATCCATATTGTCAGAACCGCGTCGTAGCTACCCCGGTTGATCCGTTGTGGACTGATGCCGATGGGCTTCGGCCGGAGTCCCATCCGCGTCCCTTCGGTCCCGGCCAGCTCGTACCGGCTCGTCGCGGTGATCCACAGCGACGGAATGTCGATGGTGTACCTGACGGCTGGGTTCCCAGCGACACGGTCTACGGTCAGCACTGCTGGCGGTGCGTCCAGATGGTACCGGCCGGACCCGAACCGTCCCCGTTCGAGGGTAACCTGTTCGGTCGGCACAGAACCGACGGTCACGGCGGTGCTTCCGTCACCCACCGGCGGTCCCTCCTGTGTGACGTCCACCGCGCCAACGAGTGGTCCCGACGCGACGGCGAGAATAGACACGAAGAGCGCGAACGTGGCCGGCACCACCCACTCAGTCATAGCGTACCCGACATTGACTACCGTCGTATTTGACTCTACGGTAGTGATTATCGCTTTGGATAACGCGGCTCGGAGACAAGCAGTCAGGCGTTCACGTCTTCGAGGTGGCGGCTGGCGACGATCTTGCCAGTTGGCGTAAGCGTCGGGCCGTCAGAGCCGTCCTGTACGAGTCCATCGGCGGAGAGGTCCTGAAGAATCATCGACACCTGTGAGGAATCTTTGCCGAGAATACTCGCCAACGGCATCCCGTCCATCTCGCCGGTCGAGTACATGGCGACCAGCACCTCCTTCTTGTCCTTCGTGAGCTCGACGTCTTTGAGCTCCTCCATGAGCTCGGCGTACTCGCGGCGGAGATAGCGCCCGAGGATGGACATCTTTCGGTTCGACGCCATCGCAGCCAGCGTCGTCATGGCCGTGCCGTCTTTCATATGCCGGACCGTCAGTACCGGCCGGCTCTTGCCGTTAATTTCCCGCGTGTTCCGGTCGAAGTCCGACACCGTCTTGAGGTCGACAGCGAACGACCCGTCGCTGCGCCGGAACTCGACGTTACCGGGCGTGAGAAACAGCTTCGCCGTCTTGAACGCCTCGTCGGTGACGCGACCACCGACGCGGGCGCGCTCTTTGACCGTCGTTTCGGTGCCGTTGATGATCGCCTTGAACAGCACCGTCCCAAACTTCTCGATTTTTTCGTCGCCAGCTTCGATGGCTGCGACGAGTCGCTTCCCTTTTCGCTCGAAGGCAATGGTCACCGTCGAGTCGAAGAAATCGCCCAGGTCGGGCGGGACCTGCCCGATGGCGATATCGAAAATCGAATCCAGTGGGATCGTCAGCTTGTCGTCTTCGCTCGCGGCCAGCACCAGCCGCTTCTGGGAGAGGACGATCCGACCCTTGATTGGGTCGCCCCGACCGGCCACTTCGGAATTGAATTTGCCGACGAAATCCGCGATCACTGATTCCGACATTCGTCCGTTACCTGATGTACATCAGCACTGATATTGAGCGTTTCGCGCGAGTATCAGCAGCAAAAATCGGGTTCACTCGGGAAAACAGGGACCACTGACGTCAATTATCGAGATTTCGAGCGATATCTGACAGCGAGGCGTCCGGTCCGCCGGTCGCTGTATAGACGACGCGCTTGCCGGGCGTCCGGAGGCCGTACTCGGTTCCGTCGGTGACCACGTCGAGGTGCGCCGAGCCGCCGAGCGAGATACCGCTGTTAGCAACCCACTCCGCGAGGCGGTTCGTCCCGTCCCGTTCGCGAGCCAGGCGGCGGTTGTCGGCGACGTGTGAGATGACCGGCTCGCCGTCGAGGTTCGTCTCGACGACAGCGTGGTACCGGTCGCCGTCCAGTGCAAGACGGACGGTGTCGCCGTCGTCGAAATCGAGTTCGTCCGGGAGTACAACCCGCGGTCGGTCGGTTCGGCCGACCGACTCGACGGGAACGCGATGCGTCTCGACGGTTTCGTGGTCACTGGGAACGCGGTCCGGCACGTGACTTACTCGTCGTCGCCGAGAAGGTCGGCCACGTCGTCGCTGCCGCGGGCCGTGATCTTCGCGTTGATCTGGCGCGTGTCATCGCTGACCTCGCGGCCGCGGACGGTGATCCGCTTGCGCTCGCCGTCGGTGGTCGGCTCGAAGCCGACGCCGCCATCGGACATGATCTCTTTCGTCATGACGCCGCGAACGTCAGGTCGCATCGGTCGGCCGGAGGTGTCCGAGCCGCCGGTCAGTTCGAGCGTGTACCCGTCGAGCCCGACGGCCCCGCCGTCGACCTCGTCGCCGAGCTCGCGGCCGATGAAGCGATTTGCGTCCTGTCCGTCAACGTCGATCTGGTAGGTGTGGCCGTCCTCCGGGTCGGAGACGGCGACCGTGAATTCTGCCATACCTGTTCTCAATCAACCGCGCTTCAAAAACGCGTCGAACCGTCCGTCCCGGCCACACGGTCTCGTTTACTGGTCAGCCATCGCATCGCTCGCAATCGAGCGGCCACGGGCCTCCAGCTGTACCTCCCGGCGTGTCCGGACCGGTTCGAGGATATCGGCCTCGATCAGCCTGTCGTACACGGCTTCGACTTCCTCGATCTCCATGTCGACGAAGTCCGGGATCTTGAACGGTGAGATGCCGGAGTACAGCGCCATCAGCACCTGCGTCTCTTTGTCGGAGAGGTCCACGTCGTCGGCGATATTGCGCTGCTCGCCCTGCCGGACGAGCCCCTCGATGAGCGAGACGTGACGCGGCGTCCCCGAGATGTGGGTCTCGACGCTGGTGCCCTCGATGGTGTGTTCGACCTCCAGCAACGGTCGCTCGTCGCCCCGAATCGTCTTCTCCTTGGCTTCGACGGTCCCAACGTCGTCGATGTCCAGTTCGACGAACGTACCGCTGGCGATGGCCAGATTGATGCAGTCGCCGTCGAGCTTGAGCCGCCCCTTCTCCCAGCCGCCGTCCTGAACAACGCCACCCTTGACTGCGGGGTGGTTGACGAGGACAACGGTCTGGTCGAGCAGCGTACTGTACAGTTTCTCCTGGAACTCCTCGGCCTTCTTTGCCGAGATGAGTGTCACGTTCCGGCCAGCCTGCACCTTGATGTAGCTGTCGACCTGTGCGAGTGGCTGGTTCATCTGGCTGGCCGTGACGCTGCTGACCTTCGATAGCGGGATGGTCCGCTTGCCGTCGTTGGTTGCAAGGACGAGCCGCTTGTTCGAGAGCAAAATTCGACCGGGTAGCCACTCGATGTCGTTGCGTTTGCGCCCGTCCGAGACGACCTGGACGAACTTCCCCTTCGTATCGACCAGTGCGTGTTCTCCGTCACTCATCGGTTAGCCAGCTATCGCTCTCGTGTACGCCCCGCCGCGTCTTAATCCACTCGGCTGATTCATCCGCGGCCACCGAGCTTCGAGATAGCCGAGAAGGCCTTCTTCCGGACTACGTCGTGTTCCGTCTCGTCGATGAGTTTATCCAGCGTCTTCCGGGACCGCTCACCCCCGACCTTCCCGAGCGTGAAGATGGCCTGTCCGCGGACCTCGGGGTCGACGTCGTCGTCCTGCACGATTTTGAGGAGCCGCCGCTCCACCATGTTGTCGTCGCCGCCGAGTTCGGCGAGGCTCGTGGCGGCGAACTGCCGGAGCATCTGGTCGTCGTCGCTGAGCGCATCGACCAGCGATTCGATGACGCGGTCTCGTTCCTCCTGACTGGTGACTCGGCCAAGCATCCAGGCGGTGTTGCGACGCTGGGCGGCCTGCGTGCTCTCTTCGAGAATCTCGACCAGCGGCACGACGACGCTCCGGTCGTCCGTGTTCGAGAGCTTCTCGACGACGGTGTCCCGTATCTCGTGGCTCTGGTCGGTCGGGACGTTCGACAGGAGCTCGATGAGCGAGTAAACGGCCGTCCGACGGACTGCGGCCGAGTCGTCGGAGAGTGCTTCGATGAGATAGTCGACCGGCCGGTCGTTGCCGAAGTTCCCGAACGCGCCGACGGCGATACGCCGGACCCGCTCGTCGTCATCCTCGTACAGCGGCAACAGCGCCTGAAGCGCCTGGCGGTTCCCGATGTTGCCCAGTGCGTCGGCAGCTTCGCGCCTGACGCCGGCCTTCGGGTCCGACAGGACCGATTCCAGCGGTGTCGTTGCCCGCGAGTCGCCGATCTTTCCGGCCGACCGGGCCGCCCGCGCCCGTACTCGCGGGTCGGGGTCCTCGAAACGCTCGGCGAGCTTCGGGACCGCGTCGGCCTGGTCCAGGTTTCCGAGACCGTTCGCTGCTGCCATCCGGAGTTCCGGTACGTCGGCGTCGAGGACCTGCATGTACGCTTTCGCCTTCACCCAGTCGGCGGCGTCGTCTTCGAGGTCGACGCCGGCCATACTCCCGATGAGCTGTGTGATTGCGTCGCCACCGAGTTCGTCAAGCGAGTCGATAGCCGCGCCGGTGATCGCGTCGCTGTCGCTCTGGGCCGCGTCCACGAGTGCGTTGACAACGTCGCGCCGGTCGTCGTGGTCGTCGAAGTTTCCCAGTAGCTCCGCGGCACGGGTCTTGACTCGCTCGTTGTCGCTCTCTCTGAGGAGGCGGATGAGTTCCTGTGCCTTGCCGTCACGTTCCAGTTCGTAGAGACTCATTGGTCGCTACACACGCCGGTAGATGCGGTGTCGCTTATCGACCGCTTCGAAGGAGTCCCGACACTCCGCGGGCAGCGTCTCGGTCATGCCGATCATGAGGTAGCCGCCCTCGCGAAGCGACCCGCGGATCGTCTCGAAGATGGGGACCTTGAACTCCGAGTCGATGTAGATGAGGAGGTTCCGGCAGAACACCAGGTCGAAATCGCGCTTTGGGTCGCCCCGGATAAGGTCGTGTTGCTCGAACGTGACCATCTCCTTGACGCGGTCCCGAACCTGAAACGTGGTGCCGTCCTGTTCGATATACTTCGTGTAATCGTCCAGCGGCTCCAGTTCATCGGCGATGTCAGTCGTCTGGGAGGTCGCGTAGGTCCCGTCGCGGGCCTCTTCGAGGATGTCGGCGTTGATGTCCGTTGCTGTGATCTCGACCCGGCGGGCGTCGATATCGGGGTCGTCGAGTGCCAGCATCGCCGCCGAATACGGCTCGCGGCCGTCGGCACTCGGGGCCGACCAGAGCCTGACGCGACGGTTGTCGTCCGTGATTTCTCGGAGGACCGGCCGCAGCCGCTCCCACGCCTCCGGATTCCGGAAGAAGCCGGTGACGTTGATCGACAGTGAATCCAGTAGCTCCTCGCGCTCGCCGTCGTCGCGTTCCAGCAGTTGCTGGTAGGACTGGTAGTCCTCGGTGTCGGTCCGACGCATCCGCGCGGTGATGCGGCGGTCGAGATACGAGTCGTTGTAAAAGCCCGACTCGAAGTCCATCTCTTCGCCGATGAACTCCACGAGATCGTTGAAGGTCCGTTCGCTACCTTTGTTCATAGCGTCACCACGTCGAGGATGTGGACGATGTTCCCGTCGCCGAGAACGGCCGTCCCAGAGAGCCCGGGCGTTCCTGAGAGGATCCCTTCGAGGGGCTTGACAACGACCTCTTCCTGGCTGTTGACCGAGTCACAGTGGAGTGCGACCTGTCGCTCGGACTCGCGGATGCGGACGAGCATCCCGTCGCCGTTGGCCGTCTCGCCCTCGATGTCGAAGGTGTCGTCGAGGTGGATGACCGGGTAAATCTCGTCGTTGTGCTTGATGACCTCCTGTCCGTTGACCTGTTTCGCCTCCTCCGTCCCCGTAATCTCGTCGACGTTCTTGATGGGGACACCGTACTCTTCGTCGCCGACCTTGACGAACAGCACCTTGACGATAGCCATCGTCACCGGCAGGCGCAGTGAGACGGTCGTCCCCTCGCCCGGTTCGGAGTCGACGCTGACCGATCCGTCGAGCTGGGAGACCGTGTCGTGGACGACGTCCATGCCGACGCCGCGTCCGCTGGTATCGGTCACTTCGTCGGCCGTTGAGAAGCCGGGGTGGAACACGAGGTCATACACCGCGGAGTCGTCCATCGCGTCCAGTTCCTCTGGCGAGCGGACGCCTTTCTCGATGGCTTTCTCTCTGATGCCATCCACGTCGAGCCCGGCCCCGTCGTCTTCGACTTCGATGATAACGTGGTCGCGTTCACGGGATGCCCGGAGCGTGATGTGGCCGGTCCGCGGTTTGCCCGCCTGCTCGCGCTCCTCTGGCGGTTCGATGCCGTGGTCGACGGCGTTTCGGAGGATGTGCATCAGCGGGTCCGAGATCTCGGTGAGGATCGTTCGATCGAGTTCGATGTCCTCCCCCTCGATCTCGAACTCGATGTCTTTGTCGAGTTCGCGTGCGAGGTCCCGGACGAGTCGCGGGAACTTCCCGACGACTTTCTTCAACGGGATGAGCCGCATGTCCATCACCGTGTTCTGGAGGTTCGCCGTGATCTTGTCCAGTTCGTTTAGTGTCTCACTGGTCGAGTCGAGGTTGTTCTGCTCAACGCCTCGCCGGAGCTTGATCCGGCTCGTGACCAGTTGCTCGACGAGGCCGTGGAGGTCGTCGAGCTGGTCGACGTCGACCCGCACGGACTTGATTTCGTCGACGCTGTGTTCCTCTTCCGCTCCGGGGTCGGGGTCCGCGCTTGCGTCCCCGCCCGAACCGCTATCGCCGTCGTCGGTGTCTCCGTCGCTCACCAGGTCGTCGGTCACGTCGGTCACGTCGAAGTTGTCGACCTTGCCGGTCGTCCCGAGCTCGGCGTCGACGGTTGCCGCATCGGGGCCGTCGAGATACAGAACGAACGTGTCCTCGAACTCGCCGTCCTCGATATCGGCGCGGCTCGGACTCGAATCGAGAACGTCGAATCGCTCCTCGATGGATTCGACGGCCAGCATCGAGTCGACGCCGAGCATGTCCGACTCCCCGACGCTGATTTCGGCCTGCAGGACCTGCTCGTCGACGGCATCGCCATCGATGTCGACATCGCTGACGCTCGCATCCGTGGTGAGCGACTCGTCGCTGTCCGACGAGTCGCCGTCGTCTCCCGCCTCCGTGCCGCCCGCGGCGGCGGCCCCCTCTTCGAGGACGGCGCGGAGCTCGTCGACCATCTCGTCGGTCTCCGTCTCCGATTCGCCGTGCTCTTCGATCTCACCGACGATGACCTCTATCTGGTCGACGCCGGCGAAGACGAGGTCCATCAGGTCCGGTGTGACCTCCATCTCGCCCTGGCGCATCTCGTCGAGCAGGTCTTCCATCGCGTGCGCGAGATTCGCCGCGTTGTCAAAGCCCATCGCTCCGAAGTTGCCTTTCAGCGTGTGGGCTGTCCGGAAGATCGAATCCATCGCCTCCGTGTTGGAGGGGTCGGATTCGAGTTCGAGCAGTGAGTTGTTGAGTTCGGTAATCGCTTCTTCACTTTCACGGATGAATGCGTCTAGATACTGGTCGTCCATTGTCAGGTCACCTCAGTAGTAATCGTGTCGATGATGCCGTCCGCAATGTCGTCGATCGGCAAGACAGTGTCCACACAGCCCGTCTCGACGGCGCGTTTTGGCATGCCGTACACCGCGGACGTGGCCTCGTCCTGTGCGATGGTCTTGCCACCGGCCTGCTTGATCCGCCGAATCCCGTCCGCGCCGTCCTCACCCATTCCGGTGAGGATGAGCCCGACGAGCGGGTCGTCGATTGTCTCTGCGGCCGTTCGCATCGTCACGTCGACGGCCGGACGGACGCTGTTGACCGGGTCGTCCTGTGTGAGCTTTGTCCGCAATCGCCCGTTCCGGTAGTTCTTGACCTCCATATGTTGGTCACCGGCGGCGACAAGGCCCTCACCGCCGCCGATGCGCGCCCCATCGGTGGCCTCCCGGACCTCGTACTCGCTTCGCGTGTTGATCCGCTCGGCGAACCGGCCGGTGAACCCCTCCGGCATATGCTGGATGATGAGCACCCGGAGGTCTGCCTCGATGGGGAGGTTCTCCATTACCTTCTCTACCATCTTCGGGCCGCCGGTCGAGGAGCCGATAACGAGCGTCGGGTTCGCAACGGAGGCTGTCTGACCTGACGAACCCCCGGTTTCTGTCCGGTCAGTAGCTGAACCGCCGGCTGTTGTCGCTGTCGCTCCACTGTCGCTACTTGTCCCGCCGTGGCTGCGCGTCGCGCCAACGTCGACCGCCGCGACGGAGCTGACCATCTCGACCAGCTGGTCTTTTAGCCGTGACATCTCCATCGACACCTCACCACCCGGCTTGGTGAAGAAGTCGACCGCACCCTTATCGAGCGCTTCGAACGTCACGTCGGCGTTTTCGTCGGTGTGTGCCGACAGCATCAACACCGGTGTCGGAGACTCAGACATGATGCGCTCCGTGGCTTCGATGCCGTTCATTACCGGCATCTCGACGTCCATCGTCACGACATCGGGTTGGTGTTCGACAACGGCTGACACTGCCTCCTCGCCGTCACGCGCCTGCGCAACAACAGTAATACCGCCATCACTGAGGATATCAGAGATGACACTCCGCATGAAGTGAGAGTCGTCTGCGACCACCGCGCGGACACCATCTGCCATATCACCAACGCTCCCGTCGGATAGGAGACATTGGCGAACGAGACATCCTCATACCTACTTCGAAATCCCGTTCGGCCCCGAAATAAATACTCCGCCCACGTAATCAAAGTTGATAGCCCAGCAGGCACCTTTATGCGCTCCTATCTGCGACAGTGTGGATAAGAACCGCAATGGCAGCACAGTCAGCCACCACCGGCCAGGTACTCGAGTTCCAGCTCGGCTCGGAAACGTACTGCGTGAGTATCGACTACGTGACTGAGATCGTCGACATCGGCGAGCTCACGTCCGTCCCGAACGCCCCGGCGCACGTCCGTGGTGTCATGGACCTTCGCGGGCGCACGACATCGATCGTCGACCCGAAGGTCGTCTTCGGTATCGAGGACGAGGGTGCGGAGAAGCGTATCATCGTTTTTGACCCGGAAATCGTCGAAGAACAGGGCGCGGCCGGCTGGCTCGTCGACGAGGTGTATCAGGTAGTGCAGGTCACTCCGGAGCAGGTCGACCGGTCCCCTGCGAACGACGCGGGCTCGATTCGCGGCGTCATCAAGCGAGATGACAGTTTTGTTATCTGGGTGGACCCCGCCATCGTCCACGCTGGTGACTGATTCCGGTCTGTTTAGCGACACACCAGCAAGACTTTTTAACATTCCCGACAGAGAAGTATCTAATCAACTTCCAGTTCCTTCCGAAACTATGATTGAGCAAACCAAAACGGGGATCGAGGGCCTCGACGACATTCTGAACGGCGGCATTGTGAAGAACTCGACGACACTGGTGAGCGGCAACCCCGGCGCCGGGAAATCGATCCTCTGTCTCCAGTACATCTACAACGGCGTCGAAAAGTACGACGAGAAGGGTATCTACCTCTCCTTCGAGGAAGACGAGTCGGACCTCCGGGAGGCCGCCGAATCCCTCGGCTTCGAAAACTGGCAGGACCACGTCGACAACGGCGATATCAAGGTGTACGACAAGCAAGTCCTCCTGCGCGAGAACGACTTCACCTCTTCGCTGGATATTCTGCTTGAAGAACTCGAGGACGGCGACTACGACCGACTGGTGCTTGATTCGCTTGCCATGTTCGAACTGTTCTTCGAAAATGAAAAGGAAAAACGGACCTACCTCCTGAAATTCACCGACATTCTCAGTGACAGCGGCCTCACGACGCTGATGACCAACGAACAGGGGGCCGTCTTCCCGGATACCGAAATCGGGCTCGAGAATTATCTGACTGACGGCAACATCTATCTCATCCAGACCCCGACCGACACCGGCGTGAACAGATACGTCTGGGTCGCCAAGATGCGAAAGCAGAACATTGAGACTGACATCTATCCGATGGAGATTGACCGCGGCGGCATCGATGTCCACCAGAACGCCAGCGCCTTCTCGATGATGAGCGAGGAAGAATCACCAATTTAACGATAGGATAGAGCCATTATTACTCCGTAGAACGACGGGTACAGCGACATAGAACGGCGTTTCTGTACGAACGCACTGCAGCGCGTGTTTGTCTCCCTTTCACTCGATATCACAGGCGATAGCTTTATTATCGACTGAATTTATGATTTGATAACGATGGATTCAGGGGAGATTCTTCAGACGCTTGGCAATAAATACAGTGCCGAAATCCTTGACGCGACAGATGAACCGGTCTCCGCACAGGAGCTCAGCGACGAACTCGGAATCCCCATCGCGACGTGTTACCGACGCATCGACGAACTGACCGAACACGACCTCCTGGAACTACACGACAACATCCTCTCTGACGACCGCCGGCGTATCAAGGTGTACCGGCGGAACGTCGACGAGGTCCGGGTCGACTTCGACGACGAACTGACTATCCATATCGAAGAACGGTCGGAAGTGACCAACAAACTCGACGAGGCGTGGCGGACCCTATCCGAGCCGTAGAACGTCTCCTCTCGACGTTATCACGAAAGATATTTTCGAGCGTGGATTTAATAACGGGTTCGCTGTAGCACTGTACAGTGCTGATGATAGAACTTCTCTATGCCATATCGACGCTGGTGTTCGTCGTCGCCGGACTGACAATGGTGGGGATGGCCATGCGGGCATACATCCAGACGTCTCGGCAGGCGATGCTCCACCTCTCGGTGGGGTTTTCGCTCGCCATCGCGGGCGCGGCTGCGACGATGATTAGCGCGTTCATCAACGACTTCGAGGGTGTCCGCTCGTTGCTGTTAGTCAACAGTGGGTTGACGACCTTCGGCTATCTGTTCGTGATGTACAGTCTCGTCACGTACGAGTGACTACGCGTTTCGGCTACACCAACTGACCGACCAGCCTGCGACTGGGGCCTCTCTCTGTCGACGATGGTCTCGATGTACATTTTCTATCTACCGAGCCCCAACTAGGCCAAATGTACCACACCTCTCGACTACACACCAGACGACCATTTCCATCGCTGATACCAGCTTACGGAAGCGATTAAATCTGATTCTTGCAAGCGACGTGGCTTGCCTATCTTCTTCAGGTCAAATGATAGGCGTTCTCTAGGCAAATCCCTCTCACAGCCCCTCAAAACCTCATTATCAGGTTGTATAATTTGGGGGGAGGTATTATTACTGGCGAAAAGAACGGTTGCATAGGGTCAGACAGACCCGGATCAACAATGCTAACGGAACTAACGAACGACGACGACCGCGGGCAGGTCGGTATCGGCACCCTGATCGTGTTCATCGCGATGGTGCTGGTGGCGGCAATCGCTGCGGGCGTCCTGATTAACACGGCTGGCTTCCTCCAGAGCAGCGCCGAGGAAACCGGACAACAGAGCAGTGACCAAGTGACGAACCGACTGCAGCTCGTCAACGCCGTCGGTGAAGACATCACTGATACTGGTGTCGGTACGGTGAACCTAACGGTCAAGCGTGCCCCCGGTGCAGCCAACATCGATATCGGAAGCACGATTGCTCAGTGGGTCGACTCCTCAGGCTCGTACGACCTGACTGTTGAGGATGGTGCTGAAAGGACGGCAGACGGAGAAAACTTCGGCGTCACCCAGGTACAGGACGACGACGGCTCCATATCTGAGAGCCAAGTGCTGAACGACCCGTCTGACCGAGCCCGACTCCAGTTCGATACGTCCGCCATCCGCGGCAGCAATCTTGCGGAAGGTTCAACGGCAACTGTCCGACTGAACACCCAGTCTGGTGGTACGACGACCGTTCGACTGGTCGTTCCGGAGACCCTGTCTGGTAACTCCGCAGTCAGCCTCTAAATTCGGTCATCTATTCGGTTTGACGCAGTTCTCTTTTCACCCACCCTGACCAGCGACGGAGTTATACGATAGCCTCACACACTAGTAGCTATGGCTCGGCGGTCAGACGAACCGAATCCGGAAGAGGGCAAGGTACTTTCGCCCGAAGAGCTCGATATCGCCGACGACGAGCACGTCACTGAAATCGACGAGGGCCGCTACGTTGTTTCGTCGGATGTCCGCACCGATGACACCTACGGGAACCAAGTTTCGTCGGATTCGGCGTCTGAATCACCGCCGTCTCCTGCACCAGACCCGGAGCTGTCGACGCCTGAATTCTCCGACGCGAACGTCCACGAGTGGCTTGCCGAACAGATGGCCGACTCGAACGCCAGATACGGCTTCGACGTGACTGCGAAGTTCGACGGCGACGTCGACCAGCAACAGCTTGCTTCCAACGACATCGTCACTGTGTTCGAGAGCTTCATGCTCTGGTACGGTCGGCAGATGGACGGGTCGACACCGGTCGAAGAAGTGCTGGGTATTCTGCTGTCGGAATCGAACGTTCCGGTTCGCTACCCGCCAGCGGTCATCAAGCAGCTCGTCCGGTCGACACAATTGACGCCGGACGATTCCATCGCTGATCTCTTAGAGGCCGTCGAAGATGCCGACGGTGCCGAACTCTGATACGGGCCGCCTATACGTGATTGCCAAACAACGACCTGCACTCGAGTAGCTGTCGCGGCGAACAGGGACAGCAGTCTGTCCGGCCGACGGGGGATTTAAATCCGGGCGCAGCAGTGTGTAGAGTAGATAATGGTCCTGCGTCAGCCGCCGACGGTCGTTGCCCTGTTTGTTCTGGTAGCACTCGTCGTGACGGGGCCGCTCGTCGGCGTCGACGCTGTCAGAACGCAGCCGACGACTATCGGTGACGGGACGGCGGTCATCAGTTCCGTCCAACTTCTCACATCGGAGATACGGATTACGGACGGCCGGTTCGGCACGGACGTTGCGTATCTCCGGGTGCCCGATGCCAGCGTAACCGTCGATTCCGTCACGGGCCGCCCGAGGCTGCTGTATCAGGTCGCGGTCCCTGCGCTCGATATCTCCCGCGAAGACGAGCAGGTCCTCTCGGAGGGCCAGTCTGGAACATACCGACTCGCACCGGGTGACAGAGCGGTACGACCGTCGTCACTGGAGCGGGACGTGTACAGAGGCACCGTTCGGCTTCGGGTCCAGAGCTTCGAAACCGCTGAGACAATCGTTGCTGAAAACGTGACAGTGCAGGTGGAGCGATGACCCGAGACACCGAGTGGTTCACCGGTCGCTGTCGACAGTTCGGAACGGTTGTGTTCGGTGACCGCTACGGCTATGTCCTCTGGCTCGGTCTGCTCGTTACGTTTGGGCTCTACTGGCGTGTCGGCATTTTCATCACCGACACGTACACCACTGCCAACGCGCTCGTCGCTGTGTCGAACGGGCAGCTCCACATCACAGAAACGCCGTACACCCTGACACTCGGCGCACAACCGGGCCTGCACGAGTCCGGCGGTAGGCTGTACGGCCGAAACTACGGCCAGATCCTGCTGGCTGTCCCGCTGGTCTGGATACTTCAGGCACTGTCCGCGTTCATAACCCCCCGGCTATTGCTTCTTGGACTCTGGTCGGGCACTGCACTCGCTTTCGTGTCTCACGTCAGCGTGCTCGGACAGCGCCACACCAATACCGCGAGACGCACTGTTCTGTGGGTCGGTAGCAGTGTCGTCGCCGTCCTGTTTCTGACCGGCGCGCTGACAGCGACAGCCCTTCCGGACACTGCGCTCCCGATAGCTGCGTTCCAGATTTCAACAATGCTTGCAGCGGCGACGACCAGTGTCGTTCTCTACCGCCTCGTCGGAATCTGGCACGACCGCTCGGTTGCTCTGGGGGCTGGTGCTGCAATCGGTATCGCCACGTCTGTCGGATTTTGGGCTTCGCTTCCGAAACGGCACGTCATGGTGGGACTGTTGCTACTGACGTCGGTGTACCTGTTCGCCCGGAGCCGACTTGCGTATGCTGACGCTATGTTTCAGAGGGGGCTCGGCTTTCGCGCCGGTGCGTACGCCACCGCTGGACTGGTCACCTGGACCCATGCCTTCGAGGGATTCTTCCTCGTGGTGACACTGGCCATCATAGACCTTGTCACCGCAAAGCGGAATTCGCTCGTCCACCTCGCTGGTATTGGCCTCGCGCTCTTCCTCGGATCGCTCCCGATGCTCGTGACGAATCTCCTTATCTCCGGTAACCCGGTCAAACCGCCGCGGTTGCTTTCCGCTGTGGGGGGTGCAAACGTCGAGTTTACACCCGGCGGTGATACCGGAACGGGTGGCAAGAGCGCCGCTGGCGGGACTGAGGGTGCTGGTGCGGACGGCGGGGCTGGCGGGACTGGCGGGACTGGTAGTGGTGGTTCCACTGTGACGGGCGGGGAATCCGGAACGCCGATACTCACCCCGATTCTCGGCCTGTTCGACCGGATCATGGGACCTGCGGCCCCCGCGATGGTGTTCGTCTCGGATGCGGTCAGTCATGGCCTTGACGTGCTAACTACGCCAAAGCGAATGTCCCAGATATTCCTGCGGAGCGGCTCCGCGCCACGGATCAACTACGCCCCTAATTCCTACGAAGCGATCGAACTCACGATGCTTGAGGCCGTCCCGCTTTTCGGCGCAGTCGCGGCACTCCCTGCGGTCCTGGTCCGGTCAGCTAATCAGCGCATGCGGCAATGGAGTGTCCGTCCGTCACAGTACTCGCCCCGAACACAGACTGATCTGCTCGTTACGGCTCTCGCCGCTGTGTTCACGCTCATCTATCTGAGCCGTCTGCCGCTGCACACACAACTCACTGTTCGATACCTGCTGCCGACGGTCCCGCTCGTCATGTACGGCGTCGTTCGGATACCCGCAGTTCACGAAACCGTCAGCGACGCGAAGGAGTGGCTTGCCGGCGGGTACGCTGCGAGTACAATCGGAGGTCTTATTTTCGGACTCGGTGTCGTTGCTGGACTCGATCTGGCGCTGGGAGAGTCGGTACAGTTTCACGCTCTCCTCAATCTCGGTGGGGCAGCAGTCTGTGGCGGGACTGTGCTGGGCCGCACACTCGCTCCTGAACGGGTCCCGTCCAGAGCGGTCGCACTGGGCTTGGCACTCCCGGCAGGACTAACGACAGCGTACCTCCTCCTATCGGGGCTCGTGTACTTCCAGTATGGCTCCTTCGCGCTCGATTTCATCCGCGTTCTCACACGCCATCTCCCTGCGGTGTAACTGGGTTTCGGGACCCACCGATATCACACGCGATAATTTACGGGACACCTTTATCTAACTCATCACGATATGTAGGCTTGATAGGCATGCCAGACGTACTGATCGCCGACGATTCAGAGTTTATGCGTAACCTCCTCCGCGAGATTCTCGAAGAAGACCACGAGATCGTTGGGGAGGTCGAGAACGGTGTCGAAGCTGTCGAAGTGTTCAAAGAAGAAGGGCCGGACCTGGTGATGATGGACATCGTGATGCCCATCCGGGACGGCATCGAAGCCACGGACGAGATCAAATCCTCCAATCCCGACGCGAACGTCATCATGTGTACAAGCGTCGGTCAGGAAGAGAAGATGAAGGAGGCCGTGAAAGCGGGGGCTGACGGGTACATCACCAAGCCGTTCCAGAAACCCAGCGTGATGGAGGCTATCGAGGACGTCGTTCCCTCATAGATGAACGTCGATATTCAGTCGCTGGGCACGTTCAACCAACTCGCTCACGAGGGGGCCGAACAGGCCACGCAGTCGATGGGCCAGATGACGGGCATCGACGCCGTCGTCGACGTAACCAAGATTACGCTGCTCGACAGAGCAGATGTCGGCGAGGAACTGGCCGGCCGGGACTTTGTCGGGGTCGAGTTCTCCTTCGATGGCGTACTGGAGGGCGATACTGTCCTTGCCTTCGACGTGGACAGCGCCGGAACGATCACCGAGGAGATGATGCCCGGCAGCAGCGACGATGAGGCAATGGCCAGGAGTTGCATCAAGGAGATCGGCAACATCATGATGAGCGGGTTCATCGATGGATGGGCCGACTACGTCGGTGCGACCATCGACCATTCGCCGCCAGAGTATATCGAGGAGTCTGGCGGTGGCGTGCTCCCTGATACGCCCGTGGACGCCGACCACCAGCAGGTGTTCGTGTTCAAATCGGAGATCGAATGGATCGACGAGTCGGTGAACTTCTACATCTACATGCTCCCTGAGTACGAGTCGCTCACGGAGATGATGGTGGAGCACGTCGACACGGACGGCGACGCGATTCCCATTGACAAGCTCCAGACGTTCAACGAGATGACGACTCGGGGCACTCAGAAAGCCGCTGACAACGTCGAAATGATGACCGGTATTCCGACTGAGTCGGAGGTGACACAGATCAGCTTCGCTCCCATCGAGGACGTGCCAAAGCAGATCGGGACGGAAACGTTCGTCGGGACGGTCGTTGAGTTCACCGGGACGCCCAGTGGCTACCTTATGGTGTTGTTCGATGAAGTCTCTGCAATCAATGTTGCGGAGGCGATGATGCCAATTGAGGTGGACAGCGACGAGCTAACCGACCAGCACAAGGCCGCCATCGAGGAACTGGGGAACATCATGACGAGCGGGTTCGTCGACGGCTGGGCGAACGTCCTTCAGACGTCGGTCGAACACACGCCACCACGGGTCGTCCACGACATGGGTCGGGCGATTATGGATCCGCTTGCAGCGCAGGTCGGACAGTATCAGGAGCACGCGTTCATTATCGACTCCCAGATGCAGACCGACGACATCGAGTTCCAGGCTGAAATTCACGCCCTGCCCAACGAGAAAGAGTTGCGCGCCGCCCTCAACGACCTCGATGTCGAGCGGGCGACCGAGACGGGCGCGGATGTCGAACAGATATTCAAATAATGAAAGTATACGATGGTAGCCAAACAGAGAGCCCCGAACAAGGTACGCCCGAACGTATCAAGGTCGGCATCGCCGAGTACAAGGTGGCCACGGAACCGGCCGTGCTGACCACGAGTGGGCTCGGCTCCTGTATCGGGATCGCGATATACGACACCCGCAAGACGGTGGCCGGGCTCGTTCACGTTATGCTTCCGTCGGCGGCTGATATCGACGGCGGGAACCATGCGAAGTTCGCGGACACAGGCATCGAAGCACTCATCGAGGCCATGGCGGATGCCGGGGCGTCGACGGAGGCGATGGAAGCCAAAATCGCCGGTGGGAGCGATATGCTCGACTTCTCAGAGAGCGGCTCCTCTATCGGGTCGCGAAACGCGAAGAAGGTGCGCGAGACGCTCGAGGAACACGGTGTTCCCGTTGTCGGTGAAGACCTAGGTGGTGACCACGGCCGGTCCGTCAAACTCGAAGCCGACACCGGTAATTTCATCGTCAAAAGCGCGAACACTGACTCGATAACACTGTGATGTCTGTGAGCAGTCTCCGTGCCTGACGGTCGGCGTCAGACGGACGACAGCCGCTCGTCTGCCGGGGGCGCACTGGGACAATCTGTTCTCCAATTGTCTGACCGGAATTAATCTGAAATGTAAAAGGCTAGTACTTGGTCTGTTAATTTACGCTATCTGAGCCGGGAAAATGGGATATTATTATCAAATATGATACGCTAAGGGGAATATTCAAGAGTAGAAACGGCCTGATATACAAGAGATGAGTAGTCCTGCTCTCGTGCCGCTGGCTCCAGCCGTCTCACCGGAACTGGTTGGACTGGCACCAGCCCTCTTTGTCTTGCTAACCGGCGGGCTGGTTGGTATGAGCATCAAGAATATGTTCGATTCGATTCTATCGGACGACGAGAGCGGGGGCACGAGTGAGGACGACGGTGACGGTGAGATGGCTGACGGCGGCGGTCTGATGGCCGATGACGGCGGTGGTGGTGACGACCTCGGCGGTCTCGGCGGCCTCGACGATGGCGGCGACGACATGGGTGGGTTCGGTGACGACGAGTTCGGCGACATGGAGGACGCGAGCGGGCCAGACACCGACGAACTGGAACACCGACTCGACGAACTGGAAAACGAGGTCGGAAGTCTCTCCTCAACGGTCAACACTGTGCGGACGGAAAACGAGAGCATCTCCGAGTCCGTCGAAGAAACTGAGGAGAACGTCCGGAAACTGCTCGACATCTACGAGATGGTCACCCGCGGCGTCAACCCCTTCGCCGATGATGTCGATGGCGGCATGGGTGGCATGGGCGAAGGTGGCGGTTCTTTCGGTCTCTTTGACGACGACGGGAGCGACGACACCGAGGAGGATATCGACGACGATGTCGCCAACGCCGACGCAGAAGGGTTCTTCGACGAGGACCTGACTGAAGACACTGGCGGTGATATGTCGATGGACGACGGCGGCGTCGACGACATGTTTCCCGACGACGGCGACGACATGGGCGGCTTCGAGGACGACGGCGGGGCGTTCGACGACTTCGACGACACGGAGGACGACATGAGCATGGACGACGAGGAGAGTATGGACGACGACAGCGACGACGGCGACGGCGGCAAATCGTTCGCAGAGCTCAAAGACGAGTACGAGTCCGGCGACGCCGAGTGGGCCGATGGTGAGGAACCCGAGGACGAACCTGACGACGATGCTGACCTGCTGGCCGACGAGGACGACGATCTACTCGGCGAGGACGATTCGGATGACGATGCAAGCGGGCTGGAAGACGACGACCTCTTCGACGAGGTTATCGAGGACGACGGGCTCGACGACGGTGAGGCGGCGACGGAATCTGAACCGGAACCCGAGCCAGAGCCAGCCGTAGAATCGGAGCCGGAACCTGAGCCTGAGCCCGAACCTGTGCCCGAGCCGGAACAGACCACGCAAACGGACACGGCAGCCGCCGGTCACGACGATGCAGCAGCGGTAGACGACGACTCGGACGCAAGCGCGGACGACGACGGGAAACCGTACCTGTCGACGATGCCGGAGGGGTTCGCGGCGGACCTCATTATCGTCGAATGGCTTGAGTTCCTGGTCCAGCACTCGGGCTACCGCGAGACGGCTCGCGCAATCGACTACTACGAAACTATCGACTGGATCGACGAGTCGGTCGCGGACCAGCTCAAGGCGTACCTCCGCGGCTTCGACGACGTGAACGACACCGGGGATGGGTTGTCTATCGACCACCACACCGAGAGCTTGCACTACATCTCGCAGCTTGACAGTGACAGCGGCGCTGACGCCGTTGCGCTCTCGAAACTGGTGGGTGGAGGTGGTTCCGATGGGATTCAGCGTTAGCGGCTCGGCAGCCGTCATCTTCGTGGCCGCGTTCATCGGCTTCGGGATGTTCTACTCCGCGGCCGCGAACAGCTTCGAGCGCGTCAACGATGCCCGCGAGGACCAGCGCGACCGACTGCTCGATCAGCAAAACACTGACATCTCGCTTGTCTCGGCGACGTGGAACAGCAGCGGGAACGACAATCTCGTCGTGACCGTCGACAACACCGGCTCGGAGACGCTGTCGGTCGACGCAACCGACCTGCTGGTCGATAACGATTACCGCGCAGGATACGGCACGACTGTCGACGGTGACGGGTCGACGGACATCTGGGCGTCACAGGAGCGGTTGACGATTACCGTCTCCTCGCTCAGTAATCAGCCCGACCGGGTGAAAGTCGTCACCGAGAACGGGATCGCCGAAACGATGGTGGTGAGCTAACATGGCGAGCGTCTCAGTCTCACACCTGATCCTGTTCATCGCGTCGATGGCCATCGCCGCGAGCGTGGCTGGCGTCTTTACGAGCAGCATCGGCGAACTGAGCAACGCGGTTTCGGAACAGGGACTGGACGTGAGCAGTGACGTCCGGACCGATGTGGAAATCATCTCTGACAGCGGCAGCGACACGATATACGATAACGGCGACGAAACGATCACTATTCACGTCAAAAACACCGGATCAGAGACGCTAGCGCCGGTTCCCGGGCAGCTGGATCTGTTCGTTGACGGGACTTTCGCCAGTGACTACACGGTGACGCTGGAGCCAGACGGTGGCAACATCTGGCGGCCCGGTGAAGTCGTCCGCATCGATATCAACGACAACCTGAGCAGCGGCGACCACCGCCTCAAGCTCATCGTCAACGGCGACGAGGAGGTGTTCGAGTTCAACACATGAGTATCGCAAGTACTGACCTATTCTCGCTCGGACTGGACGATCACGACCGGCTGAACAAGGAACTGGGCGGCGGTATCCCGCCCGGCAGCATCATCCTCGTCGAGGGGGACTACGGGGCCGGGAAATCCGCCATGAGCCAGCGGTTCACCTACGGCCTCTGTGAGGAGGGCCACGAGGTGACCTACCTCTCGACGGAGCTGACCGTCGGGAGCTTCCTCGACCAGATGCACTCGCTGTCCTACGATATGGTCGACCACATCCTCGACGAGAACGTGCTGTTCCTGCACGCCGACATCGGCGAATCGAACGCCCTCACCGGCGGTGACGAACAGTCAGACCGGAAGGAACTCCTCAAGCGGCTGATGGAGGCCGAGGTGATGTGGGACGCCGATGTCGTCGTCATCGACACTTTCGACGCTATCCTCCGCAACGATCCCAAGTTCGAGGCCCTCGTCCGGCAAAACGAGGAGCGCCAGGCCGCTCTGGAAGTCATCTCCTACTTCCGGGATGTCATCTCCCAGGGCAAGTGCATCATGCTCACCGTCGACCCGTCGACGCTGGACGAGGAGGCTATCGGTCCGTTCCGGGCCATCGCTGACGTGTTCATCGAACTGGAGATGATCGAGGTCGGCAACGACGTGCGCCGGCAGATTAACGTCCTCCGCTTTGCCGGCATGGGTGAACAGGTCGGTGACACCATCGGGTTCTCGGTCCGCTCGGGGACTGGCATCGTCATCGAATCGCGCAGCGTCGCTTAGAGGTGAGCTAAGATATGACAGATCACGGACGTGCGAAGCCGTCGGACGAACTTCGACAGATGGCAGCGCGGCGGCCCCACCTGCGGGACCACCTGAAGAAGTTCAAGCAGATCACCGGTGAATTCCCAATGCTCATCGACGAGGCCGACGACGAGTACGAGACGAACCGGCCGAACGTGCTCTATCCGGTCGGTGGCCCCATCTTCTGTCATATCTACGGCGACGTGGGTCAGGACATGAAGTACTACGCTATTGAGCCGGAACTCGACGAGGACGAGCGGGCCGTCTTCGGGAAGGTCCGGAACCGCCTGCTACAGCGTAGCGTCAACAAGCCCGCACCGGAAAACGAGGCCCAGTTCGACGACCGCATCGAGGAACTCCTGCAGGAGACGACCAAAATCAGGGACGAGGACAGCGACAGTGGCGTCCTCACGCGCCTGTCGAACCTGACCGACGTGAGCAGCGTCGAGGTCACACAGGAGACCTACGAGAACATCCTCTACCGGCTGAACCGCGACATCGTCGGCCTCGGCCCGCTGGAACCGGTCATGCGCGACCCGGCCAACGAGGACATCCACGTCATCGGCCGTAGCGAGTGCCACGTCGACCACGGGGTCTACGGCATGTTGGAGACGACTGTCGAGTGGCAGAGCGAGGAGGCATTCGACCAGTGGCTCCGAAACATGGGCGAGCGGATGGGCGACCCGGTCTCCGACTCGGATCCTATCGTCGACTCGACGCTCCCGGACGGATCGCGTCTGAACCTCATCTACTCTGACGACGTGAGCCTCAAAGGGCCTTCACTCACGATTCGTCAGGGCGACGACGTTCCGCTCTCGATTTTCCAGATTACCAAGTGGATGACGCTGTCGCCGCAACTGGCGGCGTACCTCTGGCTCTGTCTGGAGAACGAACAGACGGTGTTCGTCGTCGGGGAGACGGCGTCCGGGAAGACGACGACGCTGAACGCCATCACCTCGTTCATCCCCGACGACGCCAAAATCTACACCGCAGAGGACACCGCCGAGGTGCTGCCCCCGCACAACACCTGGCAGCAACTGTTGACTCGTGAGGGCGAAGACGAGGGGACCAGTATCGATATGTTCGACCTCGTCGCCGCTGCACTGCGGTCCCGCCCCGACTACATCATCGTCGGGGAGGTTCGTGGTGAGGAAGGACGGATGGCGTTCCAGGCCGCCCAGACCGGCCACCCGGTGATGCTGACGTTCCACGCGAGCGACATCGTGTCGATGATTCAGCGGTTTACCGGCGAACCCATCAACGTCCCCGAGACGTTCATGGACGTGGCCGACGTGGCGCTGTTCCAGAACCGCGTCAAGCAGGGCGATCAGGTCCTGCGCCGCGTGACCAGCGTCCAGGAGATAGAGGGGTACTCGAAGGAGATGGACGGCGTCGTCACCCGGCAGGTGTTCAACTGGGACCCCGTCGAGGACGAGATCATCTTCCAGGGGATGAACAACTCCTTCGTCCTCGAAGAGCAGATCGCGACGCTGCTCGGCTACGAGGACACGCGTGACATCTACGACGACCTCGAGTTCCGCGCGAACCTCATCGAACGCGCCATTCAGGAGGGTATTCTGGGGTATCACGAGGTCAACGACTTCATTTCGGACTTCCAGCGTGACGGCGTCGAAGGGATCCCGTTCAACATGGCACGGCCCGACTAACGATGGCACAGGGTGAAGCCGAGAGCGACCTCGATCTGACGATATCCGAGACGATCCAGTCGCTCGTTGAGTCCTACCGCCAGATGACGATTCCGCTGGAGCGGTATCTCTTTCTCATCCTCCTGCCAGCCGTCGCCTTCTTCATTATCTCGACGGTCGTTGCCCTACTGCTGGAGCAGCCCTTCGCAGTCAGAGCACCGATCCCCCTGCTCGGCTTCCTCGTGATGGCGTCGGCGATTTTCTACCCGAAAATCCTCCTGAGCCAGCGCAAGCGCGAACTCAACAACCGGTTTCACCTGCTCATCACGCACATGACTGTGCTGGCAACGACGAAGATCGACCGGATGGAGGTGTTCCGAACGCTGGCCGAAGAGGACGAGTACGGTGAACTCGCGATGGAGATGCACCGCATCGTCCAGCTCGTCGACACCTGGAACCTGAGCCTCGACGACGCCTGCCGCCGCCGCGCCAAGCAGGTCCCGAGTCGCGCCGTGTCGGACTTCTTCGACCGTCTCGCGTACACCCTCGGGGCCGGACAGGGACTCGACGACTATCTCCTGACTGAACAGGAGCAGATCATCCAGCACTACTCGACGGTGTACAAGAGCTCGCTCGACAGCCTGGAAGTGATGAAAGACCTCTACCTGTCGATGATTCTGTCGATGACGTTCGCGCTGGTGTTCGCCGTCGTTCTCCCGGTGCTGACTGGGACGAACCCGACGATGACCGTCAGCGCCGTCATCGTGATGTTCGTGTTCGTCCAGACCGGCTTCTACCTCGCCATCCGCTCGATGGCCCCCTACGATCCAGTGTGGTTCCACCCGGTCGACTACCCGTCGCCGATTGAGTCAAAGCTCAACAAGTCGATGGCCGCCGGCGTGGGGCTGTCGATGCTGCTCGTGTTCATCACGCTGGGCGGGATGCTCGGCATCTCGCCGGTCACGCTGAACGACCTCTTTTTCATGTTCGACGAAGTGCCGTTGCCGCTGTATGCCGCCGCGCCGATCACGCCGATGCTCATCCCTGGTCTCGTCTTCCGGCAGGAAGAACAGCGCATCAAGGACCGGGACTCGGAGTTTCCAAACTTCATCCGCGCGCTCGGTGCGACCGAGGGCGCGAAGCAGTCGACCACTGGGGCGGTGCTTCGCACGCTCCGCAAGAAAGACTTCGGCGCGCTCTCACCGAACATCGATAACCTCTACAAGCGGCTGAATATGCGGATTGAGCCGACATCCGCCTGGCGCTTTTTCACCGCTGACTGTCGGTCCTATCTCATCCAGACCTTCTCCGAGATGTATCTTATCGGCCGCGAGATGGGTGGGTCGCCAAAGCAACTGGGCGAACTCATCTCCGAGAACATGAATCAGGTGCTGCAGCTCCGCCAGAAGCGCAAGCAAGCGACGACGACGCTCGTCGGCCTCCTGTACGGGATGACTGCCGCGTCGACGTTCGCGTTCTTCATCGGCCTGCAGGTCGTCAACATCCTCGCGGGCATGTCGCTTGACCTGAGTACCGGGAGCCGTCTTGACGCCGCCTCGCTTATCAACACGAGCGTCTACAACATCCCGCTCATCGAGTTCCTGCTCATCATCATCATCATGTTCGGCGCGATGCTATCGTCGCTGATGATCCGGACTGTCGACGGCGGTCACAACGCCAATACGTACATGCACTTCGTGATGCTCACGTGGATTGGCGCTGTTACCGGGACGTTCACGAAGTGGCTGGTGTCGCAGTTCCTCGCAATCTGAAGTACCTTTTTACTGCAGGGGGTTTCCTCGCGCCTGCGGCGCTGCGGGAACCCCCTTTGTAAAAATCTACGCTAAAAACAACCTCCGAGTCGCGGCCTGCGGCCGCGCTCGGAGTGAAACCGCTCGCTCCGCTCGCGGTACAGTAACAGCGCTACAACCGCCGGCAAACCTGCCCTTCCCCGGGTCGCGCCACGCAGGGCGCTCCCGGCCCACAGAATCATGACATCTATTCCCGGCCCACAGCACCGCAGTCCCGCGACGCTACCCCTCGAAGCCGTCTTCCCACCGGAACAGCCCGTCTCGCTGGACGACCTCGCCGTCGACTTCAAGACGCGACCCCTCGCCCATCGTCGTGATGAGGTCCTCGTGGACGGCGCTGTCGTTGCCGGACTCGCCTTCGGGCAGGCAGGCGTCGTACGCGCGCCCGAGCGCGAGGTGGACGGTCCCGCCCATCTTCTCGTCGAAGAGGATGTTGTCGGTGACGCGGTCGACGCCGCGGTTCATCCCGATACCGAGTTCGCCAAGCTGGCGGGAGCCGCCGTCGGTGCCGATGATTTCCTCGATGACTGCCTCGCCCTGCTCGGCCGACCAGTCGACGACGACGCCGTCTTTGAACGTCAGCTCGACGTTTTTCACCCGGCGGCCCTGTATCGTCATCGGCACGTCGAAGGTGACGACGCCGGCGGTGTCGTAGGGTGCGGTGAACACCTCGCCGGAGGGGAGGTTGTGCGAGTCGTAGGCCACGCTGGCAGCGGAGTTGACGGCGAGACGGCCGTCGATGTACAGCGTGATGTCCGTGCCGTCAGCGACGAGACGGACCGTCTCGCCCTCGTCAAGAATGTCTTTTAACCGGGCCTGTTCTTCGGCCAGCGCTTCCCAGTCCCGTAGCGTCGCGTCGTAGACGAAGTCCTTGTAGTCGGCGTAGGCCATCCCGGCCTGCTGGGCCATCGCCCGCGTCGGGTGCTGGGTCGACACCCAGTCGGTGTCCAGGCGGGCCTCCCTGATTCCTTGCCGGGCCGTCGAGTACGCCTGCCGCCGGTCGCTGTCCACGTCGGCCGTCTCGGTGGTATTCCGCGACCCCTTCAGGAACAGCACGCTGTCGGCTCGCTCGTACAGCGCCAGTTCGTACTCGGGGTCCTCGGTGAACGGCCTGTCGTGAGCCTGCAGATAGGCCCGTGTGAGTTCGTCTGACTGGTACGTCGACAGGAGATTCGCGCCGCGGTCGCCAAGCTGCTCTGCCACGGCGACTGCGAGGTCGTGGGCTCCGTCTTCAACGGCCACGACCACGTCGTCACCCGCGTCGATGCGAGCGCTCCAGTCGACGAGAATCCGAGCGTGTTCGCGTATGCGGTCGTCCATGCCCTCACCAAGAGTGGCCGGAACAAAACGGCGGTGGTCCTCGGAATATCACGTATGATGTGATTGTATTCCGTAGATTTTTTTGGATTCCAGAGCCGGAGTATTCGGTGCAGTACGGGACAGCGCTACGTGGCAATTGCTGGCTTCCCACGGCCGCTTCCGAGGCAGTTGGGTGGCGATGGCGCTATGACTGACGACGGCACGGGTGGTGTTCGTGCCACGGTTTTCTGTCGAACCGCAACCCCTACCTGTTCGGTCGGCGACTCCTCGGTATGGAACTTGGCGTCATCGGACTCGGACGCATGGGCCGAATCGTCGTCGACCGCGTACTCGAAGCCGGCCACGAAGTCGTCGTCTTCGATATCGACGAGGAGAGCGTCGCCGACGCGGCGGACGCCGGCGCTCGGCCGGCGTCGTCCATCGCGGACCTCGCGGAGAAACTCGGCTCGGAGAAACGCATCTGGCTGATGGTTCCGGCCGGAGACCCAGTCGACGCTGCGCTGGACGAGTTGGCTCCGACACTCGACGGCGACGACATCGTAGTCGACGGCGGCAATTCCTACTTCGAGGACTCGGTTCGCCGCGCCGAGTCGACCGAGGCGGCCTATCTCGACTGTGGAACGTCCGGCGGTCCGGCGGGTGCAGAACTGGGGTTCTCACTGATGGTCGGCGGCCCGCAGTGGGCCTACGACGAACTGGTTCCCGTCTTCGACGCCGTCTCGACCGGCCCCGACGGCCACGACCGGATGGGACCGGCCGGCTCGGGCCACTATGTCAAGATGGTCCACAACGGTGTCGAGTACGCACTGATGCAGACCTACGGCGAGGGCTTCGAACTGCTGGCCAACGGCCGTTATGACCTTGATCTCGAATCGGTCGCCAACACCTGGAACAACGGCGCGGTCATCCGGTCGTGGCTGCTGGAACTCTGCGAGGAGGCGTTCCGCGAGGAGGGCAACGACCTCGGTGACGTGGCCGACCGCGTCGAGGGCGGGTCGACGGGGACCTGGACCGTCCAAGAGGCGCTCGAACAGGAAGTCCCGGTGCCGCTCATCTACCAAGCGCTGGCCGAGCGGTTCGGTTCGCGGGCCGACGACGGCCGCTTCTCGCGCCGCCTCGCGAACCGACTCCGATACGGCTTCGGCCGCCACGAGGTCCCTCGCCGGGAGTAACGCGCTCGCTGTGCCGTGACTCTGCGGGACCTTCTCGCCAGCGCTCTACCTGACTCAGCGCTCGGGTGTCGGCACCTGTCCGCGGGCGAGGACCGCCGTCCCCTCTTCCCCGTGCCAGACCAGTCTGACGGTGGCTCCGTTGGGTGCGTTCATTCCGAACTCATCGCCCGCAGTCACGGTGCCGTCCTCGTCTTGCCACGTCTTCGTCGGCCGGTCGTCTGCTTCGAGCGTGAGTCGTTCGGCGGCGATGGCGTCACCGCCCTCGTGCCTGACGACGACTATGGGGCCAGTCATCGCGTGATCGTACTCGATAGAAAACGACGTCTGCGGTGCTCTCGGCTCCTCGACGCTGTCTCCGACTCCGAGAACGAACGACCCCAGAATCGCCGCAATGATGACGATGAGCACGACCGCTACCACCAGGGCGCCGAACCCGGCAACGATTCCCACGAGTACCTTCGTAGAGCCGTCCATCTCGGACCAGGACTCTCTAATTCCCATACCTCTCGAACAGCATTAGTATTAATATATTTTTTGAATAATTTAACACTAATATCTTCAAGAAATGACTAGTCCGAGACGTGCGACAGGAGGCCCTGCAGGCGGAAACAACAGCTAATTAAACCAGTATTCCATAGCCGTGCACATGGTAGAACTCGTTGGACTCGCCGCCGGGGCCACGCTTACCCTGATAGTGGTCGCGCTCCACTACGCCAAAGGGACCGGTTGGGAGGCACCGGAAGATATCTCTCAGGAGGTCCTTGAGCAGCGGGCCGCGACAGTCCCCGAGACGGACTTCCCGGAGCCGTACAACCGCTCTATCGGCGGTGGCGGTGCCACAGCGATTCCGGCCGGTGAGGCCGAAGGCGAACTCGGCGAAGGCGAAGAGGTCGAAGAGGAGGACGACGGCTTCGACCCCGACGACATCGCCGACGACGAGGTCGAGTACTACGAAATCGAATTCGCCAAGGAAGGCGAGACAATCGAGGTCGCCAACAACGAGACGATTCTCGATGCTGGCGAAGAGGAAGGCTGGGACCTCCCCTACGCCTGCCGTGAGGGCCAGTGTATCTCCTGTGCCGGCCATATCGAGGACGGCCCAGCGACGGACTACATCCGTCACAGCAACAACGACTCGCTGATGGACGACGACATGGAAGAGGGGTACTGTCTGACCTGTGTCGCGTACCCGACCAGCGAGTTCACTATCGAGACCGGCGAGTCGCCCTGACGGGTTCACAATCGTTAAGACGCGCAGTCCGATAGCGTTTCTTGTGGGCGGCTAGTTCAGCGGACAGAACGCCTGGTTCCGGACCAGATGGTCGGGGGTTCAAATCCCTCGCCGCCCGTGCAGCGAACCCGAGTTTTACGAGCGGTGAGCGAACCGGAAGCGAGGATTTGAATCAGGGAGTGTAGCGGTGCGAAACGACTGTGGTTCAAATCCCTCGCTGCCCGCTATTCTGCGAGGAGCGGACGTGACGAGCGAATAGCAGTATCAGAGCGGTTTGAACCCGGGGAATCGCAACGCCCGTCCCTGTTTCTCACGGCCCCGGTGACTGTCACGGCACGGGAATCGCCGCAACGTCCTTGAGGTTCCGACACAAGGTACGAACACATGCGTGTGCTCGTCGTGGGTGCGACCGGATTCATCGGACAGCGACTGGTCCGTGCCCTGAACGACGCAGGCCACGACGTGGTGGCGTTCTCCCGGAGTGCGAGCGAAGAATCGTTTCCCGACGGGGTCGAACCGTTCGAGGGTGACCTCGGCGACCCAGACTCCCTCGATGGACTCTGCGACGACATCGACGTTGCGTACTACCTCATCCACTCGCTCACTTCCGAGAACTTCGCTGAGCTGGACCGTCGCTACGCCCGTCGGTTCGCGGACTCGGCGTCGGCCGCGGGCGTCGACAGGGTTGTCTATCTCAGCGGTATCAGCGGTGACGAGGAGAACCTCTCGCCCCATCTGGCGTCGCGGCGCGAAGTCGAGTCGGTGCTGGCGGAGGGGTCGTTCGACCTGACGGTACTCCGTGCGGCGGTCATCATCGGCCCGGAGAGCGCGAGCTTCCGGATCGTCAACGACCTGACCGACCGGCTGCCGCTGATGCTCGTCCCCAAGTGGGTCAGAACGCCGTGTCAGCCCATCGGTGTCGACGACGCGATTAGCTACCTCGTGGCGTTGCTCGATGCCGACGAGACCCGTGGCGAGACCTACGACATCGGCGGGCCGTCAGTGTGGTCCTACGAGTCGCTGCTGAAACTCACCGCGGCAGAGAAGGGCAAGCGACTGTTTATCATCCCCGTGCCGGTGATGACGCCGGGCCTGTCCTCGCACTGGCTTCGATTCACGACAGACGTACAGTACGCCATCGCCCGGCCGCTGGCCGAGAGTATGCGGAACCCGGTCACGGTTGACCCGGCAATGGACCTGCAAGATGTCGTGCCAATCGACCAGACGCCAATCAAGGACGCTGTCCGGAAGGCGCTCGCTGCGGCGTGAGGACGGCCATCGACGTGTCCCGGCGGAACCCCTTTGAGTCTGTCTGGTGCATATCCTTGCATGCCCGAATCGGTCGCCGTCACTGGCGGTAACGGCCGTGTCGGCACGCACGTTCTCGAATATCTGGATGCAGCGGGATACCGGACGGTCAATCTCTCCCGCGGTCGGCGCGACGAGACACACTCGGACGTATACATCGAGACTGACCTGCTCGATGCGGGCGAGGTGTACGGTGCACTCGCAAAGAGCGATGCCGACGCTGTCGTCCACCTCGGAATGGTTCCCACGCCCGACCAGACGCCGGGATACCGGACCTATGAAAGTAACGTCATGTCCAGCTATCACCTACTGGAAGCAGCCGGCGAACTGGGTATCGACACGGTCGCTCTGGCGTCGAGTTTCAGCGCCATCGGCGGCGGGTTCGAACCGGACGCCATCACGCTCGACTACCTCCCAATTGACGAGGACCACCGCCTCACGCCGTCGAACCCGTATGCAATGGGGAAACAGGCACTGGAGATCGCTGCTGATGGGTTCGCCCGCCGGAGCGCGGACGCACCCCAGACCATTACGTCGCTTCGGTTCCCGTGGGTGGTCGACGATGACTTGGCCCACGAGACGTTTGTCGAGGCCGACCGTACCCTCGCTGGACTCCGGAACTCGGCGCATTTCCATACCCAGCGTAACACGCTCTGTGGATATGTCCACGCGACCGATGCTGTCACGCTCGTCGAGGCAGCCATCGAGGCGTCGTTCGATGGCCACGAGCGATTCTGGGTGTCGGCCCCGGACACGAGTGCTGAGACACCGAGCGCCGAACTCGCAGCGGAACTGTATCCCGAGGCCGACTACCGAAGACAGACGGGCGAGGACAGCGACCCGTATGCGGCGCTCATCGACACCTCGAAAGCCCAGCAGCTGCTCGACTGGGAACCGACGTGGAGCTGGCGACAACTGGCGTGAAGCCGACGGTGGCCCGTGCATCGCGCCGGACGCTGCCATTACCACGCCGCATGTAGCGGCCGTTTCATCCGGAACACGTTGCTAAAATGTAATGTGTATGTAACTAACAAGCATGAGTGACGCCGAACAGCCGTCAGAGAGCGAGACACACGACCATCACGAGCATCACGACCACGAGGGGCCGGGCTATGCCACTCCGCAGGCGGCCATTGAGGAGGCCGAGCGCGAACGGACCGCCTACGTGATGGGGCTGCACGTGGGTCAGGACGTCGACGCGCCGGACTTTCTGGCTGTCGTCGATGTCGACCCTGACTCGGACACCTACAGCGAAATAATCAATCGAGTCAAAATGCCGAACAAGGGCGACGAGCTCCACCATTTCGGGTGGAACGCCTGCTCCTCATCGTGCCACATGGACGGACTGGAGCGCCGGCATCTCGTCATTCCCGGCCAGCGGTCATCTCGAATTCACATCGTCGACACCAAGGAGCGACGCGACCCTGAACTGACGAAAGTCATTGAACCGGAAACGGTGTACGACCACGACCTCTCCGCGCCCCACACCGTCCACTGCATCCCCGACGGTGAGATCCTTATCTCCATGCTGGGCGACGCCGACGGCGACCTCCCCGGCGGCTTTCTGGAACTGAACGACGACTTCGAGGTGCAGGGTCGGTGGGACCCGCCCGGCGAGATAGAGATGAACTACGACTACTGGTATCAGCCCCGCCAGAACGTGATGCTGTCGACGGAGTGGGCGGCCCCGAAAACCTACTACCCTGGGTTCGACTTAGAGGACGTTGAGGACGGCAAATACGGCCAGCATCTCAATTTCTGGGACTGGGAGGCTGGCACCGTCGAACAGACCATCGACCTCGGCGAGGACGGTCTGATTCCGCTCGAAGCCCGCTTTCTCCACACACCCGAGAGCACGCACGGCTACGTCGGCGCGGCGCTATCCTCGAATATCATCCACTTCCACGAATCGAACGGTGAGTATCATGCCGAACCAGTCATCGAGTTCGACGACCGTGAACACGAGGGGTGGGACATGCCGGTGCCAGCACTGGTAACGGACATCCTCATCTCGATGGACGACCGCTACCTCTTCGGGTCGAACTGGCTCCACGGCGAGGTGTGGATGTACGACATCTCGGACCCGTCGAACCCCCGGAAGGCCGATTCGATCTCTATCGGTGGCTACTTCGGCGACATTCAGCAGGTACAGGGCCGTGACATCGTCGCGGGTCCGCAGATGCTTCAGCTCTCACTCGACGGCGAGCGGCTGTACTGGACGACCTCGCTGTTTTCGTCGTGGGATAACCAGTTCTTCCCCGAGGAGGCCGAGACCGGCTCGGTAATGCTCAAAGCCGATGTGGATCCGCGGACGGGGACAATGTCGCTCGACCGGGACTTCCTCGTGGACTTCGGCGACCTGCCCGAAGGCCCTGCTCGTGCCCACGAGATCCGGTGGCCCGACGGAGACTGTACCAGCGACGTGTGGCAATGACGGCGGTGCGGGTGGGCAGCTGATGTCCGAGGTCCAGCTGGACTGGCGGGACAGCGACCGGACGGAGACGATTTTCGTCCCGGACGGCAAGACGATACTCGATGCCGCGGCGGCCGCGGATATCGGACTGCCGTTCGGCTGTCGAACCGGTGCGTGCGGGACCTGTACCGCTCGGCTGCTGTCCGGTGACGTGGTGCATCACCGCTCGCCGCGGGCACTCAAGGACCGACAGCTTGCGGACGGCTACGTCCTGCTCTGTATCGCCGAGCCGACAACCGACACGCATCTCGCCGTCGGCGCGACGGTGCAGGCCGAACTGGTCCCGAACCCCTGGAAGTGACGGGGAGCCGGTCAGGTCCGGTGGTGACCCGACAGCGCTTGCTGGAGTACCTGTCCCAAGAACCCGATGGCCGGGACGACGAACACCGTCGCGTGGACCCAGGCGTCGTACGTGATATCGCTCGGCTTGGTGACCAGAAAGAGGCCGTAGAGGACGAGCATCACGATAACCCACAGGACGGTGATGACCAGAAACGGGAGCGCGTCCCGGGCTGGGTCGACGACAGCGTCACGCAGTATGTTGGACATGCTTGGGGTGTCAAGCTGAAGCGCTAAAAGCGTACCCGCTACCGGCCGAACTCCGTTACCAGTTCGATACCGTCGGTCCCGTAGTCTGTCATCGCGGCCAGCCGCTCCGAAACTTCCTCTAGTGCCACCCGGCGGGTGACGAGTGCGCCGGGATTGAGCGTCCCGTCAGCGACCAGACGGAGGAGTTCGTCGTACCGCGACGGCGGCATCCCGCGTGAGCCGAGCACGTCGATATCCCAGCGGGTGATCCAGTCGGTCGGCAGCGCCACCTCGCCGCGTTCAGCATCGGTCGTCAGCCCGACCTGAACGTGCGTTCCTCGTGGTCGGAGGCATCGAACGCTGTTCCGACAGGTCTCGGCCCGGCCCAGCGCGTCGACGGACACCTCCGCGCCGCCGTCGGTTTCGGCCTCGATGGCCGCTGGCACGTCTGCCACAGCGCTGGCGTCAACGACAGCGGTCGCACCCACATCACGGGCCATCGCCAGCGGGTCCTCGCGGATGTCGACGGCGATGACGCTCGCACCCAGCGCCGACGCGATCTGGACGGCCGCCAGCCCGAGGCCGCCACAGCCATGCACCGCGACGCGGTCCCCGGCGGCGATGTCAGCCCGATGTGCCAGCGCGTGAAAGGCCGTGACGTACCGACAGCCCAGCGCTGCCGCGGCGTCGAAATCAACGCTGTCGGGCAGCCCCACGAGGTTGTAGTCGGCCTGTGGGACGGCGACCTGCTCGGCGAACGCGCCCGGAACGTCGGACTCGAAGCCCAGCGCCCACCCGCCCGTACAGACGTTGCCGTGACCGTTTCGGCAGTAGCCACAGGTCCCGTCGCCGAGGTTGAACGGCACGACGACGCGGTCGCCGGACGACACTGTCGTCACCCGGTCGCCCGCTTCGACGACGCGGCCCGCCGGTTCGTGGCCCAGCACCTGTCCTATCGGCACGTCGTCGTCGGCCCAGTCGCCGTGGCCCTGCCAGGCGTGCCAGTCGCTCCGACAGATGCCACACGCCTCGACCGCGACGACGGCCCCGTCCGGGTCCGGGGTCGGCGGATCGCGGTCCCGGACTGCCAGCGGTTCGTCGTACGCCTCAAGCACTGCGGCGCGCATAGGTCTGCTTCGCGCGCTCCGGACAAAATACCGGAGGCCGCCGTCGCTCGGGAGTGACTTTATGACTCGGACCAGCGATATCCGGACATGACCCTCCTCCCGGTGCTCGCTGCCCTGTTCGTGTCACCGGTCGCGGTCGCGCTGGTGTATGCCGACGCCGGGCGACGCGACCTGTCCAGCCGGTATCGCGCGGTCGCCGCCGCGACCGTCGGCGTCGCCAGTTTCGGCGGGTTCCTCGCCGCCGCCGTCTTCGGGAGCGGGCTCCTTTCGGCGTACCGCCGCCTGCTGGACCAGCCGGCGGTCGCCGTCACGCCGCTGGAGTTTCTCCTCTCCCTGCTCCTGTTCGGCCTCGTCGGCACCGCGCTGGCTGTCCTGGGGTACGGAGTCGCCAGCCGGTTCGGTCCGCTCGCGCCCCGGTAATCGCCGCGCCGGCCGCCGACCCCTACCTTCAAACCCGGCACGACCCCACCGAGAGGTATGGACGACACTGACTGGATAGGCGAGACCTTCACCAGCACGGTCGGGTGGGACCACCTGGAGAGGCTGGTCGACATCGGGAACCGGATGGCCGGCAGCGACGGCGAACGGAGGGCTGCCGAAGCGACCCGAGACGCGCTGGCGGCGTACGCCCGCGACGCTCGACTCTCCGAGTTCGAGATACAGGGCTGGGAGCGGGGCGACAGCGCCGTCCACGTCGATGGGTCACCGGTCGCGACACAGGCGCACGAATGCATCGCCCTCCCGCGGTCGCCGTCCAGCGAAGTGACCGGCGAACTGGTCGACGTCGGCCACGGCCTCCCGGAGGATTTCGAGGACGCTGACTGTGAGGGCCAGATAGTGCTGGCCCGCTCTGACGTGCCCGACTGGTACGACCGGTATATCCACCGGCGGGAGAAGTACTACCTCGCCGTCGAGGCCGGGGCGGCGGGGTTCATCTACCGCAACCACGTCGAAGGCGTGCTGCCACCGACCGGGAGCGTCGGCACGGCTGAGACCCCCATCGGCGAGATTCCGGCAGTCGGCGTCGCCAGCGAGACGGGCGCGCGACTGGGTCGCCGCTACGCCGGTGATGATGTCGCCCTTAGCGTCGACTGCGAGACGCCCGCTGCGACGAGTCAGAACGTTCACGCCGAACTCGGACCGGACACGGACGAACGACTGCTGGTGACCAGTCATGTCGACGCCCACGACATCGCGGAGGGCGCGATGGACAACGGCGCGGGGACGGCGATGGTCGTCGAACTCGCGCGGGCGCTGGCCGGCCGCGAGCACGAACTGGCGACGCGCGTGGAGTTCGTCACCTTCGGCGCGGAGGAGGTCGGACTCGTCGGCTCGAACCGGCTGGCCGCCCACGTGGCCCCCGACGACGTGACGGCCGTGCTCAATCTGGACGGCGTCGTCCAGGGCCGGACGCTGAAGTGTTTCACCCACGGGTTCGACGCGCTCGCGGCCGCCGCCGAGGACGTGGCCGACCGTTTCGACCACCCCATCTCGCTCACGCCGGAGCAGGGTCCCCACAGCGACCACTGGCCGTTTGTCCGGCGCGGCGTCCCCGGCTACCACGTGACCAGCGAAACCGGCGGCGAGGGCCGCGGCTGGGGCCACACCCACGCCGACACGCTGGACAAACTGGAATCCCGGACGTTCCGCGAGCAGGCCGTCCTGCTGACCGAACTCGCCGTGACGCTCGCCGACGGCTCGGTGCGCGCCGACCGCAAGGACCCCGCGGAGATAGCTGCCGCCCTCGAATCGCAGGACCTCGCCGAGGGGATGCGGATTACGGGCGACTGGCCCTTCGACGACTGAGACCCACTGCCGCGGTGGTCTCCGCGACTGGCGGCGGATACATACCAGATTTCTAGTATATCGGACCCCTCTCGTGTTCGGCAGTCCTGGTGTCTGACGATGGATTATAATGATTTACTCGGTATAGAAGTAACATATTCCGTAGGTTATTTACCATATGGGGACATGGAAACCGATGGCAGGTTGATTGGTCTACGTACTGTAGCCCGTATGTGAACGCCGTTACCGGCGTTCGCTGCCAAGCTCCCATGCTCTATCGGCCTCGCGGAGTCCGAGGCCGAGTCGACGTGAGTAACCACACCTGCCGTCGTCAGTCAACACCAACACCAATACCTGACACAACGGCCGTCCACGTGCCAGGACGGCCGCTGTGTCCACTTTCGGACATACTACTCCAAACACCGACTGGTAACGCAGACTGAGCAAAGCGGCACGTAGCGGCAGGGCCACTCTATGAGTCGTACGCCTGCGCTACGTCAGCCTTCGCCGACGGAATGACCTGCTGTTCGGCGTGGCGCATCGACCGCAACGCCTCGTCGGTGAATTCGACGTTGAGCGTGGGCAGGGCCCGTGCGAGACCGCCAAGCACCTCGCCGGGGTCGATGCTGAGTTCGAAGGCGAAGGCGTTCTGGTCCTCCTGCAGCGGAACGGAAAACTCGAAGTGCGTCTGAACGATATCCGTCGCCGTCTCCTGGTCGTATGTATCAGTGACAGCCGTCCAGAAGTCGTCGCTGTCGGCGGCGACCAGCGGCGCGAGGTCGTCTCCAAACGACTGCTGGCGGGCCAGCAGCCGCTCCCGAATCTGGTCTCGTCGGTCGCCACGGACAGTGTCACGGAGCGCGTTCCAGTAGATATCGCGGGCCAGCACGTCGTCAGCGTAGGCGTCGAACGCCGCGTCGGTGGCAGCGTAATCCAGCACCGGCTCCAGCTGGTCGAGTATCTGCTGCTGGTAGGACTGGAGTTTCGGCCGGATAACGTGTCGTTCCAGCGGGCGGCTGTTGTTCAGCAGTTTGCCCGCAACGCGGCCGCCGCTCCCGTTTGACCCGCGAAGCACGGCTGCCACATCGAACGCCGCGTACGTCTCGTCGACGAACTGCGAGAGGTAACGCTCGAACTCCCGTTCGACGGCACGTCGTGTCACACCCAACCCTGTGGGCTGCAGTGACCTATCCCTTACGCCGATATCCGCGAACGATAGTCGCCTGTGAGATGGGACTCCCGTCCATCGCTTTCGACCGCTGTGTTCCGAGATCACTGCCGGCCACAGCCCGCCCACCCACCCACAGGCGTCCGCACGGCGAGGGTACCACAGGTGCTGTCCGGGCTTGCGCCTCGGGTCCCCGCTGGACATCTAACACGGCCGTTATCACTGTGCGTGCCTAACAGCGTTTGTGTCCAGTGACCTGCCCAGCGACGTACACGCGGTGCTGACACAACTCGCTGAAGAGGGCGAGACGGCGATCAGCGGCGCGGAGTTCGATACGGCTCGACAGGCAGTTGCGACAGCCGAGACGGTCAGCCAGCACAAGCTCCCGGAGTGTGAGTTGCGCTCGCAGTTGCTCCACGGCTGCGAGCAGGTACACACGGCGCTAGATGACGGCCATCCCGACGCTGCCGCCGAGTATCTCCGAGCGATGAACCGACGACTTGCGGCCGTCGCCGACGATTCACTCTCCGAGTGACTTGCCACTCCCACTAACACGTAGCGCGGTCTTCGATGGTCGTCGAGCGCCGTCCCACGGTGAACGCTGTCCGTTCGTTCCCGAGGGGTGTCTCCACTGCGCACCTACTGTCGGACAGTGACGACTCGCCCCCGCTCGTCTCAGTTCTGTGTTACCGAGGCACTGGCTAGCCAGCTCCCGTGAGAGTTAAGCCACCGACCGATAATACCGTGGTATGTCTCAGGGACTATCGAAGGCCGATGACACGCTCGCCGACGCTGGCGAACGGAACCTCGTCGTCGGCGGTGATCGGCCGCTCCGTATCTCTGCGGGCCATCGATTGCTACATCACGACGGGAAATGCTCGCGCCCGCACGGACACAACTACGAAATAACGGTCCGTGTCACCGGTGAACTCACCGACGAAGGGTGGGTCGTGGATAAGGGAGACATCACGGACGTGGTCGACGAGTGGGACCACCGCTTCCTGCTCGAGGCCGGTGACCCGCTGGTCGAAGCCTTCGACGCCAGCGGCGATGGCGATGCCGTGGTCGTCCTCGACCACCCGCCGACGGCCGAGGTCATGGCCGCGATACTGGAACAGCGTCTCGCCGACCGCCTCCCGGAGACGGTGTCGGACGTCGCCGTCTCCGTCCGGGAGACCAGCGAACTCTGTATCCGCTGATGCCGGTCGCAAACGACACGCCCGGGGTCGACATCGAGGGGACCGACGCCGACGCGGAGACGGGCGACCTCCCTATCAACGAACTGTTCCAGTCGCTTCAGGGCGAGGGCCGACTGGCCGGCGTCCCGAGCGTGTTCGTCCGAACCAGCGGCTGTAATCTGCGGTGCTGGTTCTGTGACTCCTATCACACCTCCTGGGAGCCGACCCACGACTGGTTCACCGTCGGCGACGTGGTCGCGGCTATCGACGAGTACGACGCCGACCACGTCGTCCTCACCGGCGGCGAGCCGCTGATTCACGATTCGAGCGAGACCCTGCTGGCGCGGCTGGCCGACCGCGGGTATCACACGACGGTCGAGACTAACGGAACCGTCGTCCCGGACGCCCCTATCGACCTTGCCAGCGTCAGCCCGAAACTGGCCTCCAGTACGCCGACGGCCGACCGCGACCCCGACGGCGACGGCGAGTGGGCGGACCGCCACGAGGACCGGCGACTCGACGTGCCGACGCTGGCCGAACTCGTCGAAAGCTACGACACGCAACTGAAGTTCGTCGTCACCGGCCGCGAGGACATGGCCGAGATCGAGCGCCTCATCGACCGACTCCGCGACGCCGCGTCCGCACGCGTGGATGACGACGACGTGTTGCTGATGCCGGAAGGACAGACGCGCGACCAGCTCGAATCGACCCGGGAGACAGTCGCGGACCTCGCACTGGAGTACGGCTATCGGTACACGCCGCGGCTCCACGTCGACCTCTGGAACGACGCACCGGGAACGTAACTGCCTGCGATACCACTTAGCATGACTAACGACACCCGCGCTGTCGTGCTCGCCTCCGGCGGCATGGACAGCGCCACGGCGGCGTACGAAGCACAGACCCGCGGCTACGACGACCTGTACCTGCTGCACACCAGCTACGGGCAAAACACCGAAGACCGGGAGTACGAGTGCGCCAGCGCGCTGGCCGACCACGTCGACGCGGCGGACTTCCTCCACGTCGAGACCGAGCACCTCACCCAGATCGGCGCGTCGTCGCTGACCGACGACTCGATGGCCGTGGCCGACGCCGACACCGACAGCGACGAGATTCCGAGTTCCTACGTCCCGTTCCGTAACGCGAACCTGCTGTCGATGGCGGTCTCCTACGCCGAAGCCAACGACTGCGGGGCTGTCTTCATCGGCGCACACAGCGAGGACTTCTCGGGGTACCCGGACTGCCGGCCCGCCTTCTTCGACGCCTTCCAGGGCGTCATCGACGCCGGCACAAAGCCCGAGACGGACATCGACCTCGTCGCGCCGTTCGTCGAGTGGTCCAAGACAGACATCGCCGAGCGCGGCGTCGAACTCGGCGTCCCCTACGAGGACACATGGAGTTGCTACCGGGACGACGAACCGGCCTGTGGGACGTGTGACGCCTGTGCGTTCCGACTCGAAGCTTTCCAGCGCATCGGCGAACGGGACCCAATCGAATACGCCGAACGACCGACGTACGCCGAATAAGCAGATTACGGGCGGTCGTCCACCGAGGAATTAGTCGTCAGCTTGGTCCCGAGCCAGTCCGTCCAGCACGTACTCCGCCGAGGTTCGCGTCGTCGCCAGCGGCACGTCATGGACATCACAGATACGCAGGAGCGCCGAGATGTCCGGCTCGTGAGGCTGTGCTGTCAGCGGGTCCCGAAGGAAGACGATGCCGTCCATCCGGCCCTCGGCGACTTCCGCGCCGATCTGCGTGTCCCCGCCCATCGGCCCGCTCTCCTTGCGCTCGACCGTGAGGTCGGTCTCGGCCATGATGCGCTTGCTCGTCGTGCCGGTCCCGACGAGGTCGAACGCCGACAGCGTGTCCTCGTAGCTCTGTGCCAGGTCTATCATCTCGGGTTTCTCGTCGTCGTGTGCGATGAGCGCGACGCGAGTCATACTTGGGGCTCTCGGGCCATCGACTTATCTCATTTGGACGGGGGCGTGTCAGCGCCGGTTACCCGTCGACAGAAATCGCTCCGTCAGCGGTTATTGTCACGTCGTGTCCTTCGACAGCGAACGTTAGCGACTCCGTCGTCCCCTCGCCGACGACTGCACGGAGAGACTCGCTGTCGACGTACGTATCAAGCCTGTCAATATCATCCGCAGCCAGATCTGTCGCTTCAAGCACCGCATCGGCAATAACATCTTCTGCGGGCTCGGGGCTCACCCAGTCGTCGGACCCCTCCGTGGCCCGGTTCCGCAGCATATACACAGTCCCCTCGTTCGAGCTCATACGCCATCATACGCTCCCTTCTCTTATAACAGCGGATGAGCTATTTCACTGTCTGAAGTAACCGACGTGCCGATGACGGACCACTCTTCGGCACTGTCAGCTCACACGCGGCTACTTACCACTGTGTCGCCACAGACCTGTTGCTCACAGCTGGTCGGCGTCCCACCACCACCGCGTTCTCCCACCCGGAAGTTACTCTCTTCCGGTCACTCTGGCGGTGAGCCGACAAGCGGTCGCTCAGGGGCCGCCAGCGTGTTCTGGACCAACGTCCGGGTTCCCCGCCGGAGCCGCTCTGAAGCGGCTTGGCTGGAGATACCGAGTTCGGCGGCGAGGTCCGAGAGAGAGGACTCCCGCGGGACGGTGAAGTAGCCACGATTGAGCGCGAGCAACAGCACTTCTCTCTGTGGGTCCGTCACGCCGAACTGCGGGGAGGCTTCCGTGTCATCAGTGATGGTCTGAATGTCGATGGTGATATCACTGGACACGAGCGCGTCACGGAACGATAGCACCGAACTCTTCTCGGGGAACCGGGCCCGGAAGACCCAGTCTTCGCCGGTCTGTGCGGCGCCGAGCAGGAACCCGTCCGCGTTCAACAACGCTTCTCCGATCGTGTCGATTGTCGTATCAGTCGTATGTAGGGTGTACCAGTGACCATCTCCTTCTGCCGCTACGTGGGCATAGTCGGTGATACTCTCGTCCTGGGCCAGATTCGCTTCAATGGCGGGCCGCTCAACGGGGCCAATCCAGGCGACGGCACGACAGTCGCCGCTCTCGCAGTGCAGTCGCTGTATCCGTATCGCTGCTTTACTCAGCGTTTCAGCTGTTCGCTGCAAGAGGGGGGCGTCGATGTGAAATTCTACTATCATGTCTCACTGTCACGCAGCAACGATGATAAACCCCGGTCAGACAGTTGTCGTACCTGAAAACGGTGCTTGTGTAATTTCCGGGTACTGAAGGCTGACGGCGGTATGGACCGGGGTATAGTCGATTCAAGCACCAATGGATAGCACTCGGGAAATCCACTTAAATTCACAGCATGGCCTACCATGTCTCAACCATCAGCACCCTTTTGACTGCGAACGAGTACTAGTACACTATCCGCTCTGCCGACGCCTGCTGACACCATGTGTCGACGGTTCCACACAAGGCGCTGCGGTCGGACTTGACATGACTGACTCATCCCGCGGTCAATCGGAGACGGTCGGCATCGTGTTACTGACGGCTGTTATCGTCGTGCTGGTCTCGGTGCTGGGTGCCGGTGTTCTCTCGTCCGGACCACAATCGACCGCGGAGCCGCTGGTGGACCTCGACATAGATATCACGAGCACTACCGTCTCGATCACACACAACGGCGGTGACACTGTCGACGGCAGGTCATTCGACGTTATCATCCGAAACGAAACTGCGAGTCAGCGCTACGAGTCAGCCGTCACCGGCCCGTTCGAACCGACCGATACCGTGCGACTGTCTCATTCCTACACCGGCACCGTCACCGTCCTCGCCGTTGCTGTCGACAGCAGTACGGTCCTCGGTCGGGAGAGCCGGACGGTGGCTACTGATCCGACGCCGACCACAGACACCGCGACGCCGACTCCGGAGACTGAGACACCGGCTACGGAGACTGCGACGCCAGCTCCGGAGCCACCGGCTATCGATTCGGCGACACTCCCCGGAACACCGATAGATGACACAGAAGCTAACAACAACGTCGAACGCACGCTGACGCTGACTTTCGATACGGAGATGGACCGGACTATCGCGCCGAGCATCGAACTCGACGGCGTCACCGAAAGCTCGGCGACAGTAGTGACCGCGGACGGGACCTGGACGACGGCGAAAACGTACGAGGTCCCGATCCGGTTCGCCGACAACGACGTGGACAAGACTATCGACGTGACGGTATCGGAAGCGCAAGACGCCGACGGAACCGAAATGTCGCCACAGACTGCCCTATCCTTCGTGCTCGACAGTCGCTCGCCAGGCGACGTGAACAACGTCGTTGTCGAACCCGACGCCATCACCCAGGCGAACCAGAACGCCGTCGACGTGACTATCACAAACCCGGATTCGCTGGACGGTGACGAGACGGCACGCGTCACACTGACCGACCAGACCGGGACTGACATCACGCGGTCGGCGACTATCGACCCGGCGACTGACGAGACGACGCTGACGTTCGACACGAGTTCACTCGCCGACGGGACAGTCACGCCAACGGCGGTCGTCGAAGACGACGTGGGGAACCGCGGCGATTCCGTCACAAATGACCAGACGCCGAAGGACACGACCGCTCCGGCGGTCGATTCCTTCACCGCGACCGAGACCGGCAGCCGAACGTTCACTGTGACACTCGAAGCGACAGAGCAGACCTCGATTCAAGCGAGTGACGTGACACTGGGCGTGTCCGGACCCGGCACTGTCGAAAACGTCGAGCAGTTGAACCTCGACAACAGCGGCTCGTCGTTTACCTACAGAGTCAAGTACACCGTGAGCCAGCCCGGCGAATACACGGTCACGCTGTCGGAGCTGACGGACGCGTACGGTAACGACGGCGCGACCGGCCAGACCGCGACCGTGGCGCTGGGCGACGCGGCTGACTTTGTCAGGTACACCGGCGACGCAGAGACGTTCGGTGGTGACGGCTCTGGTGTCGCGCTGTCCATTGAAAACACGGCTTCGACGGCAGTCAGCGTCAGGAACGTCACTGTCAGTACGGACGCTGCCAGCACGCTGTTCGAGAGCGGGTCCGGTAGCACCCGGACTGACCACGAAATCCGTGTCGTCGGCGCATCGACGGGGGTCTGGGACACGAACAAGGAACGCAACGCCGGGAAAGACGGCTACCAGATCGGGAGCACGGCGGTGCTATCTGACGCCGCAATGGTTTCCGGAAATTCGACGGCTGAGGTCACAATGTATGAATTCCTGACCTCAGGAAAGGGTAACTCCGGGAAGCCCGTCGACATGGCCGGGGACGAAATCACGGTTACGCTCGGATTCAGCGACGGGAGCGAACTCACGTTCACTGTGACGCCGTAAGCGGCCCGTCGCAACTACAGGTTCTCGCCCTGATACGACCCCTCGTACGTCCCCTCGTGAGCGGCGTCGGCGAGCACGAGCTGTGCGATCCGCGCGCCCTGTTCGAGTTCTATCGGGTGGTGGACTTCAAGCAAGCCCTCGCCCCGCCCCTCGTAGCCGGCGTCCCAGACGGCTGTATCGAGCATGCAGGAGTTGCGAAGCAACGACGACCGGGGAAGGAGAAAACCGATGTGTCCATCTGGAATGACGACGCGGTCGGCGTACTCGACGATGTACCCGCCACGGTCGAGCTGATAGACACCGTCGCTGGGTTCGACTTCCCGTCGGTCACCGACGGTCTTGCCGTCGCGCTCAATGCGCCCCGGTTCGACCTGTTCGTAGATTGCCCCGAGCGTGAGGTCGACGCCGTTCGGTTGCACTTGTGGTTCTCTCAGGTCGCCGAGGGCATCGGCGACGAATCGCCCACTTTTGAACATACCCGGTTCTGTGCGAGTATCGTGGAAAGGCCTGCCGGTCTGGCCAACCGCTGTTCTGTCTCGTTGACTCGCTTCCGAGTGACGGACGGCACGGGTTTTTATATGAAAAATACGACGGAATACGCGGGATTTATACCGCCGCGCCATCCATTGACGCACGTTATGGGACAGACGCTTACGGAAAAAATTCTCGACGACCATCTCGTCGAAGGGGAACTTACACCCGGAGAAGAGATCGGGATCGAGATCGACCAGGTGCTGACACAGGACACGACCGGGACGCTCGTCTGGCTGCAGTTCGAAGCGCTGGGCCTCGAAGAGGTACAGACGGAGCTGGCCGCACAGTACTGTGACCACCAGACCTATCAGTTTGACTTTAAGAATACCGACGACCACCGCTTCCTCCGTTCTGCGGCGGGTACGTTCGGGGCACACTTCTCGCGCCCCGGCAACGGTATCTGTCACAACGTCCACAAGGAGAACTTCGCCGCACCCGGCAAGACGATGCTCGGGTCCGACTCGCACACGCCGACGCCCGGCGGCCTCGGCGAACTCGCCATCGGGTCCGGTGGCCTCGACGTCGCCGTCGCGATGGGTGGCGGCGCGTACTACATCGAGATGCCGGAAGTCGTCAACGTCCGCCTCGAAGGCGAACTGCCCGACTGGGCAACCGCCAAGGACGTCATCTTGGAGCTGCTCCGCCGGCTTTCGGTCAAGGGCGGCGTCGGCAAGGTGCTGGAATACACCGGGCCTGGCGTCGAGACGCTGACCGTCCCCGAGCGGACGACTATCACCAACATGGGGACCGAGCTCGGTGCCACCTCCTCGATCTTCCCGACGGACGAGCAGACCAAGGACTACCTCGAACGCCTCGGCCGCGAGGACGTCTTCGAGGACATCGGCCCCGACGAGGACGCCGAGTACGCCGACGAAATCGTCGTCGACCTCTCGGACCTCGAACCGCTCATCGCCGAGCCGTCGATGCCTGACAACGTCGTGCCCGTCTCCGAGGTCGAGGGCGTCGACGTCGAGCAGGTCATGATCGGCTCCTGTACGAACGGTGCCTACGAGGACATCCTCCCGGCCGCGAAGATGCTGGAAGGGCGCAACATCGACAAGAAGACCGAGATGATCGTCGCCCCCGGATCCAAGCAGGCCTCCGAGATGCTGGCCCGCGAGGGCTGGACCGCGGAGATGATGGCCGCTGGCGTCAACTTCTCCGAGGCGACGTGTGGTGCCTGTATCGGCATCGGGCACGTCCCGGCCTCAGATTCAGTCTCGCTGCGGACGTTCAACCGCAACTTCGAAGGTCGCTCGGGTATCGAGGACGACAACGTCTACCTCTGTTCGCCGGAAGTCGCCACCGCGGCGGCCATCAAAGGCGAAATCGTCGACCCGCGGGACCTCGCCGACGAACTCGGCGACCTCGAGGCACCCGGGCTGGAGATGCCCGACCAGTACATCGGCAACTCCGAATCGGACCTCATCGCGCCGGAGAACGCCGTCGACGACGAACTCATCAAGGGCCCGAACATCGGCGACGTGCCGCTGAAGGACCCGCTGGAGACCGAAGTCGGTGGTGAAGCCCTCCTCAAGATGGAGGACAACATCACGACGGACCACATCATCCCGGCCACGCAGGACATCCTGATGTACCGGTCGAACGTCCCGAAGCTCTCCGAGTTCACGCTCTCGCGCGTCGACGACACGTTCGCGGAGCGCGCACTCGAAGCTGACGGCGGCGTGCTCGTCGCTGGCGAGAACTACGGTCAGGGCTCCTCGCGTGAACACGCGGCCCTGTGCCCGATGTACCTGGGTATCGAGACCGTCCTCGCACAGAGCTTCGCCCGCATCCACAAGGCGAACCTGTTCAACTTCGGTATCGTCCCGCTCACCATCGACGAGGAGACCTACGAGAAAATCGAGGAAGGCGACGACATCGAGATCGTCGACGACGCGGCCGAGGCCGTCAAATCCGGCCAGACGGAGTTCACCATCCGCGTGAACGACGACTGGGAAGCAACCGGTCAGCTCGACGCCTCCGAGCGTGAACGCGAGATCCTCGCCGCCGGTGGCAAACTCTCGCACACGAAGCAGCAACACGACGAAGGCGGCGCTGCACCCGCAGACGACTAGAGCGAGGTTTCGCAGAAACCTCGTATTGGGAACGGGACCGCAGGTCCTGCGAGCAGAGCGATTCCGAGCGTAGCGAGGAATCCTTTCGAAGTCGAACAGCGCTTCGCGCCGTGAGACAGCAGATCGCTTTTCGAGCAGTGAAGCCACAAACAGCGCGGCATCCGCTCCGGTCGAGCGACACATTCCTCGGTCTATCGGGAAACACACGCACAGAGAGATGTGGTTCGGGTACCGGCACAGGACGACCGGTTAGCGACAGCGCGAGACTGTCTTTTTCGTTCTCCATACTCGTAGCCGACGCTGTTTCACGGGAATGAGTGTCCCGGTTACGGCATAGCGGTCCCCAAGACAGACCCAGGTGGCGATGGAAAAGTTTGGAAAGAGGGGTGGGGGTGGGGGTGGTGGCACCCAAATGGGTGCATGCATAGATACACTCGTCAGAGTAAAGAACCTTCCGCATTTCTAACCATGGCAGGGTCGTATCGATGCATGAATTATCAGTACCTATCGACAAACAGTCAGAACTCGGGTATCTTCGGTCGGCGGTAACACATATGTAGGTCCACACCGAAATGCGTACGTGACAACGGTCGCTCCAGACGGGCCGGAGACGCCGGGTACCCCGGCGGTTCGGCGCGCTGTCCGTGCGGACCTCATCGAGGTCCACCGCGTCGAGCAGGCGTCGTTTCCACAGCCGTGGCCGTTTTCTGCACTGGAGAGCTATCTCGGCGAACCGGGGTTTCTCGTCGCCGAAACCGGCAACGACGATGGCGACCCGCCCGCCGTCGCGGGCTACGTCATCGCGGACACGGTGCCGAACCACGGTACCCCGCTCGGCCACATCAAGGACCTCGCGGTTCGGCCAGCGTACCGTCGGCAGGGGGTTGCGAGCGCGCTGTTGACGCGCGCACTCGAGGTTATCGGCGAGACGGGGGCCGGCTCAGTCAAGCTGGAGGTCCGGGCCGACAATGACGGCGCACGAAAGCTGTACCGGCGGTTCGGGTTCGAGCACCGCAAGACTATTCCGAACTACTACAGCAACGGCGAAGATGCGCTTGTGATGGTCCGACTATTATGACTGTGTCGGCTACGTCTGGCATTGTCTGAGCGCTGTGGTCGCACTCCCGTCGTCTACTGCCGGACGCCCCTTCGCAGCCAGTCCTCTCGCAGTACCCACCGCTCCGAGACCCCGACTGCATATACGGCTCCGCGTCCACGGTTCGCACACTGATGGGATACGCCTGTCCAGTGTGTGACGACCCGCAAGCCGACGACGTGCATCTGGCGAATCATCTCGCGTTTACGGCGATGACCGGCGGCGACGACCACGAAGCGTGGCTCGACGAGCGCGTCCCCGACTGGGGCCAGCTCGGTGAGGACGAACTGTCCACCGAGGTCGTCGAGTACGCCGAGGAGACGGAGTTCCCACAGGTGTTTGAAGACACCGTCGACCGCAGCGACGGGGGCCACAGCCATGAACACGACCACGGCCACACCGACCTGCCGCAGGGGGCGGACCGCCACCGTGGGTCGAACGCGCTCAGCGACCACGACAGCGAGGTGCTGGCCGAGGCGCGCGACCTGACGCGGGAGATGCTACGCGAGAGCGACAACGAGAGCGATGGCGACGCCACCGACGGCGATACGTCGGTCGACGGCGACGACACTGCCACGAACGAAGACGAAACCGAATAGTCCCGCCGGCGGCAAGGGGACGTATGGACACTGAGGGGCAGTTCGCGCCGGCATCGGCAGCCGAGGCCAGTGAGCGCTACGACGCGTTCGGGCCGACGGCGCAGGTGGTCGTCAAGGAAGTCGCGAAGGCGATGGGTCTCGACCCGGAGACCTACGAGGAGCGGGTCACCAGTGAGGTCATTGAGACCGCCCGCGACGTACTGTTCGCAGAGTCGCTCGCAGTTCAGGTCGGTTCGATGGCGGAGTTCGAGGAGTGGCGCGAAGACACGGACTGTGAGGTGACGCTGGTCGGCGCGGAGAACGTCGACCACGTCGCCTGGCACGCCGCCCCGTTCGCAGAGCAGGCCGTCGCGGCGACGTTTCAAGATGAACGCCGGGCCGCCGTCGGGACGCTCCGTCGGCAGGCCTTCGGCCGCATCTACCGCGAGGTCGTCTGATGCGTCCGGTCACACGGAACACATTGCTCGGAATCATCGCCGTCGTTGTGCTGTTGCTGGCGCTGGGTGCGCTCCCGGGCCTCCTCAAGAGCGGCGACCCGTACTACACTGTCGCTACGCCGAGCGACGGCGAGTACAGCGTCGACAACGGCACTGCCATCAACTGGAGCACCCAGTCCGAGCGACGCTTCCCGTACACGAGCGCGGCGCTGGCCGAGGCATCCGCGTCGGCGGCCGGGCAGTCCGAGCCGTACTGGCGCGGCCCGTTCGGACTCAAGGGCGCGTTCACCCACTCGCCCTTTGACGAACGCGACGCCTTGCGACAGCAGTACGACGGGGCTGTGACCGACGACGGCGTCGTCGTCCGGCACAACGGCACGTTTTACCACGTCGCGGTCCGACAGGACGTATGACCCGCGAGTCGGCCCACGAGTGGCCCATCGTCGAGAGCAAACGTGAGTACGAGACCGGCTGGTACACCGGCGGCTACGACCGAGTTCGCCAGCCCGACGGGTCCGAGAAAGACTACTACTGGGCTGAACTGCCCGACGCGGCCGTCGTGGTGGCCACGACCGGCGATGAACTCGTCATGGTCGACCAGTACCGCCCGACCATCCGCGAGCAGTGTCTCGAACTCCCCGCCGGCATCGTCGAGGACGACGAGTCCTACACGACTGCGGGCGCGCGCGAACTCCGTGAGGAAACTGGGTTCGAAGCTGCCGGCGTCTCACTCATCGAGGAGTTCTCGTGTTCGACCGGCGTGCTCCGGCACCGCCGCGGCATCGTCTTCGCTGAGGGACTGGAACCGGTCGACCGGGAACTCGACGAGAACGAGTTCCTCTCCGTGACGACCGTCCCAATCGACGAAGCGCTGCAGGTCGCCCGCCGCGAACCGGCCAACGACGCAACCATCGAAGGCATCCTGCTGGCACAGGCCGACGGTTTGCTGTAGCCGGTGAAGGTTTAGGCATCGCCCGCTAGCGGCTGGGTATGGACGGCGAAATCGACGCCGACGAGCTCCGGTCGAAACTCGACGAAGAGACGGTCCGGGTGGTCGATATCCGCTCGCCCGGCGCGTTCGAGCGAGGCCACATTCCCGGAAGCGAGAACGTCCCGTTCCCGTCGCTCGTTGACGAAGTCGAACGGTTCGAAGGCGACGACGAGGTCGTGACAGTCTGTCCGAAGGGGAAGTCTAGCGTCCAGGCTGCCCGGCTTATCGCGTCGTATGAAGGCTTTGATGGCGATGTTGTAAGTTTTGAACCAGGCCTGAACGGCTGGGACGGGCCGCTGGAACGTGCAACCGCTGACGGGGAGGCGACGGCAGACACTGCGGCTGTTGACGGAGATTCCGACGAAGGCCCTGCTGCACCGTTTTAGCTGTTGTTCGGGGTGAAATGGTGGCTCAGGAATAGTGCATCGTCACAAGGGGCTCAGCGGGGGTAACATCTCGTCATCGCCACCAGCAGGTCGTAGTCTCCCACTCGGGAAAAGTGCATCCGTTGCGGACGGCGTGAGTCGACGGACTGCCGGCACCTGTTGCTGGCAGCGAAGTGTCGCGCTGATCGTAGCGGACCACTGCCGACTTCACCGGTAGGAATACGGTCGTCTATATAGCGAACATATAAAATACCTATACGACGAGAGCAAACACTCCGGCTGAGTGTTCCGTGTCTAACACCGAGACAAGCCAGCCGCGAACCGAGCAGGCGCTCGCTGTCGTTCAACGAGAAATCGACTGTGTCGAGGCTGAACTGACGGCGTTCCGGCGCTTTCGGACCCAGCTTGTGTCTATCGAGCCGCCGGCACGAGCCGCAGGCACTGTCGACACATCTGGGGGAGGGATGTCGGCGCTCAGTGCCCGGCAGCCGAAACCCGATACGAACCTGCGTGCCGTCCGGGAAGCCTACCGAGAGACGGTTATGGCTGTGCCACATTTCGAAGCCGAGTACGATGACTCGCTGGAAGCCAACATGTCGATGGAGTTCGGCCCGGAACTCGGCACGCAGATCGCCACGGGAACGCGCCTGACTCCACAATTGTACGAGGCGCTGCTAACCGCAAGTGAGAGAGCACGCGACGAGCGCGAGACGCTGCTCCCGGCGCTCGAACGCGAGCGGGAGTCGTTACAGTCAGTGCGAGCAACGCTTGACAACTGTGAACGCCGCGGGGCCGCACTCGGTGCGAACGCACGCAGAACGACTGACCCGGCCCGACTCGACAGCATCGACAATCAGCTCGCCGAGATCGAAAGCGAGTGCGAGGCAGTGGCAGCGACCCGCCAGCAACAGCTTCACGGTCGGTCGACCGCCGCTCTCTCCGGTGTCGACGGAACCAGTCTCGTTCGGTATCTCTACGACGACTGTCCGGTGACGTGTCCGGCACTCGCTGACACCGTCGCGTGCCTCGAAACGCTCAGGCGGCATCGTCGCCACTGCATCGTTTCGACACGCTAAGGCCGCAGGGTGGCTGCGCCTGATTTGTATACTGTCGAGTGGTCAGGATTGTGGCCGCGGTGCGGCTTTCTGGAGCGCGCTCTCGGCGATGTTGCCGCCGTAGTCGGCGGTCCGGGACAGTGAGTCGACGACGAGCCCGAGCACCTGCGCGCTCTGTGGGTCGAACTCGCGGATCTGGCCGTCGACTTCGCGAGCGGTCTCGTCGACGTCAGGGATCTGACTCCGGGCCTCGTTTGCCAGTTCGACGGCCTCGTCGGAGTCTTCGGTCAACAGTGCGTCCATCGCTGTTTCGGGGACGGCAATGGCTTCGGTTTCCAGCTGATCGAGCAGGTCGGCGGTTTCGCCAGTTATCTCCCCAATCTCTTGGGAGAGGCTAGCGATCTTGGTCGCGTGGTCAGCGATACGCTCTAATTGGCGGGCGCTGGACTGGAAGTCGAAGACGGTCTCGCGCGGGAAGCCGATCTCGTTAGCCGCCGTCGGGTTCCGGAGGACGGTTCGGAACACGCGCGAAACCATGTACCAGAGCCGGTCCACGTCGTCGTCGCGTTGCATCACGTCCGCTGCGAGGTTGTCGTCGTCCTCGATGAGCGCCTCGACAGCATCGGAGAGCATCGTCAACGAGACCAGTCGCATTCGTGTGATCGCGTTGTGGACCGACAGTTCCGATGAATCGAGCAGGTCCTGCAGGACGACCCGGTCCGTCGTCTCCTCGATCATCTCCAGACCGACCAGTCCCTGGGTCGCATCGCGGATGATGCGTCGCTGCTCGGCCGTGATCCGGGTCGCTTCGAGTTGGATGATGTCGAAGCCGCTGACGTACATCGTCATTACCGCCCGCGTGAGTTCGTGCCTGTTTTCGAGCCCTTCCACGTCGAGACTCCCTTCTACGCGGCCGTTGTCCCGCTGCGGAGCGAGCAACAGTAGGTCCCGTTCAGCGTGGAATTCGACGACGCTGCCAGCGCTCACGTCGTTCTCTGTTGCCCACTCTTTGGGGAGGGAGACGGTGTACGTCGACCCGCCTGTCACCTGGACCTTGCGTGTCTCCATGTGACTGGCACTCGTTCACGGGATGGTATAAATCCACTCATATCTATATACTGTATCGGAGCTCTAATATTTGAGGACATATTGTCCGGCTACACGCCGATGATACGACGATATTCGCCGGTATAGGTAATTCAAACCGGTGAAAATGCTATATCTGGCGGCTCATCAGTATCGGTCATATTCGGGGCTCTGACGGCATGATAGCGGCATATTCGCTGCTATATGTCTACCTGTTTGTGAGTTTTTGCCATACCATATCTATATAGTAATACACCAATAGATATAGCTATCTTAGCAGGTTACTTATTACCTGTCCCGCTGGGTTCTGGTGATGGCGCACGATCCAGACGGGCTGTCAGACCTCGTATCGCGGCGGAAATTCATCGCAACAACGGGTGCGACCAGTATCGCTGCAATCGCCGGCTGTTCCAGCGGCAGCGACGGATCCGATTCCGACGGAAGCTCCGGCGGGAGCGCGGACACCGAGGCGGCGTCGACGGAGATGGACTCGGCGGAGACGGAAGCGACCGAAAGCTCCAGCCAGGAGAGCGTCGGCCCGCTCGAATCGGGCGGCTCCTCGACGGTGTACCCCATCGCCAACACGGCGGCGTCCTACTGGAACGCCAACCGCCCGGCCAGCGACAGCGAGTACTGGCCCCACGGCGAGTACGACATCGACACGGACCAGAACCTCGCCGATTACTGGGCCGGCCTCTACGGCTTCGAAGCCGGCGGCGAGGAGGGGCCGCCGTTCCAGTTCACCGTCGGCCTCTCCCACTCCGGGACCGGCGTCGAGAAGGTCATGAACGGCCAGAACGACATCGGTAATTCCTCCGGGAACGTCGAGGACGAACTCCCGGACCGTGACTCCTACGAGCAGTTCGTCGACCACGTCGTCGGGGTCGACGGCCAGCCGCTCGTGGTCTCCCAGGAAATCGCCGACGCTGGCGTCGAGAAGATAACCGGTGACCAGCTCAAAGCCCTCTACAAAGGTGAACTCACCAACTGGAGCGAACTCGGCGGTCCGGACCGCGAGATTCAGGTCCTCGGCCGTGTCAAAGGCTCGGGTACCCGGACCTCTTTCGTCTCCAACGTCTTCGGCAACCCCGAGGAGGACACCTCTGTCGCCAACCGCTACGGCCAGAACCAGCGCCTCGCACAGGCCATCGCACAGGCCGACAACGCCATCAGCTACCTCGCGCTGGCGTTCATCGACACCGACGGCCTGGCCCCCGTCGCCCTGGAGTGGGAAGGGACGACCTACAGCTATCAGGACGACCAGAACGGTCTGGACTCGAAGGCCTACCCCCTCTCACGTGACCTCCACATGTACACGTGGGAAGGCACCTCGAAGAAGGAAGCCGCGGTCATCAACATGATCCTGTCCGACTTCGGTCAGGACACCTTCGTCGCGCCGAACAACTACTTCAAGCTCGGTGCGCGCCGTCAGGAAGAACAGCGCGCCAAGCTCCCCGACCAGGTGTAACCGGCCGGACGCAGTCTGACGATTTCGACCGTCTCGGTCGATTTTCAATAATATGACAGAAGACATACCAACGACGGAGAGTGAGTCGGTGTCGGGCGGGGGCAGAATCGACGGCGCAGCACTTGCGGTCGGCGCGATAGCGACGACGCTGGCGGCGACGATTCTCGTGTTCCTGTTTCGGCCGGCGATAGCGCTGCCGATGCTACTCGCGTTCGTGTTCGTCACGGCGGTCGGGTGGGTCACCTATCAGGCCGAGGTTGCACGCCTGCTCACGCTGGTCGCGACGATTTTGACGGTGCTGACCGTCGCGTTTATTACGTTCTTCCTGTTCGCGAGCGCATTACCAGCGTTTCTCGAACACGGGCTTGGACTGCTACTGATTCCAGAACAGGGCGGGTCGGCTCGCTGGTTCTTCTGGCTCGACGCCGTCCTGCCGTCGGATTCGACGTACTGGAACCCACTCAGCGGGGCGTACTCGCTGATCCCGATGATCTGGGCGACGGTAGTCGTCACTCTCATCGCGGGCGCAGTCGCCGGCCCGCTGGGTCTGTTCGGCGCGCTATTTATCGCCGAGGTCGCCAGCGACCGCCTGCGGGAACTCATCAAGCCCGGCGTGGAGATTCTGGCTGGCATCCCCTCCATCGTCTACGGATTCATCGGTTTCCAGGTACTCAACGGCTTCATCCAGACGAACTTCCTCGACGACGGGGCAAGCTTCCTCATCGCCGGGGTTGTCGTTGGCGTGATGGCGCTGCCGACGGTCGTCTCCGTCGGCGAGGACGCCCTCTCCAGCGTCCCGCAGTCGATGGGTGACGGCTCCGTCGCGATGGGCGCGACCGAGTGGCAGACGATGAAGAGCATCTCTATCCCGGCGGCGTTCTCGGGCATCTCCGCGGCCGTCATTCTCGGCCTTGGCCGAGCCATCGGCGAGACAATGGCCGTCGCCGCCATCATGGCTTCGGGGACACAGTTCGCCGACCCGCTGTTCGATATCTTCGACGCCAACGCGACGCTGACGAGCCTGATTGCGACCCAGTACGGCAGCGCCTCGGAGAGCACCGTCGACGTGCTGTTCGTCGCCGGTGTCATGCTGTTCGTCATCGTCGCCGGCATGAGCATCGTCTCGCAGTACATCGAGCGACGTATGCAACGGAAACTGAAGGGGCAACAATGAGTGACGCTTACGCGACAACGGATCAGCTCGTCAGTGCGGATTCGAACATTTACGACCGCGGACTCGATGCGGCGATAGCGCTCAGCGTCGTCGGCTTCACGCTCGGGCTCGTCACGCTCGTGAACCTCGTCCCGCCCGGGACCAGCGGCAGTGCCCTCACCACGGCCCTCGGAACGCTGCTGGCCGTCGTCGTCGGAGCCGTCGGCATCACTGGCCTTGCCTCTTTCCTCAACGTCGTCCCGGTCACTTCACAGCGAGTCCGCGGCATCGGGCTGGGCCTCGTTATCTCGACGGTGGCGCTGACTGCTCTTGCCGCGACCCTTCCGGTGACGATGGCGACACTGCTGGGCACCGTGTTGCTAGTCGAGGCACTGGCGATCACTGCCGCCGGTGTCTCCTCCCGGCTCGAACTCGTGGACACGGAACCGAACATGAGTGCCGGCCTGCTCTCTGGCGGCGCGCTCGGCGCGCTCGGCCTCGCAATGGGGGCCGTCGTCGGGGGTTCCCTTGCCGGATTCGGCTCGCTCCTGTGGCTTGTCACCGCCGCCGTCGCCGGCGTCGGCCTGTTCCTGCTGGCGATCCTCCCTCGTGAGGACCTTGGTTCGACGCTCCCGACGGCTATCGTCGTCGGCGCACTCGGGCTGACAATCGTGACCGGAACCATCGGGGTGGGCTGGCAGTGGAGCCCGCAGACGCTCTCCGGTGGCTTCACCGGCGGCGCGGTCATCCCCGTGTTCCTCCTGGTCGGGACGCTGCTGTCGGCTTGGTCGGCCGCGAAGTGCCGCGCCGGGTTCGGTGCCCGGGGACGCGAGTACGGGGCCTTCCTCGTCATCAACCTCAACGCCTTCCTGATGGTGGCTGTGATGGCGACAATCGTCGTGTTCGTGACCATCAAGGGCATCGGCTACGCCGTCCACGGACTGTCGATCGGTGCGCTGACGGCACTGGTCCTCCTGTCGCCAGCTCTTCTGGCTACAATCCAGTTCGCTCGTTCGCCTGCGGGCACGACTGACTGGAACACTGGCGCGCGACAGCTATTCCGGATCCTCCCACTGGCGGCGGTTGGTTCGCTCGCTGCGGTGTTTGCGAGCGTGCTCGTCACCGGCACCCCGCTGCGGTACGCCTACACCTACACTGTCCAGGTCAACCGACAGGGACGTGCGCTCGATACAGCGCTCGCAGTGACGCCCAGCACGACGGTCGGGACGCTGCTGCTTGTCCTCCCGGCACTATTGCTCGCGGTCACGTTCTTCCGGTCGTTCGGCTCGCTCCGCAACGTCGGGACCCAGTCTGACCGAGCCGGCTCGATCCGACAGGCCGTCCCGACGGCAGTTCTCGCGATGGTCGTCCTCATCGGCTTTTTCCTCGCCTTCGGCCCGACTCCGTTCGGCCTCCCACTCAACGAGACGGTTGCATTCGCCGCTGTCGTCGCCGGATCGGTCGCCGCGGGCGGTCTCGCAGTCTCCCCACTCGTCGGCGTGCTCGCAAGCGACGGGCCGACGCTGGCGGAGAGCGCACAGCGGGAGGCCCCGCTGTTCACGCTGGGGGTGTTCGGCGGACTCGGGCTGTTGCTGGCGACGCTGCTGCTCCAGCCAGTTGCCGGCATCAATCCGCGAGTTGGTCCGGTAAATCTCGTGCCTGCGGTCGCGCTCGGGGCCGCTGTGGCCTCGCTCGCGCTGGCGACGCTCACCACGGCTGCAAAGCGGTCCAGCGAAGAGACGATTACCCGCCGCCTGCTGACTGAGGAGACGCGACTCGGCCTCGTCGGTGCGGCCGGCTTCACCGCGCTAGTGGGCCTGCACGTAGCCGCTACCGGCACATCGTTCAACGTTCTCGGCGTCTCCATTGCCAACGAGGGGAGCCTCTCGTGGCCGATGGTGATGCAGGCCTACATTCCGCTGGGAGCCGAGCCCGGCGGTATCGTGCCTGCGATCATCGGCACGGTGTGGCTGGTGATCGGCGCAACGCTGTTCGCCGTCCCGCTGGGTGTTGGTGCGGCAGTGTTCCTCACCGAGTACGCCGAGCAGGGCCGATTCACTTCGGTGGTCGAAATCGCGACAAACGCGCTGTGGTCCACGCCGAGCATCGTCTTCGGTCTGTTCGGAGCAGCATTCCTGATTCCCCGGCTTGGCGGCGACGAGTCGCTGCTTGCCGGGATGCTGGTGCTTGGCTTCATGCTCCTGCCGCTGGTGCTCATCACCTCGCGGGAGTCAATCAAGTCGGTCCCCGACGAGTACCGCGACGCCAGCGCGGCACTGGGTGTGACCCAGTGGGAGACCATCAAAAGCGTCGTCCTTCCGGCGGCGATGCCGGGCGTCATCACCGGCGTCATCCTCGGCGTCGGCCGCATCGCTGGCGAGACTGCCCCGCTCATCCTTGTCCTCGGCTCGACGCTGAACGCGACGGCCGCCGTCGACGTCATCGACGGCTTCCGCTTCGTCTCGGGGCCACCGTTCATCGTCAATGACGCCTTGCTTTCGGCCTCGGCGTCGCTGCCGACGCAGGTGTGGGCCGTCATCGCGGCCGGGGTGTCGGGGTCGCCACAGATGGGATGGGCAACAGCGTTTATTCTGCTGATCGTCGTGCTGACGTTCTACGCAGTCGGTATCACGGCGCGGACATACTTCCGGAGGAAACTCAACTATGAGTGATAGCATCAACACGGAGCCGAGCACGGACACGCAAACGAACAGCGGACAGACAGTCGACACCACCTCGCCAAGCGCCGAGACGACGGCCGGCGAGAGCGACGAGCGGATCCGCGAGGCGTGGCGGCAGTACGACTTCGACGGCAAATCGAAGCTCTCGGTCGAGAACCTCGACGTGTGGTACGGTGATGACCACGCGCTGAAGGATGTCTCGATGGAGATCCCCGAGAACAGCGTCACGGCGCTTATCGGGCCATCCGGCTGTGGCAAGTCGACGTACCTTCGCTGTCTCAACCGCATGAACGACCGCATCAAGGCCGCCCGCATCGACGGCTCGGTCGAACTCGAAGGGACCGAGATCTACGACCCCAACGCCAACCTCGTCGAACTGCGCAAGCGTATCGGGATGGTCTTTCAGTCGCCCAACCCCTTCCCGAAGTCCATTCGGGAGAACATCTCGTATGGCCCGCGCAAGCACGGCGACATCAACAAGGGCCTGCTCGCGCGCCTGTTCGGTCGCGACGACACCGAGGCAGAGGCTGAACTCGTCGAGCGCTCGCTGAAGCAGGCCGCGCTGTGGGACGAGGTTAGCGACCGACTGGACGACAACGCGCTCGGCCTCTCGGGCGGGCAACAACAGCGCCTCTGTATCGCGCGCTGTCTGGCCGTTGACCCCGAGGTCATCCTGATGGACGAGCCGGCCTCGGCGCTGGACCCCATCGCCACCTCGAAAATCGAGGACCTCGTCGAGGAGCTGTCGAAGGACTACACGGTCGTCATCGTCACCCACAACATGCAGCAGGCGGCCCGCATTTCCGACCAGACGGCCGTGTTCCTCACCGGCGGCGAACTCGTCGAGTACGACGACACCGACAAGATATTCGAGAACCCCGAGAGCCAGCGCGTCGAGGACTACATCACCGGCAAGTTCGGGTGACCCATGTCGCGCGAGTCGTACCAGCAACAACTGGACGAACTCCGGGACGGCGTGGTCGGGATGGGCGATCTGGTCGTCGAGCGACTCGAATCGGCGCTCACTGCGCTCCGGACCGTCGACCGGGAGATGGCGCAGTCTGTCATCGATGGCGACGAAGAAATAAACGAGCTGTACTTGACGCTCGAAGCCGACTGCATCGACCTCTTTGCCCTCCAGCAGCCTGTCGCCACCGACCTGCGCTTCGTCGCCGCCTCCTTCAAAATCATCACCGACCTCGAACGCGTCGCGGACCTCGCCACGAACCTCGCGGCCTACGCACAGTCGGCCGACCGTCGACTTGCCCCCGAGGTCGACGTCGACACTATCGGCCGCGAGGCCACCGACATGGTCGAGCGTAGTATCGACGCCTATCGACTGGAAGCCGTCGAGGACTGTCGCGCTATCGCGGCTGATGACGACGCGCTCGATGCGCTCTGCCAGCGGGCCAGCGAGACCGTCGCCCGGGACCTCATCGAACGGGAGGCCGACGGCGACGACGGCTGGGCGGTCGAGCAACTCCTCGACGACGTGTCCCGGCTCCTGTTGACGGTTCGGGACCTCGAACGCGTCGGCGACCACGCGGTCAACATCGCGGCACGCACGCTGTACATGGTCGAAACCGACTCAGAACTCATTTACTAGCTATGGAAACCCGAAAGATACAGACCGTCGGCGGCGGCACGTACACCGTTTCGCTCCCAAAAGAGTGGGCCGAATCGGAGAACTGTACGGCCGGAACGACGGTGAACCTCCACACGCACATCGACGGGCTCCTGGTAATCCAGACCCCTGAGTCACAGACGACGGCGCGGAACCGCCTCAGACTGGAAGTCGGCAACGACGACCCGGCGGAAATAGAGCAGCTGTTGCGGGCGGCCTACGCCGCTGGCGTCGAATCTGTCGTCCTTGAAGTCCCCGATGGCTACAGCGACGAACAACACCGGGCCATCGAACGCGTCACCCGGAACCTGACAGGTGTGACCGTCGCTGAGGCGACCGAGTCACAGGTCACGGTCCGGACGATGCTCGATGCTGGCGAGGTGTCCGTCAGCCAGTCGGTCCGCCAGCTCCAGTTCGTCGCCCTGTCGATGCACCGGGACGCGATGGCCGCGCTCACGACCGGGACGACCGGCGACCGGTGGGCCGACCGCGACGAGCAGGCCGACCGGCTGTACGCCATGATAGACCGCTACTTCGAGCGCGGGCTGGCCCGCCTCGACGAGATAGACGCGCTCGGGCTGACCCGTCCCGAACTGTTCACCCTCTGGGGGACCGCGAACGAACTCGAACGCGTGGCCGATCACGCCGAGCGCATCGGGACCGTCGCCGACCGACTCGACGGCCAACCCGACGAGCGTATCATCACAGCCCTCGACAGCATTGCACAGGATGTCCACGCTGTCGTCGAGGACGCTGTCCGAGTGATCATTGGCGACGCCTGTGTCGACACCGCCCGACAGACACTGGCCACGCGCCGGGACGTTCGAGAGCGGATAACCAGTCTCGACCGACAGCTGTTCGAGTCCGGTGACGCCGACTACCGGCTCACGCGCGCCCTCGACAGCCTCGCTAGAACGGCGGAACACGGCGGTAATATCGCCGAGTTCGGGCTCCGGATGGCTGTTCGCGACGGCGCGCTCTCGGACCCGGCAACTGACACCGACGAGGCAAACGCGTCGAGTTCGACAGCTGAAACAGAGTCCTGACCAACGCACAGCACACAAGAGTCATCGGTTCCGAGACTGGCTATGGTTGACTGGGACGTGTATCTCGTCACGCAGGCGTCGCTCTCGGCAGGTCGGAGAACCGACGAAATCGTCGCAGACGCGATTGACGGTGGCGTCGGCGTCGTCCAACTCCGCGAGAAGGACCGGACCGCGCGCGAACGCTACGAACTCGGTCGGGAACTGCGGGACCTGACCCGCGAGGCCGACGTCGCGTTCGTCGTCAACGACCGCGTAGACATCGCACAGGCACTCGACGCTGACGGGGTCCACCTCGGCGACGACGACCTTCCTGTTCCGGTCGCGCGGGACTTGCTGGGCGAGGACGCACTCATCGGGCGCTCGGTCTCGACTGTCGAAGACGCCCGGGAAGCGGCGGCGGCCGGCGCGGACTATCTTGGCGTTGGTGCAGTGTTTGCTACCGGCTCGAAAGACGACATCGATGACGACGAGTACGCCATCGGCACCGAGCGAGTCGCTGCTATCGCAGAAGCAGTAGACATCCCGTTTGTCGCTATCGGCGGCATCACGGCCGATAACGCCGTTGAGGTCGTCAGAGCGGGTGCGGACGGGGTCGCTGTCATCACAGCAATCACGCAGGCCGACGACCCGACAGCGGCGACGGACGCGTTACACAGTGCCGTCGAGCAGGGGCGATAGCACTGGCTTGTTCGCGGTACCGCCGAGACAGCCCGGTTTGCGGGCGGCGCTCAGATACCGAGAAGGTCGGGCGCGACGAGGGCGACGACGACGAGACAGAGAAACACGAGAATCGCGACCGAGCGGAGGACGCCGGCTGTCTGTCGTCTGCGCTTTGGCAACACCTCCGCAACGCCCGCTAATCCGGTTCCGACGACCATCGCGAGTAACCAGCTGTCCGGGACAGCACCCTCGGTAACCCAGGCGGACACGTAGAGACCGGCGAAGACAAGTGACCCAGCGAAGTGGACGAGAGCAATCCGTGGCCCGGACGGTTCGCTGAACACAGCGTTGCTGATACTGGAGGGCATCAGCGGTGAGATGCGTCCCAGAATTAATAAATTGCGGTGGTAGCCGCGACAGAGGGTCTGTCGTGTCCAGACCGCTACGCCGACTGCTGCAGCTTCTCGCGTAACTGTCGCTCGTCGACGTGGTACTTGAACGCCGGCGACTCGTCCACGAAGACGTAGGGAACGCGCTCGCCGTACTCCGCCTGAAGCTCGGGATCTTCGTCAACGTCGACGAGGTCTAGCGCGATAGCGACTTCCTCGTCGTCGGCGACTTGCTCGATTGTCTCGATGGCCTTCTCACAGAGATGGCAGTCCTCGCGCGTGTAGACGGTGATCGACACGTCGCTCATCACTGGAACACGGGGGCGACAGCATAAGACTCTCACTCTCCCGTCGGCGATGGGTTTCAGTGCTTCGCGCCCGTAGCTCCCTCAATGACAGGCTGGACTATCGAAGACATGCCCCCGCTGACGGACCGAACCGTGGTCGTAACCGGCGCGAACAGCGGGCTGGGACTTGAAGGCTCGAAGGCGTTCGCTCGCAGAGGCGCGACGGTTGTGATGGCCTGCCGGAGCGTCGACCGCGGTGAATCGGCCGCAGCGGAGATCCGCGAAGCCGTGCCGAACGCGACGCTCGATATCCGTGAGTGTGACCTCGCGGACCTCTCGAACGTCGAATCCTTCGCCGACGGCCTCCAAGACGACTACGACGCCGTCGACATTCTCTGTAACAACGCCGGCGTCATGGCGATTCCCCGGAGCGAGACGGCCGACGGTTTCGAGACGCAGTTCGGCGTCAACCATCTGGGTCACTTCGCCCTGACCGGGCACCTCCTTGACCTCCTCGGGGCCGCCGACGGCGAGTCCCGAATCGTCACGCAGTCCAGCGGTGCACACGAGATGGGCGAGATTGACTTCGACGACCTGCAGGGCGAGCGCTCCTACGGGAAGTGGTCGGCCTACGGCCAGAGCAAGCTCGCCAACCTCCTCTTTGCCTACGAACTCCAGCGCCGGCTGGGCAACCACGGCTGGGACGACGTGATAAGCGTCGCCTGCCACCCCGGCTACGCCGATACCGACCTCCAGTTCCGCGGACCCCGGGAGATGGGGTCGACGCTGCGAACCGCGGCTATGGGCCTCGCCAACGCTGTGCTCGCCCAGTCCGCCGAGCAGGGCGCGCTCCCGATGCTGTACGCTGCCACCGCCGACGACGTCATCGGCGGCGAGTACGTCGGCCCCGGCGGCCTGCTCGACATGCGCGGCCCGCCCGAGTTCCAGCAGTCCAACGCGGCCTCGCGCGACGAGGCGACCGCCGAACGGCTCTGGGCGGTCTCGACCGACCTCACCGGCGTCGAGTACGACTTCGAGCGCGCGTAAACGGTTATTTCTCGGGTGCGGACGTGCTATGCCAGCTCCGGGCCGTTCCTCCGCCTCTTCGCCTCGCGCTCGCCGCGGTCGCGGGCGCTGCCGCGCTGGTCGTCGGTCGCTGGCTCGCCCGCCGTCGGGGGGCCGGCGACTGACCCGATGTCACCACGCTTTCCTGTCCGGCTGGTGAATCCCGCCGATACATGCAACCAGTCGAAATCGCGCTCAGGCTGCTTGCAGGGGTCGCCCTGATCCTCGCAAACGGCTTCTTCGTCGCCATCGAGTTTGCCCTGACCCGGGCCAGACAGTACTCGGAGTCGGAGTTCGACGAACCCGGCCTCCGTCGGGCCTGGGAGATGACCGACGACCTCGAAATCTACCTGACGAGCTGTCAGGTCGGCATCACCGCTTCCAGCATTGCGGTCGGTATCGTCGCCGAGCCGGCGCTCGCTGCCATCTTCGAGCCGTATTTCCAGTCTTCTGCGCTGGCCGGCGTCGGGGCCGGCGCGGCCATCGCCTTCCTCATCATCAACCTCGTCCACCTGACCCACGGCGAGCAGACGCCGACGTACCTCGGCGTCGAGCGCGCGAAGTTCGTCTGCCGGTACGGCGCGACGCCGCTGTACTACTTCGCGTGGGTCATCTCGCCGATTATCAAGGTCGGCGACGGCGTCGCCAAGTGGACGCTCGGCCTGTTCGGCGTCGAGATGTCCGGCGCGTGGCTCGAAGCGGAGGTCGACAGCATCGAGTCCCGGGCCGAACTACGCAACGAACTCGGTTCCGTTCTGGACCGCGGCGACGTGCCCGACGAGCGTCGTGAGGAGATTATCTCTGCGTTCCGCGTTGGCGACCGTGAAGTCGGCGACGTGATGGTGCCCCGCGAGGACATCGTCGCGCTGTCGCCGACCGACGACGACGTGACCAACGCCGAGCGCATCGCCGAGACGCCCCACACCCGCTACCCGCTCGTCGGCGAGACGCTCGAAGACTTCCTCGGCATCGTCTACATCCCGGCGCTGGTCGACGAGCGCGAGGAACAGGACGGGGCGGGCGGCCTGCTCGACGGCATCGACCTCGAAGCCGTCGCCTCGCCGCCGATGACGATGTCGCCCGACACCACCGTCAGTGACGCCATCGACCAGTTCCAGGCCGAGCGCCAGGAACTGGCCTTCGTGCTCGAAGACGGCGAAGTCGTCGGGCTGGTGACGGTCACGGACCTGCTGGAGGAGGTCGTCGGCGACATCCAGGACCCGATGGACGCCGAAGCCGGCGTCGAGTGACGCTGAAAGTACTACCGGTCGACGGCACTGAGGCCTGACGGCTACCGCGGCGGCGTGTAGACGTTGACCGTCTTTAGGGGCGTCTCCGTCGTTCTCTATGCTGTGGCGTTTGCCGGCCTCCATGACCACTTCGAAGTAGCGGTCGAAGTCGAGTCGCGTTCGCTCCATACGCGCCGGTCTGTCGTACCGCAGCCCCACTCTCGGGACGCTCAGTCCCCGCCCGCGAGCCGCCCGACCCGGCCGGTGAGCCGGGCCGCGATGCCCTCGAAGTGGGCGGTGCTCCAGCCCGCGACGACGAGCGCGCCGACCGTGTTGAACACGAGGTCGTTCACGATGTCCCCCGTGCCGTACTGTGCCAGGACCGCCTCGCCGCCGACCACCGACGCGAGGCCGCCGCTTGCGAACTCAAGTATCTCCCACCCGACGCCAACCGCGAGGACAAACAGGACGACGAAGGTGGCGCGGAACCCGCGGTTGAAATCGACCGCACGGGAGTGGCGTTCGACCGCCCGCGCGACCGCGTACCCAACGCCGGCGACCAGCGACGCCGAGACGGCGTGGGCCAGGCTGTCGTACCAGCCAAACGCTTGGTACAGTTCGAGCGCGCCGGCCGCGTGCAGCGTCGACGCCACCGTGATCCACAGCACAAGACCGGTGTCCATCGCGTAGTCGTATTCCCGGCGGAACAGCGCCGGCAGGAACGTTATCGCCAGCGGGCCGGCGCTGTTGACGAACAGCGTCACGTTGCCCCGGACGAGCGCGAAGGCGGATATTACCCCGAGGACCGCCTGTAGCGTCCGGACCGCGATGCGGTGGTGCTTGCCGTCTCCGGGAAGGGACGTACCCGACTGGTCACGTTCGGATGGGTCTGCGCCCGAGACGCGCAGTCGGGCGATGCGCGCCGACCGTTCGAAGTACAGTTCGAACACGACACCGGCGATGATACCGGCGGTCGCTGCAGTGACGAGGTCCCACATCAGCTCCGTCTGCCCGTCGAGGAACGCGGTTCCCAGTAGCGTGTCGGTCGCATAGATACCGACCGCCCAGACGCCCGCGACGGCCATCGTCACGATGACGACGAACACCGTTGCGAACCGCGGCGTCATCGTCAGTGAGGTACACGCATCGAGGACAACGGCCAACAGCAGTGCGACCCCGGCGATTACGAGGAACGGGGTGACCTGCGGGAAACCGCCGACCGTCCGGACGAGTACCGGGACCGCGACCAGTCCGAGCAACTCCGCAGGCACCGTCGTTTCGAGATTCCGCGTGGCGAACGGAACCGTGACCGCGATACCGACGAGGAGTGCCGTGAGCACTGCCCACTCGAATTCGCCACCGGCCAGGAACCGTCCGACGCCGCCGATGAGAATTCCCGTTACCGTCCACGCGCCGAGCGCGTCGAGCCGGTGGGGACCGATAAGAGACTGTAGCGAGCCCATCACGACGTGAATACGACACGAGTCGTAATCAAAGCACGGCGGTTTCCTGACAGGCTTCTGGAGTTCATCGCCTCTATGGCCCCTGTCACGCGACTGACCGACGGCTGTCTGACGAGGATATATTTCTCTGGCCGTTCAACTCCCCGTAATCAATGGACGAAGCGTTTCTGGACCTCGAATCGATCGAGGTCGAACTGGACGAGGAGTTGCTCGATGCGATTGACGACAAGGCGTTCGCCGACCACCGCGACAACCGGGACGCCGCGATTCGCGACCTGCTCGATGAGTGGCTGAAACAGCGCGCCACCGAAGACGCGAACGAGCGTGACTGAGCGAGGCCGAGGTCGCCTGCGTGACAGCCTACTGGAGGGTGACGGTCTCGCCTAATTCGGGCGCGGTCGCGTCGTAGCCGTCTTCGCGGAGTGTGGTTGCAAACCCCTCGCAGCGGTCGCCGTGGTTCACGAGCACCGGCGTGTCACGATAGTCACCGAGGTACGCCAACAGCCCACCGCGGTCGGCGTGTGCCGAAAAGTCGTACTGCTCGACGCGCGCGCTGACAGGCATAATCCGCCCGTCTATCTCGGCACTACCGGTCTCTAGCAGGTCCCGGCCCGGCGTTCCCTCGACCTGATACCCGGTCATCGTGACCTTGTTCATCGGATTTCCACGGACCTCCGGGATATACGTCATCGCCGGGCCGCCCGAGAGCATCCCGCTGGTGGTGACGATTGCCGCCTTCTGGTCGGTGATACGTTTGCGCTGGCCGTCCTTGCCAGTCACAAACCGTGCGTGCGATTTCGCCCGCCGGAACGCGTCGGCGTCCCGGAGGAACTCGGGGTACTGGGCGAGCATCTCGGTCACCTCCTTACCCATCCCGTCGACGTAGCAGGGGATGTCGTGGGCCTCGCAGACGAGCAACATCTCCTGTGTTCGTCCGATGGCGAAGGCGGGGACGACGACGGTGCCGCCCTCCCAGAGCGTCGTTTCGACGCTTTCGACGAATCGACCCTCGACCGTTTCTCGGAGTTCGTGGTCGACATCGGAATAGGTGCTCTCACAGATGACCGTGTCCGCGTCCGGACGGGCCGTCGTCCCTGAGACGAGGCGCTGGTCGTCGGTGTGGAAATCGCCCGTGTACAGCAGTCGGGTGTCGCCGTCGTCAACGAGAACGTGTGCGCTTCCCGGGATGTGGCCGGCGTTGTAGAAGGTGACCTCGTAGCCGGCGGCCTCGAACGTCTCCCGGTAGCCGTGGGTCTCAGACACCTGCGTCACCCGCCTGACGTTGGTCTCGGTGAACGGACAGTTGACCGTCCCGCCGTGGAGCTTGAGCGTGTCACGGGCGAGCGTCATCGCCAGTTCGTACGTCGGCGGCGTCCAGTGAATCGGTGGTCGCGCGTCGCCCGATACCAGCGCCGGGATGGTCCCGACGTGGTCGAGGTGGCCGTGGGAGACGACGACGGCGTCCGGCGACGGCGTCCGAACCGGAAACTGTGGCGGCGAGTCGGTCAACATCCCGAAATCTAGCAGTAACGACTCGTCAATGAGGATGGCGCTCCGACCGATTTCACCCGCCCCGCCGAGAAACTGCACATCCATTATGGGGACAGACGCATCGCGTCCGTTTCCGTTCGTCGGTTCTGGCCGGCTCGTGTCGTCAGCCGCCGGGGCAGCGTAATATCTATGAGCAAGAACACGACGATATATCGACGCTTAGTGGCTATGAAAGCTCAAGGAGCTATTTTTCGGTACTGTATTGTGTGTGGCTAACATATCTGGTGGGCAGTGTTACCACCCTAGCATAAACAATTATTATACTCGGGGCACATTGTTCACTTGTCATGGCGACACGCCAGCAATCCCCGACGACGTACCACACGTGCAGTTGCGGTGAGGAGTTCGACACGACGGAGGAACTCCTCGAACACGCACGAGAGGCACACGGGCTTAGCGTACACTAACTGGCGTCGCGCCGCTTTTCGCACACAGGAATCCCGACAGCAACAGGTCAGGACGTTTTGTCGATGTCCTGCCGAACGCTGAACCGCGCGTAGCCGCCGTGTGAGAGGTCAAGTGCACCCAGCCACCAGTTCCATCGCTCGGCGAGTTGATACTCCTCGGGCGCGTCCGCGAGGTTGTCGATGACATCTTCAACGGTCAGTTCCGCCCCGAAGTCGGTCACGAACTGGTCTGATTCCGAGAGGTCCCGCGCCTGTCTGGCGACGACCGTAACGATATCCGGGTCGGCGTCGAAGGCGTCGCGGAGTTCCCGTTCGAGTTCCGTTCGGTCCACACCCGCGTGTAGGATGCGCATCTGACTTGAATGTACGGTTGGGAACGCGACTGGCTTTTCGAGCCGTGCCGCCCGGAACAGATGTCACTGTCTCAGGGACGCCATCGCTCTCGAACAGCGCCACAAAAATCCGAAAGTAAGCCGTTACCGCTCCGATTTGACGCGTCGTGCGCTTGCGCTTACTCAGCTTCGTCCTGCTTCACGGCTGCCGGTGGTCGCCGTTCCGATTCGAGGCCCCGCGCGCTTGCGCTTACTCAGCCTCGCCCTGCTCCACGGGTCGCCCTGCGGGCTCCCCGCTCCGCTACGAAGCGAACGCCTTCGCTATGCTCAGTCGTCCGCTTCGCCTTTCTCGATAGGCGCACCAACCAGATTGCCCCATTCAGTCCAGGAGCCGTCGTAGTTGATGGTGTCGTCGTAGCCCAGCAGTTCGTGCAGGGCGAACCAGGCGACCGAGGAGCGCTCACCGATGCGGCAGTAGGCGACCGTCGTGGAGTCGCCGTCGATGCCGTACTCGGCGTAGAGTTCTTCGAGTTCGTCGTAGTCCTTGAACGTCCCGTCGTCGTTGGTGACGGCCGCCCAGGAGATGTTCTGTGCGCCGGGGATGTGGCCGCCGCGCTGGGCGGTCTCCTGGAGTCCCGGGGGTGCGAGGATTTCGCCGGAGTATTCCTCGGGCGAGCGAACGTCGACCAGCGGCAGTTCGCGCTCGATGGCGTTCTCGACGTCCTCTCGGTAGGCGCGGATGGACTCGCGCGGGCCGGAGGCCTCGTAGTCGACTTCGGAGAACTCGGGGACCTCGTCGGTGAGTTCGTAGTCGTTCTCGACCCAGTACTCGCGGCCGCCGTCGAGCAGCTTCACGTCGTCGTGGCCGTAGTACTTGAACTGCCAATACGTGTAGGCGGCGAACCAGTTGGAGTTGTCTCCGTAGAGAACGACCGTCGAGTCCTCGCTGATGCCGTGACTGCCAAGCAGGTCCTCGAAATCTCCCTTGTCGAGGATGTCGCGTGTGGTCTGGTCCTGAAGCTGTGTCTCCCAGTTGAAGCCGATCGCCCCGGGGGCGTGGCTCTCGTCGTACAGTTCCGTGTCGACGTCCACTTCTACCAGTCGGTGGGCGGGGTCGTCGCTCTGGAACTCGTCCAGATGCTCGCTGACCCAGTCGGCCGAGACGAGCACGTCGTTAGCGTAGTCAGTCATAGTGCATCGAAGCGTAAGTCTACCAGACATATATTACTACGACTTTCGGCATGTTCGGCCACTCGTCCACCGTGTCGGCAGACGTTGCCTCTACTGAGCACTGTCGCTATTCAACACGTCCGCCGCCCAGCGGACAGGAGCCATGGCGTTCCATGTCCGGATGTGAGCCCTGCTGTGCGTGCGCGAAATGCGGCAGCATTTGCACCCACCTTCGACCGCACATGATGAGAGTTTTCAAGCGGACGGAGCGGTTACGCGTGGACGATGACTGATTTCGTCTCTGCGGAGTGGGTGTCGAGTCGGGGCGACGACCTCCGGGTGGTCGACGTGCGAGACGCGTGGGAGTACGACGGCCTCGGACACCTCCCGGGTGCGGTGAACGTACCCTTCGATTTGTTCCGGGCGGACGAACACGGCGCGGAGTCCGATGCTGGCGAAGGAATGCTGCCTGCCGAAGACGAGTGGGCACGGTTGCTCTCGGAGGCCGGCATCTCGCCGGAGAGCGAAATCGTGGCGTACGACGACCACCACGGCGTCTTCGCCGCGCGGTTTCTGGTCACCGCAGAACTGTTCGGCCACGACCCCGACCGACTCCACCTCCTTGACGGCGACTTCTCCAGTTGGCAACTCGAACGGGAGACCTCGAGCGAGACGCCCGATGTCACACCGACCGACTACGCCGTTCAGCGGCCGGCGTCGACGCCGCTGGTCGGCCCGGATACGGTCGCTGAGGCGGCGAACGACTCCGACACGGTGCTGGTCGACACCCGCGAGGACGAGGAGTACGACGCGGGCCACATCCCCGGTGCGGTCCTGCTGGACTGGCGGGACCTCGTCGACGACGAGACGCGAGGCCTGCTCGCGCGCGAGGAGGCGCTGTCCGTTCTCGAAAGTGCCGGCGTCGCCCCCGAGAAACGTGTCGTTCTCTACTGCAACACCGCCCGGCGCATCAGCCACACGTACGTCGTCCTCCGGCATCTGGGCTTCGAGCGGGTGGATTTCTACGAAGGGAGCCTCACTGAGTGGGAAGCACAGGGGCGGCCGCTGGAGACGAACTGAGGCGTCGTCGCGCTGGCATACTCTACATTACGTCAGTTTCTGCTGGTCGCCCTGCCGCTCGCTGGTCAGTAGCGACGACAGTTCGACCAGCAGCGCGATGACGACCGGGCCGGCGATGAAGCCGATGACGCCAAGCGTCAACACGCCGCCAGTGAATCCGACGAAGTAGAGGCTGGCCGGGAGACCCGTCGTGTAGCGGGCGAGCTTCGGTCTGATTACCGCATCGGGGAGGAAACCGACAAAAACGAGGCCGAACACGGTCACCAGAACTGCCCCGGTGATGTTGCCGTTGATAACATCCGCGACAGCGATGGTGAGGACGACGACGCTGGGGCCGATGACGGGAACGAACTGCAGAATACCGGCGACCACTGCCAGTGCGAACGCGCCCTGATAGCCCAGCAGCCAGAACACGACCCACGCCACGACGAAGGTCCCGAACGCCGTCGCCGCCTGAAGCACGTAAATCGCGTACAGCGTCCCCCGGAGTCGCTGATGGAGTCGGTTGACGACCTCGTGATACGACGCCGGGACCGTCCGATAGACGGCCGTTTTCGGAGCCTGCGGCTGCCAGAGCATCGCGTAGACGAGGATCGCAAACAGGACGGCCTTCAGCGCCAGCACGGGCGATTCAGCGGCTAAATCCACCGCGACGGCCGTGAGCGTCTCTCGGGCGGCTACTAACGTCGGATCTATCTCGATCGGGTAGCTGAACTCGCCGAATTCGAGGGTCACCATCGACGGGAGCTGCTGGAAGAAAGAAAACAGGTCGCGGCGGCGGAGATACAGCACGGCCCCGAGCGGGACGATGATGAGTGTGCCGCTGATGAAGGCGATACCTGTTGTCACAGCCGCCGACAGTCGCCTGTTGAGTCCGTGGCGTCCAAGCCATTCCGAGACGGGGAAAAGCACGTATGCGACCGTGATTGCGAAGAAAATCGTCGCTAGCACCCGCGCGAGCAGAACTCCTGTCAGACAGCCGGTGAGGACAAGCAGGCCCGCGAGGACGTAGGTACGTCGGCGTGTTACCACGCCCGTCTTTTTCCATCGGCCGGTAAAAACGTTACCCGCAAACGCCAGCAGGGTAACACGTCTGTCAGGACCGTGAGAACAGCGCCGCTAGCTGTTCTCTGGAGAACAGCGTTGTCGGCCGGTCCATGTGGACGCCGATCTCGCCTTCGAAGGCTTTCATCCCGACTTTCTGTATCGGTTCCGGTGCGGAGTAGCCCGCCCGAACGGCGTGGCCGAGGCGGATCTCCTGTCGAAGGTCGTCGCGCCACGCGCGCTCGTACTCGCCCAGCGTCGCCGGGTCGTCGGGGTCGATTTCTCGGGCCGCGTGGTCGGCGGCAGTCATGCCGTATCGGATGCCACCGCCGGTGAAGGGCTTGGTCTGGGCTGCGGCGTCACCGATGAGAAACGACCGTCGACCGGTGACTCGCTTCGGCGGGCCGATCGGGATAAGTCCAGAACAGCGGTGGTCGGTTTCGACGCCGTAGCCGTCGACGAACTCCTCGAAACGGCCGCGAGCGTCAGCACCCGGTGGTACCGCCAGTCCGTACTCGACGCCGGCTTCGCCTCGTGGAATGCGCCAGGCGAAAAAGCGCGGGACGGTAAGGTGCACGTCGACGAAATCGCTGTGGTCGACCTCGTCGCTGAACCCGAGGACGCCGTGCAGTAGTTCGTCGGGTTCGGGCAAGTCCAGTTCCCGCCGGACGCGGCTCTTCGGGCCGTCACAGCCGGCGACCATCTTCGCGCGGTGGGTCTCGATGCCGTCGGGTCCGCGGACTTCGACGGTGACGCCATCTTTGTCCTCAGTGACGCCGACGACCGAGTGCTCCTCGCGGACCTCGGCACCGGCGCCACGGGCCACTTCGGCGAGATGCCTGTCCAGACCGACGCGGTCGATAACGTTCGATATGACCTCGTCCTTGTAGAAGGGATGGTCCTGACTGCTGGGACCGCCAGTGTGAAACCGAGCGCCCGAAATCTCGTTCTGGAACAGGTCGTCGCGGGCGTCTTCGGTGAACTCCCAGATATCCGTGCTGACGTGACCCGAGCAGGCAAGGGGCTTCCCGACCTCCCCCTGTTCGAAGACGACCACGTCAAGCCCCCGCTCGGCCGCCCGACGCGCGTACCGCGACCCGGCCGGTCCCGCCCCGACGACCACAACGTCATACATACACGTTCTCTCGGTGTCACGAACCAAATACCTTCTCGATTCGCTCGCTCCCGGTCAGCCGCCCGCGGCGGGGACCCGCGGATGGCCCTGCCGCTCGGCCAGCCAGCCGCCGAAGCGGCCGGCGAGCGCGCCGCCGAGCGCCGGAATGAGCATGGCGAGCGCTCCGACCGACAGCCCCATCGCGACGCCGACGGCCTGGAACCACAGCGGATTCGGCACGGAAGGGATGGACCACACGAACTCGGCCACCCCCCACAGCGCCGGAAGGCCGCCGACGAAACCGGCTCGCAGTCCGGTCGCAGTGCCGTTTCCGCCGCGGCGCTTGACGAGGTAGCCGGCGAGCGCGCCGCCGACCACAACCATGTTGAACATGATGCTGTCCGGGGACTGAATCACCTGCAACGCGGTGAAGGGGGCGGCCAGCAGCCCGCCGAGCAGGGCGCACGTCCACGTATCCGAGCGGTCGAGTTGGAGGGACATCACGGCACGGTACGACGGCCAGGTGCATCAGTGTTCTCCGCTGATATGTCATGGAATCGTTGCGAACGGCGGCCGTGTGGCTGTCTGCGGGACGCCGCTCACCGGAGCACCGGCGAACGCGACGACGGCGAGCAGGAGCGGGCCAAGCGCCACCGCGATGCACTGCCCGTGACCGAGCGGTATGCGAGATAGCTGACACCGCCACGTCGCCGGTCGAAGCAGGGCGTATTTGTCGGTGTAGCCCCTGTCGTCGGCTATGGCAGAGTACCAGCCCGGGGTGTGTAACATCGGAGCGAACCAGCGCCGCGCCCGGCGGCTGTCGGCCGTCGGGTCGTTCGCCGTCGCTGCTGGCATCGCAGTCGCCGTCGGGGTCGGCGCAGTCCCTCGACTGTCGCTGTGGGCGACTGTCCCCTTCATTTTTGGCGGGTTCCTCGGCGCGTTTCAGGATTACTTCCAGTTCTGTGTCGCTTTCGGAGCGCTGGCCCGCTACGACCTCTCGGGGTCCGGTGGGGAAAGCGGACGCGTCGGCACGAGCGAGGCCGTTCGCGCTGATCGGCGAAAAGCGGCGAAAATCATCCTGCTCTCGGCTGTTGCGACGGTCGTGACAGCCGGCATCGGGTCCGTGGCTGTTACCGCCGTGTAGGGCTTCTGTCCGCTGTGTGTTCTGTTTGTCACCAGAGCCGCTCAGGCGGTGGCGGTATCAGATGACGGCCAGCCCGCTCGGGACTTGCTCGTAGTCGCTCGGCCAGTCCCCGCCGTCGAGGTCGTGTCGCGTCCACGCGTCCCCGCGGTTCGACTGGAACAGCCCGTGGTTCGTCAGTGCGAGGAAGCTGCCGTCCGGGTCGGCGGCGAGGACCGGGCGGGCCAGCCCACCCGGACCCGGCAGGCCGTCCATCGATTGTGTCCACCGCTCACCGTCCCACCGATACACGTAGCTCTCTCCGTGTGTGCTGTGCGCGGACTGTGGGCCGCTGGCAGCCGAGACGACGACGCGGTCCGGGTCGTCGGGGTGGACAGCCAGCCCCCATACGTACCGATGGGCCAGCCCGTCCTGCGGGTGGGTCCACGTCGCTCCCCGGTCGGCCGACAGCGCGAAGCCGTCGCCGGCGGCGGTGTACACCCGGTCCGGGGCGTCTGGATGGGTCGACAGCGTGTGGTTGTCCCGCCGAGCACCGTCGGGATGGTCGACCCACGTTTCGCCGCCGTCCGGACTGCGGATGAACGCGCCGGCCTCGATAGCGGCGTACACCTGCGCCGGGTCGTCTGGGGCGAGCGCGAGCCAGCGGACGTGGTGGGTGTGTGGCCGCGGCGGAAACGACCACCGCGACGCCGTATCGAGGTCGGTCAGCCCCGGCCGCTCCGTCCACGTCTCGCCGCCGTCGGTCGAGCGGTAGACGGCGCTCGGTTCCGTCCCGGCCCACACCATGTCAGGGTCCTGTGAGCTGACTGTGGCGCTCGTCACGCGGTCGCCGGCGTCGAGGACCGATTCCCACGTCGCGCCACCGCCGGTCGTCCGCTGGAGGCCGGCGTCGGCGGTGCCGACGAAGGCCCGAGCCGGCTCGGCCGCGCCCGCGGCGACACACTCGATGTCGTGGCCGAGCAGGCAGTCGTCCCAGCCGGTCCCGCTGCCTCCGACGAGGACGCGGTCGCCGAGCGCGGCGTAGACGGTGTCCATAGACGACTGTACGATGCCCGAGCGAAGAAAGCTGGTGGTGGTCAGCGACTCGCCGACCGCGTCAGCGCGAAGACGTACAGCGCCACGAAGAAGCCGCCGAGGAACGCTTCTGACTGGGCGAGGAGGCTCACGGTGGGATTGCTGACCTCGCCGACGCCGCCGAGGAAGAAGGCGATGAACGACCCGAGGCTGAGCTGTGCGTACTGGCCGACGCTCCCGAACAGGTCCGGCGCGATAGCGACGTACAGCCCCGCGTAGGCGGCGATGAGCGCCGCGGACGCCGCGAGCGTGTACGACGCCCGCTCGCCGTAGCCAGTGGTCACGAACAGGAACGCGTTCATTCCCCAACGGGCGAGCGCCCGACCGTCGATTGCGCCGTGTGGACACTCCCACTCCTGAGTCTCGCCGTCGGACTCCGTGCGGTCGTCGGTGTACGTACAGCGACTCCCGGCGCGCCCCGACCAGGCCATCGTTGCCAGGAACTGTCTGCAGGCAGGCATAAGCGCTTCCACACCCGTCCGGCCCGTCTGTAGCCGCGGCCGTGCCTACGGCGTCCACCAGCGCAGCCCAACCATCACGAAGACGATTGCCAGCTGCATCAGGCCCTGAAGTCCCCCGAGCTTGGCGTTTCGCATCCCGATTTCCGAGACGAGGTCGACGTCCGGGTTCTCGGAGACGACCTGCCGGTAGATGCGGACCTCGCCGGGCAGGATGACGCCGAAGCCCTGCACGGACAGCAGCGTCACGATGGCCAGCGTGGCGACTATCCACCACGAGGTCATCGCGAACTGCGGGAGCGCGGTCGCCAGATACGCCCCGGAGCCGAGGACGGCCACGCCGAGGACGCCCAGCGTCTTCGGGTCGGTCAGCGCGTCGAACTGGTAGCCGATGAGGAGGACGACGGGGATGAGCGTCGCCGCGGTCAGAATCGCCAGCCACGGGTCGGCGTTGGGGAACTTCCCGAGCCGGAGCGCGAGCAGGATGCCGCCGCTGATGGTCACTGTCGCCAGCGTCGGCATCAGGAACGTCATCTTCGGCGTGAACGACGCGAAGAAGTCGGCCCGGGCCTCCGGCTCCTGGCCGCCCAGGACCGGGCCCAACACCAGCCCCATGAACAGGTCGATACCGGTCCACAGCACGCCGGCCATCACGTGCACGTAGGTCAGCGCCCGGATGTTCCCGCTGGCGAGCGCGCCCGCGAAAGCCAGCAGCGGGACGGCCACCGCCCCCGCGGCGAAGGCCGGGTTCGCCTGCCTCGCCAGCCCACCGATACCCCGTTTCCGCTCGACGCCGTCCGCTGTCGACTGTGCCATGGCTGGCTCTATCAGGTTCCGCCGGCGACTAAAACGTTGGTGGCCGCTTCGGATATCGCCGCTACACTGCTGACCGAACCGCCCGACCGCACGTTTAATGCAATGCGTTGCGTCGTATTACGCATGGAGAACGTCACCACCCGTATGAGCGACGAGGAACTCGACCTGGTGGCGCGACTCGCCGACGCCACCGACGCGAGCCGCAGCGACGCCATTCGACAGGCCATCCAGCGGGGGGCCAGAGAGGAACTGATTCGGGTCGCCCTCCAGCGGTATCAGGACGGAGAGGTCGGGATGCGCGGTGCGGCGGAGTTGGCAGGGCTCACCATCGCGGAGATGATGGCCGAGGCCAACGACCGCGGCGTCATGACGAACTACGACGAGGCCGACCTGGCCGACGACGTAGACGCGCTTCGATGACCGGCGGCGAGCGAACGGTCCTGGTCGACGCGAGCGTCCTCATCACGCTGGCCGATACCGGGAGCGCTGCCCTGCTCGCCGGACTCGACGGCTCGGTCGTCGTCCCGGATCCCGTCCGCCGGGAGGTTACCAGCGACCCGGCAGCGAAAGCCCTGTCCGACGCCATCGACGACGGCTGGGTCACCTGTCCGCAGTCCGTCTCCACGGCGGCCGTCGAGGAGGCAGCCAGCCACCTCGGTCGCTCTGACGGGGACCCGCGAGGCGATGCCGTACTGCTGGCTCACGCGCTGGTCGCCGCCGACCCCGTTGTTGTCACCGACGACAAGCCGCGCCGACAGACCTGCAAGGCGCTGTCGATACCGGTCGCTGGGTCGATTGGCGTCCTCGTACGGGCCGTCGAACGGGGCGACATCGAGCCCGACGACGCGACCGAGACGCTCTACGCGATGGACGAGGTCGGCGCGCGGTTCAGCGCGAGCCTCGTTAGAAAAGCGGAGCGGCTCATCGACGACGCGGCCGATTAGTCGTCGTCAGCCGCCGGCTGAGCCACGTCGCGGTCGGCGCGTGGCCCCTCCAGGTCGACGTTCGGCAGGAGGTCCCGGAGGTACTGCCCGGTGTAGGAGGCTTCGGTCCGGGCCACCTCCTCCGGGGTCCCCTCGGCGACGAGTTCGCCGCCGTTCTCGCCGCCCTCCGGCCCGAGGTCGATGATGTGGTCGGCGTTTTTCACCAGGTCGAGTTCGTGCTCGATGACGACCACGGTGTTGCCGTCGTCGGTGAGCCGGTGGAGCACGTCGATGAGCTTCCGTTCGTCCTCGGGGTGGAGGCCGGTCGTCGGCTCGTCGAGCAGGTACAGCGTCTCGCCCGAATCCTTCTTGCCGAGTTCTTCGGCGAGTTTGACGCGCTGGGCCTCCCCACCAGAAAGGGTCGTCGAGGGCTGGCCCAGCCGCATGTAACCCAGCCCCACGTCTTTCAGGAGTTCGAGGCGGCGGCGAATCCCCGAGTGGCTCTCGAAGAAGTCGTAGGCCTCCTCGACGGTCATCTCCAGCACGTCGGCGATGGTCGCGCCCTTGTAGGTCACGTCCAGCGTTTCGTCGTTGTAGCGCGCGCCGCCGCACTCCTCACAGGGGACGGTTACGTCGGAGAGGAAGTTCATGTCGATGGTGACCGTGCCCTGGCCGCCACAGCCCTCACAGCGACCACCCTTGACGTTGAACGAGAAACGCCCCTTCTCGTAGCCCCGCTGTTTCGCGAGGCTGGTCTCGGCGAACAGTTCGCGGATGTGGTCGAAGACGTTGGTGTAGGTCGCCGGGTTGGATCGGGGCGTGCGGCCGATGGGCGACTGGTCGATAAGCCGCACCGTCTCGATGGCGTCGAGGCCCTCGATGGCGTCGTGCTCGCCGGGGTTCACGTCGGTGTCGTTCATCCGCCGGACCAGCCCCTTGTACAGCACGTCGTGCATCAGCGTCGACTTGCCGGAGCCGGAGACGCCGGTGATGGCCGTGAACGTTCCCAACGGGACGGACACGTCGAGGTCCGCGAGGTTGTGCTGGCGCGCGCCCCGGACCGTGAGTTCGCCGTCGGCCTCGCGGCGGCTCTCGGGCACCGGAATCGTCCGTTCGCCCGAGAGGTACTCCCCGGTCACCGATTCCTCGGTTTCGATGACCTCGTCCATCGGGCCGTTGACGACGACTTCGCCGCCGCGCTTGCCCGGACCCGGCCCCATGTCGATTATCTGGTCGGCCCGGCGCATCGTCTCGGTGTCGTGTTCGACGACGAGCAGGGTGTTACCGAGGTCCCGCAGTTCCTCCAGCGTGTTCAGCAGGCGGTCGTTGTCCCGCTGGTGGAGGCCGATAGAGGGTTCGTCAAGGACGTAGAGGACGCCGACGAGGCCGCTGCCGATCTGCGTTGCCAGCCGGATGCGCTGGCTCTCGCCGCCCGACAGCGTCGATGCTTCGCGGTCCAGCGTCAGGTAGTCCAGTCCCACCTCGGTCATGAAGCCAAGCCGGGCCCGAATCTCCTTCAGAATCTCCTCGGCGATTTTCCGGTCACGGGTAGAGAGGGTCGCCCCCAGGCCCTCGAAGTGTTCCAGCGCGTCGCTGATGGACATCTCGTTGACCTCGGTGATGGCGGTGCCGTCGACGAGCACCGCCCGGGACTCAGCCTTGAGTCGGGTCCCCTCACAGGCCGGGCACGTCGTCGTCGCCATGAACTCCTCGATGTGCTCGCGGGCGCGGTCGGAGTCCGTCTCGACGTGGCGGCGCTCCAGGTTGGGGATGACGCCCTCGAAGCGCTCGCTCTTCTCGCGGGTGCCGTTCTTGGTCCGCCACTGGAAGTCGACGATGTCGTCGGTACCATAGAGGAACTGCCGCCGAATGGACTCGTCCAGTTCCTCGAAGGGCGTCGAGAGGTCCACGCCGAAGTGCTCGGCGACGTTGTCCAGTTGCCGCGAGTAGTACGTCCGGTCGTAGCTCCAGGGTTCGAAGACGTGCTTGAGCGGCTTCGAGGGATCGGTGACCACGAGGTCCTCGCTGACCTCCTTGGTTTCGCCCAGCCCCTCACACTCCGGGCAGGCCCCGTGCGGGGAGTTGAACGAGAACGACCGCGTCTCGATTTCGGAGATGTCGATACCGCAGTGCGTGCAGGCGAGGTCCTCGGAGAGTTCGACGACGAGGCGGGTGCGTTCGTCCGCGTCGCCCTCGTCGCCGTCGGCCAGGTCGCCCGTGGCTCTGGCATCCGACCCGCCGAGGGTCTCGGCCGCGCCTTTCGGCGGGTCCGGGAGGATGACCTTCAGCGTCCCGTCGGCCTCGGTCAGCGCCGTCTCGACGGAATCCGTGATGCGCGAGCGGGCGTCCGGCGAAATCTTCACGCGGTCGACGACCACGTCGACCGTGTGGTCGTAGTTCTCGTCCAGTTCCGGCCGGTCCAGCGTGAGGTCGAACTCCTCGCCGTCGACCTCGACGCGACTGTACCCCTCGCCGACGAGGTCGTCGAACAGGTCCTCGAAGGCCCCCTTCTGGTCGCGGACGACCGGCGCACACAGCTTCGCGCGGGTGTCCTCGGGGAGTTCCAGAACCCGCGAGACCATGTTCTGGGCGGACTGCTCGCCCACTTCGCGGCCACACTCGGGGCAGTGCGGCGTCCCGACGCGGGCGTACAGCAGGCGGAGGTAGTCGTGTAGCTCGGTGACGGTCCCGACCGTTGAGCGGGGGTTGTTGGCAGCGTTCTTCTGGTCGATGGAGATGGCCGGCGACAGCCCTTCGACGTTCTCGACCTGGGGCTTGTCCATCTGGCCCAGGAAGTTCCGCGCGTACGCCGACAGCGACTCGATGTACCGGCGCTGGCCCTCGGCGTACACCGTCTCGAATGCGAGCGAGGATTTGCCCGACCCCGACAGCCCGGTGACGACTGTCAGTTCCTCGCGGGGGATCTCCACGTCGACGTCCTTGAGGTTGTGTTCCTCGGCCCCTCGGACCTCGATTATATCCTTGCTCATCTTTGCATCTTCGTTGGCCGGCAGGAGGGAAACCCTGTCGGTTCGGGTGCCGACAGACGACGCCTCGCACCTGCCTGATTTTATTTTGGACAGTGTGGCGAAAGATTTACCACGAATATCGAATATGAGATTGGTATGGGAACGAGCGACTACGACATCGCGGGGATTGACCTCTCCGACGACAGCTACACGGTTGAACAGAGTCTGGTCCGAAACAAGTACAAAGCGATGGATGCCGCCGGGAACGTCGTCCTCCGCGGGAAACAGAAGATGCTGAAGATGAAAGAGGAGTTCCCGTTCGTCGACGCAAACGGCGACGAGGTGTTCCAAATCAAGGCTGGCGGCATCATCGACGTGGCCGGAAACTACGTCCTCACTGACTCCAGGACCGGCGAGGACATTGTCATCCTCGACAACGACTACTCGATTTTTCAGGATACGTGGAAGATTCGGGACGCCAGCACCGAGGCGAAACTCGCCGAAATCAACTCCCAGGGTGCGCTCGTGACTATCGCCCGCAACGTCGTCCCGTTCGGCGGTTGGATTCCCCACAAGTACGAGATCACCGATCAGGACGGCAACCACGTCGGCAACATCGACGGGCAGTTTTCGCTGAAAGACCGCTACGAGATTACCATCGACGACGCCAGTACGGTTCCAAAGGAGCCGATAATAGCCGCAGCGATGGTTATCGACGCGATTCAGGGGAACTGACGCCCCACCGGAATCCTTCTTGCCCTGGCTCTCCGAGGGACGGCTATGCGCCGCCGGACGGTCCTCCGACGACTCGCTCTCGCAGGAACAGGCGTCGGGCTGGCGACGGGAACGACCCGCGCACATCCGACGCCGACCGGCGACGGGACGGCCGAGCCAGCGGCCGCCGACACCCCGACCGGCGGGGACCCGCTGGGCGTGCTGGAGATGGAGACGGTGTACGAGGTCGTCACCAGCCCTGACGGGCACACGGCCTACGTCGCGACCGGGGACGGTATCGCGCTCGCCGACCTCGTCACGCCGACCAGCCCCAGACTGCTCGGTCGGCAGACGGGCCTGCTGGCAGAGAGCGACGACGGCCCGATACAGCGGGTGCAGGACCTCGCCGTCAGCGGTTCGCGGCTGCTGGCCGCCGGGCCGGCCCACCCCGCGGACGGAGCCCACGGGTTCGTCGTCTTCGACGTGAGCGACCGGCAGAAGCCGACACGAATGGCGGGGCTGGAACTGGACACGCGCATCCACAACTGCGACTTCGACGGCCGGTACGCCTACCTGACCGCGAACGACCGCGACGGCAACCCCCTGCTCGTCGTCGACACCGAAACCGAGCAGGAAGTCGGCGAGTGGTCGCTGCTAGACGCCGCCGACGCCTGGGCCGACGTGCCCGCGGGCCTCTGGCCGCTACACGACGTGTGGGTCCAGGACGGCCGGGCCTACCTGGCCTACTGGGACGGCGGGACGTGGGTCGTCGACGTGTCTGACCCGAGCGACATCTCGCTGGTGGCGAAAGTTCGCGGGCGCGACCCAGAAGATCTCGCTGCCATCGAGGACCCCGGCACCGAGCGAAGCGAGCCGCCGGGCAACGACCACTTTGTGACGGTCGACGAGGACGCGTCGCTGCTTGGCGTCGGCGGCGAATCATGGGACCTCGGTGACGACGACAGCGGCGGCCCGAGCGGCATCGAACTGTACGACATAAGCGACCCGGCCGACGCCGAACTGCTGTCGACGCTCGACCCGCCGCCGACCTCGGACCCCTCGCCGGGGGGCATCCTCACAACGGCGCACAATTTCGAACTGACCGACAACCGCTGTTACTCGGCGTGGTACAACGGCGGGGTCCGGGTCCACGACCTGACGGACCCGACTGCACCCGAACTCGCCTTCGAGTGGCGCGACACCGATACGACCTCGTTCTGGACCACCCAGCGGGCCGCCGGCTGTTTCGTCGCCGGGAGCACGAACGCGAGCCAGGGGACGGAGGTCCAGCCCGGGCTGTACACGTTCCCGGACCCGCGGATACGGACGCCGACAGCGGACCCGTCGGCCACGGGCGATGAGGGCGGCAGCGCTAACAGCACTGATGGCACCTCCCTCGGCGTTGGCGGCCCCGGCTTCGGCGTCGGGTCGGCGGTCACGGCGCTCGCGCTGGCGGCCTGGCGCGCCAGCCGGCAAGACTGACGCCGCGCCGCTGACTGACTTCACTCACTCCAGCGCGCTCTTGACAGCGGCGGCGACGCTCCGGGCGCGCTCGGCCAGTTCTTCGGGGACTTGGCCGCGCTCGACCGCCGCGTCGAGTTCGTCGTCGTCGACCCGCTTGACGGTCCCGTCGGCGTGTTTCACCACGTCGACGTGGAGGTCGACGTACCGGGCGGTGTCGGGGAATACCTCGACGGGCGTACAGACGTTGACGTAGGTCCCCTTCTTCTCGCCGTCGCTGTCGCGGTACACCGTCGGGTACCACCACCGCCCCTCCTTGACTTTCGTCTCGGCCACGTCGCCGGCCTCTTTCGGGACGCCGAGGGCGTCGTAGGTGCCGCCGGGGCTCATCTCCCGCTCGATGGTCACCGTCCCGTCGTCGTCGACCGACTGGACCTCGCCGTTGCCCAGCGTGATGAGCCGGCCGTCGGGCTTGCCGTGGCCCAGCGAGAGCGAGCCGCCGACCTGCGGGCCGAACTGCCGGGCCGTCACGGCAAAGGGGAAGTCCGTCTCGCCGGTCTCGGGGTCGTCACACAGCGCCTCGACGTAGTCGACGGCGGCGCTGGCGGTGCGGTCCCCGGCCTTCACGCGGTGGTGGCCGGGCATCGTCGCCGTCACCTCGCGGCGGGCCTCATCGAGTGCGAAGCGGCTCTCGCGGCCGAACCACAGCCACGTCGTCGCCAGCCCCCCGTCGTACCGGGCCGGCGCGCAGTCCGCGGGCGGGTCGGCCCCGTCGAGCGATGCGTCGATGGCCGCCGCGCGGTCGTTGGCGGCGTCGAGCGCGTCGGCCAGCGCGTCGAAGCTCGCGTCCTCGCTCGCGGCTTCCCAGGAGACGCCCCAGCCGTCCCGTGGGTCCGCGGCGATTACGTCAAGCATCGCCGGGCCGCCGGTCCCCGACGACGGGCCGCTCCCGCCCCGGACGAGCGAGAGGAGGTCGCCGCGAACGGCGACGGTCGTGTCGAGTACCGGCCGACCGTCCGTCCAGGGCGCGCTCGCTTCGACGACCTGCACGCGGAGCGCATCGCCCGTCTCGACGCGCTCGTCCGAAGACGAGTACGGGAGAAACCCCTCGCCGTCGCCGAGGTCGACGACAGCGCCGCTCCCGAGCGTCTCGGTCACGGTGCCAGCGTAGACCGCGCCCTCCGGCGTCGGGGCGTCCCAGTGGAGGGTGTCCCGGCCCACCGCAGTCAGGCGGTCGGTGACGCTCGCGGCGGTGTCGCGGTCGCCGACGACGCCGACGCCCTGCTGGTCGCCCGTCGTCGTCACGGTCACGGCCGCCCGCGCGTCAGCGAACTCGCCGTCGAAGCGCTCCTCGATGGGGCCCGAGGCCTGGACGATGTCGTGGCCGTCGTCGCGGAGGACCCGGGTCAGCGCCGTCGCGTAGATGCCCCTGACCCTGACGGTCATAGCGCGTCCTCGTCGGCGGCAAAGCGGACCCGGTCGTGGACCGTCGGCCCCAGCGAGAGCTCTACCTTCTCGTGGCTGAGGACGCGCCCGCCCTCGACCGGGACGCCCCAGGTGTCAAAACGTAGGTAGCCCCGGATGTCGTCGGCGTGGGTGAACAGGTCGCAGTACTCGACGGCGTGTTCCTGCACCTCGCTGGCGCTGTGGGCGAGGTCCATGTCGGAGTACACCGTCTCGCGGCCGTCGAAGAAGGCTTCCAGCGCCGCGGCCGCGTCGTCGGTCGCTTCCACGACGGCCTCGGAGGCGGCTTCGATGGTGTCCTGGTCGACGCCGGCCTCGCGGAGCGCCTGCTGTTCGCGTTGCGTGAAGTGCATACCCGCGAGTCAGTGGCGGAGGGAGGAAAACAGTGCGGAATCGCCTACACGACCATCGCGTTCAACACGAGCATCAACAGCCCGAACATGACGCCGGTCGCGACGATGGTTCGGGGATCGATACGGATGGTGTTCTGGTCTTCGGCGTCGAAATATCGGACCAGTCCTGCGCTGGACATCAGTCCGCCGCCGTCGCTGCCACTCATACTTCACGGTGGTGTGTGACCGACACTAAGCCTTTCGGGTCGCCCGCGAGTGCACGCCGCCGGTACATATGGATAACCCTTATCAGATACCGCGGACTAACGAAAACAGAGTACTATGACGGTTACACTGAAGGACTTCTACGCGGACTGGTGCGGCCCGTGCAAGACCCAGGACCCGATTCTCGAAGACCTCGAAGAGGAGTGGACCGACGTCGAGTTCGAGAAAATAAACGTCGACGAGGAACAGGACGTCGCCAACGAGTACCAGGTACGCTCGCTGCCGACGCTCATCATCGAGAACGACGACGGCATCGTCGAGCGGTTCGTCGGCGTCACGCAGGCCGACGACATCGACGACGCGCTGCAGCAGGCTTCGGCGTAATTCAGTCGTTTTTGCGGTTCGTCACGCCCGATAGCGGCCGCGCCAGCGTCTCGTCGCTGGCGTCGGGGAAGGGCAGGGCTGCCGCCGAAGCGGGACTAGTAGTAGCGCCGCCGGTGCGGTAGCTGAGCGAGTGGAGTAAAGTATACCGCGCGCCGGCGGCGCGCGGTTTCACTTCTCGCGACCAGCGGGAGCGAGAAGGTCGTTTTTAGCGTAGATTTTTGCGAACCTGCTCCCCGCAGCGCGCTCTGTGAGCGCGCGAGGAGAGGGGGTGACGTAAAAAGGTACTATTGGAACCGGACGCCGAGGTCGTGCAGGCCGTCGTTGTGGCGGGCAACGTTGATCAGAAGCGGCGTCAGTCCCTCGATCTCGGCGGCGTTGGCGAGCGGGCCGCCGTCCAGCGCGCGAATCCCCTCGATGCCCTCGGCGAGTTCACAGACGGTGTCCTTGGCGTCGGTGTCGTCGCCGACGACGATGGTGTCCCAGTCGAGGTCGGCGTCGAGGTTGGCCAGCCGGCCGGCCGCGAGGTTGTGGAACGCGCCGACGACGGCGGTGTCGTCGGGGGCGGCGTTTTCGGCCAGTTGCGTGACGCTGCCGGCCCCGGGGCGGTTGTAGTGGAAGCCGTCCTCGTCGCGTTGCATCCCGACCGCGGGGGCGACGAGCGTGGCGTCGTCGAGTTCGTCGGCGACGGCGTCGATGGTATCCGTAAGGTGGTATGCAGGGACGGCGGCAACGACCACGTCGGCGCGGGCGGCGGCCTCCTCGTTCACCAGACCGGCGATTGACGGGTCGTCGTGGCCGCGGCTGGCCAGCTCTGCCTCGTACTCCTCGGCCTTGTTCGCTGCCTTCTGTGCTTTCCGGGAGCCGATGATGATTGTGTGGTTGGTGTCGTCAGCCCAGCGGAGGGCGAGGCCTTGGCCGATGTCTCCAGTACCGCCAAGCAACGCGATGTCCATACCTACGGCGTAGGCCGACCACTGAATAAACGTTGTGTGACAGGTTCACTCAGGTGTAGGTCTCCCAGGCCCAATCGAACCCCCCGGCGAAGGCAATATACAGCGCGCTCCCGAGACCAACCAGATAGCTGAGCCACTGAGTCGCGACGCCAGCAACTGACGTGTCACCGAGCGCGAGGGCAAAGACTGTCGAGAGCGGGACCATCACGAAAAACAGGACGATGATGAACATCCCGACACGGCCCGGTCGATGCACAGATTTGAGGATGTGACTGTGTTCACGCATCGTCCAGTAGGCCGCAACGAGACCGAGTAACTGGCAGATAACGGCGTACAGCGGCACCAGGTCGACCGACGGCTCGCGGATGACTGCACCCCCGACGAGCCCGGCCCAGATGCTCACCAGAAACGCCCAGCCGAACGTCGGCAGTCGTCGCATACCCGAGGTCTCTGTCCCGGCAGTGAAACCGTTGCCGTTTGCTGCTGGTCGGGTAATAGCTGGCGACCCGCCTCTCGATTATGCCGCGTCGAGAAGCTCGGGCAGGTCGGTGACTGACTCGACGACGGCGCTCGCGCCGTTGTTGGCGAACGTCTGGCGGCCGGCGTCGCCGGTCAGCCCTCCGGTCAGGACGCCGATACCGTAGTAGACGCGGTCGTCGTCGGCTTCGTCGGCGTTGACTGCCGTCGCCACGTCGTCGAGGGTGTCCCCGGCGAAAGCGACCCGTTCGGCGTCGAACCGCTCGGCGAGCGTCCGCAGGGCGGCCGGGTGGGGCTTGCCCTCCTCCCAGTCGTCCATGGTGAAGCGGTGCTCGTCGGGCAGGTCGAGGCCGACCCGTTCGAGCGCGATGTCGGCTTCGGCGGCTGGCCGGCCGGTGACGACGCCGACGGCGAAGCGGTCCTGCAGGGCCGACAGCGTCTCATCGTCCACCAGCAGCGGTTCGTCGTGGATGTACCCCGGCGCGTCGAACGGCGGCTCGCCGCCCTCGATATCCCGGTAGCGGTCGGTGCCGAGATACAGCGTCTGGAACACGTCCCGGAGCTGTTCGGGGTCCCAAGTGTCGAAAACCCGGTCTTCTGCGGCGTCATCCAGCAGGTCACGAACCACCGCTTCGGCCGCGTCGCGGCCGCCGCCACGCTCGGCGATAGCGTCAGTGAATGCTGCTATGTCGGCGACAGCAGACTCGCGGCCGGCGAGAACGAACAGCGCGGCTGCATAGGTCAGCTCCCAGTCGTTGTTGAATCCGCCGGCGTCTTTGAACTGCTGGACCGCGGACTTCTCGATAGTGTCGCCGTACACCCGGTCGATGGATTCGACGATGGCTCGCCGATAGGAGTCGGCCACGTCCACCAGTACGCCGTCGATGTCGAGGACGACCGCGTCGACTTGCATGAGCGAGCGAAAGCGGGCCTCACTCAAGCGCCTTGCTATCTCTCGCCCGGTACAGCGTCTCCCCGCCGGGGAGTTGCTCGCGCTCGACGGCAACCGTCGGCTGGTCCCCGCCCAGCGTCGTGAACCAGAACGCCGCCCCGACGGCGTTGGCAACCGTCAGCGTCGGCCGGTGCAGTTCCGGCGGGAGGTTCCGGGCGAAGACGATGTCACATCCTGCGTACACCGCGTGGTCGGGGTCAAGCACGTCGTCGACGACAAACGCGACCCCGTCGGGGACCTCCCGCTCGACGATATCCGTCGCCGTCACGTCGATGCCTCGCTCGACCAGTCGGCCAGCTATGTCAGGGTGGTTTCCGACGCCGACCTCGACGACCGAATCGACGGACGCCAGTCGGTCAACGAGCGAGCCGGTAGTGTCGGGCACGTCGTACAATTTATGAGATGCGGGCGCATATGCGTTCCCATGCACGTCGACATCGTGCCGGTGGGTGAGGTCTCGGCCCAAGTCAAACGCGAGGCCTCGGACGGACTCCGCTCCGTCTACGACTGTGAGGTCTCGATGCACGAGCCACAGTCCATTCCCGCCGGCGCGTACGATGGGGACCGCGACCAGTACCGCGCAGAGGAGTTTATCGACCTCGCCCGCCGGGTCGGCTCCGGGGGCAAAAACATCGCGATCACGCCGAAAGATCTCTTCTACCGCCGTCGAAACTACGTTTTTGGACTCGCTTACCTCGGTGGCTCCGGCAGCGTCATCTCCACGTATCGGCTCCAGACCTCCTCCGACGGCGGCTTCTCGAACCGCTCAGCCGGCGAAATCTTCTCACAGCGGGTTCGAAAAGAGGTCGTCCACGAGGTCGGTCACACCCTCGGACTGGAACATTGCGATAACAAGCGCTGCGTGATGAACTTCTCCCCCACCGTCCGTCAGGTCGACGTGAAGGAAGTCTCGCTGTGTGGCTCCTGCCAGCGGAACGTCCTGTAGTCTGGGAACGGATACCAAACTGATTCGGTATAGCGGCTACATTTCTGTGGTACTTGTACACATGCACGATGAGCAAGAGTCAGTCCCCCGAGCGCGTCGCAGAACTGCGAGAGGTCTTCGTGGCGGTCACCGGTGATGAAGCGGTTACTGAGTCCCAGACAGACGAGCAATCCGACCGCGAACTCGACCCGGATGAGGAGTTCGACCCGGACGAGGTCGCCGACGGCCTAGACGATGCAGTCGCGGGGGCGGAGGCGGACGGCGGCAGCGACCCGGCGGCCTGACGCCGCCACTGCGCGAGTCTACGGCGCGTAGTAGTACTCGCCGGCGTTTTTCTGTTCGCGGTCCAGTTGCGAGTCGGGCTTGTTGATGCGGGGCCGTGAGGTCCGCTCGTCCCGGCGGAAGGTAATGTCGAGGTTCTGCAGGAACTCGTTCATCCCCTCGCGCATGCCCTGTGGCGGCGCGGCGTGGCCGCTTTTCGCCGGCTCCCCGTCGAAGACGAGCAGGCGGTCGGCCAGCAGGTCTATCATGTATATGTCGTGGTCGATGACCATTGCCGTCGCGTCGTGGTTCTCGGCGTACCGGCGGATGGCGGAGGTCGCCATGACCCGCTGTTCCACGTCCAGGTGCGCCGAGGGCTCGTCCAGCAGGTAGAGGTCGGCGTCCTTCGAGAGGCAGGCCGCGATGGCGACCCGCTGGCGCTCCCCGCCCGAGAGGTCGGTGAGTTGCTGTTCCATCACCGACTCGAGCTGGAGCGGTTGTGCGATTTCGGTGTTCCAGTAGGAGCTCCCGAAGTCGTCGGTAATCGACGCGAGGAAGGCGTCGACCCGCATCGGCTGGTCAATTTCGATGTACTGGGGCTTGTAGGCGATGTCGAGGCTGGTGTCGACTTCGCCCGCGGTCGGTTCCAGCCGGCCGGCGAGCATCTTGGCGAACGTCGACTTCCCGATGCCGTTCGGGCCGACGACGCCCAGGACTTCGCTCTCGCGGATGGTGCCGGCCTCTACGTCCAGCGAGAACTCGCCGTCGCCGTAGCTCTTCTGGAGGTCGGGGTACTCGATGACCACGTCGCCGGTCGAGGCCGTCCGGGGCGCGTGCTCCTCGAACTCGATTTCCGTCTGGCGGACGCGCATATTCTCGTTTTCGAGGTAGCCCGAGAGGTACTCGTTGATACCCTTCTTCGTCGATTTGGGCGGTGTGATGATACCGAACGCGCCGGGAGTCCCGTAGGCGACGTTGATGTTGTCCGCGAGCAGGTCGAGGATGGCGAGGTCGTGCTCGACGACGAGCATCGAACGGTCCTCCTCCTCGGCGAGTTCGCGGATGAGCCGTGCGGCAGTCATGCGCTGGCCGATGTCCAGATACGGCGTGATCTCGTCGAGGAAGTAGAAGTCGGCGTCCCGCGCCAGTGTGGCGACGAGCGCGACGCGCTGAAGTTCCCCACCCGAGAGGTCGTCGATGTGGTTGTCGACGACCGGCCCGATGCCGGTCCGCTCGATGAGGTAGTCCAGTTCGCCGCGCTCGTCGGTCTGGTCGAGTAGCTGCCGCGCCTTGCCGTCGAACTGGTCCGGAATCCGGTCGACGTACTGGGGCTTGCGAGCGACGGTCACGTCGCCGTCGCGCATCTGCTCGAGGTACTCCTGCAGGGCGGTCCCGCGGTACTCGTCGAGAATTTCGTCCCAGTTTGGCTCCTCGCCGTAGCGGCCCAGGTTGGGCTGCATCTCGTCGGCGAGGATGCGCACAGCGGTGGTCTTCCCGATGCCGTTCGGGCCGAGAATCCCGGTCACCTGTCCCTCGGCGGGGCTCGGGAGCCCGTACAGTGCGAAGGCGTTCTCCCCGTAGCGGTGGACCGGGTCGTCGGTCAGCTCCTGTGGGAGATTGATGATCTCGATTGCGTCGAACGGACACTTGTTCACGCAGATACCGCAGGACTCGCCCAGACAGATCTCCTCGGAGATGCGGACCTGGTCGGGCTGGCCCTCGAAGGGCTCGTCCTCCTCGTACTCGTCTTCGCGCTTGACGATGCACTCTTTCCCGCTGCGGTTGGGCGGGCAGTAGTTCATGCACTCGTAGTTACAGCGGTCGGGCTGGCACCGCTCTAGGTCGACGACGGCGATACTGTCCTCGGCCATCGTTACGCTCCCGTCGTCAGCAGAATGCCCCACGAGACGAACCACAGCGAGAAGGTCATGAAGCCGATATAGAGCACGTCCTTCGTCGAGAGGTCGTCCGTGTCGATGCCGATCACCCGCAGAATCGGGAACTGTGCTGCGATAGCGACCGCGAGGACGAGCACGCCTTGTGGGTCGTTCGGCGCGGTCGCTAATGCGTTGGAACCGAACGCGGCGGCGATGCCAGCGACGGCTGTCAGCGTCGTGACAGTGAGCCCCCGCATATGGGAACTCATTCCGTCCGCCGTTTCCGTAGCCATACCACACGTTCCACTACCCGCAACCAAAAGGTGCGCGGTTCAGGGCTGTGACGCGGCCGCGAATGCGTGCGCCGTCGAGACTGACTCCTCAATCTTTATGCGCCCGGCGCTTGTGATTACGGGTAATGACGGACTCTGATGGGGAAGCCATCGCAGACCTTCCGCCGAGCGCAAAGCTCGTGTACAAGGTTCTGGAGTACGACGGCCCGCTGACACAGAAAGGCATCGTCGAGGAGTCGATGCTTTCGGCACGGACCGTCCGTTACGCTCTGGAACGACTCGACGAAGTCGGTGTTATCGAAGAAGACGTGTACTTCGCTGACGCGCGGCAGAACCTCTACGAAATCACCGATCAACCGGCGGAAGCGGACGCCGCTGTCTCGGACTGACCGCTTTCTCGCTTGGCTGTTTCGCGACGCGACCACGCGCTATAGTTGAACCGATTTACACACCGATCGCACTGCAGTCGTGCGGGTGTGCATTGACTTTCAATGGCTACTATAGTTACAGCGATGCGACCACGTCGCCCGTCGTCGCAATGGCCGCGAACTCACCGCGTAGTTGCGCCAGCGCCGTCCGGTGGACCAGCGGCGCGTCGAACCGCTCGCCGTCGAGCGCGCGGCCGAACGTCGCCGTCGCGTCGCTCGCGACGACCACGTCGAACCCGCGGTTCTCGGCCATCCGCGCCGTCGTCGAGACGCAGTGGTCGGTCGTCAGCCCGCAGACGACGACGGTCCCATGGCCGCGCTCGCGGAGCCAGGCCTCCAGCCCGGTGTCGACGAACGCGCCGTTGACGCGCTTCACGAACGTCGCTTCGCCCGGTTCTGGTTCCAGTTCCGATTTGAACGCAAAGCCCGGCTCCCCCCGCCGGAGCGGCGAGTCCGGCTCCGTCGAGTCGTGCCGGACGTGGACCACGGGGAGGTCGCGCTCGCGCCACGCCGCGAGCAGGCGCGCCGCGTTCGCCTCGGCGTCGGAGTTGTTCCGGGTCCCCCACCGCGACTCGTCGAACCCCTGCTGGAAGTCCACCAGCACGAGCACCGGGGCCGAAGGAAGCGAGAGCGGTGCCATCAGTCGGCCGGCTCCGGCGCGGGCGTCTCGACGAGCCACTCCGATTTCGGATGCTCGCGCGTCACAGTCATCGGACATTCGTCGGGGGCCTGGGCCTCGTCCGAGGACAGCATGTACTGGGGCCACTCGCGGTCGCCCTCGACACCCCAGTCGCCGATGTCGGCGTGGGGGCAAACGCCGTCGTACTCTTCGAGGCGACCCTGGATGACCTCGCGGGCGTGCTGGCCGGCCTCGGTGTCGGCGGTGACGTTCAGGTCCTCGAACAGCGCCCGGGGCTGGAACGTAATCTCCAGGCCGACCGGACAGTAGCGGCTCTTCCGCGTGTCGTAAAACGGCGCGCGGCAGGTCGGGAACATCGGTTCGCCGCCGAAGCAAAACTCCCAGTAGGGGTCGTCGGTGTCGGTCGGAATGTCCTCAGGCCAGGGCTCCGGGTCGTGGACGTGCAGGAACTGGAGGATATGCCAGAGGCGGTCGTGGTACTCGGCCTCCGTCAGTGGCCGCTCGGGCGGTCGGAAGAACGTCACCAGCGAGGCCCGCTCGCTGTGGTCCTGATAGGTGTCCAGATATTCCAGGACCGTCCGGCCGAGGTCGAACAGCGCGTCGGGGTCGCTCATCGACGGGACGGCCGTGTACAGCGGCTCGCCGTCCCGGACCGACTCCGCGCCGAAGAAACAAGGGAACGGCGTGCCGTTTCGCTCGCCGGTCAGCCCCTCGCTGAAGGTCCGCCAGTGGTCGGCGACCCAGTCGGGCGCGGCCCCGCGCTCGACCCGGTCGGCCAGCGTCGCCTGGTCTACGAGCCTGCCGACGACTGTGTCGGTCATACACTGACTGTGGTGCTACAGCGGAATTTAGCTGTCGTTTTCGGCGGTTCGGCCCGCCGTTGAATGCTGTCCGCTCGCCGACCTCTACGACGGCACGACGGTAATCGTGCTGCCGCGGTCGATGGCTCGCTCTAGTTCCTCGGCGATGCCCGACCCGCGAGAGACCTGAATCTCGCCGCTGCGGGAGACCGTCGCGGTGAAGAGGTACTCGCCGTCGGCCTGCAGTTCGACCGTGTCGCCGGCGTGACCGTCGAGCGGCACGATGACGTGCCGGGAGGTGACTTCCGGCTGGACGATCTCGCCCTGCTTGCCGCCGGACTCGGTCTGTGGGCCGCCCGAGGGGCCGGACGGTCGTTCCTCGAAGGTTCGCACGTCGATGTCGATGCCGAGGCGATTCTCCACGTCGGAGATGCGGCCGCCGCCCTTGCCGATGACCTGCGAGATGTCGTCGTCCTCGACCCAGACGACGGCGGTGTTGGGCCCGCGCAGTTCGACCTCGACGTGGCCCCGCGCGATGGAGCGTATCTCGCGTTCGACCTCCTGCTTGGCGAGGCGGTCGACGCCGGAGTCCTGCTGGTCCTCGTCGTCGTTCAGCGGGACCGTGACGACCTGGCGGTTGAACGTGTATATCTCGTACTCGGGGCGACCGGTCTCGAAGTCCTTGACCATGATGACCGGCCGCGCGAGGTCCTCCTCCATCAGGCCCTGCGGGACCTTGACCTCGGTCGAGACGTCGTAGACGGTGTGGACCTCGCCGGCCTCGATGTAGACGACGGTGTCGACGATTTGCGGGATGAGCCCGAGTTCGACGCGGCCGATGAGCCGCTGGAGCGCGTCGATGGCACGGGTGGCGTGGACGACCCCGACCATGCCGACGCCGGCCAGGCGCATGTCCGCGAACACCTCGAAGTCGTCGGTCTTGCGGACCTCGTCGTAGATGGTGTAGTCCGGCCGGACCATCAGCAGGGAGTCGGCGGTCTTCTCCATGGACCCGCCGAGTTCGGTGTACTGGGTGATGTTCGGGCCGACCTGGAGGTCCCGCGGTTTCTCCATCGTCTTGACCGCGTAGTCGGCGTCGACGAGGAACTCGCCGACCGCCTGTGCGAAGGTGGACTTCCCCGCCCCGGGCGACCCGGAGATGAGGACGCCGCGCTGGTGCTCGGTGAAGCGGTCACGGAGTTCGTCGGCGTACTCGTAGTCGTCGAGTTCGGTCTTGACGATGGGCCGGACAGCCGTGATTTCGAGCGCGTCCGAGAAGGGCGGTCGCGCGATGGCGATGCGGTAGTCCCGGAACTGCGTGATTGTCATGCCGGGCTCGTCGAGTTCGAGGAAGCCGTCCGGCGAGGCGCGCGCGCTTTCCTCGATGTCGGCGGCGTACTCCCGAAGTTCGCTCTCTGTCGCGGGGTCGTCGCGGATTGGTGTGTACTGCATATCGCCGATAGACCCCTTCTTGGCGTAGGGCTGGACGCCGACCTTGAGGTGGACGCTCATCGTCCCCTCGTCGAAGAAGTTCTCGATCTGGAGCCGGTCGACCGTCCGTTTGACCGGCTCGACGAACTCCACGGCGAGCCCTTTCGCGCGGGCGACCTCGGCCTGTACGTCGTCGCTGGTCACGAGTGTGGCGTCGCGGTCACCGGCGATGTCCCGGATGAGCGCGTCAATCTGCCCTTCTCCGGCCTCCCGTTTCTCGATGGCGTCGGGCCGCCGACCGACGTACTCCACGTCGATGAGGCCGTCTTCGGCCAGGTCGACGAGCGTCTGGAGTTCTTCCAGTCCCTCCCAGCCCGTCTCGCGGCCGTCGTTCGCCTGTGCTTCGAGTTCGCCGACGACGGCCTCGGGAACGACGACCGTCGCGCCGGCAAAGCCCATGCCATCGACATCCGTGTCGGGGTCGGCATCAGCCTTCACTTGGTCGGACACGCGGCCGTCGATGACCACGCTCGTGTCCGGTACAATTTCCATACGCGAACGTTGGAGACTGCCGTTGATAAGGGTGTGGAGTCTGCACCGCTACAGGCTCCGTTCGCGGGTCCCCGGCCCTGAGTCGAGCATCGACGCACTCGCTGGTCCCGAATCGCGTCCCGCGATTCGCTGTGGCACGTCGCCAACAGCATCACGGACATCTGTTGTGCGACACAGCGGAGCCGTTCCTGCATCACGCAGCCTCGTCGGCGGTCGGGAGTTCGACGACGGCGACGGCACCCCGGTTCCCGTCCGCACGGTCCTCGAACCAGACGTCGCCGCCGTATCGGTCGAGCATCACGCGGACGAAGTAGAGGCCGAACCCGACAGACCCGGAGCTTTCGGACGTGACCGCTTCCTCGAAGATAGCGGTTTTCTGGTCGTCATCGATGCCGGGACCGTTGTCGGCGATACGGAGAGTAACGGCCCCCGAGTCCACGCTAGCGGAGGCTGTGACTGTCGGTGCCTCGCTGTCGTTGTGCTCGACGGCATTCTGGAACAGGTTCTCGACGACCGACCCGAGCAGATTATCGGCACGGACGGCCGGCAGCGAGTCGGTCTTGACGGTGACGGTCAGGTTGTCGTGACCCTGCCGGAATTTCGCGGCCTTCTCGGCGAGGATCGATTCGAGGTCGACCGCTCCGAGGTCGCTGTCGTCCTCGCCCGCCACGGTTCGTGTCACCGATCGGACTTCCTGGGCCATCCGTGCGAGGTCATCCGTCCACTCGTCGATGGTCGCCACGCGGTCGGCAGCCTCCCCCTCGACGAGTCCGTCGAGTCGGTCGACGTGACCCTGGACGACCATCAGCCCGTTGAGCAGGTCGTGTCGTAGAGCACTGTTGAAAAACCGGAGTTGCTCGGAGCGCATCTCCAGTAGTTCACGGCTCTCCCGGAGCGCACGCTCCTTTTCGACCCGGTCAAGCGCGTTTTCGGTCGTCGTCGCAAGCGTATCGGCGAAACGACAGTCGTCCTCAGTGAACCCATCGTGGTCCGGGCCTGCACTGATCCCCAACACGCCATGGTCTCCAAGCGGGTACAGTAACGACCCGCCGATGTCGACTGGCAGTTGGGTGTCCGACGCTTCTATCGGTGCGCCGCATCTCGGTTCGCCCGATTCGAATACCTGCCAGACATCGCTGTCTCCCGGCTCAACGACAGGATTTTCAGGCACGTCCCCGCGTCTGTATGCGTCGGCGAGCGCGTCGGTGAACACCGCTGACTGAAGGGCGTTCGCGCCCTCGTCGTACATCATCGTGCCCGCGTATGGATACTCGAGTAATTCGTCGACGGTATTCACCGCAATCTCCAGCACTTCCTCGGGCGTCTCGGCGCTGAGGAACCGCTGGGAGACTGACTGAAGGCTCGCGAGCGTTCGCTCGCGCTGCTTCTGGAGCGTGATATCCCGTAACACCAGGACGTACCCCTGTTCGCGGTCGTACTGGTCACGGATCGGTGTCTTGTTGAGGTCGTACATCTTGGCTTCGCCGCCGTCCGTGCTGACTGTCCCGTCCTCCAATACGTGCTCTTCCCCGTCCCGCACGGCATCCAACAACCCGGGAAGAACACGGCGTATCGGCGTTCCGACCGGCGATTCGCCGTCGAGAAGCCGGAGCCCGGCCGGGTTCGCGTCGATGAGCCGTGCCGACTCATCGAGTATCATGACGGGGTCGTCCATCTCTTCGAGGACGATGTCTGGCGCGAGCGGTTCGACGCTGAGGAAGTCATACCGAAAGAGCGCAAGTGCGATGAGACCGGCCTCAACTGAAAAAAACACCGAGGTCAGATTCAGCCCCGGGTGTGGACTGAACCCGGCTTGGAAAGCGATGTTCCCGACGAGGGTAACCAACACCGCCAGCAGTATCACCGCGGTCTGGCGCCGAAAGATGTTCCGCGAGGAGATGAGAAACCGAGCGAGCAGGCCCAGAGAGACGAGGATAGGTGGGTACGCGAAGAGGAGCGGCCAGATGGCGGACGGTCCCTGTGACGCGACGACCGGTAATGTGAGGCCGTTGACCGTCCGAACTGGGATCCCACTGAAAGTCACTGTCTCCAGCACCGCTACCCCGCCGACGACTGCGTAGACGGCTACGAGTGCTCGTCGCCGTCGGCGGGTGAGCACCGCACCGTGACCGGTATAGACAAGAGTGAAAAGCAGGAAATACGCTGGTGCGAGGAAGAGCAGTCCGGCAGACGCGGCCAGCAGGACGCCTGAAATCGGTGACCGTGGAGCGACGACAGTCCCGGCCGCACAGAGGCCGGCCAGCCCCGGTGGAATCGCCATCATCGATAGCGCATGCGAGGCGGGGTGGTCACGATGCCGGCGAGCGAAGTAGCCGATACCGAGTCCGGCGAGGCCACCCCCGGACAGCACAGCGGCGACGAGCAAGACGGGCGTAAGCCGCATTACACCTCAATTGTCGATCGAATCCCGTGTATCTTCCTCCCCCGTTATCAAACTAGAAACTTACCGGTTCGATACCTGCCGGGTTCGGGGGACTCTTGACCCACCACACACTCCCGCTGGTATGAGCGTCATCGACCTCACCGAAGACCTTGTCGCGATTCCCAGCCATGCGGACGAGTCCACGGCAGGGGCGTTCATCGCTGAGTGGCTCCGCGAGCACACGACCGGCGCGGTAAACCGCGACAGCCACGGCAACGTCATCGCCTGCAAGGGGCAGGGCGACGACACGCTCGCCCTCGTCGGCCACCACGACGTGGTCCCGCCGGACGACTCGCAGGTCGACGCCGACGGCGAGTACGTCGTCGAACAGCGCGACGGTCGCCTCTACGGTCGGGGCACGGCGGACATGAAAGGGTGTGTCGCCGCGGCGATGCTGGCCTTCCGGGACGCCGACCCCGCCGGCGAACTGGTCTTTGCCTCCTTCGTCGGCGAGGAACAGGGCGGGGTCGGCTGCCAGGCCGCCATCGAGGATGGCTTCGCGCCCGACTACGCCGTCGTCGGCGAGGGGTCGACCGGCTACTCCGCCCCTGGCACCACGGATGTGGCCGTCGCGCACAAAGGTCGGCGCGGGTCGACGCTGGTCGCCGAGGGCGCGGCGGCCCACGCGAGCGAACCCGACGCCGGCGCAAACGCCATCTACCGCGCGACCGACGCCGTCGACGTGGTCCGGGACCTCGACTTTCCCGAGACAACCGTGCTGGGCCACGAGCTGAGCGGGAGCGTCGCCGTCACGGAGATCGACGGTGGCTCCGCGTGGAACGTCATCCCCGAGCGATGCGAGGTCACCGTCGACGAGCGGACGGTCCCCGGCGAGCGCGCGCCGCTCGACCGCGCCGAGGCCGTCGACGGCGTGACCTGGCGCGTCGACCAGGACCTCCCGCCGATGGCCTGCGGCGACGCCGACTTCGCGGATAGGGTGCTGGACGCCGCCGCTGATGCGCAGGACAGCACGCCCGAGCACGTCGTCAAACCGCACGCGACCGACGCCGGCTGGCTCGCCCAGGCCGGAACGGACTGTGTAATCGTCGGTGCGGCCGAACCCGGCGAGGCCCACACCGCCGACGAGAGCGTGTCGCTGGCCGTCCTACAGCGGTGCCGCGAGGTCTACGAGCGCGTCGCCGAGTCGTGGCCGTCCGAGTGACTGCCGACTGTGCCGTGTCGCCCTGATAGGCCCTATTCGCTCGTGCACCCCTTACCGGCGGCATCGGGTCTTTACCGTCGCCGGCCTAACCCCGCCGTATGGCAACAGCGAGCGAGGACAGCGAGTCCACGTACGAGCAGTTTCTGGATCACGTCCGCCGCCTCCACTACGTCCAGGACGCCGGCGGCGTCCTGAACTGGGACCAGCAGGTGATGATGCCCGACGCCGGGACGCCGGCCCGCGCGAAACAGACCTCCGCCATCTCGACGCTCCATCACGAACTGCTGACCGACGACGACCTGGCCGAGTGGCTGGACGAACTCGACGACGCCGACCTCGACGCCGAACAGGAAGCCGTCGTCCGGGAGGTCCGCCGGGACCACGAGCGGGCGACGAAGGTCCCCGCCGACCTCGTCGAGCGCCTCTCTGAGGCCTCTTCGAACGCCCTGCCGGTCTGGAAGGAGGCCAAGGCCGAGGACGACTTCGATGCCTTCGCCGACACGCTCGAAGAACTGGTCGAACTCCGCCGGGAGTACGCCGCGGCCATCGACCCCGACCGCGACCCCTACGAGGTCCTCTTCGAGGAGTACGAGCCCTACCTCGGCATCGACACCGCCGAGGAAGTGCTGACGGACCTCCGGGACGCGCTCGTCCCGCTCATCGACGACATCGCCGACAGCGACGTGACCCTCGCGGACCCGTTCGAGGGGACCTACGACGACGACACCCAGCACGGCCTCGTCGAGACCGCGCTGGACACGCTGGGCTACGACTGGGACCGCGGCCGACTGGACACCGCGCCCCACCCCTTCTCGATGGGGACGCAGTTCGACGCCCGCGTCACCACCCGTTTCACCCCCGAGGACCCGCTGGACGCGCTCGGGTCGACCATCCACGAGTTCGGCCACGCCACCTACACGCTCGGTCTGCCACAGGAAGCGTACGGCACGCCGCTCGGCGACAACCGCGACCTCTCGGTCCACGAGTCCCAGTCGCGCTTTTGGGAGAACCACGTCGGCCGCTCGGAGCCGTTCTGGGACTTCTTCGCCGACACCGCCAACGACCACCTCGGGACCGACGCCACGCCCCGCCAGTTCTACGAGGCCGCAAACGAGGTGTACGACGACAACCTCATTCGGGTCGAAGCGGACGAACTGACCTACCACATGCACATCATCGTCCGCTTCGAAATCGAGCGGGACCTCATCCGCGGGGACCTTGAGGTGTCCGAAGTGCCCCAGGTCTGGAACGACAAGATGGAGGAGTACCTCGGCGTCCGGCCCGACACCGACGCCGAGGGCTGTCTGCAGGACATCCACTGGACGAACGGGGCCTTCGGCTACTTCCCGACCTACACGCTCGGGTCGGTGCTGGCCGCGCAACTGGACCACCACGCCCGCGGGGACATCGACGGCTTCGACGACCACGTCCGGGCCGGTGAGTTCGACCCCATCCACGACTGGCTCACCGAGAACATCCACCAGCACGGTGCTCGCTACCGGACCGACGACCTCGTCGAAGAAGCGACTGGTGAATCCTTCACCGCCGACCACTTCCTCGACTACGCCGAGGAGAAGTACCGTTCGCTGTACGACTGCTGACACGACGGTCGACAAACGTCGTTCCAGATATCGACTCTGATACTATTGGGCTATTCGTTTTATATTCCCCGCCCATTGTGGCGACTACTATGGCTGAGAGACCGACGGAAAACGTACGGGGTCAAACGGGTGCGGGGATCGAAACGGACATCGAAGACGAGGTCGCGGAGAACATCGATACAGAGGCCGGCTACAGCCACACCGCTGCGAGCGAAATCCAGACGATGCTGGCCGAGGTGGAGGGGTCGTCGGTCGGAATCGCGGAGGAAACGGCTGACATCCGCGAACAGGCCGCCGAACAGTACGAGAGCCTGACAGACATCGCAAACGAGGTGTCGAACCTCTCTGCGTCGGTCGAGCAGATCGCCTCGTCGTCCGAAGAGGTGTCCGCGGCCTCCCGCGAAGCGAAGGAACTCGCCGAGCGCGGGCAGGGCAACGCCGACGACGTTCACGAGGCGATGGAGAACATTCAGCAGGCGGCCGACAGCGTCGCCGAGGATGTCAAGACGATACAGCAAAGCGTTCAGGAGATCGACGAAATCGTCGACGTCATCAACGACATCGCCGACCAGACCAACATGCTGGCGCTGAACGCGTCTATCGAGGCCGCTCGCGCCGGTGAGGCGGGCGAAGGGTTCGCCGTCGTCGCAAACGAAGTCAAAAGCCTCGCCGAGGAATCACAGGAGCAAGCGACGACTATCGAGCAGATGATCGACGGCATCCAAGACGATACCGAGAACGCCGTCGAGAGCCTCGAAGAGAGCAACGAAGAGATTGACGCGGGAATCGACACGGTCGAAGAATCGACCGAAATCCTCGAAGAGATCGACGACACCGTCCGCGAGGTCAACAACGGTATCGAGGAGGTCGCGACAGCCACGGACCAGCAGGCCGCCTCGACTGAGGAAGTGGCCAGTATGATCGACCAGTCCACGGGCGCAGCCAAGGATATCGCCGACAGTACGGCCGATATCGCCGAGGAATCCGACGAGCAAACAGACCTTCTCACCGACATCAATCAGGCGATGGACGACCTCGTCGCGGACCTCCAGCGCAACAACTGAACAGCCTGCACACTTCGGCCATACAGTTCGAAGCACCCGAGTCGAACCAGTCGTTTATTCGTCCGGGTGGCGTACGGCCGGTATGCGACCGGATCTGGACCCAGAACAGCTTGACCGCTACTCCCGGCACATCATCATGAACGACGTCGGGCCAGAGGGCCAGGCCGCACTGCTCGACACCGACGTGCTGGTCGTCGGGGCCGGCGGCCTCGGCGCGCCGGTGCTCCAGTACCTCGCGGCTGCGGGTATCGGTCGGCTCGGTATCGTCGACGACGACACCGTCGAGCGGTCGAACCTCCAGCGGCAGGTCATTCACGGCGACGACGATGTGGGGCGGCCGAAGGTCGACAGCGCCGCGGAGTTCGTCACGGGCCTCAACCCCGACGTGAGCGTCGACCGCCACGAACTGCGGCTGGCCCGGGAGAACGCTGCCGACCTGGTGGCCGACTACGACATCGTCGTCGACGCCTCCGACAACTTCGCCACGCGCTTTCTGGTCAACGACGCCTGCACGCTCTCGAACACGCCGTTCTCCCACGGCGCTATCTTCCAGTTCGAGGGGCAGGTGACGACGTTCTCCGGCGACAGCCCGTGTTACCGCTGTCTGTTCCCCGAAGCGCCGCCGGAGGGGACCGTCCCCGACTGCGCGACCGCAGGCGTGCTGGGCGTCCTACCGGGCACTATCGGCTGCATGCAGGCGACCGAAGTCGTCAAGCTCGCCATGGACTACGGCGAGACCCTGGAGGGCCGGCTCATCGCCTACGACGCCGCCGAGATGTCCTTCGAGGAAATCCCCGTCGCGGCCAACCCCGACTGCCCGGTGTGTGGCGACGACCCGGCCATCGCCAGCGTCGCCGACGCCAGCTACGAGGGCCGCTGTTCGCTCGCTGAGGACTGACCGGCCCGCGCTCCGGTGCCGTTCTCACAGCTGATACTGCGGAACCGAGGTTTATGTCACGATAGCCACGAGTCGGGACAACGTCCCACATGTCCCGCCCCGACCACGCGCCCCACCCCTTTTCCGTCCGCCTCCAGAAGCCCGGCTACGTCGAACTGGTGTTCTCGCTGGTGCTCGTCTGGGGCTTCGGCGATGCGCTGTCGACGCTGTTCGCCGCGCAGTTTGCCGGGCCGGGACTGGAGGCTAACCCGTGGATACGGACCCTCCTTATCCACGAACCGCTGCTCGTGATTGCCCTGAAGATGGCTGTCGTCCTCTACGTCGGCGTCGTTCTGCTGGAGTGTCGCGACGTGGTCGAGCGAGTCCCGCTGTGGCGGGCCTGGCTCCTCGGCGTCGTCGCCGTCGGCGCGGTCGTCGTCCTCGGCAACACCTACGTCGGCCTGGCCGCGGCCGCCGCCTAGGCCCGGACGGTCCCGAGTTCGACGGCGGCGTCCCGCGGCGGCGTCTCGAACAGGTCCGGGTGGACGAGCGCCGCCAGGAACTCCAGCGTGTCTACGAGCCGCGGCCCCGACCGGTTGACGTAGTGGTGGCCGTCCATCACGTACGCCCGGCCCTCGCGGACGGCCGTCAGGTCGTCGAAGCCGGGGCGGTCGGTCAGGTCGGCGCGGTTCTCGCGAGTCTGTGCCACGTCGAAACCACAGGGCGCAGCCACCAGCACCTCGGGGTCGTACTCGCGGACCGCCGTCCACTCACGCGGCCGGGAGTGTGCGCCGGCCGCTTCCATTCCGTAAGTGCCGCCGGCCGTCTCGATCATTTCCGGGACCCAGTGGCCGGCGACCATCACCGGGTCCAGCCAGTCCAGCACCGCCACGCGAGGTGTCGTCTTGGCCCGTGCTGCCGTCGTCTCGACGGCCGCGACCCGGTCCCTGAGGTCGGCGACGAGTTCGGCGGCGCGGTCGTCACGCCCGACTGCTGCACCGACCCGGTGGATGGAGTCGAACAGGTCGTCGAGGCTGTGGATGTCGAGCGTCAGCACCTCGGCGTCCAGTCCCAGTTCCTCGACGGCCTCGGCGACCAGCACGTGATCGACGGCGCACACGTCACAGACGCCTTGGGTGACGATGAGTTCGGGTTCCAGTTCCGCCAGTGTCTCGCGGTCGATGGCGTAGACGCCGTCGCTCTCCTCGGCGGCCGCGACCTGCTCGTTTATTTCGCCGCTCGATGCTGTCGGGTCGACGCGCGAGCGGTTGACCGACGGCTTCTCGCGGGCCGCTGGCGGATGGTCGCACTCATGTGAGACACCGACCGGCTCGACACCGAGCGCGTAGACGATCTCCGTCGCCGAGGGCAGGAGCGTGACGACTCGCATACTCCGACCTTGGTCCGCGCGGACAAAAACCTGCGTCCGCCGCCTCGCACGCTTCGTTACGCTTACCCTCTGTCGCCGACGAGACGCGGGTATGGAAGTCAAGTCGCGACACCACCTCCGTTCGGACGAGGTTGACACCATCACGACGGCGCTGTCGGAGAATCTCGGTGTCGAACTCGACGCGGATAGCTTCGAGAAGGTCGAGTTCGACGACAGCGACTGGGACGTCGTCCTCGTCGACGGCGACCCGCTCGTCCTCTACCTAGATCGCGAGGGACCCCGTCCCTCGGATGGAGGCGGCGAAGCCGCCGAGAAAGAGCCGTTCCTCACAGTACAGGGCGCCAACCAGCACCCGCCCGAGAAACACGTCGTCACCGTCGACGCCGGGGCCGTCTCCTTTGTCTCAGACGGCGCGGACATCATGCGGCCGGGCATCACCGAGGCCGACGACGACATCAGTGAGGGCGATTTGGTCGTCATCAACGAGGAGTCCCACGGGAAGTTCCTCGCTGTCGGCCGCGCGCAGACCGACGGCGACGATATGGTCGGCGACAGCGGGAAAGTCGTCAAGTCGCTCCACCACGTCGGCGACGATCTGTTCGAGTTTTCGGTGTAGGGCAGTTCTGTACTCGCTTCAGTCACACCAGCGGCCGGAGCCCGAACCGGTCGAAGCCACGGTCTAACGTAACTCTGAGGAGCGCTTCGGCCACGCCAGCGCCCACGGCAACGCCGAGCAACAGGGGCCAGACGGTGAGATACGACGACAGCGGGTGGAGATGCGTCCCGTAGAGCCATTCAACCACCGTGTTGCCGAGTAGCCAGAACGTCACAAGCACCGGCGTGACGAGCGAAAGACGACTACAGAGATACAGCGGGACGGCACCCGTGAGGAACATCCCGACGGCGGCATAGCTGGCCCCGAACGCAAGGGTCGCCGTGTCGTGTGACGAAAAGTGGACGCCGTTCGCAAACAGCCACGACAGTACGCCGATGGCATAGAGGATGCCACCGACGGCTGCGACGGTACTGGGCGTTGACCTGATGGAGGGCAGGCGCATCGGTGTCAGTGTTCGTTCCATCACCTAAATAACGTTTTGTGCAGCCCACGTCGTTCTCGGTCGTCACCACGGCCGATCAGGGTGTGCTGTGGCGATACGTTCGATGGACGAAAAGTTGAAACGGGTAGCGAACGCCGTGAGTGACATGGGACTGATGAGCAAGATCCTCGGGGAGTCTGGGTCCTCTCGGAACACCGAGGATTACGTCGAACTGAACGCGAACGAATTCGAGATGACCGGGACGGAACTCGAACGTCAGGTCCGTATCGCCCGCATCAGTGACAAGCAGGACGTCATCGAGATCAAAGACGCCGTCTACGACGGCGACGTGGTCGTCGCGGATATCACGCGCCACTCCACACAGGACCGCACGATGGAACACATCAGCGACGAGCTCAAGCAGGTCGCCAACGAGGTCGGCGGCGACATCGTCCAGAAGGACGACGACCAGCTCATCATCACGCCGGCTGGCGTCGGCATCTCTCGGGAACGACTCGGCCGATAGGCGTGTGCTAGTCGGGTCGGCGGGACCTCGCTGTTCGGTCGACCTTGTCAGCTTATCTCAGTCTAACTGCCGGTTTTCGGGGGCTTCAATGCGTTTTTCGGTGTCGCCACGCTAAGGGCGGCAATGACTGAACCGGCGATACGCGCTAGCGGGTTACAGAAGCGCTACGGCGATGTCCAGGCACTCGACGACCTGGAACTGACAGTCGAGCAAGGCGAGTTCTTCGGCCTGCTCGGCCCGAACGGGGCCGGCAAGACGACGTTCATCAACACGCTGGTCGGCCTCGTCCACAAGGACGGGGGAACCGCGGAGGTGTTCGGCTTCGACGTGGAGGACGACTACCGCGAGGTCCGCGACCGTATCGGCGTCGCACCACAGGAGTTCAACGTCGACCGCTTTTTTCCCATCATCGAGGTGCTGGAACACAAGGCGGGCTACCACGGTATCAGCCGGGCCGAGGCCAGAGAGCGGGCCGAGGACGCGCTGAAGACCGTCGGCATCTGGGACAAGCGCGACACGCGCTTCGACTGGCTCTCCGGCGGGATGAAACGGCGGTTCGTCCTCGCCCGCGCGCTCGTCTCGAACCCGGACCTGCTCATCCTCGACGAGCCGACGGCGGGGGTCGACGTCCAGCTCCGCCACGACCTCTGGGAGATTATCAACCGGATGAACGACGCCGGGACCACAATTTTGCTGACGACTCACTACATCGAGGAGGCCGAGCGGCTCTGTGACCGGGTGGCCATCATGGACGACGGGCGGAAAGTCGAGGTGGCGACCCCCGACGACCTGATGGCCCGCGGGACGGACACTATCGTCCTCGAGCTCGCCGAGATGCCGCGAACGGCCCCGCGACTCGACGTTGAGGGAATCACCGACATCGAACTGACCGACGAAGGGCTGGCTGTCACCGCGATGGGCGGGAGCCAGACTGCGCCCGCGATAATGCGTGAACTCGAATCGCAGGGCCACACCGTCACCTCGCTGGAGATCCGCCGCGCGTCGCTCGAAGAGGTGTTCGTCGACATGACCCGCGACGACCGCGAGTACGCGGAGGTGTCGGCATGAACCCGAACGCGACGCAGTTCCTGACACTGGCCCGGCGGGAAGTGCTGCGGTTCGTCCGCCGGCCGTACAACACCTTCCTCCCGCCGATTATCACGAACGCGCTGTATTTCTCTGTGTTCGGCGTGATTCTGGGGAGCCGAATCGGCGAAATCGCGGGCGTGAGCTACCTCCAGTTCGTCCTGCCGGGACTGGTCGTGCTCGGAGCCATTTCGGACAGTTTCGAGAACGCCTCCTTTACTATCTTCCACGGGCGCTGGAACGACTACATCCAGGCCGTGCTCACGTCCCCGATGTCGAACCGGAGCATGGTGGCCGCCTACGTCTCGGCCAGTGCGCTCCGTGGTATCGTCACGTCCTTGCTCATCGTCGGCGTCGGGCTGATATTCACGTCCGTCCCCGTCGCCAACCCCCTGTATCTCGTCTCGTTCCTGCTGGTGATTACCACGCTGTTCGGCGGGCTCGGTGTTATCGGCGGCCTCTGGGCGAGCGACTTCGACTACCTGACGGTGATGAACCAGTTTATCCTCCGGCCGCTGGTGTTTTTCGGCGCGGTGTTTTACTCGCTGGAAGTCCTCCCGGCGTTCTGGCGCAGCGTCTCGTTGCTCAACCCGATGGTATACATGGTGAACGGCGTCCGCTACGGGATGATCGGTGTCACCGAAATCGATCCGAACACGTCGCTGGCCGTCCTGACCGGGACGACCGTCGTCGTGTTGTCCATCGACTTCCTGCTGTTCAAGCGCGGCTACGGGCTCGCCGAATAGCGCCGTCGCTCGGGTCCCTCCGTGGCCGGTAAAACTGGGCTGCGGGCTCGATGCCTGACCTGGCCGCGAATGCCGGATTGGGTCCGCTCCGGCGGGCGGACAAACTATGACAGGCTGCCCCGGAATCCGCGTCCGTGGCAACACGAGGGGTGTCTCGTGCCCCGGATACTTGTGAGCGCCTCCGGGTGAGGCGTATGTGAATGTATGCCACAAGCGTATTTAGATGTGACGCCCGTCTGACGCTGTGTGATAATGGCGGTACTCGGTCCGGAAGAACCAGCAGCTACGAGCCACGTATCGCCGGCACTCACGACTCGCGCCCGACGACCGGCCTCAGACGTTGTCCGGGGCGTCGGCGTCGTCCTCGACCGAGCGCTTCAGCGAATCGCGGCGCGCCTTCGCGTCGCGGTCGGTCGCTTCCTCAAGGAAGTCGTTCTTGATGGCGACGGCGTCTTCGGCCGCATCGACGTTGCCTTCGGCTATGACCTCCTCCGCGGGCCGCTCGTCGATGTGCAGCGCGAGTTTGTCCTTCTTCGAGCCGTACTCGACGCGGCCCGCGACGACCCGCTCGAACACGGGGTTGTCCGGGTCGTCGACGACCAGCAGGTCGTTGCCTTCGTACTCTTCCGTATCGGTCACTTCGCCGAAGTACTCCTCGACGAACGCTTCCATGTCAGGGACGCGGTCTTCGAGATGCTCGCCCCGTCGCATCTTGTACTCTCGCATGGGCGAGTTTTTGCGAGGGGCTGTCTTACCCTTTGCGTTCACTCCTCGTCACGGGTGATAAGTGACCCCTTGTGACATTCCGGACAGAAGTCCCCGGCACGCAACGATGTCGACTCCACTTCGGTGGTGAAGCCACACTCTGGACAGGCAAACTCGCCCTCCGGAACCGTCACGGCGCTGTCGCTGGTCGGTTCGACGCTCGAATCGTCGTCCGTTCCGGTGTCGACCGGCATTGTCTCCGGCGACCAGCCGTCCCCGTCATCTCCCGGCTCATCGGGCCACTCACCGGGCTGTCGGTCGTCGCCAGCCGGCTCTGATTCCTCTTCCTCGCCGAGAATGAGTCCGTCGTCTTTTTCGGGGTCGGTCTCGTCTTCGGGTACCGGCTCCTCGCCTTCCGCGTCCGGCACGTCGACCGTCGTCGTCGGCTCGTCCAGTTCCACGTCGCCGCTCTCCTCCTCGCCGTCGTCCCCGTCGTCGATAATCTCGGCGTCGTCGGCGGACGGGTCGACCGACTCCCCGTCGTCCGCGTCGTCGAGTCCCGCGTCCCCCGGCGCTTCGACCGGGTCGTCGACGCTGTCCCAGCCGTCCGACCGCTCCCTTTCCTCGTCATCGGGACTGACTGTGCTCTCAGCCGGGTCGTCTTCCGGCTGTGACTCGGTCTTCGGCCTTTCGGATCCGGACTCTTCTTCGACGAGGTCGCTGGCGATGTCCGACGGTGTCTCGATAGCCGTTACCTCCTTGTTTTCCGAGACAATTCGCGTATTTCCACACCGCTCACAGGTCTCCCGTTCCTGGATGGTGATGACGACTTCGCTACCCTGCTCTTCGCGCTCGCGCTCGACGGTGGTCTCACCGTACTTGTGCCCGAGGACGGAACATTTGAGACCCATTGCCAGAACTTCCCACCGTGGCGTACTTAAACCCTGCCCGTTGGCTCCACCGATCGTGACAGAACGCTACCCCGTTTCGCGACGCTGCTACATTAATTTCATCACGGCTTGTGAAATTTTATAACTGGAAGCGGTACTACGTTACGCCAATGCAGCGGATGACGACGCTCGTGGTGTCGGTCCTCGCCCTCTCAGCACTTCTCTGTGGAACAGCGATGGCGACCGAGAACCAGCCACCGCTTGCTGACGCCGGACTGGACCAGTCCGTCGAGCGAGGGACGTCGGTCCAGTTGGACGCCAACGGCTCGCGCGACCCCGATGGCACAGTTGAATCATTCGAGTGGACCATCGAAGCGCCGGACGGCACAGCACGCACACCCGACTGCCTGACCTGTGCCAAGACGACGTTCTCACCGGCTGAAACCGGCCAATACAACGTCACTGTCACCGTCACTGATGACGACGGGGCGTCGCGTTCGGACACGCTCCATGTCGACGTGGTGGCCGCCGGCGGGCCGTCAGTCTCGGTTTCGGCCCCATCTGCCGTTCCCGTTGGCCTCCAGCGGAACCTGACTGCCAATGTGACTGCCGGCGACGCTGACCTCCGAACGCTCGCCTGGGTCGTCAACGGCACCGCTCAGAACCAGACGCGACTCGCCGGCGAGAACGGGACCTCGACCATCACGCATACATTCAACGAATCCGGCTCTGTCTCCGTCCGTGCGGTCGCCTACGATGCTGCCGGAGGGCGTGGCGTCGCTAACCGGTCGATTCAGGTGGCCGGCTCGTCCGGTACCGGTAGCAGCGCTGGTGGCAACAACTGTCCGGGCGGCAGCGGGAACTACTACGTTGACGGCGAAAACATGGGCTGTACGAGTGCCGCCATGACCATCGAGGATACCATTGTCGATACTGACGGCCGGGATGGTCTATGGCTGTACGTGGACAATGAACTCACCAAGATAATCGAGGAAGAGAACATGAACAAGTACTCCGAAGACGGTTACGGAGGGACATTCAGTAAAGAGACTATTGACGAGCAAAAGGAGAAAATAAAAGAAAGGAATGTCGCTGCTGAAGAGCCTGAAAATCCGAATACCGTCGACTCAAGCGACGACACTCACGATGACAGCAGTAGTACCCGTCCAGACTCTAGTGTGCCGAACAATCTAATGAATCCAAATAATGAAGAAGATGATAACGAGAATGGTGGTGGATATGACTGGAGTTACCATGACGGTGGTAGCAGCAGTGATAGTACCGGCAATGGTCAGGACAGCAGTAGTGGTGATGGTGGTAACAATGCCAATGAGGATGATGAAGGGTTCTTTGACGGCCTACTTGGTGGCGAGGATGATGGCAGCAGTAACGATGATGAAGATGGCGAAGGCGGTGGTTGGTTTGGGGGCGGTGGCAACGAAGACAACGACGGCGACAATAACGGAGGGTGGAGTTTTTGGTGACAACTTCTATTCTCTCGCATAAAGGTAGAATTTATAAAGAATAAAAAGCAATTTTACGACGAGATGGGACAAAAATTGAGAGCTAGATTGAGAGCAGCAAATCGGTTAATGACCGTTCTAGAAAATCTCATATTCTCAGTTATCGCTATGGCTATTATATCGGTGAACAGCCTCAAGTCAATACATGTCTGCTCATGGCTGACTAGCATACATTCTATTGGGAGATTCTGCAGTGGTCTGACCGCGTTCCCCTATATGTGTAGCTTTGCTTCTCCTGTGCGTGAGATTGTATTTTTTATTTCTGGTTATCAGGTCGTATTTAACTCACTTTCAGCGGAGGATGGATCGATAAATAGCAGGACATCAAGAGCAATTTCAAACTCGACTGAAACTCCAATTATTTCGCTAAAGAAGCAAACAGGGAACCCCGGTAACTATACTCAAAAACTATGACTGACATCAAAACTATATTCAGCGGTATTGTGCTCGCTCTCTTGATTATGTCTGCCGGCTGTTCCACATTTGTAGGAGGGAGTGGACCAACTCAGGAGACAGCATCACCGACACAAACACCAGAACGGATAACGAAAACTACCGAGACTACCACGTCCGTGACTACGGAAATCAACAGTACACCCGTGGCTACTGAGAAATCAAAAGTGGAAACTGAATCCCCCAGTAGGGATGAACTCAGTAAGGCAGAGAAGTTTAAGAAATTTGACCAGAATATGCAGCGAATATACCGCGAACTCGACTATAACCGGTCTGCCAAGACAGAAACTTTCCCAGAAAACAATTCATATCATATGACAATTCAAATGAGAGACACAACAAACCGTTCTAAAACAGTAGATGACCGGCTTGACCCACTTTGGAACTACTATGTTATCGTTGAAGACTACAATGACAACGATGATAGCTACTCAGAACGAGACCACACGTATATCCCAGATACGGTCAATGTAACGTTCGTTACGGAAGATGGTGGAGTGTTCGAGACGACGTATATCAAGTACAATTGGGCGTACAAGTACTATACCGATGAATGGTCAATTCGGGTTCTCATGGCAAAGTATGGCTCTACCACCGAAGAGGGACCAGCGTACCACGAGAATGGCAGGTAGCGACACTCTCACATCTGTAGTGTGAGTCACAGAGTGTCTGTCAGTGACGACCGCGCTTCTCAGGGGCCCCGACGGTCGTTCGTCGAAACAACACGAGAGAGTTCAAACGAGTGAGGGGCTTCAATTGTTGACTGATTAACAATGGTGGAGTATGTTTGGTTTTTTGCTCGCATGCCATCGACACCCAGACAGGTAGACAGTTAGCCACACTGTCACCGGTAGAGACGAAAGCGGCGAGCACGGAATTCAGCGCCGAGCACGCGAAGCAGCGAGTCATATCGTCTGTTCTGTTGGTGGATGGTTCACTGCACAGGATAGTATATCACAATTCCGAGGGACAAAGATTAGACCCAGCCGGTTTTAGTAGGGCATATGAGAGCGAAGCCGGAGTATCGCGACCGGGACGACACTGAGGTTGCGGTGCTCGATGCGCTCGCTGACCGCCGCGACGAGGGGATGACTGTCTTCGAGCTTCGGTCGCGGACGGAAGAGAATATCGATCGTATTGAGGACGCGCTCGCCGCTCTCAAGGCGGACGACCTCATCGAGGTCGAGGACAACGGGGAGCGGACTGTCATTCTCCCGGGGGAGGACGTGGTGGGTGAGTCGCTGCCGGACGAAGACGAGTCGCTCCTCGACCAGATTCGGAAGCGGCTTCCACTGTAACCGCTGCTGCCACACGGTGAATCACACCGCGTCCAACGGCGCGGCCGCGCAGTTGTTCGGGCCGAGTTCGAGTTCGAACGCCGTGTCGTCGTCGGCCGTCTCCGCTCCGAGATTGATCGCGATAATCCGCTCGAAGTTGGCGGGTCGCGCCGGTATGTCGTCACAGACGTACTCGACGAACGCCTCACGGTCCATCTCGAATCCTGTGAGTCGGCTTCGGAGCGTGCCCAGCGAGGCTGTGAACGTGCCACCGTTAGCCGACATCGTCGACTCGCTGTAGTGGCCTGGGGCGACGAGCGTTTCATCGGGTAGTACCGATAGCCGGTCAGTCAGCGTCCGATGGAGATCGCGGGCGAGGTCACGAGCGCCGTCGGCCCCGGCTTCGAGGTCCGGGCGGGCGACACTGTTGAGGAAGATGCTGTCGCCGGCCAGAAGCACGTCACCGATAGTGAAGCCAGTCATGCCGGTCGTGTGACCGGGCAGGGGACGAGGCTCCAGCGTGGCTGACCCGACCTGAAGCGATTCGTCATCGGCCAGTGCAGTCATGTCGTCGACACCGCGAGCAACCGCCCGTTCGGAAAGCATTGGTTTGGCATCGGTTTCTTCGGCGAGACGCCGGACACCGCTGACGTGGTCGGCGTGGACGTGCGTGTCGATAGCGTGGGTGAGCGAGGCGTCGCGGTCAGTAGCATCGGCGATATACCGGTCGGTGAACGCCCGCAACGGGTCGATGACAGCGGCCGAATCGTCGCTGACGACCATGTAGCCGAGACAGCCCGACGACGGACGACGGTACTGGAGGACGGTTGCGTCGTCGCAGGGGATCTCGCGGGCTTCGTAGAGCCGTGCCCAGCCCTCCATGCCGTCGCTGAGGTTCTGCGCCTCAATGTCGTGTTCAGTGAGCAATCCGGCAACGAAGGCGCTGGCCTCGCCGCGGCCACAGACGACCGTTATCGGGCCGCTGCCGGCTACCTCGTCGACGATATCGTTCACTTCGCCGGTCACCTTCGCTTGGAGGAACTTCGCAAAGGGCAGCTGTGTTGCTGTCACCGTCTCGCCGCGAACCCGCCACTGCTCGTACTCGTCGCGGTCACGAACGTCGAGTAACCGGACTGGTTCGCCGGTGTCGAGTTTCGTCTGCAACGCTGTTGCGGATAGTGACGGCGGGTCCGTCGGCGGGTCAGGGTAGTCTTCGGCCATACTGACTGTAGCGCTCCCCCGTGGATAAATCGGGCGGGGATTTCAAGCCCCTGCCGCGCCCAGCGGACGTATGGACGCCGAAGCCACTATCGACGCTGTCCGTGACCAGACCGAGACGGAGCGAGACAGACTGGGCTCGGACAAGGTGCTTATCGCAGCAACAGATGCGACACTGGAGACGGAGGCAGTCCTCACGGTGGCGGCGACCCGTGAATCAGGGAGTGCAGATATCCTCGGCCGGTGGGCAGCCGAGACAGACAGTGACGTGGCGGCGCAGTTCGAGGCAGCTGCCGAGGCCGCGATGGAGCGGGCGAACCGCATCGACGCAGACGCCGGTGACCCGGACGGGTTCGTCGACCATCTGGAAACGGTGAGCGGCACTGCACGGCGCGTTGGGGCCGGCCTCGTCGCCGCGCCGCTGGTCGCCGACCGGTTCTACCTGCAGGTGGTGAGCTTCTTCATCAACGAGGCGGACGAGGGGCGAGCCGATATGTTTCGTGGGATTCGAGACGAGGCGTCAGCACTTGACGACGGGGTGACCGCTCTCGCACACCTCTCGGAAGCCGAACGCGAGACGGCAGCGGCGGCCGCGACGGATGCTATCGGAGCGGCGTACGCCGACTACGCAGAAACGCTGGAGGGGATGGGACTGGACCCGAAGCCGATCTGCTAGTCGAGCCGGTAGGTCGCGACGCGGTTGGCGGCATAGAGGAAGCCGGCGACAGCGCCGGCGACGGCGATTCCGACGCTCGTTATACCGCCTCCGCCGAGGAGCCACATTTTGTCGAACGGGAGTGAGAACAGGTCACGGACGGCGAGCAGGTACGTCACGCTACCCGGCGCAACGGCCACGCCGAGGACGAGGAAGTACAGCCCGAACGCCCAGCCGCTCGGAACCACTACTTCGTGGCCCTGCACAGACGACGACTCGAACTTCGGGAACACGACGCCGGCCCCAACGGCGATAGCCGGTGCGGCCAGGGTTGCGACGAGTGCGACTGTGAGTCCGACGGCGAGCGTGACTGGCGGTGTTCCGGCGGCGACGCCGAGGCCGACAACCAGTAGCGTCGTCACCACGACGCCGGGGAGTGCGCCTGCGAGGACAAGTCCGGTGACGAACGCCCGACCGGAGACGTTGGCGGTCAGTGTTAGCGGCAGGACCCCCTCCTCGCCGCCGAGTGGATTGAGCGAAAACGCGGCCCCGAACGCCGCCGCGCTGGCCAGCCCGGCGCTGAGCGGGAGCGTCGGCGGGACCACTCGCTCCAGAATGACGATCTGGAGGTGATACACCAGGAAGAAAAACGGCATGATCGCGAACTGCACAGTGATGGGCGCTCGCCTGGCACGGAGCCACGATTTTTGGGCGACCACGCGGGTTGCCGTCGAGATCCGTCCTCTCAGCAGCCGGTCAGAGAGTGTTCGCTTGTCGGCGTCGAACTCGTGGTCGGGCTGGACCGGATCGACATACCAGGTCTGCGCAGCTAGCCACAGACACGCAACTGCGCCTGCCGGGAGCGCGCTGAGAATCCCTGCCGTGGCGACGGCGGCAGTGACCGGATTCCCGCCGGTCCCCAGCACGAGCAGGATCACGTCGGCGGGCCACGAGAGCGGGGAGTGGGTCGCTAACCGGAGCACGCGGAGCTGTATCGTCGGAACGGCTGTCATCGCGACCCAGCCAAGCGGCAGGATCAGCGAGACGGCGGCTCCGACACTCGCGCGATGACTTGCGATGAAGGCCGAACGGTTCGCGACCAGTTTCGTTACTAGCCCCAGACCGAAGCCGAGGACCGTGCCAAGCAGGGTAACCGCGACCGACCCGACGAGGGCTACGATAGCGACGAGTACACCGCCATCACCGACTACAAGCCCGCCTACCAGCGCCAGAATCGGGATAGTGAGTGCGCCCACTACTCGACTAGCCTCGGCAGCGAGCAGCCCGGCCGCCGCGTCCTCGTAGGGGACTGTCGTCAGCAGACCGTCGGCAGCGTCCGGTTTGCCGGCCGATTTCACCGTATGCTGAAGCGTGAAGAAGCCGACGAGTCCGAGCAGCCCGACGATACCAGCTGTCGTTGCAAGCCTGACCGTCTGGGGGTTGCTGTCGGTGAGAAAACCGCCGAGAAAGAACGCTCCCACGCCGATAACGAGACTGTAGATGATGATACCCACTCCCCCGCCGAGCAGCAAGAGCGTCCCGCGTGTCGTGCCCACGAGCTTGCGCCAGGTACGCCGCAGTTCCGTCCGCGCGACCAGCCGTATCCGCCGCCCGTTCGGGCGTCTCATCGGTCACCCGGGTGCTCGCTGGTCACGTCGAGGAACACGTCTTCGAGCGTGCTTCCGGACGCGACGCTGCCGGTCAGTTCCTCGGGCGACCCCTCTGCGACAAGGTCGCCGTCGTACAGGACGCCAACGGTGTCGGCTAACTCCTCAACGACAGGGAGGATGTGTGTCGAGAGGAACACTGTCGTCTCCGCGGCCGCGACCTCGCCGATGGTATCACGCACTGTCCGGGCCGCCCGCGGGTCCAGTCCCGAAGTGGGTTCGTCGAGAAAGAGCACATCGGGATCGTGCAACAGTGCCTGAATGAGGCCGAGTTTCTGTTTCATCCCCTTCGAGTACGTCTCGACGCGCCGGTCGGCGTCCGCGTCGAGGTCGAACCGGTCGAGCAGTGACTCCACGCGGTCCCAGTCCTCGTGCCCGCGCAAGCCGGCGACGTACTCCAACTGCTCGCGGCCGGTGAGTTCGTCGTACAGCGGCGGCTCTTCCGGGAGGAAGCCGATGTGTTCGACCACCGCGGCGCGGTCGGCGACTGACTCGCCCGCGACTCGGGCAGTGCCGTTTGTCGGGTTCGTCAACGTCGTCAGGATGCGAATCGTCGAGGTCTTGCCCGCGCCGTTGGGGCCGAGAAAGCCGAAGACGCTCCCGCGCGGGACTGTGAGGTCGAGGTCTTCTATCGCCGAGACCCCGCTGTAGCGCTTCGTCAACCCCTCGGTGACGATTGCGGGTGCTGGAGGGCACATACGGGCAGTGCCGCACCGACTGTGAAAAGGTCTTCCCGTTGTCGGGGGCGGCTGACGGCGCTGCCGGCGTTACTCTTCGACGGCTGCGTCGGCGGCATCCGCGTCGGCATCGCCTTCGTCACCCGCGTCGGGATTCTCGACCACTTCGATACCGCGGTTGTTGACAGCAGACGGATCGAGACCGACCTCCTGTAGAAAGTTCTTGTACTCGCGCTCGCACTGTTCGGCGTCCTTCTGGCGGTCGCTGGCGCGGTCACACAGCGCGACGAGGTCCTCGGGCACGTCGTTGGTGTAGACGATCCAGTGGTTGATGAGGTCCGAGAGGCGCCGAATCGGCGAGGTGAAGTGGCCGTAAATCTCGAAGTTCAGGGCGTGGTGGCCGCCGAAGGGGTCGTTCATGTACTTCGCCCGGGGCATCACCTTCATCACGGCCCATTGGATCTTATCGAGCTGGCGACCGGGAGCCTGTTCGAGCGTGGCGTTGACGGCCTTCCGTGGGTCGTCCCAAGCGTCGCCGGGGATGGAGACGCCGTCGAGTTCCTGTATCTCGACCAGTGCCTCGTCCCACTCGTCGGGACTGGGCTGGGGATGGACCCGATACATCGCCTCGACGCCGCGGTTCCACATCAGTTCGTGGGTGACAGCCTTGTTGGCCTTCAGCATGCACTCCTCGATGATAGTGTGGGCGCGGTCGCGGGCGGGGTTGAGGACAAGCGACCCTTCCTCTTTGCGCTGTTCGTGCATCCGGTCGGCCAGTTCCCAGACGCGCTCGGTTTTCTCCGCGAGGTCGACGCTCTTGTCCTCCAGCACGTCGTCTGCGGTCTCGGGCTCGTCCAGCAGGCGCTCGGCCTCGGTGTAGGTCAGGCGAGCGTCCGAGCGGATGACGGACTTGTAGATGTTTATCTCCTCGTAGCCGAGGTTCTCCTTGTCGAGGTGCATCTCGACGGTGTGAGCCAGGCGGTCCTCGTTGGGGACCAGCGAACAGACGGTCTCGGCGAGGACGGGCGGCAGCATGTGGACGGTATAGGCCGGGAGGTAGACGGTGTTCCCGCGCTCGACGGCCTGCTCCCACATCTTCGTGTCGGGGTTGACGTAGTGAGTCACGTCGGCGATGTGGACCCAGAGGACGATCTCGTCCTCGCGCTCCTCGATGGAGATGGCGTCGTCGAAGTCCTGGGCGTCAATGGGGTCTGTCGTCCAGGTCGTCATCTCTCGGAGGTCCCGGCGCTCGTCGACCTCGTCCTCGATTTCGGCCTGCACGTCCTGCGTTCGCTCTTTGGCCTCCTCAAGTACCTCGGGCGGAAACTCGTCGGGGATGCCGAACTTCTCGAACAGTTCTTCGCGCTTGTTTTCTAAGTGTCGGGCCATCTCCGGGTCGATTTCGACGGGGCCTTGCCCTTCGGCGGTCCCGGCGGCCGCCTGCGCGTCCTCTGTAGTCATGTCACCCGGTACGAACAGGGCGTAGTTAGGGCTGTCGGGGTGGGACTAGACCGCAACTCCCCCGTCTCATTCCCTGCGAGCGTCGCCCTCGGAGAGTTCCCGGAACCGTTTCAGGAACGTCTCTTGATCGGCCTCGCCCGCTCCGGCGGCATCAAGCGTCGTTTCGAGGCCATCCCGTGGTTGCTGGCACAGCTCGGCAAAACAGGCTTTACAGAGGTGTTCGAACGTCTTGTCCCGGCGGTCCCACCGGTCGCCGTGTTTGTCGTACTCGCGGGCCTCGGATCGTAAGATGGACTCCCCACACGCGATGCAGGTGACTGACTCTCCCCGGGAATTCCGGGACCCGAACATACCTACGGGTTTCGGGCGATAGCGTTTAGAGGTTTTCGCACAGGCAACAGTCCCCCGTTTTCGGGCCACACGTTTATTCACCAGCCGCTATTACACAGGGTATCGGCTATTCCGAGCCAGGGACACTGAATGAAGCCACCAGAGACACTCGCTCACTCGACGTTGGACACGCTACCCATCAATATCGCTGTCCTCGACGACGAGGGAACGATCCTGTTCACCAACCGCGCCTGGCGGGAGTTCGCGGGCGACGAGGACGGGGAGATGGAGGGGACGAACTACTTCACGACAACTGATGTCGACGCGGACGAATACGCCGGACAGGCAGTCGGCGGCATCGAATCGGTTATCGACGGTGAGCAGGACCTGTTCACGATGGAGTACCCATGTCATTCTCCGGAAGAGAAACAGTGGTTTCTGATGCGGGTCGCACCGTTACCCGACGACGAAGCCGGGAGCGCCGTCGTCGCACACATCGACATCACCCAGCGGAAGCTCGCCGAACTGGCGGCCGAGCGACGGAGCGAGGAGCTCAAAGCCGAACGACAGAACCTCAAACAGCTCGTCGACCGGGTCGACGGGCTGTTGAAAGCGGTGATGGGCGACGTACTGACCGTTGATTCGCGCGAGGCGATCCAGCAGACCGTCTGTGACCGGCTGGCCGAAGTCGACTCCTACCAGTTCGCCTGGGTGTCCGAACTCGACCTGCGCGATGAGACGCTGTCGTCGACGGCGCTCTCCGCCGACCACCCGACAACGCTGTCCATCCCGCTGGACGCCGACGACCCGGTCGCGGAGGCGGCCCGAACCGAGGAGATGCAGGTGGTGACCGGCGACATCGACGAGCAACACAGCCGGCTCGCCGACTCCGATGTGGCATCGGTCGCGGCAGTCCCGCTCGTCTCCGGCGAGTCGCTGTACGGCGTCCTCACTGTCTACGCCGACAGCGACGACGTGTTCGACCCCCGAGAGCAGGCCGTACTGGGGACCATCGGCCGGGCGACTGCTGCGGCTATCGACGCCCGCGAGACCAGCCGACTGCTGACCGCCGACAACGTTACCGAACTCGAACTGCAGGTCACCGACCCGGAGGTCTTCTACATCGACGTGGCGAGCGAACTCGGCTGCTCGATGGAGTACGGCGGGAGCGTTCCCGACGGCGAGGAGACGGTGATGTTCTTCCTCGTCGAGACCGACGACCCCTCTGCGGTCTGCGCCGTCGCCGCTGACCACCCACACGTCTCGGGTGTCTCGCACGTTTCGACGGCCGACTCATCGGCACTGTTCGAGTTCACTGTCTCGGACCCGCCGGTCGTCTCCGTTGTCGCCGACCGCGGGGCCCAGACGGGCGACATCTTGGTCGAACCCGGGCAGGCGACGGTCACTGTCGCGCTCCCGGCATCGATGGAAACTCGGAGCGTGGTCGAGCAGGTCCGCAGCCGGTATCCGGAGACAGAACTACTTTCCGTGCGGGAACGGGACGAACCACCGGTCTCCCGGCAGGCGTTCATCGCAAACGTCGAGGACCGACTGACCAATCGCCAGCTAACGGCGCTCCGGAAAGGGTTCCTGGGCGGCTTCTTCGACTGGCCGCGAGACGTGTCTGGCGAGCAACTGGCCGAGTCAATGGACATCTGCCCATCGACGTTTCACCAGCACCTCCGTGCTGGTGAGCGAAAGTTACTGGAAGAAGTGTTCGAAAACTGGTAACCCGTGCTTTTGAACCCCTCTCTCGACAGCGGACTCCTGACGTGGTTCCCGAAGCAGTTTGGTAGTCTACTTATACGGATAACAACCGTATATACATGTAGTGATATCGAACCAGTGTCCTCTCTGTCGTCAGCGAACGGACAGGACACACGACCCAGTGATAGCGGTGCAACCACGGGTCGACCGGACCAGTACGTACAGCCTCCAGACAAGCGCGCGACGAATCGTCCGCCGAATGACTTCCCGATAGCTTTCAATGCACTCCGATAACATTCAAACGAGCAAATCGATACAGCAGGAAACCGGACGGACGTTCCACCTCGCGACGCGTCTACTTCCGGAACGCATCCGCCACCCGACGTACGTCATGTACGCGTTCTTCCGGGTCGCGGACGAGGTCGTCGACCAGCCGGACGGCCCGCCACCGACCGTCCAGCACGAGCAACTGGAGGTAATTCGCGAGGCCGCGCTCGGGAACATTGACCCGGCTGAAACAGACCACGAGGCGGTTATGGCGGCGTTTCAGGACCTCGCCGAGCGTCACGACATCTCCGAGGAGACGATCAATGTCTTCATTGATGCGATGGAGATGGACATCGCACAGGCCCGCTACGAGACGTTCGAGGATCTCCGCGAGTACATGCGTGGCTCTGCCGTCGCGGTCGGGCACATGATGACAGAGGTGATGGATCCGCCACAGAAGGAAGAGGCGTTGCCCCACGCAACGGCGCTGGCAGAGGCGTTTCAGCTCTCGAACTTCCTGCGGGATGTCCGCGAGGACATCCACGACTACGGGCGGGTGTACCTCCCACAGGAGACGCTTGACCGCCACGGCGTCACCGAAGAGCAACTGGCCGACGCCGAAGTCGACGACGCCTTCCGCGCTGTGATGCAGGAGGAACTGGCCCGGACCGACGAACTGTATCGCGAGGGCGTCGCCGGTATTCGGTACCTGCCGGAAGACTGCCAGTTCGGCGTGTTGCTGGCCGCAGTCCTGTACGCTGACCACCACCGGCTCATTCGCGACCGCGGTTACGACGTGCTGACGGAGACGCCGGATCTCACCCGCCGCCGCCGGCTCTGGCTCCTCGCCCGCACGTGGTGGCACTGGCGGCGCAACGGTGACCCCGAAGCGACGTTTTACACCGTGAGCGCGGTGTCCGAGCGCGGCCCCGGTGAGACGCCGACAGACGCTCACAGCCACGGGCAGCCTACGTGGCGTGGATGACACCCGCGCGTCGGGCGTCGTCGCTGACCCAGTGTCGCACCTGAACTAATGTTGCCCACGCCCACGTATCTCCAGTTCCACGCCCTGTTCGTGGTCCCGGTCGTGGCCGCACTGGTGCTGACGGCCACCTACCGCCTCGGCAGCCGCCGGGACGTACTCACAGCAACGGCTATCCTCACAGGCTTGGCGCTCGTCTACACGACGCCGTGGGACGGCGAGCTCATCCGACGCGGCGTCTGGTGGTACGGCGACGGCGCCGTACTGGTGCGGTTCTGGTCGATTCCCCTCGGCGAGTACCTCTTTTTCGTTCTGCAGACCGCGATGGTGGGGCTGTGGGTAGCCCGGTTTCGGGTGGACACAGCTCGCTCGCTGGCCACGCCGGTACGGACGCGGCTTGTCGGGTTCGCCGCTGCGCTTGTCGTCGTTCTGTCCGGCCTCGCGCTTCTGCGCTCCGACTCGGGGCTGTATCTCGGCTCTCTACTGGTCTGGAGCGGGCCGATTCTCGCCATCCAGTGGTTGTTCGGGTGGCACTTCCTCGCCGGTGAGTGGCGGACGGTGGCCGGTGGGACACTGGTACCGGCAGCCTACCTCTGTGGTATCGACAGCATTGCCATCCGACTCGGGATCTGGACCATCTCGAAACAGTACACAACCGGGTACGCGATTCCCCTGCTTGACCTGCCGATTGAGGAGGCGGTGTTTTTCTTCCTGACGTCGCTGTTCGTCGTGCAAGGGGTCGTGCTCTACGTCTGGCTCATCGACAGATGGAAGTGACCTACCGCAACGCCGTCGAGCCGTCTGTTCGCTACCGGATCGCCCTGATTCCCGGCTGGGTTGCCAGCCTTGCCGTCGTCGCGCCGTTCCTCGCCGGAGTCTCGATACCGCCCGCGCTCCAGTATGTTCCGCTGGTCGTCAGTGCCGTCCTGCTCGGCCTTCCCCACGGCGCGGTCGACCACCTCGCGGTCGCACGCACCCGCGGCGAGCGCCCGGACTGGCGGGCTATCGCCCGCGTGTTCGCGCTCTACGGCGTCGTCGGCGGTGCCTACGCCCTCGTCTGGTTCCTCGCACCCGCCGCGGCCTTTGTCCTGTTCATCGCGGTGACGTGGTTTCACTGGGGCCAGGGCGACCTGTACGCGCTGGTCGCGCTGGCCGACGCCGACCACCTCCGGTCGCTCCCCCAGCGAGTCGGGGCCGTCCTCGTCCGGGGCGGCCTGCCGATGCTGGTCCCGCTGCTCGCGTTCCCCGAGTGGTATCGCCGCGTCGCCACGGACCTGGTGTCGCTGTTCGCGCCCGACGCCGCGGCCGCCATCGCTTGGGCGTTCCGGACCGACGTGCGGACCGCGCTCGCCCTCGCCTACGGCGCGCTCGTCGTGGCGACGCTGGCCGTCGGGTTCGCTCGCGCCGACGCCCGCCAGCCGTGGCTGCTTGACGCCGGTGAGACGCTGGGCCTGCTCGCGTACTTCGCCCTCGTTCCGCCGGTGCTCGCCATCGGCGTGTACTTCTGTCTGTGGCACTCGCTGCGCCACGTCGCCCGCCTGCTGCTGGTCGACGACGACGCCACTGCCGCGCTCGAAAACCGCGACCCGACAGCCGCGCTGGCGCGGTTCGCCCGCGACGCCGCACCCCTGACCGTCGCCTCGCTCGCCCTGCTCGGCGGGCTGTACTTCCTGGTCCCGAACCCGCCGGGGTCCGTCCCGGAGTGGGTCGCGCTGTATCTGGTGTTCATCGCGGTCGTCACGTTGCCCCACGTCGTCGTTGTCAGTATCATGGACCGCGAACAGGGCGTCTGGGTGTAGTCGGCTACCTCTATAGATGGCGCTAGGGCCGGATGTCTGGAAGAATTGAACTCGAAAATCACGGAGGGGCATCCGCGCGAGCGAAGCAAGCGCGGTTCACCGAACGCGAGTGGAGCGAGCGTTCGGCCTTTTTCGCCCACGGTTTTGCGCCGAGTGGTGCGCTTCGCGCACCCGATGCGGAAAAAGGTGGGTTACTTGCCCTTGCCGCGGTTGCTGCGCAGCGACGGGCGGGTCTTCTCGCTCCCTTTGCCCTTACCACTGAGACCGCGGTTGCGGCGGCCGGCACCGGTCAGACCGCGGAAGACGCGGTCGGCCTGGTCGTCGGCACAGATCCACGACAGGTCGTCGTCGTTCTGGATGGCCGGGTGGTTCGGGTCGATGAGGATGACTTCGTGCCACTTCTGGCGGCCGTCCTGGCCGACGGAGTAGCTGTTGAGCACGCGCAGGTTCGGGAAGGTGCGGGAGGCGCGTTCCTCGGCGACGCGCTGGATGTCCTTCCGGCGGGTGATGCGCGTGACACCCTGGCGCTTGGAGCGACGGCCGGCCTTGTGTCGCTGTTTGCGTGCACTACCCTTCCGGACGGAGACGCGAGCGACGATAACGCCCTGTTTCGCCTTGTAGCCCTGCGAGCGAGCCTTGTCGAGGCGGGTCGGGCGCTCGATGCGTTCGACGGCCCCTTGATCGCGCCACTCCTGCTGGCGCTGCCACTGTAGTTCCGCGAGCTGTCCGTCACCTGGGTTCTTCCAGGCGTCTCGAATGTACGAATATGCGCTTCGTGCCATGTGTATTCACCACGGGCGTTGCGTGGTTCAAGTCGCGTTTCGCGACTCACATCCCGACCTGCACACGCAGGTGCCCGCTGGTGCCCGTCGTCCAGCGAGTTACTCCGGAGTTTGCCGTTCGGACTCTTAAACGGTTCGGACCTGACCAACGGATGTGAGCTGGTCACGCAGGGACGCGATCGCTGAAAGCGTCGGATATCTGTGAGTTAGCAACACAAATCGTTAAGTTGTTCCCAGCCAGAGAGTCATGTATTACCATGACAGACCTTGGTGGCTTTCAGGACCACGTGGCGCGAATCGACCTTGGGGACGGGGACGTAGCCTACGAAGGTATTGACGAGGAAGACGCGAAAAAGTATATCGGTGCGCGAGGGCTCGGCGTGAAATACGTCTTCGACCAGGGGCCAGATGTGGACCCGCTGGGGCCGGACAACCTGCTGGCGTTCATGAACGGGCCGCTGACGGGGACACAGGTGACGATGAGCGGTCGGATCGCCATCTGTACGAAGTCGCCGCTGACGGGGACCGTCACTGATTCCCACCACGGCGGCTGGTCAGGCGCGCGGCTGAAGTGGTCGGGATTCGACGGACTGCTGTTCGAAGGGCAGGCCGACGAACCGGTGTACGCGCTCGTCGAAGACGGCGAGGTGGAACTGCGCGACGCCTCACACCTCTGGGGCCAGGGCATCCACGATACTATCGACGACCTCGAAGGCGAAATCGAGGGCGGCTCGCTGGGCAAGAACCTCTCTGTGATGGCAATCGGTCAAGGCGGTGAGAATGAAGTCAAATACGCCTGCATCGTCAACGAGGACGACCGCGCGTCGGGCCGCGGTGGCACCGGCTGTGTGATGGGCAACAAGAAGCTCAAAGCCGTCGTCGTCAAGTCCAGCACCCGGATGCCCAAGCCGAAAGATCAGGAGACGTTCCAGGAGGGCCACAAGCAGGCGATGCAGGTCATTCAGGAATCCGACGTGACCGCGCCCAACGAGGGCGGCCTGTCGATGTACGGAACGAACGTCCTGATGAATCTCACCGAGGAGATGGACGGCCTCCCGACGAAAAACGCGAAATACTCATCGACGCGGTCGTACTCGGACGCCGAGGGCGACGGCGAGCGCATCATCGACTCGGAGAACGTCTCTGGCGAGAACGTCCGGGAGAACATCCTGGTCGACGAGCCGACCTGTCACTCCTGTCCCGTCGCCTGCAAGAAGGAAGTCGAGGTGCAGGCGATGCACAAGGGCGAGGAGATGAACGTCCGCACCGAATCCTACGAGTACGAGTCCGCGTGGGCGCTCGGACCCAACTCCGGCCACGTCGAGCGCGACAAGATTGCGGTGATGCTCGAACGGTGTAACGACGTGGGAGTCGACACCATCGACGTGGGCAACACCATGGCGATGGCGATGGAGATGACCGAGGAAGGCAAGTTCGACGACCTCGGCGACGGGATTGATTGGGGCGACGCTGACACGATGATCGACATGATTGACATGATCGCCCACCGCGAGACGGAACTCGCGGACCACCTCGCTGAGGGGCCGGACCACCTCGCCGAGGAGTTCGACGCCCACACCAACTCCCTCGCGGTCAAGGGCCAGACGATGGCCGCCTACGACCCGCGCTGCATGAAGGGGATGGCAATCGGGTACGCGACCTCGAACCGCGGCGCGTGTCACCTGCGCGGGTACACGCCGGCGGCGGAGATTCTGGGCATCCCGGAGAAGGTCGACCCGCGAGAGTGGGAGGGCAAGGGCGAGCTGTGTGCCACCTTCCAGGACCTCCACGCCATCAGCGACTCCTTCGACATCTGCAAGTTCAACGCCTTCGCGGAGGGCATCGAGGAGTACGTTCTGCAGTACAACGGCATGACCGGACTGGACGTGAGCGAGGAGGAACTGATGGAGGCCGGAGAGCGCATCTACAACCTCGAACGGTACTACAACAACCTCGCGGGCTTCGACGGCTCCGACGACGACCTGCCAAACCGGTTCGTCGAAGGCGACGAGCACGCGATGCCGGCACAGGGCGGTTCCGAGGGCGAACTCGCGGAGCTCTCGAAGATGAAAGACGAGTACTACGAGGTGCGTGACTGGGAGAACGGTGTCGTTCCAGACGAGAAACTCGACGAACTGGGAATCGACATCGGCCCCGGAACCGGCGTCAGTTCCGGCGGCGCAGCGGCACCGAGCGACGACTGAGGCGGCACCGGCTCCCGAACACATTTCAGTCCCCGAATGCGCAAGGAAGATATCGACGACTTCGAATTCCAGGTAGAGTCTCGACTGACCAGCCACGGCGTTTACGTCACCGAGTTCGCCGACGAGGGCGACACGTATCGGCTCACCTACGAGTCGATTTCGGCCGACGAGGCGGCCGTCATTCCACATCGGGAGATTGGCCGGGTCATCAACGTCTTCCGGGACCTCCACGCTGACGACTGGTCCGGGGTCGACATCGAGGCGACCGTGACAGACCTCGACGACACCGAACTCGGCGAGTGGGCGGTCGACAGCGAGTGGATCGACGACCTCGAAAACGGCGACCTCTCGGAGACGGATTTCTCCCAGCGGGTCTTGGAGACGATTACGGTTCGGCAGTAACTGCCAGCACGTCCCTGATTTCAAGCGTCGTCTCGAACTCCTCGCTTCTGTCCAGTCGCCGGCCGTCGCGCTCGAACTGGGCGGTGTGGGCCCGCCGAACCGCGTCCTGTTCGCGGTCGCCCAGTCCGAGCTCTGTGCCGATACTGTCCCAGTGGCCCGACTCGGCGCAGACGTAATCGGCTTCTCTGGGGCCGCTGATGCGTTCGTACTCCCTGTCATAGGTCGCGCGGTGCTCCCGGAGATACGTCTGGACCCGTTCCAACAGGTCGGGGAGCTGGTCGAGTGGAATGCTCGCACGCGTGCCAGCCAGCAGGACGATCTGCCCCTCGATTGGGTACGACGAGTCAGCCATCGCTGCCCGGTCAGCCGCCCGCTCGCATCGCTTTCTGTGCGAACTTCTCGATGAGCGGCTCCAGTGTCTCCGGCTCGCCATCGAACTCGATCGTCACCTCGTTGAGCTGCAGGCTCGGGCCGATAGCGACTTTCTCCTCCGAGAGTGTCGCCGCCCAGCCGTCGCCTTCGACGGTCGCTTCGCCGCGTTGCTCGCCGCCGAGGTTCTCCAGATACCCGATAGCGGCTCGAACCGAGATGCCGCGAAAACTCCGTTCACGCTCCATCGTGTGGTCGTTACGGGTGCGGTCGTCTAAACCTATCGGCGTCCCTGTGCTGTTGTGACACACCCGCGCTATCTCGGCTGGGGGCCACCGCTCTCGGGTGGATACGGCCTACCCCGGACGGATACCGTCGTCGACGATGCGGGCGTTGCGCTCGCGGTTGATGCGTTCGTCTAAGTTCTCGTGGTCGTAGATCTGGGCGATGACGGCGGCGTGGAGGTCGCGCCAGGCCATCGCGTAGATAGGCGACTGGCCCCAGGCCCGGAGTTCGACGACGTACTCGTCGTAGGCCTCCCACCGACTCTCGAACTGTTCGATGTGGTCGACGACGGCACTAGCCGGCTCTTCGGAGTTGAGCGCGGCGTTGAGTTCCCGCTCCCAGCCACCGACAGCCTGTTCCATATCGCGTTTCGTGTCCTCGCTGTCCGGCGGCAGCGACTCAACAATCCCGGACGGAATCCCCAGTTCGATATCGTCCATATCGCCACACAGAGTTCGCCGCAAATAAACCCCATCGATGGGCGAACATGTTCGACTTCACTGATTTGTAGGAGCGGGGTGTAGCGCACGTATGAGCAGTGAGACACTGGAACGGGAGATGTCGGACCCGGATCTGACCACCGTTGAGGTCAGGTGTACCGGCCACGTTCGTCGGGTCGTCGGTGAACCGTCGCTATCATACACATTCGAAGGGAACACGCTACGTGACTTCCTTGACGCGTTCTTCCGGGAGTACGACGTGAGCGAGATGCTCATTGCGGAAACCGAAGCCGACGCCACCACCGAGGGCTGGGCCCCGGAGATGGCGGACCTGCCGGGCGACTGGGCGAAAAACCCCGAAGGCGAGCAGACCAGATGCTACGCGCGAGTGGCGGTCAACGGTGAGTTCAACGAACATCTCGACGGACTGGACACAGAATTAGAAGCCGGCGACCGCGTCGGATTGATGTTCCCGTTCATCTTCTGTTGTTGATTCGGGACCCGACTGCAGCAGGACCTAGCCCCCGGCGACTGGCGGAAACACACTGAGTTCGTCCCCGTCTTCCAGTGCGGTCTCTAGTCCGTCGAGATGCGTGATGTCCGTTCCGTTCAGGAGGATTGTCAGGTACTCCCGGAGTTCGCCGTCCTCGAACAGGTCCATCTCTGTGAACTCCTCGGAGAGCTGCCGGAGCACGTCGCCGGCCTGCAGGTCGCTTTCGTACTCGCGGTGAACCGTTTTCTGTCCGACGGCTTCCCGGAAGTTGGCGAAAAACCGCAGCTCGATTTGCATACCGCTGGGTTGGCGGTCGAGTGGCTTAAATCACAGCGCTCGGACCGCGTGCTTCGAACGAGCAACGGATTTACTCGTTGTATTCAATCGATCATGGACCTCGAATTCCTATTCGATGGGAACGACTTCGACCCGTTTTAGCGTCCCAGTCCATGACTCCGCATATGGAACGTGTGGTCGCGAGCGATGACCCGATGATAGATGTCGACCGACTGCGAGCGGAGCTTGACGCCGACGTCGTCGCGGCGGAGACCGGCGACGAGGACTCGCTCCGGGACGCCGCCGCCGGGGCGGCGGCGCTGGTCGTCGACGTGAACACGCCGGTCACTGCCGCGGTACTCGACGCACTGGACGACCTCAAGGTCGTAGCGAGGGCGGGCGTCGGTATCGACAACATCGACGTGTCCGCGGCGGCAGACAACGGCGTGACCGTCACGAACGTCCCCGAGTACTGTACCGATGAGGTTGCCACCCACACGGTGACGCTGCTGCTGGATTGCGTTCGGACGCTCACGGCGTACGACCGCGACGTTCGCGACGGCGGGTGGGGCTGGGAGCGAACCCGGCCGGTACATCGTGTCCGGGGCCAGACGTTGGGTCTCGTCTCCTTCGGTCCCATCGCACGGCGGGTGCGCGACCAACTGCGGGGCTTCGACCTCGACGTCGTTGCGTACGACCCGTACGTCGACGCCGAGGAGATGGCCGAAGCCGATGTCGAGAAAGTCACGCTTGAGACGCTGTACGACCGGGCTGACTACGTCTCTCTCCACGCGCCGCTGACCGATGAGACGGAAGCGATGATAGACGCCGACGCTCTCGCGGCGATGCGTGACCAGGCAATCCTCGTCAACACCGGTCGCGGCGGCCTCGTCGACGAAGCGGCGCTCCGGACGGCGCTTGAGGACGGCGAAATCGCGGCCGCCGGCCTCGACGTGCTGGCCGAGGAACCGCCGGCGGCGGACCACCCGCTTGTCGGCCTGGACAACTGCATCGTCACGCCCCACGCGGCGTGGTACTCCGAGGAGGCCCGCGACGACCTGAACGACGCCGTCGCCGCGAACGTCGGGGCCGCGCTGGCCGGCGAGACGCCGCCGGACCGCATCGACCCGGAGACCGACTGGCTGTAGCGGCGGCCGCCAGTCCCCGCGTCGTAGCAACCGTACTAGCTTATCTCCTGTGACAGCCTTCCACCAGACATGACAACAAGACTACTTACTGTGCTGGTGGTGTCGCTAATCGTCCTTGCCGGCTGTCTCGGCGGCGGTCCGGCGGCGGGCGACGGGACCGACGCAGACGACGGTGGGGCCGCACCGGCAGACCGGGACGACCTCTCGGTCGAAGCGACGGACCGCCTCCTCCGAGACGCGGGCAGTTTCACCGCGACGTGGTCGTACTCGACGACCGAGGGCGGCGAGACGGCCACGATGACGAACGACTACCGGGTGGACCTGCGGGCGAACCGCTCGCTGGAGACATTCACGATGTCCGGGCCGGACGCCAGAACCGATTTCGAGACCTTCGTCGCCGACGGCTCGGCATACACCCGGTACGAGACCGACGGCGAGGCGTTCTATCAGATCAGGCCCCAAGACGACACGGCGTTCCAGTCCGCCATCGACCGCGGGAGGCTCAGCTCCGAGTCAGTCGACGACGCCCGGCTGGTTGGGACGGAAACGTTCGATGGCGTCACGGTGGACCGCTACGAGTACTCTGACCTCTCGACCTGGCGACAGATCGGTGCCGGCGCGTTCGGGTCCGGTGGGAACGTGACTGTGACCGACTTCACCGTCGTGATACTGGTCGACGGAGACGGGCTGGCGCGCCAGACAGCGTGGACGCTGACCGGCGAAACTGACGACGGCGAAACGGTCGCCGTTGAGTGGCGCTACGAGGTCACCGGCGTCGGGTCGACTGACGTTCCGGACCCGGACTGGCTTGCTGACGCGCGGGCCCAGCAGTCGAACGCGAGCACGTGAGCGGCGCGACAGGCCTCAGCAGCTGAGGAATTCCCGACGCTCGTCCCCGAGGGCGCTCTGACCGGTCCCTGCCGTTTTGATATCCCGAGCGAGATTCGAGAGATACGCGCGAAGCCCGGGCTCACAGGTCCCGAATTCCCGGGCCTGACGGTAATCACACAAGAGCGCGACCGGTAACAGCGGGGCCGCAAACAGTCCGGAAAGTGTGACGCCCAACTGGAACGGGTGACCAGTCGGGACAGCGAGCCACGCAGCGGCCACGACCGCCCAGAACACTACCCCGTAGATGAGGGTGTGCCGCCAGTTGTGCGTCGGCAGCTCATATCCACGAACACGCGACGAAGAGTCGCCCGACGTGTTGCCGGGAACTGGCCCACCGGGCGACTCGCCAGTAGACGGAGAGAGAGGACACGACATACTCTGTGCAAAGCCTGCTTCGATAATGACGGCTGGTTTGGCATACGCCGAACGAGACAGTGCGTATAAACGGCTCGGCACGCAACGGGAGGTATATGCGAGAGTTCATTTTCACTATCGACTACGAGCGGAACGTCGACCCTGTGATGGACGTGTTCATCGACCATCCGGAGATGCACTCCCGGACGATCGCGTGCAACGTCACGCGGGACGGGATGTGGCGGCTCGAACGCGTTGCCGGTCCGGAGACTGCGCTCGAACAACTGGACGACGTGTACGACGACCCCGTCCAGTGTACCGAATGCATCGGAACCCGCAACTGCGAGACCGACTGGACGTACGAGGTCATCGGCTCGGACCCCGGCGTCCGGACGGTGTACAGCTACCGGTCAGAAGCCGGTGACTGTCACTCGATTCCGCGGCTGGCTATCGACCACGTCGGTCGTGGCGTCCTCGTCGAGACTGAACGCCGCGGGAGTCGGTGTGAGTGGCGGCTGCTCCTGTGTAGCGACGCCGGTGTCGACGGCCTGTTTGAGGAGATGAAAGCCGAACTCCGGGATGGACTGACCGTCGAGTTCCGCCAGCTCAGTTCGCCCTCGTACTGGGTTGATGAGGCCGTGACGCTGGCGGAGCTGCCGCCTGAGCAACAGGCCGCCGTCGAGGCCGCTGTCGAACACGGCTACTACCGGACACCCCGAGACACGTCGCTTACCGACCTCGCCGAGACGCTCGACGTGTCGCGGTCGACGCTCCAGTACCGCCTCCAGCGGGCCGAGGCGTGGATCGTCCGGTCGTTCGTCACGCGGTCGATGGGGCCGGTTCAGGCCGACGAAGATGTCGCCGAGGGTGGACGCCTTCGTATCGGCCGCTCGGGTGTCTAAACGGCGATATCGCATCTGGAATCGGGACGAACTGCACTACCTGAGACCTGCCGTGTCGCAGGTCAGCACGGGATGACAGCGGATGGGGTGTCGTGCGCTGTGGCACGCGACCGTCACAGCTAGCTATCACTTCTCCTGAGTTCGGCATATGCCAAGCGAGTCGTCATGGGGGATGCACCCCTATAATTGGGTACGACCGCGGGCGTCCCACGCGCTCGCAGAGACACACCATGACGACACGCAGCATCTATTCCCCCGACGAACGCGGCGAGAGTGTGGACGAACAGGCCGAGTCCGAGGCGACTACCGGCCACGCCTGCCCGGACTGTGGCGGGAGCCTCGTCACCGACGACAGTCGCGGCGAGACCGTCTGCGAGTCGTGTGGACTCGTCGTCGACGAGGACGAGATTGACCACGGGCCGGAGTGGCGCGCCTTCGACAGTCAGGAACGCGACAACAAGCGCCGGGTCGGCGCGCCGACGACTGAGATGAAACACGACAGGGGCCTCTCGACCAACATCGGCTGGCAGGACAAGGACGCCTACGGCAACTCCCTGTCGACGCGCCAGCGCGAGAAGATGCAGCGCCTGCGCACCTGGGACGAGCGGTTCCGCACCCGCGACCACGCCGAGCGCAACCTCAAGCAGGCGCTGGGCGAAATCGACCGGATGGGTAGCGCGCTTGGCGTCCCCGAGAGCGCCCGCGAGACGGCCAGCGTCATCTATCGGCGCGCCCTCGACGAGGGCATGCTGCCCGGCCGCTCTATCGAAGGGATGGCGACCGCCGCGCTGTACGCCGCGGTCAGGCAGGCGAACCTCCCACAGACGCTCGACGACATGGCCGTCGTCAGCCGCGTCGACGAGATGGAGTTCACCCGCGCGTACCGCTATCTCAACCGCGAACTCTCCCTGCAGGTCGGCCCGCCGGACCCAGCAACCTACCTCAGCAAGTTCGTCTCCGAACTTAACGCCGATGACGCCCTCGAACGCCAGGCCCGCGCCCTCATCGAAGCGGGGAAGGAAGCGAACGTCCACAGCGGCAAGAGCCCCGTCGGCCTCGCCGCCGCGGCCATCTACGCCGCCGGCCTGCTGCTCGGCGAGGAGATGACACAGGAGACGGTCAGCGAGGCCACCGACATCAGCACCGTCACCATCCGCGAGCGCTACCGCGAACTGCTGGAAGCCGAAGCAGAGCTCGACGACAGCGCTGTCGACGCGGCCGGCAGCGCCGAACCCGGCGCGAGTGCCTAACCACGGCGCGCTGCTTCTTAGTTCCGTCCCTTTCCGAACCCTTTCTGCTGTTCCCCTGTCTAGATAGTCTATTGACCCGGGAGCGGACAGAGGCTCGCCGTCAGGACGACGATGTCGTCAGTGTGGTTGTGCGCCCCGTGGGCTTGCCCACGCTCGTTCAGCACGACGCCCGGCGCGGCGATTGTCTCCTCGGAGTCGTCTTGCTGGACCGTCACCTCGCCACGGACCACGTGGAACACGTTCGTCGCGTCACCGTGTTTATGCGGGTCGATGGTCGCGTCCGGCCCCAGCGCGAACGCTTTCACCAGCACGTCGTCGGTCACCGCTAGCTCTCCGTCGATGACTTCGTCTGCTGCTGGTTCGGTATCGAACGCTGCCAATCTGTCGAGTGACATACCGGCACGTGGGCCGGCGTCGCCTTAGCCGTTCGGCTGCTGGGAAATCTGTCGCCGTGTGATTGCGTGAGTGAACAACCAGAAACGCCTCGTAGCCGTGTAGCCAGCCGATGCGCTCCGGGAATCCCGACGACATAACCACCGCAGAAGGTGACACGACCGAGGAGCGTGGTTCAAGAGACCGAAGCTCTCTCGACATCACGAAAGACGCAGAGCGTCTTTCGACCGACAGCGAGCCGCGGGACCGGAACGTATCGGGGGCTTTCTGGCTGTTCAAACACCTTCACGGGACAACCAAGCATCTCACCTCTCCCGTCAAGTGTCGGCCAGTGCTCGGGTCTCACCGGTGCCACGGCCCGGAACCGATACCCGTTGGTTGCTGGCGTCTCAGCCAGTCTGGATGCCGGACTGCGGCGCGATTCCCCGACCGGGGTTTATTACTTCCGCAGTCCGAACAGGATGTATGGATGTTTAGGAGAGAACAACTGTTCTCGGCGATGACGGCGTCGTACGTAATCGCGGTCACGCTCGCCCTCGTCATCGCCGCGATATTCGCGCCGGTCATCTGGAACGGCGTGCCAAGCGGTGGTGACGACGACCCGAGCGTCGCCGTCATCACTCTTCGCGGCGGCACAACCGACGCGAACGTCAACGCCGTCAAGCAAGACCTCCGCGAGGCACGGACCAACGAGTCAATCGAGGCGGTCGTCCTCCGGGTCGACAGCCCCGGCGGTCCGGTCGATTCGAGCGAGGAGTTCTACCTCGCGGTGAACAGGACCGCCAGCGAGATGCCCGTTGTCGCCTATGTCGAAGGCACGGCCGCTTCGGGCGGCTACTACGGTATCGTCCCGGCCGACGAGATCGTCGTCAAACCGAGTTCGAACGTCGGTAGCATCGGCGTCATCGTTCAGGCCCCGCTGAGCCTCATCGAGCAGGTCGAACAGCAGGGCGAGACGTTCGTCCGCTCGGGGCCGGATAAGGCTCAGATAAGCAAGGACGGGCTCCGTGAGGACATCGAGGTCCTCCAGCGGTCCTTCGTCGGGACGGTCATGCGCCACCGGGGCGAGCAACTGACGCTCTCCCGCGAGGAAGTCGCCAACGGGAACACGTACCTCGGAGCCCAGGCGACGCAGAACGGCTTCGCCGACCGCATCGGCGACACTGAGCTAGCAATCGAGCGGGCCGCCGCGCTCTCGGATGATATCGAGGGCGACGGGTACGACGTGGTGTATCAGGGCAGTGGTGGTGCCGAATTCAACGTCATCATCGTCCCTGCCGGCGCTGAAACCGTCCAGGGCGCAAACAACGTGACCTATCTCGTCCACCCCGACGACAGCGAGACGACGTTCCGGGAACCGGTGAAGTACTACGCCGTCTGGGGAATCCCTGCCGACGACAACAACGCAACGGTGATCCGCAATGACTGAGGGCCGTATCGTCAAGCCGCTCGCCGTGTTTATCGTCGTTCTCGTGGCGATACTGGGTGGGACGTTCCTCCTCGCAGTCGTCAACCCGGGGTCATCGGGGCCGCCCGACGGCCAATCTATCGACGGTCAGTCCCCGTCACAGTACCAGCCCGACGCTGTCAATGCGCCTGTCGACCCAGAAGAGGGACAGATATCGGTCGACGCTGAGGCACGTGGGCAGCGAATACTCGTCGACACGAGCCACGGCAATCAGGTGTCTGAATCCGAACTCGAACCGATTACCGAGGCCGTGTTCGAAGCGGGCCACACCGTTGAGTACGGCACCGCCGGCACTGCTTCGTTCGCCGATTCGCTGGGCCAGTACGACGGTGTGCTCATCGTCCAGCCGCTTGGAAGCTACTCCGAAGAAGAGCGCGATGCGCTCCAGGAGTACACGGACGACGGCGGGCGTGTCGTTGTCTTGGCTGAACCGACGCAGACGCGGCTCTCAACTGGCTTCACCCAGTCGACGACGACGGTGTCGTTCGGAGCCAACAACGCCACCGAGCGCTACGGCGTTCGGATGGGGTCCGAACAGCTCTACAACGTCGACGACGCGGCCAACGACAACAATTTCAAGGCCATCTACGCGTCACCGAGTGGTGACGGCGAACTGACCGACGGTGTCGAGACGATCACCTTCGACACCGCCGGCTACGCGGTGGTAAACGGCGATGCCGAGACGAAGTTCACCGCTGCCGATGGCACCCGAACGCTGGAGACGCGGCGTACCGGAACGTACGCGACAGTCGTCCGCAACGACAACATGGTGTTCGTCACTGACTCGACGTTCATACGCAGTTCCGAAATATACGACGCCGACAACGAGGTGTTCATCGGAAACCTGCTTTCCTTCCTGCTTGACGGTGAAGCACCCGATCCCGGCGGTGCCGCGAGCACGGATCCCGGATTCGGGGCTGGTGGTGACACTTCCACCCCGGCCGGAACACCAGCGGAGTCGACCCCCAGCCCGACTCCGACGCCCGCACCCACCCCAAGTGGGTCCTGATTCGGGCTGCTCGGAACGCGATCGCCCGCGCCTTCACTGATTGGTGATGCTGATCGTCGTCTCGCTGTACAAGCCATGCTCGCCGGCGTTGGCAACGCTCAGTCCGGCGCTAATGGTGTACTCTCCGGCTGGCGCGGGTTCCCACTCGTCGTCGCTCACCCGGAACATCCGGTCCCACTGTCGCCTGAACTGCTTTCGCTCGCCGCGGTCAAACCGGAGGCTGCCGGCCTCGCTGGGCACGCTATCGACGTGGGACGCCTCGGGCACTCCATCGACGTACCACGTCCACGGCCGCGGCGAGTCCGTCGGGAGCGTTATCGGCACCGGAAGCCCGTTCCGAATCGTCACGACGAACGGCACCTTCGTTCCCGCCGGATACGACGCCTGTGGGACCTCGATATCGACCGACACTGCACGATAGCGGAGCCACGTCGGGAGCAGCAGGTCGCTCCAAGCCCGGCCGTTGATACTGCGTGCGGCCTGTGGCCGCCCTCCGCGCTCGGTAGGTGCCTGTGGCTCCTCGTCGTCGCGGTGGAGCGCCCCCGAGTCGTAGATGCGACGCATCGTCTGCACATGGGTCGGCGTGCGCAAAAGTGTTCGTCGGTCAGCGGGGCTGTTCGGCCGTGTCCGGCCGCGTCCATCTGCGAAGCAGGAGACGAGCAGACAGTTCGCAGGACGGTCACCACGCCACGTATGTGACAGATAGCCAAACACACTAAGTGGCCTGCCCTCTCAGGTGTCAGCAAGCCTCTTGTTCTGATGCTATCACCAAGTGATACGGTTCGGCTGTTGTACGTCGACGACGAGCCGGATTTCGCGGCAACGGCTGCTGCGTTTCTTGAGCGTGAGAACGACCGGTTCCGCGTCGAGACGGCGCCGAACGCGGAAGACGCGCTGGAGCGGCTTGCGGAGTCACCGGTTGATTGTATCGTGTCGGACTACGACATGCCCGGACGCGACGGTATCGAGTTCCTCGAAGCCGTCCGCAAGGAGTACCCCGACCTCCCGCTCATCCTGTTTACTGGAAAGGGAAGCGAGGAAGTCGCGAGCGACGCTATCTCGGCCGGTGTCACCGATTACATGCAGAAGGAAGGGGGCACAGACCAGTACACATTGCTGGCTAATCGGGTCCAGAACGTGGTGGCGGCGAAACAGTCGGCAACCGAGGCCAAGCGCCGGCGACACCGACTCGAACAGATACTCAAGACCGTCCCGTCGTGTGTCGTGCAACTCGACCGCGACGGCCAGTTCGTGTTCGCCAATCAGCGCGCCGTCGACGTTCTCGGACTGTCGCAGTCGGCGGTGAAAGACCGGGCCTACAACGACCCGAAGTGGGATATCCGGGACCTCGACGGGAACCCGATACCGGACGCGGAGCTCCCGTTTCGACAGGTGCTTGAAACCGGCCAGCCCCTGGCCGACGCTCGGCACACGATTCACTGGCCGGACGGCACGGAGAAGGTGCTCTCCGTGAACGGTGCGCCGCTGTTCGACGAGGACGGGGCTGTCGAAAGCGTGGTCTGTACGCTGACCGATATCACCGACAAGCGCGACCAGAAGCGGGACCTACAGGAAACCGAACGCCGACTCCAGCTGGCTCTAAAGGCCAGCGAAACGGGAGTCTGGGAATGGAACTACGAGACAGACAAGGTTGTGTTGAGCGACACGCTCGAACGGCTCTTGGGCTTCGAGCCCGGTGGGTTCGACGGGACGCTGTCGGCCGTGTTCGACCTGATTCACCCCGAGGACTCCCATGAAGTCCGCGAGCAGATAGAGCGAGCAGTCGAAACGGACAGCATCTACGACGGAGAGTTCCGGGTAATCGACGTGGACGGGAACGTCCGATGGGGGTCCGTTCGGGGACAGCCCCTATCAGACGACGACAGGACACTGATGGTCGGCGTCCACCACGACATCACCGAGCAGAGAGAACGTGAGCGTGACCTGCGGAGAGCAGAGCGACGGCTCGAAGCGATTCTGGAAAACACCACGACCCCGATGTTCATGAAAGACGACGACGGGCAGTACATCTTCGTCAACCACGGCTATCGGGAGATGACTGGGCTCACTGACGCGGAAATCGTCGGCCGCACCGACTTCGAGTTGTTCCCGGAAGAAACAGCCGAAACGGCGTGGACAAACGACCGTGCCGTCCTACACACTGGCGAACCGCTGGAGGTTGAGGAGCGTATCGTTATCGACGGCGAGGCACAGCAGTATCTCTCGACAAAGGTCCCGATATACGACACGGGGGAGCGGTCCGACCCCGATACCCCGGTCGCCGTGTTCGGCATCGCAAGCGATATTACCGACATTCGCGAGCAAGAACGGGAGCTACAGCGTGAGCGCGACCGGCTCGCCGAGTTTGCCAGCGTCGTCAGCCACGACCTTCGCAGTCCTCTGAGCGCCGCACAGGGACGATTGAAGCTCACCCGAACAACCGGTGATGAGAGCCATCTGGCGGGGATCGAGACTGCGCTCGACCGGATGGAGCGCATTATCGATGACGTGTTGCTTCTGGCTCGCCAGGGGCGAGACATCAAGGAGCCCGAGCCGGTTTCGCTCCGTGACGCGGTTGCGGATGCCTGGGAGATGGTCTCTCAGGACGCCGGGGACGGGACCCTCGGCTTCGCCGACACTGTCGGGCGGGGCGTGACGATTACCGCCGACCGGCCGCGCCTGCTGCAACTGCTCGAAAACCTGCTCCGGAACAGTGTGGAACACGGTTCCACGAGCTGTTCGACGGGAGTCGATGACAGTGCGGAACACGGGTCGGTCGAGCCACGGTCACAGGACCAGACGGATGTGGACCACGGCGCTACCAGCAGCCAGACGAAGCCAGAGGACACAGCTAACGGCAAGTGCGTGACAATAACTATCGGAACCGCCGAAGACGGTTTCTACGTCGCAGACGATGGCCCCGGCGTCCCAGGAGCCAAGCGTGGGACACTGTTCGAGGCGGGATACTCGACCGACGACGACGGCACCGGGTTCGGACTGGCGATTGTCGACCGCATCGCTGAGGCCCACGGCTGGTCGGTCGACGTGTCGGAAAGCGCCGACGGCGGGGCACGATTCGAGATTACCGGCGTCGAGTTCGAATAGCGGCCGGGTCACACCGCGTCACGCATCGGTGGCTCCGGGCTATCCGGTCCGTGTCGGTGCATCCGGATACGCGTCGTCGTACAGCAGGCAGGCGATACGGTGGTCGTCGCCGACATCGAACAGCGCTGGGTCGGTTCGCTCACAGGGCGATTCGAAGGCGTCGTTCAGCACCGTCCGCGCGGCTTCGAACGCCCCGTCGTGCAGGTGGTCTAGCGTCGTCGCGAGCACGTCCTCGGCCTCGCGGTCGCCGACCGTGTCCGGGAGGCCGAACTCGGCTCGGACCCGCGTGTCGAGGGCCGACCGTGAGAGCTGACTGCGGTCCTCGTCCTCGACGCCCTCCTGCACTGCGGTCACCGCTTCCAGCGAGTCGGCTTTGCGGAGCCGCTGTTTCAGGTCCATCAGTGACCGCCACTCCGACTGTGCCATGTCTGTCCCCTCGGGCTGGATAACCTTCGGACAGCGGGTGTGGAACCGACAGCCAGACGGCGGGTTCAGCGGCGATGGAACGTCGCCAGAGAGGAAAATACGGTCGCCCTCCCAGCCGGGATCTGGCTCCGGAATGGCGGACAGCAGCGCCTCGGCGTAGGGGTGATACGGCGGCTGAAACACGTCTTCGGTCGGGCCGACCTCGGCGAACTCTCCGAGATAGAGGACACCAACGCGGTCGGCAATGTGTTCGACGACGCTGAGGTCGTGCGCGATGACGATATAGGAGAGGCCGAACTCCGACTGCAGGTCCGCGAGCAGGTTCAGAATCTGGGCCTGCACGCTCACGTCCAGTGCCGAGACGGGTTCGTCACAGACGATGACCTCGGGGTCGACGGCGAGCGCCCGGGCGATGCCGATACGCTGGCGCTGGCCGCCGGAAAACTCGTGGGGGTAGCGGTGGGCGTGCCGCTGATTGAGTCCCACGGTTTCCAGCAGATCGCTGACGCGCTCGGTCCGGGCCTCGCCCTCGGCGATGTCGTGGATGTCCAGTGGCTCACCGACGATGTCGCCGACCGTCAGCCGCGGATTAAGGCTGGCAAAGGGGTCCTGAAAGATGTACTGGATGTCCTTTCGGAGCGCCCGGAGGCGGTCGTCAGAAGCTGCCGTCAGGTCCTCACCCTTGTACCGGACCGTCCCGGCCGTGGGTTCGATGAGCCGCAGCAGGCTCTGGGCGAGTGTCGTCTTGCCACAGCCGGACTCCCCGACGATACCGAGTGTCTCCCCGGGGTACAGTTCGAGGTCGACGCCGTCCAGCGCCTTCACTTCCTGATTCCGGCCCAGCAGGGTATCGATGAGGCTCCCCCCGGATTCGTAGTACTTTGTGAGGTTCTCGACCTCCAGAACGGGGTTGTCCGCCGTCCTAGCCATCTTGCTGGCCTCCAGTCTCGTCGTCCACGTCGTCGCTCTGGTCAAGCAGGTCGGTATCGGCTCCAACCGGGTCGGAATCGGCGCGAAGCGGATCGGAGTCGGCCCGGCGCTTCTCGGCGTCCGACGCGTGGAGACGGGCGTTCGACTGTGGCTCGGTGGGCGGCGCGTCCCGGCCTTTCACTTCGACCTCGTAATCCAGTTCGCCGTCGAGGTCGCCGGTGTAGGCCAGACAGGCTGCTGCCCGGTCGGACAGACCGACACCGTCCCCGGTGTCGGGGTCGACGAGCGGCGGCTGTTTGCGCGTACACACCTCTTCGGCGAAGGGACACCGCGGGTGGAAGCTACAGCCGGAGGGCACCTCTACGAGGTCCGGCATCGTCCCCGGAATCGTCTGGAGGCGGTCCTGCCGGTCGCCGATGCGGGGGATGGCGCTCATCAGCCCGACGGTGTAGGGGTGTTTCGGGTCGTAGTACAGCTCTTCGACGGTCGCCGTCTCGACGGCGCGGCCGGCGTACATTACCATCACCCGGTCGCACAGCTCCGCGATGACCCCGAGGTCGTGGGTGATGAGCTGGATGGCCGTGTCGTACTCCTCGGCGAGCCGTTCCAGCCGGTCCAGAATCTTCGCCTCGATGGTCACGTCGAGCGCCGTCGTCGGCTCGTCGGCGATGAGCAGGTCGGGGTCACAGGACAGCGCCATGGCGATGACGACCCGCTGTTGCATCCCGCCGGAGAACTCGTGGGGGTAGTCGTCGTAGCGGGCCGCCGGTTCGGGGATGCCTACGTCGTCGAGCAGGCGGATAGCCCGCTCGCGGGCGGCCGTGTCATCGTAGTCGAGGTGGTGGCGGATCGCCTCGGCGATCTGCTCGCCGACGGTGTAGACGGGATTGAGTGCGGTCTGTGCGTCCTGAAATATCATCGCGATGTCGTTGCCCCGCACGTCTCGAACGTCGGATTCGGACAGTTCCATGAGGTCTTCACCGTCGAAACGGACGGTCCCGCTCTCGATGCGGCCAGGCTCTTCGATGAGTCGCATTACCGATAGCGCGGTGACGCTCTTGCCCGCGCCGCTCTCGCCGACGACGCCGAACTTCTCGCCGCGCTCAATGCGAAAGGAAAGGTCGTCGACGGCGGTGACGACGCCCTCCTCGGTGTAGAACTTGACCGTGAGGTCCTCGACTTCCAGCAGCGCCATCAGACCTCGCCCCCGCGGGCCACGTCTTCGCTCTCCTGTGCGTCCAGCGCGTCGTTGATGCCGTCGCCGATGAGGTTCATCGACATGACAAACAGGAAGATTGCGCCGCCGGGGAAGACGGTGACCCACCAGGGAATCGACCCGCCCGGTCCCTGGACGATGGTCTCGCGGGTCTGGTCCAGCATCGTGCCCCACTCGGCGGAGCTGGGTGGGAGACCCAGCCCGAGGAACCCAAGGGCCGCCACGCCGATAACGACAGTCCCGATGGAGAGGGAAGCCTGGACGACAAGCGGCGCGATGGCGTTGGGGACGACGTGTCTGAAGATGACACGGCGGTCCCGCGCTCCCAGCGCTTTCGCCGCCAGCACGTACTCGTTTTCTTTGACTTTCAGAATCTCGCCGCGTATCAGTCGGGCGTAGCCCGCCCAGCCGATAGCGGTGAAGGCGAGCACCAGCTCCCAGTACCCCTTGCCGAGCACGGCGACGATGATGAGCGCGAGCAGAAGGCCGGGGAACGCGAAGATGAGGTCGAGTATCCGCATCATCACCTCGTCGACCCGGCCGCCGTAGTAGCCGGCGACCGCGCCGTACACCAGCCCGATTACGGCGGTGACGAGGACGACGATGAAGCCGATAGAGAGGCTGAACCGGCCGCCGTACAGCACGCGGGAGAACACGTCCCGCGCGGAGCCGTCGGTCCCGAACGGGTGGGCCAGCGACGGGGCTTCGTAGGCGCTCACGTCGAGGCCCTGTGCGTACAGGATGGCGCTCGGGTCGTACGGCGCGAGCGAGAACGGCTGGACGGTGACGCCCGCGACCGTAATTGGACGGGCGAACACCGCGAGCAGCGCCATCGCCGTGACGATGTACAGCCCGAGCATGGCGCTGCGGTTCCGGCGGAACTCGCGCCAGGCGCGCGCCCACCGGCTCTCTGTCCCCGTGTCTCTCGTCTCTGTCCAGTCGGATAGCGGTTCGCGGGACTCGACGCGGTCGGCGTCGAACCCCGTTATCCGGATGCGTCCTCGGTCCGTACTCATAGGTCAATCATAGCGGATTCGTGGGTCAAGCACAGCGTACATGATGTCTGCAAGCAGGTTCGCGAGGATGATCGTCACGCCGGTAAACAGCGTGATGGCCATGATGAGGTCGACCTCGCGGCCGATGATCGCGCCGACGAAGGCCCGTCCCAGCCCGGGCCAGGCGAACACCTGCTCGACGACGACGGCACCGGCGAAGATGCTCGCGGTCAGGAACGCAGCGATGGTCGTCACCGAGATGAGCGAGTTCCGCAGGACGTGTTTCAACACGACCGTTCGCTCTGGAAGTCCCTTCGCCCGCGCCGCCGTGACGTACTCCTTGTTCAGTTCCTCGGCCATCGACGACCGCATCACGCGCATCAGCGTCGCCGACGACGCCGTCCCGATGGTGACCCCGGGGAGGACGAGATACCACAGCATCTCGGGGGAGAGCAGCGGCTTGTCCGGGGCCAGCACCGGCCACAGGTCCAGCCAGAGCGCGAACACGAGGATGAGCATCAGGCCGAGCCAGAAGTTCGGCAGGGAGATGCCCGACAGCGCGAACACCCGCGAGAGGTCGTCGCCCAGCGTGTCCTTGTTCACCGCGGCGTAGATGCCGGTCGGGATGGCGATGAGCAGGGCGATGGCCCAGCCGAACAGCCCCAGCGCGACGGTTTCGGGGAGCCGGGCAAGAATGTAGGGCAGGACCGGCTGGTCGACGCTGATGACCGTCCCGAGGTCGCCCTGCAGGACGTTGCTCATCCACGTGAGGTACTGCTGCCAGACCGGACCGTCGAGGCCGTACCTGGCGCGTATCGCGGCCTCCTCGGCCGCCGAAATCTGCGGATTCAGGGCGACCATCTGGTCGATAGGGTCCCCCGGCGTCAGGTGGACCAGCGCGAAGGTAAGCACCGAGACGCCGAACAGTATCGGCACCGTCGCCGCCACGCGAACCGCGACGAATCGTCTGAGGCTCATCGTACTGAGTCACTCCCGATCCAGATATGCGACCTGCTGGTCCGTCGGGTCGTGCAGCCCGTAGGGCAGGATGCCACTGGAGAACGTGTACGTGTTGTGTCCGACGTAGTCGGTCGACAGCGCGGAGACGTTCGTCCCGAAGACGGTGTAGCTGTTGGGGGCCTGCTCGATGAGTCCGCGCCACACACGGTCGTACTGCTCGCCGCGGAACTGCGGGTCCTCGACGGCCTCGACCGAGAACCGCGCCTCCGTCGCAATCTCGTCGAGGTCTGGCGTGTCGACCCGCTGGAAGTTACAGCACTGCCCGAAATTGTCGATGGAGTTGACGGCGTCGTAGAAGCTCCCGGGGTTGAACGTGCCCGAGAGGCCGATGAGGACGATGTTGCCCTGCTGGTAGTACTCCGGCCCGAGGATGCGCTGGACGAAGGTCGTGAACTCGAAGGTCTCGACGCTGATGTCGAAAAACTCCGTGTTGCTCATCACCTGGGCGATGAGTTCGGCCTCGCGCACGCGGTCGTCGGAGGTGTTTGTCTCGATGGTCGCCTCGATGGGCGTCTCGACGCCGAGGTCGTCGACGGCCTCCTGCAGGAGTTCGGTCGCGTCCTCGGTGTCCTGTTCGGTCTGGGGGCGCAGTTCCTCGACCAGCGCGTCGTAGTCGGCGGTCCCTTCGTCGGCAGCCATCTCCGGCAGCGGCGTGTACGCCGGGTTCCGGTAGCCGTTGTAGATGTTCTCAGCAATCTGGGCGCGCGGAATCAGCTGATTGACGCCCCGGCGGACCCGCTCGTCGTCCCACGGCGAGACGGTGACGGGGTACTGGAGGAAGTTGTACGCCCCGGCGTTGGTCACGCTGAGCCGGTAGTCCTCCGCGCTCCGGTACTCGCCGTAGGTGTCGCTCGTGAGCCCGTAGGTGAGGTCTATCTCGCCGTTGTTGAGCGCGGCCGCCCGGGTCGCGTCGTCTTGCACGATAGCGACCGTGACCGCGTCGACGACCGGGCTCGTCGGGAACCCCTCTGGCCCGTCCCACCACTCCAGCGCGTCGAGGCCAAGGTCGTCCAGCCAGTAGTCGTCGAACGTGCTGAACTCGGCGCGCTGTTCGGCCTCGTAGGACTCGAACTCGAAGGGGCCGGTCCCGATCGGCGTCAGGTCGTTTCGCGGGTCCGCGCCAGTGTCGGGATACTCTTCGATGTGCTCCATCGGGTACACTGTCGTCGGGAGCTGGCTGTCGGCCTCGGCGTCGGGCTCCTGTCCGTAGATGTCGACGGTGTAGTCGTCGACGGCCTCCGCGTAGAGAAAGGAGTCGAAGGTCTGAGCCGAAATCGAGGAGTTCTCAAGCACCTCATACGACCGGGCGACGTGCTCTGCGGTCATCTCCTCGCCGTTGTGGAAGGTGACCCCCTCGTGGAGTTCGGCCCGGTACTTGATCCCGTAGGTGCCGTCTGCAACGGCATCAGGCGCTTCATTGACCGTCAGGACCTCGCCGGCCTCGGGGTTCCTGATGATTATCTGGTCGTCGGCAACGAGGTTCCCCTCGTCGTCCGTCTCCGCCGACACCATGTACGGCTCGTAGGCCCCGTCCTCGACTTCTTTGACGTCTATCCGTTCCCACGTCTTCGCGAGCCACGGGTACACAGTCCCCGCGGCGTCCTGCGTGATGAGACTCTCGTAGATGAGTCCGTGGACGTTGCCGGCCGGCGCGCTGGTGCTGTATGACGGGTCGAAAGAATCGATACCCGCGCCGAGGCCGAACCTGAGTGTCCCGCCGTCCTGAATCTCGTCGACGGCGACCTCCGCCCGCTCCCGGACCGGGTCGAGGCTCTGTCCACCCTCGCTTTCGCCGTCTCCACCTCCGTCAGTGCCGGCGCTACAACCGGCGAGTGTCATTACTGTTGCCGCGCCCGCCGTCTTGAGGACGCGCCGTCGCGTCACTGTACTCGTGCCTGCAGCTGCGTCATGAGACATTCCCGTTGACCTCGAAAGTTATGCGTTATGTTGCCCTCCCACACACTTATAGCATAACGGCGCTCGGAGTCGGGCAGCATCGGTACGCGACAGGCCGGGAGCATACTACACGGCGCCGATACAGACCCCGCTGGTGAGCTTCACCTCTCGGCTGAACTGCGCTGGTGTATAGCCTCCGGCCAGAGATACGCCATCCTCTGACGACGCGCTGTCGAGACCGAGTTTAGGGGAGATAGCACGTAGGATTGGTCGTTCAACGGTGTCCTGATGCCGGGCGCTCCCGGTACGAACGACACTGCGCCCCGGTCAAAGCTGGGGCCGACACCTACAGTTGCGATTCGAGTTCGAGCGGCTGCTCAGAATGGCGGGCTGTAATCCTCGTACTCGTCCATCTCCTCCATGTCGTCGGTCTTCGAGGGCATGACCGCAGCGCGCGGCCCGCCGGACCGCACGACTTCGACGGCTTCGAGTCCGTCGACGCTCTCCGGGAGTCGGCGTTCGATTGCCTTCATCGTCATCGGAGCGATGCCACACCCCGAACACGCACCGCCGATGGCGACGGTGGCCGTGCCTTCGCTCTCGTCGATGTCGCGGACCTCGAAGTTGCCGCCGTGTTGCTGGATTTGCGGGACGTTGTTGCTCAAGTAGTTACGCGCCTGTCGTTCGAGTCCTTCAGCGCTCATGACGATTGTATATACGCACTAACCTATCATAAAAATGTCGTTTTTGGCGTACCTAAAATACCGTTCCTTAGAGCTTCAGGAGCAATAATTTTGGCCACCCAAACAATTAGTATACTAATTCTATTAATTTTCGCACGGCCTAAAACAAGCTTGCTGTGGAGTCCTCGTTCAGGCGGTATCCTCATCCGGCGCCGTCGAACCAGCCTCTGAACCGTCCTGTTTCGTCTCGGCGTTGCAGGGCAGTGTGGCGGCCAGTCGCTCCGCGACCATCGGGCTGACTAGACCGGCCAGCTCCATCGCTTCCGTCTCGTGATCGTCGAGATCGAGAACCCCCCGAAAGAACCACGAGACGGTCACATACGTCTCGTGTAACTCCGCTGCCTCCTCATGCCCTGACTCTGTCAGCGTCACCCCCTCGTACGGCTCATATGTGACGAGATTCTCCTCTGCGAGTCGCTGGCACATCTCCGTCACCGCCGCCGGAGACCGATCAAGCATCTCCCCCAACTCTCCCGGGGCGACTGGCGGTTCGTCCCGGTGCTGGGCGATGTAAATCGCCAGCAGATACTCCGGTGCTGTGTTCATCGCTCCGACGGATCCGTCCGATTCCCGCTTACTGCCGTCGACTCCCCTGTCGACTGCTCACCGGCTCCGAAGACCACCACGTATGCCCACGCCCACAGTCGGGCATGTGACCGCTGCGGGCGTTTACCCATTCCCATCATCTCGATATTTCCGTCCCCACCCATCAGGCAGACGCCCCCAGTACTGTCGGTAGAGCACTGACCGAGCGGCCGCTCGTCGGTGGACGCTCAGCATGATGCCCACACCGTACGTCGGGACCACGCGAACGGTGTCGATAGCGCCCTCGACGATACGAAACGGTCCGCCATCGATCCCTGCGTTGGTCTCCCCCCGTTTGTGCTCCGAACTCAGTACCGTCGTCTGCCATATGTTTTAGGCTTGCCTAATAATATAAAACGTCTGCGGTTTTTAGGACTGCCTAATTCAATCAGCGAAGTCGAGCCTACCGTCCGAGACTCTCACCCATCGCGTGGCACTCCACTCACCATCGAGGCGTTATCTCTGCCGTAATCGCTTCCCGAATCGCCTCGATCAGTTGGTTTGCCGAATTTGATATCGCATTATATGCTTTATCGGGAAAACCACTGGTCACCTCCGGCTCGTCGATGAACAGGCAAATACGGGTAGTAGCGGCTAAAACACCGCTACTCAGTAAAATCGGTAATAGAATCGAACGTGTCGACCGCCAGCCGTTCAGCGACTGCGTCTCTGTCCACGTCACTGATTTCCTGCGGGTATTTTCGTTCGAAGTAGCTCACGATGTTCTCAACATCGCGAGTTAGCAGTTCCCGGGCGTTTTCGTGGTCGGTCGGGACAGCCTGTGGCCAATCGAAAACGACCACGCCTTCATTCGTGACGAAGACGTTGTACTCGCTCATGTCCGCGTGGACGTACCCTTCGCGGTAGGCCGTCTGCATCTCTTCGAGGACGAGATCCAGAATCGGCAGTACCTGTTCCGTTTCGAGTTTCGTTCGGGAGAGTTCGACGCCGTCTATTTTTTCCATGACAATCGCATGGCGGTTCGTGTCGATTGGCTGGGGAACCGCCACGTTCGGATACAGCGTTTCGAGGGCATCGTACTCCCGTTCGGCGGCCTTCCGGGCGGTGTAGAGCCAAGAAACGTGGTCGCGGTCGGCGGTATACTCCCGCTCTTTCATCACTTCACGGAAATTGGTGTACCCCTCGCGGTGGTATTTCAGTGCCACCGGCTTGTACGATTGAGCCTCGTACACGTCGCTTTCCTTGCCGACACCCAGTGGAGACCCGACTCCTTCGATTGTGTCGCGCTCGGCGAATGTATGCAGCGCAAGCGTGTCGTACCCCTCGAAAGTGAGTTTGAACCCTTCGTACTGGATGGTCTTGCGCTCGACCAGTCCCCGGTCCGCACACCGGTCGAGCCGGTAGTCGACGTCTTCCGACGTCAGCCGTGAGAACTCGGTCAACTTCTCGCGGGCGACGTACTCCGAGAACCGCATCCCCTGCTCGACGCCGGAGAGCAGATGGAAGTCCTCGGGTTCCAGCTCCGCCATCACTGAAGCCACGTTCTGGACCATTAGCGTTCTCTACTCGATGGACTGGTAAAAGGCCGACGCGTTCGCCGGATAGAGGTGATAAATCTGTAGCCGCTATACAAAATACACATCTGGTCTCAGGCTGGTTGCTGTATCGGCGGACGACGAGCGCTCTGACCGGGGCGGCTGGGCGCAAACTTAGACGGACTGCAGTGTTCGGACAGTCTGCCCGAGACAGCTACGCTCATATTTTCATCTGTCCGACTCGACCCGCTACTGTCGGCGTTTCGTGACCGAAACCGCAGTTCAGTCGCTTGCTCATCGAATAAGACCTCATTAACCTACATAATCACACGTTTTCAGCTTGGCATCATACATCTGCTATCGCTACTGTACTATCGTTTCAGTATCTCAAAACGCGGCTGATGTGGCTCGGAAACGGGCCTTTGCTGGTCGCAAGCGCTATTCACACATAATCAGCTATAGAAGCGAAACGTTAGGCATCAACTCGAAAATACGTTCCTAATCGCCGTGACAGTATATGTAAGGCGAACGGCGACTGCGTTCGCTGACTGTGTGGCCGTTAAGCTACTCTCTACTTTTGGTCATCTAAACGCAAGCGTGCCGTGTGAGCAGACAACATAAAGACCAGCTCAGGGACCTGCTTCGCTCACTCGCGTTTAATTCTCACGACCGTCGGCTCGCGTTTCCGGTGCTGTTTGCCGTCGGTTCGGAACTGTATTTCGTACTGACAATCACACTCGGTTCTGCCCGTCCCCCGATGGCTCCCGACGCTGGCATCTTCCAGCATCTCGGCTGGTATCTGACGCGGGGCGGTCGGCTGTACGTCGACGCCTGGGAGCCGAAGCTCCCGCTGTCCTACGAGACGACCGGCGTTCTGGCGATGCTCGCCGGCGGCGACATGTACCGGCTCCACCTCCTCAGCGTGGCGCTGATGAGCGCGGCGGTGTGTGGAATCGTCGGGCTCGTCGTGATACTCGTCTACGACATCACCGGCGACGACGTCGCTGCGCCGCTGGCCGGCCTCTCTATGTTCCTGCTGCCGGGGTTCGCCGTCCGGCCCGCGTACGGTTTCAAGGCGAAGTACCTCCTCGTCCTCTGTGGACTCCTGGCGATATACCTGTACACGCGCGAATACCCGGCACTGAGCGGTGTGGCCGCGGCGGCCAGCGTTGGGTACTGGCAGGCCGGGGTCATCTTCCCGCTCGTCGTGGTCGGGCTGGCAATCCAGCAACGAGACGTGCGGGCGCTTGAACGTGTTGTCGCCGGCGGCCTCGGGTTCACTGTGGTCATGCTTGCACCGGTATTTCTCGTCTGGCACTCGGTCTCGGAGATGGTCGTCCAGGTGTTGCTCGTGCCGCTACAGACCGAGGAGCAGGCGTCAGTACTCGCCCGACTCGTCGCCGGTGTCGTCCATTTCAAGTGGTCGTCGCCGTTCGTGGTGCTGGGCGGTTTCGGACTCGGACACACCGCTCGGTGCTGGTTCAGGGGCGACGACGGCGCGGTCGGGCGCACCGACTGGTGGATTCCGGTCGGCGCGGCGTGGTTCGCGCTCCTGATATTCTTCGTCGACTTCGAGACCGGCGGCTACACCGACCTCATTCCGGGGCTGGCGTTCGTCGCAATCGGCGTCGGGATAGTCGCGACGACGCTCCGTGACCGCCGACGGAAGCAGTATCTCGCCGCGGCGCTCGCGCTGGTTCTCGTCGTCAACGTCGCCGTCCTCGGTAGCGTCGGTCTCGTCTTCACACCCGTCGAAACGCCGGGACCGGTGCCAATGTCAGACCTCGAAACCACCAGTCTCCCGGAGACCTACGGGGAAAGCGAGTCGGTACCCGACGTCCGGTACATCTATTGGCAGCAGCTTGAACCGTCGGCGTGTCACTACCGGCTCTCGGTGATGGAGTTGCGGTGGCTCGACAGAGTCGACTCGTCGATAGACAGCCGCTGTCTCGGCTTGAGGACCGCCAGAGCCAGGCTCGCAAGCGGCTAGGACTCCGTGGAGTCGTAGTCAGAGAGCGAGGTCTGTGTCGTTTCGACAGAACCTGTGATGATGTAGGGGACGATAATCCGGAAGAACTGAGCGGCAAGCACCAGCAGGATCGGACCCAAAAAGATGCCGTAGAAGCCAAACGCGATGGGGCCGAGGATGTACGCGAACATCAACAGACCGACGTGAGTCAGATCACCGCTAACGTATGGCCGAATCAGGAAATCCGGGATGGTGTCGACGACGACCAGCGTGACCACAAGAAAGAGGACAACCCAGGCCAGGGCTGCCGTCTGTCCTGTGACGACCGCGGAGACCGCAAGCAGTCCAGCCACGGGCAGATAGACGATTTTCATTCCGACTACTGGAATGAGGCTGCCGATGCCGGTGAGCGCGCCGACGAGTGGTGCAAACGGAACCTGCACTGAGCCTGGCGCGACCAGATTGTACAGCGAGAACACGAAGATCCCGATAACGCCCGTCACCAGTGCGTTCAAGATGTTCCCGAAGAGAATCGAAGACAGTTCCTCGTCGACCGCCGCCGCGTAGTTGCGAAGGACACCTGACCCGTCGAAAGTGTCAAGGAACCAGCCGACAAGCCGCGGTCCGTCAGTAAGCAGGTAGTACGTCCCGGCAAACATGATGAACACGCGCAGCAGTAGCGCCGTAAGCATACTCACAGAGCCGATGAGCGTATCAGAGACACGTCCCAGCCACGACTGGACTGTCGCGTTTCGCAACAGGTCAATCACTTCGTCCGGCCCCATCGCCAGCACATCTGAGAATCCGAGGTCGGCGAGCGGCCCCGGAAGCGACCCACCCTGAAGATCCTGAAACTGCGAAAGGTACGCCGCGCCAAGGCCACCTTCGCCGAAGAACGACTGTAACTCGGGGACAATGAGGACGATCGTATAGCCGACCAGAAGCACGAACGGTAACAGAAAGAAGAAAATCGTGGCCGCCGCATGGAGCTGTTTCTGGTACGGGACAGCCCGACCCAGGAACGATTCGGGGAGCGGGAGCCACCCGAGCCGTCGATAAATCGGTCGGCTGGCGTAGTACAGAAAAACGGTAAACACGAGCGTCGGGAGGAACTGGGACAGGACGAGTCCGACCACGAGAAAAAGTGCTACGCCCGCGATAGCAAGCAGAACGCGCCGTCCGAGGTCGGTACTATATTCCATATGTTTTCAGTACAACATCTTGATAAAAAATAAAACCACCGGTCGGCCCGGTGGCTGTACGTGAGCGGGGTAACGCAGGTGACTACAGCCCTTCGAACTGGGTGATCGCCTCTCGCCAGTCTTCGGGGATCGAGCGCGAGGATTCCGTGTCGCGGTCGTATGTAACGACGGTTGTTTCTCCGGTCGCAGCCACACCATCTTCGGTCCGGACCTCGTACTCGAAGGGGAAGCTCTTCTCCCCAAGACGTGGAACCCGGACGCCAACGGCGACTGCATCACTGATTTGGACGGGCTGGATGTAGTCGACTTCGAGGTTCGCGATGACCATGCCAGTGCCCGACTCGCTGCCCGAGAGCAGCGCTTCGCCACAGTCGACCACGTCGTGCAGGTAGTCGATGCGAGCCTCCTCGAAGTAGGTCGCATACGTCGCGTTGTTGACGTGGCCATACGTGTCGATGTCCGTGTATCGGACCTCGACGTCCGTCGTGTACTCGAAGGTCATGCCAGTAATTCCGCGTGTTTCTGTTTGAGCTTCTCGATTTTCGGCGGGATGGTCAGCTGGCAGTAACTCTGTTCCGGATTCTTCTCGAAGTAGTCCTGGTGATACTCCTCGGCCGGATAGAACGTCTCCAGCGGTTCGACTTCGGTGACGATGTCGCTATCGTAGCCCGGCTGGACTTCCTCGATAAAGGCTTCCACGGTCTCGCGCTGGGACTCGTCGTGGTAGAACACGGCCGAACGATACTGCGTGCCAACGTCGTTACCTTCTCGGTCTTTTGTCGTCGGGGTATGGGTCGTGAAGTGGACCGCGAGCAGGTCCTCGTAGCTCACCTCGTCCGGCTCGTACGTAATCTGGACGCACTCGGCGTGGCCCGTCTCCCCGCGACAGACCGCCTCGTAGCTGGGGTCGGCGACGTGCCCGCCGGCGTAGCCCGACACAACGTCGACCACCCCGTCGATCTGTTTGAACACCGATTCCGTACACCAGAAGCAACCGCCCGCGAATGTCGCTTGGTCAGTCATCACCCGACGTACGTGCCCGGCATACAAAACTCACTGGCTGTGGTCCTCGCAGCTGGATGCCTACCTACCGGTCGACCTCGCCCATGATGGTGTCGAGACTGCCAATCGTCGCCACGAGGTCTGGGACGTATTCGCCGCGGGCCATCTCTGACAGTGCCTGCACGTGTGAGAACGAGGGACCGCGGATCTTGAACCGCGCCGGTGTCTCCGTCCCGTCAGAGCGGATGTAGATGCCGAGTTCGCCCTTCGCGGCTTCAACGGCGCGGTAGATTTCGGTGTCAGCGTCGGGCCGAAGTGTGCGGGGCACGTTCGCCTGTATCTCGCGGTCGTCCTCGGGCCAGTCCTCCAGCAGGTCGACGCACTGGCCGATAATCTTCGCGGACTCCTCCACTTCGCGCAGGCGCACGAGCAGGCGCGAGAAGTTGTCGCCGCCCTGCTCGGTGACGACCGACCAGTCAAGTTCGTCGTAGTAGCCGTAGGAGTCGTCCCGTCGGAGGTCGTAGTCGACGCCGGAGGCTCGGGCAACCGGCCCGGTACAGCCGTAGGCCTTCGCGGCCTCAGCCGAGAGGTGACCCGTATCGACCGTCCGAAGCTGGAGAATCTCGTTGCTGGTGAGCATATCGTGGTACTCCGTGAGCTTGTGCGGCAGGTCGTCGAGGAACGCGCGTATCTTCTCGAAAAACGCTTCCCGAGGTTCGGGCAGGTCCCAGGCGACGCCGCCCAGCCGCAGGTAGTTGAACATCAGCCGCTGGCCGGTCAGGTCTTCGAGAATGTCCTGAACGAGTTCCCGGTCCCGGACACCCCACTGGAAGGTAGCGGTGAACTCCCCGACCACGTCAAGCGCGTAGGTCGCGACTGCAAGCATGTGCGAGAGGATGCGCGACAGTTCGCCGCCCATCGTCCGGATGACCTGGGCGTACGCCGGCACCTCGATGTCGGCGAGGTCCTCGGCCGCCCGGGCGTAAGCCCACTCGTTCAACAGGCCAGCTCCGCCCCAGTCCCAGCGGTCCGGATAGGGCATGATCTGATGGCGGTAGGTGCCCTGCTGACACATCTGTTCCTCACAGCGGTGGATGTAGCCGATGTCGGGGTCGACGGCCGCGACCTGCTCGCCGTCGAGTTGGGCGTTCAGGTGGAGGACGCCGTGCGTCGAGGGGTGGTGTGGCCCCATGTTGAGATGCATCGTCTCCGGCCCTTCGCGGCGGTCTTCGAGCAAGCGCTCGTGTTCGCGGAAGGAGACGATCTGTGGCTGAGACTGATTGTAGTCCCGGCTCAGCGGGTGGCCCTGCCAGGTTTCGGGCAGGAGAATGCGCCGGAGGTCTGGGTGGTCCTCGTACTCGATGCCGACGAGGTCGTAGGCCTCCCGCTCGTGCCACGCCGCCGTCGAATACACAGGTGCGGCGGACTCGCTGCTCGGCGACTCCCTGGGTGTCGGCACAACGACCGAAAGTTCCTGTGTCGGGTCGTCGTAGCGCCGCAGGTGATAGATCGTCTCGAACCGGTCGGCGTACTCCTGGGCCGTAACACAGGCGCAGTGGTCCAGACCGGCCTCGGCTCGTAGCGTCGAGAGGACGGTCTGCACCTCGTCCGCGCGGATGACAACGGCCGGGGCGTTCTCGTGGCGTTCGGTGGAGAGGACGTGGTCGGCAATCGGCTCGATAAGCGGGTGGACGTCGTCGGCTCGGTGGACTGTCTGGGCCATCTCCGTGGTCGCCCGTTCGCCGGCTGCCGCCCTCGGGCTGTCCCCTCATGCCCGAGGTTATTTTAAATACCTCCTGGAACGGTCAGGCATGAAGTACGTCACGCTTTCGCTGTGGATGGCCCCGGAGGTTCGGCACCCGATGCACCAGTTCGTCGTCGACCACGACGGCTACGAGGCGAGCTATCTCCTTCGGGGCAACGACATCGGGGCCGATCCCCAGACGCTGCTGTTTCACGTCGACGGCTTTCCGCCGGAGCCCTATCGGGCGGCGCTGGAACAGGCCGACACCGTCCGGGAGTACGCCATCTCTACGTGCCCCGACGAGACGTTCTACCTCTACGTACAGGACTCGCCGTCTGCGACCGATCACGACCTCGTCGACGCGCTCACCCGAGCCGGTCTGGTCATCGTTTCTCCGGTCGCATACCGGGCCGACGGCACAGTCGGACTCACACTGGTCGGTCCAGGGGGGACGGTCCAGCAGGCAGTCGAAACGGTTCCCGACGGCGTCTCCGTCGACGTTCGGGAGGTCGGGGAGTACGACAGCCGGCGACTCGATACCGGGGCCGCGCTCACCGACCGGCAGTTCGAGGCCGTCGCCGCCGCCGTCGACTGCGGGTACTACGGTAGCCCTCGGGCGGGGAGCGTGGACGATGTCGCCGCCGAACTCGGCTGTGCTCCCGGAACTGCCGCCGAACACCTCAGGAAGGCTGAGGCCCATGTAATGGCTGACATACTCGAACAGCGCCCCGAATCGACGGCGTAGTCCGCTCTGTTCGGGAACTGCTGGAGCGGCCGACAACCGCCCCGAAAAACTATAAACTCCGGATAAGTGTCATCTAGTGCTGGGTTGCGAATATACTACAGGGCCAGCGGTGGTCCAACTCAGGACGATACTGACCATGGACACAGTAACTATCGACGACGTACCGGTCGAACGGAACCCGATGCAGGTGCATGACATCCGCAAGCCGGTTTCCAGAAAACTCGGGACCGAGCATTTCGCGGCGAACTACTTCGAACTCGAACCCGGCGACTCCTTCTCGGAGAGCCTCCACCGCCACCACGACCAGGAGGAGGTGTTCTACATCGAGCGGGGACAGACCACTTTCGAGGTCGGCCTCGACCGCGAGGAAGTCGACGTGTCGGGCGGGGAACTGATTCGCTTCGAACCCGGCGAGTTCCAGCAGGGGTACAACTCCGGCGACGAGCGCGTCGTCGGCTGGGCCTTCGGCGCGCCCGGCGCGACCCACGACTGGGACGAGCTAGAATCGAGAGCGCACTGTCCAGAGTGCGACGAAGAGACGACCCAGAGCGTCGCCCTCGCCGAGGGTCGGTTCGAACTCACCTGTACCGAGTGCGGGAACGTTCAGGGCTAGGACCTACTTCTGTCGCTCTCGTGATTGGAAACAGGTGTTTGTACAGCCAGAAAGCCCCGGCCGGCTGTACTCGGGGGGCTCGCTGCGCTCCTTGTCACTCCCTCCGGTCGTTCCTGTGGTGCTTACATCGCCCGCCTTCGTCCAGCCGGCCGCTCCTTTCAGTCCCGCCCAGCATTCTTTGTCCAACCGGCTATGGGTGGGACTGAAAGGGGTCGCTCGCTCGACGTTCGAGGCGATGCAAGCACTGACGAGCAACGTTGAGGAGCGAGGAAGCGCGCAGCGAGTCGCAGGTGTCGAGCGAGCGGGGGCGTTCTGGCTCTTTGCATAACCAACGACCCCATTCGTCTTTAGTTAATACTCTCAGTAATATCTTCTGACCGTATTTTCCGACTGGATACTGCTTACTGACACCCGCTACGACGAACATATCCCGTTTGCAATAGTTGCGTATCGCTCGATATCTGAGGTGATGGTGTCTGTTCCGTGCGTTCTACCCCACTCAATACTATCGAGCATACTTCTATCCTGGAATATTACTATCAGGCTTAGCTAAAGACGAATGCCAACGACCCCGTCGGTCATTCCACCCGCTGCTATAGTAACAATTGAAACGATTTACACACTTATCACACTGCCATCGTGCGATCAGGTGTGCATTGATTTTCAATGGCTACTATAGCCCGCAATTCATATCGCATCGCGTCACGAAGCCCGGGTATGTCACTGGCCGACCTGGAGTGGCGCGTCATCGGCGAGGAAACACGACCCGGGCCGATGACGATGGCGCTGGAAGCAGCCGCTGCTGAAACCGTCGCAGAGGGCGGTCCGGCAACGGTGCGAGTGTACACTTGGCCCGATACGCTGTCGCTTGGCTACGGACAGGACCCCGACACCATCGACTGGGAGTTCTGCGAGCGCCAGGCCGTTGGGGTAACGCGACGACCCACTGGCGGCGGTGCGATCTACCACGACAGCGTGGCGGATATCTCCTACGGGATTATCGCGCCGGCCGACGCCGTTCCGGGCGATCTGATGGCGTGCTACGAGCAGTTCTGCGAGCCGGTTTTGAATGCGTTCGAGCGCATGGGCGTCGACGCGTCGTTTGCTGACGACGAGCGGTCGGCGGTCCATCAGCCGGCCTGTTACCTGCGGCAACTCCATCCGGCCCACGATATCGTCGGCCCCGATGGCCGCAAACTCAGCGGGAACGCGCAGTACCGCCAGAAGGACGCTGTCATCCAGCACGGCTCCCTGTCTGTCTCGCTGCGTCCCGACCGCCACTCCGGCTGTTTCACCGCCGACATCGACTCGGAGCAGTTCACCGAACGCGTCGGGGCGATAGGCGAATACACCGATATCGACCGCGCCGAAGCCGTCGAGACGCTCCGCTCGACGCTGGCTGAGTGGGTCGACGCCGACGCTGGCGGGTGGACGGACGATGAACTCGCACGCGCACACGAGCACGCAGAGAGAAAGTACGCTACTGACGAGTGGATTCGACGGTCGCCCTGACCCGAGGTAGCGACGGTTTGCCTCCACGGGACAGCCACCGCGACCTACCGGCGGCCCTCTCGAATTCGCGGCCTCTAGTATTTGACAACACTCTAACGGCCATTCGGTTTCGACTCACAGCGGCTGAGAACAGGCGTATCGTAGCTCCTGTCGCCGCGTCGGCTGTGGCTTGCGGGTATCATTCGCTCCAGAACACTCGTCCGAACCGCACCGCTGACTATCGAATATTCGCCTATTGCTAAACGTACTGCTAAGACCGTTACTCGGCAACTGTTCGGTGATGGCTAAGCGAGACCACTACCGGTCGCCTAACCAGTTGAGTTTGGATGTTCTCGACCAGAACGCCCGGGATGCCGACCCGCGGGGAGACGACTTCGACTACGCCGAGGAGTTCCAGAAGCTCGACCTCGACGCGGTGAAGGCGGACCTCGAAGAGGTGATGACCTCCTCCCAGGACTGGTGGCCGGCCGACTACGGCCACTACGGGCCACTCTTCATCCGGATGGCCTGGCACAGCGCCGGAACCTACCGCACCACCGACGGCCGCGGCGGCGCGTCCGGGGGCCGCCAGCGGTTCGCGCCGCTGAACAGCTGGCCCGACAACGCGAACCTCGATAAGGCCCGCCGACTGCTCTGGCCTATCAAGAAGAAGTACGGCCGCAAGCTCTCCTGGGCCGACCTCATCGTCCTCGCCGGCAACCACGCCATCGAGTCGATGGGGTTCGAGACGTTCGGCTGGGCCGGCGGCCGCGAGGACGCCTTCGAACCCGACGAGGCGGTCGACTGGGGCCCCGAAGACGAGATGGAGGCCCACCAGTCAGAGCGCCGCAACGAGGACGGGACGCTCAGAGAGCCCCTCGGCGCTGCGGTGATGGGGCTCATCTACGTCGACCCCGAGGGGCCAAACGGCAACCCGGACCCGCTGGCCTCTGCCGAGAACATCCGCGAGTCGTTCGGCCGGATGGCCATGAACGACGAGGAGACGGCCGCGCTCATCGCCGGCGGCCACACCTTCGGGAAGGTCCACGGTGCCGACGACCCCGAGGAGAACCTCGGCGCGGTCCCGGAGGACGCGCCAATCGAGCAGATGGGGCTTGGCTGGGAGAACGACCACGGCTCGGGGAAGGCCGGGGACACGATTACAAGCGGTATCGAAGGCCCGTGGACACAGGCCCCGACGGAGTGGGACAGCGGGTACATCGACAACCTCCTCGACTACGAGTGGGAGCCGGAGAAAGGCCCCGGCGGGGCCTGGCAGTGGACGCCCACGGACGAGGCCCTCGAGAACACGGTCCCGGACGCCCACGACCCGGACGAGAAGCGGACGCCGATGATGCTCACGACGGACATCGCGCTCAAGCGCGACCCCGACTACCGGGACATCATGGAGCGGTTCCAGGACAACCCCATGGAGTTCGGCATCAATTTCGCGCGGGCGTGGTACAAGCTCATCCACCGCGACATGGGCCCGCCCGAGCGGTTCCTCGGCCCGGACGCCCCCGACGAGGAACTCATCTGGCAAGACCCCGTCCCCGACGCCGACTACGACCTCGTCGGAGACGAGGAAATCGCCGACCTCAAGGCGGAAATCCTCGACTCTGGCCTCTCCGTTACCCAACTCATCAAGACCGCGTGGGCGTCGGCGTCGACCTACCGCGACAGCGACAAGCGCGGCGGGGCCAACGGCGCTCGTATCCGGCTCGAACCCCAGAGGAGCTGGGAGGTCAACGAGCCAGAGCAGTTGGAGACGGTCCTCGACACGCTCGAAGGCATTCAGGAGGAGTTCAACGGCGCTCGGGACGACGACACGCGCGTCTCGCTGGCCGACCTCATCGTCCTCGGCGGTAACGCGGCCGTCGAGCAGGCGGCGGCCGACGCCGGCTACGACGTGACGGTGCCGTTCGAACCGGGGCGGACGGACGCGACGCCGGACCAGACCGACGTGGAGTCGTTCGAGGCGCTCAAGCCGAGGGCCGACGGCTTCCGGAACTACGTCCGTGACGACGTCGAGGCCCCGGCAGAGGAACTGCTGGTGGACAAGGCCGACCTGCTGGACCTCACGCCCGGCGAGATGACCGCGCTGGTCGGCGGGATGCGCTCGCTGGGCGCGACCTATCAGGACTCCGACCTCGGCGTGTTCACCGACGAGCCGGGGACGCTGACCAACGACTTCTTCCAGGTCGTGCTCGGCATGGACACGGAGTGGGAGCCCGTCACCGAAGCCAGAGACGTCTTCGAGGGGTACGACCGCGACACGGGCGAGCAGACGTGGACGGCGTCCCGCGTCGACCTGCTGTTCGGGTCCCACGCCCGCCTGCGCGCCCTCGCCGAAGTCTACGGTGCCGACGACGCCGAGGCCGAACTCGTCGACGACTTCGTCGACGCCTGGAGCAAGGTCATGCGGCTCGACCGCTTCGACCTCGAATAGGCCTCCGCGTAGCGGTCGCGTTCAGAGGGTCTCTTCGACGAACTGGGAGACGAGGCGGTCCTCGGCGGTCCGGAGCTGGTACTGGACGGTCGAACGCGGCTCGTCCAGTATCGACGCGAGGTCTTTGACCGAGACCTCCCGCGGTCGCTCGTAGTAGCCGTGGGTCACGGCGGCTTTGAGTACCCGCCACTGCTGGGGCGAGAAGTTCGTCGCGACCCGTTCGGTCGCCTTCCAGTTCCCCGCGCTGGTGATGTGAGAGACCGAGAGCGTGACGCCCTCGCGGAGGCTCGACTCGATTTTGTCGTAGACCTCGCCGATGGGGGCAGACCCAGGATAGAGGACGCGCCAGCGGTACTCGTTGCCCGTCCGCCGAGATTCGAAGATAGTCCCCTCCTTAACGTGCCGATGGAGGAAACTCGGTAGCGACTGACAGCCGCTGATTTCACGACGTAGCGTGTACACTGTCCGTGACGTCTCCCCGCGGTCCAGCACGTGGTACGTCCGCGCCGTCTCACAGCTCACGACGTCGAAACACTCGTTACAGCGGTTTTCGTCCAGAAAGACCTCGTCGAACGCACGCAGGGCCTCGGGTGTCCCCTTCGCGTGGTCGAGCCGCCACATATGGTCGTCGCCGACGAAGATGGCAGAGGACCACACGGAGAGGCTTTCATGCTGCCGGAACACGTCCATCAGGCTATCGGCTCCCGCGTCGAACTGCAGGACGAACTCGAACTCGCGTGTGTCTGCCACTGCTGGCTGTGTGTCGCTCATTTAGCTAGTACTAATTTAGGACAGTCGTTATAAATCGATTACTGGAACCACCAAGCCCACTCCACTTTATCTAGTTGGCTTTTGATTAAGATACAGCAGTCGGTTCGCGGTGAACCTCACGTCTGCGATGACGGGCTACGAGAATGGACTATTCGCCCCACTCCCGACAACGGAACGACACCACCGTTTTGTGGCAACCCGGCCAAGCAGTGGCATGGTCTCGTCCCCCGCTGATGACGACGCTGCCGACACCTCCGCCGACCCTCAGGCAGCCGACGGCAGCGCCGCAACGCTTTCTGAGGAAGAACTGTATGCGATTGTTCGGGTGGCTACCGAAGACGCGGTGCTCGGCGCGCTCGGCACGCTCATGTTGGTCGGTATCGGCATCGTACTAGCCTCCTGGGGCGCAGCGTTACTACTGTCAGCAACGCCGCTTCCAGCAGCTATCGGTGTGGTTCTCGTCCTGTTCGGTGCATACCTCGCGCTATCGAGCCTCCGCATGATCCCACCCGTCCGTGAGTGGATCTGAGCCGGTCGGGTATCTCTGTTCACCGGCCTGTCGTCCCGCTTCGAGGAAATCCTGACACGAGCTATAACCGACCGTAGCACTCCGGAACCTCTTTTGTCGGGCATCACCGACCGGTGTGCATGGTACGAGTCGGGGCACACACCTCCATCGCTGGCGGCGTCTACAACGCCGTCGAGGAACAGGTCGAGTACAGCGGCAACTGCGGGCAGATTTTCTCGCACTCGCCGCAGGTCTGGCAGGACCCGAACATCGACGACGACGAGGCCGAACAGTTCCGCGACCTCGCGGCCGACCACGGCGTCGGCCCGTGGGTCATCCACTCGTCGTACCTCGTCAACCTCTGTACGCCCAAAGACGACCTCCGCGAGAAGTCCCTCGATTCGATGCAGAAGGAGGTCGACGCCGCCGCCAAACTGGGCATCGAGTACGTCAACGTCCACCTCGGAGCCCACACCGGCGCGGGCGTCGACGGCGGGCTGGACAACGCCGCCAGCGTGCTGGACGACCTCGACGTCCCCGATGAGGTCACCGTGCTGGTCGAGTCCGACGCCGGCAGCGGGACGAAACTCGGCGGCCAGTTCGAGCACCTGGCGACGGTCCGGGAGCGAACGGACCAGGACATCGAGTTCTGTCTTGACACGGCCCATATGTTCGCCGCGGGCTACGACCTCTCGACGCCCGCGGCCGTCGACGAGACGCTCGCGGAGTTCGACGACGTGGTCGGGTTCGAAGACCTCGCCTGCGTCCACCTCAACGACTCAAAACACGAGTGCGGGACGAACAAGGACGAGCACGCCCACATCGGCGAGGGCCACATCGGCGCGGACGGAATGCGCGCGTTCGTCAACCACGACGCCATCCGCGACGTGCCGCTGGTGCTTGAGACGCCGACCGAGGACGGCAAGAGCTTCGCCTGGAACATCGAGCGCGTCAAGGAACTCCGCCGCGACTGATTTCGACCGCGGTACTTTTGAGGGCGACTCGACTCTGAGAAACTGTGCGCAGGTTCTCTGCCGACTACCTCGAAACCACCCGCAGGGGAATGTGGGCCGACTCCCGCGATGCGCTCTTGGACCTCCGACTGGACGAGTGTGTGCGCGTTCTCGACGTGGGCTGTGGGACCGGCGAACTGACCCGCGTCCTTCGCGAGGAGACAGACGGGACCGTCGTTGGCCTCGACGCCGACACGGACCTGCTGGCCGCCGCCGGCGACCCGGCCGTCTGCGGAGACGCGACGCGCCTTCCGTTCCCCGACGACACCTTCGACCTGGTGGTATGTCAGGCGCTGCTCATCAACCTCCCTGACCCAGAACTCGCGGTTCGGGAGTTCGCCCGCGTTGCCACCGACCGGGTGGCCGCCATCGAGCCAAACAACGCCGCCGTCACTGTCGAATCGACCGTCGACGACGAACCGGTGCTGGCCCGCCGCGCCCGCCGGCTCTTTCTCGACGGGGTGCGGACAGACGTTACCCTCGGGAGTGATGCCGCCGACGTGTTCCGCGACGCGGGGCTGTCCGTCGTCTCGACGACGAAATACGAGCAAGAACAGCGCATCGAACCACCCTACGACGATGCGGCGATGCAGGCCGCTCGCCGGAAGGCGACCGGAACGGGGCTGGCCCACGACCGTGAGACGATTCTCAACGGCGAGGCGACGCCCGCCGAGTACGACGCACTCCGGGAGCGCTGGCGGTCGATGGGACGGGATGTCATCGAGCAGATGCAAGACGAGGCCTACGAGCGCCGCGAGACGGTGCCGTTCTTCGTCACCGTCGGCGCGGTTCCGTGACCCGCTCGTTACCGAGTTCGGGGAGCAGAGTGCCCGCCAGTCCGTAGACTGCGATGTCCAGCAGACTGGCGAGCAGGCCGACGACGCCCCCGACGACAGCGGCGACACCGGCCCCGATGAGCAGGACCAACAGCACCGACTGGGGGCGGGCCCCGCCGCTCTGGAGCGTCGACACGAGTGCCACCGCGAGCAGTCCCAGCAGGAACACGACACCAGTGACACTCCCGGCCGCAACTCCGTGGAGGACGAGCGTGCTGACTCCGGCTGAATCGAGCGATACCCTCCGGTGAACCCATCGAACCGCTAGGACGAACAGCGCCCAGAGGTAGCAGAAGACGGCCACGCCGACGAGGGTGTTTAGCCCGGCGAGCAGGTCGGCGAGACCACCGCTCGCGTGGACGGCGAGGACGCAGAGCAGGACGAACAGGACGGTGTCGAACGTCGCGAGCGTCCACGTCACGAGTGACACCGGCCGCGTGGAACTCTGTTTGCCGTCGCGCGCTGGCTCAGTCTCACTCACGTTGTCCGCCATACTCTCCTGCTCACGCTGGTCCTCAGCCATGCGCGAGGACCTCCGCGAGGACGACGATACCGAGAAAGACGGCCGCCGTCGCGCCGTACGCTCGCGAGAGCGTTCGCCGGTGGACTGGGTGCAGGTCGTCGAACGTGTTCACGCGGTCACCGATCTGAACGAGGAGTAGCGTCCGGACGACCGAACCCCCGAGGAGGGCGACGACGACGGCGAGTTTCACCAGTAAGGTTCGTCCCCAGTCGGTTCCGGGACCCGGCGGTCCGAGCGAACCGAGGTTCCCGACGCCGGTGACCACGAGTACGCCGACGCCGCCCCAGAACAGCCACTCGAACTGCTTTGCGGGCGCGAGCGAGGCGATAGTGCCGCACCGATAGCTGTACCAGAGCACGGTTGTGCCGCCGACGAGGACCGCCATCGCAAGGACGTGGAGGGTTCGAATCGGGAGGGCTGTCATAGCTGTCGGTTCAGCGGCACGTCGCAAAGAATCACGGGGTTACCCCGACGGGTCGATTGTCACCACGCCCTCACCCGTCGCCACGTTGTACCGCGTCGACGGGTCGACGGTCAGGCTGACGACGCCGCTGTCGAGGGTGTCCGGGCGCTCGAACCTGACGACCGTCGACCGAGCAGTGAAATCACTGGTGTACACACAGGGCTGCGTGTAACAGCCGAACGCGTGGATGCCGTCCGCTGTCTCCTCGATGCGTTTCAGATGGGGGACGATCGAACCGGACCCCCAGCCGGTCTGGACGACGAGCACGGCGTGACTCTCGAAGTCGGTGTCGGCGGCGAGACTGTACGCGTCACCGCTGTTGTCTTCGAGTCGCTCGATGTCGTCGGCGTCTGTCAACAGCGTCGCGTAGAGCTGGTCACCGTTGTCGTCCGGGGCGCGCGCTAGCCCTTCATCGGCAAACAGCGCCCCTCGGGTCGACGCCTGTTCGAACGACAACGATGGCTTGGCCGGCATATTCGCACAGAGATACAGCGGATTGCGGTCGCCCTCGCCGGAGTCAGCAACGTTGCACTCGACCTCTTCGACCTCGTATGGCGGTGTCTCGACTCTGTCTAGCCCGTCCAGCGCATCCGTCGGTGTTTCGTTGGTGGGAGTCTCCGTCTCTCCAGCGTCGGTCGGCGTCTCTGTGCCTCCGTCGTCCGTTTCGGTGCCGGGATCAGTTCCCGGCGACGGATGCGTGCGTGTTTCCGTGCTGCCATCGCCACTGCCGTTCCCGCCCGGCGCGAGGCAGCCACTCAGGGCACCAATCGCCACGCTACCGACCAGTCCAAGGGTCGCTCGTCGCGTCCGTTGCATACGATTCCCTTCCCGTGGTGTGGGTGTATCCCTTCCGTTCGCTCAAAACCGCGTTGTAGTTGTCATGGCCTGTGTTCGCGCCCAGAGTACTGTCGCCCGTCGATAGGCCCTTGCTGTGTGAGCGGCTACGGACGACACGTGCCGGCTCACGTCTCCCCATGATACCACCGCTCGTCCGCCGCTGTCCGGAGTGCCGTCATATGACCTGGAGCCGCCGGTTCACCGCGGTTTCGGACGGCGGGACCGGCTCGCGGCTCGTCGAATGTCCCGCCTGCGGACACCGGTTCTCGACGGTCGACGCGCCTTGGCTGCTGTAAGTCACCCTGTCCAGCGCCGGCACGGTGAGCGCTACACCACGTCGCCTCGAACTGTCGCGCCCTCCTGCTGTGCCCGGTACTCTTTGACCGCGTCGGCAGCGTCGCCGGCCTCCGTCTCGTCCATCCCGAGCATCGACAGCGACTGGGTCAGCGTCGGGAAGACGAACTCGTTGTCACGGAGCTTCTGGAACGCGTCGGGCGACCGTTCGCCGTCGAGCCACAGGCAGGCTCCCCGGGGGTCCAGAATCTGCTCGTAGTCGTTTCGCATCTTCGCGCCCTTGAGCCGCTGGGTGACGTTGTCCTCGAAGGAGGCGTTACACACTTCCAGATGGACCGGCTCGTCGTCGCTCAGGAGGTGGGCGGCGAGGCACTTCTCGGGCGCGGCGTGGCCGTTGGCGTTCGCGCGGATGAACTCGGGGTGCTCGTCGGCCCACGCGGCGCGAACGGTCTTGCCGACCCCGTCGACGCCGTGACTGCGCTGAAACTCTTCGGCGCGCTCCGGGGCATCCTTGAACAGGATATCCTTGGTGACATAGACGTCCAGTCGCTCGACCGGGTCCAGCCCGAGCGCTACGTCGCCGTACACCCACACCTCTCGGACCGGGACCGGCATCGTCTCGTCCTCGACTGTGGCGACGATTTCTTCGACCCGCTCGACTGCCTCCGGACGGTCCAGACTCATTGCCTGCCCTACTGCTTGCGCAGCCTAAACGCTGACTCTCCGGAGGCGAACACCGATATCACTTTGCTGTCTCCGAGACGATATGTCAGACCTTCAGACGCAGTTTGGGACCTGGCTGTACGGACCGACGACTCCTCTCCCCTGTCCAGCCACCTCTGTCGCGAGGCAGCGCAAGACAGTGATATCCTCGACATCGCAGCGGCCGTTCCTGAGAGTCGCCAAGCCCCGCACCTCCTGCTGGCCGCGGTGCAGTACCTGCTCGACCGGCACCCCGACCATCGGCTGGCCGAGTACTACCCGAGCATTACCCAGACGGCGCACGACCCCGATGACAGGTGCTTTCCAGCCTTCTGCGAGTTCTGTCTCGACCATGCCGACGATATCCGGCCGCTCCTGCGGACCCGGCGCACGCAGACGAACGCGGTACGGCACAGCGCGGTCCTCTACCCGGCTATCACACAGGTGGCCCGCGCCACCGACGGACCGCTCGCGCTGGTGGAACTCGGGCCGAGTGCCGGCCTGAACATGCTGTTTGACCGCTACCGCTACGATTACGACGGTCTCGTAGTGGGTAACAGCGACTCGCCGATTACCATCGAGAGCAGCGTCCGACGCGGCGACCCGCCGCTCTCGGAGACGCCGCCCGCTATCCGCTCTCGGGTCGGTCTCGACCGCAATCCGCTCGACGTGACCGACGAGGCCGACAGGGACTGGCTCCGCGCGCTCGTCTGGCCCGAACACGAGGCGCGCCGGGCCGTCCTCGACGGGGCGCTCACCGTCGCCCACGAGGAGCCACCGCGACTCGTTGAGGGCGATATGCTCGATGACCCGCCGGCGGTATTCGACGAGATTCCGCCCGATGTCCCGATCTGTGTCGTCAACACGCTCGTGCTGTATCAGGTCCCGGCGGAACTGAACGAGGCGCTGACGACGGTGCTCGAAGCGCAAATGGTCGAGCGCCCGCTGCACTGGCTCACCGGGCGGCGGGACCTGTCGGGCGGCGAGTCAGTGGAACTGGACTGGAAACGCCAGACCGACGATGGCATCGAGACCACACACCTCGTCGACTACGAGCCACACGGCGCGTGGCTGTCGTGGCGGCCCTGAGCACAGCACGGCTTCCACGTCGACAACGCGACGAGTGGTTGTCAGGCGTTCACCCGGGCTTATGTCTGCACAACGGGAATGTCGGATATGCAGATTCGCGTGTACGACGAGGGGGCTGCGAAAGACTGCCTGTTCGTCCTCGGGTGGGGGAACCGCTGCCGACACCAGAACGTCCAGTGGCTCGTCGACCAGCTTGCCACGGCGTACCGCGTCCACGCCGTCGAACTGCCGATACATATCACCGACTACCGGCGGGAGTGGGTCGGCCCGGTCCAGGAGTACGCTTCCGACCTCGGCAGATTCGACCTGCTCGGGCACAGTGCGGGCGGGCTGACAGCGGCCCACCTCGACGCCGACGGTATCGGCAACCGAGTGTACCTGAGCCCATGGTGGGACAGTGACTTCCCGGTTCCGGGGCCGGTGCTCGACGCTCTCGCCTCGCTCCCGATAACGAAACCGTTCATCCCGGTCGATACGCTGGACGCCGACGCTATCGGCGACCTGGCGACGGCCCAGCAGCTCGCGGACGCTCCGTCGTCGGTTTCGCCGGCGTTCCTCCGGACGGTGTTTCGGGCACAGCGGTCCCTTCCGCCGGCCCGGGACGCCGCCGCGGCGTTTTGCTCGCTCACGGACACAGTCGTCGACCCGCGTGCCGTCGGCGAGCGCCTGCCGGCCGACCGTATACGGCTGTACGACGGCGGCCACGAACTGTTCTCCTCGAGCGGCCGCGAGCAGACCGTCAAGACGGTTCTCGACGCGTTACAGCACGGCCCCGGCGCGCTGTGAACGGCGTCTCCAACGACATCGCTGTCTACTGCCGTGCCGGAACCGAGACGAAACCCTCTCACCATTGCGGCCACGACTACTCGTCACGATGGAGTGCGACAAATGCGGCGAGAACGCGGTGTTACACGCGGCCTATTCCGGGCTGCACCTCTGTGAGTCTCATCTCTGCCGAGCGGTCACGAAACGGGTTCGTCGTCGCATCCGCGAGGACGGCCTCGTGTCCGACGACGCCACTGTCGAAGACCCCGAGACGTGGGTTATCGGCCTCTCGGGCGGCAAAGACAGCGTCGTTCTCACGCAGATTCTGCACGACACGTTCGCCGAAGACCCCCGAATCGAACTGGTTGCGCTTTCTATCCACGAGGGCATCGAGGGCTACCGCGACGCGAGTCTGGAGGCCTGCGAGGAACTGACCGACGACCTCGGCATCGAACACATCACCGTCTCCTACGCCGAGGAGTTCGGCGTCCAGATGGACGACGTTGTCGAAGACGACCCCGAAGGGATGGCTGCCTGTGCCTACTGTGGCGTGTTCCGCCGTGACCTCCTCTCGAAGTACGCCGAGGAACTCGACGCGGACAAACTGCTGACCGGCCACAACCTCGACGACGAAGCCGAGACGGCGCTGATGAACTTCCTCGAAGGCGACGTTGAACAGATCGCCAAGCATTTTGAGGCGTCGCTGGGACCGTTTGACTTGTCTGCCGACGCGCCCACGGAACAAACACGCGAGGCACAAGACCATCATATCCCACGGGCCAAGCCGCTTCGTGACATCCCGGAGAAGGAAGTCGCGCTGTACGCCCGCTTCCAAGACCTCCCGGCACACATCACCGAGTGCCCCCACGCCGAGGAGGCCTACCGCGGCGAGATACAGGACCTCATGCTCGGACTGGAAGAGAACCATCCCGGGACTCGCCACTCGATTATGGCCGGCTACGAGAAGCTCGCGGCGCTGGCCGCCGACACCTACGGCGGCGAGAACGGCGACACCGACTACGGCGAATGTGACAACTGCGGCGCCCCGACGGCGCGGGACCTCTGTCGGAAGTGTAATCTGCTGGACGCGCTGGAAGCAGTCTGACCGACGTCTCGTTTGTCAGACGCCGCTGACAAAAGCGTCGCTCGCGGCCGTAGAGAACGGAAAGAAGAACCGCGGTGTTACTTGTTCGTCCGGATGACGTCGAGTCCGTTGTTCTTCTCGCGCTGGTCCTGTCCGCCGTCGGTCTCGCTGTAGCCGGCGTTCCGACCGCCGCTGTTCTGACTCCCGCTGTTCGGGGCGGGGCTGTCGAAGCTCTCGACGTTGTCGGACGCATCGAATGAGGTGTCGTCGCCGACTTCCTGAATCGCCTCGCGGGACTTGTTGGCCTGTTTCTGGGTCGTCGGGCCGAGCACCTGGGCGGACTGGACGCCGGTCATGATGGCCATGACCCGCACCTTGCCCTTGTACTCTTCCTGAATCCGTGCGCCCCAGATGACGTTGGCGTCGGCCTCAAGCCGCTCGGTGATGTTCTGTGCGATGCCCTCGGCCTCCTTCAGCGTGAGGTCCGGGCCGCCGGTGATGTGGACCAGCCCGCCGCTCGCGCCACGGTAGTCCACGTCGAGCAGCGGGTGGTTCATCGCGTCCTTGACGACCTCTTCGGTCTTGTTCTTGTCCTGGGTCTCGCCGACCAGCATCACCGCGACGCCGCCCTGGTTCATGATGGAGGTCATGTCGGCGTAGTCGAGGTTGATGAGGCTCGGCTGGGTGATGGTCTCTGAGATGCCCTTGACGGTCTCGGCGATGATCTGGTCCATCACGGAGAACGCCTTGCCGATCGGCAGGTTCGGGACGTAGTCGAGCAGGCGGTTGTTGTCCAGCACGATGATGGAGTCCGCCTCGTTGCGGAGCTTCTCCAGGCCTTCCTCGGCCTTGACCGTCCGCGCTCGCTCGACGTTGAACGGCGTCGACACCATGCCGACGACGATTGCGCCCTGTTCTTTAGCGATCTTCGAGACGACTGGGGCCGCACCGGTCCCGGTGCCGCCGCCCATGCCGGCGGTGACGAACACGAGGTCTGCGTCGCCTAGCACTTCCTTGATAGTGCCCTGTGCCATCTCCGTGGCGCGCTCGCCCATCGACGGGTCGCCGCCGGCCCCGAGGCCATTGGTGAGGGACTTGCCGACCAGAATCTTCGTGTCGGCTTCGATCATCTTGAGGTGCTGTTTGTCCGTGTTGATGGCCACGGTGTCAGCGCCCTCGACGCCGATGTTGTACAGGCGGTTGACGGTGTTGTTGCCGGCGCCACCACAGCCGACGATGACGATGCGCGGGTCGCCGAACCCGTCGACGTCCTCGTCGGACATCCGCTTCTGTTCCTGCTCGTCGCGTTCGAGGGCCTCGTTGACGATATCCTGCATCGTTACACCTTGGCCCAGGACCGCTTCTTTTCGGAGGCCTGTTCGGAGCCTTCTTCGGCGAGCATCTCCCGAACCGCCGAGCGAATCGCTTCGCTCCGATTGGGGTACTCGCCCGTCTCGACCATTTGTTCGACCTCTTCAATCTGCTGCTTCGGAATCCGTAGTGTCACACGCTCCATGTTTGGTAGTTCCCCTTGGGTAAGACGGCCCGGACGAGGGCTGTTTACGCCCCGCACGAGTGTTTACACAGCGAAACCGCAGTACGAGGGCGGCATCCCCTCGCGTTCGCCGCCGTGTAAGACGACCGTCTTACGCAGGATAAACCACTGACCCTGATGTATTAAAACTTACGGGCAGTGTCATACATTTTCTCGTTTACGGTGTCTGGACTCTTCTATCCAGTGTAAACGCTGAATTAGGTCTGATCGAGCACATCCGCTGCGGGCGTTCGTCTCCCACAGCCCGGGCAGAATCCCCAGTCCGACCGGAGTTCATCGCCGCAATCACAGAACACCCGCCGAGACGCCTTCTCGCCACAGTTCGGGCAGTAAACGTGGTCAGGTCCAAGATTATCACCGCATTGCGCACATGTCTTACGTTCCTCCGTGTCGGTCCTGTCCCGCGTTTCCGGCTCTGTCTTACGCCCGCTCGTGTCGGACGACTGATTTTCACTGTGAGACCGCCCGTCCTCGGCACTTGCACCCCGATCGGCGGTCTGCCGTCGTTCGGTTTCAGCGTTCGCTGCCCCTGCGCTTACGCCGTCTAACGAGATGTTTACGTTGATATCCTGCGGTTGCGAGGGGCGGCGTCGCGCCCCCAGTCGGTCGGCGATGATGCTGTCGACACGCTCTTCGATGAGCTCGTCGATTGTCTCGGCGTCGGTCACAGACTCTGACGACGACGATGGTTCCGACGCTGACGGCGACGCGTCTCCGAGATACTCCCGAAGCGCCTCGCGCATGACCTCGCTCTTCGAGGCGTCGAACGCCTCGAGTTGGTCGATGAGGTCGTCGTCAGCGCGGAACGTTATTTTGCTCATCGAGTTCGGACGTGTGTTGTACATGATGGTATTTTAATCTTCCCGCGCTGTCTGACGCCCGTCAGCTACCGGCATGACGCGATACCGTTCCCTCCGCTCAGATTCCGTCCGTAGACTCTGTTGCCCCGTCTCCCAGACCTCTGCAAGTGGGTCAGACGTGTCTGACACCAATCAGTGTGTCACTCCGCGTCGTGTGACCGTTCGGCGAACCCTCCGCGAATAACAACCCTTAAGTCCGGACGGCGGGGTATTTTCGGGTGTCGACCGCCCTTAGCTCAGACTGGTAGAGCAGTCGACTGTAGATCGACTTGTCCCCCGTTCAAATCGGGGAGGGCGGACTTGGTTTTCAGTCGGTGTCGAGTGGACCTGAACAGCAGTTGAGTTGTCCTTTGCCTTCGGACAGCGGAGCTACGTGAGACAATCTCGTTCCAGCAGTTCCGCAAAACGAACCCTCCGAGGCCGGTTCTGGAGAGCGTCAGAACCGCTCGCTCATCGCCGCTAGTCCAGCGTCTACGTCCACTGCCGAACCCTGCTCACCGAGCGCGTTACCCAACGCAGCAAGCAGATAGCTGACGTTCTGCCGGCGGGCCGAATGGCCCATACAGCCGATGCGCCAGATGTCGCCCTCCAGCGCGCCCAGGCCGCTGGCGATCTCGAGGTCGTACTCGTCCAGCAGGTGCTGGATGACCGCGCCGTCGTCGACGCCGTCGGGCACGCGGACGGTGTTGAGGCTCGGGAGCCAGAAGTCGTCGGGGGCGTTCATCTCCAGTCCCATACCTTCGACGCCGGCTTTCAGCGCGCCAGCGACGTGCAGGTGGCGGTCCCAGCGTTTTTCGATGCCCTCCTCGGCGACGAGCCGAAGCGCCTCACGGAGCGCGTACACGTTCGTGATTGGAGCCGTGTGGTGGTAGGCGCGCTCCTCGCCCCAGTACCCCTCCAGCAGGGAGAGGTCGAGATACCACGACCGGGGGTCCTCCTCCCGGGCGAGGACCTTGTCCATCGCGTCGTCGTTGAGCGTGAGCGGGCTCGCGCCCGGTGGACAGGAGAGGCACTTCTGCGGGCCTGCGTAGGCCACGTCGATGTCCCAGTCGTCGACGCGGAGTTCGACGCCGCCCAGCGAGGTCACGCTATCGGCGATGACAAGCGCGTCGTTCGCGTGGGCGATATCAGTGAGTTCGGGCACGGACGGCTGGAGAACGCCAGTGCTGGTCTCGGCGTGGACGAACCCGAACACGTCCGGGCTGTGCTCGTCGAAGGCGGCCTCAACCGCCGCCGGGTCGAGCGGCCGGCCCCACGGCGCGTCGACGGTGACGACCTCGCCGCCCGCACGCTCGGCCATGCTTGCCATCCGGCCGCCGAAGTAGCCGTTCGTCGGAACAAGCATCGTATCGCCCGGCTCGACGACGTTGCCGATGGCTGCCTCCATCGCCGCGGAGCCGGTCCCGGAGACCGGAATCGTCCACTTATTGTCCGTCCGGAACGTGTATCGGAGGAGGTCCTGGACCTCGTCCATAACCTCAATGAACGAGGGGTCGAGGTGGCCGACCAGCGGCGTGCTCATCGCCTTGAGCACGCGCGGATGGACGTCGCTCGGGCCGGGCCCCATCAGTGTTCGATCCGGCGGTGTCAACTCACCGACAGCAGGTACCTCATCCATACCGTCCGTTACCTGGAGACTGGGCATTAAAATCCGTGGTCGCAACTCTCTGGTCAGGACAAGGTCGGTCTCACGCCTCCACCGGAAGGCTAATTCGACCGCCGTAGAAATATAGGATAATTATTACATCTGTGCCACCAGTCACTGGCTGCCACTACCCTACTCCATAATCGCAATCGCCAGACGCGACTGGTATGAAACGTGTGAACGATCTACTCCGTTTTTAATCTCGTATTGCTAAGGTGGCGTGTGGTCGTCGATGGGATTGTTCGATAACGTTGCGTCCCCTGGGGAGGAACCGAGCCGCCGGTACACCTGTCTGGTGTGCCGGGCGTCGTTCGACGTTCAGTACCACTCGTGTCCGGACTGCGGTGCGTACGACATCCGCCGGACGAAGTGGCTCACGTAGCCCCCGGCGTCCACGTTGGCACGTCCACCGGACTGCCTGCTATCGGGCTACACTGCCCTTTTTTGTTCAGGTTGTTGCCGCGTATCACAGCCACCAAGTGACTGTCGACGGTATAGTCGTACGTGAACCGACGACAGTTAGGGACGGCAGGGTACGACGTGACAGCCGTCGGACTTGGAACCTGGAACATCGGTGGAGATTGGGGCGATGTCTCGGCAGAGGAAGGCCGGGAAACGATCCGGACCGCGCTCGATGCCGGCGTCGATTTCATCGACACCGCCGACGTGTACGGTGACGGCTTCAGCGAGCAGCGCATCGCAGAAGTGCTGGACGAACGCGGGGTCCGCGACGAGGTGACCGTCGCGACGAAGGCCGGCCGCCGGCTCGACCCACATACAGCCGACCGCTACAACTACGACAACCTCTCCGAGCACGTCGACCGCTCGCGTGAGTACCTCGGGACCGAAACGCTGGAACTGTTACAACTCCACTGTCCGCCGACCGACGCCTACTATCAGCCCGAGACGTTCGACGCCCTCTCGCGGCTGCAAGACGAAGGGAAGGTCGCTCACTGCGGCGTCAGCGTCGAACGTGTTGAGGAAGCGCTGAAAGCCATCGAGTACCCGGAAATCGAAACGGTCCAGATCATCTTCAATATGTTCCGCCAGCGGCCTGCGGAGCGGTTCTTCGAGGAAGCCAAGCGCCGCGATATCGGCGTCATCGTCCGCGTTCCGCTGGCTTCCGGACTCCTGACCGGGAAACTCTCCCGGGACACGGAGTTCCCCGAGAACGACCACCGGAACTTCAACATCGAGGGCGAGGCCTTCGACCGCGGCGAGACGTTCGCCGGCCTCCCGGTCGACGCGGGCTTTGACGCCGTCGAGGAACTCCGCGAACACGTCCCCGAACGGATGACAATGGCCCAGATGGCGTTGCGCTGGATTCTGGACCACGACGCGGTGTCGACTGTCATCCCCGGCTCTACCTCGCCGGCCCACGTCCGCGCGAACGCGGCGGTGAGCGAGATGGACCCGCTCTCGAATCAGGTCCACGGCGCGGTGCGTGACATCTACGAGGAGTACGTCTTCGACGATGTCCACCATCGCTGGTAGTCGCCGTTCCGCCGATCTGTATGATTACATATGTGCTTTCGGGGCGGTAGAACACGATTGGTGCAGCAAAACTTGGCCCAAGATTCCACCGAAGAGGTCACTGCAGTGTCTGAGTTATTATAGTAAAACTGACGAATCCGGTGGCGATATACATATGAATACAGACAGTTATCGGCGGTATTAATATCAAAATCCAGTAATGAGTCTGACGAACTATCGAGTGTGCCGCGCCTCGCAGTAGCAACTGACCCCGGCTATCGGCAGACGTATTAGGAACCGATGCCGGGTGGCCAAACCCGGCGTGAAACCGTCCCGTACAGGGGAGCATGGAACGGTGGGCGTCGGGAGAGTACGAGCACCAAGTGTGCTCGCATTTACCTCTCCGTGCTATCCAATGTTTGTTATACAGCTCTTTACATGGTGACAGTCGACAGACTGGGCGACAGGCGGACGCTACCGAACGTCGCTCACGCCAACTGGAACGACATCGCCGTTGAACGCTGTAGCTGACGCTCCGGCAGGAGTTACAGGCGTTGGCTTCGGCCATTACTGACCGGTTGCAGCGAACTAGCCGCTTGCTACCGTCGGACTTCGGTTGGTAACCACACCGCCCCGGTGTGGGAGAAGTCGGCTCACGACGGATGCGGCGCGGTGGTTCTTATTCTTCGGTCGTGAGTTTCGGACCCGGCTTCCAGGTGTTGCCTTCGAGGACAACGAGGTCGTAGCGTTCGAGCACCTGGAGTGTATCGACGACCGCCTGTGCATCGAAGGAGACGGTCATATCCTTGGGCAGTTGCTGTGCAATTGCACTGCGTGTCCCACCGTCCATCCGGACCACTGTGTCAAGCAACTGTTCGAGGTCGTCGAGCAGCGAGACGAGCGACGTCGACCCATCGTCCTCTGTCGCCAGTTTCGACATGACTTCGTCGTAATTTCCTGATATCTCCATCGATACGGACACAGTTTCGTCTTCGAGGTCTTCTTCGTCTCCCATAGGACCAGATATGTGCACACTTATAGAAATACGTTTCTGTATTCCGAACAACGTGTGTATCTTTCGTCTGTTTCTCTGCAAATCTACTTTCGCCATATGTTTTTACATTAGGAAGAGTAGGGGGAGAAACACGCCCGATGGTAACTTAAAACCCAATACAAAACGAGTTTGTGGATTCTGTTACTGTAACCGCCTTATCTGAGTAGAAAGAGTAAGTATTTGAATATATGTGGACGGATGCACTTCCACTTATGACATTCTACAACGGTCTGCCCCGTGTCAGCGGGCGTCGCTCACCGCCTGAATGTTTCAGTATACAGAACGATACCGCTAGCGTCGCTGTGATCCCAACAGACACGCGAAATCGAACGCGGCACTACAGGGATCAGTTTGACCGGACAGCGACTGAGCGGCCCAGTCTGGCTGTTCAATCGAGCTAACTGCCGCCCGTACTGCTGGCGACCGGATAACAAAAGTACGGGTATTATCCTTTTCCGCCTGCCTCTCACGAAACCGGTCGAAGTGTCCGTGAGCGTCCGCCTGTGGCGTACTACGGGAATTATTCCAGTATACGGAACGCCACGCCGCAGAACGGTCTGCACACAGATGACAGCCATCGGGAGAGCGACGGTCGCGACAGTGGTCGTGTGGCGATACTGCTGTAGCACTGACTATTACAGAGACGTTTGGCGGTCAAACCCAAGTCCACGAGAAACACTTGCCCAGATGGTGCACGGCCAAATATATATTCGGGTAGCTGTCACACACTGGGTGTGGCGTTTAGCCTGACAGCCGAACAGACGACAGTCCGAGAAGCAGTGCGTGAATTCGACGGAAACGAGACCAAACCGGAAATTCCGAGCAGTACGGCGGCGCGGGCTACCGCCGAAGCGTGAGGAACTCGGCCGAGAACACAGCTTCGTCGGCCTGATTCAGCGTAGTGACTTCAGTCCGGACGACGCCTGTCGCAACCGGGTGGTCTCGGCGCTCTGTGTCGACAACCTCGGCTTCGGCGTGAATCGTATCGCCCAGAAACACTGGTTTGATGAACCGAAGCCGGTCGATGCCGTAGAACGCGACCATGTGCCGCTTTTCGGCCTCGTCGCGGGCCTGCCATACCAACCCAGTGACGACTGAAAACACCAGCGCACCGTGTGCGATGCGCTCGCCGTAGCCCGAGTCGGCCATCCGTTCGGCGTTCGTATGGAGGTGATTGAAATCCCCGCTGACACCCGCAAAGTTGACCACGTCGGCCTCGGTGATGGTCCGGCCCGACGTGGTAAAGCTATCGCCAACGTCGACTGTGTCGAACTCGCCGGCCATCTTACTGGTCCTCGCAAGCGACTGTGAAACGACGCTCCGGTTTCTGGTCGAGTTGCCACTGCCCCGCTGGGACCCGCTGGTCCCTAGACCCCGGTTTGTTACTATTGCTGGACATACACATCCCTCCGTGTCTCGCGTCGGTGTTAATGCTACCGGGGCTCGTCCGTTACTCTCGACGCTGCCACAGGGAGACGCGGCACCACTCGTCTGATCTGACTGTTCAACGATATTCAACTGAATCCGGCAGAGAGAACTCAGGACGTAGCTTTATTGCAGATGGCCGAGATGTCCGATGCGATGTCAAAGCCACACACGGAGCGGTTTCGCTTGGAGGGACAGCGGGCGATTATCACGGGTGCATCGAGCGGTATCGGCCGGGCAATCGCGGAGGAGTTCGCGGCTGACGGGGCCGACGTGGTTGTCTGCTCGCGCGAGCAGGACAACGTCGGCCCGGTGGCCGACGAAATCAACGACAGCGACCGGCCCGGTGACGCAGTCGCTATCGAATGCGACGTGACAGACCGCGAGGCTGTCGAGGCGCTGGTGGAAGCGACCGTCGACGAGTTCGGTGGGCTGGATGTGCTCGTGAACAACGCCGGCGCGAGCTTCATGTCCGGGTTCGACGACATCAGCGAGAACGGCTGGAAAACCATCGTCGACATCAACCTCCACGGGACCTACCACTGCACGCAGGCGGCCGGCGAAGCGCTGGCCGCGGACGGCGGCGGGGCGGTCATCAACCTCTCCAGCGTTGCCGGGGAACAAGGCGCACCGTATATGAGTCACTACGGGGCCGCAAAGGCCGGCGTCAGCAATCTCACATCCACGCTGTCGGCGGAGTGGGCCGACCGTGACATCCGCATCAACTGCATCGCCCCGGGCTTCGTCGCCACGCCGGGCGTCGAGTCACAGATGGGTGTCAGCGCCGACAATATCGACCGCGAGGCCGTCGAGCGCCGCATCGGCCTCTCGGAGGAGATCGCCGACATCGCGCTGTTCCTCGCCAGCCCGGCATCGTCGTACATCGTCGGCCAGACGATCACCGCCGCTGGCGTCCCACGGCTCGAAGAGACGCCCGACATCTGAGTAGCGGGGAGTCCCAGTAACGGCGGTCGTAATCCGGCTTCACTCCGAGACGCCAAGCCAATCCGGCAGCTCGCGGAGGTCGTCGAGCGTGATATCCACAGCGGGTCCGTCTTCGGCCCCGTAAGCGACTGTCCACAGCCCGGCCCGTGTTCCGCCGTGCATATCGTGCTCGTAGCGGTCACCGATCATCACGGCCCGCGCCGGTTCGACCGAAGCCTTTCTGAGCGCCGTTTCGAACATCGCCGGGTCCGGTTTGGTCCGACCGACGGCCTCTGAGGCGGTGTACGAATCCATCGCGTCCCAGACCCCGAAGGTCCGCAACAGTTGCTCGCCCTCGTCGTCGTCCACGTCACTGACGACGCCTTGATGGAGCGGCGCGTCCGCCAAGGCCTCGATGGCTGCGATGGCGTCGGGGTTGGGTTCGACCTGTTCGTCGCGGATTCTATGGAACAGTGATTCCCACTCAGTTTCCTCGGGACTGACTGTCAGAATCTCGTCGATTGCCCGCCGGTACCCCTCGCGGGCCGGTCGGAACGCTGTGCCCTCGCGCTCGCCGAAGTACGTTCCGAGGACATCCCGCCATCGGTCGAGAGCCGCGTCGGAATCCGCAGCCGCCGGGTACTCCGAACACAGGCGGTCGACAAACTCGCGGTGGGCCGCCCGGACGGACGCCATCCGAAGGATGACGCCCCCGATATCCCAGAAGACGGCCTCAATGTCTGACCTCTCGTTCACGGTAGCGGCTTGGACTGGTCCGGGTATGAAACTACCGCCGACGCCCAGAGTCCCGTGGCTGTGTCGCGGCGGGTGCACCGGGGCACCGCGCTGTGGAATAAACGACCGACCACGCGTTCGCTGTGCTCCAACACTTATCATGACGACGTGCGAGAACGAGACTGTGCCATGATATCGTTCACCGATTCCGAGGCCGCGACTGCGCTTGCCGAGCGCGCCAGAGCGTTGATGGACGAGGTTGTCATCCCGCGGGAGCGCGAACTCGCGGGCGGGACAGCGATCTCCGACGCAACAGTTCGCGACCTCCGCGCTGCTGCACGGGAGTACGACGTGTACGCCCCGCAAATCCCCGAGGAACACGGCGGCATGGGCTATGACTTCCGGGACGTGTTGCCGACGTTCGAGGAAGCGGGCCGAAGCCTCCTTGGCCCGATTGCGATGCGCGTCGACGCGCCCGACGAGGGCAATATGCACCTGCTGGAGATGCAGGGGACGGCGCTCCAGAAATCGGAGTATCTCGACCCGCTCGTCGAGGGCGAGATACAGTCGGGCTTTGCGATGACCGAACCGATGCAGGGCGCGGGCTCCGACCCGAAGATGATTCGAACCACCGCAGAGAAAGACGGCGACGAGTGGGTCATCGACGGCCACAAGTGGTGGACGACCGGCGGCGTCGATGCCGACATCCTGCTCGTCTTCGCTCGAACGGACGAGGACGTCCATCCGTATCAGGGGTGTTCGGTGTTCATCGTCCCGACGGACGCCGACGGCGTGGACATCGTTCGAAACGTCCCGCACATGGGCAGCCAGGGCGACCCGAAGGGCCACGCCGAGATCGAGTTCAACGGCGTTCGCGTCCCTGAGGAGCACCTGCTCGGCGAGGAAGGCAACGGCTTCCAGCACGTCCAGCAGCGGCTCGGTCCGGCGCGGCTCACCCACTGTATGCGCTTTTCTGGAATGGCCGAACGGGCGCTGTCCATCGCCAAGGCCTACACCACCGAACGGCAGGCCTTCGGTGACTCCGTGGCCGACAAGCAACACGTCCGGTTTGAAATCGCCGAACAGGAGACACAGATTCAGGCCGCACGGGCGCTGGTCCGGGCCGCCGCAGACGCCATCGCCGCCGGCAATGAAGCCCGCGTCGAGGTGTCGATGAGCAAAGTGTTCGCTGCCCGGGCGACGCAGGACGCTATCGACACCGCCGTCCAGTTCTGTGGCGGCAACGGCATCGGCCGGGACCTTCCGCTGGCGGACTTCTACGAACTGGTCAGGACGTTCCGCATCGTCGACGGGGCCGACGAGGTTCACCTCCGGACCATCGCCCGGGAGGCCTTCGAGGACGTGGACAGCGAGGAACTGAAACCGGTGCGGCGCTACCGCGAGTAAGCCAGCGCCGTCACCGGCAACGGTCGCTACTCGCACTCCGAGCCGGTCGTCGCAATCCAGATGTCACAGGCGTGAGCGAGTTCCAGCCCCGCGCCGCCACATGTGCAGGGTCCTCGGCGTCCCTCTCTTTAGAGCGGTTCGTCGCCCTCGATAATCCGAATCGCGCGCTCGGCCAGCGCCGGGACGCGGTTTTCCATCAGCGGGTAGAACGGGTCGTCGGCGTTGCCTTCCAGATAGCGCCGGTAGAACATCTCGCCGAGGGCGGCGAGCTTGTACACGGCGAGCGTCCGATAGAACCGCTCGTGTTCGAACGTCAGGCCGGTCTGGGCTTCCCAGCGGTCGACCAAGTCTTGACGGGTCAGGTAGCCCGGTGCTTCGATGAACTCCATCGCGAGGTCGGGGATCTCCGGCTCCGGGTCCTTGGCGTCGCGCCAGTACGAGAGCAGCCAGCCGAGGTCGGCCCGTGGATCGCCCAGCGTCGCCATCTCCCAGTCGAAGACGGCGGCGAGTTCGGGGCTGTCGCTGGGGCCGAACATCACGTTATCGAGCTTGTAATCGCCGTGAACCAGTGTCTCCGGGTGGTCGTCGGGGCACTCGTCCTGTAACCACGAGCCGACCCGCTCTAGCTCGGGGACGGTTCGGGACTCGGTCGTCCGTTCGAACGCCCACGCCAGTTGTTTCCCCCAGCGCGTGACCTGGCGCTTCGCATACCCGCCTGCGCGGCCGAGGTTGGACAGGCCGACAGCTGACGGATCGACCTCGTGGATGGCTGCGAGGGTGTCCACCAGTTCGGTGCCGACGGCCTCTCGGGCGTCGTCGTTCGCGAAGCGCTCCGGTTCTTCGTCTCGGATGACGGTCCCCTCGACGCGGGTCATGACGTAGAACTCGCTCCCGATGACCGTCTGGTCGTCACAGGCCGTCACCGTCGGTGGGACCGGGACGGCTGTGTCCTGCAGCGCGTCGATGACGCGATACTCCCGCAACACGTCGTGAGCCGTCTCAGCGGTCTGGCCCGGCGGGGGCCGCCTGACGACCAGTTCTCGGTCGCCCCAGGTGACAAACAGCGTCTCGTTGGAGTGACCCTGCTCGTGGCGCGCAACGTCGAACGTCTCGGTCGGGCCTATCTCCTTTGCGAGAAACTCTTTGAGCGCACGTTCGTCGACCAATCGCTGGTAGTAGTCGCTGCTGTGTTCAGTCATGATTGCTGATTGCGGTCCGCGTCATGAAAAGCTGCGGGTCGTGTCACCGTCCGACGAACTCCGGTCGGCGGTCGGTCAGAAACGCTTCGACACCCTCCTCGTGGTCGGCGGTCTCGAAGACGATGCCCTGAGCCGTCGCCTCGTCGCGCTGTGCGCGGTCGAAGGACTTCTCCAGCCCGTCCTGAAGCAGCCGCTTGGAATGCCGGAGAGCGATGGTCGGTCCATTAGCAATGCGGCTGACGGTCGCCTCGACTTCGGATTCGAACGCCTCGTCGTCGTAGACGCGGTTGAACAGGCCCAGCTCCGTGGCCCGCTCGGCATCCAGAATCTCCCCGGTGAACACCAGTTCCTTTGCGACGTTGGTCCCGACAATGCGGGGGAGCAGATACGACGTGCCGGCGTCGACGCTGAGTCCGACCTGCCGGAACACGAAGCCGATACTGGCCGACTCGCTCGCCAACTGGATGTCACAGGCGATAGCGAGGTTCGCGCCGGCCCCAACGGCCGACCCGTCGACCTTCGCGACGGTCGGAACCGGCAGTGCGACGACTCTGGCGATGGTGTCCCGGGTTCGGCGGGCCAGTTCGCTGACGGCGTCATCGGCCGGGTCATCGTTCGAGAGTCGCTCACTCATCCCCTTGATGTCACCGCCGGCCGAGAACGACTCGCCGGTCCCCTCGATGACGACACACCGGACATCGGACGCCGTCTCGATGGTATCGAGGTGGTGCTCCAGCGCGTCGTATACGGGCTGTGTGAGTGCGTTCCGCGTCTCCGGTTCGTTCAGCGTCAGCGTGGCGATTCCGTCGTCGATGGAGAGCAGTACGGACTCGCTCATCGGATATACCTCTGTCGTAGCTGCATGGGGCCACTTCACAGGGCCTCGGTATAAATTTACCGCTAGTTTACAGTTTTATCGAATACTGGCTACGCACTGAATTCGGCGCACCAACAGCCACCACACTCAGCAGGACTAGTTTTAAGATATCGGTGTGTGTTGGCATGGAGTATGCCAGGCGGTGCACCACTTAACCTCCGGTCGTTCCTGTGGCGTGGCGAAAACGTGTTCCCCGACAGCGAGATCGTTTCGCGGACGCATCAGGGGATTCACCGATACACGATAGCGGAGTACGCCGAACGGGTACGGAAGCTAGCTTCTGCCCTCGAACAGGCGGGTATCGAACGCGGGGACAGAGTCGGGACGTTCGCCTGGAACAACCACTGGCATCAAGAGGCCTACTACGGCGTCGCCTGCATGGGCGCACAGGTCCACATGATTAACCTCCTCCTGCCCGACGAGCACATCCAGCACATCGTGGCCGACGCCGAGGACGAGATTCTCATCGTCGACCCCGTCATGCTGGAGAAGCTCGAAGCGGCGTACGACGAGGCGGCGTTTGCCTCCGTCGAGCAGTACATCGTGATGGGCGACACCGTCCCCGAAACGTCGCTGGAGCCGGTCGTCGACTACGAATCGTTCATCGCCGACGGCGACCCCGACTACTCCTTCCCGCAACTGCCCGAGGACCAGCCGGCGGGGATGTGCTACACGTCCGGGACAACAGGAAAGCCGAAAGGTGTCGAGTACACCCAGAAAATGTACTGGACACAGGTCATGTCGCTGATGACTAGCCAGGCCGGAATCAAGACCGACGACGTGGAGCTGACGTACGTCCCGATGTTCCACGTCAGCGGCTGGTGTCGCCCGTTCACGACTATCGCTGCAGGAGCCAAGACGGTCCTCCCCGGGCCGAACCCGTCGGCCGAGGACCTGGCGAAGCTTATCCAGGAGGAGGACGTGACCGTCTCCGCGGCGGTCCCGACCGTCTTCATGGACCTGTTGGAGTACGCCCGCGAGGCCGACGTGGACTTCTCCTCGGTTCGGTACTTCACCAGTGGCGGGTCCGCGACGCCGCGGTCACTGATGGAAGACTACAAAGCGGAGTTCGGAGTGGATCTCATCTCCGGGTACGGCATGACCGAAACGTCACCGGTCACGCACGCCTACGAGCCCAAGCCCGGAATGACGGACCTACCGGAAGAGGAACTGTTCGACCTGCGGAGCCACTCCGCGGGGCTTCCGCTTGCCGGGCTGGAGTTCAAAGTCGTCAACACCGACGGCGAGGAAGTGCCCTGGGACGGCGAGTCGCTGGGCGAACTCTGGATGCGTGGCCCGTGGGTCACACAGGAGTACTACAACGCCCCCGACGCGACCGAACAGGCCGTCACCGACGACGGTTGGCTCAAAACCGGTGACATCGTCCGGGTGAGTCCGGAGGGATACGTCGACGTGGTCGACCGGATGGACGACCTTGTCAAGAGCGGCGGCGAGTGGATAGCAAGCGTCGAGGTCGAAAACGCGATTATGGGTCACGACGAGGTCGTCGAAGCCGCTGTCGTCCCGGTCCCCCACGAGCGGTGGGACGAACGTCCCGCCGCGTTCGTCGTCACACGCGATGCTGTGTCCGACGAAGCCGCGCTCCGGCAAGAAATCAAAGACCTCGTCGCCGAGTCGTACCCGTCGTGGTGGGTCCCCGACGCCATCCGTCTGGTCGACGAGATTCCCAAGGGCGCGACCGGGAAGTTCTCCAAACAGACGCTCCGTGACGAGTACGTTGACGAGTCGGTCATCGAAACTGTCGCCGAGAACGCCCCGGCGACGTGATGACGATATAGCCCGTCTGACCGGCGATTCAGAGGTGCTGTGCGGACTCCGCATCCCAGTTCTGTCTGCCTGCGACAGCGGCCAGCATATGGACGACGCGCTGTCCGACAGTTCAGCCTCTGCGTGGGATAGGCCTCCGCAATCGATTTGAGCGGACCAGCCGCTTCGCTCGGACGTTACAGCAGTTGGTAGTCGCGCTCTTCGTGCTGGACGGAGATCCACTTGGTCTCGGTCAGTTCGTCCATGATCCACTCGCCGTTGTACCGGCCGATTCCGGAGTTCTTCATCCCGCCGAACGGGGCGTTGGGTTCGTCCTGAATCGGGTGGTCGTTGACATGGACCATCCCGGCGTCGATCTGGTCGGCGATGGACCGACCGTGTTCGACATCACCGCTGTAGACGCCCGCGGCGAGGCCGTACTCGGTGTCGTTGGCGAGTTCGACAGCTTCCTCGTCGGACTCGAACGGGATGACCGGAGCGACGGGGCCGAAGTGCTCGTTACAGGCCGCAGACATATCGTTGGTACACCCCGAGAGGACGGTCGGTTCGAGGAACAGGTCCTCGGCCTCGCCGCCCGTTTCCAGCGTCGCGCCGGCGTCGACGGTCTGCTCGATGAACGAGGTGAGCTGGTCGACCTGACTCTCGTTGATGATCGGGCCGAACTCCACGTCCTCGTCGAGCGGGTTCCCGATGGTCAGCGACTCCGCGTGCTCGACGAGCTTCTCGACGTACTCGTCGTAGACGGCCTCGTGGACGAGGTGGCGGTTGATCGAGATACACACCTGTCCCTGATGACCGAACGCACCGACAGAGCCGGCCTTGGCGGCTGCCTCGATGTCGGCGTCCTCGGTGACGACGAACGGTCCGTTGCCACCGAGTTCAAGCGCCGGGAGGGCGAGCGCGTCTCCGGCCTGACTGGCCACGGACCTGCCGACTGCTGTCGACCCGGTGAACGACATCACACGGGCGGTCGGATGGCCGGCCATCCGGTCGCCGATATCGGAGCCGTGGCCCGTCACGACGTTGACGACGCCGTCCGGGAGGCCAGCCTCCTCGGCGATGTCGGCCAGCAGGAGGCCGCCAGTTATCGGCGTATCCGTCGCTGGCTTGATAACGACGGTGTTCCCCAGCGCGAGCGCGGGGCCGAGCGCCCGCGTCGTGAGATGTAGCGGGAAGTTCCACGGGGAGATAATCCCGACGACGCCAGCGGGCTCGCGGACGATGTGATGGTCCTTGTCCTCGTGATACATCGAATCGCGGACCTCCTCTTCCGGCGGGACCATCTCCAGTGCGCTCTGGAAGTCCGCCATGGCGAAGTTGGCCTCGGCAGTTGCTTTGGCCTGAACACTGCCTGACTCCGTCGCAAGTAGTTCGACGATTTCGTCGAGCCGGTCCTGCATCACTCCGATCATCGACTGGACGTACTCGTTGCGCTCCTCGCGCGACAGCGCCGCCCAGTCGGACTGGGCCGCGTCGGCGGCCCGGTAGGCGTCGTTGACATCCCCCTCTGTCCCGGCGGGTACTGCCGCGAGTTTCTCGCCTGTCGCGGGGTTAGTCACCGGAATCGTCTCAGATGCGTCGGCGTCGCGCCACTCACCGTCAATGTATAGTTGGTTCCACGCCGTCTGGCTATCTGGTTGTGACATTCTATAGTGTCGACAGCGCCACGGACTTTTATCCCTTTGGCAGCGGGCAAACGCTTAATTGAACCCCGGCCACAGATCCTATATGATCGATTACCTCGGTCTCGAAGACGACCTCGGCGAGGAAGAGCGGATGGTCCGTGATACGGCCCGAGAGTTCGTCGAGAACGAAGTCAAGCCGGACGTCGGGCAACACTGGATCGACGGGACGTTCCCGACGGATCTCATCACCGAGATGGGCGACCTCGGGTTCTACGCCCCGAACCTCGATGGCTACGGCCTGCCGGGACTCAGTGAGACGGCGTATGGCCTCCTCCTGCAGGAACTGGAGGCCGGCGACAGCGGCCTGCGCTCGATGGCCAGCGTGCAGGGGGCCCTCGTCATGTACCCGATTCACGCCTACGGCAGCGATGCACAGAAGGAGGAATGGCTGCCGGCACTCGGCAGCGGCGAGCGGGTGGGCTGTTTCGGTCTGACCGAGCCCGAACACGGGTCGAACCCGTCGGCGATGGAGACGACGGCCGAGCGCGACGCCGACGGCTACGTCCTGAACGGCTCGAAGACGTGGATCACGAACGCGCCCATTAGCGACCTCGCAGTGGTCTGGGCGAAGGTCACCTCTGCCGACGGCGACCCAGTGCGGGGCTTCCTCGTCGAGACGGACCGCGACGGCGTGACGACGAACAAGATCGACGAGAAGCTCTCGCTGCGGGCTTCGATTACGGGTGAGATCAGCCTCCAGAACGCCCGCGTTCCCGAGGAGAACGTCCTGCCGGGCGTCGAGGGGATGAAGGGACCGCTGTCCTGTCTCACACAGGCCCGCTACGGTATCGCCTGGGGAACGGTGGGGGCCGCCATGGACTGTTTCGAGACCGCCCACGAGTACGCCACCGACCGCGAGCAGTTCGGGAAGCCGATCGCCGGCTATCAGCTCCAGCAGGAGAAGCTCGCGGAGATGGCGACCCAGATATCGCTGGGCCAGTTGCTCGCCCACCGGCTCGCCGACCTGAAGGAACGCGGCGACCTCCGCCCGGAACAGGTGTCGATGGCCAAGCGCAACAACGCACGGATGGCCCGCGAGCAGTCACGGGTGGCCCGCGAGATGCTCGGCGGCAACGGCATCACGGCTGATTACTCCCCGATGCGGCACCTGACGAACCTCGAAACCGTCTATACCTACGAGGGAACGCACGACATCCACTCGCTCATCATCGGCCACGACCTGACCGGCATCCCGGCCTTCGAGTAGGGTCCGTCCGACACATTCCGGAATGCGGGACGACGCCCACACGAATCTGCACTTCTCAATCATACGTGAGGTCGATCTTCAGCTCGCTGGCTTTCTGTTCCAGTAGGTCGGGGTACGTTGATTCGATATCTGCCCGGCGTACCCGGCCGCTCGGACCGAAGACGCTTAACGCGCCGATGAGATCGTCCTCGTGGTTGTACACCGGCACGCCCGCCGCGCGCAGGCCGTCCATGTGTTCTGACATGTTGGTCGCATAGCCCTGCTCGCGGACCTGTTCGAGTTCCTCGACCAGTGCATCCCGGTCGGTAATCGTGTTCGCCGTCAGTCTGTTGAGGCCTGCGGTTTCGACGAACTCTTCGATGCGTTCGTCGGACCACTCCGCGAGAATGGCTTTCCCCGAGGCGAGCGCGTGTAGTGGCCGGCGTTTGCCGATCATCGTGTCGCTCTGGAGCGGGTTCCGGCCGCCGGCCCGATGGAGATACACGCCCTCGAAACCCTCCTCGACCAGAAACAGCGCCCGTTCGTCAGTCTCTATCGCCAGCTCGATGACTTTCTGCTTGGCGACGAGATAGCCCGGTCGCCGTATCCGCGGCGGTTCGCTGAGTTGCAGAAACCGCAGCGAGAGCCGGTATTCCCCGCCCTCTTCGACGAGATAGTTCATGTCGTGCAGCGTCTTGAGGTGTCGATACACCGTGCTCTTGGCCAGGTCCGTCTCTGCCCGGATGTCTGCGATTGTCGCGCCTCCCGCGTCCCGAATCAGCGCCAGAATCTCGAATGACGTCCGGGTCGTCGACACCTCTGACGTGCCGTTCTTGTTGCCGAGCATACGGGCTCGTGACCGCTTAGTGACATCAACGTTTCGCATACTCGACCACCGGGGTCCGACAGCTCGAATGCAACGAGTAGCTGTCCGCCGTTCGATTCCGCTGTCGAACCGAACCTAACTTGTAGTATGCGCCCGGAATCAACACAGACCATGCCACAGCTTGGCGCAAGCGATATCGAACAGCTCCGGGCCCAGTTCGAGCGACAGCTCGATGTCGGACTCCACCACGGCGCACAGCTGGCGGTGTACGTTGACGGCGACCTAGTCGTCGATTTCGCTGGCGGCTCCACGGGTCCCGACGGCGACGAAACGACGCCCGAGACACGCCACATGCTGTTCTCCTGTACGAAGCCGTTCGCCGGTGTCGGCCTGCACCAGCTCGTCGAACAGGGCAAGCTCGACTACGACGACCGGGTCGTCGAGCACTGGCCGGAGTTTGCCGACGACGGCACACAAAAGGCATCGATCACAGTCCGGCAGGTGCTCAGCCACACCGCCGGTATCCCCTTCGGCGAGTTCGACGAACAGTACGAAAGCTGGGGCGACTGGGATGCTGTCGTCGCGGCGATGGAGGACATCGAACCTGTGTTCGAGCCCGGAACGACGCCAGCGTATCACGCCATCAACTACGGCTGGCTGGTCGGCGAACTCATCCGTCGCTGTAGCGGCCAGCCGGTCGAAGACTACGTCGCCGAAAACGTGTTTGAGCCGCTGGGGATGGACGATACCGGAATCGGTCTGCGGGATGACGAGCCCGACGACGTGGCGACCCTGGCCGGCTACGAGGCGTTCGAGCGGTGTCACGATGTCGACGAGGGGCTCGAAGACCCTGCCGCGGAGTACGCGGCGGCGTTCAATCAGGCGGCGATGCGCCGGGCGGTGATTCCCGCAGCCAACGGCATCGGCACCGCCCGGGACATGGCCCGGTTCTACGCCTGTCTCGCAAACGGTGGGTCGCTGGACGGGACGCAACTGCTGACCGAAGCGACCGTCGACGAGGCGACCACGACCCACGCCGAAACCGAGTCCGACGGCACGCTGTCGCGTCCGGCTCGCTACGGACTCGGCGTCTGGACCGGTGGGCTGGCCGCCGACATGTTCGGGGCCGCCAGCAAAGAGCGCATGTTCGGCCACGCCGGCCTCGGCAGTTCGTTCGGCTGGGGCGACCCCGAACTGAACGTCGGGTTCGCGCTCGTCACGAACGGTATCCGCGAGGAGTCCTTCGAACACGCCGCCCGCGTCGGCCAGCTTTCCGACGCTGTCCGACTGTTGTTACAGGACTAACGGCGGCATCCGCGGTTCGTCGCAGGCTTCTTCTGACCTTCTGGAACGAGGATCGTGTTCCGAGCCACGGTAGCGCCGTGTGACCGCGGTTTTTGTATGATTCGCCCCGAACCCTCTGGTATGAACTTCCCAGACCGAGGCGACGTGGACCATCTCATTGCCCCACAGCCGCTGCCGGACTTCGCTCGTATCCAGTACGAGCCAGAGACGGCCGCCGTCGACGACCCGTCGGCTGCGACGCGCGCCGAACTCGGCCGTCTCGACTTTGATGGGCTGGCACCGGGTGCGACTGTCGCCGTCGCCGTCGGCAGCCGCGGCATCCACCGTATCGACGACATCGCCGAGGCTGTCGTCGCGGCTGTTCGTGACCGGAGCTTCGAGCCGGTCGTCGTCCCGGCGATGGGGAGCCACGGCGGGGCGACGCCGGAGGGCCAGCGCGAAGTGCTGGAGAGTCTGGGGATCACCGAATCGCGCCTCGACGCCGACATCGACGCCCGGATGGACACCGAGCAGGTCGACACCGTCACCGTCGGTGACACCGAGTGTCCAGTCCACGTTTCGACGGCGGCACAGGAAGCGGATGCTGTGATCGTCGTGAACCGAGTGAAACCCCACACTAATTACAGCGGTCGCATCGAGAGTGGTCTGACGAAGATGTCCGTCGTCGGGCTGGGCAAGCAACACGGCGCGAAGGCGTTCCACTCGACAGCTATCAAGGAAGGGTACGTGGAGGCGCTGGAAGCCGCGCTCCCGGTTGTCGAGTCGGCGCTGCCGCTTGTCGGCGGCATCGCGCTGGTCGAGAACTTCCACGAGGAGACGGCCCACGTCGAGGCGATTCCCGCGGGCTCGTTCGCCGACCGCGAGCCCGCCCTGCTGGAACGGGCGTACGACGAGATGGCGACGCTCCCGGTCGACGACATCGACCTGCTCGTCGTCGACGAACTCGGCAAGGATGTCTCCGGCGCGGGAATGGACACGAACGTCATCGGCCGCTACCGCGTTCTCAACGCACCGGACCCCGACGAGCCGTCGATCAAGCTGCTCTACGCCCGTGGACTCACCAAGGCGACGAAGGGCAACGGCAACGGCATCGGGCTGGCCGACATCACCCGCCGGGCCGCTGTCGACCAGCTGGACCTGCAGAAAACGTACGCGAACGCACTCACCAGCGGGTCGACGGCGAAGGCAAAGCTCCCGCTCGTCGCGCCGGACGACGAGTTCGCTATCCGGACGGCGCTGTCTGCGCTCGGCGGCTACGACCCCGACACGGTCCGCATCGTCTGGATCCAGTCCACACAGGAGCTCTCGGTGCTCCACGTTTCCGAGCCGCTCGTCGAGGACTTGCCGCCCGCCGCCGAAGTCACCGAGCGTGAGTCGCTCGCGTTCACCGACGGCACTGCGTCGTTTACCCGGGACTAACTCTTCGGTAGCGACAGTCCCGCCGTGCGTCTGAAACAATTTCTAACAACTGTACGTTCGTTTCTCTGGCCCCGCGTATCAGGATGATGAACGTATCGGAATACGAGCCAATCCGAGCTGACGCAGGAACCGGAAGCGAGCAGAAGCACGAGCACTGATTTCCACCCAGAGAGAACCGATTCCTTTGCGTGGCTGTCTACATATATGCCACTAATATAGTTTTATACAGCAAACTATGGGTGATTTGGCGACATATATAACTAAAAAGACCGAAAGTAATATCAGAAATAAAAATCTGAATACAAACAACGGCATAAAAAGGAGTTTCGCAACAGACGCAACTTGATTATCGACAGACACAGGAGTGTATAGAAAGCCACGGACACTGCCAAGCAGGCCTTTTTTTAGAGGGCGCGAACAGTCGCTGACCCTGTCACACTGGCTGTCCGGCTGTCGTCGTGTTCGGGAGTCGCTCGGCGACAACTTCGATAGGATGGGGTGGAATCTCGTCGACGCCGTCGCGGTCACCCAGTTGCGACCGACAGGACCCGCCCGGGGCAACGACGCGGTCACCGTCGCTTTCCTCGACCTTGTCGAACAGCAGTCGCCCGATAGTCTTCGAGAGGTCGTAGTGCTCGTCGTGGTAGCCGAAGCTCCCGGCCATGCCACAGCACGTCGAGTCCAGCGGGTCGACCTCGTAGCCGACCCGGCGCATGACGCCGACGGCGTGGTGGTCCTTGTTGGTCCCCTTCTGGTTGCAGTGGCCGTGGTAGCTGACCGCGCCGGCGGCCCCGAGCGACCGGTCCTCGACCGGCAGCGCGTCGTCGAGTCGGAACGTATCGAGGTACTCCAGCACGCCGTAGGCGCTCTCGGCCACCCGCGAGACTTCGGGGCCGTCGAGCAAGTCGCGGTACTCGTCCTGGAACATCACCGCGTCAGAGGGTTCAACAAACACGACGTCCCAGCCATCGGCGACGCGCTCCGCGAGCCGGTTCGCGTTCGTCTCGGCGCGCTCCCGCGTCAGGTCCAGCATCCCGGAGGAGTACGCCGCCCGTCCCGACGGCGCGGTGTCGTCCGGGATGGTGACGTGGACGCCCGCGGCTTCGAGGGTTTCGACGGCGGCCTTGCCGGCGGCCGGGTACGAGTAGTTCGTGTACGTGTCGGGGAACAGCAAGACCTTCCGGTCGGCCTCGGCCCGCGAGACGGTTGAGCCGCCGCGGTCATCGAACCAGTCTTGCAGCGTCTCCCGGCGGAAGGTCGGGAGTTCGCGCTCCGGTGCGATGCCGAACAGTTTCTGCATGACGACTCGCGCCCCCGGGATGTCTGTCGCCCAGTTCGAAACCGGGGCCAGCGCCGACCCGATCTTCGAGGCGGTGTCGATGTTGGCGAACAGGCGCTCCCGGAGGCTTGTTCCCTCCTCTTGGTGGTGCTGGTGTTTCAGTTCGGTCTTGAGTTTCGCCATGTCGACGCCGGTCGGACAGTCGCTCTTGCAGCCCTTGCAGCCGACACAGAGGTCGAGCACTTCCTCCTGGAACCGGTCGGAGTGAATCTCGTCTTCGTCAAGGTCGCCGCTGATGGCCGACCGGAGGAGGTTCGCACGGCCCCGCGTCGTCTGAACCTCCTCCTCCGAGGCGCGGTAGGTGGGACACATCACGTCCCCGTCGGTCTGTCGACAGGTGCCACAGCCGTTACACAGTTCGACCAGATGTGAGAAACCGCCCTCGTCCTTGAAGTCGAGCGTCGTCTGTGGCTCCAGAGACTGGTAGTCCGGGCCGTACCGGAGGTTCTCGCGCATGTCCGCGCCGACGCCCCGGTCGGTGTCGGGGCCGATGTCTTCGGGCCCGTCGCGGTAGACGACGTTACCCGGGTGCATCCACCACTGTGGATCGAACGCCGTCTTGACTTCCTTGAACGCATCCCAGAGCGTCTCGCCGTACATTTTCGGCGTGAACTCTGTCCGGGCCATCCCGTCGCCGTGCTCGCCGGAGAACGACCCCTTGTGTTCCAGCACGAGGTCGGTTACGTCGTCGGTGATAGAGTGCATATCCTCGATGCCGGATTCCTCCTTCAGGTTGAGAATCGGGCGGATATGGAGCGTTCCGGAACCGGCGTGGGCGAAGTACGCGGCGGAGGTGTCGTGGTCGGCCAGCACGTCCTCGAACTTCTCGACGTACTCGGCCAGTTCGGCTGGCGGGACCGTCGCGTCCTCGATGAACGGGTACGGCTTGGGGTCGCCGTCCATGGACATCAGGAGCGGAATCGCCGCCTTCCGGAGCTTCCAGAGGTCGGCCTGGTCTTCGTCGGTGTAGGCCTCGACCACGTCGAAGGCCGCGCCGGTATCGAGGAACCGCTCGTTGGTCCGCGCGATGGCCGCCTCGAAGTCGTCATGCAGTTCCGAGTCGTATTCGAGCATCAGTGCGGCCGCCGCCCGGTCGGGAATTGGCTCGACGTACTCGGCGTAGCCGTCGGACCCCGCTGCGAGCCTGAACATCTCGTCGTCCATCAGCTCGACCGCGCTGACATCGTAGTCGAGCGCGACCGGGACGGCCCGCATCGCGTCCCCGAGCGTGTCGAAGCAGTACAGCGCCAGCGCCGTCTCCTCGGGGACCGTCACCAGCGAGAGTTCGGCCTCGACGATGACGCCCAGCGTCCCCTCGCTCCCGACGAACAGCTTTGCGAGGTTCAGGACCCGCTCCCCGTCGTCGTTCTCGTAGATGACGCGGTCGAGGTTGTAGCCCGACACCCGCCGTTTCAGATCTGGGTAGCGTTCTTCAATCTCCTCGGTGTTCTCTTCGACGATTTTCCGGACCGTCCGGTAGATGTCGGCCTCACGGTCGTCTTTGCTCACGATGTCGTCCCACTCCGGCGAGTCGATGACCACCTCGCGGGCGTGGATGAGCGACCCGTCCGAGAGAACGGCCTTCACCGCGTCGGTGTAGGCGTCGGTGATGCCGTATCTGACGGAGTGCGCGCCGGTGGAGTTGTTCCCGATACCGCCGCCGACCGATGCCCGGTTCGACGACGCCGGGTCAGGGGCGAACTTCAGGCCGTACTCGGCCAGCGTGTCGTCCAGATCGTCCTGCACCACACCGGGCTGGATGCGCGCCGTCTGCTCGCCAGGCCGAATCTCGATGATCTCGTCCATGTGCCGGGACATGTCCAGCACGACACAGCCCGGGCCGACGGTTTGCCCGGCAAGCGACGACCCGGTTCCGCGAGGGAGTATCGGCACGCCGTGGGCCGTCGCCACGTCGACGGCCGCTCGCACGTCGTCGATACCCGTCGGATACACGACTCCGGCCGGTTCGGCGCGGTAGATGCTCCCGTCCGTTGCGTACAGAATCCGGGCGTATTCGTCGAACTCAACCCCACCTGAGACCCGCGAACGGAGCGCTTCCGCAAGGTCTCGATACGCGTCGACATCCGGTCTATCCAGGTCCAGTTCCTGTGCTGACCAGGTGTCCTCGACGTTTTCAATCGCCATACGAGCATTCAGGGGTAATAATCATTAAAGTCTGTGGCATGCGGTCACAATTCATTCTGGGGAGCCCGCCAGCTATTTGCCCCGGGGCGTCGGATGCGGTGTATGGTCAGTGCAAGCGTGCTCCATATGTGCCTGAACGTCGCCGACGCGGCGGAATCGATTGCCTTCTACGAACAGTTCGGCTTCGAGGAGTCTTGGCAGTTCACGACGCCGGACGGCGAGACGACGAACTACTACGTGGCCGACGACAGCGGCGTCGAACTACAGCTCTCGGAGACGGACGGCGAGACGAGCTTCGAGATGGGAGACGGCTGGGACCACCTCGCGCTCGGCGTCGACGACGTCGACGCGACGGTCGAGCGCATTGACCACCACGGAGTCGTCAAGGAGCCGGGGCCACAGCCGGAAGCCGGCGCGTACACGGCCTTCGTGGCCGACCCCGACGGCCATCACGTCGAACTCATCGAACCGCTAGAAGACTGAACCGCGCCCGCGGCGTTTCGAATGGCGAAACGGAACGGCCCCGTCAGTTCCCGACGGCGGTCGCCCGCTCGACCACGTCGGCTCCGTACATCTCCTCTAGTTCTTCGTGTTGGTCCGGCCGGTGCTCGTAGACATCTTGAAACAGCGTGATGGGCGTCTGGGCGGCCTGATAGGTCGCTTCGTCCCACATCCGGTCCTTGCTGACCTCGACTTCGACGCCGTCGATGACCAGTGTCGCGGCCTGTGTCATCGCGATGGCCCCCTTGCCGGCTTCCTTTGCGGCCTCGAACTCCTCCATAGAGTCGACGATGTCGTTCATGCTGGGGATGTATGCGGTCCGGTCGAGCAGTTCCTCGGTGAGTTCATCCTCGTCCAGTTCCAGCCACTCACCGCCTGCCCGAAGGACGTAGCCGCCGTCGCCGTCCGGCTCCAGCGAGAGGTCGTCGCCGTCGTACACCTGCCTGCCGTCCTCATGTTCGAGTTCGACCTCCTGACCGCCGGCTTCGAGCAGCCAGCTGCCGGTCTTGGGCGGGAGCGGGGCCGTGTTCGCCTCCACGACTTGACCCGGCGTCAGCGACCAGATGCCGGTCATCCCCTTCGCGCGGTTGTCCTTCATTCGCTCGCGGTAGCCTTCGACGTCGCGGATGTCGTCGTAGGGACCGTCGACGGCGATGAGGCCCGCGGCACTGGCACCCCGGGAGGTGTTGTGGCGCAGTTCCGGCCACGGCGGCAGTTCGCCGGTGGGCGTCATCGCGCGCATGTCCTTCGTGTAGTCGACCTCGCCGTCGACCAGCAGGAACATGCGTTCGAGGTTGTTCGAGGGCTTGCCCATCTCGTCCCGTAGGTCGCCCATCGCCAACTCGGCCTCGCCGCTCTCGACGATGACCGACATCGAGAGACTCCCCTCTTCGAGCCCGTGCTCGTTCTCGATGATGGTGAAGAACTCGTCGGCCTTTTTCCAGTCGTCGATATCGCCGACCTCCGGAATGACGAAGCCGTCGATGTGCTCGACGGCACCGTTTTCGGGGTCTGTTATCTCCAGCATCTGCTGGAAGCCCTGATAGCGGGTCGTCGGCGACTCGCGGTGCCAGACGACACGCGGGTGTATCTCGCCGGGGAAGTCGGCTCCCTGTTCGGAGACCACGTCGATGATGTTCTGGACGCCCTCCTCGCGCATGTTCGGGGCCGTCGCGTCCTCGTTGTCCGGGACCCAGACGTCCGGGGCCTGCAGGCCACGGAGCTGGCCCGCGCTTCGGAGCATCTTGGCTGAATCGCTCTCGCCGTCCACCGCTGTCGGCGAGGTAAAGAACGTTCTGACGAACTCGCGCTCGTAGTGTCGGGTCACACTCATAACTCGTCTCAAAGAACCAAACGGACCGTGTTAAATCTACCGTCCGTTGTCGACCGAGACATCAACGAGCGCAGTTATTCCACCGTCTTCCGCCGTATTCGGATTTACGAAATATGTCTCTCTGGTAACTATTGGTGCGCTGTCTGCCCGGACGACACAACAGTCGGCGGCACACACTGATCTGTCGGTATCTCGTGGCCGTTCGGTCTCCACGTCGCGGAGTCCTGGCAACTTCGGCCGCTGGAATCGCGCCATCGCGCCCGACTTTTCGTTTCGTCTTTTCGAATCACTCTGCCGGTCGAAACACGCGGTGAGCCTCTCTCGCCAGATATGTCGCCCCGGAAGCTAGCGCAGAGCGGTTGTCACAGCCGATACGGCAATTTTATTCGAGCGGCCCAAGAACTGGTGACTAATGACACGGGCAAAAACGGACTCGGTCCGGGCGACGCAGACCTCGCTTGCGGTACTTTCGGCTATCAAAGACCTCGGTGGGAGTGCCACGCTAGCCGAACTCGCCGACTCGCTGGAGTCGGCCAAGAGCACGATATACAAGCACCTGCTGACGCTGGAAGACGAGGGTCTGGTGGTGGAACGGGACGGCGAGTACCGCATCGGGCTCCGGTGGCTGGAGTTTGGCGGCATCGCACAGCGTTACGACGGCATCTACGAGGTGGCAAAGCCCGAAGTCAGACGGATGGCCGTCGAGACCGGCGAACTGGCGAACCTGATGATAGAAGAGCAGGGCTACGGCATCTACATCCACACGACCAGCGGCGACCAGGCGGTCGCGCTCGATACGCGCCTCGGGAAGCGCATCCACCTGCATAAGACCGCTATCGGCAAAGCGCTTCTGTCGAGTTTCGACGACGACCGCGTCGCGGAAATCATCGACACCCGCGGGCTGCCCGCAGAGACGGACAACACCATCACCGACCGCGAGACGCTGTTCGCCGAACTCGAAACCATCCGCGAAACCGGCGTCGCCGACGACACCGAGGAACGGGTCGACGGCACCGGCTGTGTCGGGGTCCCAATCGACACCGGCGACCGCCGGGAAGCCGCCATCAGCATCACCGCCCCAATCAACCGACTGCAGTCCCCGGGCCGCAAAGCCCAGCTCGTCGACACGGTGAAACAGGCCGCCAACGTCATCGAGGTCAACCTGGCCCACGGGTAACGGCCGTTCGTTCTGCCGCCGGCTGTCTCGATGGCGACCGGCGCAATCTAATAACAGTACAGTTGTTATTCACTGGTCAGGTCCGGACAGCCGCGGTGGCGCTCGAAGCCGGGACAGTCAGGCGACCGCCCGTCGTTCGTCGAATAAGTATCTCTTTTGCGGCAATTTCTATGCGTACTTGGCCTATACCATTCTATAACTCGGTGATATGGTTGTATTCATTCTTAAATAGAATTTATTAGGTTCAAAACACCCTATCTACTTCTATATACATAGTAAAGCGCAGGATATGGAGTCATTCGTCCAGAGAACCTCTATCGGAATGGGGAATATGCCCGTCGAACGGCCGGGGTGCGCGCCGACTGTTACCGCTTGAGCAGACTCACCGCGAGAACGACGAAGTACGTCGCCAGTCCCCAGCACGCCGCGGCGACGACGACCGGACCCAGCAGCACCGCGAGGCCGGCGGCACACACCAGGAGCGCGACCGCCGACGCCGTCCGCACGCCGCGGCGCTCCCACAGCGACGCGGCGGGTGTGTCCAGAAGAAACAGCGCCTCGACGCCCAGTGCACCGGCCACGCCGACCACGACGGCGACCCCGGACTGGAGCGTCTCGACCGCGGCGGTCCAGCGCAGATACGCGAGGAGCACGAGCCCACAGAGCAGGGCGAACGCGGCGTCGCGTCGGTACTCGGGCACAGGGGCGGTACAGGCCCCACTCGGAAAGCGCTGCTGCCGGGGAACTTCTCGGCGACCCCAACTACAAAGACACTGACAATCGCAGTGCACCTATGCACCATCCTGGACCGCCGCGGTTCGTGTCGACGGGCGACGAGGTCGAACTCGCGCCCCGGGACCCGGACCCGACGGCGGACTACAGTTGGCACGTCGCGCGTGCGCCGGTACAGTCCACTGCCACCCTCGGCGACGACCCGGTCGAACACTTCGTCCCCGACACGCCGGGCAGGTACACCGTCCGCCTCACCGCGCCGGACGGCAAGCACGACCTCACCGTCCGCGCGTTTCCGGGGGGGCTCGAATCCAGCGGGTCACACACTTCGGGGCGCTCCGGTCGTTCCGGTGGGGAACGCGGGGGCGTCTCCAGCGGGCAAAGCGGCTCCGGCGGCGACGACGAGTACACGCTGGCAGATGACAGTAGCGACGGCGGCGGTGGCGGCGGCCGCCCGCGCCTGACCCTGCGGCCGGCCATCGAGGGTGACGAGGCCGTCGTCCGCGCGGACCGAAGCCCCCACCCGGAGGGGAGCGAGGCGGCCGCCGACCTCGCCGTCGAGTATCTGTTCGACGACCGCGACGACATCGACGCCGACGCGGTGACCCGGGACGGGACAGCCCTCCGGATCCCGCTGGACGCGCTCCCGGAGCGTGCCCGCATCCACGCCGTCGCGGTCGGGGACCACGGCTACAGCGTGCCCGACGCCGTCGAATTTACGCGCACCGCTGACGGCGTCGAGACGGTGGCCAGCGGGGCCGGCGTCGCCGCCACGCGCCCGTACGACGCGCCCGAGTGGGCCGAGGACGCGGTCATCTACGAGATTTACGTCCGCACGTTCGCCGGGGACAGCGACGACTCGCCGTTCGATGCCATCGTCGACCGACTGGACTACCTCGACTCCCTGGGCGTCGACGTGCTCTGGCTCACGCCGGTCCTGCAGAACGACCACGCGCCCCACGGCTACAACATCACGGACTTCTTCGCTATCGCGTCGGACCTCGGCACCCGCGCGGACTACGAGCGGTTCGTCGAGGCGGCCCATGACCGCGGGTTCAAGATACTGTTCGACCTCGTCTGTAACCACTCGGCGCGGACTCACCCCTACTTCGAGGCCGCCCGCGACGACCCAGACAGCGAGTACCGCGACTGGTACGAGTGGCGCACCGACACCGAACCGGAGACGTACTTCGAGTGGGAACACATCGCGAACTTCAACTTCGATCACCTGCCGGTCCGCCGGCACCTGCTCGATGCGGTCGCCCAGTGGGCCGACCTGGTCGACGGGTTCCGCTGTGACATGGCCTGGGCCGTCCCGAACAGCTTCTGGCGCGAGATCCACGACTACTGCAAGGACCGCGACAGCGAGTTCCTGCTACTGGACGAGACAATCCCGTACATCCCCGACTTCCAGGCCGGGCTGTTCGATATGCACTTCGACTCGACGACATACGCCGCGCTCCGGCAAGTCGGGGGCGGCGGCGACGCCGAGGCCGTCCTCGGTGCCATCGAGGGGCGGGCGGAGATCGGCTTCCCGGAGCACGCGTCGTTCATGCTGTACGCTGAGAACCACGACGAGACGCGCTACGTCGTCGACTACGGGCGCGACGCCGCCGAGGCCGCCGCGGGCGCGCTGTTCACGCTTCCGGGCGCGCCGCTACTCTACGCCGGTCAGGAGTTCGGCCAGCGCGGCCGTCGCGACGACCTCGCGTGGGACCACGCCGACGAGGCGCTCCAGTCGTTCGTCAGCGACCTTGCGGCAGCCAGACACGACCAGCCAGCACTGTCGGCCGACGCGGACCTGCTCCGCATCCCGTACGAGGTCCGAGACGGGCCGTCTGACCGTGTCGTCGCGTACGCACGGGCGACTGCCGAGGACGCAGCCGTTGTGGTACTCAACTTCAGCAGCGAGCCGACGACGGTTGAGCTGCCGGCCGTGACCGCCGACACCGACCTTGTGTCCGGGGAGCACCGCGGCGGTGCTGGTGACGGGAACGCGACCGTTACAGTCGATAGCGTGGGTGTGTTCCCGGCCGCCGGGAGCGACCTGCGCCAGTAATTCGCGCGGTCGGGTCCGTTCAACGATAGCGGCTCCGCCCTCCCGGGATATGCGGTCGTGGCCTCGAAGTATCACTAATTTGTCCGAACCACAGGAGTTTATAGAGATTGGTCTGCTTTGATGTGTATGCGGCTTTCGACAGCGCTCAACGAATACAAGCGGACTCGTCACGAGCGCTTTCCAGAGGAGCGCAGGACTGTTTCAGGCTCTTTCTCGGGGCACGGTGATCGACTCGTACACGTCGGCGAAGACGGAACACTGCAGGACTACTCCGATTCGCTCTCCGGGCTCTCCGGCATCGATCGCTCCCGACTCGGGGTTATGCTTGGAGACGAAACACGGTGGTTCAGCGACCTAGAGACCATCAGACAGCACTACTACCGCGAGACGCGGCTCGTCGAGACCGAGTACGACGCGGGGTCGTTCACCGTCCACCAGTACGACCTGACGCTTGGACGGGCACACGTCACACACGTCGCGATGCGCGGGGCGGTTCCACAGAACGCCAAGCTCGTGGCGTTCGTCACACTGGCCCCCGAAAACAGCGACAGCGGCGTCGGCTCGCTGATTCACGAAGACGCCGGGCCCGACAACTCGCGGGTACTGGAAGTGTACCACCGGCGGGAGCACGATTACCTTGCTTCGTCGACCGGGCTAGACGCCGTCGCCGGACAGCGACCGGAACGGCTCGCAGAGATACTTTCGGATAGCCCGGTCGAGTTCCCGCGGTCGGAGCCGGTCGAACGGCGCGACCAGACCCGGCTCACCGGCGATTTCCTCGTGACCGCGCCGCTTGACCGGTCCGGGCGCAGCAAGGACACGACGCTCGTCAGTCAACTCTCGAACCACGACGAGGTCGACCGGGAAACGGCGCTTCTGGACCTCGCCGACTGCGTGACAGCGCACACGACCTCCGACGACCTCCGGCAGGCCGGGCGGGAGCGAACACGCATCGACGTGTCCGAATCAATGACACGCTCAGACTCGATACGCATGGACCTGCGGGTGCTCGACCTGCTGTCCTCGCCGACCGGCGGTCGCATCGCCGCCCCGGAGTTCGACCCCTTCTACTCGAACTCCGGCGGCTACGGCTACGTCTGGTTCCGCGACGACGCCTCCGTCTCCCGGCATCTGCTCGAAGCCGGGTCCCGACTCGAAATAGACACTGTCGAGATGTTGCTTGAGAGCGCTGAGTTCCTCTGTAACAGCCAGCTCCCTGACGGCCGGTGGCCCCACCGCGTCTGGGCCGACACGGGGGATATCGCCCCGGGCTGGGCCAACGCTCGGGTCGAACACAACGCCGAATCGCCGGAGTATCAGGCCGACCAGACCGCGACCGTCACCGCCTTCCTCGCGACGTTGCTGCGAACGCATCGCAGCAAGATGGACGCCGAGTTGACAGCGACAGTTCGAGGGACTATCGAGGCGGCCGTTGACACGCTCATCGAAGACATCGCGGCCAACGGCCTCCCCGAGCCGTGTCAGAACGTCTGGGAGGACTCCATCGGCCAGTTCACACATACTACTGCGACGTTCATCGAGGCCTTCGCCGCGGTGGGCCGCGCTCCGATGCCCGAGTCGGTTTGCGAGCGGAGCTTGGCGGCAGCCGACAGGCTGCTGGATGGGCTCGATACGCTCTGGGACAGTGATCTGGGCGTGTACGTGATCGGGCTGACAAACGGGACCCCGGACCACCGTATCGACGCTGCGGGACTCCACCTCGCGGACGCGCTGCAGGAGTACGACAACGTCGAGTCGACGACGCTCTCCGACCAGCACCTCACCCGTCTGGCGGACCACGTGAGCACGACGCTCGACACGCTCTTCCGGAACCCCACCGAGAGCCGGGTCGCGGGACTGGCCCGCTACGAGGGTGACCGCTGGCGGACCGGCCATCAGGACAGCGAGAAGATCTGGACGGTTACGACGGCGATGGGGGCACTCGCTGCCGCTCGCGTGGGCGATATGCTGAACGACCGCGACGAGCGTGGCGACGCGTACCTCGACCGCGCGAGCGACCTGTACGAGCTACTCGAAGAGGACGGGCCGCTCACGACCGACGCCGGCTACCTCGCCGAGCAGGCCTTCGACGACGGCGACCTCGACAGCGCGACGCCGCTTGGCTGGTCGCATGCGTTGCGGCTTCACGCGACTGCACGCCTGGGTGAACTGAACGCACTCCCGACGACCTCAGCCGGAACTGAGGGGCCGAGCGAGCGACCGACCTGGACGACCGGGGAGAAGTACGGCGTCGGCACCGTCGCCGACCACGACGAGCAGGACCCCTCGCGCGTCTGGTTCACGCTCACCGAGGGCGCGCTGACGGAGGCCCGCTACCCGCAGGTCGACCTCATGAATCTGCGGACGCTCGATTTCCTGGTTCGGTGTACGGACGAGACGGACTACGCCGTCCGGACCCACCGGGAGAACCGCCGGACCGACGACAGCGTCAGGCGGCGCGTCGAGCCCGTCGACGACGAGGCGCTCCTCTATCGCCACGTCTTCACCGAGACCGGTGACGGCCGGGGCCACGAGTGGACGCTGACCGTCGACTACGCGACTGACCCCGAGCACGACGCCATCGTCGCCGACGTGTCCTTCAGCGCCGAGGACGGCAAATCATACGACGTGTTCTCGGTCGCGGACATCGCGCTCACCAGCACGGTCACCGAGGACCGCGCTATCAGATACGGCCAGCCCGGGAGCTACCACCTCGTCGGCCGGAACCCCCGCGCATACACCGACCAGACGGACAACGACCTGCTCGTCGACGAGAACGGCGACGCCTACTCCATCGCCGTGGCGATGGCTGCGGCCGGACGCTTCGACTGGGCCACCGTCGGTGCGGCCGGCAGCGACCGTCTCGACGGGCTGTACTCGGACGGCGACCTCCCGGACCCGGTCGAGTCGATCGACGGGACGAACCTCGTCCTCATCGGTCGGCTGGATTCGGGAACGAGAGTCAGCGACACGGTCGCGCTCGGCTTCGCGCGACAGGCTGACACCGCTGCCGCGCTGGGCGAAGCCGACGGCGCGCTCGACCGCGGCTACGAGACGGTCCGTGCCGAGTATGCCGACAGCTGGGCCGATTTCCTCTCGGACAAGCAACTCCCGGACTCGGTTGCTGACGACGAAGCGCTGGCGAACCAGTACAGAACCGCGCTGATGACGCTGCTGGCCGTCGAGGACAAGACCTACCACGGGGCCTCTATCGCCTCGCCGTCCGTGCCGTGGGGCGAGGCCGTCCACGCCGAGGAGCCCAAGGGCTACGGCTACAACTTCGTCTGGTCGCGGGACCTCTATCAGGTGTTCAGCGTCTTCGACGCCATCGGGTCGCTGGACATCGCCACCGACCAACTGGAGTACATCTACGAGTACCAGCAGGACGAGGCTGGCTTCATCCCGCAGAACACCTACGTCAACGGGACGACCCGCTGGGGCGGCGAGCAGATGGACAACATCTCGTTCCCGCAGGTGATGGCCTATCGGCTCGCCGAGAGCGGCGTCGACTTCGAGGACGTTGAGTACAGCTACGAGAACGTCCGGCGGTCGGCTGAGTACGTCGTCCGCCACGGCCCCGAGACCGCACAGGAGCGCTGGGAGGAGGAGGCCGGCTTCTCGCCGTCCTCGATTGCGGCCGAAATCGCGGGGCTTGCGTGTGCGGCGAAGCTCGCGCTCGACACCGGCCACGAGGCCGACGCGCTCGTCTGGCTGGCGCTGGCCGACCAGTGGGCGAACAACGTCGAGGCCTGGACCGCGACCGAGACCGGGACCGAGCGCCACACCAACACGCCCTACTACACGCGAATAACGCTCGATGGCAACCCCGAGATGGGGCACCTCCGCACGCTCGCCAACGACGGTCCGACGCTGGACGAACGCAACATCATCGACGGTGGCTTCCTCGAACTCGTCCGGCTGGGTATCAAGCCCGACGACGACGAGACCATCCGGAACTCGCTCGTCGAGGTCGACGACACCATCAGCGTCGACACGGAGCACGCACCCGGGTTCTACCGGTACAACGGCGACGGCTACGGCGAGCGTGGTCGGGACGACCAGGGCGCACCGTGGACGGTCGAACACAAGGGGAAGGGCCGCCTCTGGCCGCTGCTCACCGGCGAGCGCGCCGAGTACGAACTCCACCGCGACGACCCGGACATCCCGCCCGAGAACTGTCTTCGGATGATGCAGGACGTGGCGAACTCGGGCCGGATGATCGCCGAGCAGATATGGGACCGTGGCCACGCGACCGAGTACGACTGGGAGTTCGCCGAAGGGACCGGCTCGGCGACGCCGTTGGCGTGGTCGATGGCCCAGTACGTGCGGTTAGCCCACGGCATCAGCGCCGGTAAACCGGTCGAGACGCCCGCGTTCGTTGACGACCGCTACCGGGAGCGACGGGCCCACACTCCTGATCGCAGCCCCGCGCTCCGCGTCGATACGCAGTTCCGCGGGAACGAACTGGTCGTCTCCGGCGAGACCACTGGTGTCTGTGTCGTCGTCAAAACGCCCGCCGACATCACGTACATCTCCGTCGATGACCGCGAATTCGAGGTTGCAGTCGATGTCGACCCCGGTGAGAATCAAGTGATTGTTGCCGCCGCAGACGACGAAGACCTGGTCACTGCCGGGACAACTGTCTGGCAGCTTAACCTGTAGAATCCCTCATAAGTGAGAACCACTTTATAATTCGCCTCTGACTGTGGGATATGGACGCGATTGTTCTAGCTGGCGGCTACGCCACACGGCTGTGGCCGATCACGCGGCGTCGACCGAAGATGCTACTCCCGGTTGGTGAGACGACCGTCATCGACGGTGTCTTGCAGTCGCTCGAAGCTGACGACCGTATCGGGACGACGTATCTGAGTACGAATGAGGCCTTCGCCGACGAGTTCGAAGCCCACATCGACGAGAGGGGCTACGAAAAGGTCCAACTCTCCGTCGAGAGCACGGAAGACGAAGACGAGAAGTTCGGCGTCGTCGGCGCGCTCGCGCAACTGATCGAGCGCGAGGGCATCGACGACGACCTGTTCATCATCGGCGGCGACAACCTCATCGGCTTCGACCCCTCGGAGTTCCTCGACTTCTTCGAGGACCGCGACGGGCCGGCACTCGCTGCTTACGACGTGGGTTCGCGGGAGAAAGCCAAGTCATACGGGCTCGTCGAACTCGACGGCGAACGCGTCGTCGACTTCCAGGAGAAGCCTGACAACCCCAAGAGCACGCTTGTATCGATTGCCTGCTACGCCTTCCCGGCCGACTCGCTCCGCTTCGAGGAGTACCTCTCTGGCGACAACAACCCCGACGAACCGGGCTGGTACATCGACTGGCTGCAACAGCAGGAACCGGTGTCCGCGTTCACGTTTGACGATGTCTGGTTCGACATCGGGACACCTGAGTCGTATTTCGAGACCGTCGAGTGGAAACTCGACGGCGGGTCGCTCATCCACCCCGACGCGACCGTCGAGAACTCTGAGATTGGGACCACTGTCCACGTGATGGCCGGGGCGGAAGTGACTGACAGCAGCCTCGACCGGACCATCGTCTTCCCCGACGCCGAGGTCAACGACTGCGACCTCGACGAGACGATTCTCGGTGAGGATGTCACCGTTGAGGGGTACAACATGTCGGGGTCGCTCATCATCAACCGCTGATGGCTCGCGACGACGGGTCCACTGTTCGAATGCAGGACTCACGACGGGCCACCGCCAGTCACTGTACCGCTGGCGAAGGACTAAGTGACAGAGCATCATTTACTCGCGGTAGGCGAGCTATCTGATAACATGGCACAAACAGAAACGGAGCCAGTCTCGTTTGAGATGACAATCGACGATGGCCGGACCAGAATCGACGTCTCGGGCGACCGCGACACGGCCGTCGTGGTCCGCTCGAAATCGGGCGAAAAAATATACCTGCCGCCGGAGGATTTCGACCGCCCCCCGGAGGACAGGCAGACACCGTACGACAGTCCCTACCAGTCGGCTGACGGGACCGCCGATAGTCCGTACCGGACGCAAACGGACACAACGTCCGTGACAGGGTTGGAGCCGACCGCCGACGGCTACCTGATCGTCCACCCGGAACCGGTCACGGACGTTCGCTTTCTCCGGTGAGCGCGGCCGGTCAGGCCTCGTTTAGAACCTCGTGGTAGAACTCGACGTGTTCGTCAGCGACTTCGCCCCAGGTTCGGACGTCGTACTCGATGGGCGTCGACAGCGATAGGGCGTGTTCGATCCCCTCGGCGATGGAGTCCGAATCGGGTTCGACCTCGATGACACAGTCCTCGTTGAGGAGCTCTGCGGCTCCGCTCTCGCAGGCGACGACGCGCGTCCCGACCGACAGCGCTTCGACGATGGTGATTCCGAACGGCTCTGCAAGTGACGGTGAGACGAACAGGTCCGCGCTGTTGTAGTAGTCCCCGAGCTCTGACTGTGGGAGATACCCCGGGAAGTAGACACGGTCTTCGATTCCCAGTAGCTCCGCGAACCGTTCGAGCTGTTCGGTGAGGTGCCCTGAGCCGCCGAGTACGAGGCTCACGTCGTCCCGGCCGAGCTTCGAGAGCGCGTACAGCAGGTACGACAGCCCCTTCTGGTCGGTGTGTCGCCCGACGAAAAACAGCATCTTCCCGTCGATACCGAGTTCCGCCTTGATGTCCCGGCCCGTCGGCTCTACCGACGAGAACCCGTTGTAGATGACTGTCGAGTCGGCGTCGTACTGCTCACGGATCCGGCGTTGCGTGAACTTACTCACCGCGAGTAGGTGGTCCGTTCGGTTCGCGACCCGCTGTTCCGTCTCGACTTCCCGCTGTGGCGGCGTCACGTTACGGTCCGCTGACAGCGAGTGGAACGTCGAGATCCACTCGACATCGTGGGCCGATTTGGCCCGCGACCCGGGATTGTAACCGAACCAGTCGTTCGTGTGGATGATGTCCGCGTCGGCCGCTTCGTCGGCGAACTCTCCAGCTAGCCGGCCAATACGGGTGATGATGTCGCCGCTGCCTGTCGGCACGCCGTGGATGCCGTCGCGGTCCGGCGGCGCGTACTCCGCGGGCAACACCAGCTCGAACTCGATGTCGTCTCTCGGTTCGAGCTGTTCGAACAGCTCCCCGATAGCGGTATCAAGCCCGCCGGTGATGTTGGGTGGGAACCCCCAGCCAAGCATCAGAACGTTCGGTGGCATCTCTGTAACTGACTCTCTCGTCATAGCATCAAATGGATACAATATATATGTTTGCGTGCGCCCCGTTTCCGCGTCTGTAAGCAGACACGCTGGCAGTCAACAACCCCGCCCATTGAAATGCCTGTCAGGGCAACAGGTGCGTATGCAATTCGAACGGCAGAGTGGCGTGTTTCTCCATCTGACGTCGCTCCCGGGGCCACACGGTATCGGTGACCTCGGTTCCGGCGCGCGGGCGTTCGTCGACTTCCTCGACCGGGCGGACCAGTCGCTGTGGCAGTTCTGCCCCCTCGGTCCCACGGCGAGCATCCACGGGAACTCCCCGTACCAGTCGTCGTCCGCCTTCGCCGGCAACCCGCTGCTCATCGACCTCCGTGACCTCGTCGACCGCGGCTATCTCACCGCGGACGAGGTCGAACCGCCGGGTGACTTCTCGCAACAGCAGGTCAACTACGACCGCGTGACCGAGTTTACGGAGCGCCGGCTCCGGACCGCCTACGAGAACTTCGACGAGAGCGCGGCCGAAGCCGACCGGAACGCTTTCGCCGAGTTCTGTGACCGCGAGGCCGGCTGGGTCGACGACTATGCGCTGTTTACGGCGCTGAAAACCGAGTTCGACGATGCCGGCTGGATGGACTGGCCGGACGACATCAGAACGCGCGAGCCAGCGGCCATGGAGCGATATCAGGAGGAACTGGCCGACGACATCCGCTACCACAAGTTCGTTCAGTGGTGCTTCGACAGCCAGTGGGAGGCGCTGGCCGAGTACGCGGCCGAGCGGGACATCGGTCTGGTTGGCGACCTCCCCATCTACGTGGGCCTCGACTCGGCGGATGTCTGGGCATATCCCGAGGTGTTCCGACTCGACGACGACCACTACCCCGCGGAGGTGGCCGGCGTCCCGCCGAACCCGGGCGACGACGGCCAGCGGTGGGGGAACCCGGTGTACGACTGGGAGACACTCCGTGCGAACGACTACGGCTGGTGGGTTGACCGGTTCGAGCGGCTGTTCGACCTTGTCGACATCGCCCGCATCGACCACTTCAAAGGCTTCGACGAGTTCTGGTCGATTCCGGCCGAGGCGGACGACCCGGCCGCCGGCCAGTGGCGCGACGGCCCCGGGGCGCACTTCTTCGAGACGGTCAGAGACCGACTCGGCGAACTCCCGTTTTTCGTCGAGGACCTGGGCTTTCTCGACGAGAGCATCGTCGCGCTCCGGGACCAGTTCGGCTTCCCCGGGATGCGCGTGCCGCAGTACGCCGACTGGTGCGAGGAGGGGCATATGTACCAGCCGATGCACTACCCGGAGTCGGCCGTCGGCTACACGTCGACCCACGACACCGACACTATCGTCGGCTACTACCGCGGGCTTTCCGACCGCCAGCGCGACTGCCTCCACTACAACCTCGGCACTGATGGAGACGAAATCAACTGGGATCTCATCGAGGCGGTGTGGAACTCGAACGCGGTTGTCGCGATGACGACCATGCAGGACCTGCTCGGTCTCGGTAGTGACGCCCGATTCAACGTCCCCGGCACGGCAACCGGGAACTGGCAGTGGCGGGTGACCGATGCGGCGCTCGACGCTGATGTTGCTGAGCGACTTCGCAGGGTCACCGACAGGACGATCCGTTGAACAGCTTCAGAACTGCAGGATACCGTCTTCAGTGACGACCGTATCGAGCAGGCGGGTCGGCGTCGCGTCGTAGCCCGGATTGCCGATATCGAACCCCTCCGGCGGTTCGAGCATCACGTCCGACCCCTGCCGGAACGTGTTCCGGAAGCTGAAGCCGCTCCCGATGAACTTCGACGATGTCCCGACGACGGTCACGGGAACGTCAAGCTCGTTGGCCGTCGCGGCCAGCGGCAACGTCCCGATACGGTTGTACACCACGTCGTCGATGAGGCAGTTCATGCCGACGAAGACGCGGTCGGCCTCCGAGAGGTAGTGGCCCGTCGCACCGTCGACGATAAGCGTCACGTCGGCCCCGTCCCGGTCGGCCAGCTGACGGGCGGTTCGACGGCCCAGGAAATGCGGCCGGGACTCGCCCGCGTACAGGTGGAACTCCTTGCCGTCGTCCAGCGCTGTCATGAGCGTCGCCATCACTGTCGAGGAGTTCTCGTGTGTCACCAGCACGTCGCCGTCGTCGATGAGCGTCGCCGCCCGTTCTGCCGCACGGTCCTTGCTGGTCTCGATTTCCGTGACGACATCGTCGATTGTGTCACGCAGTCGTTCCTTGGCCGCCGGGACCGAGTCGAGGTCGGCGTCTTTCAGATCCGTCACGATGCGTTGCTGTGTCGTGTACAGCGGTGCATGCGAGCGGTTCGCCCGCTGGAGTGCGCTGCTGTTGCGCTCGACGACACGGAGAAAGTCCTCGACCGTGTGGCACTCGCGGTCTGTCAGTTCCCGGAGCGCGTTGGCAGCTTTCACGGCGGCAATCGAGGAGCTCTGTGTCTCCATCTCCTTGATCTGCCGCACGGTCTCGTTTATCATGAGTGCACGTGCGGCTGCCACCCTTATAACGGTACAGTCGGCTGACACCCCTCGCTTCCGGTTTGAATCAGGGCATGATGGACGGTTACGTCGACCCGACCACGTCTTGGTCAGTCGGGCCCTGACCGTCGAACTCGGCCACGAGCGCGTCCAGTTGTTTCGGGTCGTCGACGCCCGGGAGCGTCTGGTCCGCAGTCCGACAGGCAGCGTCAACGCCGAGGTTGTCACAGACGCGGTCGGCGGTCACCTCGGCCATCTGCCGATAGGTGGTCAGCTTGCCGCCGACGATACTCGCCATGTTGTCGACGCCGTCGTCGGCATGGTCGAGCAGGAAGAAGCCCCGCGAGATACCGCGGCCGCGCTCCGCCTCGTCTGGCGCGTACAGCGGTCGGACGCCCCACCAGGTCCGGACCTCGGGTGCGTCTGCAACTGGCGGCAGCATCGCCGCACACTCTTCGATGCTCTCCTCGATCTCCCACTGCTCCGTCTCGTACTCGTCCGGGTCGCGGACGGGCACGCTCGTCGTTCCGAGGACGGCCTCGTTCTCGTGTGGCACGACGATGTCGCCGTCGTCGGGGTCCCGACAGCGGTTGAGTACCGGCCCGAGGGCGTCGTACTCGACTGAGACCATCACCCCTCGCGTCGGTTGCATCTCGACGTTGAGGCCGGCCATCGCGGCAAACTCGCCAGCCCAGGCCCCGGTCGCATTGACGACGTAGTCGGCCTCGATACTGTCGTCGGCTGTCCCGCCGACCTGCACGCCGACCACGTGCCCGTTCTCGACGAGGACGTCTTCGACGGGTGCGTGTGGGTGTATCGTTGCACCGTGGTCGCGCGCGTCTGCGGCGTTTGCGGCGACGAGCCGCGACGGATAAATGACGGCGTCCGGGACTTCGAACGCGCGCTCAACGTCGGGCGCGAGGTCAGGCACTCGCTCGCGGGCCGCATCGGCGTCCAGCGTCTCGACGGGGATACCGACCTCCGCACAGGCCGCCCGCTTGGCCTCGAAGTAGTCGGGGTCGTCCGCGGCGAGCTGGACGAACAACCCGCCGGTGTCACGGATGCAGGCTCCGGCGATCTCCTTGAGTATCCGGTTTTCGGCGATGCACTCCTCGGCACCGACCCGGTCGGCCTCGGCGTAGCGGGCTCCGCTGTGTAACAGTCCGTGCGAGCGCCCGGAGGTACCGCTTGTCAGCCCGTTGCGCTCGACGAGCGTCACGTCGACGCCACGGAGTGCGAGGTCACGAGCGACGCCAGCGCCGGTCGCGCCACCACCGACGACGAGGACATCCGTCTCAATTGCCATGTGTGTGGTTAGGGAGGGCGACGTAAGGTTCCTCCGACACCGGGCGTTTCGGCGACTGTACGTCCCGTTTCAGCACGCGGAAATCGCACAGACGACGGCAACGAACGCGATGTGGTAGTGCGGTCAGTTAGCACCTGACAGCTGGCTTCGGCGGCCAGTACTGCGTGTGTCAACTACACCGGAGGCGGCGTTTCGATCCGACCGTCGCGACATCGTTCGACAAGTGCGGTGGCCGTCTCAGATATCCTGGCCGGTCGGCCTGATCAGGAGTTCGTTCACGTCCACGCGGGCGGGCTGGCTCGTCGCGTACACGATGCCGCGAGCGATATCGTCGGGGTGGAGCATCGGAAGATCCATCTCCGCGAACCGCTCAAGCACCTGCTCGTCCGGGACGTGTGTCGCGAGTTCCGTATCGACGGCACCCGGTTCGATAACCGTCGTCCGGATGCCCTGTGTCGTCACTTCCTGCCGGACTGCCTCAGTGAACGCGTTCACCCCGAACTTCGTCGCGTTGTAGCCGCTCGAATCGGCCGACGCACGGCGTCCCGCGACGGAGGAGACGTTGACGATGTGGCCGCTTTCCTGCTCTTGCATGACCGGGAGCACCGCGTGGGTGAGGTTCATCAGCCCGAGCAGGTTCACCTCGACCATCTGCCTGAGGTTCGCCCGGTCTGCCCGTTCCAGCGGTTCGAGCAGCATCACGCCGGCGTTGTTGACGAGGATGTCGATGCGACCGTACTCGTCGGTCGTCGCCTCGACCAGCGAGTCGATGTCGTCTTCCTCGGTAACGTCCGTCGGTACAACAAGCGCCTCCCCACCGGATGACTCGATCCGGTCCGCGAGCGCTTCCAGTTCGTCAGCGCGTCGAGCGGCGAGTGCGACACTCGCGCCCGCATCAGCGAGCGCCTCGGCAGTTGCCTCACCGATTCCCGATGAAGCCCCGGTGACAATCGCAACGTCGCCTGCAAGTCGCTGTGTGTTCTGGTCGTCTGTCTCAGATTTATCTGTCATCGTCGTCCCGTAGGTGCGACGGCCACGAGCGTGCTTCGCTTACTGATAAGCCCGTTTATGTGGCGACAGGGGCGGTGCGGTCGAACAGGGGAACGGCTACTGCGTGAGCGCGTTCCGGAACTGGTCGGGGCCGACCGTCGAACTGATGAGCTGTTTTTCGGCTCGGCGCAAGAGATCAGACGCCGCGGCGGCTGACACATCGAGTTTGTCGGCGAGTTCCGCCGTCGAGCACCGACGTGGCGAATCGTAATACCCCGCAGAGAGGGCGACGGATATCGCTCGATACTGCCTGTCAGTGAGTCCAAACTGGTCGCGCTCGCCGGGGTTCTCGGGGTCTGAAGCGATGTTCAGCAGTTCGAGCGGGATGTCGTTGACCGCACACCGGTCCTGTAGCGCACTGAACGCGTCGTAGTCGGAGAACACCTTCTGTTCACGTATCCCCTCGCCGGTGACCGTCGCGTCCATCGCAACGCCCTCGAACTCCGCCGGGTCGTGAGATGCAACAAGACTCGACGCGTTGTCGACGACAATCTTGTAGAACCAGCCGTTGGCCGTCTGTCCAATCTCCGCCGCATCAGTGATCTGTGGCTGGGCGTCCAGTTCTCGTTCAAACGCGTCGCGGGAGTCAGCGTCGACGCTAACCGTCAGCAGCAGCTTTCCGTCTTCGAGGCCGACGGCGTTCGAAATCGAAAGTTCGCCGCTCGGAACCGAGTCCGCCACGCCGACCAGCGGAAGGGTTTCGTCGGCGAGGAGGATTTCAGCAACGATAGCCATAGCGTCCCATCGGATTCGACGTATATAGTCGCCAGCATCGCGAGTACAGGCACGCGCTGCCAGCACTGCTCCGGGTTCACAGGCCCTCAGTCAGAACTGGATGCCGCCTCACCTCCCAGCAACTGTCGTAGCTGTTCGATCAGGCCGCTCCCACTGGAGTATCCGCGGTATACCCGCACGGAATCGAAGCCGGCGTAGCCGTGGTGCCCGGATTCGTCCCGCTCCCAGTACAACCACGCTGTCTCCTCTCCGCCGTCGAGCCCCATCTCATCGACCGGGAACGTGAGAACGAGCGACGACTGGTCGTCCGTAGCCTCGTCTTCTGGTTCCGTGATCTCGCCATCATCGATGGGTCGAGCACCCCCGCCGTCTTCCAGTGCGAGACGCGAGCCGAACCGATAGCGCACAGCCCGCTCAGTGGGATCGAACGTCTCACTGTCTCCATCGCTGTTGATAAACTCCGACTGCTTGACCGCGACGGTGACGGCTTCGTGGTCCGATAGGTCGATGAAGTTCTCCGCGTTCTCGGGCTGAATCTCGATTGCGATCTCGACCGGGAAATGGGCCGCCGCGACGCCGCTCAGGCTCGGAACCGCTGCTGCGGTCGCCCCCGCACCAAGTGTGCCTTTGAGTATCCGTCGTCGTGTGGCGGTTGTCGACTCTGTGCTCTCACCGTTCGGTGCCGGCTGCGTTTGTTTCATACAAATGACCTGATCCGTGGGCACGGTTATGATAATTCTGGTGCATATCACGAAAATACACATTCAAATCGACAGCACGCCTGCAAGACTGCGTCTATCACCCAACACCAACGATTATTCGACAGTATCAGACGGCCCTACCCTGTCGAGATTATGTAATGTTGAGAAACCACTCTCCTCGGATCTCCGCTACCCCTCATATACTCTTTTCTAGCCTTTATATTTTAATTAAATTCCGAAAAAGCAAGTCTACAAGTTTAAGTACAATAGCTGGGCTAAAACTGCGTATGACCGCACAGGCTGCCGCGGAGACCGCGCCGGAGGTCCCCGCACCGACGCCACCGGATGACGCCGACGCCTGGTACGCGCCGGACGTTCGTGAGCAAGACGAGGTGTATCCGGGCGTCGTCGTGACCGTTCGACGGGGAGCAAATGGGTTCCGGTACGACGTCCGTGATCCCGTGCTCTCAGCGTCAGAAGCTGACGCACTGTCGACTGTCGAGGCGCACTTCGCAGGTGCGAATATCGAGCGGCCACGGACGCGTGAGGGGGCGGTAGAGCGAATGAACGGAGGGTTCGATGCGAAACACCGCCGGGTCATCGACCGATTGATCGACGCGTCCCCAGCAAGTCGTCGCCGAATCGAGTACCACGCGCTCTCGTCGCTGGCGTGTTTCGACGAGCTGACTCCGTACGCGCTGGATTCCCGTATCGACGTCGCTGACGTGACTGACGACGGTGTCGTCGTCCATACCGATGATTACGCCCCGGCCGAGACCGACCTCGGAGCGGACCCGGCGTATCTCAATCGGTTCGCGAGCGAGCGTGTCGAGCGCCACACTGTCCGATTCCAAGGGTTCGAGATTCCTGTCGTCGTCTATCGCGAGCACCTCCTCGGCGCGGACCCGTTCACGACGAAGTACGCGGTTAGAGAGCCGGACCTGCTCCCCGGCGACGAACAACTCATCGAGGTGTGCAAGGAGCGCGTCTGGGAGACCGGCGTCGACGGCGTCGTTCAGGACCGTGTCGAGTTCGTGCGGGAGCGTGCCCGCTCGCTCTTGGCCCGGCAGCTAACCGTCCGCAACACGACCGAGTGGGTCGACGCCGCCCGCTACCGGCTGCGGTCGGCGCTGGCCGAACTCGACCTCGCCGTGCCGCCGGTCGACCACCGGTTCGCCGACGACCGCCTCGACGACCTGCTGTACTACGTGCTTCGGGACCTCGTCGGCTACGGCAAGCTCACCGTTCCCATCCGGGACCATACGCTGGAGGATATCGAGGCCAACCGGGTCGACGAGCGCGTGAAGGTCCTCCCACGCGCCGATCTCGGCCACGACGGCCGGGTACCGACCAATCTCGCCTTCGACTCCGAGGCGGCCTTCGTCAACGTCGTCACGCAGTTGGCCGCTGATGACGGTGTTGAACTCAACGCCTCGAATCCGAGCGCGAAAGTCAATATCGACCCTGATGGGGACGGTCTCCACGACACCGACGACACCATCCGCTGTGCCGTGGCTCTGCCGACTATCAGCGAAGGCGGTCCCCACATCTCTATTCGAAAACAGTCGGGCGATGCGATGACCCCGGTCGATCTGGTCCAGCGTGATTCGCTGCCGACGGAACTGGTCGCGCTGCTGTGGCTCCTGTATGAATCCCACGGCGTCGTCCTCTTCTCGGGGCCAACCGGGGCCGGCAAAACGACCCTCATGAACGCCCATATGCCCTTTATCCCGTATCGGGACCGCCCCATCAGTATCGACGAAGGGTCGCGTGAGGTCCGGATTCCCCACGAGACAGGCGTTTCGCTCACCACTCGGGACCACGAGCGGGACCACCGCCGCGTGACGATGGCCGATCTGATGACACAGTGCAATTATCTGAACCCAGATGTCGAGGTCATCGCCGAAATCAACACGGCCGCGTCGTTCGAGACCTTCGCTGAGACGCTCAACACAGGTCACGGCGTTATCGGGACGACCCACGCTGACGACATTGAGTCGCTGGTCAACCGCGTTATCGAGAAGGGCGTGCCGACCTATCTGCTCGAAGAGATAGATCTCGTCGTATTCCCTCGGCACGTCGATGGGGAGCGCTACGTCGGTGACGTCGTCGAGTTCGTTGACGACCCGTCCGTCGCCGAAGGTGGGAACGACCGGAGTGGGACGATACACAAGGACGGGACGACAATCCACTGGAACAGCGTCTGCTGGCGGCGGCCCGACGGGACCTTCGAATTCGGCTATGACCACCCGCAATTCGGCGATGACCGGCGGCAGGTCGACACTGGTATCTTCGACCGGCTCTCGGACCTCCGTGACAAACCGGTCTCAGCCGTCGAGGACGCGTTTCACCGTCGTCACCGGTACGTCCAGTACCTCGTTCAGGAGGGCCTGACTGACTTCGACGACCTGTTCAGCGTGCTAGCCGACCTAGAGACGAACGAGGCAGCGACCGTCGAGCGACTGCGGCGACAGACTGGTACCCCAAACAATCCGCACCTGGAGGTCGGTACGGGTGACGACTGAGGGCGGCGAGACACTCGGTTTGCTCGACCGGGGTCTGTACGCCCTGTTCGCCCACCACGCCGAGGATGACAGCCACGCAAGCACGCGTGACCGCTACCGGGCCGCCTATCCAAGTGCTGGCTTCGGCGTCTACGTTGCCAGGGTGTACGGACTCTCGTGGCTGGCACTCGTTGTGGGCGTTATCGGCACCGCCACGGTAGCGATGCTCGTGCCGCCGGGGACTTTCGATTCGTTCGTCGCGGTGCTCCAGCAGAGCCTCCCGGTCATCAACCGGCTGGCGCTACCAGAAGTCCCTCGGCTTCTCGTGGCCACTATCCTCGGAGCGGTCGCTGGCCTCACGCTCAAACGGGGCGTGTTCGTCGCCGGCAACCGGTATCTCTCGTGGGTCGCAAACGCGCGGCGTGCGGACATCGCAGCCACGCTCCCCGGCGCCGTCCGATACCTCAGAGTCCTCGCGTCCGGAACCCACGACCGGCGAGAGATGCTCCGCGCCGTTGCCGAACAGGACGCCTACGGCGAGACAGCGGTCGCCTTCCGACGTGCGCTTAACCAAGGCATCCTCACCGGGAGTCTCGACACTGGTATTGAGCGGGTCGCCAGCGAGACACCTTCGCGAGACCTGCTGGCCCCGTTTCTGCTCAAATTCCGCGAACATGCGAATCAGAGCGCCGAGGCGCTGGAGGGATATCTGGAGATGGAGGGGCGCTTGCTCTCGCACGAGCAGAGTCGACAACACGAGCGGGCGACTGGTTATCTCGAACTGCTCGCGGAACTGTTCGTAGTGTTGCTGGTGTTGCCTGCGCTCGTGGTGCTCATCGTCACTGTGATGGGTATTCTCGCGCCCGGCCTCTCCGAGCCTGTTGCGACGCCGCTGGGCGAAACGACCGTTCGCGCGATCGTCGTCTACGGGAGCGCGGCGTTCGTGATGGCTGCCGGGTTGCTGGCGGCGTTTGTCGTTACGACGCTCCGTCCGCGGAACACGGCCGCTCCGAGCTATGGCCTGCCGGATGGCCCTGTCGCAATCCTCATGACGATTCCCTCGAACCCAGCAAGTGCACTCCTCGCCTGCGTGCCGTTGGGCGTGGTCGTCGCCGCGGGTCTCTGGTCACTGGGCTACCGTCCGGTCAACGTCGCGCTCCTTTCGTATACCACCGTCGGCGTCCCCGTCGGTTTGGTAACGGTCCGTCGGGCCAGAGCGGACGACGCGAAGGACCGGGAGATACAGGACTTTGTTCACGCCGTCGCCGGCCACGTCGCGCTGGGCCGCCCGTTCCCAGAGGCGGTCCGACGTGTCGCCGACGACGTGGAACTCGGCGCGCTCGCCAGCGATGTCCAGTCGCTCGCGTTCACACTGTCGCTGGGTGATAGCCCCGGCGACGCCGCGGCCGACCGCCGGGCCGCGGCGCTGGACCACTTCGTCGATCGCGTCGGTACGCCGATGGCCGAACAGACCATCGGGCTGGTCGTCGGTGCGCTGGATACGGGAAGCGATGCGGAGGACGTGTTCGAGACGCTCCAGACAGAGATCGGTCAACTCTACCATCTGCGGAAATCCATCCGATCAGCCCTGCTCGTCTACGTTGCGGTCGGTTGGACGACGGCGCTGCTCGTCATCGGCATTACCGTCGCTGTCAACGTCTACGTCCTCGATAGCTTCGCACAACTGTCGTCGGTCTCTGGCGGTGCGAACATCGCCTTCGACCCGAGCGCGATCAAACCCGTCCGGGAGCAACACCGGTTCTACGTCGTCACGCAGGCGACGATGCTGGCCTGTGGTTGGTTCGCCGGCACGGCGAGCCGCGGCGCCTACGAAGCGCTGTTGCACTCCTCGGGGCTGGTGCTCGTCGCATACGTTGTCTTCGCGGGGGCTGGTCTGATTTGAAGCGCGATACCGACGCCCAGTCACACGTTGTCGGCGTGGTGTTGCTGCTGGGGCTGACCGTCGTCGCGCTCGGTGGGCTGACGGCCGTCGTCGGGACTGTCGTCGACGGCCACACCGCAACCGCCAACGAGGCCCGCGTCGCTAACATGTTCGAAACGTCGTTCCGACCAGTGGAGCAGACGGGCCACCAGACGGCCCGTGTTCGGTTTACTGAAGGGCGGCTGACTACAGTCGAACGAGAGCTCCGAGTCCGCAACGACTCCGGCGTCCAGCGAACGGTCCCCGTCGACGCAGTGATCTACGATTCCGGCGACGACCGTGTCCGTTTTCTCGCCGGGAGTGTTGTTCGCGGGACCGCGGGGAACGCGTGGCTCGAAACGGACCCGCCGGTGACGGCGACGCGGGACGACACAGCGGTCATCGTCGGCGCACCGATTGTCAACGCCAGCGGTGGCACGGTGTCTGGCACCGGCGGTGTGTCCGCTGGTATCCGCCAGAACGTCAGCCACGAACGCGAACAACTCCCGCCTGACAACTACAGCGTGGCTATCGAGACGGCGACTCCACGGCCGTTCACCGACTACTTCCAGCGTGTCGGTGCAACCACGCGAGTCAGGGACATCGACGGCGATGGCGTCCAGAGCGTCGTAGCGACGTTCCCAGGCCGCCGGACGCTGTATCTTGTCCGTCACGATATGCGGACGGAGGTGAGCCATGGATAATCGCGCGCTCAGCACGGTCGTCGAGAAACTGCTGAGCATGGGGATTGTGCTGCTGTACATCGGAGTAGTGACGACCACGCTGTACGGCGGCACTGTCCCGGCGTATCAATCCGCCGTCGGGGCGGAACTCGGCGATCGAACGCTCGCCGAAGCGACGGCCCGCGTCGAGCAGGCCATTCCGCCGGAGGCCCGGGCCGTCTCGGCGACTGTTCGGGTATCGCTCCCGAAGACTATCGATGGGGCAGGATACAGTATTCGGACTGATGGAGATACTCTCGTCCTCGACCATCCTAACCCCGAAATCGGCGGCCGAGCACAGCCGGTGTTGCCCGACAGAGTCGATACCCTCGAAGGTGAATGGCAGGCGGGCAGTCCGACTGTGGTCGTTGTCTCTGGAACCACGGGGAGCGTGACGGTGACACTGGAGGCGGAGCGATGACCGTGTCGAACCATCGTTCTGACGCCACCATGCGTGCCCAGACGTCGCTCCCAGCGCTTGGTATCGCGCTCGTGCTCCTGACTGTTGTCACTGGTCTGGGTGTCGCGATGGCCGATACCGCGATTACCGGTGCGGATAGGACCCCCGACGAGCGACGGGTCGCTGCCGCAATTGCTGACCGACTCGTCGCGGTGGACGGGCCGCTGGCCGCCCGGAGCAACGTCCTCAATCAATCTCGGGTAGACGACTTCGACCAGGCGGCGCTGGAGCGGAGCGCACCGCCGGCCAGTGAGTATGCGGTCAGCGTCGAGTTGGCTGACGAGGAAATCGTACGCAGTGGCACAGTTTACAGCGGGACACAAATCACCCGTCTCGTCGTGGTCGAGTCTCGGGAACCACGGACACTCTCACCCGACTTGGCGACGACCGACGCGGTGACGCTCCCTCGCCGGAGCGCACAGGCCACCGTAACTATCGACCCGCCGGCGGGCACGACTGTCTGGACGGTCCGCGCTAACGACCGGGTCGTCCTGCACAACCGGAGCGGGCTGGACGGCAGCTACGCGGTCCCGCTGGTGCCCTACGAGACGACGGCGCTGCGCTTCCAGCGGGCCGGCCAGCTCGAACCAGGCAACGTGACCATAGAGTACGACGCCCCGCGGTCGACGAAAGAGACGCTGGTGGTGACCGTCGATGTCTAGAGCGCAACTGCCGCTGTCGCTCGTGGAAGTTGCCCTCGGCACAGTGTTGATTCTCAGCGTCGCGCTCGGGTTCGCCCTGGGGACGCCAGCGCCGGACCGACAGGGGCCGCAACTTGATGCGTACGCTTCGGACACGGCGGCCATTCTTGCTACTGACCCGCCGCGACACGGCGGTGCGACGCGACTGCAGGAGGTCGTGTCTAGTCCGACTGCGTTCGACCGCGAACGGAGCGCGCTTTCGAACCGGGTCACACGCATCCTGCCCGACAACGTCCTCTTCCGGGTCGAAACACCGCACGGTGCGGTCGGAACACCGACGCCTCAGGGCGTCAGCACCGGGACTGCAACTGTGCCGACGGGACACGGGAGTGTCCGGATCACCGTGTGGTACGCGTGACCCGGCGCGGACAGCTCGTGCTCGTTGCGGCCACGGTCATCGCCGTAGCGCTCGTCCCAATTGTGCTCGCCTCGCTCCAACTGAGCTATCACGATGACGTTCGGGCGACGGCCGACTACGATGACGACCCGTCTGCTGACGCGCTTCGAGTCCTTGAGCGAGCCGTGGCAACTGAGAGCACGTCCATCCCGAGCCAATACGCCTGGACCGCGAACGAGTCGGCGGTGACGGCCGTTCGAACCGGACTGGGTCCTCGGCTTGACCGCCTCCAGACATCCCGCATTGAGGACGGTGTCCATTACAATATAACCTACAACGGTACTGCCGCACAGCAGTGGAAAGACGAAAACTGTCCGTCGGGACCGGCCCGCCAGTTCGGGGACTGTACCGCCGACCGCGGCGTCGTCGGGCAGGACCGCGTGGGTCGCACACATGTTCTCGCCGTCAGCTTCGATGTGACGACAACAACCGAGCGTGGCGAAACCACCGTCACCGTGGTCTTGGAAACCAGTGGGAAGTCCTCCCGGTGAGTGCAAATCACACACCGTCGCTCGGCGCGAGCTGGCAGTCGGCCAGTGGCGTGTGAGTTACTCCGCTGCGCCCGGCGTTTCAGTTCGAACCTGCGACCGGATCTGTTCGAACGTCGATTGCGGGAAGAGTCCAGTAACACTGTCGACTGAGAGGGTAGCGATGAGGCCGGTCGGCGGGCCAGTGACCAGCAGCGCACCCGCCTGTGAAACGGAATCGTCGATAGTGAGGCCAAGCTCAGATGTGGCACGCTCCTCGAAGGAACTGATTGCGCCTTCTGCAAGGTTCTCCTGTGCGGTGCGGTACTCTGCCTGTGCCTCGCTCTGTGTGAGGTTCCCCGCCTGAAGCTCCGACTGGATCTCCTGCTGTCGGTCCCGCAACTGCGTCTGGTCAGGTTCGACTCCGACCGTTACCGTTGCAGGCTCCCCGCCCGCGCTCTGGTTTTGCGGCTCTGTCCCCGTGTTCATTCCGTCGCTGGTGCCTCCCTGGAGGGCGTTACAGCCAGCGAGGGAGACTGTCGCGCTCGTTCCGGCGAGTTGCATGAAGCGGCGGCGCGTGGACTCGAATTCCATTGTCGGCTAGCGCGGGTCTCGAGGGGTAACCCTTCTGATACGACTGCGGACACCACTCGGCCACCGGGGACTCCTGGTTCGGCCGGAGCTTCGAGAGTCGAAAGACAGTGGTAGCTGCGGGCCAACGATGACCCAACGACGGGATGCCAAGACTGGACTCAGGGGACACGCCGGAGCGGGACGCGATTCCGACGCTCGCCGACGACGAATCAGGGACGGTCGTCTGGCATCGTGAACACCTTCGGATCCGTGACCAGGCTGCAGTCGCGAGGGCTGGGACGTCCGAGTACGTGCTCCCGCTGTTCGTGTTCGACCCGGCGTTCTACGGTGCGGACGGCCTCGCCTGTGACAGCCGGGTTCGGTTCCTGCACGACTGCCTGGCCGACCTCTCGGACCAGTACCACACCGCGACTGGTCGCGGACTCACCTACGCCCACGGGGACCCGGTGGACGTGCTGGGGCGGTTCCGCGGGGCCGGCTGGGACATCGTGACGATGGCCGTTCCGACCGGACGCTACGGTCGGGAACGGGACCGCCGCGTGCAGGAACAGTGTGATGTAACATGCATTGACGGCGACGGCTTGGTCCGTGACCGAGCGGAGACTCGCGATGGATGGCAGGACGACGTATCGGCGTGGTTCTCCGCCGACCAGTACAACTGGGACCCGAGCACGGTCACCTCACGGAGCTTCGACAGCGGTATCGACATCGACGCGGTCGAAGAACACTACGCAGTCACACCGTCGAAATCCGACGTGCCTCGCGGTGGGACCGGCCCGGCGCGTGAGCGGCTGTCGGCGTTCGTCGAGCGGATCGACGACTATCCGGGGAACATCTCTGCGCCGACAGACGCACGAAACGGGACCAGCGGACTCTCGCCGTATCTCGCGTTTGGCTGTCTCTCCGTGCGGCAGGTCTTCCAGTACGTCGACGAACACGCGCCCGACGGCCGCGGGAAAGAGATGTTCATTTCGCGGCTGTTCTGGAACAAACACTACGAGCAGAAGCTCGAAGACTGGCCCGGCTGGCTCGATGCGGCGGTGAATCCGGTGTTGGTGGGGTTCAACGCGGAGCGGTACGATCCCGAGCTGGTTGCCGCCTGGAAGCACGGCCAGACCGGGTTCCCGATGGTCGACGCGTCGATGCGGTGTCTCAAACAGACGGGCTGGCTCAACTTCCGGATGCGGGCAATGTGTGTATCGGTGTATTACCATCTGCTCCAGCAGCCCTGGCGGCTCGGCGCGGACTGGTTCTACCACCATCTCGTCGACGCCTCGGCGGCCATCAACTACACCCAGTGGCAGTCCCAGTGCGGACTGGTTGGCAAGCCGGCCCTCCGGCTGTATAACCCGCGCAAGCAGGTCCGCGACCAGGACCCGGACGGCGAGTTCATCCGTCGGTGGGTGCCCGAACTCGACGCGCTCCCCGACGAGTATCTCGACCGGCCCGAGCAAACGCCGGTCCACGTGCAGGCGTCCTGTGGCGTCGATATCGGCGAGGACTACCCACACCCGGTCGTCGACTACGACGCGGCCCGACAGGCGTTCCAAAGGCGATACGAGGCAGTACGTGCCGATGCGGCCGATGCCCTGAGCGACTCGACTATCGCACGCCGCGCATCGTTCTCCGGGGGCCGCGAGGCCGCTGCACGTATCGCCGCCGAACACGGAACGGATGCATCGAACGGCACCGGAAACGACGGGACCCAGACAAGCCTCGACTCGTTCGGTGACGAATAGGTTACAGACCTGTCCAGTGTTGCCAAAGGCCAAAGAGGCTAAGATGGTCGCCCACTCAGACATGGCCAATGGCGGAAGGTCCGGCTGACACCGTCTTCGAGGATTGCAGGTACCTTACTGGGTCACCACAGCGGTTCGCGGTGCTGTCCCAGCTCCGGGAGCGTCCGGCACGGCCCACTGACCTGTGTGACTCGGTGGATGCGACGCGGACTACGATTCAGCGGATACTCGCGGGCTTCTCCGAGCGCCAATGGGTCGTCAAACGGGACGGTGAGTATCGACTTACTGTGACAGGACAGCGGGTGTTCGACCGGTACAGGGCGCTCGTCGACGAGGTTGAGCGGGCGCGGGCGGCCGGGCCGCTGGCCGCACACCTCGGCTCCATCGCCGGTGAACTCCCGGCGGATCTGCTGGACCCAGCCTGTCTCACGACGACCTCAGAGCAGAACCCCCTCGCCGCTATCAACCGGTTCACAGACTGGATGCACGAAGTCGAGGGTGACGTTCGGGCCATCTCACCGATCGTAACGTCAGTGTTCAACGACGCCGCAGTGGAACTCCTCGAAACAGGGACACATATCGAGTTCATCATCGACCACAGCGTGCTCGAACGGTCCGTGTCCGATTTCTCAGACGCACTAGAGCGCGGCCTCGAACACGAGAACATCAACACGTATGTCCACGACACCGCGCTTGATATCGGCCTCGCGCTGGACCGGTCGCGAGTCTGTCTGGCGGCCTACGACGACCGGAACAACGTCCGGGCGATAGCGGAGTCCGACGCGACAGCGGTGTATTGCTGGGCCGAGACGGTGTTCGACCAGTATAAAGAGCGATCACAGCCGCTCGCAGCAGTCCTGCCTGTACAGGAAAACAATCCGTGACGGGCTGTATGAGGGCCGAAGGGAGCACTGGTCGGCGTTCCAGCACTCACTGGAGGGCGGGATAGCATATCCCCCGATATAGAGTTTGGTCGGTAGGTGTCTATACTTATTCGCTGTAACTGTTTTGGGACCCAATACATGTTACAGGGTATGTAACACCCGAGAAAGCTCATGCCGTTCTGATCCGGCGCCCGGGACCGTTTTGCGACAACGACCGCCTGCGTTTCTATATTTTCACGCAGAATGAAATAATAGCCGACAGTATAAGTGTGTGGCAATCGTTGACAGAAATATGTCTCCGCCTGGACGGGAAATCCAGTACACTGAATCGGACGTTATCGAGGTGTTCAAACACCGAAACGATTACGCGGAGCCACTCACGGCGTCAGAGGTAGCGGACAGACTCGGCTGTTCGCGCCGGACAGCACTGAACAAACTCCACGACCTCGAATCAGAGACGGATATCACGAGCAAGAAAGTCGGGGGACGGTCGCGAGTGTGGTGGATCCCGGTTCGGGCAGACTGATATCGACTGGTGTCGGTTGTGGCCGGACAGTATCGGCCTCGGAGTCGACACGCACCGGTGCACCGGCTACGAAAGGGAAGGACCGTCATACCGGTTCGGTTTCGGAGTGACGCCGGAGTCGCGTCGCGACGTACGTACTGCAGACCTGTCATGATACAGACCGATAGCGCCGGTGCTGTAGCGAGCCTATTTACGCGAGACTGTCAGAAATCCCATTGTTGGGCGCGCTCGCGGGCCTCTGAACGTGCCTGCTGCTTGATCGCCTCGATTTTCTCGGTATCGTCAAGGAACGCTTCGACGGCACTCTGCTCGGCGACTTCGTCCTCGACTGCTGTCGCATCGTCGTCCGTTACCGACAGTCGCTCGTCGGGGGCCGCCCGTCGGGTACTGTCGGCCAGCGCCGGGTCGCCGCCCAACCGTTCGGCGGGCATCCCGGGTGGGACTCGGAGGTCGGCAGCCTCGTGGGCCGATTCGAGGTCGGCGGCGTCGAGTGCGTATAACGAGACGTGGTACGGCCCGGGGATAGCGAGGTCAGCAAGCGCCGGCGGGCCACCGCGGTCTGTCCCGGTGTGGTAGACCAGCACGGGGACACCGTCGGTAAACGTGATGACACCCCGCCCCTTGCCGTCAAGCAAGAGTGTCTCCTGAGATTCAAAGACGGCGTAGCCGGTCAGTTCGCGGTTGAGCACGTCAGCGAGCGTGTCTCGCGGGTCCGTGACGACGCGGGACTTGTCGAGTCGGCCGCAGGGGAGTTTCATAGCGACTCAGGGATGACGGCGCTCTGGAACCGGTCGGCGGCGTCGGCGGCTGTCCCGTTCTGTACTGTGAGCGCCTCGGCGGCCGCTCGATAGGCCGTTGCGGCCTCGCACTCGGGAGCGTGTGCAAGGAGCGGCCGTCCAGCGCGACGTGCTTCGCGGGCTCGCTCGCTTTCGGGAACCGATGCGAGCGTCGGCCCGTCGAAGTACCGCTCAGTCTTCTCCGAGACCTGCTCGATAGACTCGGACTCACGAACCTTGTTGAACAGGAGCCCCGCTACGTCCGTGTCGTAGGTCGTCGCGTACTCCTGGACCTTTAGCCCGTCCGAAATAGCGGGAATCGTCGGCTGGAGGACGACCACGATACGGTCGGCCAGCACGACTGGAAGGACGGCGGTTCGACTGTCGAGTGCCGGCGGCGAGTCCAGCAGGATGATGTCTGTGTCTGCTGCGAGTGTCGCAACCACGTCTCGAAGCCGGGCCGGGTCGGCGTCCCTGAAGCCGTCGAGGCTCGTGCCGCAGGGAACGACCGTCAGCCCGAACCGGTTGTAGGTGGCTGCCTCGACCGGCGCGTCAGCAGCTAGTACGTCGTGCAGCGTCGTCTCGGCGTCGGAGAGCCCGGCGTGAAAGAGGAGATTCGCCATTCCTGTGTCGGCGTCGACCACCGTCACGTCGTAGCGGTCGGACAGCGCCATCCCGAGGGCGACGGTGCTCGTCGTCTTGCCAGTCCCGCCCTTCCCACTGGCGACCGCGAACACTTCGACCATTAAGGGAATATTGCGAGCTAGCTGTATATAAATTTCCGGAAGTTAGCGCAGTATCAAACACTCATCGGTCGGGTAGTCCGAGCGGTCCTAGGTCAACGTGGTCGCGGATGAGCCCAGCCGCTCGTTCGTACGGGTCGCTGTCGGCTCGTTCGGGTGCCTCTGGCAGGGCGATACCAGCGCTTTCGAAGGTGTTTCGCACAAAGGCATCTCTGGCAGTGTCGTTGACGAAGAGGTCGTGGAGGTATGTTCCCAGAACACTGTCGGTCGCCGCCCCGTCACTGTCGAAGGGACGGGCGGCCCCGCCTGTCAGTTTTGAGTCGCCCATATGAATCTCGTAACCCTCGACGGTCCCGCTCGCTCCGGAGAGCGGGCCGACACCATTGAGTGTCCGCTCGACGTGTTCGACCGTCTTCGCCTCGCTGAATGCTGTCATCACCGGGAGCAACCCAAGCCCCTCGATGTGGTCCGCGTCGCCAGTCCCCTCAACCGCGGCGTTCGTGATCGCCTCACCGAGCATCTGGTAGCCGCCACAGAGGCCGACGACAGGGCCGTCGAACGCCCGTAGTCGGTCCCCGAATCCAGCGTCGGTAAGCGCTCGCAGATCATCGACCGTGTTCTTACTCCCCGGCAGGACCACCGCGTCGGCGTCATCGAGGGTGGCACCGAGTGGCACGTACGCGACTCTGACGCCGGGTTCGCGGGCGAGCGGCTGGAGGTCGGTGAAATTCGAGATACGCGGGAGCCGCGGAACCGCGACGGTAACGCTCTCGTCGTCGGCAACGCCGTCACCGTCACCGACGACGGCTCGCTCGCCGACCGGCGGCAGCGCGACGCTGTCTTCCTCGGGGAGGCCCGGGTCGTCGTAGGGAACCACGCCGAGGACGGGGACGCCGGTCCGGTCCTCGAACTCTTCGATGCCCGGGTCGAGCAGCGAGCGGTCGCCGCGGAACTTCGTGATGACCGCGCCGGCCACCCGTTCGCGAACGTCCTCGGGGACGAGTTCGAGCGTCCCGACGAGCGAGGCGAAGACGCCGCCGCGCTCAATGTCGGCGACGAGCAGGATATCGGCGTCGGCGAAGCGCGCCGTCTCGACGTTCGCCAGGTCGCGGTCGTGCAGATTGATTTCGGCAATCGACCCCGCCCCTTCGGCGACAATCACGTCGTGGGACCGGGTGAGTCGGTCGTGGGCCGCGCGGGCGGTGTCCAGCGCGTCCTCCCAGTGCTCGTCGTAGTATCCACGGGCCTCGAAATGCCCGACCACCTCGCCGTCCAGAATGAGCTGGGATTCGCCGTCCCCTCGCGGTTTCAGGAGTACCGGATTGTGGTCAGTCGACGGCGCGACGCCGGCCGCGCGGGCCTGAACGTACTGGGAGACGCCGACTTCGCCGCCCGGTGTCGCCCGGGCGTTGTTGCTCATGTTCTGGGCCTTGAACGGCGCGACCGAAACAGCACGGTCGGCCAGATAGCGACAGAGTCCGGCCGCGACGGTCGACTTGCCGACGTGGCTGGCCGTCCCGGCGACCAGCAGCGTGTGAGCCATCGGGCAGTGCTGAGGCCGCCGCGAACATCAGTGATTCGGCAGGGGTTCTTTGTCCCGACCCGCCGAGTTCTATCTATGACTGACGAACGCCTTCAGGCGCTGCATAGACACCTCGCGGAAACCGGGGAGCGGCCGGTCGAACGCACGGCCAGCCGCTGGCTCGGAGAGGCGGAGGCCGTCGCCGCCGACATCGCTGCGGGTGAACTCTCCGAAGACGTGCTAGCTGAGCGGCTGATAACCGTCGACCACATTCTGTCACACGTCGAGAGCACTGCCGATGCCGTTGCCGACGACCACGTCGACGCGGCTCGCGAGATCGTCGATACCATGCTGGACGAACTGTAACTCCGTCCGAGGAGAACGTACTCAGAACTCCGTGCCCTTCCGCGCGCCCTGACCGGCGTCGATTGGGTGTTTCTCCTTGCTGACTTCGGTAACGAGGTCCGCGTGGTCAGACAGGAACTCCGGCCGCTCGTGGCCGCCTGTGAGGACAAGTTCGAGGTCGTCCGGCTTGGCTTCGATGAGCCCAATCACGTCTTCGGGGTCGACGAGGGCGCGGTTCGCGGCGTATAGTATTTCGTCGAGGACGAGCATGTTGACGCCCTCTTCTGGCGGCCCGTCGGCGTCCAGCGGCTCCGAGAGGTCGGTGTCGGCGCTGGCCTGAACGAGGTCCCGTGCCCGGTCGAGTGCGCCTTTCGCCCGGGCCTCGTGCTCGTCGTCCTCGCTGCCGTCGAGGAAGCCGTGCCAGCCGTAGTGCCCCGCGTTCTCGTATGAGAAGCCCGGGAGCGCGGCAATGGCGTTGTACTCGCCGCGCACGTCTTCGACAGTGCTGGTCCCACCTTTCATGAACTGCAGGAGGTGGACGCGGTAGCCGTGACCGACGGCGCGGGTCGCCATCCCCAGCGCCGCTGTCGTCTTGCCCTTGCCGTCGCCCCACCAGACCTGCACCAGCCCGAACTCCTCGGGCGCGCTCGGCTCGATTGGTTCGGCGGTCGGGCCGGCCGTATTGTTGGTCATGCCTGCCTGTTCGACGGGATTCTGTTTAGCCGTTTGGAATGAAGGACCGTCGTGTGATACACTCCGCTTTCACGGCTCGAAGACCTCGGTGCCCCGGTCGGTAACGACGCCGTACTCCGCGCCGTCGACGGTCGGCAGGGCGTCGCCCCCGTAGCGGGCGGCCAGACTCGCCCTGATAGCGTCGCGGACACAGACGCGGGCCGCGGCCCCGATTTCGGTCGCACTCCCGGCGAACGACGCACGCTCAGCGCCCGGGACACAGCCGACGATGGCCGCGTCCGAGGTGGTTCCGGGCGCATCCGCCGCGTCCAGCAGCGTCGCGGCCTTCGCCTCGACAGCGCTGGCGAGCAGCGTCGCCAGCGCGCCATCGTCCAGTTCGCGCTCAACCCCGACGACGAGATTCACCGTCCCGGGCCGCCAGTCGGGGCGGTCCGCCGGATCGGACGCGCGCCCGTCGAAGCCGTCCGCTGGCCCCGCTGCCGACATCGGCAACGCGGCGGGGTTCGAGAGGCCCGCTGTCGCCAGCACCGACACCGGCCCGCTCCGGGCACAGCGGGCGTGCTCCATGTGGACGCCGGTGAGCAGTGTCGGGCCGATGGCGAAGCCGGCCCCCGACAGCCGCTCGGCGCGGTAGGCGGCGAGGTCGGTTCGCTCGAACCCCTCGGGGACGGTGACGTTGTAGACGGCGTCTGCGGTCCGGTAGCCGCCGTCCCACGCTGTCGAAAGCCAGCGGGCACCCTTGCGGCGAATCTGACAGACGCCATCCCGAACGGTCGTTTCAAACATCCAGCGCATCCAGCAGCCGGTCGTTTTCTTCGGGCGCTCTGACAGCGACCCGAATGTGCGAGTCCAGCCCGCGAAACGTCCGGGCGTCCCGGAGTGCGATGCCAGCCTCACGGGCCGAGGCAAGGATACCATCGACGGACGTGTCGGCGTCACTGACCGACAGCAGCAGGAACGGCGCATCAGAACGGAACACGTCGAACCGCGTCACGAGCCGCTCCCGCATCCGCGCTCGCTCCTCAGCGACGCGGGCTTTCGTCTCCGTGACGAACCCCGTTTGTCCGTAGCAGTGTGCCCCGACCGCGGCTGCCGCAGCGCTCATCGACCAGGCGCGCCGGGCCGTCGCGAGGCGGTCGCGCTCCTGTCCGGTCCCGACGGCGTAGCCCATCCGAATCCCGGGCAGGCCGAACAGTTTCGTCAGCGACCGCGCGACGATGACGCCCTCGCGACCGGCCAGCGACGGCTCGCCGGTGAATCCGAGGAACGCCTCGTCGACGAGCAGCGTCGTCCCGGCCGCTCGACAGCGGTCGGCGAAGTCCCGGAGCGCCCCGGGTTCGGCGGTCTCGCCGGTCGGATTGTTCGGATTGCAGACGACGACGAGCGCGTGGCCCGCCGGGTCGGCGGCAAGCAGTTGGTCGTGCGGGATGAACTCCGGAGTTCCGCCCTGGAGCCGCACTTCCCGGGCGTACTCGCCGAAGCTCGGATACGGGAGCAGGACGCTATCGTCCGTCTGAATCGTCGTCTGGATCGATAGGCGAATAGCCTCAAGGCCGCCGGCCGTCGGTATCACCTGCGACGGTTCGCAGCCGACGAACGCCGCCGCGGCCTCGCGAAACTCCGGGTAGCCGTCAGCTGGGTACGAGCGGGCCGTCTCGAACGCCGCCAGGTACGCCTTCTCTGCGCCCGGTGGGACCTGGGGGTTCGTGTTCGCGCTGAAATCCAGCACGTCCGGGTCGTCGCTGCTGCCGTGTGGCACGCGCCCGTCCGGACCGATGGCATCCTCGGGTCCGTCCCCGCCACTCGTCCGCACGCCCTCAACCGAGTCAGGGTCCATTGACAGAGGTTACGGCAGGCGGTGTGGAGAAAGTTTCGCGGTGCCACCCCGGTCAGTCCGGGCCGTCGACGCCGCGGAACTCGAACCGCGCGCCCCCGCTCGCGCTTTCGGCCACGGCGACCGCCCAGTCGTGGGCCTCGGCGATCTCCCGGACGATAGCGAGGCCGAACCCGGTCCCGCTCTCGGAGGTCGAGTAGCCGCTCCGGAACACCTTCTCCCGCTCGTCGTCGGGGATTCCCTCCCCGTCGTCTTCGACATAGAACCCCGTCCCGTCGTCGAGCGCCCCGACCGTTACAGTGATTCCACCCGCGGCGGTTTGGGAGGTGTCGGAGACCATCGATCCGTTCGAGTCCGGCGTCACGTCGCCGTCCCCCGGCTCCGGCGGCGGGGCCGTCGACCCGCGCTCGACGCTGGTGTCGGACTCTGTCCGACTGCTCGCAGAGCCATGCTCCACACTGTTCCGGACGAGGTTCTCGAACAGTTGCTGGAGGCGGGTCGGGTCCGCCATGACCGTCCCCTCGATGTCGGTTTCGAGCGTCGCCGCCCCGGTCCGGACGCTCCGCCAGGCCTGCTCGACCGCGTTCTCGACGGCGACCGGTTGGATGTCGGTAACGGCCTCGCCCTGCCGGGCCAGCGCCAGGAGGTCGTCGATAAGCTCCTGCATGCGGTCCAGCGACCGCTCGATGGCCGCAAGGTGCTCTGCCGACGGGTCCGCCTCCGCGAGCTGTAGCCGCCCCCGCGCCACGTCGAGTGGGTTCCGGAGGTCGTGGGAGACGATGCTGGCGAACTCGTCGAGGCGCTCCTTCTGGCGCTCGACGTGGGCCTTGTACTCGGCGCGTTCGGTGATGTCGGTGGCGACGCCACAGATGCCGGCGACGTTCCCCTCGGCGTCGTATATCGGGTTCTTGAGCGTGAGGAAGGTCCGTGTCCCGTGGGGCGTCGGGACCTCCTCCTCCCGCTCGATGGACTCACCGGTCTCGATTACCTGCCGGTCGTCGGCGCGTATCTGCTGGGCGATTTCGTCCGGAAACAGCTCCGCGTCGGTCTTCCCGACCACGTCCATCGGCCCGTCGACGAGCACCTCGCGGAACCGGTCGTTTATCCGCTGGTACCGACCGTCGCTGTCTTTCAGGAACACGAGCGCGGTCGTGGTCTCCAGAATCGTCTGGAGCTGTCGGTTCGTCCTCGCCAGAGCCTCCTCGCGCTCCTTGCGGGCGGAGATGTCCCGGCCGATGGCGGCCGTCCGTCGCTCCCCTTCGGGCGTTTCGACCCGATCGAAGACGAACTCGTAGGGGACCGGCTCCCCGTCGTCGGCCACCAGCGGCAGCTCTATCGTGGTGTCGCCCGCCCGGCACGCTTCCCTGACGGTCTCGCGGTCCTCGGGCCTGAAGAACGCGACGCCGTCCATCGAGGCCAGGTCGTCGCCGTCGTGGCCGGTCACCCGTTCGAGCGACTCGTTCCAGCGCCGGACCCGGCCGTGCTCGTCCAGCAGGAAGAACACGTCGTCGACGGCGTCGAAGATGTCGTCGGTGAACTCCTTGTACTGACTGAGCGTTCGCTCCCGCTCTCTGAGCGCCTGCGTCGTCTGCTTCTGCTCGGTGATGTCCAGCGTCGCCCCACGGATGATGTCCGCTCGGTCGTCGGGCTGTTCCGAAATGACGCGGAGCCAGCGCTCCTCGCCCTCCCCGGTCACGATGCGGTACTCCTGTGTAAGGCCCTCGCCCTCCTCGATGAGCCGTTCCGTCTCGGCGGCGACGCGGTCGTGGTCGTCCGGGTGGACGAAACTGAGCACCTCGTCCGGCGTCACGGCGTCCCGGGGCGGTATCCCGAATATCTCGAAGAGCTGGTCGGTCCACGTCGCCTCGTAGGGCGGCTCCGCGATGTCGAGTTCCCACCCGCCCACGTCCGCGATCTGCTGGGCGTGCCGGAGCAGGTCCGCCTTCCGTTCGAGCTCCGCTTCCTGTCGTTTCAGGTCGGTGATGTCGACTATTGCGCCGCGGCACTTGTCGAACTCGCCGTCCTCCTCGACGGGGACGCCGATGGAGCGAACCCACCGCGTCTCGCCATCCGGCGTGACGATTCTGGCTTCGAGGTCGAACGGCTCGCCCTCCGTCAACAGCGTCGACAGGGCATCCTCGACGCGCTCGCGGTCCGCCGGGTGGAGCAACTCCCCCGTCTGCTCGACGGGGACGTGTTCGTCGGGGTCGAGGCCGTGGAGGCGGTAGAACCCCTCGGTCGGGTTCCCCTCGTAGGGCGGACCGTCGGAGACGTCGATTTCCCAGCCGCCGACGGACGCGAGTTGTTCGGTCTGTGCGAGCAGGTCGCGCGTCCGTTCGAGGGTTTCGGCGCGCTCTCGTTTCTCCGTCACGTCGTGGCCGGACGCGATGAGTGAGACGATGTCGCCGTCGTCGTCTCTGACCGGTCGGATGTAGCCGTGGTAGCTGAACTGCGCCGACCCGGCGGTGGTGTGGTCGATGTCGACCTCGACGTATTCGCCGTCGGCGGCGCGCTCGACCCACTCCTCGACTTCGGCCGCGTGGCCCTCGGGCCACCACGACAGCTCCCAGAAGGGCTGTCCGACGACCTCTTCAAGCGGTGCGCCGACCGCCTCTAGGGCTGTCTGGTTGGCCTTGCGGACCGTCCCGTCGGGGTTGAGGACGCCGACCAGCGTCTGCGGGTCCTCGAAGACCGCCTCGAACCGCCGTTCGCTCCGCTCGCGCTCCCGGCGGGCGCGTCGGCGCTCGACGGCGTTCCGGACGCGGTTCGCCAGAATCGTGTACTGGTCCGTGCCCCCGTCTTTCTGCAGGTAGTCCGTGACACCCGCCGTGATGGCCTCGCTGGCGACGGCCTCGTTCCCTTTCCCGGTGAAGAGAATGAACGGGAGGTCGGGATAGCGGTCCCGGACGGCGTCAAAAAGCTCTAGGCCGTTCTGTCCGGGCATCTCGTAATCGCTGACGACGCAGTCGATGCCCCCGTCAAGACGGTCCAGACCGTCGTCGGGGCTCGTTGCCGTCACGACCGTCAGGTCGTCGGCGATCCGTTCGAGATACTCGGCCGTCATCTCTGCGAACCCCTGTGCGTCGTCGACGTGGAGTACACGGATGTTGTCGGCCATCACCACACACAATGTTCCCCGCCGTCATATTTGCTTGCCAACACGACGCCGCGGGTGGCTCATCTCGCCGCCATTCACAGCCACTGTTCCGCGACGCGGGCATCGGCGATCGTGTTGACGTTGACCGCGACGCGCCGGTCCTGCGTGAGCCAGGCGTCGTCGGGGCCGTCGCCGACGACGTTGACGCCCGTCGGCGCGACTTCCCGGCCACCGTCTTCGAAGGTCGTGTCGTCGCTCACGCCGAGTCCGCGTTTCAGTGAGGCCGGGACCAGGACCGTCAGCGAGCCCCCCTCGTGTGAGTCGAGCACGCGGTCAACGACCTCGCCGTTGAGCAGCGGCAGGTCGGCGGCGACGGTCAGGACCGGCCGCGAGAGCCGGTCGTCGGCCAGCGCCGCGTCGAGGTCCGTGACGTACCCTTCGCCCGGCGTCTCGATGCAGGGCACGTCCAGATGGGACCGCGTGTTCGGCGCGTTCGGCGACGGCGCGGCGACGATACGGTCGACGGCGCTGTCCCGGAGCGCGCCGACGACCCGGTCGACCATCGGGACGCCGCCGACGCGGAAGAGCGGCTTCTCGGCGTCGGTGGCCAGCCGCGTCCCGCGCCCGCCACACATCACGAGAGCGTCCACGCGAACACCTCCCAGCCGCCGAGCGGCGTTCCGAACAGCGACCACACGGCGACGCCAGCGTGGAGCGCCACGGCGCGCGTGAGTTCGTTAGTCGCGCCGAAGGCGTCGCCGCCGACGCCGCCCAGCCGGCGGTCGGCCCACCCCGAGAGGCCAAGCGCCAGCAGCGGGCCGGCGAGGACCGTGACCGCGGTCGCCGGAGCGGCGACGACGGCGGCCGGCACCGCGACGGCGAGTGAGCCGACGAGGTGGCGTGAGCCGTTCCCGTCGATGACCGTCGACCCGAACCCCTCGTGGCTCGGGCGGCCGACGCAGGCCAGCGTCGCCATCGAGAGCTTCGCCCCCACTTCGGCGGCGAGGACCAGCGCGACGGCGACCAGCGGCGGGAGCCCGGCGACTGCCAGCGCGGCCAGCGCCAGCGCGACGAGGACCGTCCCCAGCGCGAGGACGGCCCCGACGCCGACGGTCGTGTCCCGCATCACGTCGCGGCGCTCGGCGGGGTCGCCGTGGACGACGGCGGCGTCCCCCAGGTCCGCGAGCCCGTCGGCGTGGTTGACGCCGGTGACGAGGACGACGCTCCCGAGGTACGCCGCGGCGACGACCGGGGCCGGAAGCAGACCCGCAGCGAGGAAGGGAACGGCGACGAGGCCGCCGACGACGTAGCCGGCCAGCGGGAACGCTGCCGGCGTCCCAACGAAGGCCTCCCAGGCCCGCTCGCTGTGCCCGACCGGGAGCCGCGAGAGGAACCCCAGCGCCCCCCGGACCGCGGTCAGAACCACGCGTACACCCCCAGCCCGGAAAGCAGGTACGCCGCCGCCCCGGCGACGCCGACCCGGGTCACGCTCCGCTGGGCCGTCGCCGCGTCGGGGAGCTTCCCCGCGGGGTTCAGCACGTACACGCCCGGCTTTTCGAGTCGAACGTCGAGCGCCGCGGCGGCCGTCCCCATCGGCCACCCGGAGTTCGGCGAGGGGACGCCGTCCAGCCAGGCCCGGGCGCGGGCCACCGACCGGGGCGACCCGCAGGCGACGGCGAGCAAGAGAGCGCTCAGCCGCGCCGGCAGCCACATCACGGCGTCGTCGAGGCGCGCCGCGGGCGTACCGACGCGTTTCGAGCGGTAACCCAGCATCGAGTCCATCGTGTTGACGGCCTTGACCCACGCCGCCGCGCCGGCGGCGACCGGGAGCGCCGGCAGGCTGAGGCCCGCGGCGACGAACCCGCCCAGGACGAACGCGGCAAGCGACGCGACGAGCCCGTCGGCGAGGTTCTCGGACGCGCTCTCGACGGCGGCGCTGCGGACCTCGCCCGCGGAGAGGCCGGAAGCGTCCCGGCCAGCGAGCGCGAGCAGGCCGTCCCTGGCGGTCGGGAGGTCTGCCTCGCTGTCGGCGACGATCACCCGCGCGGTCGAAAGCAGATTGCAGAGGCTCGTGGTCAGAAACAGCGCGAGGCCGGCGAGCGCGACGGCTGCCAGCGGCCCGATGCTCGCGGCGAGCGCGACGGCAGCGCCGACGACCGCGGCGGCTCCGAGCGGCAACAGCGCCGCGGCCAGCCCCCCGACCGCGAGCGGGTGGTTCCACTCGCGGTCGACGGTCCCGACGACCCGTCCGAACCACGCGACGGGGTGGACCCGGGTCGGCGGCTCGCCGATTGCGAGTTCCAGCCCGCCGGCGACGGCCACGGCCAGCGCGCTCAGCACAGCTCTCCCTCCCGGAGTTGCTCGGCTATCGCCGGCAGCGGATGTTCGTCCAGCAGCACCGACTCCGCGCCCGCACGGTCCGCGCCGCCGTCCGTCCGGGCGTCGTCGCCGACGTGGACGAGGGCCGCGAGCGTCACGCCGAGCGCGTCGGCCGTCGCCTCGAAGATTCGCTGATGCGGTTTCCGCCACCCACAGCCGACGCTGGTGACGACAGCATCGAACGAGTGCCCGCTCCGTGGTTCGATGTCTGCCCGCGCGAGCGTTCGCTCGACCAGCCCCGGGACGCTGCAGTTCGAGCAGACGGCGACCGGCCCGCGCTGGGCGGCGGCGGCCATCGCCTCGATGGCCCCGTCGCGGACCGTCACCGGGCTGTCGAACGCGTCGAGGACGGCCGCCGTCGCCGTCTCCTCGGTGACCTCGATTCCGCGGCTGGCAAGCGCCAGCCGAACGTGCTCCTCAAGCGGCGCTTCCCGGCCGCGGTCGTACTCGCGGTGGGCCGAGCGGTAGGCCGCCTCCCAGTCGTCCGGCACCCGAACCGACCGGGCGGAGAGCGCCGCGGAGACGGCGTCCCACGGCTCCGACGGCCGGTCTGCCGTAACGAGTGTCCCGAACAGGTCGAACGAGAGTGCCACACTTGTGTGGTTAGTGCAAGCTCACTTGAACGGTGGGGTCGGATGGAAACGGTCACAGGACGTAGTGTTGCTGTCGGGGGGTTCTGGCCGGCCGTTGACCTACGCGATACGCGAACCCAGCTAGCGCGGAAGCCGCGACGGTCTGGCTTGCGCCATTCCAAACCGTTTATACCGAAACAGGGGTAATCCGGCGGTATGGCAAGAGAGCAGACCGAAGTTCGAGAGCTCGACGAAGGAAGCTACGTAATGATCGAGGACACGCCGTGTAAGATCAACTCCTACAGCACGGCCAAGCCGGGCAAGCACGGCAGCGCAAAGGCCCGAATCGACGCCAAGGGCGTCTTCGACGGCAAGAAGCGCTCGCTGTCTCAGCCCGTCGACGCGAAAGTCTGGGTCCCAATTGTCAACCGGAAGCAGGGCCAGGTCGTCTCGACCGACGGCAACGACGCGCAGGTAATGGACCTCGACACCTACGACACGTTCACGATGCGCGTCCCCGAAGACATCGACCTCCAGCCTGACGACGAAATCGAGTACCTCCAGTACGAAGAGCAGCGCAAGATCACACGCTCGTAACGATGCTACCCGGTGCGGGGGCCGACCGCGAGGCGGCCGACTACGCGCTCGTGGGTGCGCCGCTCGACGCCTCGACCTCGTTTCGCCCCGGGGCGCGCTTCGGCCCGCGCCGCGTCCGCCAGTTCTGCCAGGGGTTCGACGATTACGACCACCACACCGACCAGCACTTCACTGACTGTTCCGTCTACGACCACGGCGACATCGGTCCCACGGCCGACATCGCCGAGTACCTCACCTTCCTCCAGGGAACCCTCTCGGATTTCGACAGCGAGGGGGACGTCCCGCTCGTCATCGGCGGCGAACACACCGTCTCAGTCGCCGGTGTGCGTGCGCTCGATCCGGACGTGTTCGTCTGTCTGGATGCGCATCTGGACCTGCGCGAGTCCTACGCCGGTGACGAGCACTCCCACGCGACGGTGACCCGCCACGCGCTCTCGGTGGCCGACGAGGCAATTGTGCTGGGCGCACGCACTGGCTCGGAAGCCGAATGGGAGCGCGCGAACGAAGACGATGTGACCGTGGTGCCGCCGGAAGACGTGGCCAACTGGTCGCCTGCATTCGACGACGAGCGGGTGTATCTCTCCGTCGACATCGACGCCGCCGACCCCGGGTTCGCACCCGGAACCGGGACGCCGGAGCCGTTCGGCCTCGAACCACGCGAGATGCACGGCGTGGTCCGGGCCGTCGCACCGCAGGCCGTCGGCTTCGACGTGGTTGAGGTCAACGACCGCGACGACGGCCAGACAGCGACGCTGGCCGCGAAACTCCTTCGGGCGTTCGTGTTTGCTCACGCGGACCAGCGCTAACCCGGAGTGTACCCGGCTCCATGCCCGCTGTCCATTCAGCAGATAACTCGGTCGATATCTAGCGGAGACGCCCGCCGGACAACTGCGTCGACTGGGTCGGCGACGGCCGAGAGATTGTCCGAGTCGCCATCGAGGACCAGTAGCGCGGCCCGGCGGCCGGGTTCGATGACACCGCAGTCGAGGCCGACTGCTTCGGCTCCGGCGGTCGTCGCCATCTGGAGCACCGTCTGCGAGGGGAGGTCGAACGTCTTCGCGGTGTACTCCATCTCACGGAACATGGATGGGGCATTCAGCATCACATTATCCGTCCCGAGCGCAACGTCTGTGTACTCAAGCAGCGTCTCAATCGGGGGTCGGCCGACTCCGAGGACGCGGTTCGCACGGGGACAGACCGCGATGGGGACGCTCTGGTCGGCCACACGTTCGAGGTGCTCCGTCTCGGCATGGACCATGTGGACCAGCAGGTCCGGCTCTAGGTCTAGCGCCGGGTGGATATCGGTCGCGTCCGGTTCGCCGGCGTGGATCGCGAACGGGACTGACCGCTCCGAAGCAGCAGCCCGGTGAGCGGTGAAATCGTCGTCGTTCGCGCCACTGGCACCGAATCCGTCGGCCAAATCCAGCACCGCGGAGTCGTCGCTCCCGAAGATGAACGGCTCGATATCGAGTCCCTCGGCGGCCTTGCGGAGCGCACGTGCCCCGTCGACGCCGAACTCCCGGAAGTCGAGAAACGCCGCGCTGCCGGTTCGCTGCATGAACCGAAGGGTGCGGTGCATCGCGGCAATCAGCGTCTCGTCGTCGGCCGCTGCGATCTGCTGGTGTTTCAGGCTGTCGGGCGGTACTACTGCCTCCTCCAGTCCAAGACCGACAGCTGCCTCTTTCGCAACGGAGTCGCCAACGTGGGTGTGGGCGTTTACGAATGCTGGCAGGACAATTCGGTCGTGGTCGCTTTCGCGGGCCGGCGTCTCCTCGACGGCTGTTATGTAGCCTTCTTCGACGACAACGCTGCCGTGGACCGGTTCGAACGACCGCCCGGCAAGGATGGTGCCTTCGATTCGCTCCATGCGATAGCGAAGTGGCGGAGCTATATGTGTCTCATGGAGGCGCAATCTTGCCATGTAGCACTGGCCGCGGTAGACTGATGCGGACGGCGCCGGACAGTTCGAGTATGAGTGGTGGTACCACAGTTCCCGAGGGCCGTGCGCTGTCGCCAGACGACTGGCCTCATCCGGCCGAGCGACGCTACGCGGACGCCCAGGCCCGCCTCACCGATCACTACGACCTCGGCGTCGAGTCCAGAATAACCGAGACGGAGGCGGCGGGTCGCGTTCACTATCTCGTCGGCGGGGACCCGGACGGCGATTCCGTGCTGCTCCTTCACGGCGTCGGAACGCCGGCGGCGACGTGGCTGCCGCTGTTCCCTTCGCTCACTGACGAGTACCGCGTGTACGCTCCCGACCGACCCGGGCTCGGCCTTTCGGCCGCTCCGAGCTACCGGAACCGGAACCTCCGGTCGTTTCTTGTGGCGTACCTGCTGGAACTGCTCGATGCGCTCGCTATCGACCGACCACACGTAGTCGGCAACTCCCACGGCGGCCTCCAGGCGTTCCTGCTGGCTATCGACCACGACCGCGTGGACCGCCTGCAGTTGGTCGGCGCACCGGGCGGCGTCTCGCGGGCCTTTCCGCTCCTGTTTCGACTGCTGACGGTTCGCGGTCTCAACAGAGTCCTGCTGTGGCTGCTTACCCGCGGCGACCCGGTGGAAAACGCGAGGCAGTCGATGAAGCGAGTCAACGTTGTCGACACCGTAGCGATACCCGGCGTGTTCTACGAACTGCTTGCCGCCGGCCAAGACCTACCCGGGCGGCAGGAAAGCCAGCGGTCGCTGGCGACTGCACAGGGGTCGTACGGCCGCGCACACCCCCTCTTTGACATCCGGAACGAAATCAGGCGAATAGACCGTCCGACGCAGTTCGTCTGGGGTACGGAGGATGCTTTCTGGTCACCAACTGTCGGCCGTCCCGTCGCCGAAAAGATGGCAAACGCCGCGTTCCACGAACTTCCGGGACACGGCCATACGCCGTGGCTGGAGCCCGGTTCCGAAGTCGCAGAACTGGTTCGCGCGTTCTTCGATGGACAAGAGTATGCAAAGTAGCACAATGTATACAACGACCCAGCCCCAGTCCTGTTTCGATTGTCATGCCCGTCTCTAGTAGCCCGGGTGTCGATACACCAAGGAGTCTTTTAGTAAACAGGCCATCTCTTTTGCGAGCATGGACCAGCTATCGTCGTGTTACTTCTGTGGCGGTGCCCTCGACGTTTCGCTCTCCGAATATCCGATTATCCCGAAATCGCTGGACCCGGGCACTGAGGAGCAGGGCACTGTCGTTCTCTGTTCGACTTGCCGGGAGAAGCTCGCAACTATCGTCGAACCGGCCGTCGAGGCAGCGAAGGCAGATGCCCGCGAGACAGCGGAACCGGCTGGCGATGCTGGGACCGACGAGCAGCCGGGACTGCTGGACGAGTCTGGAACACCGACGACCGACGAACCGAAGCCCACTGACGGCGCGGTTGAGCCGACCGATGACGGCTCGCTGCTGGGTGCCGACAGCGCGAGTTCGGCAGGGCAGGAACAGTCGTCGCAGTCGGCTGAGACGGCGGACACGGCGACGAAGTCGGATGCGACGGACACGGTCGCGCCGAACACCACGGACACGCAAACGGCGGAGTCGGCTGAGACCGATGACGCACCGGCTACCACTGAAACCAGAGACACTGATCGCGGTGCGGACAGCGACGACAGCCCCTCGCTGACGAAACTGGAGTACAACAAAGTGATGCGCTTGCTCCAGAACCGTGAGATGCCGGTCGACAGAGGGGAAATCCGAGAAGTCGCGGTCAACGCCTACGACATCGACGGTGAGCAGTTCGACGCCATCATCGATGCCGCGGTTGACCGGGACCTCATCGGGCAGGACAAGGGCCGGTTGGTCGAATCGGACGGATAGCCAGACACCGGTAGAGAAAAGCATACCACCGGCCATCTCGAAGCCGGCGGTATGAACGCAGGCAACATCGCGACGCGTCTCGACGACCGACTCGACACCGAGGCTTACGCCGACATCGACGCCAGTCCGAACGGCCTGCAGGTCGGGCCGGCGAGCCAGCCGGTCGAGCACGTCGCCTTCGCAGTCGATGCGGCCGTCGAGACCATCGACCGCGCCGCCGACGCGGGTGCTGACCTGCTCGTGACCCACCACGGCATCGTCTGGGGCGGGATGGAGCGCGTGACGGACACCAACTACCGCCGGGTCGCACCGCTGGTCGACAACGACCTCGCGCTGTACGTCGCGCATCTCCCGCTGGACGGCCATCAGTCGCTCGGCAACGCCGCCGGCGTCGCGGACCTGCTGGACCTCGACAACCGCGCGCCGTTCGGGTCGATGGGCGGCGAGCACATCGGCCAGCGTGGCTCCCTGCAAGAACCACAGACGATCTCCGAACTCGCCGAAACCCTCGAAGGAAATGTCGATACCGGCGGGCAATCAGTGCAGGTACTGGACTTCGGGCCGTCGACTGTCGAGGATGTCGCCATCGTCACCGGCAGCGGCGTCGACTGGCTGCAGGAGGCAGTCGAGACGGACGCTGACGTGCTCATCACCGGCGAGGGGAAACAGAAGGCCTTCCACGAGGCGCGCGAGCAGGGAATCCACGTCATTCTCGCCGGCCATTACGCGACGGAGACGTTCGGCGTCCAGTCGCTCCAGACTGTCGCCGAGGACTGGGGGCTTGAGACAACCTATATCGACTGCCCGACTGGCCTCTGAGGCGATGGCCGAGACTGTTTCGTACGAAGGTATCAAATCCGATTCGGACCTTATCGCCTGGTCACGGGGGTACTGTCAGCGAGTCCGCAGTGAGTATGGTGTTTCCGTTCGGTTCGACCTCGTTGACTGGGAGGTGTCACACCGGGCCAAGCGCCGAGCCGCTGCGGTCAAGCGGCCAAAGCTAGACGACGCCGTCGTTGGCGAGCGATACGACTGGAGCAGTATCGACGGGAGCGACGGCCGCCCGCTCCGGTGTACGGTGTCGCTGACCCGGGACGCGTTCTCGACCTTTGACAGGGACACCTGGGAGATGACGCTGCGCCACGAACTCATCCACGTCGAGCAGTACCAGCGCGACGGGACGACTGACCACGGCCGAGCCTTTCGAGAGCGCGCTGACCGGCTTGCTGCTGATGTCCACTGTCCAGTCTTCACCGACCCGAAGTACGTCCTCTCCTGCGGGGCGTGTGGCGGCCTCGTCGCCCGCCGCTATCAAGACTGCAAGCTTGTCGAGCAACGCCAGCAGTACCGCTCTGACTGCTGTGGTGCCTCGCTGAAATTGGGCTGATTACAGCAGGAACCTGATGGCCCAGAGAACGCCCATTCCGGTCACCATTGTCGCGAACACGTCCTCGGTCTGCCAGGCGACACCGGCCGCGAGCGCGCCGGCGACGAACTTGTCCGCGGCGAAACTGCTGGCATCGAGGGTCACGAACGACGGGAGGACAAGTGCCGCGAGAACGGCAGCGGGGACGAACCGTAACACTCGCTCGACGGCTGGCGGAATCTCGTCGAGCCGACCGAACAGCGCGATAAAGGAGAGCCGACAGGCGTACGTCAGTACGCCGATGACGGCGATTACGCCAGCGATCTCAACCGGGCCGTAGTTAGTCGCCATCGGTTCCTCCCGTGACGGATTCTGTGAGTACGCCAGCAGTGATACCAACGCCGGACGCGACGAGCAGTCCGAGATTGAGTGGGAGCCCAGCGCCTACGACGGCGACGACGCCACCGACGACAGCGGCGATGCCGGTCGCCGCGTCTTCGATTGCCGGAACCAGTATCGCAAGGAAGACAAGCGGGATGGCGAATTCGAGGCCCCAGGCGTCGGGGACGCCAGTGCCGAGCAGCGCCCCCGCAATGGTCGTGACTTGCCATACGGCCCAGAGCGTCACGGCGACGCCGAGGTAGTACCACTTCCGGTCCGTCTCCCTGTCGGACCGGTAGCTGGCAACCGACAGCGCGTACGCCTGGTCGGTCAGCACGTAGGCGAGCACCGCTTTCCACCGGCTGGTGAAATCGCGAAAGTACGGCGCGATGGATGCCGAGTACATCAGCAATCGGAGGTTGATAACGACGGCCGTCGCGACAACAACCGTCAGCGGCGCGTTCTGTCCCAGCAGTTCAAGCGCCGCGAGCTGTGATGCGCCGGCAAAGACGACCACCGACAGCCCGACTGCGGCTGGCAGTCCGAGTCCGGCGTTGACTGTCGCGATGCCGGCAACGAGACCAAACGGAATAATACCCAGTAGAAGCGGCGCAACATCCCGAACACCGCGCCTGAACGCAGCAGTATCCATAGCGTGCTATCCAACACAGGGGTGTCTAAGCCCTCCGTTTCAGCTGCGGCATGTGACGACAAATCAACACATAATCCGCACTAACCGTGACGAACCACGACGTTGAAACCCACCCGCACTCGACTGCACAGCAATGAGCGACCACACCGACGAGCGAGAGACGTTCCATCACGACCCCATCGGGCACGCAGAGGCCCGGGCCGGAATGACCGTCGGCGAACTGGCTGACAGCTACGGCGAAGCCGGCATCGGCGCGAGCGACATCCACGAGGCCGTCGACATCTACAGCGAGATGCTCAACGATGATGTGACGACCTTTTTCGGACTGGCCGGCGCGATGGTCCCCACCGGAATGCGGGCCATCGTCAGCGAACTCATCCGCGACGGGCACATCGACGTGCTGGTCACGACGGGCGCAAACTGCACCCACGACACCATCGAGGCCATCGGCGGCAAGCACCATCACGGCGAGGTCACGCCTGAGGGCCGAACTGAGCGCGAACACGACGAGACGCTCCGGGACGAAGGTGTCGACCGCATCTACAACGTCTACCTCCCACAGGAGCATTTCGCCCTGTTCGAGAATCACCTCCGGGACGAGGTGTTCTCGACGCTGGAAGACGAAGGTGCGGTTTCGATCCAGCACATGACCGAGGAGCTCGGCCGGGCAAACGCCGCGGTCAACGAGCGCGAGGACGTGCCCGAGGACGCTGGCGTGCTGGCGGCGGCCTACGAGAACGACGTGCCGGTGTACTGTCCGGCGTTTCAGGACTCAGTGCTGGGCCTGCAAGCGTGGATGTACTCCCAGACCAGCGAGTTCACGGTCGACGCACTCGCGGACATGACACAGATTACGGATATCGCGTACGAGGCTGACAGTGCCGGCGCGATGGTCGTCGGCGGCGGTGTCCCGAAGAACTACGTCCTCCAGACGATGCTCGTCTCGCCCGACGCTTACGACTACGCCGTCCAGCTGACGATGGACCCCTCGAACACCGGCGGTCTCTCCGGTGCCACGCTCGATGAGGCCCGCTCGTGGGGGAAACTTGAAAAGGACGCCCGGAATGTCTCGGTGTATGCTGACGCGACGATTACACTTCCACTGGTCGTGGCCGCGGCCCGTGAGCGCCACAGTACGGACGCGTGATCGCTATGACGGGGGCGGCTACAGCCCTGATTGCCGCTGGATACGTCTACTGAGAGACATATATATCTCATATAAACGGTCTTTCACGACCGGTCGCCAGCCGTACGTACCATGTCACAGTACATCGGTCGGCGGACGTTTGTCGGCGGGACAGCAGCGACACTGGCAAGCGCGGGGCTCGTGGGGAGCGCAACGTCTCAGGAATCGGATGGTACTGAAACAGCCACCAGTGACGCGGACGACAGCGAGCACGAAGCGATGACTGACGAGCCGACTCTCATCGCCCACCGCGGGTTTGCCGGTGTTTACCCGGAGAACACGAAACTGGCGGTCGAGGCGGCCTCGTTCGGCGGGCCGGGAACGCAGACGGCCCACCGGCGCGCCGACATGATTGAGGTTGATGTCGTGCCGACGGCCGACGGCACGCTGGTCACCTTCCACGACAACGGGCTTGCCGAACGCGACGGCGGCGAACGCGGTCTGACAGACACTGAGGGACTCGTCTTCGAGACCGACACCGATACCGTGACCAGCGCGACCGTTCTCGGCACTGGGGAGACGGTTCCGACGCTCGAAACCGTCATGGACTCGATTCCGCCGAGTGTTGCCGTCAATCTGGAGTTCAAGAACCCCGGCAGCAGTGACCTCCGCTTTGCCGAGTCGTTGCCGGACCAGACGCTGTCGACACAGAAAGAGCTGTGGCGACCCTACACCGAGCGCGCGCTTGACCTCGCCAGCGAGTACGACAACGATATCCTCGTCTCGTCGTTTTACGAGGCCGCAGTTGCGACTGTCCGCGACTACGATGACTCGGTCCCCGTCGCCTTCCTGTTCTGGGATAGCATCGAGGAGGGGCTTGAGGTCACCCGCCGCTACGACTGCGACGCGATGAACGTCCCCCGGAACATGGTTCAGGGCACGCCTTCCTTCAACGACGACAGCTACATCGAATCCGACTTAGGCGACATCGACCTCGTCGACATCGCTGCCGACGAAGACCGGGACCTGAACGTCTGGACAGTTAGTACGTGGTATCAGGCCCGGGAGCTGGTGCGGGCCGGCGTGGACGGGCTCATCTCTGACTACCCCAGCGTGCTCTCGGTTCAGGACTGACGAACGCCGATGCCGAATGTTGAAGAGGCGACCGGCCGACATCGCTAGTATGGAAGCACCGACCGGGGACGCAGGAATCTACGCCCGCGAGTCGTCGTATCTCGACCGGTACGTCCAGCTCGGAGAAGCCGGTGACCGGATCATCTCGCTGTCGTTTCCGTCGCAGCCGGAGGCCGACGCTGGCAAGGACCACGCCCTGCTCGACCGTATCGACGAGTATCTTCAGGGGACCGAAGACGACTTCGCAGATGTCACCGTCGGCCTCACGGTCCCGACGGACCAGCGCACAGTGCTCGAAGCCATTCGAGAGATTCCTTACGGCGAGGACGCCTCCGTCGCACAGGTCGCTCGCATGACACCGGATCTGGACGCTGACGACGAGGCCGACCTCACACAGGTACGGGAGGCACTGGCCGCGAACCCCGTGCCACTGCTGATTCCGGACCATCGGGTTCGCGACGGGCCGAGTGCCGCGCCGCCGCCCGTCGAGCAGAAGCTCCGCGCTATCGAGGGGCTCTAGACCCAGAGCCGGTCGACGCCAAGCCCCTCGTGGACAATCAATTCGAGGGCATTGACGAGATAGTGGGCGAGGACGACTGCGAGGAAGCTGTTTGTCGCGATAAACAGGCCGGCGAGTCCCAGCCCCAGCGTGCCGGTGACGACGATTCCCACACGACCCTGTGCGCCGTGGCCCAGCGCGAAGGCGACGGAGGCGACGATAGCCATCGCCCACGCCGGTGCGTTGAGGCCAGCTACGGGGACGCCGATAGCCGCCGCCCGGAACAGCAGTTCCTCGACGATAGCGATGACCGGCAGGACACCGCCCAGCAGTACAATCCAGCCGCCGGCCGAGTCCGGGGCGAGCAGTTCTCGCAGCGACTCGTCGAAGGCGACCCCGAAGCCGTCGGCGAGCGCGGCGGCGAGTTCGTTGCCCATCCAGAACCCGACTCCCGCGCCGATACCGACAGCTAGCGCCGGCAGTCCAGTCGAGAGCGCGTCCGCAGTAATACCGAACGCACTGGCCGGGATTTCGAAGTAGAACGCCCCGGCGACTAGCAGGACACCGAACAGCCCCTGCGTGAATGCGACGTTGGCGAGCAACGCCCCGGTCGAGAGGTCACTCGGCGCGAGCGTGTCGCGCATCTGCCGCCGCTGGGCCGCGGCCCGCTGGGTTTCGAAGCGTGGGATGGTCGGATCTCCGTCGGGCATCGAAACGCTGTCGACTGTGGACGAGACGCCGCCGTCGGGCCGTACGGCTCCCTGTGAGAGTCGTGCGAGACCGAGCAGTGCGGTTAAAAGAAACCCCGTCAGGCCGACGAACGCGGCCCACTCGGGCATTTATTGGGGACTTGGACTGCCGCTCTGCCGGCCGACCTCGTGATCGAGGGCCTTGCCCGTGATGGACTTGAGGCGGTCGACCAGCGAGTCCTTCTCCGCTTCGCCGGCCAGCGCGACCTCCAGCACTTCGGAGATGTGCGAGACGGGGATGATTTCGATCATGTCCTCGTACTCGTCTTCGATCATCACGTCCTGCGTGTTCGCCTCGGGGATGATGACCGTATCGAGGCCGGACTTCGCGGCCGCCTCGATCTTGTGCGTGACACCGCCGACCGGGAGCACGTCGCCCCGGACCGACAGCGAGCCGGTCATGGCGAGGTTCTGCTTGATCGGAACGTCCTCTATCGCGGAGATAACCGCGGTTGCGACGGTGATAGATGCGGAGTCGCCGTCGACGCCGCCTTCACCGGCCTGCACGAACTGGATGTGAACGTCCTTTTCGGAGATGTCCTCGTCGGAGAACTTCTTGATAATCGCGGAGACGTTCTGGACGGCCTCTTCGGCCATCTCCTTGAGCTGTCCGGTGGCGATGACCTGGCCGGGGCCCTGTGACGGGCTGACCTCGGCCATCACGGGGAGGACGATACCGCTGTCCTCGCCCATGACGGCGAGTCCGTTGACGCGCCCGACAACGTCGCCCTGGTTGACGGTGAGTTCGTAGTCCTTGCGGCGCTCGATGTAGTTGTCCGCGAGCTGTTGCTCGATGGACCGGGAGCGTCGTTTGGCCTGCAGGACATCGGCACGCTCGGTGCGTTCGCGGTCCTCGGCACGGGCGATGTCGCCGGCGACGCGGACCAGTCCGCCCAGATCACGGAACTTCAGACTGAGGTGGCCTTTACGGCCGGCACGACGCCGAGCCTCCAGAATGACCTCCTGAACGGCCTCCTCGGTGAAGTGCGGGAGCCGCCCGTCGTTTTCGACCTCCTGGGCGACGAAGCGTGCGTACTTCCGTCGCATTTCGGGGTCGTCCTCGATGGTGTCGTCCATGTACACTTCGTACCCGTATCCCTTGATACGGGAGCGAAGCGCGGGGTGCATGTTCTCCATCGCGTCGAGGTTCCCCGCGGCGATCATGATGAAGTCACAGGGAACGGGTTCGGTCTGGACCATCGCGCCAGAGGAGCGCTCGGACTGGCCCGTGATGGAGAACTCGCCCTCCTGAATGGCCGTCATCAGCTTCTGCTGGCTGCGGATGTCGAGCGTGTTGATCTCGTCGACGAACAGCACGCCTTTGTTGGCCTGGTGGATCGCGCCGGGTTCGACGCGGTCGTGGCTCGGCGTCTCCATCCCACCGGACTGGAACGGGTCGTGACGCACGTCGCCAAGCAGTGCGCCAGCGTGGGCACCGGTCGCGTCCTCGAAGGGCGCGGTCTTCTGGTTGGCGTTGTTGACCAGCAGGTTCGGAATCATCGCGTCGCTGCCACGCGAGCCGTAGCGGAACGCGAGATAGATGACACCGGCCGCGAGAATCCCCAGCAGGACTTGCTGGACGAGGATCAGGGCGTAGCCGATGACGATAGCGATGATGATCCACATGAGGAAGGTCCGCATCTGATTGCGCTTGCGGGCCTCCTCCTTGTGGGCCTCGACGATCTGTTCCCCTTTGCCGCCGGGGACGGTGCGAACTTTCGGCTCGTTGCCGTCGTCGGGATTGTGGTAGACAAGAACGTCCTGCAGTTCCTCCCGCGGAAGCAGTTGGGACATCGCCTTTGCCAGCATCGACTTCCCCGTCCCGGGGGAGCCGATCATCATCACGTGGCGGCGCTGTTTGGCCGCCTTCTTGATCACGTCACGGGCGTGGTCCTGCCCGATGACCTGGTCGACGAGTCGGTCCGGGACTTCGATGTCGGCGGTCGACTCGATGTCGAGACCGCCGAGGAGGTTCTCCTCGTCTCCCTCCAGATCGGACTCGCCGTCAACTTGGACATCGCTTCCGAGTGTCGTTTCGGACGTTTCTCCCTCGCCGCCCCATCGGTCCTCGGACGGGTCGGATGGCTCGTCGGCTGAGGGGTCAGAGGCAGGTTCGTCGGGGTCCTGTTTGGCCCCGTTAGTCGACGCCTCTTCCTCCCCAGCGTCGGATGCCTCCCGATCAGGGTCGGGAGTCGCGTCGGTGTCGGTGTTGTCGCTCATACAAACGTTGCTAACATACTCACGGAAGGCCTGTCGACTGATATACTTTCTCCCCGTGTCGGTTGTTGCAACACCCCTGAAAACGCAGTACAGCGCCCGAATTGGGCGGGGCTGTATTCCGGCAGTACCGCGTCGTCGGGTTTATCAAACCACCACACCCACTGAGGAATATGCGTGGGTTCTACATCGGTCGCTTCCAGCCCTACCACAACGGCCATCACTCGATGGTTGAGCGGATCTCGGAGGAGGTCGACGAACTCGTTTTGGGTATCGGAAGCGCCGACGATTCACATACCACACACGACCCCTTTACGGCCGGTGAGCGGATCATGATGATCACAAAGGCCGTCGCGGAGTACGACCTGACGACCTACGTTGTCCCACTTGAGGATATCAACCGCAACGCCGTCTGGGTGAGCCACGTCGAGAGCATGTGTCCGGACTTCGACGTGGCCTACTCGAACAACCCGCTTGTCGTCCGCCTGTTCGAGGAGGCCGGCATCGAGGTCCGCCAGTCACCGATGTTCGACCGCGACCGGCTGGAGGGCAGCGAAATCCGCCAGCGCATGATAGACGACGAGTCATGGCGCGACCGCGTCCCGCCGTCGGTTGTCGAGGTCATCGAGGAGATTCACGGCATCAAGCGCCTCCAGCACGTCTCCGACACCGACTCGCTCGAACGGTACGCCGCCGCCGGCGAGTCGGTCGAGAAGTCCATCGAGGACCTCGACGACTGATGATTACGCTGAGTTCCGACTTCGGCTCGCCGTACCCCGCAGCGATGAGAGGAGTCATTTGCCGGGCCACCGACGCCCGTATCGAGGACATTGCCCACGATTTTCCACGGCAGGATGTCAGGGCGACGGCCTTCTGGCTCACGCAGACGCTCCCGTACTTCCCGCCGGCAGTCCACTGTGTCGTCGTTGACCCGGGTGTCGGGACCGACCGGGACGCCCTCGTCGTTCGCGCAGGCGAGCACGCGCTTGTCGGTCCGGATAACGGCGTTCTCCTGCCGGTCGCCCGTGAACTGGCCGACGACAAGACCGACGGGACGGACGACTTGGAGGTGTTCACCTGGGACTACGACGACCCGGCGAGTACGACATTCCACGGGCGGGACGTGTTCGCGCCTGCCGCGGCGTCCGTCCACGACACCGGCGTCGACAACCTCGAAGCGCGGCCAGAAACTGCCCCGACTGACGACTACGTCGACCTCCGGTTTCCGGAGGCCGCTGTCGAGAGCGACGGGGCGACCGGCGAGGTGCTCGTCGTCGATGACTTCGGGAACGCCGTGACGAACATTCCCGGCGAGCTCCTCGCAAAGCGGTTCGGCGGGACGGCCGCAGTCGACGGCGGTGAGGCTCCTGTCCGCCGAGCCTACGCCGCCGTCGACCGTGGGCAGCGACTCGTCACCGTCGGCAGCCACGGGAACGTCGAACTTGCCGTCAACCGCGGTCGCGGCGACGAAGCGTTCGGTGTCAGTACCGGGGATAGTGTGGACCTCTCGCTGTAAGAGCGCATTACTTCTCGTGGTTTAGGGACGCCAAAATATCGGTGGTGTTAAGTCTTTTAGGCCACCCTAATCATCTGTATGCCACAGAGACGTGACTTGCTGAAGACAGTGGGGATCGCTGCGACGGGACTGCTTGCCGGGTGTCCCAGCCAGGGGTCGTCAGAATCGAACACGGCGGCGAACACCGAAACGACAGCACAGGAAGCGACCGCAGGCACAGACAGTAGCGGCGAAAGCGGCGTTTCGGTCGGGCCGATGACCGCTGTCGCGACTGAGTGGAATGTCTATCGGGCGCGGCTGTACGATGCTGTCGCGCTGGGCCGGGCCGGTGCGCCCGGTGCCGGGGCGACCATCGCACAGAACATCTTCGCCCGCTTCGAGGGCGCGTCCGGTGAGTACGGTGCCCACGAACAGCTTGAATCTACGTCCAAGGCAGCATACGAGGGGTTCGAAGAGGCACTCGGCGCGGTCCAGTCGTCGCTGTCTGAGAGCGACGTGTCCGGAGCCGCGTCGGCCGCCAACGAGGCGTCAGGCCACCTCCAGACGGCCCAGCAGGCCGCTGCCGGACAGCGGGCTACCAGAGTGCTGGACCTGCTCTTGCTGGGCAGCCGGGCGAGCAATGCCGCCATGGCCGGGACCCTGGGCGCTTTCGAGGGGGCCGCCACTATCGCGGAGGAGACGATGACCGCGTTCGAGGACGCACTGGTCTACAGTCAGATTGAGGAGGCGGACGCGGAGTCGTACGAAGCCTTCGAGAGCGCACTGGCTGGCATCAGTTCCGCTGCGGGTAGTGAAGACGCGAGCGGTGTCACCGAACAGGCCCGTGCCGCGCTCGATGCGACCGTTTCGGGCGCGTATGCGCTGGCTCAGGAGGAGTCAGTCGCCGGCGCGGGCCACCTCGCAACGATGCAGGCCCGCGGCTGGGACGCGGCCGCGCTCGCCGCAGGCGGTGGTGCCGGGGCTGACTACGCCCACGCGACGACGCTGAACACGTACCGGGCTCGTGTCCACGACGCTGGGTGGCTGGCCCGTGCCGGGGAGCTGGACACCGCGGCGACGATGGTCGAGGACGTGTTCGCTCACTTCGAAAGTGCGGCCGCCCACGACGCCCTCGAAGAGGCGGACGGCGAGGCCTACGAAGCGTTCGAGTCCGGTCTGTCGGACCTCTCGTCGGCCATCGAGAATGAGAACACCGAGGGCGTCGCGTCGGCTGTCGAGACCGTCGACACCAACCTCGTCGCCGGCATCGAGGCGCTGGCCGGGGGCAACGCGCCGGTCCTCCAGTCGGGCTTCTTCAGAGCCCGCTTCGCCGACGCACGCGAACTGTACCGCCAGGGCAAGGCGAGCCGGGCGGCGACGCTCGTTTCGGACCTCTTCGGCCGGTTCGAGAAGAACCAGCTGGACTTCCACGAGACGCTGGAGGAGACCAGCGAGGACCTCTATCACCGCTTCGAGGAAGAGCACCTGGCGGGGCTCCAGTCGGCCTACGAGAACGGCGAGGACGACGCGGTCGGCACCCACCACGACGGTGTCCTCGCGGCGCTGCTGGAGTTCGAGTCGGCTCACAGCGCCGCCGTTGCCAGCGGGTCCGGCGCGACATACATGGCCGGCCTGACATTCGACGCGGCGGCGACAAGCACGCTCGGGAACGCCGACCGCGCGGCGTCGACTGCTCAGGAGGCGCTTGCGTTCTTCGAATCCGGGGCCGCCGGCTACCACGAGGCGCTGGAAGAAGCGAATGAGGACCTGTATCACCGCTTTGAGGACGAAGCGCTCGGGGGCGTCATCTCCGCTGCGAACGATGGTGGCGACGTGTACGCGGCTGCGAAGACGTTCTACGGCGCGGCCATCGAATCGGTGACGGCCGTCGTCGGGTCGAGCAGCGGCGAGACCGGTGCCGCGGCCGCGAGCATCGTCAGCGACGTGTTCGCGACCTTCGAGAACGCCGCGGTACACGACAAACTCGAGAACGCGGACGCGGCGGCGTACGAAGGCTACGAGGCCGCGCTGAACGACTATGTCGCCGGCCTGGAGAGCGGGTCGACCGACGGCGCGACCGCGTTCGCAGACGCCGCCCGAACTGCGGCCTTCGCCGTCGTCGGCGCTGTCGACAGCGCCCCGAGCGGTTCCAGCGGCCACGGCGGCGAGGCGTCCGAGGAAACCGAATCGTCACTGTCCGGCGGCCCGAACGTCGTTGAAGGCGTTCCAGAGGATGCCGACCACGTCGTTGACATGCAGGCCGTGGCGTTCAATCCAGAGGAACTCACCGTCAGCGTCGGCGACAAGGTCGCCTGGAAACACGCCGGTGGCGAGGCACACAACGTCGTCGCATACGAAGAGGAACTCCCGGAGGATGCGACCTACTGGGCCTCCGGCGGGTTCGAAACCGAGTCGGCCGCACGCGAGGGCTGGGAGAACGGTAAGGGGGCTGTTCAGTCCGGCCAGAGCTACGTTCACACGTTCGAAACGGCCGGCGAGCACGGCTACTTCTGTGTACCACACGAGGCCGCGGGGATGGTTGGCACCGTCGTCGTCGAGGAATAACTGACACCTTTTTTGGTCCGCCTAGAAACCGATGGCTTTTTGTGTTTTAGGGTAGCCTAAATAATTGTATGCCGGACGAACAGGCCACATCGAGGCGGGATATCTGTCGCCGTAGCGAGTCGGGTACTGCCGTCCCTGTCGTCCGCGCAAACGCCGCCCGACGGGAGGTGAGAGCCCAGGCCGTGCCCGCAGACTGACCTGTCAGTCTCGACCATCTTTCGCGGCGACGACCACCGTGGGCATAGCCCGTCGCCGCGCGCCACGAGCTTTTCGTGTCTGTCCCGTGGGCGTCTCGCCCCAAGGACGCCCCATTTCAGGTCCTTTACTGTGGACCACGCTGGAACACCGATTCTTCCTAGCGACCGGTGTCCGACGAATCTGAACTGGTCCCGGAATTTCGGGACAGGCGTTTTGGGTTCGCCAGCCCTGACATCGACTATGAGCGACGAGGAACCAGCGGAGAACATCAGCGGTGGGGCCGCTGGCGGCGGTCGGTCGGCCACGTTCGACCCGGAGACGGCGGGCACGCGGGCCGAAGCCGTCGTGGACCGCCTCGGCGACCTGTACTGGCAGAAGACCTACGGCGGCCAGGACGCCTTCGAATGTCTCGTCCGAACGATACTCAGCCAGAACACCTCCGACAAGGCAAGTCAGCCCGCTCACGACGAGCTGATGGCGCGGTACAGGGACGAGTCGGACGACGGGGACCTCGCCCGCACGCTGGCCGACGCCGACCAGCCCGAACTCGCCGAAACCATCTCCTCGGCCGGACTCTACAACCAGAAGTCCGAGCGCATCGTCGCCCTCGCCCAGCGTATCTGCGAGGAGTACAGCGGCGAGGACGGCTTCGACGAGTTCGTCAGGGAGGGCGACCCCGAGACGGTACGGTCGGCGCTGCTGGACATGAACGGCGTCGGCCCGAAGACCGCCGACTGCGTTCTGCTGTTCGCCGGCGGCCGCGGCGGCGTGTTTCCCGTCGACACGCACGTCCACCGCATCGCCCGCCGGATGGGGCTGGCCCCGGCCGACGCCGACCACGAGACCGTCCGCGAGTACCTGGAGCGGGACGTGCCCGCCGAGAAGTGCGGCTTTGGCCACACCGCGATGATTCAGTTCGGCCGGGAGTACTGTAGCGCCCGCAAGCCGGCCTGTCTGGACGACCCCGACGCCTGCCCGCTGGCGGGCCACTGCGACCAGGTCGGCGTGTATCCGGCTTCCGGCGAGGTCGTCGACCCCGCTGAAGTAGAGTGATTTAGCCACCCGGCTACGGGTGGGACTGAAAGGGGCCGCGCTATCGGCGAACCCCGACGAAGCAAGCACTGGAACGAGCGTAGCGAGTGAAGCGCGCAGCGAGTCGCGGAAGCCCGATAGCGCGGGGGCTTTCTGGCCGTTAGAAGGGACGATCTAAGAGAACCGGACTGAGAATACACTCCCTAGCAGTTACTCGCGGTGGCCCCAGCGCTCGCCGTCCTCGGCGTAGCGGGCGCTCACGATGCGGTTGAACTGCTCGTCGGACAGCGAGATGTCGGTCGCGCCGACGTTCTCGTCGAGCTGGTCGGCGGTGCGAGCGCCGACGATGGGGACGCAGGTGATGTCCGGCTGTTCGATGAGCCAGCGGAGCGCGACCTGGGCGGGCGTGGCGTCGAGTTCGTCCGCGACCGCGCGGAGTTCATCGAGGACGTGCCAGCCACGCTCCGAGAGGTAAAAGTCCTCGAAGCGGTCGGACAGCGAGCCGCGAGCGCCCTCCGGCCCCTCGAAGGCCGTCGGGTCGTCGTCGTCAGTGCGCTCGTACTTGCCGGTGAGGAAGCCACCGGCCAGTGGCGAGTACGGGCAGACCGCGATGTCCTGGTCGGCGCACACGTCGAGGTAGTCTTTCACGTCGTCGCGGTAGCCGGCGTGAAAGAGCGGTTGTGTCACCTCGAAGCGCTCGTAGTCCTCGACGTCGCTCTTCCAGAGGGCCTTGGTCAGCTGCCAGGCGGCCATCGTCGACGCGCCGAGGTGGTGGACCTTGCCCGAGCGAACGAGGTCGTCGAGGGTCGACAGCGTCTCCTCGATGTCGCTGTGCTCGTCCCAGCGGTGGATGTAATAGAGGTCCAGATAGTCCGTGTCGAGGCGGTCAAGCGTGCCCTGTATCTGGGCGCGGATGTGCTTGCGACCGAGGCCGGAGTCGTTGGGGCCGGGCTCGCCGCGGCCGTCGAAGGGGAAGTACACCTTCGACGCGATGACGAAGTCCTCCCGGTCGTAGTCCTCGAGCCACTCCCCGATGTACTCCTCGCTGGTCCCGTTGGGGTTGCCGTAGACGTTGGCGGTGTCGATGAAGTTGATGCCCCGCTCCCAGGCCGCGTCCAGCAGGTCGTGGGCCTGCTCGCGGTCGGTCTCGACCACGCCGCCGGTCTCCCGCCCGAAGCGCCAGGTGCCGAAACACAGCTGTGAAACCGTCGTCCCGGTCGAACCGAGTCTGGTGTACTCCATATCGGGGCCACGTCGGGCGACCCGAAAAAGGGGCGCGGTCCCGGCGAGGGCCGTCCGGTACTCCTACGACCGCACGGACGCCGCGACGACCAGGCCGGTCACCAGCAGAAACGCCGTCAGCGCGAGGTTCGGCACGGTCAGGCCGAGTACCCGGTACTGTATCTGGGCGCAGCTAACCGCCCCGAGGCCGCAGGTCGTCTGGCTCACCTGCAGCCAGGAGTGGAAGGCCGCGACGGCGGCCCCCGGCACCGCGAGCGGCAGCGCCGTCCGGACGACGCCGGGGCGGTTCTCGACGGCGGCGACGCCGAGGACGACCACCAGCGGGTACATCAGGATCCGCTGGTACCAGCAGAGCCGGCAGGGCGTCAGTCCCAGTCCCAGCGAGAGATAGAGGCTGCCGGCCGTCGCGACGGCAGCGACGGCTGTCGCCGCGGCCAGCAGGAGCCGAGGTCGGTCGAAGGCGGAGCGCGGGTCGGCCACAGCAAAGCCGGCGGCGGCCGCCGAAAAAAGCGTTCCGAGAGCCTTTCTCGGCTCCCGCTTGGTCGGAGCGCCAGCGCTCGCTTTTTCACTCCTGCCGCCGACAGCCAGCGTATGCCCGACGATTCGGACCCCGAGGCGAACCTCGAACAGTGGAAATCGGCGATGCAGGAAGAACACGCCGAGGCCATCGCGAACCCGGACCCCGACGAGACCCACCGCATCGAGGGCGTGGCACAGGTCACGTATCGGGTGACCTTCGACTACGACGCCGCCGAGGACGCGCTCGAACGGGCCAGCGCCGAGGAGGTCGACGACCTGACCGACCCCGAACTGCTCTCCTGTGTGTGCGGGGTCCGCGGGATGACCCCCGAGGAGGCTCGGGAGCACATGGCCGCCGTCGAACAGGGGTAGGTAGCCGCCCGGCGTCTCAGTCGTGGATTGTGACGCCGTCTTGGTCGACCGAGATGTCGACCAGGCTGGTCACCTCGTAGTCGGTGTCGTCCAGCGCGGACTCGCCCTGTTTCCGGAAGACGACGACGATATCGGAGATGTTCGCGCCGATGCCGTCCAGCGCCTCGCAGATGGCGGCCATCGTCCCGCCGGTCGAGAGCAGGTCGTCGACGATGAGCAGGTCGTCGCCCGCCTCAATGTCGTTGATGAACATCTCCGACTCGGAGTAGCCGGTGGTCTTGTGCAGCGGGACCTCGTCGTCGAGGCCGTAGGAGCGCTTGCGGATGACCACCAGCGGGATATCGGTCTGTAGCGAGAGCGCGGTCGCGATGTGGATGCCCATCGCCTCCGGCGCGACGATTTTGTCCACGTCGAGGTCGGCTGCCCGCGTCACGCCGACGACGACCTCGCGGAGGAGTTCCGGTTCCAGCATCGGCACGCCGTTGCTGAGCGGGTGGACCAGGTAGGAGTACCCGTCCTTGTCGATTATCGGGGCCTCGTGCAGCGACTCGCGAAGCTTCTCCATGCCTCCGTTTCCCGAAGGGGGACAATAAACCGTTCGAGGCTCCGGCGTGGTGTGTGCCGCGATAGCGCACTGTGAGCCGGCCCACGAACTGCCACTCGGTCGCGGCGTCAGTCGGCCGTCGAGGTCGAGCGGTCCCCCGCCGTCTCGAAGGGGCTGTCCTCGATGACGTCCCGGGCGGTGTGTTCGCCGCTGATGAGGCACATCGGCATCCCGATGCCGGGGGTCGTGTAGGCCCCGGTGTAGTAGAGCCCGTCCAGGCCGGCGCGGTGGCCGGGGCGGAGCGGTCCGGTCTGGAACAGGGTGTGGGCCAGCCCGAGCGCCGTCCCCTGCGGGTCGCCAAAGCGGTCTGCGAATTCGCTGACACACGCCGTCTCCTCAACGACGATGCGGTCGCGGAGGTCCACGCCGGTCTGTTCGGCGAGGTCGTCAAGAATGAACTCCCGGTATTCTTCGCGGACCTCGGGACCGTCGTCCAGCCCCGGCGCGATGGGGACGAGGACGACGACGGCGTGGTGGCCATCGGGAGCGACCGTCTCATCGGTCTGCGACGCGACAGAGAGATAATACGCGGGCTCGTCGGGCCACGCTGGCCGGTCGAATATCTGCTCGAAGTGGTCGTCCCAGTCCGTCGGCAGGACCAGTGAGTGGTGGGCCAGCGGCTCCACGCTCCCCTCGACGCCGAGATACAGCATGAACGCCGACGGCGCGTAGGTCTGGTCGTCCCAGTATTCGGGGTCGTGGTCGCGTGCGGCGGCGTCGAGCAGATTCTGCTCGGTGTAGGCCGGGTTGGCGTTGCTGACCACGAGGTCGGCGGTGACGACGCCGTTCTCGGTAGTCAGTTCGAACGCCCCCGCCTCGCCGGCGATGTGCTGGACCTCGGTCCCAGTCTGAATATCGACACCGAGTTCGCGGGCGAGCGACCCGAGGCTGTCGACGACGCCGGCGATGCCGCCCTCCGGGTAGAACACGTTCATGTTCAGGTCGACGTGGCTCATGATGCTGTACAGCGCCGGCGTGTTGTACGGGGCCCCGCCGAGAAACACCAGCGTGTATTCGAGCAACTGCCGGAGCTTTGGGTGGTCGATGTAGCGGCTGACGTAGTCGTCCATCGAGCCGAACAGCCGCGCCCGCGGCGCGAGCGGGAGGAGGTCGGTGTCGACGTAGTCCCGCAGGCGCTCGCGGCCCTCGTAGACGACCCGGTCCATCGCGAGGTCGTAGTTCTGTTCGGCCCGTTCGAGATACTCGGCCAGCGCGTCGCCGGCCCCGTCCTCGTAAGACTCGAACACCTCACGGGCGTTCTCTCGGTTGGGCCGCATCGTCACGCGGTCCCCGTCCTTCCAGAACACCCGGTACTGGGGGTCCAGCCGCTCCAGTTCGTAGTAGTCGCTCGGCTCGCGGTCGAAGTGCCCGAAGAACCGCTCGAACACGTCGGGCATCAGGTACCACGACGGGCCGGTGTCGAACCGGAAGCCGTCGCGTTCGAGGACGCCCGCGTGGCCGCCGAGACGGTCGTGGCGTTCGAGCAGTCGCACGTCGGCCCCGGCGTCGGCGAGGTAGCACGCCGCCGAGAGGCCGCCGAAGCCGCCGCCGACGACGGTCACCGTCCGGTCCTGTGAGAGGGCATCACGCATAACAAGCGCTAGCGACTATTGCTGAAAAAGGGTTGTCTGGATTCTCAGGACCTCACAACAGACACTGTCATCATTAATCCACTGGGCCGTTCCCAGTTCTCTGGAATCGCTTGTTTCGTTTATTGTGAATATTTCCCTAGCTCGCGATATGGCAACGACCGGCCTGGAGTCCCTCTGGCAGCGGCATCGGGATACCGACCGCCATCCGTCGCTCCTGCTCTCTCGGGCGAGCCTGCTGGTACTCGCTGTCACGTTCGGGCTCCTCGGCGCTGCCGAGGTCAGAGTTCCGCTCCGGGCCCAGATGGTGGTGTACCTCGTCGGGATGGTCGCGCTCAATCTCCCCCACGGCGGCTACGAGCACTTCGAGAACCTCCGCCGCCGTCGCCCATCGTTTCGCTGGCGCTACGTCGCGGTGTATCTGGCGGCTATCGGCGGGTTCGTCGGCCTGTTCCTCGCCGCGCCAGTCGCCGGCCTCGCGCTGGCGCTGACCGTCGCCATGGCGAAGGGTGGCCTCGGCGGCCTGCAGGTGCTGGAGGCCACGAGCGGTACCGCCCATCTCCAGACCCGGTTCCAGCGTGGTCTGGCAGCGGCCGTCCGGGGTGGCGCAGTGATGCTCGTCCCGATCGTGTTCTGGCCGGAGACGTTCCACGCGTTCAGTTCGTTGATGGTCGGCCTCGTCGAACCTGGTGCCCTCTCGTCGTACGCAGGGTCATTCGACACAACTCGGCTCGTCATCGGGTCGGGGTACGGACTCGCCCTGACGGCGCATATCGTGCTGGGCTACGTGCGCGGCGGCGGCCGCTCCTGGCTCGTCGACGCCGGAGAGTCGGTCCTGCTGGCGGCGTACTTCGCGTTCGTGCCGGTCCTCGTCGCCGTCGGCCTGTACTTCCCGTTCTGGTACTCCGCCCGGCAGGTGGCGCGGACGGCGTCCGTCGAGACAGAACCGGTCGGGGACGAGCGCTGGGACCTGCTCGGCGGCGCGGATGCCTCGACCGTCGCACTGCGCGCCTGGCTCGTCCTCGTCGTCGGGGCGCTTGCCACTTTCGGCGTCCTTGTCGCCGTCTACTGGGCGTTCCCGAACCCGCTGGGGACGGGCAACGCGCTTCCCGGCGCGGTAGCGTTCTGGAGTATGTTCATCAGTATCGTCGCGCTCCCGCACATCGTTGTCGGGTCACTCCTCGATCGGGGCCGAGGTATCTGGTACGTGCCGTGACGGCCCACTCCCGCGAAGGACTGCGACACCGACCCGCAGATGACTAGATTTCTGTAGCTGGCGGACACCCGGGACAGTATGTCCGAGTTCCGCCCCATCCCGACGACCGACCGCGAGGCCTGTCAGTGGATACTCCAGTACGCGTTCACGCCCGAAACAGGTCCGGTGACGCCGGACCCGGACGGCGACTGGCCGCCATCGCTGTTCGACCAGCGAGGCCTCTACGACGGCGACACGCTTCGAGCAGTCTGCAAACTGTACTATCTCGACACGACCGTTCGCGGCGAAGCGGCGACGGTCGGTGGCCTCGGCGCGGTCGCGACGCCGCCCGAGCACCGCGGGCAGGGATACGCCGCCGACCTCTGTCGGCACGCATTGCGTGAGTACCGCGAGGCCGAGGCCGGCTTCGTCACCCTCTGGCCGTTCTCGACCCCGTTCTACCGCCGTCTGGGCTGGGGGACGGCGAACACCTACCGCCGCTTCGACCTGCCGCCGTCGGCGCTCCCGGACCACTCCATTGCCGGGCAGCTGGTCCGCCTCGACGCCGACGACTGGGAGCGGCTCCGTCGGGTCGAGTCTGTTGCAGCCGCCGGGACGGCGCTTTCGCTCCGCCGCTCGGAGGCGTGGTGGCGCGAGCGGACGCTCGCCGACTGGGACGGCGACGGCGTCCCGTACTGCTACGGCTACGAACGCGACGGCGACCTCCGTGGCTATCTCATGTACACCGTCGCGGACGATGCTGCCCACACGCTCTCGGTTTCGAACTTCGCGGCCGTCGACGAGGAGGCCCGCCGCGCACTGCTTGCGTTCCTCGGGAATCACGGCGCGCAGGTCGAGCGCGTCACGCTCCAGTTGCCTCCCGACGCCGACCTTCTCCATCGCGTCGACGACCCCGGCGCGGTCGACTGCACGGTCGAGGCCGGGCCGATGGTTCGGCTTACCGACGTTGGGTACCTCGAACGTCTCGACTGGCCCGGGGGCGACCTCGACTGTACGCTCTCGGTCAGCGACCCGCTGCTGGACCGCAACGACGGCCTGTTCCGACTGTCTGTGAGCGGTGGGACCGCGACGGTCGACCCGCTCTCACCTGCCGACTCGCCAGCCGACGTGACCGTCGACATCGGGACGCTCTCCCAACTGGCGGTCGGAACACACGGGGTCGCTGCCGCTGAACGCCTGGCCGGGCTGGAGATACGGGACGCGTCCGCTCGCGATCCGCTCGCGGACGTCTTCGAGTCCGAATCCGTCTACCTAGGCGAGTTCTTCTGAGCGGTCGCTTACCCGGCCGACGGTGAGTCGTCAGCGCCGTTACTGATAACAACCGTCGAGATGCGGGTGCCGTCGACGCTCGTTACTTCGAACACGTATCCGCCCGCTTCGGCGGTGTCGCCGACCTCCGGGGCGCGGTCGAGTTGACTGAGCACCAACCCGCCGACGGTTTCGACCGCGTCCCTGTCGAGGTCGACACCGAGAGCCTCGCTCACTGTCGACAGCGGGACGCCGCCGTCGGCGTCGTAGCTCCCGTCGCTTTGCTTGCGGATGGCGTGCTCGCGGCCGTCGACGTCGAATTCGTCGCGAAGGTCGCCGAGGACGGCCTCGACCACGTCCTCGATGGTCGCGATGCCTTCGAGCGACCCCCATTCGTCGATGACCGCGGCCATCTGCCGGCGGTCCTGCCTGAACTGCAACAGGAGGTCGTTGATAGCTGTCGTCTCCGGGACGACCGGTATCTCGCGGGCGATGTCGCCGGCAGTCGCGTTCTCGGTGCCTTCCTCGCCGGCTCGCAGCACGTCCTTGACGTCGATGAACCCGACGATCTGATCGCTATCGTCGGCTTCGACCACCGGATAGCGGGTGTGTCCTTCGTCGAGAACGACCGCCCGGATATCCGACAGTGTGGCGTCGGCCGGCACGCTCACAACGTCGGGCCGCGGGACCATGACTTCCCGGACGACAGTATCGTCGAGGTCGAACACGCGCTCTATCATGTCGACCTCCGCCGCGTCGATATTCCCTTCCTCGCCAGACCGAGCCAGCACCCGGCGTATCTCACGCTCGCCGAGCGTCTCGTCCGTTTCCGAGGCCGCCGGGACACCCAGCAACTGCGTAAAGGCGTTGGCCGAGCCGTTGAACACGACGATACCGGGGTAAAACAGGTAGTAAAACAGCTTCATCGGCGGTGCGAGCAGCAGCGAGAGCCGCTCAGTCCGGGCAATTGCGAACGTCTTCGGCGCGAGTTCCCCGAAGACGACGTGGAGGAACGTGATGATACTGAATCCGACTGCGAACGCCACGAGGTGGAGGAGGCTCTCCGGCAGTAGCGGAGCCAGCACAGGTTCCAGCAGCGCCGCGACGGCGGGCTCACCGACCCATCCCAGCCCCAGCGAAGCAAGCGTAATGCCGAGCTGGGTCACTGCGAGGTAGTTGTCCAGGTCTGCCATCACTGCCTGAAGCGAGCCTGCGCCGGCCCGCCCCTCGTCGGCGAGCTGTTCGACCGACGTGCCGCGAACGCGAACAAAAGCGAACTCAGCGGCGACAAAAAAGCCGTTCAGTCCCACGAGCACCAGCGCTACGAAGAGTTGCGCCGCAGAAAGCGCGAGGTTTACCATCGAACCCTCCAGGCGGGGCGCGTCGATATGTACACACACACCCATCTCCGTCACCGCACTAAAATACTGGAATATCCGCGTCCGTACCGCGCTCGCTTCTCAGCGGTACGCGGCACGGACAGTGTCTGCGATGACACCCGGCTTCCGGTAGTGTTTGGTCACCGGAGGCACCTCCCGGTCGAGATCGAGCATCTCGTAGACGGCGGTCATCGCCGACCGGACCGAGTACTCGACAGTGAACACCACGTCCCGCGGCTGTTCGGCGTACTGTCCGAGGAACGCCAGATTGTTCGACCCGTCAGGAACGACTTCGGGTCGGTCACCGGGCTCCCGGGGCTGGAAGTGCGCCGTGATGAACGGCATCATCGCCGGGATACAGGTCACGTCGTCGAGTAGCTCCGGGAGCCGGTCCTCGCACTGCAGGTGGTAACACAGCTCTTGGAGGATCTCCCGGCCGGTACACTCGGACATCGGTTTCTCCACGTAGTTCCCCTCGCGGTCCGGGAACAGCGCGTAGCCCCAGAAGACCTTCACGTCGTCCGGCTGGTTCGCGAAGTGGGGCTGTGCGGCGACGACCGTCGACAACAGCCAGTTCGACCCGAGGTAGGTGACGAGCCCGTTGCCCGGTTCCTCGCTGGTGAAATCGACGATGTGGTCGAACAAGTCGGTGTTGTGCAGGGTAACGGTGAACGACTCCCATTTCGTCTCCGTGACGTTATCGGCGAACACTGACGGATTGCCGAACTGTGGATTGTCCTCGGCGATGGACTTCCACAGCTCCCACGACGCCCCGGTCTCGTTCAGCTCTGGGGCCTCGTCCATCCCGCCAATAGACGAACCGTCGGTCATCGACCCGTTCGTCACGAACACGAGGTCGGACGGCTCGACGGGGACCGACTCGGTGCCGCTGTTGGTCTCACAGTAGAGCCGCTCGACAGTGCGCCCCGTCCGCGACGGGACGATGTCCATATCGGTCACCTCGTGGCCGTACTCGAAGGAGACGCCCCTGTCTTCGAGCCAGCGCCGGAGTGGGAGAATCATCGAGTCGTACTGGTTGTACTTCGTCCGGTCGATGCCCTCCATGGTGTGCAAGCGCGGGAACTCGTGGAGGAACCGGTACATGTACCGCCGAACTTCGGCGACGCTGTGCCACGGCTGGAACGCGAAGATGGTCGCCCAGACGTACCAGAAGTTCGTCTCCAGGAACGACTCGTCGAACCACTCCTCGATGCGCGTGTCACCGAGTCGCGGTTCGGGCGTGAGGAGCAACCGAGCTATCGACTGTCGATGCTGGCTCGTCAGTCCGTACTCGCCCGCGTCGATCCGCTCGCCCTCGTGCATCAGCCGCGTTTTCGCGTACGAGGGGTGCGCTTCGTTGAACTCGTCCATCACGTCTTTGACCGACCGCGAGTCGTCTTCGAGTGACGGAATCGTCTCGAAGAGGTCCCACGTACATTCGTACGTCGGATAGTTGAACATCCTGCCGCCCCGGATCAGGTACGCCTCCTCCGGGTCGCCGGCACCGTCCATCGCGCCACCGACGACGTCCAGCTTTTCGTAGACATGGATGTTTTCGCCGGGCATGTTGCCGTCCCGTACTAGGAACGCCGCGCCGGCGAGAGAGGCGATACCGCCGCCGACGAAGTGTGCGTCGCGGTCAGTGACGTGTGGGTGCTGGTGGCCAGTCATATTGAATCACCGTCATGTAGTCCTACACAAGTCCCAGCCCTAACGGTTGCCAACATATGTACAGCAATTTATAAGAGGGGGTATCTCACCGGAACAGCTCCGCTCTGACCGGGCTGCTGTCACTATTCGGAACTGGCAATCGTGTGGTCGATCAACTGGTCCGTTCCACGACGGAGGCGCTCCGAGATGGCGGACGTGGTCGCGTCGAGTTCCCTCGCGAGTTCCGACAGGTCTGCCTCGCGGGGGACGGCGAAGTATCCCTGTCGGTTGGCTGCCAGTAGTGCTTCTCGTTGCGGGGCGGTGAGTCCGTAGTCGTCGCCGCCGTGTTCCGTCTCACAGAGCCGGTGCGGGCGGAACGTGACACTGCTTGACTGACAGGCGTCACGGAACGCTTCGAGGTCCGCTCGGTCGGCGAACTGTGTGCTCACCTTCCACCCGTGCTCGGTCACGAGCGCACCCATCGGATACGTCTGCCGGTCGACGAGCTGGGTGTACATCTCGACGTAATCCGTATCGAGGACGACCCGATACCGCGACTCGACGATAGCCGAGTCCATGGCGACAAACTCCACGACCGACTCGTCGCCGAGCAATGCCGATTCGAGCGCGTCCGGTTCGACGCCCGTCGCAGAGAACACGAGTGCCGGCTCGTCGGTCGTCCCGGAAACGACGTTGTCGACGATCAATCGGGTGTTCAGCTCAGCGGCGACCGCACAGAGCGGCATATCCGCGGACTGCAACTCGAATTCACAGATGACGCTCATGTGTATTATTCAGCCGACCGAAATAAAGGCATACTGGGGATTCTCACGCGCCGAAACTGACCGCCGGTATCGGAGTCGTTCGACGAACATCTACTGGGACGCGTTGCGCGTTGTGGTGGCTACACGTAGCGAAACGTCACAGGAAAACGGATGTTCCGGGCTTCCCCGAGCGTCAATCTGTGTTTCCGCTGTTACCGTCAGCGGTGTCGGGACTGCTCGTTCCCATCGACCGCGACGTCAAACTCCGACAGGAGTGCCTTGAGCTGCTCGGCCTGTCCGCTCAGCGATTTGATGCTGTCGTTGATTTCCGACATCGAGGCCGCCTGCTCCTCTGCGGCGGCGGACACGCTCTGTACCTCGTCGGCGGTAGATTCACTGAGGTCAGCAACCTCCTCGGTCATCGATACCGCTTCTTCAGTGCTGGCGGCCTGGTCGTCAGTCGTGTCACTGATTTCCTGAACGCCGGCGTCCGTTTTGTCGGCGTACTCCGATACCTCTGTGAACGCCGACATGACCTCTTCAACTGCATCGATGCCTGCCTCCATCGATTCTTCAGCCACTTTGGCTTCGTCGACAGTTGTCTCCGTCTGTGACTGGATGTCGGTAATGAGTTGTTCTATTTCGGTCGCCGATGCCTGTGTCTCCCCGGCGAGTTCCTTGACCTCGTCGGCCACGACGGCGAACCCTTCGCCGTCTTTGTCGGCACGCGCAGCTTCGATGTTCGCGTTCAACGCGAGCATGTTCGTCTGCTCGGCGATGTCCGCGATCAGCTCGACGATGGTGCTGATCTCCGCCATCTGCTCGTCTAACCGTTCGACGTTCTCGACAGTCGCGTCGATTGCTTCCTGTACTCTGTGCGAACTTTCGAGGGCGTCTCTGGCCGTTTCCTCGCCTTTTCGGGCGACGTCAGCGGTCTGATTCGAGTGCTCCGCAACCGAGTCAGCGGACGCAGCTACCTCTTCGATAGCTGCCGAAAGGTCAGTCATCTCTCCCGAGACTGTGTCCAGCATATCGCGTTGCTCGTCGGCGGCAGCCGCGATCTCCTGAACTGATTCGCTGACCTCGCCGCTCGCACGCTCGGCGTCAGCCGCCCCGACTTCGGCCTCCTCGCTGGCGGCTGTGACGGTCTCCGCGAACTTCTGAATGTCGACGATAGTGCGTTCCCACTGTGTGAGCATATCGTTGAACGAGGACGCGATAGCCGCCATCGCCTCGTTATCGGTCTCGTCTTCGGGGAGACGCCGGGTCAGGTCGCCGTCCGCGCACGCTTCCATCACGTCGCTGTATACCTCTGCTTGCTGTTCGAGTTCCGCCGCGAGTGCCTCGGCCTCTTCCTTTGCCTGCTCGGCGCGGGCGCGCTCTTCTTCCGCCTCCTCCCGGGCGTCTGTCGCCTGCTCGCGGGCGGCCTCGGCTTCGTCGATTTTTGAGACGAGTGCGTCGCGCATACTCCCGATAGACGTGAACAACTGCCCGATCTCGTCCCGGCGAGAGCTCGAAACGTCGACATCGTACTCTCCCTGCTCGATGGCAGTAGCGGCCGCAGAGAGCTGTTGCACGGATGTCGCCGTGTTTCGTCCAATCGTTCCACCAATGACGACTACACCACCGAGCGCGACCAGAATGAACGCCAAGATATCAGTCCGAATCTGCTCGCTCAGCGCGAACGCGTTCGCCGCAGGCGCATGCTTGATAACGACCCAGTTTGTGCCGGGAATGGTCGCGTATGCGGCGACGTGCTCGGTGTCAAGCACTGCGTCTTTTGTCGGCGCGTCGGTGAAGGTGCCCTGTTCGGTAGCCGTGCTGATCTCTGGGATGTCAGCCTGTGACTTGTTCGAGATGTACGGCTGTCCAACAGCACCGGTGCCAGCGTCAGAGAACAACACCTCAGTCGAACTCGATGTCGGGCGGACCACCTGTGTGAACGTCCCGTCGATACCAGTGCTGAACTGCTTGCTCAGGTCGCTGGCGTCGTACTCGACCACGAGTACGTGTGTGAAGTCGGCGGCGACACTCATCGAACTGACCACTCGCTTGCCGTTCGCGTTCGTGTACGGGTTCGATGAAACCACTGTGTCGCGGCCGATAGACCGAGTCCGGTCGACCCACGGATGTGCGTCCGATGTGACACGCGTTCCGCGGAGTGTTTCGTCAGTACTTGCCACAATCCTTGCCTCCCCCGCTGTGCCGACAGTGGGGTCTGCAAGGTGGACGGCAGCGACGCGGTCGGACTGGAGCTCATCCGCGGCGAGCCGTTCCGTGTAGGCCTGCTGGTCTTCGCGCGTCGCGTTGAAACCGAGCAGCGGATTGTTTGACGCGACGAGCACCGGCCGTTCGTTGCGCTCAATCCACTCGTTCAACAGGCCGGACTCGGCGTTGACCTCCTGTACGAGCTGTTGTGCCGTGTCGTCTTCGAGTGTGGCAGTTGCGTTCCCCTGCACCCAGAACCCGCCGGCCGCGATGAGTACCACGATCACGAGCAACGCAACAGCGAACTTGACGAGGTACGACCGGACTGGCAGCAGCGCAACGGCTTTCGCTCGCTCCAGCGCTGTCGTGTCCGAGGCCGCTGACGCTGTCGCGTCTGCTGATTCGTCGTCACCGTCGCCTGAATGTGCTGTAGATTCTTCCATACTGATTCAGATGAAGCCGTTGGCCGTGAGGTGGTCAACAACCGCCTGCTGGCTGCCGACCTCGGTTGCGTGACTGTTCAGCTCTTGCATCGTTTTCGCGTCCGGAATGGCGTCCGGCATCTTGTTCAGCGCCGACACCACGGCGTCCGTCGCGACGTCCTCGTGAACGACGCCGACCGGGTGGAAAAACGGCCAGAAGTTCCGGTCGTCATCGAGGTACACGATGTCTTCAACGGTTGTGAGCCACGCGCTGGTGCTGTACCCGAAGCTGAGGTCGGCGTAGCCTTCGTCGACAGCCGTACCAGCCGCCTGTGCCGACGCCGCCTCGATAAACTCCTGTTCTGCTTCCCAGCGCTCCACATGCTCGGCCTCAAACCCGTAGTAATCAAGCAAAGCATCGAAACCGTCACTACGAGTCTTGAACCCGTCGCCAAACGCCGGCCGGATATCGTAGTTCCCGTCGTTGACGTAACCGGCGAGGTCACTGATTGTCTCGATCCCGGTCCCTTCGATAGCGTCCTCGCGGATGAACACGGCCCACGTGTTCTGCCAGTCTGCGCGGTCGAGAATTCGAATCGGGTGTTCCGACTCCATCTCGGACTTCAACGCTTCGTACTGTTCATCTGGTGTCTCGAAGTCGGCTTCGTCGTGCTTGGGCGGGTGCGCAGCCCACAGTGACCCCATGTAATCGTAGTACGCGTGGATATCGCCGACCTGATACGCCTCGGCGTGTGCAGCGTTCCCGCCGAAGCCAGTTTCGTCTACAAGACTCACACCCGTATTGTTCGCGAGCAATTCGTAGGCGATGTACCCGAGATTTAGTTGCTCTGTGTAGCCTTTCGAACTGACAACGACGGACATCGAGCCGTCGGTGGACCCGGCGGCTTCAGCTTCGCTCTCGGCTGTACTTGATTCCGTCTCTCCGCCAGTCGAACAGCCGACCAGCGTGGCGGCTCCGCCAGTTGCGAGCATCCCGAGTAACCGTCGCCGGCTCCCGGTCCATTGTTCCTTTCTTTCATCTACCATTGCTCAACTCGTCGCTAATGATAATCAAAAAAACCGTTGCCGAGAATATCAACATTGATAGCAAAACAATAAAATCGTGTACAATTTAGTCCCTAACTGTTGGGGATCTCCACAGAGGGGACTCTCTACAGGAGAGTCATCGCAGTCGCTGTCGTCCCAGATCCAGATCATGTCAGTCGCAACCGAACCACAGAGATACCCGTGGCAAACGGTCGTCGGCTACAGCTACCAGTTGGAGCAAGAGCCTCGGCACTCATAGGGCTCGTCACCAGCGGGGAGTCACCCCGGTTCGGCCCTGTGAGTTGTCGTCATCGGCCGTCAGATGGTACCGCCGCCGGCGACAAGACGGTTACTCATCGTGGCCACACAGTGGAACAAACGCTAAACCCACGCGGGTCAACCAGTCGTATATGAACAGACGACGCTTTCTCACACTTTTCGGGACGGGTGTCGTCGGCGCCATCGCGGGGTGCAGTGGTGAAGCAGACAACGCCGAAACCATTGACAGCCACCCGGCGGCCGCCGACCTCGAAGCCCAGCCCCGCCGCGGCGAACTGGGCGGCCACGTCGTCCTGGCGTTCGAAGACCCCTCCTGTCCGACCTGCCGCCGCTTCCACGAGAACACGGTGCCGGCTATCCGGGAGAACATCGTGGGGACGGGCAAGGGCGCATACGTCGTCCGGACGTACCCGGTCATCTATCCCTGGGGTGAGCCGGCGACACAGGCGCTGGAGTCGACGTTTGCCCGCGACAGCGAGGCGTACTGGGCGCTGTTCGAGCACTACTTCGCCGAACAGTCGTCGTTCGATACGGACAACGTTCTGGACCGGACGGCGACGTTTCTCACCGAGGAGACAGCGGTTGACGGCGAGGCGGTCGCACGCGATGCGCGGGAGCGAGCGCACGACGACGCTGTACAGGCTGATATCCAGGCGGCCGAGAACGCCGGGTTGGGTGAAACGACGCCGATAATTCTGCTGTTTGAGGACGGAGAGTTCGTGACGAAGGTCAACGGGAGCGTCAGCTACGACCTCATCGCCGAGGCGCTGGGAGAGCGCGACGGATGAGCATCGCACGCGGCCTCCGCCTGCCAACCACGCGCGGTGACTGGCGGCTCATGGGCCGAACGGTCAGGCTCGTACTCACGCTGCCGGTCTATGCGGCGGTCGCCGTGGTCGCTGCCGTCGTCTCGCTGACGGTATTCGTCGTCTCGCTGAACGTCCCGCTAGTGCTTGACCTCGTTATCGGTGGGTCGCTCCCGCTTGCCAGCCGGCTGCGCGTGCTCGCTGAACTGTACCCGTTTATCGGCACGTCGTTCAACCCTGCCCAGGGTACCCTGCTGCTCGTCGTCGCCGTCCTCACGGGCGTCGACATCGGTCTGGTGGCGTACCACTTCCGCGAGCACGGGCTCGACCTCCAGCAGGGTGGCGCGGGTGTCGCGGGCGTTGTTCTCGGCACACTCGGCGCTGGCTGTGCGGCCTGTGGGTCGGCGGTTTTGCTGGGACTGCTGTCGCTACTCGGCGTTTCGACCTCGCTGCTGTTTCTGCCGCTCGACGGGCTGGAGTTCGCGCTGCTTGCGCTCGTGGTGTTGACCCTCTCCATTTACTGGCTCGCAGAGGGGATGCGCGGCGGCGAAATCAACGGGTGTCCGGTCGACATCTGACTGTGTCGCCGTGCAGTCATCCGTCCGGCTCTCTCGAGGAGATATCCGTGTCAGCGAGAGAAAACGTATAGTATCGTCAGCCGAACACCCATACCGAGAAGGTATGTCCGAGACGGAGCCTCAGGTGACGGTTTCGACGGAGTCCCCCGCCGAGTACGAGCACCTCCACCGGAAGCGGAAAGAGACAGTCGGGACAGTCGAACTGGCCGAAGTCGTCGATGTGTGGGTCGGTGAGAGCGAACTCGTCTGTCGGTTCCAGTTCGACTGGGCGACCGACCCGATACAGCGGCGCTACGACCTGAACAGCGACCGCGACATCGCCAAGGTCGAGCGACTCTGTGAAGCCAACGGCCTGCAGTTCGAGCAGGTCAGTCATCTACAGGGGTCGCTGGTCGAACTCGAATACACCGGTTCCCAGTGGCTGCCGCGGCCAGAGGCTGCCTACACAGACGGTGAAGGATCGGCGGTCGAGACGTTCCGCGCGGAGTGTCGGTTGCTGGTGGCTGAGCTGGCGCAGTCGCCCGCGTTCGTCCGGCGAGGCATCGAACGCGTCCGGGAACTGTCGACGACGCAACTGATTATTGGCATCATCCTCGTCAAAAAAGTCGCCATCATTGCTTTGCTCGCTCACCTTCTGCTGTAGCCGGACGCCTGCCGGCCTGCAGTGTGTAAGTCAGTTCTTGACTCGCCTCAGTCACTCATCGCGGGTCCGGAGCCAGCAGGCGTGTCCACGCAGTCGGTCCCGGCGGTCTCGAACTGTGAGAGTTCGTCGTTAAGAGTGGTGGCGTCGTCGGCGAACCGCTCCACCGAGTCGACCATCCCGGCAACGGTCTGGCCCTGCTGCTCGACCGTCGTGGCCATTTCACGGGCGTCGGTTGCGGTCTCCCCGGCGATGTCGTTGATATCGTCAATTATCCGCACGACTTCCTGTGCGCTGGTCGCCTGCTGGTCGGTCGCTCGGTCGATTTCCTGAATGCCGCCGTTGACATCGACGGTGGCGTCGACCACATCTTCGAGCGTGGTAATAGTCTCGGAGATGGTGTTGCTGCCGCGGTCGACAGCATCTTCCATCGTCTCCATGGCGTCGACGGATGTGCCGACTTGGGACCGCAGCGAGCCGATGAGGTCTTCCACGTCGCCGGTGGCGTTCTGTGTCTCGGTCGCAAGCTGTTTGATTTCGTCCGCGACGACGGCAAAGCCCGAACCCGCTTGGCCGGCACGAGCGGCTTCGATGGACGCGTTCAGCGCGAGCATATTCGTTTCCTCGGCGATGCCGTCGATGACTTCGACGATCTCGGCCATGTCCTCGGCGATGTCGTCTAGTTGCTGGACCTCGCTTGCGGCGTTCGTCGAGTGATGGCGGATCTCGTCGACGGCACTCTGGGCTTCCGACGAGGACCGCTGTGCGTCTCGGCCGAGATTCGCAGCAGTGTTGCTCTGGTCGGCGATTTCGGCCACGGACGACGCCATTTCCTCGACGGTCGCCGAGAGGTCGCTGAGTTCGCTCGCTGCGTCGTCTAGTTGCTGGCGCTGGGTTTCTGCCCCGTCGGCGATGTCGGATGCGGTGTCGGCCACGGACTGTGTCTCAGCACGGACCTGCTGCCCGTCGGCCAGGACAGTTTCACTTCCGGTGGCGATACGTGTCGAGGTCGACTGGCCGCTGCCGATAGCAGTCTCCAGATCACTCAGAGTCTCATTGATCGCGGTCCCGACGGCGGCCATAGCGTCGCTCATGCTGTCGGTGTCAACACGGGCAGTCAGGTCGCCGGCGGCCGCGTCGTCGAGCGCCGTCCGGTACTGTGTCGCTTTCAGTTCGAGGTGGCTGCTCAGCGCCTCCATCTCGCTTCGCTCGGCTTCTGCGGTTTCACGGGCTTCTTCGGCCGCTTCGCGGGCCTCCTCGGCACGCTCCTGAGCTTCGTTTGCTTCCTGAATGTTCCGGCCGAGTGAGGCCGCCGCCCGTTCGAGTTTCGTGTATGCGTCTCCGACCTCGTCAATCCGGTCGACGCCGAAGTCGATGTCGTACTGGCCGTTGTCGACTGCCGTCGCCTTTCGATTAATCTCGATTATCGCGCGGTACATCTCACAGTAGCCCAGAAATCCGGTCACAGCGACGACGAACCCGATGAACACTGCGGCGGCTGTCACAGAGGAAAACAGCACGATAGCTAGTGCCGGTGCGCCCACAATCGACATCGCTGCCAGCAGGAAGACACGGGCGCTGAACGTCCGCCGGAGTGGCGTCGGCAGGTGCGGTTCGATTGTCATGGGCACAGTGCCGACCGCAAGCATGAGCCGGCCAAGTGCGCCCGTCGAATCATCCGTCGTCATCGAAACCACCTCAAAACAGATGACGAGCAAACGACAAAAATAGGCCTTTTCGGGTGCATGTGTTCCGTTCTCTCCGACGTATAAAAAGCCGCACCCTCAGAGTATCAGCGGTGAATCTCCCAGTGTTAGTTCGTTGTCGTGATTTCGACCACGTCGCGGTGGTCGAGTTCGGTGTCAGCGCCGATCTGGCGTTCGGTTCGCACGTCGTGCGCATGGAGGAATCCGTCGCCGATGTCGGTGTGCAGGAAGTACGCGAAGTCCTCTGCAGTCGACCCGTCTGGGAGGACGAAACAGTCCTGCAGGAAGGTCCCGTCCTCCTGGGGCTTGCGAGCGCCGGGGAACACCGCGATAGCTCCCAGTTCCTCGAACAGCGCGGTTTCGAGGGCCTGTTGGACGCCCGTCCCGCCGAACTCGGTCACGAACTCCCGAATCTGTTCCAGCCCCGCGGCCTTCTCCTCTGGTAGGTCCGCCGTCACGGTAAACTCTTCGTCGCCCGGCCGGTAGTCGAGTACGCCCTGCTCGTTGCCGTTTTTCAGGGCCTTCTCCGCGTGGGCCGAGACGGGGACGAACGTCAGGTGCTCGTACTCGGGGTCCTCGGTGACGGTTTCCCAGTTCGCCTGGGCTTCCGGGGTGTCCATCTTGTTCGCCGCGATGAGCATCGGCTTGGTCCGGATGCGAATCTCGCGGGCCAGAGCCTCCTTGTCCGCGTCGTCCCAGGTGTCGGGGTCCAGTTCCAGGTCCAGGGCGAGCACGACCTGCTTGATCTCGTCGGCGTTGATCTTGAACGCTGACATCTGCTCGGCGAGGTCGTCCTCGATGGCCTTGTCCTCGCCGTGGTAGCCCGAGCGGTAGCGCTCGATGCCTTTCTCAAGAATATCGAGATACCACATGTCCAGCTCGTCTTCGAGGAAGTCAATGTCCTCGCGCGGGTCGTGGTCCTCAGTGGGTTCACCCTCCAGGTCCGTCTCGCCGGTGAAATCGACGACGTGGACGAGCACGTCGGCCTCGTTGAGGTCTGTGAGGAACTGATTCCCCAGCCCCTTCCCTTCGTGTGCGCCGGGAACGAGGCCGGCCACGTCGACAAGCTTCGTCGGGACGAACCGGACGCCGTCGGTGCAGTAGCCGTGGTTGGGCGTGCAGGTGTGGTCGAACTCCGGGGCCGCACAGTTGACGCGGACGTAGGCTTCGCCCATCGACGGGTCGATTGTCGTGAACGGGTACGCGCCCTCGGGCACGTCGTTCATCGTCGCCGCATTGAAGAACGTGGACTTGCCGACGGAGGGCTTGCCGACGAGTCCGATCTTGTAGCTCATTGCACCGACGAAGCGGTTTCAGCGGCTTAAACGCTGTTACACGAGCGACGAGAGCGTGTGAGTCACACGCAACGGGTGGGAAATTACACTGTCCGCTCGTACACGTTCACGGGGTGTTCCTGGCCGCCGAACTCGGCCGTCCGCTCGCCGATCTTCTCGAAGTGGGTCCGGTAGAACCCGTTGCCGACTTCGTTCTCGGCCAGCACCTCGTCGCGTATCTTCCGCACGGAGAGGTCCCGCAAGTGGCCCTCGCCCCGGCGAAGTAGTTCGGTCCCGATACCCTCGCCCCAGTAGTCCGGGTGGACGTACAGGTCGAGGTCGCCGAACCCGGTCGCGTCTGTCATCCCACAGCTCATGTACGCCACTACGTCGTCGTCGGCCGTCGAGACGAACAGTCCGACCTCGTCGAGTTCTATCATCCGTTCTAGTACCGGCGGCGCGTACCCCTCCCTGAGGTGGTCGTTTACCGTCTCCGCCCCGAGGATATCGTCGTACACCGCGTGCCACGCGGCCCGTGCGACCCGACGGATATCTGCGATATCCACCGATTCGGCCGGTCGGATGGCTGTCTGGAACGACATATGTGAACATCTAGCGTGAACCCTCATAGAACTGTGGTCTGTCTGACACCGTACGGTATCCGCCGTGGTCCGCTTCGCCTGAGATAATAGGGCAACTCTTATGTACACTTCTGTACGTTAGTGTTCAGTAATGGACGACAGTGAGGAGATAGACCCAGCGGTTCAGTCGATTCTCGACGCGGCGCGGGAGCGCGGTGGCGGCGGCGACAGGGTGTCGGTGTCGCCCCGGTCGCTGTCGGACGCCTTCGACGCGGTGGCGGCCGACGGACGGACGCCGGTCATCGCCGAAATCAAGCCCACGAGTCCGACCGCGGACGGCGAGCGGACTGACGACCCGGTCGACCTCGCCCGCCAGATGGTTGAGGGCGGCGCGGCGGCGCTCTCGGTGCTGACGGAACCAGACCACTTCGGCGGGTCGGCGGCGGCGCTCGAACGGGTTCGCGATGCCGTCGACGTGCCCGTCCTGCGAAAGGATTTCATTCTCCACGAGGACCAGCTGGACGTCGTCGAGGCGGATGTCGTCCTGCTCATCGTCCGCTTTCTCGAAGCCGACGGGACGGACGACCTCGCGGACCTCCTCACGGCCGCACGCGAGCGGGGCTTCCAGGTCCTCGTGGAGGCCCACACCCCGGCGGAGGTCGAGACGGCGCTGGAAGCGGGCGCGGACATCATCGGCGTCAACAACCGCGACCTCGCCGAACTCGACGTGGACCTCGGAACGTTCGAGTCCGTCGCGCCAGACGTCCCGGAGGGCGTCACACTCATTGCTGAAAGTGGCATACAGACAGCAGACGACGTCACACGGATGTGCGATGCCGGTGCGGACGCCCTGCTAATCGGCTCGGCGATCATGGACCACGACGCGGCGACGGACGTGGAAGCGAACACGCGGCGACTGACACGCGCGGACACTGATGCAGTTGAGACGACACCTACAGACACATGAGCACTGACGACGCATACGACCCCAAGTTCGGTGAGTACGGTGGACAGTACGTGCCCGAGGCACTGATGCCAGCTATCGAAGAGCTGACCGACGCCTACCAGCGGTACGTGCTGGAAAACGAGGACGGCTTCATGGACGAGTTCCGGGAGCGGCTGACCGACTTCGGCGGCCGACCGACGCCGCTCCAGTACGCGGACCAGCTTTCTGCCCGGTACGATACCGACGTGTATCTCAAGCGCGAGGACCTGCTCCACGGCGGCGCACACAAGCTCAACAACGCGCTCGGGCAGGTCCTGCTGGCGAAGTACATGGGCAAGGAGCGCATCATTGCCGAGACCGGCGCGGGCCAGCACGGCACGGCGACGGCGATGGCGGCGGCCCACCTCGACATGCCCTGCGAAATCTACATGGGCGAGACTGACATCGCGCGCCAGCGTCCCAACGTCTTCCGCATGCGCATCAACGGCTCCGAGGTCAACCCTGTCACGGTCGGCCGCGGCACGCTGAAAGAGGCCATCTCCGAGACGATGCGCGACTGGGCGACCACCGTCGAGAACACCCACTACGTCATCGGGAGTATCGTCGGCCCGCACCCGTTCCCGAAGATGGTCCGGGACTTTCAGGCGGTCATCTCTGAGGAGGCCCGCGAGCAGGTTATCGAGAAGACCGGCGGGCTGCCCGATTCGGTCCTCGCCTGCGCTGGCGGCGGCTCGAACACCATGGGCACCTTCGCCCACTTTGTTGATGATACCGACGTCGACCTCTACGCCGTCGAAGCCGGCGGCTCCTCACTGCAGGTCGATGAGGAAGAGGGCGTTGCGCCCAACTCCGCCACTCTCTCGACCGGCGACGAGGGCGTCCTCCACGGCGCGCGCACGAAGCTCCTACAGGACTCTGATGGCCAGATCATGGAGTCTCACTCCGTTTCGTCGGGGCTCGACTACGCCGGTGTCGGCCCGGAACTGGCCCACCTCGTCGACGAAGACCGCGTCACGCCGGTCAACGTCGACGACGACATCGCGCTAGAGGCGTTCCACCGCCTCTCCCAGGACGAGGGTATCATCCCGGCTCTGGAGACGGCCCACGCCTTCGGCTATCTTGAAGAGCACCACGACGAAGTCGGTGACTCTGTCATCATCAACGTCTCCGGCCGTGGCGACAAGGACCTCGAAATAGCCATCGAAGAGACCGCGAAGCGCGACCTCGATATCGCGCCGGACATGTCTATCTTCGAGCGCGTCGGCGGAGGTGGCCTCTGATGGGTCTTGAACGCGCCTTCGCCGACGAGCCCGCCTTCGTTCCCTACCTCGCGGCCGGCGACCCGAGTTACGAGGCGTCGCTAGAGTACGTCGAGGCGCTGGCTCGCGGCGGGGCAGACGTCATCGAACTCGGCCTGCCGTTCTCCGAGCCCATCGCGGAGGGCAAGACCATCCAGAACGCTATCGTCCGCGCGCTGGAAGCCGGGATGACGCCCGACCGCTTCTTCGAGTTCGTCGAAGACCTCGATGTGGACGTACCGCTCGTCTGTATGACCTACTATAACCTCATCTATCAGTATGGCGAGAGCGAGGGGCCGCGCCCCTTCGTCGAGAAGGCCGCCGCGGTGGGCATTGAGGGGCTCGTCGTCCCGGACCTCCCTGGGGAGGAAGCCGGCCCGCTCCGGACGGCCTGCGACGAGTTCGGGCTCGATCTGGTGTTCATCGTCGCGCCGACGACGAGAGGCGACCGGCTCGAACGGATGCTCGAACAGGTGTCGGGCTACGTCTACGTCCAGGCACGTCTGGGCGTCACTGGCGCACGAGAGAACGTGGACGATGCCACCGAGGAGTCGCTGGCTCGCCTCTCAGACTGGAACGTGCCAAAGGCCGTCGGGTTCGGCATCAAGACCGGCGACCACGCCGAGCGAATCGTGTCTGCCGGCGCTGACGGCGTCATCGTCGGCTCCGCGCTGGTGGATATTGTCGCCGAGGGCCACGAAAACGGCGATGCTGTCGGTGCGGTAGCCGACCGGCTCGAGGCGAAGGCTCGCGAACTCAAAGAAGGTGCGCTCCGGGGCGGACCAGAACAACCGCAACCGGAACGCACATAATCGTACTTGCCACACTGTCTCATATCATGACTGCAGGAAAACGCGCACGACTCGAACGCATCGGGACAGACGACACATACGTCATCATCCCGATGGACCACGGCATCACGATGGGGGCGGTAAAGGGCCTCAAAGACATCGAATCGACGATTGACGCGGTTACCAGCGGCGGCGCAGACGCCGTCCTTACCCAGCGTGGCATCGCCGGACGGGTCCACCCCAACAAGAACGACGCGGGCTATATCACCCATCTCAACGGCTCTACTACTATCGGCCCGGACGAGCAGGACAAGCGGACCACGGGAACGGTGGAAGACGCCATCCGCGCCGGGGCCGACGCCGTCTCGTTCCACATCAACGTCGGCAGCCAGTACGAACCCGAACAGATCGAGGAACTCTCCGAACTGACGACCGAAGCCAGCCAGTACGGCCTGCCGGTACTGGCGATGGCCTACGCCCGTGGCCCTGACATCGACGCCGAGAACGAGGACTACAACCAGTCCGTTGGCCACGCCGTCCGACTGGCCGAGGAACTGGGCGCGGACATCGTCAAGACCGGCTACACCGGCTCTGCCGAGACGTTCCAGCACGTCGTCGAGTCCACGTCACTGCCGGTGGTCATCGCCGGCGGCTCGAAGGGCACCGACGAGGAGACCGTCCGGATGGTCCGGGGAACGATGGACGCCGGGGCCGCCGGCGTCTCGATGGGCCGCTCTATTTTCCAGCACGACGAACCGGAGAAAATCGCTCGCGCCGTCTCCGCTGTCGTTCACGACGACGCCACCACCGAAGAGGCGCTCCGCGAGGCCGGACTGGCCGTCGAGGCCTAAAAGCCAAACAGCGACCGCATTCGCGAACCGAGACCGTCTCCGTCGCTGGCATCCGCGTCGCGCTCGCTTGGCGTGTCCGACGGCGAGTCACTGGGTTCTTCTTCCGGTGTGTCGGCACCTCGTGACACACTGCCGTCTCGCTCTACCTCGTCAGCATCCTGTTCTGGCCCGTCCATCGGTGCTGGTTCGCTCTCCACCAGCTCAGTCCCGTCGATTACCGACGGGGTTTCGGCTTCGTTTTCGGTGTCCGTCTCCGAAGCGGCTGGGTTATCGAGGTCGCTCAGCTCGGCCCCGTCGTCTGCCGCTGGCTCGTCCTCTCTGTACTGCTCGGCTGGCGCTGGACCGATCAGACAGCTGTCGTCCCTGATTGCGTCCGATGGGGGGACTGTCTTGCCGCCGTCGGTTGTCCCGAGGCTGTGGCTCTGTGGTGGCTGCTCCGTTGGCCGGGCCTTCGGTTCTAGGTCGTCCGAGTCAGTGGACTCCTTCAGAGCGCCTGCGTTTGTGGTGTCGGTCGACGCCTTCTCGGTGTCGACGAGCTGTTCGGATATCCGCTCGTAGGCAATCGCGGCACCGCTGTTGGGCGCGTTCCTGACGACGGGCGTGCCACTGTCCTGTGAATGTGGGACGGCGTCGTCTTCCGGCACGTGGCCGAGCAGTTCGACGTTGAGAAACGTCGCGATTTCATCGGCACCCGGCGACGCGCCTGTCCCAGACTTCGTGAGGATCAGGCCTCGAACCGGCGCATCGACCCGCTCTGCGAGTTCTTTGGTGTTCGAGACGTTCCGTATTGATGCCACTCGCGGTGTCGACACGAGCAACACGTCGTCGGCGAGTTTGAGCGGCTGAATCGTCTCTTCGCTCAGTCCCGCCGGGGTGTCCAACAGGACGATGTCGTGGTGCCACCTGAGGGTTTCGACGATACCGGGCAGCCGGTCGAGGTCGGTGTCCGCGTACCCTTCAAGTGTGGTCCCGCTCGGCACGATTGACAGGTTCACGTCGGTTTCGTACATCGCGTCCGTGACCGACGCGTCGCCGGCGAGCACGTCGTGAAACGTCGCGTGCTTGTCAGTGTCGATGCCGACATCGAGAAAATCGACGAGGTTCGCCATCGCCAGGTCCATCTCCACGACAACGGTCGAGTAGCCGGCCCTCGCCAGCAGTGTACCGAGGTTGATGCTGGACGTCGTCTTTCCGACCCCCCCTTTCGCCCCGGCAATCGTGTAGACGTGGTTAGTAACCATCTGTAGCTGGACCGTATTTTGTAGTTACTTTATTAGTAAGGCTCATTGATAAGTTTACTGGCTAACAATTAATTACGATAATCGGATGTAGATAAATAACAAGTGTCGTATTTCTTCTGGTTCTAATTCCAGGAACCCACCCGAATCGCCTGTCGTACCCATTTCTCTTCTCTGTTCACCACTCGACAGACCCACCCGGGTTCCGCCACGTTCAAGCCTCGCCGTTGCGGACGTGGGCGTATGACTCGAAGCGTCTGGCTCAAAGCCGACAGCGAGGTCGGCGACTGGGAGACACGGAAACGCCGGATAACCGCTGGTATCGAGGCCGGCGTCGACTGGGTACTGGTCGACGAGGACGATGTCGAACGCGTCTCGGAACTCGGCGAAATAAACATCGCTGCGTTCACCAACGGCGATGTCCACGTAATGGAGGCCGAGGCAGCGGACTCAAAGGCCGACGCCACCATCGTCGGGAAAGACGGAGAGGGCGACGGCACGGTCGACCTCCCGTCCGACTTCTCCGGGTCCGCGGACCTCTCGACGCTCCGGCAGAACGGAGCCGCTCCCGACGGCGGCTACGTCCGCATCTTCGACGAGGACTACGAGGCCTTCGCCGAGGCGGTCGCCGCCGAAGCCGACTTCACCATTGTCATCGGCGAGAACTGGCAGATTATTCCACTCGAAAACCTCATCGCCCGCGTCGGCGAGGAGACAGACCTCATCGCCGGCGTCCGGACCGCCGAAGACGCCCGAACGGCCTACGAGACGCTGGAACTGGGTGCCGACGGCGTCCTGCTAGATACCGACGACGTCGACGAAATCCGCAAGACGGTGGAGGTCCGCGACGAGATGGGACGGGAATCGCTCGACCTAGAGTACGCCGAGGTCACCGCCATCGAGCAGACCGGCTCCGCTGACCGCGTCTGTATCGACACGGGCAGCCTGATGGAACACGACGAGGGGATGCTCGTCGGGTCGATGGCTCGCGGACTCTTCTTCGTTCACGCAGAGACGGCAGAATCACCGTACGTCGCTTCCCGGCCGTTCCGGGTCAACGCCGGCGCGGTCCACGCCTACGTCCGGACGCCTGACGGCGGGACGAAATATCTCTCGGAACTCCAGTCCGGCGATGAGGTCCAGATAGTCGACGCGAACGGTCGGACCCGCGAGGCTATCGTCGGCCGCGCGAAAATCGAGAAGCGCCCGATGTTCCGCGTGCAGGCCGAAACCAAGGACGGTGACCGTATCGAGACGCTGCTCCAGAACGCCGAGACAATAAAGGTCCACACCCAGAACGGCCGAACCGCCGTCACGGACCTCGAACCCGGCGACGAAATTCTCATTCACCACGAGGATACGGCGACGCACTTCGGCGAACGGATCGAAGAGAGCATCATCGAAAAGTAAGCCGACCCCATTCGGGGCTGACCGCAGCCGTCGGGCTACTGCTGGTCCGCCTCGAGCGGGTCCAGTTGCGTCGTACACCAGTGACAGAAGTCGATGTCTTCGTCGAGTTCCTTGCCGCAGTTCGGGCACGTTGTGCCGGCTTCGACTTCCGTGGCCTGATTTTCGTTGACCGCGACCCAGTAGGCGTCGACGACGTTGAGCGTCGTAATCACAACCGAGCCGATTGTCACTTCGGTGGGTCTGGACTGATACGACGACGAGATAGCCTCTACGCTTAGCTGGGTGACAGGGTCGATAGCGCCAGTGACGACGAACACCACCGACAGCATGAACAGTAACCCGAGCCACAGCAGTCCCCGCACCCACTTACGGAGGTAGAAATGTCCCAACCCGGGGAAGATGAACGCAAGCACCACGGCCAGCAACGGCCGCTTGCGTCCTTTGCCAGTCATACTCAGCGAGTCTATCTCGCATACCCCTATATCTTCCGAAGGATCCCTGTCCGGACGAAAGCCCCGTACAGGCGGCTCCCCCATCAGCCGTCGCTCTGTAGCTGTCTGACCAGCGTCCGGAGCGTTGCGAGGTCGTACTGACCCGGCGCGGTCGCGTCAGCGGGATCAACCGGTGCATAGCCGATGCGGGAGCCGTACAGCGGGGCAACGGCCCGGGAGTGGCGACCGGCCGACCCCATGCACATCGTGGCGACCTGTTTGCCCGCGGTGGTCAGCGCTCGGGTCGCCCCGAGCATCGCCAACACGTCGTCGGGCGACTGGGCTGTGCTGGCCATCTTCCCCACGTCGCCCTGAGCGCAGGCCCGTTCGAGCCGACTTACAATCGCCTCACGGGCAGGTGTGGACTCGAAGTTGTGCGTCGAGACGACCACGGACGCATCGCGGTCGCGGGCAGCGTCGGCGACGCGGCCAGCGTTGTGGTCGCCGGCTCCCTCCAGCGCTGCGAGTTCGAGGTCGACGGCCCTCACAGCGTCGTGTTCGAGCGCAGCTTCGAGTGTATCGAGGCGGCCTGCGGTATCAGCGGCCTCGCCACCCTCCCACGTCGGTCGGTTCGTGACGAGTATCGGGAGATCGCCGTCGTAGGCGTCCAACTGTGCCAGCGGCTCGTCGGCGAAATCCATCCGTAACTCCAGCCCGTCGGCGTCGGCGCGAGCGGCCGGCTCCACCCCAAGGTCGTCGGTGGCAGCGAGCAGGGTGAACGACTCGAAGTCCATGGGTCGGCTTGGACGGAGTCACACAAAAAGGCGTGCTTACTCGACCCGCTCGTGGACAGCCCGAAAGCCGTCATCGGTCGCTGTGACTGAGTCAACCGCGTAGAACTGGATCCGTTTTTCCTGTTTCGTGTTGACGACGAAGTCGTACTGCTCGGCCTCGTAGCCCGGTTCCTTGCCGTCGGCGCGCCGTTGCTCTACCCACGAGCGGTGGTCGGCGAGGCGCTCCTGAGCGATGGTTCGGGAGCGCTCCGGAGCGGTGGCAACCCGATCTTCCAGCGTCGACAGCAGGTCCGGGTCGCGGTCCACGCCCACCGAATTGCGGCCGGCGACCATCGCCGCCAGCGTCGTCGTCCCGGTGCCGAGAAACGGGTCGAGCACGGTGTCGCCGTACACCGAGAACATCGAGATGAGCCGATAGGGCACCGTCAGCGGGAAGGCTCCCGAGCGGTCCCGAAGGCCATCCTCAAGGTCCTGCGTCTCGCCGGGCAGTTCCCAGAGGTCGGAGAACCACTCGTTGCGCTCCTCCCAGAAGTAGGCGCTCTCGTAGCGGCGGTCTGCGCCCGGTTCGAGGCGGCGGCGCTCCCCGTTGCGGAACACGAGGATGTGTTCGTGTTCGAGCGTCGGATAGGCGTTGGGCGGCACCATCCCCGAACCCATGAACTTCGCGCCGCTGTTGGTTGGTTTCCGCCACAGAATATCGGGCAGCGCCCGCAGGCCGTGGTCGGTCAGTCGGTCGGTTATCTCCGCGTGGTTGGGATAGGAGCGAAAGCCGTCCGCCATTGATCGCGTCGCGTCCCCGACGTTGATGCAGGCGATGCCGCCGGGGACCAGCACGCGCTCTATCTCAGCCCACACCGCATCGAGCACGTCGTGCATCAGGATAAACGCCCGGTCGCCGTCCCCGCGGTCCAGCGCCGCCCCGATGTCGGGGTCTAACTCTGTGAAGATGTCGTCCCACATCTCTATCATCGGATAGGGCGGGGACGTGACCACCAGTTCGACGCTGTCGTCGGGGCAGTTGAGCGTGCGGGCGTCACCGGTTCGAACCCGGTGTGTCGTCTCCATACCGGTCCCAGCGGGCGGGCCGACTCTAGTCTTGCGGTTATCGGTCGGTGAGTCTGCTCGCTGAGCGGTCGATACTAAAAAACGCTCTCCGACGCTCCCCTGTGACACCTGAACGGGTTACGCGACGGGCAGGTCCTGCTCGGCTTCCAGCAGCTCGTGGTAGCGGTTGCGGATGGTGACCTCGGAGATGTCGGCGACCTCGGAGACGGCGGCTTGCGTCGTCTTCTCGTTGGTCAGCAGTGCGGCGGCGTAGACGGCGGCGGCGGCGAGGCCGACCGGCGACTTCCCGGAGTGGACGCCCTGTTCCTTGGCGTTCTGGAGGAGCTGACGGGCGCGGTGTTCGGCCTCGTCGGACAGTTCCAGCGAGGAGGCAAAGCGCGGGACGTAGCTCTCGGGGTCGGCAGGACGGACTTCGAGCGAGAGTTCGCGGACGACGTAGCGGTAGGTCCGCGCGATTTCGCTTTTCTCGACCCGGGAGACCTCCGTGATCTCGTCGAGCGAGCGCGGGACACCGGCCTGGCGCGCGGCGGCGTAGACGGACGCCGTCGAGACACCTTCGATGGAGCGGCCGGGCAGGAGGTCCTCGTCCAGCGCGCGGCGGTAGATGACGCTGGCCGTCTCGCGGACGTTTTCCGGGAGTCCGAGTGCCGAAGCCATCCGGTCAATCTCACCGAGGGCCTGCTTGAGGTTGCGTTCCTTGGAGTCCCGCGTTCTAAAGCGCTCGTTCCACTTGCGCAGGCGCTGCATCTTCTGGCGCTGTTTACCCGACAGAGAGTTACCGTAAGCGTCCTTGTCGCGCCAGTCGATATTGGTCGAGAGGCCCTTGTCGTGCATCATGTTCGTCGTCGGTGCGCCGACGCGGGACTTCTCGTCTTTCTCGCTGGAGTCGAACGCGCGCCACTCGGGGCCGCGGTCGATCTCGTCAGACTCGACGACAAGGCCACAATCCTCACAGACTGTTTCGCCGTGTTCGTCGTCGATAACGAGCGAGCCACTGCACTCCGGGCACGCCGTGCTCTCTGATTCCGTCGACTCCGTCGTCTGTTCTTCACGTTGCTGTCGTGTCCGTGTGTGTTCACTCATTGGTTGCGAAGGCGGGTGCTCACCGGGTGGGAGACATCACAGAACCCGGAGGCAGTCGGTAACACTGTATTCGAACGAAAGTCATTAAAACATTCCGGTATTGTCATCGAGACCACCGATACACGTCACGAAACCCACGTTTGTGCATCAGTCGCATGACCATTCATATAATAGCTGTCGGGTATTTTCGGGGTCAGTTCCCACAACCCGGTTATAATTGCGTACAATAAGTAGCGCCACCCCTTCGTTGTCACTGCCTACTGAAATGTTTCGACGACAGCGGGCAGACACCCCTCCCCGGGCTCGTAATAGGAATTGTGGTCGGCAACGGCCGCCGTGACATCGTAATCGGTGTAATTCCCGGGAGCGTCTTCGGGACTCTGGACACCCTTTTCACCGACTGCTTCCGTCCACTCCGCAGCACTGAATGCAGTCCCCAGCACCACGTCGTCGTCCTTGTGGAAGTTGTCGAAAGACGCGGTGGCGTACTTGATGGACTCGCCGTATGTCTCATCGACCTCAACGACGGAGTCACCGATAGCGCCCCCCAGTAGAGCTACCGACTCGACTGCATCTTCGCGTTCACGCTCGTGGAGCGACGCCATCGTTTCCACAGCCACTTTCGCACCGAGTGAATGGCCGAGTATCCGGACTGGTAGCCCACCGCTGTCGTTGTGGTCGACAACCCACTGCGCGAGCTTCGGACCGTTCTGTTCGGCGATGGCGACCCCTTCGCTCCAGCCAATGCCGTCGCCCATATCGGCATCCCAGGTGAACCCCACGGTGAACTGGTCGTACTCGTTCGCTTCAAGCCCGATCTGACAGGTGTAGGCGGCGTCTCTGGCATCCGTCTCCCCGAGGCTCCAGCCATGGACGAAGATGACGAGTTCCGTATCGTCGTTAGTCCGGTTAGACTGCCAGTCCCCGACTGTTTCGTACTCTGTCTCTGTATATTTGGCCTTCAGTTTACCGTCGTCAGTGAACTGCTCACGTGTCGAAACGAGCGGGAACTCCGCTGGAGCCGTGTACTCTCCGTCATCACCGCCGAGCTTGCCCCCTCGCACAGAGCCACTCGTACCGAGTGCTGCCATCGATGCCACGGCACCAGTCGAGGCTCTGAGGAAACTGCGTCGCGTTTGCCCGTCCAGTTCGCTCGATCGTATGCTACGTTGAAGCATAGCAAAATCGCGTAGCTTTCCACTTTATATAACATTAACTATTATGATTAACATTGTTAGTAAAGGTTCCCTTATTTGTAATATTAATAAAGAAGGGAACCGCCTGAGGACTGCTAGCTGGACGCGAAGTCTCAGTGGGGCGTTGTTGTATCGGCCCGAGTGTTGCCAGCGCAATCCCAGTCGAGTGGGGTGCTGTTGCAGGACGCGGCGGCACTGCGATCAGTCGTTCGTTTCCGGTTCGATAGCGTCCGTCGACTGGGACTCCTCGACGGCTGTGGTCAACGAGACGTTGAGCCAGGCCATAGACACGACGCCGCCGATGATGGTGACGATGTTCTTGACCGCGTGGTCGACGATAGCGACACCGATGGCCGCGGCGACACCGACCGGTGTTAGCGACGCGACGATGACGGTGAACGCACCCTCGTAAAGACCGACCCCGCCGGGCGTCAGCGGCAGAACCTTGGCCAGGTTCCCAACGCTGACCGCGAAGAAGCCAACGGCAACCAGTGACGGCGTCAGGCTGTAGCCGAAGGCCGCAAAAACGATTAGAGCCGTTATCACGTCGAACGTCCAGATCAGGAGACTTCCGATGCCGACACGAGTGAACGCTGACCCATCAGCGGCCACCGTCTGTACGTCACCGACGAACCCCTCGATAATGCCGGCAACGTAATCAGCATAGGAGTCACCGCTCAGTCGCTCGATGACGGCCCGAACGAGGTTGCGGTCGCTCCGCGCACTGGCGACAATAGCCACCACGGCTCCGATTGCTACAAGGCCAACACCACCAGCTACGGCCACGGCAGTCCGTCCGCTGCTGGCTGCGTCGCCGCCGACTGTATCGCCCGTCAGCGCCGTCAGCAACTGTTCGGCCGACCCCGTTACAGCCAGCCCGATCATGACGACACCAGCAAGTAACGTTATCGTCAGCAGATCAAACACCCGCTCGACGGCCAGCGACGCGAACCCGGACGGGTACGGAATCGAACGACGCGCTTTGATAACATACGCTCGGACCGCGTCACCGGCTCGCGCCGGGAACACAAGGTTCCCGGTCTGGCTGATGAATACCGCCCCCGTCAGGAAGCGCCACCGCTCCCGATACCCCATCGAGACGAGGATGTCCCGGTAGCGGATGCCCCGGAGCGGCCACGAGACGGCGTAGACGACGGCGCTCAGCGCGACGATTTCGGGCGCTGCCCCGGCCATCTCCGCGAGGACGCGGTCGGGGTCGAGGTACTGCGTCATCAACAGGAGGGCGACGACGACGAGCAGCGTCCCCGCGCCCAGCGACACCTCACGGGTAATCCGGGGGCTGACCGACAGCTCCCAGAACGTCCGGAGAATCTGGCTGCCCATGCCGAACACGTCCCGGACGATGTCGACCTTCGAGTCGCCCTTGGGCGTCCAGTCGACGGGGAACTCCTTCACCCGGTAGCCGTTGCGCTGGGCCTTCACGAGCAGTTCCGTGTCCCAGAACCAGTGTTCGTCTTGGACGAGGGGCAACAGCGTCTCCAGCGCCCCCCGGTCGAAGGCCTTGAAGCCACACTGGTGGTCCCTGATGTCCGACCGGAGGAGCGTCCGGACGAGCGTGTTGTAGCCGAAGCTCGGAACCCCCCGCTTGGCAGGTCTGTCGGCGCGGTTCTCGGGCATCCAGCGCGACCCCGTCGCCACGTCGTAGCCGTCGACGCGGACGGCGTCGACGAGTTCTTGGAGGTGCCCCATGTCCGTCGCCAGGTCGGTGTCGAAATACACCAGCGTGTCGCCGTCGGCCCGCTCGAAGGCGTACTCCAACGCGCCCCCGCGGCCGAGCCGCTCGTCGCTGTGGACGTGTCGGACCCGGCTGTCCTCGTCTGCGAGCCGCGCCGCTATCTCCGGCGTGCGGTCCGAGCACCCGTCCTCCGCGACGATGACCTCGAACGCGTCTTCGGGGAGAAACGAGGCGAGCGTCCCGACCGTCGTCGAGACTGTGCTCTCGATGGTGTCTTCCTCGTTGTAGGCGGGGAGAACGACGCTCACCTCGACCGCAGTCATACGCTCTTGGTCATCCCCGGAATGAAAAGTACTTTCCGTTCGTTACGCTCCCGGGACGGGAACGGCAGTTAGTCAGCGCCTTCCCCAGACTGGGTAGTCGCGAACCGCTCGATGGACGCGACGTCGATGTCTCCGACCGACTCGTAGGGTCTGTTTACCACCACGTCGCCGGCGGTGCTGCGGCCGATGCCGGGAATCGCGGTGAGTTCGTCCATCGACGCGCTGTTGAGGTCCAGCGGGTAGGGGACCCCGGTGACCGATCGGTAGCCGTGGTCCGTGACCGCGATGTCGACGACGCTGCCGAGTTCGCGCTCGCCCGGGATGCCCACGAGAAGCGGGTAGGTCCCCAGTTGCCGGCCGAAGGTCTTGCCGTCCTGGTGGTACTCCAGGTGTACGTCGGGCAGGACGGTCCCCGGCGGCGCGACCCGCTGGAGCATCGGGTTATCGATGGTCTCTCGGACCTCGCGCTTGTACTGTTTGAACAGTTGCTTGTGGTCCTTCGCGATGTCCGCGCCGGTGTCGGCCATGTCGGTCCCCTCGAAGGCCATCACCTGGCGGATGTTCACCCGCCGGAGCATCAGCCCCTCGTCGTAGACGCGCTGGAGGAACCGTTTGTTGTGCTCGAAGGTCTCCCGCGTCTCGCCTTTCAGCCCGTGGACGAGGTTGATGCCCGGCAGGAGCTTCGGGAGCCGGCGTGCGGCGTCGTCGCCGAAGTTGGGAGCAGTGTCTCTGTCCCCTCCCGGCCGCCAGCCGGCTACCTCGTTGACGATTTTCACCGCCTCGAAGCACTGGTCGGCGGTGACGTTGAGGTTGTTGTCGCTCATCACGTTCGGGTCGGCCGACTCCAGGCCGAACGCGGCGGTGTCGCCGGGCGTGTTGTGCTCGGCGATGATGCGGATGCCCTCGCGGGCTTTCTCCGGCCACTTGACGACCGTGATGGGGTTCATGTTGTCGAGGTGCAGCGTCTCCAGGTCCGGCGCGACCTCGCGGATGCCGCCGTAGAGCCGCCGCAGGGCGTCGGGATTGGGTGCCTCGCCGTCGCCGCCGTAGGCGAGGATGTCGGCCTGCCGCCCGAGTCGGAAGTGCTTCACGCCGCGGTCCGAGAGGGCGTCGACCTCGTCGACGACGCTCTCGGGCGGCCGGAAGTCCGGGTCGCCGTACATCGGCTCCGTGCAGAAGGAACAGCGGTACGGACAGCCCCGGGACGTCTCCATCTCGCAGATGAGGTAGTCGGGGTGGTTCGGGTGCTGTTCGACGACGAACGCGCCGGCCCGGGCCCAGCGGGTCTCCTCCTCGACCGAGCGGTAGCGGTCGTTGAACCCCTCCAGCCCGGAGTCGACGAGGTCGTACACCGCGGCCTCCACGTCGGCCATCGCCAGGAAGTCGAAATCGAGGTCGTCGCGGGCCGTCTCGCTCGCGCCCTCGTTGGCCTCGCCGACGCCGAAGCGGACCGGGCCGCCCATCAGCGAGGTGCCGTCGGCCGTCCAGGCGAGTTCGCGCACTTCGTCGGGTTCCGCCGGCGTCCCGCCGACGTACTTGCCGGGGACGGTCATGCCGCCGACGTACACCATGAGGTCGGCGGCCTCCACGTCTCGCCAGACTGCGTTATCCTCCCGGAGTTCGTCGATAGTGTGATACGTTATCTGCTCGCGGGGGACGCCGGCGTCGACCAGCGCGCCGGCGGCGTACCGCGGGTACGTCGAGATGTACGGCGGCACCCCGAAGTGTGCGGGCTCGTCGACGTAGCCGTCGACGATGGTCACGTCGAGCGTCTCGGGGTCAGTCATACCCGCCGCTTGACGCTCGACACTCAAAACCGTGTCTGGTCAGCCGTGGCGACATACACGGCCAGGTGCGGGCTCAAGAAAACGTAGTCAGTACTATCGCTACCCTCGGTTGCAAATCACTTTCTCCCAGCCCGCGCCATGGCCTCGTATGGAACGGGTCGAATTTACTGTCCGTGGCGCGGACGCGAGCACGCTGCCCAGGGCGTTCCATGACATTGATGAGGAGAACCGCGAACTGTATGACGGCAACGGGTTCGTTGTGGCGGTTACGGAGAACCACTATCGCATGGAACTCACTGAGGTACAGGCGACGACCGTGCTGGAGCTAATAGATGAGACGACTTGCGAGGTGACGATCATCGCTGGCGGCGGCGGATACGGATTGACGGCCGATGCGGGTGGCCGTGAATCCGAGGAGGCTCGAAAGATCAGGCGGCGGCTCGAAACGTTCTGTGAGGATCGTGACCTCACTGTCGAACGGATGTAGGCCAGCAGCATTGCCGGAGGGGATGATGCAGTGACAGAATCACCCAGAGGTAGACGAACTCAGTCGTCGGCGACAGCGGACGACGCGACCGAATCAGCCTGCTCGGACCCGTCGTACCGTCCGCCGAACAGCGTTGTCGCAAACAGGAGCAACGGCGAGAGGAACGCGAAGAAGTAGTACGGGGCGTAGGCAAGCGTTCCAACCCCGAAGACCGCAGACATGTAGACGGCACCGGCGTGCCACGGGAAGAGTGCGCCGGTCGGGGTCCCGGCGGATTCGATAGCCTGCGAGAGATCGTCGCTTGTCAGGCCGTACTCGTCGTAGAGGTTCCGGAGCGTGAGCCCGGGCACGACGATGCTCATGTACTGCTGGGCCGAGAAGGCGTTGACAAAGATGGCCGAAATGCCGGTCCCGACGACTAGGCTGCGCTGGCCGCGGACAGCGGTTGCGAGGTGGTGTGCGAGCACAGCGAGGACACCGGTCCGTTCGAGGAGTCCGCCAAGACTGAGGGCCGCGACGACGACGGCAATCGTCCAGGCCGACCCCGAGATACCACCGCTGGCCAGCAGATCGTTCACGAGTGCCGTCCCCGTCTCAGGGGCCGTCCCATCGAGAAAGACAGTCCAGGCGGCAGTGAACGACCGGCCCTGCACGAAGATGGTCGTGAAAGCCCCGGCAAAGACCCCGGCGACGAGCGTCGGGAGTGCCGGCATTCCGTACAGCGCCAGCCCGAAGGTGACAACGAGCGGGATGAGTACCAGCACTGAGAGGTCGTAGCTCCCAGCGAGTGCGCCCTGTATCTCGGCGACACGCCCGGTCGGGATTTCACCGACGGCACGCAGTCCCAGAACAGCGTAGAGCAGGACTGAGAGGCCAAACGCCAGCACAGTCCCGTTGCGCATCGCCCGGATGTGGTCATAGAGGTCGGTGTTCGTCACGGCGGCCGCGAGGTTCGTCGTGTCCGAGAGGGGAGACTGTTTGTCGCCCGCGTAGGCACCCGAGAGGATGGCACCAGCGGTCATCGGGGTCGGCACACCCAGACCGGAGCCGATGCCGATGAAGGCCACGCCGAGGGTACCGGCCGTCGTCCACGACGACCCGATGGAAAACGCGACGACCATCGCAAGCAGCGCTGTCGCCGGCAGGAACACGTCCGGTGTCAGTATCGAGAGGCCGTAGTACATCAGCCCGGGGATGGTCCCCGCGCTCACCCACGTCGCGATGAGGCCGTAGATGATGAACAGGATGAGAATCGCCTGCAGTCCCATCAGCAGACTGTCCGCGAGCCCCTCGTAGAGGTCGTCCCACGAGTAGCCAAGCCAGTATTTGCCGACTGCACCAGTCAGTACAATGCTCCAGAGCAGCGGCCCGTGTGGGGCCAGCTTCAGATATCCCGATCCGATGCCGAGGAACAGGACGACACCGAGTACAGGGACTAGCGCCTGAAGGACCCCCGGCCGGCGCTCCGACGGGATGTCCTCGTACGTCAGCGGTTCGAGAGTGAGTGATGTCACGCTTACGCCGACCTAATAACTGATATGTATTAAAAAGAGCGATAATATCTCTGTAGTGCATATGAGAAAGTATCTCTTTCAGGGGTGTTGTTGGCACGCGCCAGTGTAGCAGACGCGAAGTCGCGACTAAGATGCACTCGACTGGCGTCCTCTTGGCGAGCCACGCTGGGTGCTGTGGACTTGAACGGTGGAATCACGTCTTCGGCGGCGCGGTAAGTTCGAGTAGACCCAATCGAGGACTTGGCGGTGGTCGGACAGCAGCAGTCTCAGTCGTCGGCGCTGACCGTTCGGTCGTCGGCCTGGGCGTGCCAGAGATCAGCGTAATCGCCGTCGGCCGCGAGCAGGTCGGTGTGGCTACCGCGTTCGACGATTTCGCCGTCGTCCATCACAACGATGCGGTCCGCGTCCTGAATCGTCGAGAGGCGGTGAGCGATGACGAAGGCGGTGCGGTCCGCGACCAGCTGTTCGATACTCTCCTGAATGCGGTCCTCCGTCTCCGTGTCTACGTCGCTGGTCGCCTCGTCGAAGATGATAATTTCGGGGTCGTTCAGCAGGGCACGGGCGATGGCGACGCGCTGGCGCTGGCCGCCGGAGAGCTTGATGCCGCGCTCGCCGATCTGCGTGTCGTACCCATCCGGCAGGTCCTCGATGAATTCGTGGGCCTGTGCGGCTTCCGCCGCGTCGCGGACGCGGTCGCGGGCTGTCTCCCAGCCAGTCTCTCGCGCCTCGCTGTCCGCCTGCTCGGCATCAAGCACCTCGCGGTCGCCGTAAGCGATGTTCTCGGCGACCGTCCCCGAGAACAGGTACGGCTGCTGTTCGACGACGGCGATTTCGCTCCTGAGGCTCTGGAGGCCGTACTCGCGCACGTCGACGCCGTCAACCCGGACCGCACCAGCATCCACGTCGTGGAACCGCGGCACCAGTTTCAGCAAGGTTGATTTGCCGGCTCCGGTCGCACCAGCCAGCCCGATGGTCGCGCCGGCGGGCACGTCCAGCGACACGTCACGAACGACCGGCGGCTCGTCGCCGTAGCCGAAGGTCACGTCGTCGAACTCGACCGACCCGTCGATGCTATCGGGTTCGTACGGGTCCGCGGGGTCGGTGACTTCGGGTTCCTGCCCCAGTAGGCCGAACACGCGCTCTGCGCTGGACTTCGCGAGTTGGTACTTGTTTGCCGACTTGCCCACGCGGCGCATCGGCGAGTACAGCCGGCGGATGTAGAGGAAGAAGGCGGTAAAGGCCCCCGCTGACAGCGCCGCCTCACCCTGTGGGTTCGTGATGAAGTCCATCCCGGCGACGTACAGAATCAGGACGAACACGATGCCGGTCAGCAGTCGCAGGCCGGCGAAGAAGGCCCGGCGGATTCGAAGGGCTGCGACTTTCTCGTCGTGGTACGTCTGGCTCTGGTCGGTCACCCGCTTGCGCTCGAAGTCGTAGCGGTCGAACGCTTTGATGACCGGCGCGCCGCTAAGGTTGTTCTCTAGCCGGGTGTTGAGTCGCGAGACCGTCTGGCGAATCGAGCGGTACCGCGGCTCGATCCACGTGAGAAAAAAGCCGCTGGCGACGCCGATAATCGGGACCGGCGCGAGCGCGATGAGCGCCAGCTTCGGGGAGTATGTGTAGAGGATAACGGCGATGCCGCCGACGGTCGCCACCACCCGGATTAGCTGGCGGAACTCCGTGTTGAGAAACGACTCCAGGCGGTTGATATCGCTGTTGAGTATCGACATCATCCCGCCGGTCTGGTGGTTCGCAAAGAACGACAGCGAGAGGTGCTGGAGGTGGTCGTACGTGTCGTTCCGGAGGTCCCGCTGTATCTTCTGGGCGCTGGACTGGAGCAGGTATCTGGAGCCGAAACGCGCCGCTGACCGGATGAGATACGCGATGGCTGCGATGACGACGAGCCGCTGGAGGAAGGCGATCCGGGCGGCTTCGCCCGTGATTTCGCCGGGCGGCAACAGCCCAGCGTCGGTCAGCAGCCCCGGTTCGCCGCTGGTGAGGACGACGCGGTCGATGGCTGCAGCTACGATTATCGGCGGCACGAGGCGGGCGAACCGGGTACAGAACGCCGCCAGAATACCGACGAACAGCCGGAGCCAGTAGGACGTGGCGTAGCCGACGAGGTTGACCATCGGGTGGCCGTCGACGTTCTCGCGGACGCCCTCGAAGCCGCCCTGGTCGTCAGGCATAGACGCTAGTTGGTCCGGAAACTGATATATGCCGGGCTTCGATCTGGGACATCGACGCCACTGCGTCGTCAGACGTAGATACAGCCTTCACTCTGTGGGCCTGCTGCGGGCGGTCTGGCACCGTCAGCCAGTCGGCTTGCGGAGACGACAGCGGCCAGCGAGTCCAGCGCGTCGTGGTTCCCGAGGTAGGTATCGCGGTGGTCGCCGACGGTGACGCTACAGGCTTCGACCGCCGCAACGTTTGCTTCCCGGCGCTGTCGGGGGTCATCGACGTTCTTGTATCCCTCACGGTAACAGCCCAACCAGCCAAAGGTTGCAGCGGGGTACACCTCGGCGACGAGCGTGTCGGCGTCCCAGCCCTGCATCGGCACGACGGCCGTGTCGTCGTCGGCTCGCAGTTTCCCGAGTACGTCCCGGACGCCGTAGAAGGTCATGCTCCGGGTCCGATTCGTGTACGGACACAGCGCTCCGCGGCGGAAATCCGTCTCCCGGCGCAGGTCCCGGTTGCCAGTCGTCATTTCTGCGGTGTGCCGGCACGCCTCGGAGAGCGACCCCGGGTCGGTCGGGCCGCTCCCGCTCGCGAGCCAGTCCACGAAACCGGTCCAGGTCCCACCACACTGCGCATCAAGTAGCGCCTGTGGCAGGCTGAACGGGAAATCCAGCCCGACCGTGCTCACATCGTCGTCGGTAATGCGGTCGACGAGGCCTGCATGGGCCGCTTCACGGTCACGACCCCACTCATCGGTTCCGCGGTAGCACCGTTGAATTTCGAGCCCGTCGTCCGTCGATATCGCCTCGGTGACCCAGAGCGCGTCGCCAGCGGCTGCTGCGCCGCTGAAATCCGCCCCGAGGACGCGTTCACTCATACGCCCGAGTACGCCGGTGACGGCATCAATGTTGGGACTGGCAGGACGGGGTAACCCCGGCCCCGTCCGTAAGGGGTTTGTCCCCGACGGACCAACGGAATAGTATGCCAGCCACTATGGAGGTCGTCTGCACGGACGACAGCTGCGAACTCGACATGTTCGAGATGCACTACACGTACGATATGCCGGACGATGTCGAACTCGCGGCGTTCTCCTGCCCGTACTGTGGCGGGACGGACTGTCTTGACGAAGTGGAACTATGATGCGGGACATCGGCTCCTCTATCAGCGACGCGATATTCGAGAACATCGGTCGGGCCGCCGGTCGAGTTCAGGAGAACAAGCCGCTGGCCTCGGACCTGCTGGAGTCGGAAGACGCCTATCTCGTCGTCTTCGACGCGCCCGGAACGACCGCGTCGGACATTCAGGTCCGGTACGTCGATGACCGCGTGGAGGTCCGTATCGACCGGTTCCGTGATTTCTACGAGGGCTTCGAGATGCGCTACCCCGGCCGCGGGCTCGCACTCGACGGAAGCGTCACCCTGCCGAGCGACGCCGCTGTCGACCCGGAGGCGGCCCAAGCCACGCTCAAGAGCAACGGAACGCTCCACGTCCGTGTTCCGAAGGCCGAGGCGGACCACGATGAGGACGAGGCAACGGATGTCGGCGTTGCAACCGACGACAGCGAGAGCCACGAAGGGGCCGACGCAGATGCAGACGCCGATGTCGAAGACGTGACCGACTCGGCCGACGAAAGCGAAGACGACGCCTGATCGATCTGCATACAGATTCTCACAGCGAATTCAGCCGCCCCAGTCACGCGTCGGGTCGTCCAGCGCAGCGAACTCTTCGGAGCCGTCGAACCGTGTCGGGTCGACGCGATCAGGCAGGTGTTCCGAAAGCGGGTTCGGGCGATTGAGAACGTCTGCGGCGAGATAGTTCCCAAGCGCCGGAGCCCGCATGAGCCCGTGGCCCTGCCAGCCAGTCGCCACCCAGAGCCCGTCGGCGACCTGTCCGGCCAACGGCGCGCCGTCGGGCGTCGCCGTACACAGGCCAGCCCAGGCTCTGTCACAGGCCGGCGTGAGCGCCGACGCTTGCTCGACGCGGTCGAGAGTCCGAGTGACGAACTCGGCGTCCGCGTCCGGGTTCCAGTCCGTCGGGTCGGTCTCGTGTGCGCCGTCACCGACTAGTAGTGCGTCGGCTTTCGGCCGCCAGTAGAACTCCCGCGTCGCGTCGTAAAACGACGGTAGCGTGGCATCGACCGGCTCGGTCACGAGGGCCTGTGCTCGATAGGTTTTCAGTGCGAGCGAGACGCCAACAGTGGCGACGAGCGATTTCGTTCGCGGGCCAGCCGCGACGACCACCGCGTCGAACGCCCGGGTTTGGTCCGCTGTTTCGACGCCGGTCGGCGAGCCGAGCGAGACTGGTGTGTGCGTCTCGATAGCCGCGCCGTTTTCCTCGGCCCGCTCAGCGAGCGTCGCCACCACCTCGTCCGGGTCGAGTACGCCGGCGTCGCGGGCGAGACCGGCCACCTCGATGCCGCTGGTATCGAGTGCGGGGTAGCGGTCGCCGAGTGCCGTCGGCGTGAGCGCCTTGACGGCGACACCGTTGCGCTGCATCCCCGCTATCTGCTCGCGGACAGCTGTGGCGTCGCTTTCGTTGCGTGCAACCCAGACGTAGGGCTGTGGCTCGAACAGGTCAAGATCGCGGTAGCGACCGAGCGCGTCCGCAGCGACGCCCGCGTCCACGCCGTCGGCGAAGGCGTCGTAACACAGGCCCGCCGCGCGGCCGGTCGCACCGCTCCCGAGGGCGTCGCGTTCGAACACCGTGACCGATTCGCCGCGGCGACACAGTGCCAGCGCGGTCGAGAGACCGACGGCCCCGCCGCCGACAACGGCGACGGTCATCTACGAGAGGAAGGGGTCGAGTCCACGCGCCGGATAGCCGACAATCGTGTCGACACCGATGTCGCGGAGCCGCTCGGTTCGCTCGGCGACTGTCTCGACGGAGCCGACGAGCGCGTAATCGCGGATGGCCTGTTTGAGTACATCTCTGGCCCGCCCCGTCGCTCGGCTGTCCGTCGGTGCGCCATCGGGCAGTGCGTTCCGGACCGGGCCGCGCCGGGCCGCGTAGTCGCCGACGGCGTCCAGCATCGCGTCCTCGCTGTTCGAGAGCACCAAGGGGGCGTAAACGGCAATCGAACCGTCGAAGCCCGCCGTGCGGAGCGTCCGAACGTCGCGGGCCGTCGTCCGCGAGAGGAGTTCGTACTGTGTCCCGCCGACTGCCAGCGCGAGGCGCTCAATGCCCTCCGTGCCGACCCATGGATCGCTGGCGTCGTCGACGGCCGCCCGAAGCCGCGGTGCGACGGCTCGTTCACCCTCGTCTTCGGAGAGATACGCGCTGTGGCCGGCGACCAGAACACGGCCCGCATCCGCCGGCAGCGCGTCGAACCCGCTATCGTCGCCCAGTGGGTCGAAGCCGTCGGCCCGGACTGGCGTAGTGACGCGCACGTCAGCGGCCGACGCCAGTCGCTCGATGGCCTCGGCGTCTGGGACGTGGGCCGCACCCTCGTAATCGATTGCAAGCGTCTCAACATCGAGGGCCGTTGCCTGCGACACGTCCACTTCCGTCGGCTTGAGCGCCACCGCGTCGATGCCGGCGGCCGCCAGTGTCGCACCGGTAAGCGTGGTCATCCAGTACGCGGTCAACGTCACGGGGCTGGAAAATCCTGTCGCTCTCGGCCCCGGCACAGTCGGCCCTGCTTCACTCAGCTTCGTCGCGCACGCTCGGCGGCAGCTCGTCGTCGGGCTCCATGTATCGGTCAGGTTCGGGCGGCATCCGCCAGTCGGTCGCGAGTTCGAGCAACTGGACGAGCATCCGCGCCGTCGCGCCCCAGACAGTGTAGCCGTCGACGTAAAAGAAATGGAGGCGAATCTCCCCGTAGTGGGGGTGGTCGCGGTGCTCTGACTCGTAGTTGTCTAAGTCAGTCAGTTCCGACACCGGAAGCGTGACGATCTCCGCGACTTCTTCGTCCGAGGGCAGGTAGTCACGGTCTGGGATTCGTCCGACGAACGGGCGCACGGAGTAGCGCGTGATGGTCCTGATGTCGTCCAGCCGACCGACGACGTTGACCGCCAGCGGGTCGAGCCCGATCTCCTCGTTTGCCTCTCGAAGCGCAGTCCGCAGCAGGTCATCGTCTTCGGGTTCGCGGCCGCCGCCGGGGAACGACATCTGCCCGGGGTGGTCCGACAGGTGGTCGGCGCGCTTCGTGAACAGTATCGCCTCGCCCGCAGGTCGCGTGACGACCGGAGCGATGACGGCGGCCTCCTGTGGCTCATCGTCCACGACGACTGGCTCGTGGGCCGCAACCCGGTCGAACTGCATAGCATACGGTAGGTGACCGACCGTCTTAATTCGGGTGGCTCACTCGCTCGAAACATCTGATTTAATCGTTTGGGATTTCGGAGCGCTGGCTTCACACGTCGTCGAGGCGGTCGCGGAGGCCGTCCATCTCGACGTTCTCCCAGGCTTCGATGTCGTAGCTCACGTCCAGCAGCGTCTCGACGCGGTCCCCGTCGTCGTTCTTGACGGCCATCACCGCGTCCTCTCGGAAGCGGGACTTGACAGCCTCGATAACAGCGTCACGCGCGAGGTCGCGGGCCGGCACATCCATGATGTGCGGGAGGTCAGCCGCACCGTCGGGCAGGGTTGGGAACGCGACCGGGCCGACGACCAGCACCGTCTCGTCGGTGCCGGCGGCGTGGTCGTCGACGGCGACGAGGTGGTACGAATCGACGGCGTCGTCGATGGCTGCCGCTACTGCGTCCGGGTCGGCGTCGACGCCCTGCTTGAACGCGAGTTCGCCGCAGGCGTCGACGAGCTCCGCTCTTGTGAGCGAGCCAAAGAGGTCGACGACGCCAGCCAGCTCGTCCGGTTGCAGGTCCATACAGGTGACGCGGTACCGAGCGGCTTCAGCCTTTAGGCTCGGGCGGCGCTCGGCAGTCGGCCGTTGCGGTGCAGCGACACCATTGCCACGAGGACGACGAGCAACGCGATGCCCATGCCCCGAAGCAGCGTCGGAAACGTGACGCCGGCATCAAGCAGTCGGCCGACGAGCGCGCTTCCGGGCGCCTGTAGCAGCATCATCCCCGCGCCGTAGGTGGCGTAGGCGCTCGCGCGGTGGCGGTCCGGGAGCGAGCCGAGCAGGTACGCGTCCACCGCCGGGAAGATGCTGTGGATGACGTAGCCGACGACGACGCTGAACGCGGCCAGCGACCAGAACCCGGTCAGCGATGGGAGCACCAGCACACAGCCGGTAAAGGCCGCAAGCATCGTCAGGAGGTACGGAATCGACGGGAGCCGGTCGGCCAGCCGACCGCTGACGTAGAAGGCCGGCACCCCCGCTCCGAACGCGAGCAACAGGAGCGTCCGTCCCCGACCGGGCGTGAGACCGACGCTCGTGGCGTAGGTGACGTAGAAGTTGAACAGCCCGTTCCAGACCAGCCCCGCGACGCCGATGGTCGCGACGCTGGTGACGATGATATGCCACTGAGCACGCGCCGCGCCAAGGAGGTCGCGGTCTTCGCTCCCAGCGTCAGGGAGTCGGGAGCGTCTTGCGATGATAGTGAAAGCGACGGTCACCAGCCCCGCGGCGACGGCAATCCCTTGTAGCGCGGTCCGCCACGTCCCGACGATGAGAACAAACGATATCAGCGCCGGCGCTCCGACAGCGGCGAGCTGGGCGGCGACGCCGTGTTGCCCGAGCGCGCGGCCGGGCCGCTCCGGAAACAGCTCACTGACCAGCGTGTTTGCCGCGGTCAGGTAGACGCCGCTCGCAATCCCCATGGTGAACGCCCCGACGAGCAACAGCGTCGGGTCAAACGCGAGGGCGGTGAACGTCGTTCCGATGGTCAACACGACACCGGAACCGAAGATGACCTTCGCCCGCGATATCCGAGTCAGCAGGACGCCGGTGGGGAGCCGTGGGAGGGCACTCCCGGCCCAGACCATCGTTGCGAGCAGTCCCAGTGTCGCATCAGAAGCGCCCGTCGTCGCTCGAATCGGTTCGATGAGTGGTGCGAAGACGACTCTCGCGAGGTTGATGCAGAACACCATCCCCAGCAGCGAGCCGAAGATGCGGCGACGGGACACGACCGGTGATAGACCGGAACACCTGAACAACGTTCCGGAACGCCGCCACGGGGTTTTTACACGCGGGTAGCACACTGGCAGGTATGGACTCAGTGAGGAAGGCCCTCCGGGCCGGCGATGTCGAGAAGGACAACTACGGGCGACTCTCCTGTACCAGTTGTGACGAGCCGCTTGCGACAGAGAACGACCCGGACGAAGTCGGGAAGGTGCGGGTCTGTCCCGAGTGTGATAGCAAGTGGAAAGAGCTCAGTTAGCTACTCGAAGACCGCGTCGAACGCGTCAGCACCGAGCGGCTCGTACCGACCGGCATCGACGTTCTCCCGGGCGTGTTCGACCGATCCCGTGCCGACCAGCGAGCAGGTCACGCCCGGCGCGCTGCGTGCGAAGTTGACAGCGCGCTGTGCGCTTGTTTCGCCTGCGAGTTTCGCCGCGACGTCGTCCGGGAGCTCCGCGGCCAGCTTGCCCTGCATGATGGATGCGCTGGTGAACACGTCCAGCCCGGCCTCGTGAGCGAACCACAGCGCCGACTGCGGCCCTTCCGCGCCGTTGTGGGACTCAACGGTGAACGCGTCGGCCATCGCGACGTTAAAGGGCAACTGAATCGCGCGGAGGTGCGTCGCCGCGTTGCCGATTGTCTCTGCCGCCGCGCGTGCACGCTCGACGACCTCAGGGAGCGAGAGATAGCTGTCGTGGTCGGTGGGTACGCGGAACCCCTCCCACGTCGCGACGCCGTAGTGTCTGATATCGCCGGCCGCCGCTCGTTCCTCCAGTTGCTCGAAGGTTGCTTCTAGCTGGTCATACACTGCCTTTCGGGATTTCGACTTTAGTTGCGTCTCCGGATTGTGAACGTAGTAGAGATCGATTGTATCCAGTCCAAGATTCGCCAGCGACCGGTCGACCTGGTCGTCGATGTAGTCAGGCGCAATGCAGTGCTGGCCGGCAACGAGGTCGTCGCGGTCGACGATGCCGGTGTCGAGGTACTCCGACCGGACGAACGCGCCGGGGTCGTCCGGCCGAGCCCCGTCGAAGGGGACGAAGCCGCCCTTGGTTGCGACGGCGACGGCCTCACGGTCCACGTCGGCGTCCGCGACGGCGTCGCCGACGACACGCTCGGAGCGCTGGTGGCGGTAGTTTATCGCCGTGTCGACGACATTGATGCCGGATTCGAGCGCCGTGACGATAGCGTCGTGGTAGCTCGCATCCCGCTCGTCGGTCGCGTCGCCCAGATACGTGCCGATGCCGATGCTGGAGACGACGCCGTCGCCGAACCGCCGATAAAAAGTACGCGCGAACTCGTCGTGGTCGTCCCGGTACGCCCAGGTCGCCTCCCGTGTAGCCATACCAGTCGTTGGTCGGGCAGTGACAAAAGGACAGAGATTCACTGGAACCGGCGGGTATGTTTCTGTCGCCCGTTACAGGTCGCCACTCATAGCGTCGAACACTCGTTCGCGGAAGTCTTCACGGGAGACTCCATCGCTGGGTCCGAGACCGGCCATGTGCTTGATCGGGACTTTCCCGCCGCCCATCCGCGCGTGGCCGCCCCCCTCGGCCATCGGGATATTGTCGACGACGGCCTCTATCGCCCGGCCGATGTGGACGCGGTCGTCCCGCGAGCGCCCGGCGATGCGCATGGTCCCTTCCTTCTCGCCGACGACGACGACTGCAGAGACACCCTCTAACGTCTCCAGCTCGTCGGCTGCCTGTGGAATCGCATCCGTGTTCGACACCTCGCCAACGTCGCTGAACGCGTACGGCGCGCGCACCTCTCGTTTCCCGATGGCCCGGGATTTCACGTCGAGCACTTCCGCGTCGACTTGGGGGTTTGCGATACGGTTGAGCAAATCGCTGTCCATCCCATCGTAGAGGAACGCAGCGGCCGCGAAGTCCTCGGACTCACACCCGTTTGTCAGCGACCGGGTATCTGACTGGATGCCGTACATCAGCCCCGTTGCCAGCGCACAGGGGATGGTTTCTGCCGGTGCCGCGTCGATATCGATACTCTCCCCCGTGTCGCTGAACTCGAACTCTAACTGATTGAAGTAGCTCGCGAAAATGGTCGCACAGGCCCCGTAGTCGGACCGGATGTCGGTGAACTCGTTGCCACTCCCGTTGCCGGGATGATGGTCGATGACGGCAACCGGCTCGACCTCCTCGGCCCCGGGGAAGCCGCGTGCCGTGTTGTGGTCGACGAGGACGACTGCCTCCCCGTTGATGTCGTTGACAGTCTCGATGTGGTCGAAGTCCAGATCCAACACCGTCTGGAAGGCCCGGTTCTCCGGACGGCGTATCTCCCCCGGGTACTGTAGCGACGCCGATGTCTCGGTGCCGGCGATGAGTTGGTTGACAGCCAGAGCAGAGGCCATCGCGTCTGGATCGGGATTCGGGTGCATCAACACCGTAATCCGGTCGTAGTGGGTCAACGTTCGACGCAGTCGTTCGCCGGGCGTTCGGTTGAGATACCGGTGTACCCAGATACCGGTACCGAGGAGGGCGAGAAGGACCACAGCGACACCAGCGATCAACAAAGGGTTCTCGCTAGCGAACGCCGCGGCGGCGTCAATCTGGAGTCCGCCGGCGGCAACGCGTGTCATACCACGACTTTCGCCAGCCTATCAGTAATAAAGTTCGCCCCTGATACAGCTAATATTGCCGGTATCCTCGGATAGCGTCGCGGTATCCCTCCCGGAACGTCGGGTACTTTAGGTCGTAGCCCAGTTCCCGTAGCCGTTCGTTCGAGCACCGCTTGCTCGTCTGAATACGGCGCTTTGCGGTCTCCGAGAGGCTCTCGTCAGCCAGTCGTTCCTCGGTCGTCTGTTTCGGCGGGAACGGGACGTCGCACTGCTCGGCCAGCCAGTCGGCAAAAGCCCACTTCTCGACGGGTTCGTCGTCGACGACCAGTACAACTTCCTCGCGGTGCCCCTCTGTCAGCAGGTGGCGCACTGCACCGGCCGCGTCGGCCCGGTGGATCATGTTCAGGTAGCCCGCCGTCACTGGTCCCTCCAGATACCGCTCCAGTCGGTAGCGGTCTGGACCGTACAGGCCGGCGAAGCGGGCGACGGTTCCGTGGCCATCGTGTTCTACTGGGCGCTCACGAGCGACCCGCTCCGCCTCGGCCAGTACTTCGGTCTTCTCGGTCTGTGGGTCCAGTGGTGTGTCCTCGTCGACCCACGCGCCGTCGTGGTCGCCGTAGACACCGGTACTGGAGGTGTACACCAGTCGCTCGGGCGGGTCGGCCCGCGACCAGAAGTGGTCGATAGCTGTCCGGAGCCCCTCGACGTATACCTCGCGGGCCGCCTCGGCTCCCCGCCCGCCGGAGCTTGCGGCGAAGACAAGCCAGTCGGCGTCCGGCACCGCAGACAGCGACTCGGCGTCAGTTACGTCGGCCCGGACCGCCTCGAAACCGGCGTCTTCGATAGCCGAGATGCCGCTATCGGACCGGCGAACGCCCACGACCTCGTAGTCGTCGCGCAGTTGTCGACCGAGTTCGAGGCCGACGTAGCCACAGCCCAGAACGGCAACGCGCTTCGTCACCGCTGTTCCCCCTCGATGTGACTGTGCAGGAGTGCGTACTCCGCCAGTGTCACCGGGTAGCGGCCTTCGATTTTCTGCTGGATTTCCTTTGGCTCCAGTTCGTCGTCGATGCCGGAGGCCAGCGATTCCACGTCCATTACGGCTGTCGTCATCCCCATCAGGAGGATATCCTGGGCCTCGGCTTGCAGCGCGTCGGCGTCCGGCCGGTCCGGCCCGGTCGCCAGTACGGTGACCGCCTCACCGAGCGTCCGGTCGGCGATATCGCCGTCGGCGAACGCTGTCACCGTCGCCTGATCGAGACTGGTCTCGGCGACGATCTCCTCGACCCCGACTGTCTCGACTGTCTCGGCCAGCACGGTGCCGTAGGCCGCCAGTAACTCCTCGGGGGACTGCTCGCCCGCGTCCGGAAACTCGCCTCGAAGCATGGGAATCGGTATGGCCCCGGGGTATTTTACTTCGGTTATGCGGCCTGTGGTTAGGAGCCTGCGTCCGGCCACCCGCTGGATTCCTCCACGGCGTTGCCGTCCTTGTCACCGACTCCGCGCGGTTTGGGTGGCACGACGACGACAACGCCCGTCTCGGCTCGGAACGAGACACGGTCGGCGGTACCCAATCGCTCGCCTGTTCCGTCGTCGTCCACGTCGAGCGTGACGTTGTGCCCGTCGCGTGCGTAGGTCGTTCGCGCGCCGGGCGCGCTTGGCCGGCCGTGGCTCGCGGAGACGGCGAACCGTGCGTACTCGCCCTCGACAGTCACCCACCAGATGTTCGCTGTCGCGTACCAAGGGACAACTGGCGGTGCCAGCGGGAGACCCGCCGGGAGCCTGTCCGTCCCGAGCCGCTTCTGTGCGAACTGCTGGACCTTCCGCTCGCCAGCGTTCGCCAGAGCGCTACTCAGTTCGGTTTTCGCAACGGAGCGCACCGCCGAGGCCGTCCCGTTTGTCGACCCCAGCGTCGGTTTAGTTGCCGGTGCATCGACCGAGAGCAGCTGCAGGCGGAGGCGGTCGCGTTCGACCCGTGTGAGGGTCAGTCGCGCACTGGCGACACGGGCGACCCGTTCCTGTGCGGAGCCGTTGGTCAGAGCCAGCGCTCGGACCGCCGATGTGTCCCACTGCTCCATCGCGTCAGCGACGATGGCCTTGCTCTCGTCCTGTTCAGCCTCAGTGTGTTGGGAGACCGCCAGCCAGAGTGCCGTCGTCATTTCCGTGTTGGCCGCCCCGACCTCCCGCTGGAGTGCGTCACGCTCTGAAGCGAGCGTCGCGTTCGACTCCGATTTGAGGGTCTCGTTCGCGGCCGCGAGTGTGTTCGCCGCCATTGCGAGGCGTACCCTGTCACCGCCCTCGAACGCACCACCAACGACGGCATCGGCGGCGTCACCGTATGGGACTGTGAACACGTTTGCGTTCCGCGCCACCAGCGGATGTTCGCCCCCATCCAGCGCGCGATACCGACTCTCGTCTAGTTCGGTCAGCGTCAGATACGGTGTCTGCGTATCGACCCGTGTTCTGACGGGACCGGCCGGCCCGACCGGCACTGGCCGTGACCGCGGAACGGGCGTCTCACTCGCAGTTAATCCTTTTCGGAGGGCACGCAGCGATCCTTCGGTGCGTTTCGATAGCTGTGTATTTACTCGCTTCCGGTGACCGTTCCGCGCCGAGGCCTGCCTGTCCAACTCTGCCGACACCGCATTCAGATATGTCAGCCGGGCCGCGACGCGTGCCTTCTGTGCCGCGCTGTCGTAGGTTTCCGGCACGGCCGCCAGAGTGGCACGACGTTTCTCGACCCGCTCCCGGAGTTCCTCCGGGGGACTCGTCTCGAAGGTCCCGACGCGTCCGCGCTCGACGGTAACGGTCGTGTTGCGGACTGACGCCCGGAGGTCCATCAGGTCCCGATACACCCAGTCGTGCAGTTCTGGCGGTCGGTCGGCCGCCACTGTCGCCTCCGTCCGGCTCAGGCTATCGTCGACGACTCGTTCGGCCACTCCGTCCCGGCCCCCGGCGTGGTTGACGAGCGAGCCTATCGCCTTCGGCTCCACGTCGGCGAAGTTCGACCCGTTCAACGGACTTGCGCTGGCGTCGTGTGCGGTCCGAATCGAGCGGTTCGGTGCCCGTGAACGGCCGTGATGGCGGCCGACGACGGCGGCAGTCACGCGATAGCGCACGGTGCTTGACCTTGTTGTGCGCCGACGTACTGACCCGTTCTGCCAGACAGCTGTCCGGGTGTACTGGCGCTCGACAGTTCGACTGAACGTCTCCAAGGTATGCCAGCTGTCCGGCGTTGCGACGCGACCGCTAGCCTTCCCGACTGCCTCCGTAGCGGTGGTCGTCCGGTCGGCGACCAGTGTCCACCCGGTGCCCGGCGACGGCGGCATCTCCGGCGGGCCTCCGCCCAGTCGATGCTTGTCGGTTTCCAGCGCCACCTCGACGGTGTATGCGTCCTCAAGCGTCTCGTTGAGCGTCGACGGGTCAGTGACAGCCCGGAACGTGGTGTCTGCTGTCTCGTTGACGCCGACAGTCATCGATTCGGTCGGGCTCGGTCCTGTCGTGGACTTCGGATGCAGTGGTGTCTCGCTGACCGGCTTGTACTGGGCTTGGTCGAGCACCGCACTTGAGTGGGCCGTTCCCTTGCTACCCCGAACGATGTCTTCGATTCCCGTCATCGCTGTCGCCTCTGCTATGGCACGGCGACCGGCAGGGTCGCTCCGGCCGAAGGTCGACCGCTGGACGCCGAGCAGTGCGCCGTTCGTCGCCAGCGAGACGTGCCGGTTTGCCACGACGTTTTCGATGCCAGCGCCGCCGTACTGGGCATACCCTCTTGCCCATGCTATCGGGTACAGCCGGGCTGTCATTCGCTGGCTCAGCCCCGGCCTGCCTAGACCGTTGTTCAGACGCGTCTGGTAGGTCGACACCTGATCGTGGAGCATGAGCGCCTGCGTCGGGACGACGACGGTCGGCGAAACGTGCCGCGTCGAGACCACCGCTCCGTTGCGCCGAACTGTCAGAACGATATTCTCAACCGTCGCCCGCATCGCGGTCTTGTTCGGCCCGGCGCGTTCGACCGAGATGCGGTGTTTCGCCGCTCGGAGACCGCTCGCGTTAGCAACCGCCGGCAGACTGGCAGTCACGGTCACGTCACCGCTTCGGCCGGAGACACGCTCTAGTCGGTCCGCAACCCGGAGATAGGCACGGATTCTGAGCGAGTCCCGGAACGCAGTCGAATCGTTCAGAACCCGACCAGCAGGTGTGTCAGCGGGTGTGACAACCGGGCTCGCGGCCGCCTGTTGGCCAGCCGTCGAAACGCCGTCCCGCACGGCGACCTGGGTCTCCGCTATGGCCTGATTCAGCGCCCGTTCGACCCCCGTCTCGCTCGGGGCTGGCTCGGTGACGAACGTCGGGGCCAGCGTGAGGCTGCTCACGAGCAGGAGAACGCCGAGCAACGCGAACGGCACTCGGCCGCGGCTGTCGTCTCTCACGGCGACCACGTCCTGACAGTTACGCGGACACGGCTCACCCGAACGGCGCGGGCGGCGTCTGCCGGTGAGTCGTACCGCGACCGCATATCGGTTCGAAGCCGCGTGGCAAGCGCCGGGGTCAGGTCGCGGTTCATTTCGACCGTCGACTGTCGTTCAACGGCAACGCTCGTCCCCGTCAGACCAGCCATCCGCTCGTATCGCGCGGCCATCAGCACGGCCGACGGGTAGTCGCCACGGAGGGCGTAGCGTGACTGCGCCGGCGGGAACAGTCCGTCGACGACGCTTCGAGCCACGACCGTCGACACGCCATCGTAGCCGCCTGTATCCGCCGCTTCGCGGGCTGGCTCCGAGACGTTCTCCATCCCGCTCGGGACGGTCACTGTCGCCGCCCGAACGTCGACAGTATCCGGCGGCCGGTCGCCGACGCGGTACTCGCCTCTGACTGGCGCACCGGGATACGGTGTCCAGGTGACACAGACGGACGTTCGATGGCCGCGGCTGTGGAGCCTATCACGCGTCACCGCAGCGACTCGTGACTCGAAGTCTGTGCCGGCGCTCGATACCCGTTCGCCGTCCACGGTGACACCGCTCATCGCAGCCTCACCGAGTAGTCCTGCGACGGTCCCGTGACTCGTCCGTTGCCGCCGTGTCGCGTGGTCGGGCGGCCTGCCGTACTCTGACGGTGGGACGAGCAAATCGTACTCGACGCTTGCGGTACTCGTCGCCAGCGTCGACGCGTGGTCAGCTGCAGGGCTTGTGGTCGCCGCCGGCTTCTCGACGCTGACGCCGCTCACGAGGGTCCCTGCGGCCGCACCAACGAGCAGGAGGAATACTGTCACGTCGGCGACGGCACTCATCGCCCTGTTCATCGCCACACCCGAACCGTGAGCGTTCCGCGACGGACTGCCCCCGATCCGACTCGCACGCTCACTGTTCTGGCTTCGATGTCAGCGCTGGTCGGTGGCTTTTGGCCACCGCTCCATCGCGCGCCGGTCGTCGCTGTGATGGTCGCGTTTCCGTGGTAGTTTTCTGGCACGCCCTCGAGCGCACCGTCGAGTTTTTCGGGCCGAACGACGCCAGCCGACGAGAGCCGCTGTTCCACAGTATCGGCGGTCGGCGTGGCGATATTTCGGTCGTCGTCAAGTGTGCTGAACGCGTCGTCTACCACACCGGCATACAGGGACACGCCAAACGTGACGGCGAAGACAGCGACAAGCGCGACCAGCGGTTCCGTCGTCGCTCTATCCGACGACCGTGACATCGGTTCCTCCCCAGGCGACGTGCCTGACAGTCACCCGGTCCGGAGCCGGTCGCCACCCGTCGTTCGCGGTCCGTGCCTGTCGGGTCGCTCGACTGAACGCGACCGGTGATTCGTACACGGCCTCCGGGCGCTCGCCGTTCACCACATTCTGTAGCCGGTCGGTCTGTGCCGGGACGGCCGTTCGAGTCAGTCGCGCGGTGGCTGACCCGCCGTCGTTGCGGAGACGGATTTCGCTGCCATCGAACGCCCACTCTGTAGCGACGAGTCGTCGATGTGCGACGGACCCGGGCGGGCTGGTCGTGACCTCATCGATAGTCGCCGCTGCCGCCGTCGCGTCCGGCGCTGCGGTCGTCGGGAGGCCGACGACGACACCAAGGACGGCCACGCTCACTGTTCCTAGGCCGACCCAGAGAGACAGCGTGTCGACGTGCGTCTCGAACATGGACCGTCTTGGCCGCGTTCTCCGGTTTAAACACTTAGACCAGCAGCCCGGTCGCGACGACGGCGGCGAGGAAGGTGGCCGTGGCCGAGAGGAGCGCCAGACCGGTTCGGTACCCAGCGAGCGCGCGGTCGAGGCCCCGATGCAACCCCGTCGATAGCATCGTCAGCAACACAGCCAGAACGAGCACGTACCAGCCGACAACCGGCCCCAGCAGCGCACTCGAAACGGTAGCGAACTGCTCGCCGCCGCCCATCGACCCGGCCAGCGCGACGGTCGCACCGCCAATAAGCGGACCGAACAGCGCAGCGGTGTTTGACAGCGTTTCGGTTATCTGTGCGAGGTCTCGGCGCGTCTCGCGCTCAATGGCCCGGAGCGCGTCGAGATGCTCGCCCATCGCCGTCACGGATGTTCCCGCCGGTGGCCCGATTGTCGCGGCCGTATCCAGCAGGATTGCCGCACGATGGGTGCGACGGCTCGGAACGTCAGCGAGCGCCCCGCCGGGACCCAGAAACGCTCCCTCGACGCTGGTCCCGAGGCATTCCTGACGCGCGACGGCGGCTTCGATGACGGCACTTGTCGGTGTGGGTGTCTCATCGACGGCCTCGACAAGCGCGGTTTCGACTGACTCGCCGCGACCCAGCCGTCGACCGACAGCCGATAGCACGTCCGGCAGGCCTGCTTCAACGTCGGTGACGTAGTCCCGGACCTCGGCGACGGGTCGGTAGTAGCTGACGAGCGCGCTCCCGACGCCGGCCCCGAGTGCCCCGATAGGAGACGCCCACGCAGCGACGAGCGCGCCGGCAAGGAGCCACCCCCCGATTCCGGCGCCGATTCCGACCACAACTGAGGGGAGTGCCGACGCCGGCACGTCCGGGTGGCTTCGCGGGATTGTTGCAGGCGGGAACGCGACCGGTCGCCGTCCTAAAAGCCAGCAACAGGCGACCAGCAGCGCGGCGGGCATGACGACGCCGTAGGTCCCAGCCAACACGGGAGCTGTCACTGGCACACCTGCGGCAGCGGCGGCGGGCAGCAGTGACGCCATCGCCAGCGGCAAGAGCACACCGAAGGCGTACAGGCCGGTCGCCGGTCCGCGAATCGAGGCCGCAAAGGCCGCCATCTCGTCGCGCGTCCCGTCGAGGATGCATCGCCGTGCACGTTCGAGGATCTCGGGCCGCTCCTCGGCCGGGGCCGCCGTCGCGTTCTCGACCAATCCGACTGCGCGTTCGAGCGCCGGGAACCGGTCGCTCCAAGCCGCCGCGAACGTTCCCAGACCGCTCCGTGGCGTGCCCGCGGCTCGCTGCCGATGGTGGTCCAGCCGTGTGGCGAGGAGCCCGCGTCCGGTTCGTCCGGCGAACGCCGCCGCCCGTTCGGCGCTTGGCCACAGTGTCACGCCGAGCACCAGCGTCGTGACAAGCGAGGGTGCGGCCCCCAGCGTTCGAATCCGCTTTGCTTTCGCGGCGAACGGCACGCCGTACCGTCCCAGCGCCGCAACGCTCAGAGACAGGGCGAGGAACCCGAGGCTGACGGTTGTCGCCAGCAGTCCGGTCACCGTCACAGCGACGAGCAGTGCGAGCAGGGAGCCACACACGGCAACGACGTAACTCGCCGCCAGCAGTGCCTCAGGCGGAGTCGTAACCGAGAGCAACTGACACGCTCGCCGGTAGTCGTCTGGTACCTCGACAGTGCCCGGGTAGGCCGCAACGACCGCGGTTGTGAGCGGTGCGGCTGGTGCCGTGCTCGCGCTGTCGCCGGAGTCGTCTGAACCGCTGGCGTAGCTCACGGCTGGGCCTCGTCTGTGGGCGGCTCGTTCCCGCGTGTCTCGACAGCCACCGACTCCTCGAATCGTTTGGTTCGCGCCTCGATAGTGTCGAGTACCTCGGCGTAGGACTCGTCGGGCGCGGCGATGGACTCCACCAGACGGCTGTTACCCCGCGTCAGGCGACCGGTAGCTGTCGCTGTCGGTCCGTCGCGTTCGTAGAGTGTCTCGAAAGATACACAATCGCCATGAGAGACGATTTCCGCGACAGATTCGATACCGCGGCCGTGCGCCGACGCGGGCGGAGCCAGCGTTATCACGAGGTCTGTCGCGGCGAACGACTGGACCGGGACGTCGAGGTCCGACACCAACCGTTCCCGAACGGCTTCGGGGCCGTTGCCGTGAATCGTCCCGAGGACGGCCCCGTCGCCGCCACCGACACGCATCGCCTCGTAGAGAACGCCGGCCTCCTCGCCGCGGACCTCTCCAACGGCGAGCGCGCCTTCGCCGAGTCGGAGCGCGGTCCGCAGGGCCTCTGTAGCATCTACTGATGGTCCGTCTCCGCTGGTGGTCCGAAGCGCCTGCACGTCCCGGCCGTCGGACTGCAACGACGACGCCGGAAGTTCGGGCGTGTCCTCGATCAGGATTGTCCGGACCTCGTGGGGAAGTTCCCAGAGCAACGCCCCGAGCGTTGTCGTCTTGCCCGCACCGCGGGGACCGGCGACGAGGCAGGCCCTGCCGCGCTCCACGGCGACGGAGAGCAGTCCGGCGACGGCGGCCGGCATCGTCCCGTTGTCGACGAAGTCGGCCAACCGCCACACGTCGCTGTTGTGGGCGCGAAAGGCGAAGGCGAGGCCGTCACTGACCGGTTCACTCACACCGGCGACGCGAATCTGCCGGTCAGCCACCGTCGCCGTTGCATCGAGCGTCGGGTTCGCTCGCGAGAACGCCCGGCCGCTCGACCGCCTGAATGTCGATGCAAGCGTGTCCGCACCTGAAGGCGTCAGCCGGACGTTCGTTCGCATCGTTTCACCGTTACAACGCACTCGGAGCCGGATGTCACTCACTGGGGCTGTGGCGAACACGTCGGACACCCGCTTATCGGCGAAGATATCTTCCAAGATCCCGAGCCCGCCCGTGTGCTTTTCGAGCACGGCACCGACCGCGGTTGCCGTCGTACTGTCACCGGCCACCGCGGCAGCTGCATCGTACGGGTGACAGCCGCCGTCGGTGGCAGCGGTCGCGACTCGCCTGTACGCTTCGACAAGCGTCTCCATCGTGTCTGGGTCGAACCGCTGTTCGCGGGGCTCGATATGATACACCGGCAGTTGGTCGCCGTGCGCGTCGTATCTCCGAACGATGGCATCTGTCGGGAGCGCCTGCTGGCCCCGGAGCGTCGCATCCGCCGGCGGCGCTGTCTCGACACGGGCGTCGCTAATCGTTGGCCCGGTGTAGGCAGTAAGCACCTGTTCACTGGTGTCGAAGCCCTCGGTGGCGACAACCAATCCGGTCTCTGCCGCTAGGTCGGCGACCGGCCCCGCTCGGCCGACTGCCTCTGTCGCGGCAGCGACGGGGTCCCGTCGGGCACGGGCTGCGAGGCGGTCGTCCAGCGCGGTGACTCTGGTCGCGAACCGGCCAGCCGCAGTGAGTACTGCCGCCGCCCGCTCGGCGTACACTCGCGCCTGTCCAGCTTGCGCTGTGACGACTGTCTCGATACCGGCCGACGAGAGCGAATCGACGACTGTCGCCCGGCAGTCAGCCGACGCGGCGAGGTCGCCGCCGCCCGGACACTCGTCGGCCGTCACCACCAGCCGCCCACTCTCGATAGTCGTTTCACAGCGACAGTCGGCCGCTGTCGATGACCCGAAGAGCCACTCACGCATGACTACGCCTCGCCGCGGCTTCGAACTTAAACCGATGGACCCGCAGCATCCGCTGGCCGTTTGACCGCGTCAGCACGAATACGAGCCGATGTGTGCCGGGTTCGTCGAGTCTGTCGGTCGCGGCTGTCGTTCGGATCGGAATGCTGACCAGCCGTTCGGTCTGTTTCCGGGACTCGACCGTCCAAGTCGCGACGCCGACACCGCCCCGATCCACGAACTGTAGCTGACTGACGCCGGCATTCGTGTAGGTCCCTACGGGAATTCGTATCGACACTGCTCGCCGTGCGTCGCCGTTCACTGTCGCGGCGTCGGTCTCGGCTAGCCTCGTCAATTCGGTCCTCAGCCCGTCTACTTGACGCTCCATCGTGCCGCTGGCTGCGTCCGCTCGGGCTGTCGACAGTGCCGGGGCTGTTACACCGAGGAGTGCGGTCATGACCACGACGGCAAGGACCAGCCGGTATATCACAGCAGCGCGCGAATGCGGCTGACGACGCCCGAATCAGGCGTCTCGTCCCTGTCGTGGGTGCTGCTGTCAGTGATCGCGGAGAAGTCGGTCGCGGTGTCGGGCGCTGCATGGGTGCCGTCCGACGAACGTGGAGCAGTCTGTACTCCCTCGGTTCGATTCTGATCGCTCTCAGCCGCCTGTAGACTAGATGCCGACGGCGACGACAGTGCGTCGTTGAGTTGCTCCTCCAGTCGGTCAGTGGCCGCCAGCGCCGCATCGGCGCGCTGCTCGATATCCTCGTTGACCGTGCGAACATTCCCCACGTAGCCGCGGAGGGCCTGTGTAGCGGCTTCGAGTTCCGCCGTCCGCTCGTCGATGTCGTCGATACGCTGCTCGACGGCGTCCACGCGCTTCTCCAACTCAGCGAGTTCCGTCACTTCCGGGAACTCCGTCGTTCCGTCTGTGACAGCGCGTTCGACCGTACGGAGCCGTTCGGCCAGCGTCTCGATATCTGTCATGCTCGGCGCTGGTCCCGTGCTATTATTTGAACGCTTGGACGGGGTCCTGCGGGAAACGCACCGGTCGCTGCCAGAAAACGTTCGCCCCGCCCTACCCGCCGAGGATGAACAGCGCGAGGATGACGGAGATGAGCAGGGTTGCCAGAATCAGCAGCGCGACGACTGTGATTGACGAAAGCGCCGTGTCGTCGGAGCGGAATTTGCACAGCGGCATGATAAAATACTATTATTTCGTTGTCAGCTAGCACTATCGCAGGACCGTTAGTTCTATCGAACGAATCACCTCACTATCTTGTACGCGTTCTCGATCAGTTCGGTTGGGCGATTGTCTCCACAGCGTCATTATCTGCCTCGGTACCGGTGAACATTTATATAGGATGCCGTGGCCACGCCACGCTATGGCCGATAGCGACCAGGTGAAAGCGGCACTCTCGGCGCTCGCTGCCGGTGAGGGCAACAGCGACGACAGGGGCCAAGCGACCCGAGCAGCCGACCGAGAGGGCGATAGTACCACAGCCCGGATGGCGACCGACGAGACGGGCGGTGACGCCGGCTACCAGACGGTCATCGAGCGAGCGTCTCGGGCAACCGACGATTTAGACAGAGCAGTCGCCTTCGTCGAGACGTTCGGCGTCGGCCAACTCCAAGCGGCCGTCGAACAGGCCGAACACGAAGTGAGCGGGCTGGCAGATGAGGGGCGGGCGGCTTTGCGAGCGTTCCGGCGGTACCGGGACGCCGCGGCGGGGCCAAACGATGGGTCGTAGTCACCGGGTCAATTACAGTCCTGTCGACCACTTTCACTCCGCTCACGATACCCCTTTAGGTGGCGCTGGCTTACAGGTGGGCAAATGACACGGGTGATACACACCGGCGATACCCACGTCGGATATCAGCAGTACAACGTCCCTGACCGACGGGACGACTTCCTTGATGCGTTCCGGCAGGTGGTCCGAGACGCCATCGCGGACGATGCTGACGCTGTCGTCCACGCCGGTGACCTGTTCCACGACCGCCGTCCGGCTTTGGCCGACATCATGGGCACGCTGAGCGTCCTCGAAGAACTCTCTGAAGCCAGTATCCCCTTCCTTGCTGTCGTAGGAAACCACGAGGCAAAGCGGGACGCCCAGTGGCTCGACCTGTACGAGTCACTCGGCCTGGCGACGCGGCTCAACGACGAGCCGACTGTCATCGGCGACACCGCCTTCTACGGCCTCGATTTCGTGCCACGCTCGCAACGCGACGACCTCGACTATGATTTTGCCGCCCACGACGCAGACAGCGCCGCGCTGGTCACCCACGGCCTGTTCCAGCCCTTCGAGTACGGCGACTGGGACGCCGAAGAAATTCTGACCGAATCGTCGGTCGAGTTCGACGCGATGTTGCTCGGTGACAACCACGACCCCGGCAAACAGCAGGTCGAAGATACCTGGGTCACCTACTGCGGGTCGACCGAGCGCGCGAGTGCGAGCGAACGCGAGGACCGCGGCTACAACATCGTCACCTTCGACGACGAAGTACGCATCACACGTCGCGGTCTCGACACCCGCGAGTTCGTCTTTGTCGACGTGGACCTCGGGCCCGAGGAAGGCGTCGAACGGGTCCGGAGCCGCGTCGGCCAGCACGACCTGGCGGACGCCGTCGTCATCGTCTCCATCAGCGGCGACGGCGACCCGGTTACTCCGGCCAGCGTCGAATCATTTGCACTTGACCGGGGTGCGCTCGTGGCTCGCGTCACCGACCACCGGGAAATCACGGCCGAGGAGCGAGAAACGGAGATCAGCTTCGCCGACCCTGACGACGCCGTCACCGAGCGCGTCCGCGAGCTCGGACTGAGCGAGGCCGCCCACGACATCGACGAGACGATACGCGCCTCGAAGGTCGCCGACGCGAACGTCAAGGACGAGGTCGAACGGCACGTCCGCGAACTGCTTTCCGAGGAGTCAGATGCCCTCGCAGCCGACACCGAGACGGCGGCGAGCGATGGCGCGTCCGACACCGACGCCACCGCGGGTGCAAACGAGGGCGAAGGCGACGACGGAACACCAGCGAACGAAGCCGACGGCACAGACAGCGAGAGTCAAGCGAGCGTCGAGGAGTTCCTGTGATGGAGGGTCAACAATGAAATTCCAACGGGTCAAGCTATCCAATTTCAAGTGCTACGACGATGCCGACCTGCGACTGGACAACGGCGTGACCGTCATCCACGGACTCAATGGGAGCGGGAAGTCATCCCTACTTGAGGCCTGTTTCTTCGCGCTGTACGGCTCGAAGGCGCTGGACGAGAACCTCGGCGATGTGGTTACTATCGGGGCCGACGACTGCACTGTCGAATTGTGGTTTTCTCACGCCGGCGGCGACTATCACCTCACGCGCCGGGTCCGCGCGACCGGGGCGCAACCGACGACGGCGAAGTGTGTGCTCGAGACGCCCGAGGGGAACTACGAGGGGGCACGCGACGTGCGCCGACGCGTTACGGAGCTCCTACGGATGGACAGCGAGGCGTTCGTTAACTGCGCGTACGTCCGTCAGGGCGAGGTAAACAAGCTCATCAACGCCTCTCCCGGCGACCGACAAGATATGCTCGACGACCTCCTGCAACTGGGGAAACTGGAGGAGTACCGCGAGCGGGCCAGCGACGCCCGCGTCGGGGTCGGTCGCGTGCGCGATGACAAACAGGGGGCACTATCACAACTCGACGAGCAGATACAGGAGAAAGAGTCGAAAGACCTCCACGAGCGCCTGAACAGCTTGGAAACAAAGGAATCGGAACTGCAGGACGAAATCGAGCACATTGAGGACCAGAAGGCCACTGCCGAGGAGACGCTCACGCAGGCCGAATCGGTCCTCGAAGAGTACGAGGAGAAACGCGAGGAACTGGCGGCGCTGGAAGACGACATCGAAGAACTGGAGACGACCATCACAGAGACGGAGACGGAACGAACCGACCTCAAAGAGCGCATCGGGGAACTACAGGACCGCCGGGAATCGCTTCAGGAGCAACTCGCGGAAACGGTTTCCGAGACCGACCTCGACAGTTCGGAGCCGGACCCCGACACCGTCGATGCGCGACTCGAAGAGCGACAGTCTCGCGACGACGACCTGCAGGGCCGCATCGAGGACCAGCGCGTCGACGCAAAGGAACACAGCAGCACGGCTGATGCGCTCGCTGACAGCGCTGCCGACCTCGAATCCCGGGCCGAGGAGAAACGCAAAGAGGCCGACGAACTGGAAGCAGACATCGAAGCCGCGCGGGAGGCCATCGCCGAGCGCCGGGAGCAGATCAGCGACATCGACGACCAGATCGCTGCCCTCGAAGCCCGGTTCGAGAACGCGCCGACCGACCGCAACGGGGCGCAGTCGTACAAAGAATCTGTCGCCAGTGACCTCGAAGAGGCCCGACAGCAGGTGACCGAACTGGAGACGAAACTGGAGAGCGAGCGCGAGTCGCTCGCGGAGGCCGAGGCGCTGCTGGAGGCCGGCAAGTGCCCCGAGTGCGGGCAGGACGTGGCCGAGTCACCGCACGTCGACTCCATCGAGGACGACCGCGAGCGAATCGCGGAGCTGGAGTCGACGCTCGCAGACGCTCGCGAAGAAGTCGAAACACTGGAGTCGAAACACGAGACGGCGGCGGAGCTGGTCGAGACAGCGGACGAACTGGCGACGCTCGAAAACAACCGCTCGAACATCGTCCAACTCGTTGAGGAGAAGGCGAACGGGCTGGACGCGGATCAAGAGCGTATCGAAACCCTCCGAGAGGAAGCAGCGGACCACGAGTCCGAGGCCGAGACGAAACGTGAGAAAGCCGCCGAAGCCCGCGAGCAGGCGGAAGACTGCCGCTCGGTCGTCGCGGAGTGCAATCAGGAGCGCCAGCAGGTCAAGCAGTCGATTGAGCGTCTAGAGCGGGTCGAAGACCTGCTTGGGAAGATCGACGACTGCGACGACGACATCGAGCGCTTGCGGGAGAAGCGCAGTCAGCAGGCCGAACTAAACGACCAGCGCCGCGAACAGCTCGCGGAGAAGCGCGAGCGCAAGCAGGACCTGGCCGAATCGTTCGACGAAGAGCGAATTGATGAAGCCCGCAACGAGAAGCAACGCGCGGAACAGTACATCGAGCAGGCCGAAGAGGCGCTGGCGGAGAAACGCCAGAAGCGCGACGAACTACAAAACGCCATCGGCGGTGTCACGAACGAAATCGAGGAACTGGAGTCACTGCGGGACCGGCGCGAGAACCTCGAAGTGACCCTGGAGAAACTCGAAACGCTGTACGAGGAGACCGAGGAGCTACAGGAGATGTACGGCGCGCTTCGAGCGGAACTGCGCCAGCGCAATGTCGAAACCCTCGAACGGATGCTCAATCAGACGTTCGACTTGGTGTACCAGAACGACTCGTACTCACACATCGAGCTTGATGGACAGTACCAGCTGACGGTGTACCAGAAGGACGGCGAACCGCTGGAACCCGAACAGCTCTCCGGCGGCGAGCGCGCGCTGTTCAACCTCAGCCTGCGATGTGCTATCTATCGTCTGCTCGCGGAGGGTATCGAAGGAGCCGCACCGATGCCGCCGCTAATCCTCGACGAGCCGACGGTATTCCTTGATTCAGGCCACGTCACGCAACTGCTTGACCTTGTGGAGTACATGCGCGACGAGGTTGGCGTCGAACAGATTCTCGTGGTCAGTCACGACGAGGAACTCGTCGGTGCAGCGGACGACCTCGTCCGTGTCGAGAAGGACGCAACGACCAACCGCTCGCGGGTCGAGCAGGTCGAAGCGACGGTCGCGGAACTGGCCTGACCGCAGTCACGACGCTGACCAGACCTCAGTCGCGGAGCTGCGCCAGCCCATCGCTGGCCGTGTCGGTCGTGTCGTACCCCGGCTGGCCGTGGACTCTGGCCTCCGTGAGCAGGCCGGCGGCGCGAAACTCGGCTAGCAAGCCGTGCAGGTCGCTCTCGCAGAGATCGTAGGCTGAGAGCAGTTCCGCCACGGGGAGCGGCCCGCGCTCGTCGAGTTCCACGAGCAGGCCTAGCGCGCGCTCATCATGGGCCGCCGTAATGACTTGACGGGTGGCGTCGGGAACGGCTTTGGCGGCCGTGGTCAGCGGTGAGTCGCCATCCACAGGTTCGAGGTCGGCGTTCGGAACGTGTCGTTGTTCACCGGTTTCAGGGTCCCTGACCAGACTCGAATCGGTGGACTCCTTCAGCAGTAAGTACCGCGTGCCGTCGTCGTCCCGCACAGTACGCATATAATGCTTCGTAGCTGGCCGGACCGGTTAGCCGTTGTGGTCGCCTGACTCTGTGCCGTCGGACTGCGTATGTGTGGTCTCGGCTGTGTCGCCCTCGTCGTCCGATTTGCGCTCGCGCTCGAACTGGATGTACCGAAACGTTCCGTAGCCGAAGGCGATGACGCCGACGAGGAATATCCGGACCCCGAGGTCGACCTGTCCCTCGAAGTACGCAAGCATCGGGCCGAGCGAGAGGGCAAGCAGCGCGACGTTGAACACGATGACGAGTTTGACGAACAGCCCTGTGGTGTCGCCGCTGTAATCGCCGTCCGTCGGGGACGGAACGTCCGGTCCGAGGCTCTCTGGGTCGAACTCCTCTGGTTCGTACTCGCTCTTTTCCGAGAGGACGCCGCCGCTCTCGTTCGGGTCGTCCTCGCCGGGGATGTCCATCACACTAGCTACGACGCGTGGACGCTAAAAGTACTTCCTGTCAGGCGATTTCCTGTAAAGTGAGCGCCGTATCAGTCTGTAGCCACGCAAGCGGGTTCTCGGCGTCGTAAAACACTGTCCCCTCCTCGGTCTCGTAGGTCTCGGTCGTCTGGATGGCGTCCGGGAGCGCCGGCTCCGACCGCAGTTCTTCGGACCTATCCGCCTCGCCGTGGGGGGATGCGTGGTGCGACATTGGCCGTCAAACTTGGGTATGTTACTCGATGGCATATACTTTCTGCCTGTGGCAATACCCCGTCGACCGCCGGTGTTTTTATGCGGCATCTCGAAACAAGGCCAAGAATGAGTGACGGCACCCAGGGCACGCTGGGGGACTTCGGGCAGGACGCGGGCACAGACGACCGCCCGGTCGCCGACGAAGCGGCGGCCATCGCGGGCAACGGTGGGAGCGACGGCGGGACGAGCGTCGTCGATCTCGACGAGCGTCAGTTCCCGCCCGTCGAGGAGACCGTCGAGTTCGTCGTCACGCAGGTCGACTACACCATCGAGGGCCAGGGCGACGACGAATTCCCGGTCGTCCACGTCTTCGGCCGCACCGACGACAACGAACCGGTTCACGCTCGTGTCTTCGATTTCAAGCCGTACTTCTACGCGCCGACCGACAGCGTCACCGACGACGGACTCCGTCAGTACGATAGCATCACTGGCTGGGAAGAAGCCGACGCGGACGGCGAGCCCTACGAATCGATTCGGGGCGAGCGCCTGACGAAGATATTCGGCCAGACGCCACGCGACGTGGGGCAGATACGCGACGACTTCGACCACTACGAGGCGGACATCCTCTTTCCCAACCGGCTGCTGATCGACAAGGATATTACGAGCGGCGTGCGCGTCCCCGCCCGCAAACTCGACGACGGGAGCCTGAAGGTCCACCACGAGGAGATTCAACCGGTCGAGGCCCACGCCGACCCGCGGGTCAACACCTTCGATATCGAGGTCGACGACAGGCAGGGGTTCCCCGAGGACGGCGAGGAACCGATCATCTGCCTTACCTCCCACGACTCCTACCGCGACGAGTACGTCGTCTGGCTGTACGAGTCCCCCGACGGCATCGACGGCCCCGAGGCGCTGGCCGGCTACGACCCGATTCGGGAGGACTTCGAGGCCGACGTGCGCGTCTTCGGCGAGGAGGAGGCCATGCTGGAGGCCTTTGTCGACTACATCATCGACACCGACCCCGACGTGCTGACGGGCTGGAACTTCGACGACTTCGACGCGCCGTACTTCCTCGACCGCCTAGAGGAACTCCAGAGTTACAACCACGACTACGACCTGTCCGTCGACCGCCTCTCCCGCGTCGACGAGGTCTGGCGGTCGGGCTGGGGCGGCCCCGATATCAAGGGCCGGGTCGTCTTCGACCTCCTGTATGCCTACAAGCGTACGCAGTTCACCGAACTCGAATCCTACCGGCTCGACGCCGTCGGCGAGCAGGAACTCGGCGTCGGCAAGGAGCGCTACACTGGCGACATCGGCGACCTCTGGGAGCAAGACCCCGAGCAGTTGCTGGAGTACAACCTCCGGGACGTGGAGCTGTGTGTCGAACTCGACCGCGAGCAGGACATCGTCGACTTCTGGGACGAGGTCCGCACCTTCGTCGGCTGCAAACTGGAGGACGCGACGACGCCTGGCGACGCCGTCGACATGTACGTCCTGCACAAGCTCCACGGCGAGTTCGCGCTGCCCTCGAAGGGCCAACAGGAGAGCGAGGACTACGAGGGCGGCGCGGTGTTCGACCCCATCACCGGCGTCCGCGAGAACGTCACCGTGCTGGACCTGAAGTCGCTGTACCCGATGTGCATGGTGACGACCAACGCCAGCCCGGAGACGAAGGTCGACCCCGAGACCTACGACGGTGACACCTACTGCGCGCCCAACGGCACGCACTTCCGGAAGGAACCGGACGGCGTCATCCGGGAGATGGTCGACGAACTCCTGACAGAGCGCGAGGAGAAGAAAGAACGCCGGAACAGTTTTGACCCCGAAAATCCGGAGTACGAGCGCTTAGACCGTCAGCAAGCGGCAGTGAAGGTGATAATGAACAGCCTGTACGGCGTACTTGGGTGGGACCGCTTCCGCCTCTACGACAAGGAGATGGGTGCGGCGGTCACCGCCACCGGCCGCGAGGTCATCGACTACACCGACGAGGTCGTCGCGAGCGAGGGCTACGAGGTCGTCTACGGGGACACCGACTCTGTCATGCTCCAGTTGGGCGACATCGGCCCGGCGGACGTCGAGGGCGACGTGACCGTCACCGACGAGATGCGCGAGAAACACCCGGAGATGAGCGACGACGAACTCGAACTCATCGCCGCGACCATCGGGAAGGGGTTCGAACTGGAGGAGACCATCAACGACTCGTACGACGAGTTCGCGATGGAGGAACTCAACGCCGACGAGCATCGCTTCCAGATAGAGTTCGAGAAGCTCTACCGGCGGTTCTTCCAGGCCGGCAAAAAGAAGCGCTACGCGGGCAACATCGTCTGGAAGGAGGGCAAGCACGTCGACGACATCGACATCACGGGCTTCGAGTACCAGCGCTCGGACATCGCGCCCATCACCAAGCGGGTCCAGAAGGAGGTCATCGACCGCATCGTCCGCGGCGAAGACGCCGAGTCCATCAAACAGTACGTCAGCGATGTCATCGAGGACTATCAGGACGGCAACGTCAATTATGACGACGTGGGCATCCCCGGAGGCATCGGCAAGAAACTCGACAACTACGACACCGACACTGCGCAGGTCCGGGGCGCGAAGTACGCCAACCTTCTGCTGGGGACGAACTTCCAGAGCGGCTCGAAACCCAAGCGCCTCTATCTCGACCGGGTCCACTCGGACTTCTTCCAGCGCATCGAGGAAGAGGAGGGACTGGACCCCCAGCGGGACCCGCTGTACGGCGAGTTCCGACGGGACCCCGACGTTATCTGCTTCGAGTACGCGGACCAGATCCCCGAGGAGTTCGAAATCGACTGGGACAAGATGCTCGATAAGACACTGAAAGGACCGATTGCTCGGATCTTGGAAGCCATGGATATCTCCTGGGAGGAGGTCAAGTCCGGGCAGGAACAGACGGGACTCGGCAGCTTCATGTAACCCACAGAAAGCAGGGGCTTACTGCTGCAAGAAATATTATTTCTATATACAGAAGTTGAGTTCGCAGCAATGCGAAAGCTTCATGGGTGAAACGTACCTTCTTTCGGTTGACCTAAGAGATACCTATGGCGAAACTCGAAATCAACAATCTCCACGCAGAAGTCGCAGAAGAGGACGGTGAGACGATTCTCCGCGGTGTCGACCTCGAAGTCGAGTCCGGTGAGATCCACGCGCTGATGGGTCCCAACGGCTCGGGGAAGTCGACGACGGCGAAGATTATCGCCGGCCACCCGGCCTACGAGGTAACCGACGGCGAAGTGCTCATCCACCTCGAAGAGGACGAGTTCGGCGACGAGGAGATCCCAGAAGATCTCCGCACCTGGGACCTGCTCGACCTCGAACCGAACGAGCGCGCCGCGCTCGGCATCTTCCTCGGCTTCCAGTACCCGGCCGAGATTGAGGGCGTCACGATGGTGAACTTCCTGCGGACCGCGCTCAACGCCAAGCTCGAAGAGCGCGAGGAACTGTTCGAGGACGACGACGAAGAGGAAGCTGACGCAGAGGGCGGCGACACCAACGAGGACGCCGCCGGCTACGACACCTCCCCGATGGAGGGCAACGTCGAAGAAGGAGAAATCGGCGTCGCCGAGTTCCAGGAAATCCTCCAGGAGAAGATGGAGCAGCTGGACATGGACGAGAAGTTCGCGTCCCGGTATCTCAACGCTGGCTTCTCGGGTGGCGAGAAGAAGCAAAACGAGGTCCTCCAGGCCGCGATTCTCGAGCCCTCGATTGCCGTGCTCGACGAAATCGACTCCGGACTGGACATCGACCGACTGCAGGACGTCTCCAACGGCATCAACGCGCTCCGTGACGAGCAGGGCGCAGGCATCCTCCAGATTACCCACTACCAGCGCATCCTCGACTACGTCGAACCCGACCACGTCCACGTGATGCTCGACGGCCAGATCGCCACTTCCGGTGGTGCCGAACTCGCCGAAAAGCTCGAAGACGAGGGGTACGACTGGGTCCGAGAGGAAGCCTACGAGGCCGCGTAACGCCCTTCCGTACACAGCGATAACACTACACACACTATGAGTTCAGATCAAGACCACCTCAAGGAAACGGACACCGAGAAGCGCTTCGAGTTCAAGAAAGAGGAGAAGTCCGCCTTCGAAGCCGAGAAGGGCCTCACGGAGGAGACCATCCGGGTCATCTCCGAAGACAAGGACGAGCCCGAATGGATGCTCGAACGCCGCCTTCGCGCGCTCGAACAGTACAAGGAGATGCCGATGCCGGACGGCTGGCCGGGCGCGCCCGACCTCTCCGAGGTCGACGTGGACGAAATCGTCCCGTACATCCGCCCCGACATCGAGACACGCGGCGGCGTCGACGACTGGAACGACCTCCCAGAGGAGATTCAGGACACCTTCGACAAACTGGGCATCCCGGAAGCCGAGAAGAACGCGCTCTCAGGCGTCGGCGCGCAGTACGAGTCCGAGATCGTCTACCAGAACATGCAGGAGCGCTGGGAGGAGAAGGGTGTCATCTTCTGTGACATGGACAAGGCCGTCCAGGAACACGAAGACATCCTCAAAGAGTACTTCATGACCAAGGCCGTGCCGCCGAGCGACAACAAGTTCGCGGCGCTGCACGGCGCTATCTGGTCCGGTGGGTCGTTCGTCTACGTCCCCGAGGACACCACGGTCGATATGCCGGTCCAGGCGTACTTCCGCATGAACTCCGACGGCATGGGCCAGTTCGAGCACACGCTCATCATCGCCGAGGAGAACTCCGAAGTCCACTACATCGAGGGCTGTTCCGCCCCGAAGTACTCGGAGTTCAACCTTCACTCCGGCGGCGTCGAAGTGTTCGTCAAGGAGAACGCTCACGTCCAGTACTCGACCGTGCAGAACTGGTCGAAGAACACGTACAACCTCAACACCAAGCGCGCCATCTGCGAGGCCGACGGCACGATGGAGTGGGTCTCGGGCAGCATGGGCTCGAAGGCCACGATGCTGTACCCCTCGACCGTCCTCAAAGGGCCCGGCGCGACGGACAACCACATCACCATCGCCTTCGCCGGCGAGGGCCAGGACATCGACACGGGAGCGAAGGTCTACCACAACGCCCCAGAGACGAAGTCCACCATCGAGTCCAAGTCCATCAGCAAGGACGGCGGCCGCACGAACTACCGCGGTCTCGTCCACATCGCTGACGGTGCCGAAGACTCTTCGACCTCCGTCGAGTGTGACGCCCTGATGTTCGACAACGAGTCCACGTCGGACACGATGCCGTACATGGAGATTCAGGAGTCCAAGGTCGACGTTGCCCACGAGGCGACTGTCGGCAAGATCGGTGACGAGGACGTCTTCTACCTCCAGTCCCGCGGACTGGACGACGACGACGCAAAGCAGATGATCGTCGCCGGCTTCATCGAGCCGATCACGGAGGAACTGCCGATTGAGTACGCCGTTGAGCTGAACCGCCTCATTGAGCTTGAGATGGAGGGGTCGCTCGGATAACCATGAGTACGCAGGTACACGCCAATCTCACAGAGGCCCAAGTGGAACAGATTTCAGACGATCTCGGCGAGCCGGAGTGGCTGCTTGAGACGCGAAAGGACGCGCTCGCGGCGCTCGAAGAGCTCGAAATGCCGGACGTTATCCGGACGCCGGGTCGGACGTGGACGAACCTCGACGCGCTCGAATACGAGTCGCTGGTCGACCCGCTCGACTACGCACAGGACAAGGACCGCGTCGACGCCGAGGGCGTCGAGGTCCTCTCTTGGAGCGAGGCGCTCGACGAGCACGAAGACCTCGTTGAGGAGCACTTCGGCAGTACCGTCGACCCGCAGCGAGACTACCTCACCGCGCTGTCGACGGCCCTGTTCTCGGCCGGGACGGTCGTCTACGTCCCCGAGGGCGTCGATGCCGAGGACGTGAAGATCCGGACGACGATGAACAGCCAGTCGCTGTTCAACTACACGCTCGTCCTCGCCGAGGAGTCCTCCTCGGTCACGATTCTGGAACGCCAGCAGACCGGCGAGACGACCGACGCTGACCAGTACTACTCTGGTATCGTCGAGGTCGTCGCCGAGGAGAACGCCTACGTCCAGTACGGCGCGCTCCAGAACCTCTCGGAAGAGACCTACAACTTCCAGGTCAAGCGCGGCCACGCCGACACCTACGCCACGGTCAACTGGATCGACGGCAACATCGGCTCCCGACTGACCAAGTCTAACGTCGAGACCCGACTGCTGGGTGACTCCTCCGAGTCCCAGATTCTCGGAGCCTTCTTCGGCCACGAGGACCAGCACTTCGACATCGCGTCGCGTGTCTGGCACGAGGCTGAACACACTATCGCCGACCTCGTCACCCGCGGCGTCCTCGACGATGACGCCCGCTCGGTGTACGAGGGCGTGCAGGATGTCGGTCGTGAGGCCTGGGACACGTCGTCCTACCAGCGTGAGAACACGCTCATGCTCTCCGACGATTCCGAGGCCGACGCGTCGCCGAAGCTCATCATCAACAACCACGACACCGAGGCCTCCCACTCCGCGACGGTCGGGCAGGTCGACGAAGAGGACATGTTCTACATGACCTCCCGCGGTGTCGACCCCGAGAGCGCGAAGAACATGCTCGTCGAAGGGTTCTACGTCCCGGTACTCGAAGAGGTGCAGGTCGACGAACTCCGCGAAGACCTCGACCAGCTCATCTACGAGCGTCTTCGGGAGTAACGAGGTCCCACAGCGGCCTCGAACTGCAACGGACCGGCCCGCGAGACGCGGCTTGTTTTTGCTGTTTTTTGTGACCGTCTGCAGTCAGTCACCAGTCGCGCTTATCGCCACGGAGCCAGACGTAGTCACACGGATCCAGCAGGAAGGTGACGCCGCCGTCCTCGATGTGATAGCCGCCGTCACCGACTGCCTTCGACGTGTCGGCGTCGGGGACTTCCCACTGGAGGACGGCTTCGCGGTACTCGTCGGCGAAGTTATGGGCGAAGATGAAGGCGGTGTCACCGGTGTCGACGCGGTGAACGAGCACGTCCTTGTGGCCCGATTCGGTCAGATGGAGGTCGCCGCCGCTGAGTTCTGGGTTGCGCTTGCGGGCCGCGACGAGACGCTGGATGTGTGACAGCAGCGAGTCAGGGTCGGCTTGCTGGTCAGCGACGTTGATGTGCTCGAAGCTGTACTCCTTCCCGACGACCGGCGGGTTGTAGCAGTCCTCGCGAGCGGCCGTCGAGAAGCCGCCGTTCTCGGTGTCGTCCCACTGCATCGGCGTCCGGACAGACTCCCGTTCGTCGAGCCACAGGTCCGAGCCCATGCCGATCTCGTCGCCGGAGAGGATGACCGGTGTCCCCGGATACGCAAAGAGGAGGCTGTGAGCCATCGCGATGCGGTCGTGGTCGTGGCCGAGGAGGTCTGCCAGCCGGAGCCGGTGACCCCGACCGAAAATCCACGAGGAACCGTCATCGGGGCCAAAGTACTCCCGGGCGTGTTCCAGCGCTTCGTGGGGGAGTTTCAGGAGGTTCCACTCGTCGTGGTTCCGGAGGAAGTTCGCCCACTGTCCGATCCCTGAGATGTCCGGCAGGACCTCGTTCGCGCGGTGGAGTGGCCAGGTGTCTCTGACGCCGACGCCGTACACCATGTGAGCGTTCAGGACGAAATTGAACAGGAGGTCGAACGCCTCGCCGTCACCGAAGTAGTAATCGAGGTGTTCGGGCTGGTCGTCGGCCTCGGCGATGAGGATGGCGTGGTCCTTCGTCTCCCTGACGACGCGTTTCAGTTCTTTGAACAGCTCGATGTCCTCGGTTGTCCCGTTGTGCCCCTTCGGCAGCAGCATCGGGTGGGCGGCGTCAATACGGAAACCGTCTGCTCCCTGGTCCAGCCAGAAGCGCATCACGTCGTGGATTTCGTCGCGGACAGCGGGGTTGGCGACGTTGAGGTCCGGCTGATGGTGGTAGAACTGGTGGAAGTAGTGCTTGCCGGCGACCTCGTCGTAGCTCCAGACGCCGTCCTCGCGGTCGGGGAAAATGTTGGTCGTCTGGTACGCATCGTCGAGGTGGCTAGTCCAGAGGTAGTAGTCGTGGTACTTCGAGTTGGGGTCCTCGCGGGCGCGCTGGAACCACTTGTGGTCGGTCGATGTATGGTTGAACACGAGGTCGGTGAGGACACGGATGCCGCGGTCGTGGGCGCGGTCGGTGAGTTCTCGGAAGTCTGCCAGTGTTCCCATCCGGTCGTGGACGCTGTAGTAGTCGGCGACGTCGTACCCGTTGTCCCGGAGTGGACTCGGATAGAACGGGCGGAGCCAGAGGCAGGTCACGCCGAGGTCCTCGATGTAATCGAGCTTCTCGATGAGGCCCCGGAAATCGCCCCAGCCGTCGCCGTTGCTGTCGTTGAACGTCTTTACGTCCAGTGTGTAGATGACCGCGTCCTCGTGCCAGCCGTGTTCGACCATCTCGTGTGTGCCATCGAGTCCCAGCCTCTGGTAGTTTCGGGTCCGTCCGCGGACCGAGCCTGAACGGCTTCAGTTCGACGACAGGGAACCGCTTAAGTCCGGCCCTCCCCGAACTACGTGTATGACTGGAGCACAGCACCGAGTGGGGGTTGTACCGTGAGTCTCACACAGCCAGTGGTGTCCGATCATCAGCTGGCCCGGTTGCTACAGATCGGCATCGTCCTCGAAGAGGTCGTCGAGGCACGGGCGGCCAAGCACGCCGAGGAAACGAGCGGAGAGCACGAACAGGCGGTGCTCGACCTCCTCGCGCACGCCGAGACGGAGTCGGCCGAGCACCGCCGGCAACTGGAGGCACTCATCGACGACCTCGAAGCGGACACCGTTCCGTTCGAGGAAATCGAGATGCTAGTCGAGGCCCAGTACGAGGCCGACGAGGACTTCGACGGCGTGTTGTACGACCAGCTCTGTAACGAGGAGACGGCGTACAAGTTCTACGACGACCTCATCGAAGCCATCGAGGCGTCCGACGTGACATTCACTATCGACCGCGAACGGCTGCTTGCCGTGCTGTCGGATATCCGCGAGGACGAGGCAGAAGGTGTCGAAGACGTGACCGACCTGATGGAGGACTATCAATGAACACGCAGGCCCAGTATCTGAAAGCGATCTATCTCACGCAACAGCAAGAAGACGGTCCGGCATCCACCGGCGACGTGGCCGATATGCTTGATGTCAGTCCGGCGAGCGCCAACGAGATGATCGGCAAACTCGAAAGCCGTGGGCTGCTGAACCACGAGAAGTACAAAGGCGTCGACCTCACCGACGACGGCATCGCACAGGCTCGCGAGGCGCTCCAGAACTACTGTATCATCGAACGGTTCCTCATCGAGGTGCTAGAGGTCGAGGAGTTCCGGGCCGAGGCAAAGCAGCTGGAGGGCGTCATCGACGAAACGGTCGCTGACCGTCTCGATACGATTATCGACCGTAAACCGCAGTGTCCCGACTGTTTCGACCCTGAGGGGGATGTCTGTGGCCTGCTCGAAGTCGAGGCTGAAGTCACCAGCGACTGACCGGCCGCTCTCGAAGCGTTCAAGTGCGTTCCGTCGATTATCCTGCATACGGATCGCTCATAGCGAGTGACGTCCCGTGGTGGTGAGCAAATCCTGTGGATTTGCGCGGTACACGGGACAGACGAAGTGAATGAAGTCCCGTGGTGTAGTGGCCAATCATAAGGGCCTTTGGAGCCCTTGACGGCGGTTCGAATCCGCCCGGGACTATCCTCCGACAAACGAACGTGAGAAGTGGGTGGCTCTCGCGGATTCGATATTCAGAAGACGAGAGGATTCGAGTCTTCGCGGTTCGAATCCGCCCGGGACTATTCAGAGCAAGCTTGTGAACCGTAGATATCCTCGGCGAGTCGAACTCAGCGGACGAGAAAATTCGAGTCCCCGTGGTCTGAATTCCACTGAAGTGTCGGCTACCAGAACACAAACAGCGGTCACATTTCTAGAGGGTGCGATAGCAGCGCTAACGGGCTGACACGTCCCATTCGAGGCAACAAATCGCAGCGCCCTCACATGAATAGCCCAACGAGTGTCCCAAATTCTGACACCGAACTGTAGATTTATGATGTTTCGTGCCAACTAGTGGCATATGAAAATCAGGGAGGCAGTGTCGTCGGACAGGCCGGCTATCCGTGACGTGGCGCGTCGCTCGTTAGAGGCGTCGTATTCGCTGGGGCCGAAGGCGATCACGAGCGCTATCGAGGAGTGGTACGACGAAGAGCGTATCAATCAAATACTTACCGAGGAGAGTAACCGGTTGATTCTCGTCGCTGAGCAGGATGGGCAGGTGGTCGGTCTCTCCGAGAGCGTCCTCTCAGGGGATAGCATCGGAACGATACTCTGGCTGCACGTCGACCCAGCGTACCGCGGCGAAGGGATCGGGTCGGCACTGTTTGACGAGACCCACGGAGAGCTCCACGACCGCGGTGCCGAGACACTCCAAGGGCGCGTGCTGGCCGACAACGTCGAAGGCAACAGCTTCTACGAGGACCGCGGCTTCGAACGCGCTGGCACGGGCGAGGTCGACATCGCTGGGCGGACCTACGTCGAGAACCTCTACACCGACGCCGAAGAGCTCGGCCGCGAACCGATAACCGACGACGGCCGGGCGGTCTACGTCGACCACAACAACCACGAGTCCGGGTCGATAGCGCCGTTCCACGTGGTCCACGTCACCGAAGAGGGAAGCGACCGCTACGGGTACTTCTGTAGTAACTGTGAGACGCTGGCGAACGCGATGGATTCGATGGGCCGTATCGAATGTAACAACTGCGGGAACGTTCGCAAGCCGATGCGGTGGGACGCCGCCTATCTGTAACTACGGCGGCGACTGGTCCCCTGTGCGCTGTGACGATTCCTGTCTGTTTGCCGGGAGGAGTATCAGCTTGTAGTACAGGCCGAACAGGCACAGGGCGATACCGACGCCGACGAGCACATCAGTCACCGCGTGTTCGTTCGCCGCGTGGGTCACGATCGACACATCGCCGACGGGCATGTGGAGTGGCTGGAGAGGCATGTATGCTGATTTATCTATTAGATGTAAAAAGCTGGACTGATGTTCCCAGCCGCTGAGAACCAGTCGCTGGCTGGCTCCCAGTAATGACCCTACCTGACACAGCGTCCGAGATAGTAATGCGTCCCTTCGGGAGACTGCGACGACGGGGTTTACCCCGCTATCTCCATCTGAAAATGCCGGTGTAGCAGCCGTTCTCCCTGTCGTAACGCTAAAGAGTCGAACGTACGTCTATATGTGTAAGATGACTATCGAAATCCGTTTCGGGAGGTGGTGCTGTGGGCGTCGAGATTAGGGAGTCACCTGTCTCAGCCGACGCGTTCGAGGAAATGAAGGAGTTCGTCCACGACTACCTCGCGGCGAGCGTCGAAAACGAAGAAGAGGGCGGCCGGATGCGCTGGTATCCGTGGCACTCCGCGGAGTATCGCTTCAACCACATCCTCAACGTCGTCGACATCGCGACAAAAATCGCCCGCAAGGAGGGCGCAAACGTGGACGTGACTCGCGTTGCAGCGTTGTTTCACGACATCGCGAAACTGGAAGCCGAGCAGGACCTCCATGCGGAAGCCGGCGCTCGGATCGCACGCGAGTATCTGCGGGCACACGGTGACTACCCAGAATCGTTCATCGAACAGGTCTGCGCCGCCGTCGAGGCTCACTCGTACCAGGGGCCGCTGGACGACCTGCCGCTGGAAGTACAGTGTCTCATCGAGGCGGACATCCTAGACAAAGTCGGCGCGAACGGGACCGCCCTGATGTTGTTGCGCATGGGCTATGAGTCCCGGACGCATATGGACGCGGCCGAGATGGTCGACCGTGTCATCGAGCGCGGTGAGGACGCGCGCGAGCGCGTGCAGAGTGACACCGCCGAGTCTATCGTCCACCAGCGGCTCAAGCGGACCCGTTGGTTCCAGGAGTGGCTAACGATGGAAGTCGCCGACATGGCTGTCGAAGACGACCTCGACGAGGTGGCGACTGGGATGGGCGATTCATAGCGCCCGCAGCAGGAACAGAACCCCAGTCCCGGCGAGAACAGCGGCACTAATCCACGCGACCAGCGGTGCGAGCCGCTCGATACGCGTTCTCGCGGCGACAATCGCCGCCGGAAATCCCGTAATCCAGATACCGATCCCGCCGAAAAACCCACCCAACAGCACCGGGTGGCCGGTTTGGACGGTTAATGCGTCAGACCCGACCGCGGGCACGTACGACGCCACGTCGACCACACCCGGTTCAAGGAGGCCCACGCCGACGGTGAGCCAGAAGGCGACCTGATAGGGGTTTGTCAGTGCCAGCACGAGCGCCTTGCGAAAGCCCCGGCTGTCCCCGGACGCGACCGACGACTCCCCCTCGGTAACTATTGTATTGGCCTCCTGAACTGCTCCGTACGCGAACCAGAGCATCAGGAGCCCGCCGGCACCGATCATCACTCGTCGAAGTCCCGGCGTCTCGGTGATGATCGTAGCGGCGCCGAGCACAGCGAGCACAAGGAAGCAGGCGTCAGCAGTCATCGCGCCGAGGCCAGCGAGGAAGCCGGCCCGCCAGCCCCGCAGTGCACTCTCCTCGGCAATAACGGCGTTCATCGGACCCGGTGGCGCGGCGAGCGCGAGGCCAAACAGGATTCCACCGAGAGCTGTCGGGACGAGCGAGAGCGCGCCGAGCTGGAGCAGGCCAGGTGAGTGATGCATCTATGGTCCGAGAAAACAGAGAGAAAATCCCGCAGACTTACAGCTTGCCGGCCTTCTGGAGCTTCATCAGGTCCTCGGTGTCGAGGGTCTCGCCTTCCTTGAACTTCTGGTAAATCTCCTCGGCTTCCTCGCGAGCGGCTTCCTGCTTTTCTTCACGCTGGGAGCGCTCCTGCTCTTCTTCCTTCTTGTCGAGCTCGCGGAGGCGCTTCTGGACGCGGACGAAGTCCTCGTGGTGCTGGTCGGCCGCTTCCTGGGCCTCGACGAACTCCTCGTGTTTCTCGTCGGCCTCGTCACGGATCTCGTCGGCCTCGCGGTAGGCCTCGATCATCTCGTTGTGGTGCTTCTGGGCCTCGTCGGCCAGTTCCGTGACCTTCTGGTGGTGCTTCGAGGCTTCCGAGCGGACCTCTTCCGCTTCCTCTTTGAGCTCTTCGAGGTCGCCGCCCTGGTCGAGCTTCTCCTGTTTCTCCTGGAGCTTCTCGCGCTTGGTCTCGATTTTCTCGATGAGCTCCTTCTCGTCCTCCGAGGAGAGCACTTCGGTCTGTTGCTTGAACTCGAGATCTTCGATCTCCTCTTTGAGTTGTTCGACCGACGTGCCCTCGTCGAGTTCGAGGTCGTTTTTCAGGTTATCGACTTTGTCGAACAGCTCGTTTGCTTCCGCATTGAGCTCGTTTCGCTTGTCCTTGTGCTCTTGGACCTGCTCGTTGAGCTCGTCGCGTTTCTCGCGGTGTTCCTGGGCTTCGTCGACCTTCTCGCGAGTCTTCGCGTTCAGGTCGTCGCGGGCGGAGGCCCGCTCGGACGCCATCTGGTTCAGCTCGTTCCGTCGGTCGCGGAGCTGGCCGGCGAGTTTGATGAGCTCGCCTTTCGATTTGTTTTCGAGATCCTCTTCGGTTACTGTAACGTTCTTTGATTCGTCTATCGAGTCTGCCATTGTTGAATCCTCTATGCCATCACCGCTTCAGCACAGACAGTCGGCCCACTACTGAGGGGCTGACACCAATAACAAGGGTTCCCTCTCATGTTGGGCTGAAAGCGATACTGCCTGAACGCGGAAGCGTTCTGGTGTCTACGAATAGAGGTGGATATTGTTTAAACATTCCGGTGCACTGAATACCGCGTCAACGTCTCACACGCCCTATTTCGGGGGCGAGACGGTCACTATCGTCTGTGGTTCCCTTGTATATCACGGGCATATATCACTCGCTAATACGGTACTCGTTCTTGACGACAGTCTGGCCGTCGGTGGCGGCGAGCGTCACGTCGTCACCGGCTGAAAGAGTAAGCGTGTCGACGGTGACGCGGGCGAACGGACCGACAGTGTGTTCGGCCTGTTCGCGGTCCCCGTTGCAGTCCCATTCCACGGTGAGGTCCGCTTTTTCTGGACGGTCGTGGAGGACGACGACATCCCGCTCGCCGGGTGCTGGGTCCGAGAGTATTACCTGCGTGGGCTCGTAACAGTCGGCAAGAACACTGAACGCCGTCTTCCCGGTGCCATCCGTGGTGAGCAGACCCATACCGGCGTCACCGACATCTCGGAGGCTATCCACGATCATGAGTGGCGTGGCGCGGCGCCGGAGCGACTCGGCAACCTCGCGGACGACGCTGGCCTGATACGCCTGTGACGCGTCGAGGCCGCCGTCGACGTGTCGGTCGTGGCAGGCGCGATCGAACCCGGGACTGTCGCCCGGGTCCGGCCGCCCAAGCGCACCGGCACCAAAACCGGCGACGACATCGCCAACGCCGAACGTGGAACAGAGCCACGGGAGGTCGGCCGTGTCGGCATACTGCCACCCCGGGTACAGCGTGGCCGCGTCGGGACCGATTCCGGGCGGACCGACCACCGGAAACGTCGGAACGGCGTCGACGCTCCCGGCCACTGACTTGGCGTCCGTGCTGTCGTAGCCGGCTCGCCAAGCGCGCCATCGGACGCGAAGTCTGTCGAGGAACCCAGAGCCCAGCCCGTCAGCGTACGGAGATACTGGCTCGTCGTGAACACCGACCGCCGCGAAACTGGGATGCTGTGCGTAGGTCGTATCGAGCCGCGTTGCGAGGGCAATTCCTCGTTCGCGGTCGAATGAACCAGGGCCCGACAGCGGGAGGTCCTGCCAGAGCAGGACGCCGTGGTCGTCACAGGCGCGGGCCACTTCGGGCGGCGTTCCCTGTGCCCGAATCCGAACCAGATTTGCATTGGCGTCGACAGCCCGTGCGACATCTTCAACAGTTGGGTCCAGCAGCGTTACGCCGCGAACGGGCACGGCCTCGCCGTTGACCCGCAGGCCGTCGTCGTAGGAGACGGTGCGCAGTCCCGTCGTCACCGAGTGCTCGTCGTCGCCGAGCTTCGCCCTGAGAACGTAGCGGGACTGCGCGCCGCGGTCGTGGGGCCACCACAGTGACGGGTCGCGCACGTCCATCGTATACGTCACCGTCGCCGTCTCCTCGTTGGTCGAGACGCGGGCCCGATCCATCATTCCGCCGCCACGCACGTCGCCTTCCGGCCGCAGAGAGAGGGTTATCCGGTCGTCGAGCGGCTCGTCGGTCAGGACGGTCGCCGACACCTCGACCGTCGCGTCGGACACGTCTTCTTCCGACACCTGTGGCTGGACTGAAAGCTCGCTCACGCAGGGGTCCGGTCTGGTTTCGATGCTCGCATCCCACCAGATGCCCGGGACGCAGCGCTCCGGCGGAAGCTGGTCGGTCGCGTGCAGGCCGCCAAAGCGGTCCTCTGGCGTGCGACACTCCACGACGATCCTGTACTCCTCGCTCTCGGGGAGGCGAATCCGGAGCGGTTCGAAGTAGGCATCGTGGCTGCTGAGTAAATCGCCGTTGCACCACACGCGTGTGTGCGCGTATGTTCCGTTCAGTACGAGCAGGGCGTGTGCGTCGCTCTCGTCCCGCGGGTCCGAGAACGTCGTTTCGTAGGCCACGGCCTCGGCGCCGGCGAACTGTTCTGGCCGGCCGGGTACCGACACCGGTTCCCACGCCTCCGGGGACGGCATCTCGTCGTCCGGCGCAACCGCCGCGCCGCGCCACTCCAGCGACATACCTTGTGGCCCGTTCCCCGAGGGCATATCCTTTGCCCCACGCCTTCACTTTCACTTTCACTGCGGGGACGGCTCGCTTTGACATAGGTAGCCACCTATTATCCAGATATGCTCACTGAACTGCACGAGGCAGCGACACCGACCTGCGAGGCCCAGCACTGCGAGCGCTCGCTCGGGGAGCCGGCGCTGGTGTTCGAGACCGACGCTGGCCGCCGCGAAGCGCACGAGTGCGTCTGCGGTGCGGTGACGGTTACCGTCGTCCGCTCCGAGTCGTCCCGCTGAAGTATGCCCGGCGGCGAGCGAGAGGTATGACACTCGAAGAAGTGGTCCACGCACAGGGCCACGAGAACGTCGCCGGCGAGCACGCGAGCACGCTAGAAGTGACGAGCGACGACTTTCTGACACCGGCCGGTGACTGCATTCTAGCTATCGAAGCTGACCGCGTCCCCGCCGACTTCGATGAGAAGTTCGTAGCGGCCTGCCAGGACGCCGACGCGACGATTACGGCGATTATCGAGGCTGGTGACCACACTGTTACCGTGACCGGAACCGGCCATCCAGACCTCTCCTTCGAGAACGACCGGAGCCACGTCCTGCGGACGAGCGACTACGTCGATGACCGGACTGTGATGGTAAACGCCGACGCGGCGGCCGGCGACGTGGACCGGGACCTCGTCGAAGCGCTCGCTGACGGGGCCGATGCGACGCTGACGCTTTCTGTCGAGCCCAGCGGCGACTGAGCGGTGGTTTCTACAGCGGTCGCGCCGCTCTCTGGCGCGGTCAAAAGAAAACAGGTTTGACGTCTAAACCAGCTTAGCTCGACGAAATAACGTCGTCGATGCGGACGATCATCGTCGCCGCCTCGGTGGCGGAGTCGACCGCTTCGCGCTTGACAGCGGCGGGGTCGAGGATGCCGTACTCGACGGGGTCAGCAACGACACCAGTCTGGCCTTCGCTGATGACGCCAGCGATGCCCTCGCTCTCGTGTTCGGCGCGGAGGTCGACGAGCGCGTCAATGGCATCGAGACCCGTGTTCTCGGCGAGCGTGCGGGGCAGGACGTCGACAGCGTCGGCGAACGCTTCGACGGCGAGCTGCTTGCGGCCCTCGATTGACGCTGCTTCGGAGCGGATGTGGTCGGCGATGGCAATCTCCGTGGCGCCTGCGCCGGGGACCACACCGCCAGCGTCGAGCGCGGCGATGACCACGTCGAGCGCGTCGTTGAGCGCGCGTTCGAGTTCGTCGACGACGTGTTCGGTGGAGCCGCGAGCGATAACTGTGACGGACTCGGCGGTCGCGCCGCCGGTAATGAACGTCACGTCGTCGTCGCCCTGCTTTTCCACGTCGACACTGTCAGCGTGGCCGAGCGCGTCCTCATCAAGAGCTTCGAGGGAGCCGACGCGCTTTGCGCCGGTCGCCTCAACGATGTCCTTCGCGGTCGAGGAGCTGATGCTGTCGGCGACGAAGACGCCTTCCTTGGCGAGCTGGGAGGCGACGCGGTCGGCGACGTCCTCGGTGACGAAGGCGACGTCAGCGCCGCTCTCGACGACTTCCTCGGCGTAGCCCTGCAGTTCGCTCTCTTCGGCGTCGAGTGCGGCGTTGAGCTGGTCGACGCTAGAGACGTTGTACTCGGCGTCGATGTTGCTCTCGCGGACGTCGAGCTCGGTGTCGATGACCGCGATGGACGCGTTCTCGACCGAGGACGGCATGTTGTCGTGGACGGCCGTCTCGTCAACGATGACGCCTTCGACGAGCTTGGTCGCGGAGGAAGCCGCACCCGTCTGGGTGTGGACTTCGATGTTGTCCCGGCGAACGCCGTTGTCGCTCTTGGCGTGACGGACGGCGTCGACGACGACTTCGGCGAGTTTCTCGGCCTCGACATCACCAGTGCCCTTGCCGGTCATCGATGATTCGGCGACCTCGACGAGCGTCTCGTCGTCGAGGTCGACATCGAGGACGATCTCGTTGATGGCCTCCTGTGCGAGTTCGGCGGCAGCGGAGTATCCCTCGACGATTGTCGTCGGGTGGACGTCGTCGTCGAGCAGGTCCTCGCCTTTCGTCAGCAGTTCCCCGGCCAGCACGGACGCGGTCGTCGTTCCGTCGCCCACTTCGTCCTCCTGGGTCTGGGCGACCTCGACGATCATCTGGGCCGCGGGGTGTTCGATATCCATCTCGGAAAGGATGGTCGCCCCGTCGTTGGTGATGACCACATCACCGTCGTCGGAGACGAGCATCTTGTCCATGCCGCGGGGACCGAGCGTGGTCCGTACGGACTCGCTTACGGCCTTTCCGGCGGAGATGTTCGATGACTGTGCGTCCTTTCCGTGTGTGCGCTGGGCGTCCTCATCAAGGATGAAAAGAGGCTGGCCGCCCATGCGTCGCTGGCCAGATGACATATGTGTTGAACCTCACTTAAGACAAGGCAAGCGGTTCTATATAAAACTTTCTAACGGCGCAGACCGCTCGTTGGGCGACAGCGCGGTTCCTGTCTCTGTAATCCTGGCCGGACCTACACATCTTTTAATATGGGTCTATACACACCGTATAGTAGATGCTGGAGCTGGAGCACGGCTTTCGGGTCGTCGACGTGCACGCACGGCTGGAACCCGACGAGCAGCGCCGGCCCCGAGACGGCATGGGTGACCCGGAGCAACTGGAACGGGAGATGCACCAGGCCGGCGTCGTCCGCTCCGTCGTCTTCCCTGGCGAGCGAGACGGGTCGTATCTGAAAGCGAACAACGCCGTCGCCCGGATGACCGTCGAGCGACCGATGGTCGCCTTCGCCAGAGTCAACGGCGCTCGGGACCCGGGGTCCGGCCCCGGGTCGGCGCTTCGCAACCTCGCAAGTAGTCGCACAGATGACCATACCTCGCCTGCGGACATCGAACAGTACGCCTACGACGACCGGTTCTACGGCTTCAAGCTCCATCCACCGACCGACGGGCTACCCGATGACGAAGTCCTCGCAGAACTGGAGTCAGTGTCGCTGCCCGTTATCGTCCACGGCGGCGAAGGGTTCCCGCCCGAAACTGTCGCCGAATCGCTGCTATCGTACGACTTCCCGGTCATTCTCTCACACTTCGGCGCGCATCCACTTCGGCAGGACCTGATGGAACGAGCCATCGACCTGCTGGCGGCCCACGACAATCTGTATCTCGACACCAGCGCGGTCCGCTACCGGGGGCCGATGGAACGGGCGGTTCTGGAACATCCTGACCGTGTTCTCTTCGGGAGCGGCGTCCCCAGCGTTCACCCGAACGTGGCTGTCATGGAGATTCTGACACTGGATGTCCCCGAAGACGCGATGCGCAAGGTGTTCTCGAACAATCCAAACCGCGTCATCGAAGCGCTGGCGCCCTGATCGCCGGCAGCCGCCACACCGGTAGAACGGGCGACAGTCGTGGGTTACCGCCAGTCGTACACAGTCACTGCGCGGTCCGCACGCGCGGACCGACCGTTCGGATTCCGGCGGAGTGTCCGGTCGGTCACGCGTGCCCTGACTCCGTCGACGATTCCCGACCCGACGCCGCCGAACACGTCCTGCCCGTTGCCGAGCCACTGCGACGGCGTCGTTTCCCCGCGCACGACATCGACCAGCGCGTCTTTCGCGTCACCGATCGCGTGGCTGAGGAGTCGCCGCACCACAGTCGGCCGGACGTTGTAGTTTTTCACAAGTCGATACGCGAGCGAGCGGTACTTCCAGTTCCAGTCGGTCTCTGCGATGCCGCCGTCGGCCTCGAACTCGCGGCTGACACACATTTTTGTGCTCCAGTCGACACCGTACTCACTGGCGGCCATCCGGTGTGCGAAGTCCCGGGCGCTGCCGACATTCAGATACTCGTCGAATCCGTCCAGTGCTTCCAGTACCTCGGCATCGAACGCGACGTTGCCGGGGTTGAAATACGTCACGTCGCGGCCGGCTATCGTCCGTGTTTCTTCTGTTTCGGTCGTCATCCCGGCCCACAGTTGCTGGTGTGTCGGTCCGGTGATGGCTTGCGCGGTCCCCGAAAGCCCGTCTCTCACGGCGTCAGCCCAGCCGGACTCGACTGAGAGCGACTGATGGACGAGCGCGATAACGTCCCCCGTCGCCCGGTCGATGCCAGCGTTGCGGGCGACTGTCACCGAGCGGTCGGCGATTTCGACGAGAATAGACACGTCGTCCCGGTCGCGGATCATGCCAGTCGTCCCGTCGGCTGACGGGCCGTTGACGACGATTACTTCCGCATCCGGAACCTGCTCGGTGAGTGCGTCCAGACAGCCGGCCAGCTCTTCCCGGCCGTTCAACGTCGGGACCACTACCGAGATATCCATACCTCTGGGTAGGACGGCGAAGGCGCTTAAAAGTCGCGGGAGGCGGACGCGAACTCTCCGCTACAAAACCGGGAGCGTTTGAGCGGCGATGCGCTACACGTGGGTGTTCCAGTACGACACCGACGCCAACTTTTCGCCGAGCGGTGTGCCGCCAAGCGCCGTATCGAGCGAGCGGAACGAGGCGGCCAGTTCGTTCGGAATCTTCCGATAAAACCCGTACGGAAGGAGCCAGTCGTGGTTCGCGTCGGTCAGTTCCAGTCCGGCCCCGTCTAACAGCCGGTCGATCTCCCAGCGGGAGTAGAGCCGCGACCCCATCGGGAGCGCCCAGTTGTATATCGACCGGGTGGAAAACCGGTTGAACGTATCGAAGAAAACCTGCTCCTTCGAGACGCGGCGCATCTCCGCGAGAAACGCCGCAGGTGTGTCCGCCAGATGGAAAAAGCGCATCGCAAACACAGTGTCGAAATGGTCGTCCGGGAACGGGAGTCGGGCGGCGTCGCCCCGCATGAACTCCACGTGGTCGTCGACACCGGTCGCCTGTGCTTTCTCACGGCCCTGCTGGAGCATCGGTCCCGAGATGTCCAGCCCGGTGATATTCGCGCCGCGCTCGGCCAGCATCACAGTGAACCGGCCGGTCCCGCAAGCTACCTCTAATACGTCCTTATCGGCCACGGGGCCGATTGCGTCGAGGACGGCCTGCTTCTCGCGTCGGTCGATCAGCCGACCACCACGGGAGAACCGCTTGGCCTCGTACTCTTCGGCCACGGTGTCGGCCTGATACCACTCCTGCCCTTTCACGGTGTATTGCTCACCCCGCGGGGGATAAAACGATACTGGAATCCCCTTTCATCGGTCGGGTTGTTTTCCAGTCAATCCGGAACCGGCCACACTCCCGACCCTGAAAAATCCGGGCAAATCTTCCTGCTACCGGCCGGAACCGCACGATGGCGGTTTTGTATAAGGACACATTAAACACTTCATAGAATCTGTATTGTTTGGTCATGCATATAGCCAAGTTTTACCAGTAAGTCTGGAATATCAGCCACTATGAGCGCATTAACTGAAAACGCTGCACCGGCACCGTTTACCGACGAGGAGTTCCGCGACACGCTGCGTGAACTCCCGCCGAGCGCGAAGCTCGTCGCGAAGGTGCTGGAAGACGATGCTCCGTTGTCACAGGGCGACCTGGCCGAGAACTCGCTGCTCCCGGACCGTACTGTCAGGTATGCCTTGAACCGGCTGGAGGAGTCTGATTTGGTAGACTCGCGGTATAGTTTCACCGACGCACGCAAACAGGTTTATTTCCTCACGGTCTGACCGGCCGGCATGAACTGGCAGCGGGCCGACGTACCCGTCTCGACACGGGCACCAACTGGCAACACGGCGGCATACGTTTGTGGCGACGAGGCGGCGCTTCTCGTGGACCCTGCGGCGACGAACGATGCGCTCGATTCGCTTCTCAGCGACCGCACCCTCGCACACATTGCGCTCACGCACCATCACCCTGACCACGCTGGTGCCGTTGCACACTACGCCGGAGAGACGGGCGCGACGGTGTGGGCGCGCCACGGTCGAGCAGGCGCGTTTGAAGCTACGACCGGCGTTTCCCCGGACAGACTGTTCAGCGGAGGGACGACGATTCCGACTGATGCCGGCCCAGTGACCGTCATCGATACGCCGGGACACGCGCCGGAGCACGTTGCCTTCGCAACAGACGGGGCCGTCGTCTCCGGCGACCTCGCCGTCGCTGAGGGCAGCGTCGTCGTCGGTGCACCCGAGGGCGACGTTCGGGCCTATCTCGCGTCACTGCGCCGCCTCCACGCCAGAAACCCCGACGTGCTGTTACCGGGTCACGGTCCGCGTATCGAGACGCCACGGGAGACCTGTGCACGACTCATCAATCACCGACTGGAGCGTGAGCGGCGTGTTCGGGACGCTGTCGACCACGGCGCCACTACGCTGGACGAAATCCTCGACGCCGCCTACGAAAAGGACCTCACCGGCGTGCGCGACCTGGCCCGCGCGACGGTGCTGGCCCACATTGAGAAACTCGCTGTCGAAGGCGTGCTCTCGTGGGACGGCGACCGGGCCGTGCCGAACCCGGCGGAGTGACGCCTTTTTGCCCGTCGGCCCGCTAGCGATGCTGTGGACTCCTTGGAAACCGAACTTGAACGGGCCCGTGCCCTCGACGAGTCGGACTTGGCCGACGCAATCGAGACGATCGGGTTCGAATGCACCCGCTGTGGAGCCTGCTGCAAGGCCGAGTCAGCGTGTAGTGCGGGTGGCGCGAGTGACGGACCCGATGGGTCCGACGAGCAGCCCAAGTCCGCTGAAACCGATGCTGAACCCCACACTGCGACGGTGTTTCCCGACGAGATCCGGCAGCTACAGGCGACCGGGGAGTACGACTTCCGCGACGTGGCTCGACCGATGCCGTACGGACTGGCTGACGGCCCTGACGGCCCCGAAGGCGAGACGTTTGAGTGGGCGCTCCAGACCGATGACTGCGGCGACTGTACGTTCTACGCTGAGGACGGCGGCACGGGTGCCTGTACGGTCCACGGCGACCGCCCGCTCATCTGCCGGACCTACCCGTTCAGCGTCGCGCTCGGCGGGACGAGCCAGCCGATGGGCGAAGCCGTCGACGAGGCGGGGATGGTCCGGGCCCACGAATGTGAGGGGCTCGGTCGGGATATGTCCAGAGCCGACGCCGAGGAGTTGGCAGCAGCGCTCAAGGAGCGCGCCGTTCGAGAACTGACGGAAGCAATCGGCGTCCGCGACAACTACCGGCCAGTCGACCAGTCAGCCGGACAGGTCGTCGTCCACGACTCCGAAGGAGCCAAGCGCCCAGACGGCAGCCCCTACGAGTAGCGTCACACGTCGTCGATGATTTCGCCGACCGCGAAGTTCGACTTGACCTCGGTCACTTCGATCTTGACACGTTCGTCGATTTCGGCTCCCGGAACGATGATGACATAGCCGCGCTCGACGCGGGCGATGCCGTCGCCCTGCTTGCCGATGTCTTCAATCTCGACGTAGCGCGTCTCACCCGGTTCGACCGGCGGTTGTGGCTGATCCGGTGGCGTCTCCGCCACTGTCTCCTCGTCCGCCTCTGTCCCCTCGTCTGCGGAGATAAGCGCAACGCGGTAGGTACTGCCCGAGTCGACTGCGCCCGTCTCGACCTCTCGACGAGGGATCTCTACGACGTACCGGTCCCCCTCGCTGCGGATATCGGCACTGAACAGACACAGCAGTTGATCCGAGATTTCCAATGTGATAGACCTCCGTTCGGCCACAAAACGGCCCATTACTAAAGAACTGCCGGAGCGAGCGACCGCGGTGTTTCCCGCCTGTACCAACCGACTGTCGCGTGGCCCAACTCGCGGCAGTATGTCCGCTTCGAATGAGAGAAAACCGCAAGACTGCGGGCCGTTAACCGTCTGTACCAAATCCAATAAGGGTGTCTCGGTGCTGCTAGTAACTGTACTAATGAGCGCCACCGCACAACCCACCGACAGTCCGCTCTCGGACAAGCAGCGACGTATTCTGGAGTATCTCCGTTCCAATGCTGACGACCAGACGTATTTCAAGTCCCGGCTTATCGGCGACGAACTCGGGCTCTCGGCGAAGGAAGTCGGCACGAACATGACCGCAATCGCCGACGGCGACCACGACGTGGCCGTCGAGAAGTGGGGCTACTCCTCCTCGACAACGTGGATGGTCGAAGCGTAAGCCCGGACTCCGCCGAACGAGCGGTGCTGTCCCCCGCGCAGAGACGGTTCGGTGTCGTCGCTCACTTTTCCGTCAGTCACGACCCCTTGAGATGCATGCTTCTGTCTGCCGATCTGAATGTGCATATTCATAACAGTTGACGGCATAGTCGGACCCAGTAATGGGAGAGGCTGGTTCCCCGATTCGAGTCCTCCACGTCGACGACGACCTGCAGTACGCGGAGACGACGGCGGCGTTTCTCGAACGAGAGCGGGCCGCGTTCGACATCGAGACCGCGACGAGTGCATCGGAGGGGCTGGCCCGACTCGAATCGGCGACGTTCGACTGCATCGTCTCGGACTACGAGATGCCCGGCGAAAGCGGCATCGACCTCCTTGAATCCGTCCGCGAGGCGTACCCGGAGCTACCCTTTATTCTGTACACGGGCCGAGGCAGCGAAGCAGTCGCCGGGGATGCTATTTCGGCTGGCGTCACCGACTACCTGCAGAAGACGTCTGACACCAGCCACTACGCACTTCTGGCCAACCGCATCACCAACGCCGTCCAACAGTACCGGTCACAGCGCGCCCTCGAAGAGAGCACGGACCGGCTGTCGCTGTTTATCGACCAGTCGCCGCTGGACTTCGTTGAGTTCGACTCCGACTTCGAAATCGTTCGGGTCAACGACACCCTCACCGAGATATTCGGCTACACCGAAGACGAACTGCTCGGGGAGACGTGGGAGGTGTTCGTGAGTCCGGACAGCTACGACGACGTCGACGCGGTCACCTCTGCCCTCAGTGAGGCCAGCGGCGGCTACCACAGCGTCGACGAGGACGTCCGGAAAGACGGCGAGCGTATCATGGTCGAGTGGCACAACCGTCTCGTCACCGACGACGCGGGCGATGTCGTCACTATCTTCTCGCACTGTCAGGAGGTCACCGAGCGTATCGAGCGCGAGCGGAACCTCGCCCAGCTACGGGACTTCTTCGCCGAGGCGGAGGAACTGGGTGACCTCGGCGCGTGGGAGTTCGACGAAAGCGGGATGTCGACCTGGACAGCGGGCACCCGCCGCATCCACGAGGTCGACGACGACTTCGAGCCGACAGTCGAAGGTGGGCTGTCGTTCTACCATCCCGAAGACAGGGAGACGGTCGCGGACGCCGTCGATGCGGCCCTCGAAGACGGGGAACCGTATGACCTCGAAGTCAGGCTCATCACCGCGACAGGCGACTGTCGGTGGGTCCGGACCCGCGGCAAACGAGTCGAGGACGCGGAACGCCGCACGGTTCGGGGGTTCATCCAGGACATCACCGAACAGAAGGAACGTGAGCGCCGGCTCCGCGTCCAGAACGAGCGGCTCGAATCCTTTGCCAGCGTCGTCAGCCACGACCTTCAGGGGCCGTTGACGGTCGCGCAGGGCCACTTGGAACTGGCCCGTCAGGAAGGGACCGACGACCATCTCGACAGCATCGACAGCGCCCACCAGCGGATACAGACGCTCATCGACGACATCCTGACGCTCGCACGCGACGGCCGCGAGGCGACGACCACCGAGCCGGTCGACTTACACACCGCCGCGACCGCCTGCTGGCAGACCGTCGAAACTGGGGACGCGACCTTAGAGACCGACACCGACAGCGTCGTCGTCGCGGACCCCCGGCGGCTGCGTCGCCTGCTGGAGAACCTGTTCCGGAACAGCGTCGCACACGGATCCATTCCCACCCAGGGACAGGATGGGGATGTCGAACACAGCACCACGCCGCCCCAGTCGGACGCCGTCGTCGAGCACGGCGACGGCGTGACGGTCACCGTCGGCGACATCGACGACGAAAGCGGGTTCTACGTCGCCGACGACGGGCCGGGCGTCCCCGAGGACGAGCGGGACGCGGTGTTCGAAGCCGGCTACTCGACCGCGTCCGACGGCACCGGCTTCGGCCTCGCAATCGTCGCTGACATCGCCGCCGTCCACGGATGGGATGTGAGCGTGACCGACAGCGAGGCGGGCGGGGCCAGGTTCGAGATAACAAGCATCGTCGAAGGGGGGTGAGACGGACGCGGCTGGGTTGACAGCCGGAACCCGAGCGTCACGGGTCGTACCGCAGTAGCGAGTCGGCCTCGCCGGCTAACGCGGCCACATCGTCGCCGAACGAATCGGCGTACCGAATCAGCAGTGTCAGCACGGTTTCGGGTTCCGTAACTGCGTAGCCGTCTTCTCTGGACAGGAGCCCGGCGGCCTCCAGATCGGCGGCGTAGTTGCTCACCGTCGGCCGTGAGACGTCCAGTTCAGTGGCCAGTTCCGACGCCGTCGCGTCCGGGCGGCGCAGCAGGGTGACGAGCATCCCGCGAGCCGTGGACCGCCGCAGGTAGCCAAGCGCCACCTGTTCGAACTCGGAGAACTGCCCGGCCGGGAAGTACCTGCGGTAGTCGCCGTCCTTCTGTGACGTGACGACGGCCTCGTTTTCCAGCCGGTGGAGGTGGTGCTGGGCCTCACCAGTCCCGAGTTTGAGGTCGTCACGAAGCTTCGAGAAGTGGGTCCCGGGGTGTGTCGAGACGTATCCGGCGATGGCGTCGGGCGCGTCGCTCTCGCTTCCGCTGTCGCCGAAGCGGGCAAACGGACTTGCTGCACCGAGGGCGGCAAAGCGACGGAGTGTCGCTCGTTTATCCTCGTCCACGTCGCCCTCACGCGTCATTGCTACCGAAAAGGTGGGTCGGTAATAAAACGTCTTCGCCTGATTCTCAGTTAGTTGTCTTTGTCGACTTCCGACGTTCGCGTCGTGTCGTCGGGACCGCCGGCCACGTCAGTCGTGCCCGAGTCGTTGTCTATCTCAGCGTCCATCTCCTCAATGACGTCGTCGGCGCTGTCGACGCCGGAGTCTTCGCCGTGTTTGATCTTCTGGGCTTCCTCTTCCATCGCTTCGACATCGACCTGCGCTTCCTCGTCGATCTGGCCGAGGATTTCCTCGATATCGTCCAGACCAAGCATCTCGCGGGTCTCGTCGTCGAAGTCAAGCGCTTCCAGCGAGTGACCGTTCTCCTTCACGTCGGAGCCCTGGAGGTGCTTGCCGTAGCGGCCCACCAGCGAGGTAAGCTCCTGCGGGAGGATGAACTTCGTCGACTCGCCCTGACCGATTTCCGCGAGCGTCTCCATCCCCTTGTCGATGACGGCGCGCTCGCCCATCGACTCGGCGGATTTCGCACGCAGGACGGTCGAAATTGCGTCACCCTGTGCTTCCAGAATCTGGCTCTGTTTCTCACCCTGTGCGCGGATGATGTTAGACTGCTTGTCACCTTCGGCCGTCTCGATGGCGGAGCGCCGTTCACCCTGGGCTTCCAGAATCATGGCACGGCGTTTCCGCTCGGCGGAGGTCTGTTGCTCCATGGCCTGCTGGACGTCCTTGGACGGGTTGACCTCGCGGACCTCCACGCTCTCGACGCGGACACCCCACTCGTCGGTGGGTTCGTCCAGCTCTTTCCGGATGCGGGCGTTGATTTCACCCCGCTTGTTCAGCGTGTCGTCCAGTTCCATGTCACCTAGGACGGCACGAAGGGTCGTCTGGGCGAGGTTGGAGACGGCACGTTCGTAGTTGTCGACTTCGAGGAACGCCTTCTTCGGGTCCATCACCTTGATGTAGACGACGGCGTCGGCGGTCACCGGCGAGTTGTCGCGGGTGATAGCCTCTTGCCGCGGCACGTCAAGCGTCTGGGTACGCATATCGAACCGCGTCACGTCGGAGACAAAGGGATAGATGAAGTGAATCCCCTGGTCGAGGACGCCGCGATAGGTACCAAGGACCGTGTAGGCACCTTTCTGGTACGGGCGGATGATCACGACGCTGGAGTACACCAGCGCGATGGCGATCAGGAGGAAGATTACGGTAACGAAACCGACGAGTCCTCCCAGACCTTGCAGCGGTGCTGTCGCGGGGAACATGACAATCAGAACTCCGGAGCGCGCAATGAAAAGGCTTCGGTGTCCCTGTCACAAACTACCGAATTGCACACCTACGCCCGCTCGGACTCTCGCTCCGGCTCGGCGTCCGCATCGCTCCGGTTTCGGTCACGTTCGAGCGCGCGGTCGATTTCGTCGCCTGCCGCCTCCACCGCTTCGACTTCCAGGACGTTCCCGCCGCCCGGGTCGATGACGATTACTTCCGTCCCCTCCTCAATGGGATCGCCGGAACTGCGAGCCTGATAATAGGGATTGAAACCGCCGTCTTCCAGTTTGACCTCGCCGTCGCTTCGGGTTACGCGCTCGGTAACCGTTCCGAACTGGCCCGTAAGCGAGTCAGAGCTGAGCGTCTGGCCCCGGCCCGGTGCGGCGAAGTCGAGCTTTCGATACCCCCATAGCGTGACCGCTGTCGTTGCAAGGACAACGACAGTAAGGATGAGTGGGGCGAGGATACCGAGGCTTGCTGGAATGAACAGCCCGACCAGCCCTGCCGTCAGCAGGGCCACCCCGAGGACGAAAAAGTGCGTCCCGGGGGCGAGCGCCTCGCCCACGATGAGGCCCGCGCCGGCCAGAAACAGCAGAATGGAGAGCGACATACCTAACAGTGGTTCGGCCTGCAGCAGGGCAACTGTCGCCAGCGGATTCACCATGCTCTCACCTAGTGTCGGAGCAGGATTAAGTGTCGGGGTCGGGCGTGACACGCCCGGCACTGCTGTAGCGTTACGCGTCGCTCGTCCGGACGAAGAACCCGTACAGTACTGCGGTTCCGAGCGCGACGGACAGGACTACGCCGCCGAGTACGGACGGTGTGTACATCTCCGCCCCGAGGAACATCCGCCCGAGCGCGAGGATTGCGATACAGACCCCCAGCGCGACGAAGACGACATTCTCAGGCTTCGGCGCGTCGGGCGTCACCTCGAGGTCCGGAGCGAGCGAGCCGGCGACCGCGCCCTCCACGTCGTCAGCCGCGTCGCTATCTGGGTCGTCCTCGAGCTGAATAACGTCGGCTTCCGTCGCCAGTTCGTACTCCTCGGTGAACGTATCACCCGTAGCGGCCGCATCGTCTCGTGCGGCCCCGTCGTCATCCATGGTCCGCGGTACGTGCCGTGACTACAAAAGCGCTGGCGACTGCGATTACTTGATTCGGGTCCCCAGCGGGGCGTCCTCGTGCGTCGTCAGCAGATCCGCCTCGTCGCCGGCGGCCAGCACCATCCCGTTGGATTCGATGCCGAACAGCTCGGCTTTCTCCATGTTCGCAAGGAGGATGACGCGCGTCCCGGGGAGGTCCTCGGCGTCGTGGAGCTGTCGGAGGCCGGCGACGACCTGCCGGACCTCGTGGCCGATATCGACCGCTAACTTGAGAAGCTTGTCCGCGCCCTCGACCGGCTCGGCGCTACGAATCTCGCCGACGCGCATGTCGACACCCTCGAAGTCCTCGAAGCTGATGCGGTCCTCGACGAGCGGCTGGAGGTCGGCGGCGTCTGTATCCCCGTCGTCCGCTTCGTCGCCGGCCGCCTCAACGCGCTCCTGTAGCTCCTCGTTCAGCGCCTCGATGTGGTCGTCCTCGACTTGCTCGAACAGCTCCGCGGGCTCGCCGAACTCGGCCGGCGGCGCTTCGAGCGCGCTGTCGAGGGTCACGTCGGCGACCGACCCCTGCTCGCCCAGCTGGCCCCACAGGCGCTCGGCTTTGCCCGGCAGGACGGGCTGGATGAGCACCGCGACGGCCTTCGTCAGCTGGACGCAGTCGCGGATGACCTGCTCGGCTTCCTCGGGGTTGTCGTCGACGAGGTTCCACGGCTCGTTGCGCTGGATGTACTCGTTGCCGTAGTTCGACAGCTCGATGGCGATTTCGGCGAGGGCGCGCACGTCGTACTCGCGGACGGCGGCCTCGAAGTCGTCGATGGCCGCCTCGATGCGTTCGCGCACGTCGTCGCTGACGGGCGCGTCGGGCGTGCCGTCGTAGTTGCGCTCGGCGAACAAAAGCGAGCGGTAGATGAAGTTCCCGACGTTGCCGACGAGTTCGCCGTTGACCCGCTCCTGGAAGCGGTCCCAGGAGAAGTCCACGTCGGTGTCGATCTGTGCGCCGGTGGCGATGTAGTACCGGAACAGGTCGGGGTGGAAGCCGGCCTCCAGGTACTCGTCGGCCCAGACCGCGCGGTTGCGCGAGGTCGAGAGGGCCTTGCCGTCGATGCCGACGAAGCCGGTCGCGAGGATGGCCCGGGGCTCGTTGTAGCCCGCGCCCCGCAGCATGGCGGGCCAGAAGACGGCGTGGTGCTGGATGATGTCACGGCCGATGACGTGGATTATCTCGCCGTTGTCCTCGCTCCAGTCGTCGTCCCACTCGGTATCGTGGCGCTCTTCGCCGTCGACCTTCCAGACCTGTTCCCAGTTGTACTCATCGTCGCCGACGCGCTCGGAGTACTGCTTCGTCGAGGCGACGTACTCGATAGGTGCGTCGACCCAGACGTACAGCACCAGATCCTCCCCGCCGTCGACGTCCTCGGGATAGTCGACGCCCCAGTCCATGTCCCGCGTGATACAGAGATCCTGCAGTTCACCCTCGATCCACTCGCGGGGCTGGTTCTGGGCGTTGTCGGTCCCTTCGAGACGGTCGAGGAAGTCCTGCAGATACTCCTGGAAGTCCGAGAGGCGGAGGAACTTGTGCTCGCGGGTGCGGTACTCGGCGGGGTTGCCCGTCAGCGTCGAGACGGGGTCCTCGATTTCGCCGGGTTCGAGGTGGCGCTGGCATCCCTCATCGCACTCGTCGCCGCGGGCCTGCTCCCCGCAGTAGGGACAGGTCCCCTCAACATAGCGGTCGGGGAGGGGCTGGTCCTCCTCGGTGTCCCAGGCGACCTCTATTTCCTTCTCGTGGACGTGGTCGTTTTCGACCCACGAGCGGACGAACGACTGAGTGAGTTCGACGTTGGTCTCGTCGTCGGTGTGCCCGTAGTTGTCGAATTCGATGTTGAACTGCGGGAACGTCTCGGCGTAGGTCTCATGGAAGTCAAGCGCGAACTCTCGCGGCTCGACGCCTGCTTCGGCGGCGTTGACCGCTACTGGCGTGCCGTGCATGTCCGATCCCGAAACGAACGCCGTCTGCTGACCGATCCGTCGGAGAGCGCGTGACAGCGCGTCTCCGTCGACATACGTCCTGAGGTGGCCGACGTGCAAGTCACCGTTCGCGTAGGGCAACCCACAGGTCACGACCGCCGGCTGGTCCGTCGGAAACTCGTCGTTGCTCATACCTGTTCGTGTGCCACCGACGGGTCAAAAGGGGGTTGGTTTCGGCGTGGTGGCCGCGCTCCGGGGTCACAGCAACGCGAGCGTACCGCCTGCCAGCCCGAGTGTCACGACGAGCCGTCCGGCACTGCCGAAGAACGTCGCTGCGCCGAACCGATAGTAGTCGCGTTCGAGGACGGTGAACGCGTAGATAGAGATGGTGTCGGGGAAAAACGGCACACAGAGCGCGAGCGCCAGACCGACGTACCCGTACTTCTGTGCTAGCTGGACCGTTTTCTTTTCCGACCACTCGATGATGTTGAACCGTGAGCGCTTGATTCGGCGAACGAGCGGGCCGTACTCCTTTGCCTCCTGACCGATATGGAAGGCGACGAGACTGCCAAACGCCTTCCCCAGACCACTGACGATGATAATCGCCACCAGATTCCCGTTCGTGGAGAGTCCAAGTCGAAGGGTTTCGGCCGGAACCAGCACGACCTCGCTCGGAAGCGGGAGAATGAACGCGATCAGAAACGAGTACACCGCGATGATACCCAGTCCGGTCGGACCAGTGGCCGTACAGACGGCTTCTTCGAGCGGCGACAGTGGGGTGCCAGCGGTCGTACAGTCACCGATGAAGGCGATGAACGCTGCGGTCGGTACTACCAAGTCCACGTCTCTCTGTAGCAAACAGGCACTTCTAAACCTTCGTATGTCTTCTCGGGAGCGCTCAGTACGGATACGTTTGACACTAGAGAAGCGATTCAGTACCAATCGAGGCCAGCGGCTCAGTACCAGTCGAGATCCGCGACAAATGAGCGTAGCATCGACCGCGTGACGTGGGGCATACACACGACGCGCATCTCACCGGCCCCGGTCTTCGAGACCCGCCAGCCGCGATCCCGCAGTTCGTCGGTCATCGGCATCGAGAGGTCGGCCGCGACAAGCGGAAGTTCGGGCCCGACCACGTCGTGGCCCCGCGCTGATAGCTGGTCAGCCAGCCAGTCGGCGTTGGCCATCGACGTTTCGTACTGTTGCTCGTAGCCTGCCGGCCACAGCGATTCCATCGCCGCGACAGCCGAGGCCACGCCAGCGCCCGACCGCGTCCCCGTCAGCGTGAGCTGGTCCGTCGATTCCAGATACGGCGTTTCGACGGCGAGTTCGTCGAGCAGCGACCGGTCCCGAGCCAGCAGTCCGCCGGCGGGAACCGCCGCCTGTCCGACCTTGTGGGGGTCGATGGTCATCGTGTCGATGTCCGCGTGGCCGAAGTGCCAGTCGTGGTCGGTGAACGGAAGGTAGAAGCCGCCCCACGCGGCGTCGACGTGACAGAGGGCATCGACCGTTTCTGCGAGGTCGGCGATGGCCGGAATCGGGTCGACGTAGCCGTACTCGGTCGAGCCGGCGACGCCGACGACACACACCGTGTCTTCGTCGACGAGTTCCGACATCGCCGCCATGTTGACACGGTAGTCCGTTGCCGGCGCAGTCCGCAACTCAACCCCGAGCACGTCAGCGGCCTTCGTGAATGAAAAATGCGCGTGGACGGGCGCGACCACGTTTGGGTCGTCCGTATCGGCGCGGTTACGGGCGATGCGTATCGCCTGCAGGTTCGCCTCTGTCCCGCCCGAGGCGACGTAGCCCGCGGGGTCCGAGAGGCCGGTCATCCCGCCGAGATAGTCGACGGCCTCGCGTTCCAGATCGGCGATGGTCTCGTACGTACCCGGGTCTCCGGGGTTCGTCGCGAGGAAGCGTTCCGCCGCTTCGCGTGCCGACGGGTGTGGCACGGTACACATCGACGAGAGGACGCGCTCGAAGTCCTGTGGCTCTGCCCGCTGGAGCATCTATCGCCAGTATAGAGGGGGGAGTGGTTTAGCCGTTGTGCTCGGGCGTGTCCGTTGTCTGCTGTTTATTCTTCCTGACCGTAGTCAGGCGGTAGAGCCACTCGTACTCGGTCCGGGAGCGCGCTTCACAGCCGACTTACCAGTTCGACGGCCCGATTTTCTTCGTCGCCTTCGCGCGAAAGCCTGTGGGACCGATCAGCGACTCGAACACAGTCTGGCGCTCAGAGTCGAGCGCGCCGCCGAAGGAGCCGACCCGCATGGTCCGATACGTCTCGAAGCCCTTGTCGTTGGAGTAGAAGTAAACGCTGCCGTGCAACAGCCCATGAATGAGCGCGTCCGACCGCACGTCGCCGGCGGGTCGGTCGAGTTTGACGAAGGCTACGTTCCCCCAGTTGACGACCGCCTCCCGGAGCCCCATCAGGAACGCGATCTCGTGGTTCTGTGGCAGGCCGAACTCCGTCGCCCGTTCGAGGTCGGTCAGCGAGTCGATGACGATGAGCGTCTCTGCGGCGTCGCTCACCCGGTCGCTGATATCGGAGAGAAGTTTCTCGAACGTCTCCGAAGCAGGCTTTCGCTCCGGTAGCTCCGCGTCGGGCTGTTCGATTTCGGCGTCGCTCCGGCGGGCATCGAACAGTGGTTCGGGGACTGGCAACAGCTCCATAAACCGCTGGGAGAAATCGGCGACGGCCATGTTATCGGTGAGCGTATCGAACTGGTAGCCGTCGAGCACGGCGTCGAGTTCGCTGTAGACGTGCTCGCGGTCGTGCGAGAGCGTGATGTAGGTCACCGACTCTGGAATTGCCTCGCTGCGCCGGGCGATGCCGTTCGGAACCATTTCCGGGCGGTGTTTCGCGAGCATCAGCGTGGCGAGGCTGGTGTACGTGAAGGCGTCGCCTCCCGCGTCGGAGGCCCCCGCCAGCAGGACCGTGCTCCCGGTCGGAATCCCGCGGACCTGTCCGTCCAGCCCAGGGATGCCGAATGGGATGTACGACACGCCGGAGCTGATACTCTTGGCTTCCGGCGTCGATTCGGATGCCATACCGCAACGAGGCGAACGGCGCAAAAAAACCTGCTGGCTACGTCAGGCGGCGGCCTCAGCGGACCGATTCCAGCAACAGGCGCTGTTCGACGCGCTTGACCTCGTGTTGTACGTCACGCACAGCGTCGATGTTCGGCGAGATGGAGGTGACTCCCTCGTCGACGAGGAAGTCGACCATCTGTGGCTTCGAGGCGGCCTGTCCGCAGATGCTCGTCGACACGTCGTGCTCGCGGCAGGTCCCGATGACCTGGCGCATGAGTTCGAGGACGGCCGGGTGGAGTTCGTCGAAGCGGTCGGCGACGTTGCCGTTGTTGCGGTCGACGGCCAGCGTGTACTGGGTGAGGTCGTTCGTCCCGAAGGAGACGAAGTCGATGCCGGCGTCACAGATTTCCTCGATGGACAGCGCGCTCGCCGGCGTCTCGACCATGACACCCCAGTCGCGCTTCTCGGGGTCGATGCCGACCTCCTGCATCAGCGACTTCGCCCGCAGGATGTCCTCGGCGTCGGTCACGAGCGGCAGCATCAGCTCGACGTTGTCGTAGCCGAGGTCGTACAGGCGCTCGAACGCGCGGAGTTCGAGCTTGAACTCGCCTGGCCGGTCGAGCGAGCGCCGGATGCCCCGGTAGCCCAGCATCGGGTTGTGCTCGCTGGGTTCGTCCTCACCGCCCTGGAGCTGGCGGAACTCGTCGGAGGGGGCGTCGAGCGTGCGGACCCGTACCGGCCGCGGGTAGAACGCCTCGGCGACCGAGCGGACGCCCTCGACGATTTCGTCGACGTAGGCGCGCTCGCCGTGGTCCTCGACGTAGCGGGCGGGCGTCTTGTCCGTCGAGAGAATCATGTGCTCGATTCGCAGCAGACCGACGCCGTCGGCCCCCGTCGCGGCGGCCCGCTCGGCGGCCTCCGGAATGGAGACGTTGACCTTGACTTCCGTTCCGGTCATCGGCTTGACCGGCGAGTGTCCCTCGACCGCCCCGGCGTCGTCCTCGTCTTCGCTCGTCTCCGGGACCTTCGCCCCTTTCTCGACTGTGCCCTTGTCGCCGTCGAGCGTGACCGTCTCGCCGTCACGGAGCTTCTGTGTCGCGTCCTCTGCGCCGACGACGGCCGGGACGCCGAGTTCGCGGGAGACGATGGCGGCGTGGCTTGTCATCCCGCCTTCGTCGGTGATAATGCCGTTTGCCCGTTTCATCGCCGGTACCATGTCCGGCGTGGTCATTTCGGCGACGATGATGTCGCCGTCCTCGACCTTGTCGAGGTTGTCGAGCTTGTCGACGATACGGACGACGCCGGTGACCCGGCCCGGCGCGGAGCCGATGCCGGAGAGCCGGACCGACTCCGACTGGCTCTCCATCGCCCCACCGTCGGCGACGCCCGACTGCGCCCCCGGCGGCTGACTCTCGGCTTCGTTGGCCGAGCCGGCGCTTCCTTCGGGGTCGTCGATGGTGGTAATCGGGCGGGACTGGAGCAGATACACCTCGCCCTCGTAGACTGCCCACTCCACGTCCTGTGGAGTGTCGTAGTGGTCCTCGACGCGCTCGCCGACCTCCAGGAGCCGGTGTATCTCCTCGTCGGAGAGGACTCGTTCGTTGCGCTTCTCTTCGGGAACGGAGCGTTCGATGGTCTCGCCGTCCTCGCCCCGTACACACATTACCTTCTTGTCGGCGACAGTCACCTCGTCGATGGTCCCCGTCTCGCGGTCGATGATGTAGTTGTCGGGCGAGACCGCGCCGGAGACGACCGCTTCACCCAGTCCCCAGGCAGCTTCGATGATGGCCGTCGGACCACCGGTCGAGGGATGGCTGGTGAACATGACGCCCGATTTCTCCGCGTCGACCATCTGCTGGACGACGACGGCGATGTCCACGGCGTCGTGGGCGAAGTCGTTCTCGTTGCGGTAGTAGATGGCCCGCTGGGTGAAAAGCGACGCCCAGCACTCCTTGACTCGCTGCAGGAGGTCTGCACGCGAGACGTTCAGGTACGTGTCCTGCTGGCCCGCGAAGGAGGCGTCCGGGAGGTCCTCCGCGGTCGCCGAGGACCGCACCGCCACGTCCTCGTCCCCCATCTCGTCGTAGGCGGCCAGCAGGTCCTCGCGGACCGACGGCGGGGTGTCGGTCTCTAGGATCAACTCCTGGGCGCGTTCAGCCGCCTCGGCCAGTGCCTGCGAGTCGTCGCTGTCGACATCGACGGCCTCGAATAACGGCTCGTCGATTCCAGTTGCTTCGATGAACGACCGATACGTGTCGGCGGTAACGACGAACGCCGACGGAACGGGCAGGTCCGCTCCGGTCAGTTCTCCGAGAGACGCCGCCTTGCCGCCGACCCGCGCCAGGTCGTCGGCACCGATTTCATCGAGCCACAGTGTTGGCATGGACTCACTCGTACCATCTCCAACGACAATTAAGGAAGTTCCGGTTACAGCCAGTGATGCGGCCGCTCTTCACTCGATTTCGAGTGAATTAGGCGGTCACGCCGCCGGTGCGGTTGCGTGGTCACGCCTCGATGATGTCATCATCGTCGACAGCGGGGACGGTCACTGTGCCGTCCAGTGCAGTGACGGCGCGCCCGCCGACCCACACCTCGGTCCCGTCAGTATCGACTGATACCGTCCCGGGTCTGTCACGGAAGTGCCCGCCCTCAGCGATAATCTGCTCGATAGTGTCATCAAGCGCGCCGTAGCGGCGGACAAACGCCGCACAGGCCCCCGAGGCCGCCGCGGTCACCGGTTCCTCGGTCCGGCTCCCCGCTCGGAAGGCGCGTCCGTGGAACGTCGACCGGCGCGTCGCGTCGGCACCGACGGTATCGAACGTGAACGGATACACGCCGGCTACGTCCAAGCGGTCACAGAGTGAGGCGACGGCGGCCACGTCAACGCTGAGAGCGCTCAGATGCTCGAAGTAGTTGACTGGGACCATGAGCCACGGCTCGCCCGTGTCGGCCGTCACGAGCGGGAGATCAGCGCCCACGTCCTTGAGCGTGGCTTCGTCGAGACCGAGTGCGTCCGCAACATCACTGTAGGGGAGGTCGACTTCGGTGATGTCGGCCCGGCCCTGTTCGACCCAGACCATCCCGTTCTGTTTTGTCTCGACAGCGACTTCGCCGGCGGCGGTAGCGACCGTCCACTCGCCGTCGCTGATTTCACCACGCTCGGAGAGCGCTGCGTGCGCGGCGACCACTGCCGTCTCCGCCTGTGCCAGTTCCTCGGTCGGCGAGAAGCAGCGAAGTTGGCGGTCGGTGTCTTCCGCCGGCAAGACGAACGCTGTCTCGGCGGCCCCCAGTTCGCTGGCGACGGCCCGCATCTGGTCTGCAGTCAGTCCGTCGGCATCGGGCACTACGCCGGTCGGTGTGCCGGCCGTCGGCTCCGCAGCGAACGCGTCGACAAGCAGCGCCTGTCGGGTATCCATGGCACGGAGTTGTGCTGACCCGCAGATAACCTTTTCCGGAGCTAGCCGTGGCCGTCCGGTGGTGAGACATGCGTCGATGACCGGGACGCACCCCTGACGGACGACTTTAGTACAGGGAGGTATCACTGGAACGCATGAGCGATGACGTCGATCTCCCTGAGAGCCACCCCCGCTACGAGTCGCTTTTGACCCGCCACCGGATCGAGGCGGGCGTCGACCGCGGTATCACCTCCCGACAGGGCCTCATCGCACAGGGCCGTGGCGAGGCCTTCGACTACCTGCTGGGTGAACAGACGCTCGACAGCGCCGACGACGCCGAGCGTGCCGCTGCGGCACACATCCTCTCCGCCGACCACGCCGTGATTTCGGTCAACGGCAACGCCGCCGCGCTGGTCCCCGGCGAACTGGTCGAACTGGCCGAGGTGACCGGCGCTGACCTCGAAGTGAACCTGTTCAACCGAACCGAGGAGCGCATCGAGGCCATCGCCGAGTACCTCCGCGAACACGGCGCGACAGACGTGAAGGGGCTGACCGCCGACGGGCGCATCCCCGGCCTCGACCACGAGCGCGCGAAGGTCGACGCCGACGGCATCGGCGCGGCGGACGTGGTGCTCGTCCCGCTGGAGGACGGCGACCGCGCCGAGGCGCTGGGCGAGATGGGGAAGACGGAACTGGTCATTGACCTCAACCCTCAGAGCCGCTCGGCAGAGGTGGCGGCGGTCCCCATCATCGACAACATCATTCGCGCGATACCGAACATCACCGAGCATGCCCGTGACCTCCGCGGCGACCCGGCCGCCCAGCAGGACGCTATCGACACGTTCGACGCCGACAGCGCCCTGACCGCCGCCGAGCGGCGGATTCGGGAGGGCGACCTCGAATGAGCTTGCCGCCGTACATCTACGCCGACCGGCGGGTCCCCGACGAGGAGGCCGTCAGAGAGACGCTCGACCAGCGGACGATGACGGCCTTCGGCGATACCGAGCGACTCGAACGGCTCCACCGAGTGTTCTATCCGGTGTTCAAGGTCGACTACGAGTACGAGACCGGCGAGGGCAGACTGTTCGGCACGACGAGCAAATCCGAGACGGCGTTTCTCGACGGCCTCTGGGCGGACAACGACCGGGCCGTCGCCCAGTACGTCGACGACACCGACGCGGTGGTCCGGCGGGCGACCAGCGACTACGACTTCGGCCGTAGCGACCCGGCGCTCGGTCGCTCGGTCCTGTTGCAGTTCCAGGTCACCGACGACGACGCCCGGTCGCTACTGCCCCAGCGTGTCGCGGAGTACCGCGAACAGCGCCACGACTCCGCCTCGGGCGCGGCGAACGTGTTCCTCCGGAAGCTGCGCGAGTCCTACGGCCTGCCCGGTGATTTCGACCCCGACGGGTTCGACGGCGTGACCGCCGTCGACCGGCTCTACCTCCCCTTCTGGCTCGCCGAGTACCACTCGCCTGACAGCACGGATGTCAAGCTCGTCACGTTCCGGGACCCGGACGCCTCAACCGAGGACCTCAAACGCCACGGCTGGCTCGCGGAGTTTTTGAGCGCCGAACCCCGACGGCTGGCCGAGTACGGCTACGAGGTCAACCCCGACCGGCTCGAACGGAACATTCGGGAGCGGATCGACCAGTCCGACGACTCCGGCTCGGCCGAGACGAGCGGCGATACCGACCCGGGCCGGGCCGACGGCGCGCCCTCGATAAACCGCGAGCGACCCTCGGACGATGGGACGGTGGTCCAGCCCGACGGCGTCGACATGGAGGCCGACGGGCTGGTCGACCCGAACCCGTCCCGAAGCTTCGCCGACGTGGGCGGGATGTCAGAGCTACTGGAGACGCTCAACCACAAGGTCGTCCGGCCGCTGCAGGACCCGAGTGCCTTCGAGGAGTACGGCATCGGTGTCGTCAACGGCGTCCTGTTGCACGGCCCGCCCGGGTGCGGGAAAACCCACGTCGCCGGCGCGCTTGCGGGCGAGGTCGACCATGCCTTCATCGAGGTCACGCCCGCCGACGTGACCAGCAAGTACATGGGCGAACCCGCACAGAAGGTCGAGGAGCTGTTCCAGATTGCCCGCGCGAACGCCCCGTGTATCCTCTTTATCGACGAAATAGACGGCATCGCTGGCGCGCGTGACGGCGATAGCAACATGAACAGCAGCGAGCAGCAACTGGTCAACCAACTGCTGACCGAACTAGAGGGTATCGCCGACGAGGACGTGGTGGTGCTCGGCGCGACGAACCTCGTCGAAGACGTGGATGACGCCATCCGCCGCTCGGGGCGGTTCGACGAGCGGGTGGAAGTCCCGCCGCCGGACCCGCAGGCCCGAAAACAGATTCTCGAGATTCACCTCGCCGGCCGGCCGACGGCCGACGACATCGATTTGGACCCAGTCGTCGAGGAGACCGCCGGCTTCGCCGCCAGCGACATCGAACTCCTCGCGGAGGACGCCGCCCGCAAGGCACTGCGGGCGGACGCCCCCATCGGGACGAACCACTTGCTGCAGGCCGCCGCGGAGACCGACACCAGCATCCCGGACTGGGTCGACCCCGAGATGGTCGCGGAAAACGGCGTCGTCCAGCCCGACGGCGTCGACCTGCAGGCCAGCTCGCTCGTCGAGACTGACCCCGGACGCGACTTCGCAGACGTGGGCGGCATGGGCGAACTGAAGGAGCGGCTCGAAGACACGGTCCTCGACCCACTGGCGAACGCCGACGCCTACGCCGAGTACGGCATCGACGTGCTGTCCGGACTGTTGCTGTACGGCCCGCCCGGCTGCGGAAAAACCCACCTCGCCGGTGCGCTCGCGGGCGAACTCGGCCACAGTTTCGTCGAAATTAGCCCGGCAGACGTGACGAGCAAGTGGATGGGCGAGCCGGCCCGCAACGTCGCCGAGGTGTTCGAGGTGGCCCGCGCGAACGCTCCCTGCGTGCTGTTCATCGACGAGATCGACGGTATCGCTGGCTCGCGACGCGGCTCGATGAACACGAGCGAGCAACAACTGGTCAATCAGCTGCTCACCGAACTCGAAGGCGCGGCGGCCGAGGACATCGTCGTGGTCGCCGCGACGAACTTCGTCGAGGACATCGACGCGGCGCTCCGGCGCTCCGGCCGCTTCGACGAGCGCGTGGAGGTCCCGCCGCCGGATGCTGAGGCTCGAAGACAGATTCTGGAAATTCATCTACAGGACCGACCCGTCGCCGGCGACATCGACTGGAACGCCATCGTCGAGCCGACGGCTGGCTACGCCGCCAGCGACCTCGAACTCGTCGCCGAGGACGCGGCGCGTCACGCCTTGCGAGACGGCTCGGACATAACGCAGGCGCACCTCGAAACCGCCGTCTGGGAAACGCATTCGAGCATTGCCGACTGGGACGACCGCGACCGCTATCAGGGGGCTGAGGGCACCGCGGACCTGGGGCTCGGGCCCTGAGGACGGCTCACTCTAGCTCCTCGTCGAGGGCCGCAGCAACCCGCTCGGTGAAGGCCGGTGACTCGACAAGCGCGCCCGCGGCCTCGATGTCCTCGTGGACCGGTCGGTCTGTGGTCAGCTTCGGGACCACTGCACGGACGGCGTCGTAGGCCTCGGCCGAACCGACGCCCAGTTCGAGGGCATCGTCGACGAAATCAGCGGCCTGTGCCCCACAGCACAGCTCGACGCCGAGAATCGCGGCGGCGTTTCGGGCCGCGTTTCGGGCCAGATAGGCCGACTGCGCGCTCATGCTGACGTGGTCCTCCTGATTGCCGCTGACGGGCGTGTTGTCCATCGAGGGCCGGCCAAAGGACCGACATTCGTTCAACAGTGCGGCAGCGGTGTACTGTGCGATCATGTAGCCCGACCGGACGCCGCTTCGCTCGGTGAGAAACGGCGGGAGGTGTGGCTCCTGCAGATTCGGATTGAGCATCCGGTCCGTCCGGCGCTCCGAGATGGCCGCGAGTTCGGTGAGCGCGTTCGTCAGATAGTCGAGGCGCATGGCGAGTACCGCGCCGTGGAAGTTCCCGCCGGACAGCACGCCCGCGCTGTCGGAGCCGGAGGCCCGGTCCCCAACCGCCTCGCGGGGGAATACCAGTGGATTGTCGGTCGCGCTGTTGAGTTCTACCTCGACGGCCTCCCGGAGATGGGCGACGGCGTCGCGGACCGCGCCGTGGACCTGCGGCAGACAGCGCATCGCGTAGGCGTCCTGCACGCGGTCGCAGTTTCGGTGGGACTCGACCACATCGGAGTCGGCCGTCAGCCGCCGGATGTTTCGCGCGCTCGCGGCCTGGCCGGCGTGGGGCCGGACGTCGGTGATGGCTTCGTGGGACGGTACTGTCGAGGAGAGGGTCACCTCCGTCGTGAGCGCACCGGCGATGTCGGCGGCGGCGACCAGCCGTTCCGCGTCGGCGAGGAGGAGTGCGGCCACGCCGACGGTCAGTTGCGTCCCGTTGATGAGCGCCAACCCCTCCTTGGCCCGGAGCGTCACCGGTTCGAGGCCGGCTGCGTCGAGTGCCTCGTCGCCGGGGAGTCGGTCCCCCTTCACCTCGGCTTCCCCCTCGCCGATGAGTACCAGCGACATATGGGCGAGCGGAGCGAGGTCACCGCTCGCACCGAGACTGCCTCGCGATGGGACGACCGGGTGGACACCAGCGTCGAGCATCGCCACCAGCAGATCGACGACGGACTCGCGGATGCCGGAATACCCCTTCGCCAGCGTGTTCGCTCGCGTGACCAGCATCGCCCGGACCTCCGCAGTCGTCAACTCCCGGCCGACAGCGGCGGCGTGGCTCCGCAGGAGGTTCCGCTGGAGGTCGTCGAGGTCCGCGTGTGGGATGCGCTCGTCGACGAGATCGCCGAAGCCGGTAGTGACGCCGTACACCGCCTCGCCGCTGTCCAGCACGCTCTCGACGCGTTCGCGGGACTCACGGATTCGCTCGCGAGCGGTTTCGGCAACCGTGACGGTCGCGCCGTTCCGGGCGACGGCGACCACGTCGGCGGGCGTGAGCGACTCGCCGTCGAGGACAACTTCGGCGGTCATGGGTTGACCTCCCGGTCGTATGACTCATGCGTTGGGGTGCTGACGACTGAGCCGTCTTTCAGGACAGTGTCGACGACGTTGGTCCCGTACTGGTAGGGTATGTGGACGTGACTCGGCGCGGCAAGGACGACAACGTCACCGGGCGCACCCGCACGAAGCGTCCCAAGTCCGCCGGTCCTGTTCAGTGCGAGCGCGGCGTGGCTCGTCCCAGCGACCAGCGCTTCGGCCGGCGTCAGTCCCATCTCGACGCAGGCCAGCGACAGCGCAAAGCCCATGCTGTGGCTGTGGCAGTTCGGATTGAAGTCCGTCGCTACCGCGACGGGCGCACCCCGGTCGCGGAACGCCGTCGCGTCCGCGTACGCTGCGCCGAGACCGAACGCTGTCCCGGGTAGCAACACCGGCGTCACGCCAGCGTCGACAAGCGCGTCGATGTCTTCGCCGGTCGCGTGCAGGAGGTGGTCGGCACTGGCCGCGCCCACGTCCGCCGCCAACTGCGTCCCGCCGATATGGGCCAGTTCCTCGGCGTGGACCTTCGGTGTCAGCCCCGCGGCCGCGCCTGCTTCGAGGACCCGTCGGGACTGCGAGACCGAGAAGACCCCTTCCTCGCAGAACACGTCGCAGAACTCGGCGATGCCCTGCGATTCGACAGCCGGAAGCTGCTCGTCGACGACCGCCGCGGTGTAGTCGTCGGCGTCCCACCCCTCGGGAACAGCGTGTGCGCCCATGAACGTCGGGACCACGTCGACGGGATGGACGTCGTCGGCCCTGTCGATAACTCGGAGCATCCGTAGCTCCGTCTCCGTGTCGAGTCCGTAGCCGGACTTCACCTCGACTGTCGTCGTCCCGTGAGCGAGCATGGTGTCGAGATGGGCCAGCAGGTTCGACAGCAGCGTTTCCTCGTCGGCTTCTCTGACCGCTCGGACCGTTCTGAGGATGCCGCCGCCCGCTGCGAGGAGGTCCTGATATGACTTGCCGCGCAGTTTGGCGGCGAACTCGTCCGAGCGGTCGCCGGCGAACAGCGCGTGGGTGTGGGGGTCGACGAAGCCCGGAACGACGGCCTGACCGTCGGCATTGACAGCGTGCCCGGCGTTCTCCGGCGGGTACTCGGCAGTCACCTCCGTGGTTGGACCGACAGCGGCGACAGTGCCGTCCACGATGGCAACTGCGCCGTTCTCGTAGGTCTCCAGACTGCCGCCGTCGGCTGCCGGGCCGGCGACGAGTTCGGCCGCGCCGTAGACCACCGCATCGAGGGTTGTCATCGGTCACCTCCAAGGCCGCTGAGGAAGTGTGCGACGGCGCGGGCCCCGGCGCGGGCGGTCCGGTCCCCGGCGTCCAGCGGCGGCGCGCACTCGACTACCTCGAAGCCGGCGATACGATTGTCCGACGCCACGCGGCCCAGCATCCGGAACAGTTCCCGTGTCGAGATGCCGCCCGGCGTCGGCGCGCTCACGCCCGGCGCGGCTGTGGCGTCGAGCACGTCGAGGTCTAAGCTAACATAGACGGCGTCTACGTCACCAAGCGCGTCGAGCGCGTCGTCCACCGCGCCGGCTGGATCACCGGCCACCGACGCCGGCGGCAGGACTGTCCCGCCCTGCTCGGCGAGGTAGTCGTGGTACGCCGTCGAGGTTTCGAAGTGGCGCGCGCCGACAACGGCCAGTGCGTCGAGGCCTGCATCGTGCAGCTGCCGGTACGGCGTCCCGCTCGTCGGCTCGTCCCGAACGGCGCGGCAATCGAGGTGGGCGTCGAAGCTGACTGCGCCGACCGTTTCGTGAGCCACCAGCGGCGCGGCGTTCGGGAACGTCAGCGAGTTGTCGCCACCGAGAAACACCGGTACTGCGCCCGCTGCGTGAATCTCAGCCGTCATCGAGCGGACAGCGTTCTGGACCCGTTCGACACCGCCGGCCGGAATCTCAATGTCGCCGAGGTCGGCGACCGAGCGGACCGGCCCGCGTTCGACGTGATGGGTCTTTGTTCCACCGAGTTCGCGCCGGAGGGCCGCAGGGCCAGCACGCGCGCCCGACCGTCCGATGACGGCCCTATCGTACGGCTCTCCCACCAGTACAGCGTCGTACTCAGACGCGGTCGCGAGCGTGGCCGTCTCGACGATGTCGCCGAACTGCTCGTCGTTCGGGTCGCCGGAGGGGCCGGTCCACGGCGACGGGGCTGTCAGGTCAGTCATCGGTCGCGGTTGCGGTCACGCATCGGGACCGCGACGTCGTTCTCGTCGGCCATTTCCTGTGCGATTTCGTAACCGGCGTCGGCGTGGCGAATGACGCCCATCCCGGGGTCGGTCGTGAACACACGGCGGGCCTTCTCGGCTGCGAGATCAGACCCGTCGAGGACGACGTGGTTGTTCGTGTGCAGGGAGTTGCCGATTCCGACGCCGCCGCCGTCGTGGACGCTGACGATGTCCGCGCCGGCGGCACAGTTCAGCAGGGCGTTCAGGATCGGCCAGTCGGCGACGGCGTCAGTGCCGTCTTTCATCGCCTCGGTTTCCCGGTTCGGCGAGGCCACGCTCCCGGCATCCAGATGGTCCCGCGTAACGACGACGGGTGCCGAAATCTCCCCGTCAGCGACGAGTTCGTTGATGCGGAGCGCGAGGCGGGCACGCTCGGTCAGCCCGTCCTCGGTCGCGTACCCAAGCCAGCACACTCGCGAGGGGAGCCCCTGGAAGGATACCTGCTCCTGAGCGAGGTCGATCCAGCGGTGGAGGTCGTCCTTCTCCGGGAACAGCTCCTTGACCGTGTCGTCTGTCCGGTGGATGTCCGCGGGGTCGCCCGAGAGCGCGGCCCAGCGGAACGGCCCCTTGCCCTCACAGAACAGTGGGCGGATGTACGCGGGAACGAACCCCGGGAAGTCGAACGCGCTGTCGAGGTCGCGCTGGTCCTCGACCTGTCCACGGATGTTGTTGCCGTACTCGAAGGCGATGGCTCCCCTGTCTTGCAGTTCCAGAATGCCCTCGACGTGTCGCGACATCGTATCGAGGCTCTCTGCGACATACGTCTCGGGGTCGCGTTCGCGGAGCCGGTCGGCGTCCTCGACAGTGTAGCCAGCGGGGTAGTACCCTTCGAGTTCGTCGTGTGCGCTCGTCTGGTCGGTCACTACATCGGGGACGAACCCCATGTCCAACATCTCCGCGAGCATGTCGGCGGCGTTCATGTGGACGCCGACGCTGTAGGGCTCACCGTTCGCCGCGGCCGCCTGTGCGCGCTCGATGGCCGTCGCGAGCTCGTCGGTTTTCTCCTGGCAGTACCCCGTCTCGATACGCCGGTCGATACGGTCCGCGTCGACTTCGGCCGCGATACAGACGCCGTGGTTCATCGTCACCGCGAGCGGCTGCGCACCGCCCATTCCGCCGAGACCGCCGGTGACGACAATCTTCCCGCGAAGGCCGTCGTTCTCTGGGTAGTGTTTCCGGGCAAGTGCGGCCAGCGTCTCGTAGGTCCCCTGGATGATGCCCTGCGTGCCGATGTAGGCCCACGAACCGGCGGTCATCTGGCCGTACATGATCTGTCCCTTCGCTTCGAGTTCGTGGAAGTGCTCCCAGGTGTCCCACTTGCCGACGAGGTTCGAGTTCGCGATGAGGACGCGGGGGGCTTTCTCGTGGGTTTTGAATCGACCGACCGGCTTGCCGCTCTGGACGAGGAGAGTTTCGGTAGCACCGAGTTCGCGGAGTTCGTCGACGATGGCGTCGTAGGCGTTCCATGACCGGGCCGCACGCCCGGTTCCGCCGTACACGACCAGCTTCTCGGGCTGCTCGGCGACGTCGGGGTCAAGGTTGTTGTTCAGCATCCGTAGCGCGGCCTCCTGTCGCCACCCTTCACACTCGATATCAGTGCCGGTGGGCGCACCCTGGTACTCGCGCCACTGTTCTGAGGGCGTCCCGACGTCGTGGCCGGTGTCTGGGCCAGACTGCTGTGCCATACCCTCCTGTTTGCGCCCGAGTGTGATAGCAGAGGCCCTCCTTGCGGAACTGTTTTTATATGTATGTGTGTATTGGTTGCTATGTACGAGGCGGTGTTCCGGGTGGCCGGTGACGGGGCCTACGAGGCGGCGACCGACGGGACGGGCACGCGAATCGAGCTGTGGTGTACCGACCACAGCGACCTCCTCTACGTCCGCGGAGGGGATGTCGGGCCGGTCGTCGAGCAGGTCCGTGAGACTGTCGGCGTCGCCGAGCGCCTCGAAACAGATGACGGGCAGGTTCTGGTCACAGAGGCGTGTCTGAAGGTACACTTAGCGGATACCGTCGAGCACTATCTGGCCGACGAGGGGTGTCTGCTCGTGCCGCCACTTCGGTACGCGGAGGGGCACAAGCTCGTTCGAGCGCTGGGGCTCAGTTCCGAGGCGCTGTCGGCGGTGTACCGGTCATTAGCGTCGGCGTTCGAGGTCACTGTCGAGTCGAAACGCGAGGTCGGATCACTGACGCCCGACGCGCCGCTGGTGACCGTTGGCGACGTGGTCCCGTCGCTCTCGCCACGCCAGCGCGAGGTGTTCCTGACGGCATACGAGCAGGGGTATTACGAACTGCCGCGCGGGACGACGACGGCGGCTATTGCGGACCGTGTTGGTGTCCAGCGCCGAACTGCGGAGGACCACCTGCGGCGCGCCGAAAAGAAACTGGCCGACGCGCTGGTGGGGTACCTGTAGCGACGGCGGGTGCGACCAATACGCTGTCCTAGCAGCACCCTGTTCGGGGATGGTATCGATGCCCGCAGTCCGGACACGTCGCGCTGAACGCCGTCGCGTCATACTCGAAGCCGGTGTCACACTGCTGGCAGACGAGTAGCTGTGCCATAGCAGTAATGCAGGTCTGCGTCCACATCAGTGTCCTGCTGCCGCTGGCGGGGTGTATTTCCGTGTCCGGGCGAAGGGCCGAGTATGGACCTCGACCGCTTTACCGACGACACGCCGGCCGACGACGCACCCGGCGAGGCCAGGGTCTGTGTTGTCGCCGCGCAGACGGAGACGTTCGAACGCTGTCGGCAGGGTTTCTACCCGTCTCCGGAGTCGTATGACCGAACGACAGAACCGTTCGACTACATGGCGTTCTACCGGACTGCCCCGGTATCGGCGGTCACGCACTACGCTCCGGTGACCGCCAGAACGGAGCAGACCCGTGGCGGCCCGGGACCGATGGACGCTGACGATTGGGCCGCCCTCATCGACCCGTTCTCGGAGACGGACGATGTCGTAGTGTTCGAACTGGCCGACCTCGTACCGCTCGGAAGTCCTGTCGAGAACGACCAGCACGGCCTCCGAGGGGCGTGGTACTGCACTATTGAGAACCTACGGACCGCCGATACGCTCTCGACGCTGGCTGCTACCGCGACTACCTGAGCAGGGTCCGATAGCCCACGCAACACCCCGCTATCAGGGGCGAGGGTTCAAGCGGGAAGCGCCCGTATAGATGGCGAATGCTCATCTACCCATCAGTCCGAGACCACGGCGTCTCGCTGTGTGAGCGGGCCGGCTACGATGTGGCGGTGCGTGACGATAGCGGCGGACCGCCCGCGCTCGCGACGCCGAACGACGACGCGGTCGGTCTCGTGGATGCCACAGACCCGCGCCCCGTCGCTATCGAGCCGCTGACCGAAGCCAACGTCGGCCCCGATGGACTCATTCCCCGGTTCGTCGACGCGGTTCGGGAGGGCCGGGACTGCCTGTTCGTGGTCCCGTCAACGGAGGCGATGGGAACGACACTGACACAGATGGTCGCTACCATCCTGGGTGAGCCCGCCTGTCTCGCCGCCGACGGCCCTGACGGCCGGCAGTTCTACAATGGCCCCGACCGCGTCCCGCTCTCAGATGGAACCTACGCCTGTGCGCGAGCCCCCGCCAGTGACCTCCAGTGGCGCGAAGTCAGAGTTGATCAGGGTCGGCCCAGACTCGAACTCGGCGTCGGGACGGAGGTGATCGCAGTTCTCGAACACGTCGACTCGCTCGCCGAGGCCGGTCGCCACGCCTTCCAGCACGCCTACCGCCGGGCGGATAACGGGCAGTTCGAGGTGACAGCCGGCGGCGACGTAATCGAACGGTTCCCCGGTCCGACAGCGATGCGGCGCGGCGGCTACCCGCCCGTGCCGATGCCGCTGGTCCCTGAGCACCTGTTCCCCGAAAACGCGGACAGCTCACGGTGGGCCGTCTGCCAGCCCGATGGCGGTACGGACGTACTGACCGTCACTGGACTGAGTGCCTGGGGCTGACGGCGGGTCTTTTCTCCTGCTACTGTGCGGACAGCGACTGGTGTCTGCATCAGAACGACTATGTATCACCGCAAAATATCACTAAGTGGTATGAGCGATTCCGACTCATTCGAACAGTTCAGCGACGTCGGCGAGGCGGAAGTCACACGCGCCATCGGGCAGGAGTGGACCGAGGAGTTCATGGACTTCTCGGACTCCGACGTGATTATCGTCGGCGGCGGCCCCTCGGGGCTGATGGCCGCGAAAGAACTCGCCGAGCGCGGCGTGCAGGTGATGGTCGTCGAGAAGAACAACTACCTCGGCGGCGGTTTCTGGCTCGGTGGCTTCCTGATGAACAAGGTCACTGTCCGCGACCCGGCCCAGCAGGTGCTCGACGAACTCGACGTCGACCACAAACAGTCCAAAGACAGCGAGGGGCTCTACGTCGCCAACGGGCCTGAGGCCTGTTCCGGCCTCATCAAGGCCGCCTGCGACGCCGGCGCGAAGATGCAGAACATGACGGAGTTCACCGACATCGTCATCCGCGAGGACCACCGTGTCGGAGGCATCGTCATGAACTGGACGCCGGTCCACGCGCTACCCCGCGAAATCACCTGCGTCGACCCGATCGCCGTCGAGGCCGACCTCGTCATCGACGCGACCGGCCACGACGCGATGGCCGTCAAGAAACTCGACGAGCGCGGCGTCCTCAACGCGCCGGGCCTCGAAGACGAAGCCAGCGGCATGGACCAGACCGACGACGACACCTACGGTGCGCCTGGCCACGACTCACCCGGCCACGACTCTATGTGGGTCGGCGAGAGCGAAGACGCTGTCGTCGAACACACAGGCCTCGCCCACGACGGCCTCGTCGTCACCGGCATGGCCACCGCGACGACCTACGGCCTCCCGCGCATGGGCCCGACGTTCGGCGCGATGCTCGTCTCTGGCAAGCGCGCGGCGCAGGTCGCGCTTGATGAGCTTGAAGTCGATGCCGAGCCGGTCGACGTCACGAGTCGCGACGCAACCCCGGCTGACGACTGAATCCCCTCCCACGTCACTGGTTTTAAAAAACCCATCTTTTATACGTTTCAGTAATCCATTCAGGCCATAATATCGCATTAATACAAACAATTATACAACCGTGCGATAGTTCTGTTAGTGATTGACAATCAATGCCTGAAGAGATGCAGCGGAGCGACAACCACGGGTCTGACGAGCCAGTCGGCGGCGAGATCGCGGTCCAGCTCTGGAGTCGGCGACCGGTCTGTGGCCCTCGAACGACAGCTATCGACCGGTTCACAGAACTCGCCGCAACGGGAGTTATCGATGACTTCGATATTCAGACGTGGCCCGAGGAAATTCCCGTGTCCCAGCGGAGCGAGCATGGAGAGATGCTTGCGACTGTCGACAGATACGAACAGTGGGCGACCAGACGAGGACTGAGTCTCCGACCGCCCTTTGAGACGCGGACCTCGTCGTTACTCGTCGGCGGCAGTACGGAGGTGCTGCGACTCCCGATGATAGCCGTCGCCGTCTACGCAGACGACGATCTGGTCGGGGTATACCCGTGTACTGACGGGGAAACCACATGGTCGGTCACGGATTGCATCGACGCGCTCACTGCGGACCCGACGGCACTCCCGCACGAACCGAAGTAGTGCTCGCCACTGGAACGTCACAGACTGTCCGTGGCGGTTCTGGCCAGCACTGCGGTAGGTGGCTGTCTCTCACCGGTAGCGCCGCATCGACCCGTTCGCTCTGATTCTTCAGTTCGCCGTCTCAATGCGCGGGGGTCTCCGAGACACAAATGGTATTACCCAACGATACCACTGGCTAATACAATGAAGTCCGTCACGCTGTACCGCGCCCCGACGGCGGTCGTCGACGCCGACGCGATCGCCGACTGGCTCGACGAACGGGTCGAGGCCACTGTCTCCGTCCGGGACCGGTTTCTCTCGTTGCATGGCGACTCGGACCTGGCGGAGTCGTTCGCGGAGGCGCGGGTGCTCTCGCCGTACGATCGCGAGACCGGGAACACGATGCTCGGCATCGTCCGCTACGAGGAGCGAGCCATAGAGTCGCCCGAGCGGGCCGGCGGCGTCATCTACGACGGGCTGGCCGTCCAGCGGGCGCTCCACGAGCGACTCCCCGAGTCCGAGCGGTCGCTGGACCACCTCCACGTCCCGCTGTTGGACCGCGTCGTCGGGACCTGGGGCGACCACGACGGCCGCTGGCACAAGCGCGTGCACGTCCTCGGCCAGCCCGCGGTCGTCTCGGTGCCGGGGCTGTACGAGGCCCCCGCAAAGCCCGAGCAGTACTACAAGGAACAGCAGAAACACGCCCTGCTCTCCGGCGGTACGCCGCCCCGCGAGGTGCTCGAAAACGAGGTCGAGGGGGAGTTTCTCGTCGAGGACGACCCGCGGACGACCGAGGCGCTCAAGGGCTACGTCCTGCAGGCGTACCACTACCTCGACACGGGCGAGGCGTTCTGTGACGTGGAGACCTGTCGGCTCCACAACCCCCACCGCCAGCCCGGCGTCGTCGCTGCACAGCTACGGAAGCCCGAGTTCTGTCCGGCGCACGCTGAACGGTACCGACCGTAGCGGTTCGGCCCGCGCCCGTCAGGGCACAGTCCCGCTCAGCAGGCCGAGGTATCCCCCGGCGAGCGCCTCGTAGCGCCTGTCGACGGTCAGTTCGGTGAGTCGCTCCCGGGCCGCCCGGACCCGCCGCTCGAACGCGCTGGCGTGTGACCGCCGCGACAGCCGCGTCCCCGGCGCTGAGAGCCGGACGAACCCCTCGAACGCGAGGTTCAGCGGCGCGGCGAGGGCGCTGGGACTCCGCTGGAAGTTCAGCAGGGCGACACGGCCGCCGGGGGCGACGCTGTCACACCACGCATCGACCGCTGCCGCGGGATCCTCGAAGATGCCGGCAACGAACGTCGCCAGGACGGCGTCCGCCTCTCGAACAGGCGGTCGGGCGGCGTCGGCTTGCACGTAGTGTACGGTCCCGCCCGTCCGCGCGGCGTGTTCGCGTGCGCGTTCGAGCATCGCCCGCGTCACGTCGACGCCGACGATCCGACCCGACGGGTCGACTCGCTCACGGAGCGCCGGCACGTTCGCCCCCGTGCCACAGCCCATCTCGACGACGGTATCGCCGGGCGCGAGCGCCAGCGCCTCCGCCGTCCTGTCGCGCCATGCCGTCACACCGGGTGCATTCGCTATCCAGTCGTACACCCGCGCCCACCGGCCGTAAAACGACTGCGCGTCGGTCACAGGATTTCGCGGGCCGTTTCAGCGACCGAGACGGCGTCGTCCCCGAGCAGGTACACCACCGGTTCGATACCCATCGCGCCGGTGTGATAGAGCACGTCGACGCCCGGGTCGTCGGCCAGCGCGGCTGCGACGGCTGGTTCGACGCGCTCCTCGGCGTCGAACTCGACGACGGTCCGGCCCGCCTCTCGCAGCGCGGCCACGACGCCGTCGTCGTACCGGACGTTCAACACCGCGCGGGCGTCGCTCCCGGCGGTCCGCGCCGCCAGCAACAGCGTCGCGACGTGTTCGCTGACGCCGAACTCCGGGTCTGCCGGAATCGTTGCCCGCCCTTTCACGTCGAGAATCCGCCCCGGGACGGCGGCCACGTCCTCGATGCTCTCGGCGTCGGGGAGACACTGGACGAGGTTCGACCCCACTGCTGGGATGAGCGTCGCGAACCCGCTGGTGTTTTCCAACACACTGAGTCCGCGCCGCACCGACGCGAGCGTTCGTTCTGCTGCTCGGAGCTGTGAGTCCGGGTCGTGGACGGCGAACTCGTCGTCGTAGTCGCCCAGTTCCGGGACGGCGTCCTCGTGTATCTGCGCCAGCACGCCGCCCTGTTCGAGTTCGCGGATGAACACCTCCGTTTCGACCAGCGCTTGTACCGGACTCATATCGCCGTCAGCCAGCCCGTCGGCCAGCCGCTCGACCAACTCTTCCAGCCCGCGGTGGGCCAGCAAGTCCTCCTGACGCGCCACGTCGCCGTGGACGTACTTCGAGACCGCACTCTGGCTGATTCCCAGCAGGTCGGCGACTTCGGACTGTGTCAGCCCGCGCTCCCTGAGAGCGTCGGCCAGCAGCGAGCGAAACGTCGGCAGGAAGTCGTCGACGACGATCTCCTCGATGAACCGCATCTATTGGTCGCCTCCGAACTCGCGGTCCCCCTGTATCTTGCTGGCCTGCGGTCCGGACTGGCCCTGGTACTTCGAGCCGCGTTCGGCCCCGTACGGGCGGTCGGCGGGTGTCTTGAGTTCCGTGAACGTGAGCTGTGAGATCCGCATACCGGGCGTCAGCGCGACCGGCGCAGTGCCGAGGTTCGACAGTTCGAGCGTGATCTGTCCCTCGTAGCCGGGGTCACAGAGTCCGGCGGTCGCATGCACCACAATCGCCAGCCGGCCCAGCGACGAGCGCCCCTCGACGTGGGCGATGAGGTCGTCAGGGATGGCGACGCGCTCGTGGGTCGTCCCCAGCACGAAGTCGCCGGGGTGGAGGATAAACTCCCCGCCCTCCTCGATGATGGTTTCCTCGACGTAGTCTGCGACTTCGTCCTCGGAGTTCGGATGAATACAGGGGATGTTGGCGTGCTGGAACTCCAGGAATTCCCGGCCGAGACGGAGGTCGACGCTGGCCGGCTGAATCTGGATGTCCGGGTCGTCGAGCGGCTCGACGACGAGGTCACCCTGCTCCAGCCGTCGGAGAATATCAGCATCTGAGAGTATCATGAGAGTGGCGTTTGCGGCCGCGGGCCTAAACCTCCCGGTTCTCGTAACGGTGGCCGCACCGGTTTCGTGATAGTCGTCACCGAGCACTCCCGACCAGCCGACGGTATCAGGCGACTGTTACTGGTAGCGTCGCGGCGACGACGGCGACGGCGACTGCGGCGTACCTGCTGATTCCGTGGACGACGCGGAGGCCGCCGGCCCACACGTACGCCTGCCAGGCCGCGGTGCCGACCTGTATCGCGAGGAAGGTGAGCCCGGAGAGGCCGGTCTGTAAGGTCCGGACCTGTTCGAGCAGCACCTGTGGCGAGGTGGCGGCGAAATCCGCTCGGGCGGCGAACCCGACGAGCGCCGCCCCGCCGACGGCAGCGCCGACGACCGAGGGGAGCAGGCCCCAGCCCGTCACCTCCAGCGTCGGCCCGAACCCGGCCGAGCCGCCGGCGATTTTCGCGCCGACGTACAGGGCGACGGCGAGGCCGAACCAGACGACGACGAGGCCGACGAGTACAGCGGGGAGTATCTCGGCAGCCTGGTCCCAGATGAGCGACCCGACTTCGACAGTCTGTGTCGCCGGTTCGTCACAGCCCGAGGGGGTTATCCCGGCGACGCCGTCGTCCTCGCAGAACTGGTCGGGCGGGCGCGCGGGGTTGTCTATCTCGGTGGTCGCGGTGAACTGGGCGGCAAACAGGCGGAGCGCGAGTCCGACGACGGCCGTCAGGGCCACGGCAGCGCCGAGCGCGAGCCCCGCCCCGCGGACGCCGCCGAGGTCGTCGCGTCGCTGCTCGAAGAACGTCTCGGGGTACAGGAGGACGGTCTGGACGGTGGAGGGCATCTCCGGGGTGTGCTCGGCCACGGCGTATGTACTCTGTGGTATGTGCAACCGTGGAGGGAGTCCGACGGGAGTTTAAGTACGGGTGGCCATGTAAGCATATGAAGCAGGCTATCGTCGCACGGGCCGACATCGGCATGGGCGAGGGCAAGCTCGCCGCCCAGGTTGCCCACGCCTCGCTGTCGGCCTACGAGGACGCCGGCCCGAAACCCCGGAAAGCCTGGAAGGGCGCGGGGCAGAAGAAAGTCGTCCTGAAAGCCACGAGCGAGTCCGAGCTGTTCGAACTCGCGGACGTGGCCGAGCGCGAAGGCCTGCCGCATGCGGTCGTCCGGGACGCCGGCCACACACAGCTCGACCCGGGAACCGTCACGGCGCTCGCCGTCGGCCCCGCCGAGGACGAGCTGGTGGACCGCGTCACCGGCGACCTGCCGCTGTTCTGAGGGCAGCGGCCCGCGATACGGTTATATAAGAGCAACCCTAACCTCAGGTGAACAACAACACGATACATCATGCAAGGAAACGAACAACAGGCCTACGACCGCGGGATTACCATCTTCTCCCCGGACGGACGCCTCTATCAGGTCGAGTACGCACGAGAAGCCGTCAAGCGCGGAACCGCCAGCGTCGGGGTCCGTACCGAGGACGGCGTGGTCATCGCCGCCGACCGCCACGCCCGGTCGCCGCTCATCGAGCGCGACAGCATCGAGAAGATCCACGAAATCGACTCCCACGTCGGCGTCGCCAGCGCGGGCCACGTGGCCGACGCGCGCCAGCTCATCGACGTAGCTCGTCGTCAGGCCCAGGTCAACCGCCTGCGCTACGACGAGCCGGCCTCCGTCGAGTCGCTGACGAAGGAAATCACGGACTACATCCAGCAGTACACCCAGACCGGCGGCGCGCGCCCGTTCGGTGTGGCGCTGCTGGTCGCCGGCATCGAGGACGGCCAGCCGCGGCTGTTCGAGACGGACCCGTCGGGAACGCCCTACGAGTGGCAGGCCGTCGCCATCGGCGGCTCGCGCGAGGACATCCAGTCGTTCCTCGAAGACGAGTACGCCGAGGAGATGGACCTCGAAAGCGGCATCGAACTCGCGCTCCGGGCGCTCGCGTCGGTCAACGAGGAAGGCCTCGACGCCACGGGCGTCGACATCGCCACCATCGACGTGGAGACCGAACAGTTCGAGAAGCTCTCGGAGGAGGACATCGCCGAGCGCCTCGAAGAGTTCGAACTCGGAGGTGAGAACTGATGTACGACCCCGAGAACCGGCTGACCGACGCCTACGAGCCCGAGGTCGGGACCCTCCCCAACGAGAGCGAGGGCCGCGACGAGGAGAACGTCGTCAAGACCGGGACCACGACCGTCGGCCTCTCGACCGAGGACGGCGTCATCATCGCCACGGACCGGCGCGCCTCCCTCGGCGGCCGTTTCGTCTCGAACAAGCAGGTCACGAAGGTCGAGCAGATTCACCCGACAGCCGCGATGACGCTGGTCGGCAGCGTCGGCGGGGCCCAGTCGTTCATCCGCTCGCTGCGCGCGGAGGCGGACCTCTACGAGGTGCGCCGCGACGAACCGCTCTCGATTCACGCGCTGGCGACGCTCGCGGGCAACTTCGCCCGCGGCGGCCCGTACTTCGCCATCAACCCCATCGTGGGCGGCGTCGACGAAGAGGGCAGCCACGTCTACAGCGTCGACCCGGCCGGCGGCGTGCTGGAAGACGACTACACCGTCACCGGGTCCGGGACGATGGTCGCGACGGGGACCATCGAAGGGCAGTACGACCCCGAGATGACCCTCGACGAGGCGCGCTCGCTTGCCATCCGCGCGGTCAACGCCGCGGCCGAGCGCGACACCGGCTCCGGCAACGGCGTCGTCATCGCCGAGATCACCGACGAGGGCGTCGAAATCGACGCCTTCGACGACTACGAGTCGGCCGAATAGCTCGGCTCCCTCGGTTTTCGGTTTCTTTGCGGTCAGTTGTTCCCGGCAGTTGCTGCTCAGTCTCGTGGCACGACCCGCATCGGGTACTCCGACTGCCGCATGATGTCCTGTGCGACGCTGCCGAAGATGAGCCGGTCGGTCTGACTCCGCTTGCGGACGCCGATGACGAGTTCGTCGGCGTCGACCTCCGCCGCGATGTCGAAGATATCCGTCGCGGGGCTGTTGCCCCGGATTATCTGGTAGGTCTCGACGGACACCTGGTCGCCCAGCCGGTCCGAGACGACTTCGAGCGCGGCCTTCCCGTCGGCGACCGCCGCCGACGACGTGCTGTCGCCGCCGCGCTGTGAGTTGACCGCGTAGACGCTGTCGTCGGGATCGAGGACCCCTTCGAGGTACGAACACAGCGTTTCGCTGACTGTCTCTGAGTTCGTCGCGAGCACGAAGGTCTGCATACGCCGAGGTGCGACCGCCGCCGTTATAAGTGTGTTTCTAGTTACCAATCCACATTCGAGCGTCACTCCGTGACGACCAGCCAGCAGACCGCCAGAAAGACCGCGAGGACGAGCAGTATCGACCCCCAGACGAGCGCCCCAAAGGCCGCCGAGCCCAGCGCGGCGAGGGGGAGCGCGGCCGTCGCGGTCATCGCTCGGACCCCCCGTCGGCCACCGGGTCGTCGAGCGCGCGCACCTCTCGTCCGAGAGTGTCGAGGTCGGCGTCGGCCCCGCCGAGCAGCGTCGCCGCGGCGGTGAGCGCGGCCGAGACCAGCGTCGCGCCGGCGAAGGCGACCAGGAACGACGGCGCCGGCAGGACACCGCCGATGCCCGGCACGGCGGCGACGAGGCCACGCAGCGACGGGAAGTACGCGAAGCCGACGGCCAGGCCCGCAACTCCCGAGACCATCGCGCCCGGCCCAGTGAGTCGCTCGGTGTAGAGGCCGGTGAGGAACGGCACGAAGACGCCGGCGGCAAGCAGGTCGGCCGTCAGGAACAACTGGAGGACGCTGTACCCCTGTGCGCCGATGAACATCGCGGCGAGGGCGACGGCGACGGTCAGCCCCCGCCCGCCGAGCCAGAGGGTCCGCTGGTCGGGGTCGTCGAGCAGTCGGGCGAGGTCGGCCGTGACGACGCTGGCGATGGCGTTGAACATCGTGTCGGCGGAACTCATCACCAGCAACACGGCGAGGACGACGACGGCGAGGGTCACCCACGCCGGGAACGCCTCCGCGACCACGAGGAAGAAGGCGATGCTGGCGGAGCCGGATTCCGTGAGCCCCAGCCCTGCGGCGGCGATGCCGAACAGTCCGGACAGCAGGAGCATCGGGACGACGACGACGGCGGCGATGCCCATTCCGCGGCGGAGGGTACGCTCGCCGTCGGCGGCGTACACCCGCTGCCAGACGCCTTGGTTCAGCATATTCGCGCCCAGCAGAGCGAACGCGACGTACAGGCCGAACTTCAGGCCGGGACCGAACGTCGGGTCGAGCAGCGTCGGGTCCGCCGACACCACCGTCGCGTGGAATTCGCCCGTGCCACCCAGCGAGAGCAGCGCGCCGCCGAAGCCGACGGCCAGAAGCGGTAGGATGACCAGCGTCTGGACGGTGTCGGTGACGATGCTGGCGAGCAGGCCGCCGTATGTCGTGTAGATGAGGACGAAGCCGCCGATGAGCAACGAAGTCTGCCAGAGGGGTACGTCCGCGACGAGTGCGAGCGCGCCGGCGATGCCAGTCATCTCCGCAGCGAGGAAGATGAACATGTAGAACACCGAGACCAGCAGGACGAGCAGGTACATCCCGGAGCCAAAGCGGGCGTAGGCGAACTCAGTCAGCGAGTGGCCCGCGGGCATCACCTCGCGGATGCGAGCGCCGACCGGAATAAAGAGGACGAGCGGGATCGCGCTGCCGATGGCGTAACCCAGTACGGCGGGCAGCCCACCGAAGGCGGCCCCGGCTTCGGCCGGGCTCAGCAGAATCCAGACGCCCATCATCGACGCGATGACGGTCGCAGCGAGGGTTCCGCTGCCGGCCGAGTCACGAGCAGAGATGTACGTCTCCACTGAGTCGATGCGGCCGCGGGCGGCGAAGAGGCCGACGCCGGTGAACACGAGGACGGTCGCCGCCGTCAGGCCGAGAGCCACGGTCGAGGAGACCATCTACGGGCGCACCTCCCCGTCGGCCGCGCTCTCGTAGGCCGTCTCGAAGAACCGCCGTTCGAGCGCGACCGTGCGGTCGAACAGCGACGCGACGCGTGCCGCTCGCCGCGGGGAGAGCGTCGGGCCGACGGCGTCGAGTTCGCCCCGGAGCCAGTTGACGAAGGCGACGAACGAGTCGACGGCGTGGAGGTCCACCCACTCGGCGAAGTAGAAGGGCAGTCCCATCCCGGCGCTGGGCGGGCCGTCCGGGTCGCCGTGGTCCGTAGCGACCGCTGTCGCCCACGACTCGTATATCCACTCTGCCGGGACGAGGACGGCCAGCGTCTCTGCGTACCCGCCTTCCCGTGCGGCGCGGCCGAGCAGGTCGACGAACGCCGCCGTCGTCGGCGTAGGCTCGGGGTCCTGCCGGCGCGACTCGTCGACCCCCAGTGCGGCAAAGGAGCGCTCGAAGTAGTCGTCTTCGTCATCGGTCACGGTATCGAGGAACTCGACGAGGCGGCGCTTGGCGGTCATGTCCGGGGCCTGCCCGACCGCATGGCCGAACGTCCCGACGAGTTCGCCGACGAAGGCATAGTCCTGCACCAGGTAGTGTGCGAACGCGTCCTCGTCGAGCGTGCCGGCCCCGAGTTCCTCGACGAATCGGTGGCCGACAGCGTCGTCCCAGTCCGGCTGACTCTGGTCGCGGAGCCACTCGGTGAATCGGGGTTCGTCGGTGCGCTCGGCGTACGCTGAGTACGTCTCGGCTGTCATAGCGCCCACCCTTCTTGCGTGTAGGCCATCTCCCAGAACCGGTGTTCGAGCTTCGCACTCGTCAGAAACGCGTCCTCCATGGCGTCGCGCTGGCCGGGATACCGCTCGCCACAGCGGTCGACGTACGCCCGACACCAGCCCGTCGCCTCGCGGAAGTCATCGCTGGTGTACATCTCGATGAACGGTGTGTACCGGTGTTCGCCGTCAGCCAAATCGGCCATGTGCTCGGCCACGTCGAGATAGCCCTGCATGCAGGGGTACAGCGCAGCAGCAATCTCCGCCTCGTGGCCCTCGTAGGCTGTCCGAACGAGGAAGTTCGTGTACGCCAGACAGGTCGGGGCTTTCTCGGTCGACTCCAGTTCTCGCTCCGAGATACCGTACTCCGACGCGAACTCCCGGTGGAGATCCATCTCGGTATCCAGCACCTGATGGGCGACCCCGAGTAGATGCGTCATCGTCGACTCGTCGTCTGCCGTCGCGCCGGCGAGCGCGAACAGCCGCGCGTAGTCCTGCAGGTACCGGTAGTCCTGTTTCACCCAGTGTTTGAACGCCGACTCGTCGAGCGTCCCGTCGGCCAGTTCGCGGACAAATGGGTGGTCCTTCTGTGCGTCCCAGATGTTCTCGCCGATGTCAAGCAGGTGGTCGCTGAACGCCATTGGTAGCAAATACAACAAACTCCGAGGTAATATATCCTGCTAATACAACTAGGTTGTAACTCCGTAGACGAGCAGTGCGCGCAGTGAGCTACAGGTGCTGCGCGTCTCGGGGCCGGTTTCGCTGCTGGCAATCACGACAACGCAGTCGACCGACAGCGTCCGTAGTCCCAACTGCTAAGCGAACTACGCCCCTCACTTCCGGCAATGACACTGCAGTTACCGAGCGAAATTGTGGTCGAGCGGTTTCTCCCGACGGCCCGGGCGATGCTCGCCACGAGACTCGACGAGGAGGGCTGGACGCAACAGGAGATCGCCGACCAGCTCGGCGTGACACAGGCCGCAGTGAGCAAATACGGCAGCGGCTCGGTCACCATCGAGGAGCGGTTCCGGGACGACGCCCGGATGCAACAGACCATCGAGCGGATCGCTGACGGCCTGGTCGCGGGCGAGATGGACGAGTACGCGGTGCTGAACGAACTGCTCACCCTGGTACGGGAGTTCGAGGACCGGGGTCCCATCTGTGCGGTCCACGAGGAGGAGATGCCGGCGCTGCAGGGGATGGGCTGTGACCTCTGTGTTCGGGGGACAGACACCGCAGTACAGGCGGAACGGGCTGTGCTGTCGTCAGTCCGGCGAGCCACGCGGCTGCTGGCCGACAACGACGCCGTCGTCGACGCCATCCCGAATGTGGGGATGAACGTCGGCATGGCACTGCCGGACGCCGAAGACGCGCTCGACGTGGCGGCAGTTCCCGGTCGGATTCACAACCTTCGAGGGCGGGTCAACGTGCCGTCGAACCCCGAGTTCGGGGCGTCGGAACACGTCGCCCGGACGATACTGACCGCGATGGCGGTCGATCCCTCGTGCCGAGCGGCGCTCAATCTGACGACTGACGAGGCATTTCTCGATGCTGCCCGGGAACACGGTGTCGAGCCGCTGAAGTTCGACGCCGGCTACGAAGACCGTAACGAACGGCTCGAAGCCACCTTCCGCGAACGCGGCGCTGTTCCGCGTGTCATCTACCACAGCGGTGCGTTCGGTATCGAACCGATAACCTACGTTTTCGGTGAGTCAGCGGTCGAAGCTGCTGAACTGATGATCGAACTTCTCGACGCGGCCGACTCCTGAGCGGTTTCGGTCGCCGAACCCGTCAGAACCAGCCGGTCTCGGGGTCGATGGGATTCTCGGGCTCCTCGCCCCGCAGTACCCGGATGACATCTTCGGCCACGGTCTGTGTCAGCTCGACCCGGGACGCCTCGGAATACCACGCGACGTGCGGGCTACAGACAACGCTGTCGAGGTCGTGTAGCGGTGAGTCTCCCGGCGGCTCTGGCTTGCGCACGTCCAGCCCGGCCCCGCCGAGGTCGCCGCTGATGAGCGCGTCGTACAGCGCTGCTTCGTCGACGAGCCCGCCCCGGGCCGTGTTCACGAGCAGTGCGTCGTCGTGCATTCGGTCGAGCGCGTCCGCGTCGACCATCTCCCGTGTCTCGTCGGTCAGCGGGGCGTGCAGCGAGACGATATCGGAATCGGCCAGCAACGTCTCGAAGGTGACTGACTCGACACCGAGGTCGCCCATCCGGTACTCGGGCACGTACGGGTCGTGGGCGACGACATCGACGTCGAACCCTCGAAGCTTCGCGGCGAAGCGGCTGGCAAGCTTACCGAAGGCAACGAGACCCACGGTACTACCGGCAAGACGGCGCATCGGCTGGCCGACAGTCCACTCCCACTCACCACGCTTGACCGAGCGGTCAAACGTCGGTATCTTCCGCAGGCAAGCCAGCGTGAGCGCGAACGTATGAGTTGACACCTCCTCGACAGAGTAGTCCGGGACATTGACCACCCTCACACCGGCATCGACCGCCGCTCGCACGTCGATGTTGTCCACGCCGATGCCAGCCCGCCCCACCACTTTGAGCGAGTCCCCGGCTTCGACGACCTCGGCTGTGACCTGTGTGCCGGCGTCGACAATTAACGCATCAGCGTCGTTCACTGCGCGCGCGACGGCCGCCGGTTCTTTCGCCGCTGTCGTTTTGACGGTCGCATCGACCGCATTCAGCACCGCCGCCCGTGTCTCCCCGTCCATCACTTTGGTGTCAGAGACGACAACTTTGTGAGACATACTCTGGCTTGCTCTGCCCCGGAAATAAAATCATCTGTCAGGATCGGTTCAGTCATTGAAACCGCGTCACTGTGGCACTACTGCGCCCCGGTAACCGGCACAGAACTGACAGAATAGTAGCAAACTTTTATGATACATTCGCGAGGAGGTGGCAACAGTATGTCGGCTGGTAACACAGGTGAGACAGCGCTCGAACGTATCGGCTATCGACTCTCTGCGTGGGTGGAACGGTGGATGCCAAGCCCGTTCCTGTTCGCGCTCATCCTCAGCTACGTCGTGTTTCTGGCCGGCGTCGGCCTCACCGGCTCCGGCCCCGTGAAGATGGTCCAGTTCTGGTACGACGGCTTCTGGGCCTTCCTGACGTTCTCGATGCAGATGGTCCTCATCCTGATGACGGGCTTCGTTGTGGCGTACCATCCGCGCGTCAATGCCGGCATCCGCCGGCTGACAGAGCTACCCAGCACCGGAAAGCAGGCGGTCGTCCTCGTCGGACTGTTGACGATGCTGCTTGGCTGGGTCCACTGGGGACTGAGCCTCATCCTCGGCGCGATCTTCGCCCGGGAGATGGGCAAGACCGCCCACGAGAACGACATCAACGTCCACTATCCGGTCCTCTGTGTCGCGGGCTACCTCGGTCTCGGTCTCACCTGGCACTGGGGGCTGTCCGGGTCTGCACCGCTCTTGCTCGCGACGGAGGGCAATGAGTTCATTCAGCAGGGCGTCATTGACGTCGTCGTCTCCGCCTCAGAAACCATCTTCCACCCCTACGGCCTCATTCTGACCGGCCTGTCGATAGCCTACGCGCTCGTCGTCCTCTACGTCATCACGCCGACCGGAGACCAGGCGCGGGGCATCACGCATTACATCCCCGAAGACGACCTGTTCGAATCCGCGAGTGACGGCGGCGTGGAAGCAACCGCAACCACCAATCAGGTCCCGGCCGAGCGCATCAACCACAGTCGCGTTCTCGGCGGGATTATCGGCCTGACCGGCATCGCGCTGGTCGCCTCACAGTTCGTCCAGTCCGGCATCGACGCGCTCGGACTGAACATCGTCAACTTCGGCTTCCTGACGATTGGTATCTTCATTTACATGGACCCACAGACCTACCGGGAGAAGTTCGGCGAGGCGGCGACCGCCGCCTCGGGCATCGTGTTGCTCTTTCCGTTCTTCGCCGGCATTCAGGGCATGATGGCCACCTCCGGGCTGGCGCAGTTGATGGCAAACGCGCTCATCTCGGTCTCGACGCCACAGACGTTCCCGGTCATCGCCTGGCTCACCGGCGCGACGGTCAACATCTTTGCTCCCTCCGGCGGCGGCGAGTGGATCATCCTCGGGCCGCCGATTCTCGAAGCCGCGCAGAACCTCGGGGTCCCGGCCGGTCAGGCGACGATGGCCTACGCCGTCGGCGACGCCCACACGAACCTCCTGAACCCTTTCTGGGCGCTGCCGTTGCTCGCTATCACCCGCATCAAGGCCCGGGAGATGTTCGGCTACGCCATTGCAATGTTGCTCGCGCTGACGCCGTTTCTGGCTGTCGTGCTGTTCGTCCTCCCGTACTGAGACGGCAGCGGCGTGACAGCCGAGGCTGATTGCCTCTTCTTCGAGCGTTAAGTTGTTAGAGAAACTGCACTCCGACAATGGCAACTGAGACGGGAGCCGAGGGGGACGTAGATCTTCTCGACTCCTTTCGGCAGTTCTTCGCGCTGGAGCGGGACGTGCTCGTGCTGTCGCTGTCCATGCTGGCATTCAGCCTCGCGTTCCAGATGACCAGCCGGTACGTCCCCGAGTACATGCGGATTCTGGGGGCCAGTGCCGGCGTCATCGGCCTGTACGGGAGCGTCGGGAACCTCATCAGCGCGGTGTACCCCTACCCCGGCGGCGCGGTGTCTGACCGCATCGGCTCGCGGCTGGCACTGACCGCCTTCGCGACGCTGGCGACGGTCGGCTTCGGTATCTGGTATCTCGCTTCGGTCATCGGCGACATCGCGCTTGGAACGGTGACGCTGCCGGCCTGGACGCTCGTGTTCGTCGGCCTCTTTCTCGCACAGGCTTGGAAGTCCTTCGGGCTGGGTGCGACATTCGCTATCGTCAAGCAGAGCGTCCCGCCGGGGCGACTGGCGATGGGATTTGCCAGCACGGAGATGTTCCGCCGCATCGGCTTCCTGCTCGGACCGCTCGCCGCCGCGGCGCTGCTGGCGACGACTGCGACGTTCGTCGAGGGGTTCCAGCGCGTGCTGGCGGTCGCGCTTGCCTGTGGCGTCGTCGCCACTGTCGCTCAGCACGTCCTCTACGACGCCAGCGAGGACACGCTCGGGAAGTCCTTCGAGGGCATCGACCAGATTCTCGCCGACCTGCGGACGATGCCGGCGACGCTCCGCCCGCTGCTGGTCGCCGATACGCTCGTCCGGTTCGCTAACGGCATGGTGTATGTCTTCTTCGTCATCGTCGTCACCGAGTTCCTCGCTGTGGGGTTCACCGGCTTCGGCGTCCAGTTGCGGCCCGACGCCTTCTTTGGCGTCCTGCTCGGCGTCGAGATGGTCGTCGCTATCCTCTCGATGGCCCCCGTCGCAAAACTCACCGAGTGGGCCGGCCTCAAGCCCGCCGTCGCACTGGGCTTTCTCGTCTACGCCGTCTTTCCACTCTTGCTCATCTTCGCACCGGGTGACCAGTGGGTGCTGGTGCTGTTGTTCGCGTTTTCGGGCCTGCGATTTGCCGGCCTGCCCGCTCACAAGGCGCTCATCGTCGGCCCGGCGAAACAGGATACTGGCGGCCGCGTCACCGGGACGTACTACCTGCTTCGGAATACGCTGGTCATCCCCAGCGCTGCGCTCGGTGGCTGGCTGTACGGCAGTGAGTGGGCCGTCGGCGTCGGTGGCGTGACGCTACGGGCCGGCCCCGAACTCGCCTTCGGCGTCGCTACCGCCGTCGGACTGGCCGGCGTCGCCTACTTCGTCGCCTTCGGTCGGGAGTTCGAAGCCTACGAGTAGTCGGGCTTACCACTCCTCGCGGGGCGGGAACTCCTCGCCACAGCGAGGGCAGTACCGCATCGGTGCGCGGGACTCCTGACCGTCCCTGTCGAACGTTATCTCCCGTCCACAGCTCTCACATGCTAGCTTTGGCATCGTGGTGCTCTCGGGTCGCCTGCACAGCCACGACCTGTGCTAGATAGAGTATGTCCCGTGATAACACTAGGTATCGGCTGAGAGACGGACCCACGCCGAGTCCGCAAACGCCAGCCATAAGCGCCGAGCAACGAACTACTCGACCAATGCGAGACGCCCATCCAATCGAGCGAGCGGTCGGCATGGAGTACTACGTCAGCGACGCCGACGGGGTGGGCGGCCGCCTCCGTGCCGCCCCGGCGGACTTCCGGGTTCGGGAACTGGAGGCGTTCGACACCGAGCCGGTCGACGCCGACACCGGCGCGTACCCGCATCTCGTCTTCCGGGCGGAGCTTCGCAACTGGGAGACCAACGACTTCGCCAGCGAGCTGTCGGACCGACTGGGCATCTCCCGCGAGCGGGTGTCGTGGGCGGGGACGAAGGACAAGCGCGCGGTCACGACCCAGCTGTTCTCGGTGAAAGGCGTCGCGGCCGGGGACCTGCCGGATATCGGCGGCACGGACATCGAAGTCGTCGGCCGCGCCGGCCGCCCCATCCTCTTTGGCGACCTGGCTGGCAACGCCTTCGAAATCGTCGTCCGGGACACCGAGAACGCCGACGCCGCCGCGAGCGTCGTGGCGGACCTCCAGGCGTTCGCCGCCGGGGAGGACCCGACTGCCGGCGAGGACCGCTCCAGCGACGCCGCGCTACCGGCCGGCGACACGACGGTCGGCGTGCCCAACTACTTCGGCCAGCAGCGGTTCGGGTCCCGCCGGCCGGTCACCCACGAGGTTGGGCTGGCCATCGCTCGCGGCGAGTGGGAGGATGCGGTTCTCGCCTACGTCGGGAACCCCCACGACCGCGAACCCGAGTCAACCCGGGAAGCCCGCGCGTACGTCGACGAAACTCACGACTGGGCCGGCGCGCTGGACAGGCTGCCCGGCGCGTTGGGCTACGAGCGCTCCATCTGTCACCGCCTGGTCGAGAACGGGGCCGATGAGCCGACGGATTTCCGTGAGGCGCTAGAAGCGCTACCGTCGAACCTCCAGTCGCTGTTCGTCAACGCCGCACAGTCCTACGTGTTCAACCGCATCCTCTCGGAGCGGCTGGAGCGGGGGCTCCCCTTCGACCGGCCGGTCGAGGGCGACGTGGTCTGTTTCCGGGACAGCGACGCGCCCGAGGACTTCCCGATTCCGGACGCCGACCGCACCCAAGAGGTCACGGCAAAGCGGCTCTCGACCGTCGAGCGTCACTGCGAGCGTGGTCGAGCGTTTGTCACCGCGCCGCTGGTCGGGACCGACACCGACCTCGGCGGCGGCGAGCCGGGCGACATCGCCCGCGGGGTCCTCGACGACCTCGGGCTCGAACGCGGCGATTTCGACCTCCCCGGGGCGTTCGACAGCGACGGGACGCGCCGCGCGATACTGCTCCGGACCGACCTCGGCGTCGACCGTACCGGCGACGACCTGACGTTCACCTTCTCGCTGCCGAAGGGGAGCTACGCGACAGTCGTCCTCCGGGAGTTCCGGAAAGGCGACCCGGCAGAGTGAGCAGTCGCTTGTGGCGCAAGTGACGCGGAATATGCAACGGTTAAGTCCGGCCACACACGCCATCTCGTATGGGCGAGCTACCGGACGAGTTTTCGTGTACCATCACCGACTGGGAGTACATCTACGGCCTCTGTCGAGACGTGGCCGACGACGTGAAGGCCGCCGAGTTCGAGCCCGACGTGGTCGTCGCGCTGGCGCGGGGCGGTTGGTTCGGCGGGCGCTGTCTCTGTGACTTCCTCGGGCTGGACGACCTGGCGAGCCTGAAAGTCGAACACTACGTCGGGACCGCGGCGAAAGGCGAGGAGGCACAGATTAAGTACCCGCTGGCCGACGGCGCGGTCGAAGGCAAGGACGTGCTGGTCGTCGACGACATCGCCGACACCGGCCAGTCAATCGAGACAGCCGCCGAGTGCGTCCGCGACCGAAACCCAAGCAGCGTCCGAACGGCGACGCTCCAGTTGCTCCAGACCAGCGACCACGAACCGGAGTTCGTCGGCGAGCGCCTCGACGAGTGGACCTGGGTCGTCTACCCCTGGAACTTCGTCGAGGACATGGTCGAACTCGTCGCGGGTGTGATGGCAAAGAGCGATCAGCAGACCCACACCGAAGATGACATCCGCCGTCTGCTCCGGGAGTACCACGGTGTTAGCCGGACGAATCTGGAAATCGCACAGCCGAACCGCTTGGGCGAGGTCACGACCGAGATGGAACGGCGGGACGTCGTCAAATCGGTCGGTGACGGCTGGCAACTCACCGACGACTGAGCAGGTCAGCCGCGACAGCCCGGCAGGTATCGCTCACGCTCGCTAGTCCCGACGCCCACTGCCGCTAGGTCCAATACACACCGCCGCCGGTCACGATACAAACGCGGTTAACGGCGAGTTCGGCCGTCGTCCCGAACGTACTCTAACGCACTGAGGAACAGTTCTGTGTCGACTCGTTCCTCGGACTCTTCGAGTCGTTCACGAATTTTCGTTGGAGTCATGTGTGTTGGTAACATGGTTCTACACCGGTATAACTCTTTCTCACCTGCTAACACATTCGACGCGAGCGCAGGTCTGACACGGCAGCAGGGCCGCCCGGTGGGCCGCCAAAACCATCACACGGGAACACCCCGTTGAGGGAATATATTTAATACCCTGCTCACCCAACAGAAACCATGGCCGCTTACGGCCGGCCGTCACTTCGAGACCTGTTCGATGAATCACCGACGCCGCACATCGCGCATCCACCGCGGAGTCACCATCGAGACTTCTACATCGCCACAGACGGGTCGTTCAGACCCCACAACGGCACCACATCACCCGACAGCGAGGCAGCTAGCTCGACCGGCGGACTGGGTGTCGTCGTGGAAACTCTCGACGGTGAGCGCGTCGTCAGGCTATCGGTCCCGGACACCTGCCCCGACAACAACGTTGCGGAGTATCGGGCACTCCATCTGGGGCTCGACGTGCTTGCGAGACGGGCTCCGCCCAACGCCCGCGTCGGCTTACTCATCGACCACGACCAGCTCGCTGAGAACGTGAACGCGGAGGTACTGGCCTCTCACGGCTCCGCCTACGACCCACCACACTCCGTGTCGGTCCCGCCGGCGACAGGGCTGCACTGGCGCGGGATTCAGGCACGTATCAACGGGTTCGGCGAGGTCCGCGCCGCACGGATTTCCGGCGACCGCAACCCCGCGCATCCGCTCGCGAACGCGCCCGACCAGTACGCCCACGTCAACGGCGAACCGGACCGGTGTGTCCTCCCCGACGCGCCGACCGTGAACGAACGCGTCCCGCCGCCGTCGCGTGCCGAGCGCGGCGGGGCATCGGACTGACGGCATCCGGTCGGTCCCACCGACCGGCGGCCCCCTGTTCTCTCGAATCGTTGCCGACAGCGCCGCGTCGCCATCTGGTTCTCTCCGGCCCTGCCCCCGAGTTCGGGATACTAACATACGGCGACGATTCTGCGAGATTCGACAGCCACGGTGAGAGCGTGTCGTAGCGAGCGGCTCTAGGGTGCTGTACCGGTCCTGTTTCACAGTAGATTATCTCTATAAGTTATGCAGATAGCGTAGCGAGTGGCCGCGTACGTTCGGGTAACGTCACACAGACCAAATTTTATGTATTAGAAATGGGATAGTATACGGTGGGAGGTGAGCTACGTTGAGTACCAGAACTGACGGACCCGACGGTTTCAGCGGACAGTACGTCGAGCAGCTGTTGCCGCGTCAGTCGCCGACGCGGCACGACCTCGTCCTCGCCGTCATCCCCGCGGTGTTTGTCCTCACACTCGCCGCCGCGGTCGTTCTGGGCCTCTCGTTGCAGGCGGCGATAACCGGCGCGTCGCTCGTCGGCGCCGTGGCGGTCGTCGACGCGCTCTTCCTCCACCCGCCGACCCGCGGCCGACGGCGAGGCGATACGTGACATCGCGTTCCGGCGACAGGCCTGAACGCTATGTTTTTTCGGACGGATGATTCCGACCTAACTCGAAAAAAGCAGTCGCCTGTCCGTTACTCCTGTTGCGCGTCGACGACAGCGACGCCGGCGAGGTTCACGATGTCCTTGACCTCGTCGCCGCGCTGGAGGACGTGGACCGGCTTGTCCATGCCGACGAGCATCGGCCCGATGGCCTCAGCGCCGCCAAGCCGCTGGAGGAGCTTGTAGCCGATGTTCCCGGCTTCGAGGTTGGGGAACACGAGGACGTTCGCGGGGTCGTCGAGTTCCGAGAACTCGTAGGTGTCCTGCAGGATGTCCTCCACGACGGCGGTGTCGGCCTGCATCTCCCCGTCGACCGGGAAGTCGACGCGGTCGTCGTCCTGCAGGCGAGAGACAGCCCGGCGGATCTTCTTCGTCCCGAGGTTGTCGACGCTGCCGAAGTTCGAGTACGACAGCATCGCCGCCCGCGGTTCGACGTTGAACCGGCGGGCCAGTTCCCCCGTGTGGCGGGTGACCTCCTCCAGCACGTCCGCGTCGGGGGCCTGATTCACGGTGGTGTCGGCACAGAAGATGACGCGGTTCTTGAACGTCAGCATGTAGACGCCGGCCGCGTAGTTGGCGTCGTCAGCCGTCCCGATGACCTGGAGCGGCGGGCGCAGCGCCGAGGGATAGTGGTGGGTCAGGCCGGTCAGCATCGCGTCGGCGTCGCCCATCTCGACCATGACGCTGCCGAGGTAGTTCCCGTCCCGAATGAGCTCGTCGGCCTCGCGGCGCGTGACGCCCTTGCGCTGGCGGAGTTCGTACAGCCGGTCGGCGTAGTCGGCCACGTCGGCCGTCTCAGGGTCGACGACGACGGGGTCGAACTCAAGCCCGAACTTCCGGCGCGTGGACTCGATGCGGTCGGCGTCGCCGATGAGTATCGGCTCGGCGATACCCTGTTCGACCAGCTGGTAGGCCGCGCGGATCATCTTCTCGTCGTGGCCCTCGGCGAGCACGACGCGCTGGGGGTCGCTCTTGGCTTTGTTGAGCACGACGCGCATCATCTCGCGGGACTTGCCAAGCCGGGCTTCGAGTTCCTCGACGTAGGCCTCCGTATCGATTTCCGTCCGTGCCGCGCCGCTCTCGATGGCGGCCTCGGCGACCGCGGGCGTCACCTCGAACAGGACCCGCGGGTCCAGCGGTTTCGGAATGATGTAGTCCGGGCCGAATTGCAGCGGCTGGTCGCCGTAAGCCTTGACGACCTCGTCGGGCACATCCTGCTTGGCGAGGTCGGCCAGCGCTCGGGCCGCTGCCACCTTCATTTCCTCGTTGATTTCGGTCGCTCGCACGTCGAGCGCGCCGCGGAAAATAAACGGGAACCCGAGGACGTTGTTGACCTGATTCGGGTAGTCTGAACGACCGGTCGCCATGATAACCGTGTCGTCACGGGCGGACTTGGCAGACTCGTAGTCGATTTCTGGATCCGGGTTCGCCATCGCGAAGATGATGGGGTCGCTGGCCATCGACTGCACCATCTCCTGGTCGACGATGCCGCCGACTGAGAGCCCGACGAACACGTCGGCCCCGTCCATCGCGTCGGCGAGGCCACCCTCCGGAATATCCCGGGCGAACTCCTGTTTGAACCGGTTGAGTTCCTCGTGGGTCGCCCGCTCCTCAGTGATGATACCCGAGGAGTCACACATTGTGATGTTGTCCTTCGAGACGCCCAGAGAGACGTAGAACTTCGCCGAGGCAATCGCGGACGCTCCGGCCCCGGAGAAGACGACCTCTAGGTCCTCCAGTTCCTTCTCGGCGATGTCGGCCGCGTTGACGAGCGCCGCGCCGGAGATGATCGCGGTCCCGTGTTGGTCATCGTGGAACACCGGGATGTCGAGTTTCTCGCTGAGTCGGCGCTCGACTTCGAAACACTCCGGGGCGGCAATGTCTTCCAGGTTGATACCGCCGAAGGTCGGTTCCATCGCCGCCACCGTCTGTATCATCGCCTCAGCGTTGTCCGTGTCCAGTTCCACGTCGAACACGTCGATGTCGGCGAACCGCTTGAACAGCACGCCCTTGCCTTCCATGACCGGCTTCCCGGCCTCCGGACCGATGTCGCCCAGGCCGAGCACGGCGGACCCGTCGGAGACGACGCCGACGAGGTTCCCCTTCGCGGTGTACTCAAAGGCCCGCTCGGGGTCTTCGTCTATCTCCTTACACGGTGCGGCCACGCCGGGCGAGTACGCCAGCGAGAGGTCACGCTGTGTGTTCGTCGGCTTTGTTGTCGCAATCTCTATCTTCCCCGGCGGCTTGCTCCGGTGGTACTCCAGTGCGTCCTCGTCAAGTCCCATACCCGGATGTCGAACCCAACTGTAAAAAAGACAAGTTTACCGTCAACGAACGAGCGGTACAACGACGGTTGTCGAATACCGGCCGGTTGCAGCGGATTTTGCTTCGGTTGTATCCCATCAATTGGAAAATATCCACTGTCGAGACAGCGTCGTACTGGACCGCCGTCGGCTCTCAGTTCGCGTTCGTGAGTTCACCGACTCGGTCGGTCAGTTCGGTAACTGCGTCTTCCTGCTGGTCGGTCGCCTCGACGATCTCCTTCGTCGCCGCTTCGGCCTCTCGGGCGTGATTCTGCGCGTCTTCGACCATCGAAGTCACGTTCTCGATAGCGCTCGCCTGATCGTCGTTGGCGTCGGCGACTTCCTGGATACCGCTTGTCGCCTCCTCGACGGCGTCGGAAATCTCGTCCAGCGCATCCAGCGCGTCCTCGATCTCGGACTCCGCACGCTCGACCTGTTCGTGGGATGTCTCGACCATCTCGGCTGTCTCGGTCGCCTGGTCTTGAATCGTGGTAATGCTCGTCGAGATCTCGGAGGCGTATTCGCTCGTCTCGTTCGCGAGCGTTTTCACCTCGTCGGCCACGACAGCGAACCCGCTCCCGCTTTCACCAGCCCGGGCCGCTTCGATGTTGGCGTTCAGCGCGAGCATGTTCGTCTGCTCCGCCACGTCGGCGATGATCTCGACAATCTCGCTGACTTCGTCCATCTGGTCGTCGAGGTCGGTGACGGTGTCCACGAGGTCCTCGCTCGTCTCGGCGAGCCCGTCGGTAACGTCCATGACAGCTTCGCCGGCGTCTGACCCGTCTTCCGCGGCCGCCTTCGCGCGCTGTGCCGCCGAGGCCACTTCGCTGGACGTTGCGGCGACCTCCTCCATCCCGGCCCCGATGTTCTGGATGTTGTCAGCCGCCTGCGTGAGGGAGTCCGTCTGTTCGGTAACCCGACTTTCGACAGCCTCTGCGGACGAATTCGCCTGTTCGATAGTGACCGCGAGTTGCTGTGCCTGCTCGTCCACCTGGTCCGCCAACTCCTCGACCTGTTCTGCCATATCGTTGAGCGACCCGATGACTTCGTACAGCTGATCGTCGACGTACTCGCCGCCGTCGGTCCGGTCGAACGACGCCCGGGCGTCGAGGCGGCCGTTCTTGAGTGCAGCCATGGTCGATTTGACCTCCTCGACCAGGTCCGTCACCGCCTCGTGACGCTTGGCCTCGTCGGTCCGGTCCTGGACCATCTCGACGACCGCGATGAGTTCGTCGTCCTCGTCGTAGATGGGAGCGGCGCTGAACGAGATGTTGCGCTCGTTTCCGTGCTGGTCGGCCATCACGCTCGTATCGCGGTACAGCGTGAAGTCCTCGTCCTCGACCTTTGGCACGTCGTACTTTCTGTGGGTCGTCTCCGGGGCGTCGAGGACCTTGTCGGCGAGGGTCTTCCCGCGTCGACCGTCCGGATAGAACGCTATGCTCGCCATCTCCATCTCCTTTGCTTCGGCCTCGGAGACACCAGTCAGGTTTTCGATCGAACTGTTCCAGCTGCGGATATCACCGTTCGTATCCAGAACAAAGAGCGGCGTCCCGATATGCTGCAGTACGTCGTGGTAGTCGAACCCGTCGGTAGCGCTGCTTTCAGCTGTAGCGCCAGTGAAGGCATCGATACCGGCCTGGGTGACAGACTGTGTTGTTTCCAGCCCTTCGTGAAGCTCCGCCTCGACAGTGTCGATAGCATTCTGTGCATCCGGGCCGAGTTCGTCCCGAAGCTGTTCGAACGCACTTTCGACGAGCGATTCCGTGACAAAGCCCTGGGTGGCGATAAACTCACGCTGGCTTATGCCGGCGGTTTCGTAGTCGTCAATCAGCGCCCGGAGTTCGTCAGGTTCGAGTTCGAACTGCCGCTCGACGTGCTGTGTCCCGATAGCGGCCGTATCTTGGTCGTCGAAGCGGTCAGTGAGGCGTGGCGAGTTCGGGTCAAGGGCGTCGGCCAGAAAGCGAGCTTGTCCGTCACTCGCGACGAATCCGCCGTCCGCCCGTCTGGCCGCAGCGTCCGGAGAACGGGACCGTTGGCCGGAGAGATAAGTGCGGATCTGTTCGAACATAAGGTGGCTATGTTACATTGGCTAACAGCTGTAGATAAAGATGACTCCGAGAGTATCAGTAAAGATAATTGTGCTCGGTGGCCGAGCGCGAAAAGAGAGCATAAGTACGTGCAACCGAAGGTCTAGGTATGACCACCCGTTTCCGCCGACTGGTGGCGACGACGACGGTGCTGACGTTCGCACTCATCCTGCTCGGCGTGTACACCGGTGCTATCGGTGCCGGGCTGACCTGTGAGGCACGCTGGCCGTTCTGTGACGGCTGGATGGGGCTGTTCCCCGCAAACTGGGCGAGTTTCGTCGAGTGGTTCCACCGTTTAGTCGCAATGATCACTGGCTTTGGCATCCTCGGTTCGACGATCGCCGCGTGGCGCGGTGAGTACAGCCGGCGGATCAAACTCGCGACAGGTGTCGCCACGGTCGTGCTCCCGGTGCAGATTCTCCTTGGCGCGAACACCATCTTCAACTTCGGTGCCACGGCGCAGGTACTCCACCACGGGGCCGCACAGCTCATCTTCGGCGCGATGGTCGCGGCGACGGCGTGGGCCTACACCGATACGGCGGAGTCGCCGTCGGTACAATCGACCGAGACCCAGCACACAGCACGCGCTGACGATTGAACACGTGTCCCACCTCCGTGGGTAACACGTAAGATATATTCCGGTCTGTCGTGTGGTGAGGACTATGTCAGACAACGGTCTTTCACGACGCCAGTACCTCTCCACCGTCGGTGGAACTGCAGTAACTGTCTCGCTCGCTGGGTGTTTCGGGGGCGGTGGCGGCGACGGCGGCGCTACCGAAATCACTGCCGGAACTGCACCGGGGTTCCCCCCGTTCGAGATGAAACAGGACGGCGAACTCGTCGGATTCGACATCGACCTGCTTGAAGCGGTCGTCGACGAGACCGATTACACCCTGGCCGGCTGGGAAGAGTTCGAGTTCAAGTCGCTGATTCCGGCGCTCACGAACGAGAACATCGACGTGGTCGCCGCAGGGATGACCATCAACGACGAGCGGGACGAGACCATCGACTTCACCGACCCGTACTACAGTTCGAACCAGGCGATTGTCGTCCGTGAAGACGGTGACTTCTCATCGGAGTCGATGTCGGACCTTTCCGGGCGCCCAATCGGCGCACAGAAGGGCACGACGGGCGAGAGCACGGTCCAGTCGGAACTCATCGAACCGGGGAACCTCGACGAGTCGAACTACAATTCCTATGGCAACTACGTGCTGGCGGTCGAAGACCTCCAGAACGGCAACATCGACGCCGTCGTCATCGACGAGCCGGTCGCACAGACCTTCGCCGCACAGCGTCCGGTCACCATCGCCTTCACGTACGAGACGGGCGAGAACTTCGGGTTCGGCGTCCGGGAGGCCGACGACGAGTTCACCCAGGCGCTCAACGATGGCCTGTCCACAGTCCGGGACGGGAACACGTATCAGGACCTGACGAACAAGTGGTTCGGCCAGCAGTAACCGATGCCACCGCTCCCGTTGCAGAGTGACTGGGCGTTTGTCGCCGGGAACCTTGACCTGCTACTCGCAGGCACGGGTGTCACGGTCGGCCTGACAGCCGCGAGTATTCTGCTCGGCTTTCTGCTCGGCTTTCCGGCGGGAGCCGTTGAGGTGTACGGCCGTGGGCCGCTCAAACGCGCCGTCGAGACGGCCGGCGTCGTCCTTCGCGGCACGCCGCTGCTCGTCATCATTATCCTGCTGTTCTTCGGTCTCTCGGTGTCGAGCAGCGCCTTCGTGACGGCGACTATCGCGCTCGGACTCCGGAGTGCCGCGTATCAGTCACAGATCTTCCGCGGCGCACTCCAGAGCGTCGACGAGGGCCAACTGGAAGCCGCTCGCGCCGTCGGCATGGGCCGGCTCCAGGCCATCCGTAGCGTCGTCGTGCCCCAGGCACTCCGCCGAAGCGTGCCCGGCTTCCAGAACGAGTTCACGATCGTCCTGAAAGACACGAGTATCGCCATCGTCATCGGTCTCGGCGAACTGCTGACTGTCGGCCAGAACCTCTACCAGGGCGGTCAAAGCACCGCTGCGCTTGAGATTTTCCTGACTGTGAGCCTCATTTACTTCGTTCTCACGTTCGTGACGAACCGCTCGCTCGATTACGTCGACGACCGCTTCAGCATCCCCGGAGGTGAGCGGGCGTGAGCGATCCGTTACTGGAACTTGACGACGTGTACAAGTCCTACGGCGATGAACAGGTCCTCTCCGGCGTCAGCTTCGAGATGGACGCCGGCGATGTCGACGTGGTTATCGGCCCCAGCGGGAGCGGCAAGTCGACGATGCTCCGCTGTGTGAACCGCCTCACCGAGATCGACAGCGGCGACATCTACCTCGACGGCGACTGCGTCACCGACGCCGACACCGACGTCAACGAACTCCGAAAACAGGTTGGGATGGTGTTTCAGGATTTCAACCTCTTTGCCCATCTCACGGCGCTCGGGAACGTTACACTCGGCCTGCGGAAAGTCCGCGGCATGGACAAATCGGCGGCCCAGGAGAAGGGGTACGAGCATCTGGAACAGGTCGGACTGCTGGATCAGGCCGACTCGTACCCCGCTGAACTCTCAGGCGGGCAGAAACAGCGTGTCGGCATCGCCCGCGCGCTCGCCATGGACCCAGAACTGCTGCTGTTCGACGAGCCGACCAGCGCGCTCGACCCCGAACTCGTCGGCGAAGTCGTTGAGGTAATGCGCGACCTCGCCGCCGAGGGCATCACGATGCTCGTCGTCAGCCACGAGATGGGATTCGCGCGGTCGGCGGCGTCAGACATCATCTTCCTTGATGACGGGCGTATCGTCGAACACGGCCCGCCGGAACAGCTGTTCGAGAACCCAGAGGCGGCACGGACCGGCGAGTTCCTCAGTCGCTTGGAGACGACCCACGAGGGGGAGTGACCCATGGGGACGCCGGAGTCAACGACCGCCGGGCGAACCCTCCGCGCCCGCGCTGCCGGGCTGACCGACCAGCCGCTGACGCTGCTTACTGTCGCCGTCTTCTGGACGTGGCTCGTCGTGCGCTGGACGAACGACTTCCTGCTGGACGGGGCGCTCATCGAGCGCAATACGTCGTTCTTCCCGACTGCGCCGTTTGAGGCGGCCGCGTCAACGCTCGGCGGGCTCGCGACGAGTCTCGGTCCGGTTGGGGTCCCCGTCGGCTGGGTCGCCGGCTTCTTCGAGTTTCTGGCCGCGTCGATTCCATACCTGCCGCAACTGGCGACCGGCGTGTGGGCCACGATACTGCTGACAGTGCTCGGCATCGCGCTTGGGTTCTTCATCGCTGTCCCGCTTAGCGTCGCTCGGGTATACGGCGGGTCTGTCACCCGTCTGGTCGCGCTGGCGTACACCGAACTGTTCCGCGGGACGCCGCTGCTCGCCCAGTTGTTCGTCCTCTACTTCGCGACGCCGCTGACGGCAATCATCCGCGAACTGCCCACAGTCGGGACCGGATTCATTCCCGCACAGGCGTTCTGGGTAGCCGTTATCGCGTTCATGCTCAACAGCGCCGCCTACCAGTCGGAGTACATCCGCTCGGCGCTGAACTCCGTCCCGGAGGGGCAACTCACCGCCGCGCGCGCCATCGGCCTCTCGAAAGTCGATGGGATACGGCACGTCGTCCTGCCACAGGGCCTGCGCTACGCGATTCCGGGCTGGTCGAACGAACTGGTGTACCTCATCAAGTACTCGTCGCTTGCGAGTTTCATCACCGTCCGTGAACTGTTCGAACGGACCGACGCCATCGCCAGCGAGACCTACCGGTACACGGAACTGTTCGTCCTCGCCGGCCTGCTGTATCTGGCGCTGGTGCTCTCGGCGTCGCTCCTGATGGAATTCGTCGAGGACCGGGTCGCCATTCCCGGCCTCGGCACGACCAGCCGATGACTACATAAAGTCAGAAAGGCCAGACTGCTGGTCGTCATCGGCTGTCTCGCTCGCTGTTTCCGTCTCGTCGTCGGTAGCGCTGTCGTCCTCGGCGGCGTCGGAGCCAGCGCCATCGTCCGCCGCAAGCGTCACCTGCTGCTCGCCGTTCTCCTCGTCAGCGCTGGTATCCTGACTATCGGTCTCCGTATTGGTTTCGCCGTCCCCGTCGGCACTCGCATCCTCGAATGCCCCACCGGAGTGTTCGACGGCAGCTTCCTCCTTGAGTGCCTCGGCGTCAGCGACGATGTCCTGCACCTTATTCGTGTCTTTGCCCGATCCAGTGACGAATGAGACGTGCTCGGCCTCCATGTCGTAGGTCGCCGCCATTGCCACCGTCAGGTCCCGGTTCCGGCAGTGGTGAGTCATCGTCGAGAGGAAGGGCATGATCTCCCGGCGGGCGGTCCGCATCGACACGCCGTCGATAGCGGCAATCTGCTGGGCGACGTAGTCCCGTGTGTTCCGGGTTCCCTTCGACCGGCCGAGCTTCGACCAGTAGCTCGGCGGGCCGTAGCGAGTCCAGCCGCCCTTTGTCCCGTCCCGCGCTGCGGCGACGCCGGCGGTCATGTTGTCGCCGGCATACCGCCAGAAGGAGTAATTCTGCGTCTCGCGCACGCGGCCAAGCCACTGGTCGGCGTTCGAGAGGAACTCGTAGGCGCGGACCAGTTCGGCCCCTTCGTAGTCCTTGGGCATGTTGTCCTCGATCCAGTTGATGAGGTCATCGGGCGTCTCATCTACGTCGTAGCTGGCCTCAAGGGCTTCCTGTGCGCCGGCCTCCTTGAGCACCACGTCGAGGTACTCGAAGATGCCCTCAGTCGTGTCGCGCTCGCCGGTTACCACGTCGTCGGCGGTCAGCTGCTCTGTCGTTTCGGCGATGGCTTGGAGGTCTTTGACCGCGCCCCGCAGGTCGCCGCTGTTCTGCTCAGCGAGTTCCTGCAGCGCGTCGGACTCGTACTCGACACCCTCCTGGCGGCAGAGGTCACGGAGAACGGGGACGATAGAGCGGGGCGAGACGTCCCGGAACTCGATGTCCTGGCAGTTGTTTCGCAAGCCGTTTGACATCTCGTAGTACTCGTTGGCGATGAGAATCATCGGCTGACTGGCCTCTTTCACGAGGGCCGTGATCGCTCGTGCACCCCCGCGGTCGGCGTTGCCGTGGATGTTGTCCGCCTCGTCCATGATGACGAGCCGGCGGCCGCCACCGCCAGCGGTCAGCGTCCCTGACTTGGCCGCCTCGCCGGCAACCCGATTGATAACGTCCTTGGTCCGGGAGTCGCTGGCGTTGAGTTCGATAGTCGGCCACCCCATGTCGTTTGCCAGCGCGTGGGCCGCTGAGGTCTTCCCGATACCCGGGGAGCCATAGAGGATGACCGCCTCACGGTGGTCGTCCCACGTCTCCGCCCACTTTTTGAGTGCGTCGCGGGCCTTGTCGTTGCCCCGCACCTCCGACAGTGTCGTCGGGCGGTACTTCTCCGTCCAATCCATTGGCTCGTTGTTGGCGCGACCGGCGTTTAGGGATTGCGGAGCGGTGTCGGTCCACTACTGAGATTTTTATTGAAAGCAACGGACAGTGTGTCCCACCAGTGGCCGGACGAAATCTCCCTTCTGCTCGTCGCGGCGTCAGTCCCGTCGTCGGCGTGGTCCTCATGCTCGTGATTAGCGTCCTTTTGGCGGCAACAGTCAGCAGTGTTGTGTTCAGTGCCAGCAGCGACCTGAACCAGCAGACACCGACCGTTGCCCGCTCGACAGGGGAGTTCGTGATTGGTCCGTCGGGTAGATGCGGTGAAAATACGGTGACGATTCGACACGACGGCGGCGACCCGGTCCCGGCCGACGAACTGGAAGTCGCTGTTGGACTGCCGGACAACGGCGCCCGCATCGTTGCGCTGCCAGTTTCCGGGACGGCGCTGTCAGCGAGGAATACTGCTGATCCGGACAACGTCGTCTACGACTACTGTGTCGGCGGTGTCATCGCTAATGGCGGACAGCGGTGGTCTGCGGGCCGGATAATCGCGTTCCAACTGAACGCCGGCGGTGGAACCGTCGAGCCGGGCGACAGCATCGAAGTACGCGTCGTCCACGCTCCCACGAACGGTGTCCTTGTCGAGGCCGAACTGACCGCTCGCCGGTAAGCGCCCGTGGTTCCGATACCCTTTTATTCGCGACCCCCCAGCGTGTGAACTAATGGCAGGGGGCGCACGTGACGACCTCGCGGAAAAAATGGCGGGCGAGGTGGCACTGAGCGACGACCCAGGGGCGACCCTGCGGAAGTGGCGTACCGACTTCGACGTTGCACAGACCGAACTCGCCGACAAACTCGATGTCTCCCCGTCCGTGGTCTCGGACTACGAGAGCGGTCGGCGTGACAACCCCGGTATCGGCGTTGTCAGGCGACTCGTCGTCGCATTGCTTGACATCGACGAGAACCGCGGCGGCGACCACATCCGCCAGCACGCCCGCGTGCTTTCGGCTGGATTCGACAGCGACGTGGTCCACGACCTCCGCGAATACTCCGCGAATGTGGGCGTCGAGCGGGTCTACGACGCTATCGACGCCGAGGAACTGTTCCGGGGTAGTCAAGACACCGTGGCGGGCCACACTGTCATCAACTCCATCGCCGCCATCACGCGCCTCTCTTCGGACGAGTTCTACCAGCTGTACGGTCAGTCGACGAACCGCGCGCTCGTGTTTACCAATGTGACCCGCGGCGAATCCCCCCTGGTCGCACTTCGGGTCGTCTCACCGACGCCCAACGCCGTCATCCTCCACGGACTTGACGACGAGGCCGTCTGGGAGCACGCGCAGGACCTCGCCCGCATCGACGACTTTTCGCTTGCGATCACCAATACAGATCTTGAGGATCTGTTGGGTGGCCTTCGAGAGCTTCCCTGAGCGCGCCGGTTCTGGCCGTGCTGTTTCGCGCCCGTCGACGTACTCTCTGGAAAACGACTGTTGTCGTGACTGCGATCTCTTTGTTCACCGGACAGCGTGACACAACTGCTCCGTCGGACTGCAGAGTTTCTAGGGAGAACTACTTTGATACCGAGGTGTCATGTCCACGCATGGTGCAATTGGGCTATCTTATCCTCTGGGCGTTCGCCGGCTTTGGACTTCTTGTTGCTGCCTCATTCGTCGGGACGATGCTTGCGCTTCAATACTACAACAGTGGGGGAACCCTCTCTGTGTCTCTCGACGACAGTATTAGCCGCCTCAACAACGATAAGCCGTAGTCGGGTAGTGTATACTGTCCAGTGCAGTACAAATAGAATTCCACGTATCCACGACAATAGATGGGATACCCCTCGCTATTCTCCACGGCTCCCTGCGGTCGCCGTTCCGACTCGAGAGCCACTCCCTTCGGTCGTGCCTCTCGCTGCTCACGGGTCACTCCGTTCCCCGTTCGCATTTCGAGGTTCTCGCTCGCGCTGCTCGCTCCGAACCTCGCTATTCTCGCGGCTGCGCCGCTCGTCTGTACGAAACCCCTCGCTTCGCTCGGGCTCTCGCTACTCCACGTACCGATATTTCCGCTCACCCATCCGGCCCCAGCCGTCGAAGGCGAACTCGTTTTCAGGGGCGGTGAACTCCTCGACATCGGTCTCAGTCTCGTGATTATGGACGTCGTGGACTTGTTCGTACTCGGCGAAGGAGAGGTCGTAGCGGTTCCGGATCTGTTCGTCGATGTCGAGCGCGCCGATTTCCTCCTCCCAGCCGGGGACGACAGTCTCGGCGTGGACTTCCGCCTGCGCGCCGGACCCGTAGGAGGCAACTAACAATCTGGCATCGTCCAGATCCAGTCCGTTCTCACGGGCGTGTTTCAGTCCGGAGGCACGGGCGATGTGGACGGAGCCGGTGTACCAGTTGCCGACCTCGCGGGAGATCTCAAGCGTCGGCTCTATGGTATTGGCGTACCAGTCCTGATAGCGCTCGGTTTCGGTGAGTGCATCGGTGTACTCCTTGATTGCGGCATGGAACTCGTCGTCTGTCTCGAAGTCCGACCGCATGGGCTGGTGACCGATTTCCTCGGCCAGCAGGTCACCCACGTCCGTGCCGCGAACGATGTGTCGGTAGCCGAGTGCCGCGGCCTTCCGGACCATCCCCGGGAACGGCGTGTGGAAGGGAATCATCTCGTAGTCGCCCGGGTGGATGTCGCCGGCCACCTCGGCGAAGTCCTCAAGCGCTTCGCGCATGCGGGCGAGGTAGACGTTCACCGAGCGTTTCCCGTCAACTGACGGGAACTGCTGATTGGGCTTGAGGAAGTCAGTCTCGTCGGCGCTGCCGTATCCCTGTTCGGCAGAGAGTTCGACCAGATTCGGGTCTTCGTCGACGAGCATCGCCACCGCGCCGGCTCCCTGCGTGGCCTCGCCGGGGTCGTCGCGGGCGTACAGTGCGGTGTCAGTAGCGATGACGAGCGCGGCCCGACCGCGGTTTCGTCCGGCGCGAATCCAGTTGTAGGCGTCGTCGAGGCTCTGTGTCCCGGAGATACAGGCGAACTTCCGCTCGCCCTTGTTGGCGTGGTGGAAGTTCTCGTCGTATACCTGTTCGAGACAGCCCGCGATGTATGTCGAGACGGGTTTTGAGTTGTCGAAAGCGCTCTCGGTCGCTACGTCGATACGGCCGATATCTTCCGGTGTTAGCCCCTTGCGCTTCATCAGGCGATGGGCCGCATTCGCCCCCATCGTGACGATGTCCTCGTACACATCGGGGAACGATGATGCGCGCAGGCCCAGTCCCTTCGTGTACTTCCCCGGATCGTCTCCCTGAGCCGGTGCGAACGTCTCAGCGAGGTCGAGTTTGAGCTTCCCGGTCCAGATCTCCATGGCGTCGATACCGACTGCAGTCATGAGTCTAACGTCAGTGTGGATGTATATGGGTTTGTCGACTGGTCTTTCGACGATTGCCTAGTATTGCGCCAATCTGGCGCGAACGGTCCGTGAGATAGTTATTCGCTGGCTGCCGGCTTCGTATTAAAGGAGAAATCGACCATACATTCGTCTTCGAGAACGTCGTACGGCTCACTTGGTGACGGAACGGCACGCGACCAGTCGGTGTTGTTGACTACGAGCCGATACGTTCCCGGCTCGATAGTAATCCGGTTGTCGCGGATGTTCGTCTTGTGGAACCGTGACACCTCACCAGCGTACCGGGCCCGGTAGCGACTCTGGAACGCCCGGTACTCTTCTTCGGTGAACAGAATGACATCCACGGCCGGGCCGCGCCGAACGATGAGGTCGTAGGTGAGCGTCGTCTGGCCAGTCACGTCGACTGTGAAATCTTCGTACTCGTTTTCTTCCAATCGGAACGTCGTATCAACCGACCGGTGGTTCGGCTCGGGTGTCGGCGTCGGTGTCTCAGTCTCGACCTGCAGCCGTGCCGATGTTTCCGTAGTGCTGTTCGCCTGCGACGCCTCGGCGCGCTGTGCTGTTGAAGTGTTTGCCGGAGCAGCACTATTCGCTGACGAGGCAGTGTTAACACGATCCGCTGTCGCGGTGCGTTGTGACGCTGTCGGTTCCGGGACTGGCGTCGTCTCGGACTCCTCTTCAGGTCGATTCCCGAGACAGCCGGCAGAGAGCGCGGCGAGCACCGAGGCTCCGAAGCCGCGCCGCGACAGGTCACCCATACCTCAGGACACTCATCCACAGTAAAGATGTTTACGGGCGGGTTCTCGTCGCTGGTAATTGGATCGCCGCCCCCTCCCAAACATATTTGTGGAGAGAGAGCCGAATCTACGCCGTTCGAGACGGGTCCGAGATAACTGTATCCAAGGTATCATTTCTCGGAACCGAACAGGAACGTTTCATATGAACAGGTCGGTCATCACACTCGGAGTAGTGGTTCTGGCGGTACTCAGTGTCTCGGGACTTGCGGGAGTAGCGGTCGAGGGAACGCTTGGCGTAGACGCGAGTCAGCCAGCCCCGACGGAGTCCGTAGAAGCGTCGTCGGCGACGACGCCCCACAAGGACAGTGTGTCACCCGACACGCCACGCAGTGAGAAGACTGCGGCCGTGGTCACACAGTCCACCGAAGCTCCCTCGACGCCGGAAGCGGTACAGCCCACACCGGCAGACTCGGGGACAGATATCGATACGACCCGCCTCGAAGACCGGCTCGTAGCGGCAATCAATGACCGACGCGGCAACCCGGTTGCCAACGACGCTTTCGACGGCTCGCTCTCGGATGAGACCAAAACCGGACAGAAGCTCTCAGCGATGGCCGGCAACCACAGCCAGCGAATGGCTGCACAGGGGTTGGCCTCCCCGATTGCGAACGGGTCAGATACGACAGATCGATACGCAGCCGCTGGACTGTCCGAGCAGTGTCGCCTCCGTCACGAAGGCAATGCGTATCTCCGCCCGGTGACCGACCTCGAACTGGTCACGAGCATCGACCCGAACGGGGCGAACGCGACCCGGACGGCGAACGCCGTCGCCGACCACTGGTTCGACCTCTCGGGCCCCCGTGACACGTTGTACGTGGCGAACGCGAACCACATCGGCGTCGGCGCGGCGACCGCCGACGGCGTCGTCTACATTACTGTGAATCTCTGCTGAGACCGGCGACAGAGCGGCCGTTACGGCACCTCTTTGCGAACAGTATCGGCATTTCCTCCCGAGTCAACAACGCGGAGTGCGACTACTGTGCCGGAGTCTACCTTTCTGTTCTCTACCGTCTGTCCGGTTGCATCGTCGAAGATACCGTCGCCGTCGAGGTCCCACTCGTAGGCTGCGATGTCGCCCTGCGGGTCGCTGGATGGGCTGGCATCAAAGTCCCACTTGTCGTTCGATTCCGGTCCATTGGAGGCTATCGTGAAGTCGGCGTTCGGTTGCTCGTTCGTGTTCGCGCCGCCGGGAGTGACCGTGAACATCTTCGAATCAGTACCGCCGCTTGCCAGCTCGTAGGTGACTGTTATCGTGACGCTCTCGCCGGCCATATCCACCTCGGAGGTGCCAAATAAAGTGTCCTGGACGAACTCGAACAGGTGGAACGTCGCAGTTGATGTGTCGGACAGTACCGGGTTTGGACCGTTCAGGCTGCCATCACTGTCGACATCAACAGTTCGTGGGATATCTGTTCCGCCACCGAAGTCGGTATATCCGTCCGTGTCTGCCTGGATATATATCTCATTCTCTTGTGGTGCCGGGGGACGGTCGTTGCTAAAGCTGTCGCTGAGTCGGATTATATCGTCATTAACGGGGTCGATTGCCACCGTCGTTATTGTGATCTCCTCATCCAATTCATTGGTGACAGTAAACTGGACGCCACCGTCAGTGTCCCCGTTGCTATCGAGGGCAACAGCGTCCTCGTTGTAAATGAGACCACTGGTGCCAGACCCATCACCGGATCCTTGGTTTGGCTCCGTCACCGTTAGCGGAATCGAGACATTTTCTGGGGTCTCCCCATCGAACGACCCGTCGATTTCACCGAGGCTGAACTGTGCGGTGTATGTTCCAGTTGCCGTCGACTGGTTCGCTTCGTAGACGAACTTGACCCGACCGTCGTTGTCGGACACTTCCGTACCCGTGGTAAGCGAGCCGGCGTTACTCCCGTCGACTGTGCCGTTGACTTGGATATCGCCGCTGGGATTGTTGTACGCGTCCCGAACCTCCAGCACAACCTCTCCGCTTTCGCCTTTCGCGACAGTAATATTCTCACTGTCGACCGTCGTGAGGTACGCCTCGCTCTCGGAGGTAACCCGAGTACCGACACCTGCTTTCGCCATCTTCAGGCGGTAGTTCGTCCCTCGTTCAAAGACGATGGTGATGTTGTAGAGCGATCCGGGTCCATCAGCCTCGGTGACGTTCGCGACGTATCGTTCGTTGCTCATGTCGCCCGGATTCGGGTCGATTTGGTCCTCAAGAAGGACACTCCACTCCTCCTCCGGGAGACGGGAGAGAAACGAGACCGAGACGTTCGATGTCGCCGTCGTATTTGTTACGCGGACCGTCCGGGAGGACTGGGATTTCGGCTCTACGTCGACCGTGACCGAATCGCTCGCCGAGCGGCTCATCGACCCGTTGAGCGTGACGAGCGTGATGTCGCGCCCGTCGACCATCGCCTGTTCCGAGAGCGTGATGTTCCCCCCGCGGAACTGGTTGTAGACCACCGAGTGCTCGTAGACAGTCTCCGGCGCCTCCCCGTAGACGTTGTATTCCGGCTTGTAGGCGATGGCCCCCGTGTTGTAGTGTCGCGGCGTGGCTCCGTCCCAGTAATCTGCCGTTTCAGGGGTAATCGCCTCAGCGTTGCGAACCGTGAGGTTTTGCGACTCGTTGCTGGTCCCATCTGTGTACAGCAACCCCGACGGTGGCCCGGGATTCGTCGCCACCAGCCGACTCGGGTATCGCGTCCCCAACTGGACCGAGACGGCTTGCCGGCTCGGCTGTCCCGGGACAGAGACGATTGCGTTTCGCAGGTCCTGTAGTTGCGTTTGGACCTGCTGATTGTGGTTGAACTCCACCTCCCGGTTTTGCTCCGGCACGGCAAACGCTTGGTACGATGAGAAGGCGATGATCAGCACGCCAAACAGCAGTACAGCCCCGACCTGTACTGACTGCGCACGCTCATCGCCCATGAAAGTCATGGCGATGAGTTGCGGAGACGGCGGTAAAAACCTGACTGCCGAATTATCAACTCTCGTCTTCTTCGACGACTTCCGGATCGCTCATCGCAGTCTGGAGACTGTCGAGTCCATTGACCCACTCGGAGACGAGTCCGTATTCGAGGTCCTCAGCGACCTCCATCGGGAGCTCCGACCCGCCGATGATCTGCGTGCCGGCCTGCACACAGTACCCGAGCGCCGCATCGAGATCCTCTTGGGCTTCCGCGTCTGCGGCAGCTTCAATGTAGTCCGTGATGGTCGCGTCGTCCGCGGCCCCCTCAGCAACGAACTCCTCGGCCGCGTAGAACACGCACAAAAGCGAGGTCTGGACGCCGTCGATCAGCATCACGGTCTCCTCGTCGTCGATGTTGATGTCATCGAGAACGATTTCCCGGACCCCGGTAAGCTCGTCGAGCGTCGCCTCCTCGTCAAGCGGTCCGTCCTCGTAGTCGGTGATAATCTTCGCGACCGCGATCGCGGCGTCGTCTTGGAGGTTCAACAGGAGACGCGCCGAATCCTCGTCTTCAGGGTCGACGTCTTCTTCCTCGATACGGTCTAGCCAGTTCTGCCAGCGTTCTTCGGTGTAATACTCCCCCGGCGGAGTGCTCATACCAGTCCGTTCGTGCCGTTGGGGATAGTAGTTTCGACCGGCGGTCGCTCTGGCGCGCGGGCTTTCTCATAGAGAGGGACAAGCGAACCACTATTTTAGCGCTTGAAACAGCTCCTTTGTGAGGATTTCCGGATCGTCTGCACGCTCCGAAGGCCTGCTACGGTCTCGGTTGAGGGACGCACTTTTATGTCAGCCGAACATGTTATGTTCTGTCATGGCACAGCGACAGCCAGTTCCGACCTATGACGGCCCACTCGAGCCGGCTGCAGTGGCCGTGCTGGCCAAACGTGTTGGTCTGGCGCTGGTCGCCGTGGCGCTGCCGGTTGCAGTCGGTGCGTTCGCCGGCATGGCCCTTACCGCCGGGTCGCTCTCGGCCGCGACCGATGCCACGGCCGGCGCAATGAGCGGGCCGCTGACAGCAGCGCAGGGCCTGTCTCGGCTGTTCTACGTCAGTGCGCTCGGGACCGCGCTGGGATGCTGGGCTCTCGGGCTGGGGCTCCTTCTCGACGGTCTCGACCTGTAGGTCAGCCGTCGCCGTCCGGACGCATCTCCACGCTGCCTTGCAGTGACTCCTCGTCCGCCGCGTCCACGCGGTTCGAGAGGGTCCGCTGAGGGAACGGGATCGAGATGTCTTCCTCGTCGAACGTGGCTTTCACGCCCCGGACCACCGCCGAGATGGCGCGCCACTTCCGCGGTGGCGTCGGGTGATCGATCCAGAACCGGAGTTCCATCACCACGGCGGAATCGCCGAAGTCCTTCGGGACAACGTCCGGCGTCGGCGAATCGACGACGTGCTCGATGTCCGCCATCGCTTCACGGGCAAGGTCCATCGCCCGGTCGATGTCGGTGTCGTAGTCCACACCGATGTCGACTGTGAGCCGCAACAGTCCCTTCCGGCTGCGGTTCGTCACCGCGCGGTCGCTCACGCGGTCGTTCGGTATGATGACGAACTCGCCGTCGAAGTTCTCCAGCCGCGTGTTGAAGATCGTTATGTCGGTCACGATACCCTCCTGATCGCCGACGAGCACCCAGTCGCCGATAGTGAACGGACGGGAAAACATCAGGACGAAGCCGGCGATGAGCGAGCCGAGCGTCTGTCTGGCGGCCAGACCGACAACAATACCGAGAAACCCGGCCCCGACGAGCAGGCCACTGAGATCGATACCCCAGACGGCGAAGATCGTTGCACCGATGGTGACGAACACGGTGACCTGCCCCAGTCGGAGGAGGATCTCCTCCTGATGTTCGGTGAAGCCGGTAACAGCTTGGCTGAACCGTCCAATCCACCGCTGCATCTGGTCAGACAGGACGAAGGCCAGCATGACGAGAACGACCGTCTGTATCGTCGCCAGTACTGACCGATCGCTCCCGTTGAGGTACGGCCCGACTGTCTGGACGATATCGAGAACGCCCCAGACGATGAGAAACGAGACGACGACGAGAACGACCATCGAGAACTGGGCGATCCTGAGAAACACGCCCCGGATGGTCGTCGGCGTGTAGTCGGCCATGAGCTGCAGCCAGTCCCCGGTTCGGGCCGATGCGACAGATCGAAGCCGGGAGAGGACTGCTGGAACGACGACGACGCTGAGAAGGAGCACAGTCAGGAGAATGAGCGTCGCGACGAGTCGCCCCTGCGTTGCGACCAACTGGTCCAGCGACCGCTGTAACACTGTAAAGAGGTCCAGAAGGCTTTCTCCGGTGTCGTTGGCCGTCGGCGTAGGCGTGGCCGTCCCCTGCACAGCCACGTATCGCCGCCGTAGGAACTTGTGTCTTCGTCTTTGAGACGGTCTGTAAGTATCTGAAACCGGTCAAAAGCGACTCGTTGTGGCTCCAGTTAGACGCCGCGACCCTGCAACTGCTCTTCCTCGTCTAGGTCCGCGTTCGCTTGGCCTTTCATCCCTTTGCCGGGGTTCTTTGCGATCTCTTTGAGCTGTTCGGGGTCGTCGTAGTTGTTGACCGCCGCGACGACGGACTCACCCATCGCCTGTGGGTTCTCAGCGCCGAAGATACCCGAGCCGACGAAAATGCCGTCACAGCCGTGTTGCATCATGAGCGCGGCGTCGGCGGGCGTGGCGATGCCGCCGGCCGCGAAGTTGACAACCGGAAGCCGACCGCGGTCGGCCGTCTCGTGGACGAGCCGCCGGGGCGCGCCGTGTTCGCGGGCCCACTCGTCGCGTTCTTCGTAGGCCATCCCTTCGAGCTTGCCGATAGCACGCTGGATGTTACGCTGGTGCGTGACGGCCTGATTCACATCGCCGGTACCCGCCTCGCCCTTCGTGCGAATCATCGCCGCGCCCTCGTCGATGCGGCGCAGCGCCTCGGCGAGGTTCCGCGCCCCGCAGACGAATGGAGCGGTGAACTCGCGCTTGTCGATGTGGTAGCGGTCGTCGGCCTGGGTCAGCACTTCCGACTCGTCGACCATGTCCGCGCCAGCCGCTTCCAGAATCTGGGCCTCGGCGGTGTGGCCGATGCGGGCCTTGCCCATCACCGGAATCGACACTTCCTCGATTATCTCTTCGAGTTTACTGGGGTCAGCCATCCGGGCGACACCGCCTCGCTTGCGGATATCGGCCGGCACCGACTCTAGGTGCATCACGGCAACCGCGCCGGCGTCCTCGGCAATCCGGGCTTGCTCACGGTTGACGACATCCATGATGACGCCGCCTTTCTGCATCTTCGCGAAGCCGCGTTTGACGAGGTCAGTCCCGCGACGGAGGTCCTCGAGGTCGGTCTCTTCAGTCATTATCCAGACTTAGTGCTGGATTTACTTAACGCGTGTCCTTTCGAGGGACAGAACGCCGTTTGACCCACCCGCGGGGACCCGGTATCGGGCCAGCGATCACAGGACGAAGCTGAGACCACTACCGTTTTCATCGCGTCTCCCCACTCCATCGACATGGCTCCGGATGAGGGTGTCGGCGGACGCATCGACGCGGCTGTCGCGCGGGTGTTCAGCCGGCGGCTCCCCGATGCCGAAGGGCTTCCGCGGTACGTCGCGCCGCTGCCGGCGTGGCTAGAGAACGTCGGCCTCAGACTCGCCTGGCCAATCGCGCTCGTCAATCTGGTCGGGACGCTGTTCGGGTTCTGGTACTACGCCGGCCGGCCGCTGAACACAGCGCCGCCGCTCATAGAGGGGCAGCTCGGTGCGGCTCCGCTAGCTGCTTACCCCCTGATTCCGGATTCACCCGTGGCGACGATGTTCATCGGGCTCTCGCTGGTGGCCTGGCGGCTCGACTGGAACGCTGAGTGGCTCCACATGCTCGGCTTCTTCGGCTGCATCAAGCTCGGCCTCTGGACGCCGTACGTCCAGCTCGCTCTCAATGGTCCCGGCGGAATTCCGCTGTGGCTCTACTGGTTCCTGATTCTGAGCCATCTGGCGATGGCGCTGGAGGCGTTTCTCATCCACCGCTACGCGAGCTTTTCGGTCATCTCGGTTGCCGTTGCGGTGTTCTGGTACGGCTTCAACGACATCGTGGATTACTTCCTCCCGATTCTGGACGGTCCCCACCACACTTGGCTGCGTGCTGAACCTCTCGCCGCCACCGGTGGGTTCGACCACACGGTGCTCGCCCACGACCTTGCGGCCGGCTGGGCGGTCGTACTGACGCTCTTGGCGACATTTCTCGCGCTGGCGACGCGTGTAGAGAAAGTAAAACGACAGGCGTGAACGGTTCGGTCTCCCGCCAGTGGTTTCGGTAGTGTCTCAGGTCGTGAATCCGTCCTCTGCCTCGCGCTCGTCGAGCACCCACTCCAGTTCCTCGATAGCGCGCAGGATGGCGACCTCCGCCTCGTCTTCCAGTTCGGTCGACGGCGGGTCGTGCTTGTCGTACTCGTCCTGCAGCGCCTCGATGCGGTCCCGAATCGTTTCCTCTGTTCGCATGGTTCAAATGACCGGACCCGCAGGTCTTGATGCTACTGGTCCCGGCGATGTGCGGTCAGTGACCGCCGGGAACACCTGCAAAACGAGCCGAGTCTACCGAACGACGACGACGGCGCTCTCGGTTTCGGTCATTTCGCCCTCGCCGGAGTAGGTCCGGGACTCTTCGACGGTGAACATCTCGTCGGTGAGCGTGACACCGGCAACGTGCAGTTCGTCGTCGTCGATATCGTAGTCGCCATCTTCGATAGCAGCGTCGATAGCGCCGACTTCGCTGCCGAACTCGGGGCCGACCAGCGAGTAATCGAGGTCAATGCCGCTGACCTCGGTCGTGATGTCCGGGGCCTCGTCGTAGGTGTCCAGTTGCGCGACGTGCATCGCCTCGGCGACGGCGTCCTCGAAGCCGGCGACGTGGCCGAACACCTCAACGTGGTCGAGGTCGGCGTTCAGCGGCAGACCGTTCTCGGTCTTGTACCGCCGGAGCGCGGAAACGACCTCCATCGCCGTCTCGCCCGCTTCGAGGTCGGCGTCGTAGCCGCCCGAAGTCGGCCAGTCCGTCGTGTGGATTGAGGTATCCTCGTTATAGCACCGCTCCCACAGTTCCTCCGTGATGTGGGGGAGGAACGGCGCGAACAGCTGCAGGAAGGTCCGGTGGGCCTGCAGCAGCGTGAACTCGGTCGAGGCCGCGGTCCCGTCCGAAAGCCGCTGCTTGGCGATTTCGAGGTAGTCGTCACAGAACGTGTTCCAGAAGAACGACCGGAGTTCGTTGCGGGCCTTCGAGAACTCGTAGGCCTCGAACTTCGCCGTGACCGACTCGATGGTCGCGTCTAGTTCAGCCAGCAGCCACTCGTCGACCGCGGCGAGGTCGTCGGGCTCGTCTGGCTGACTCGCGGGCGTGAGCTGGTCGACCAGCCGGGAGGCGTTCCAGAGTTTCTGGAGGAGTCGCTCACCAGCTTCGAGGTCCCCCTCCTTGTATGGGAAGTCGTCGCCGATGGAGGTGCCGGCGGCCCAGTACCGGGTGGCGTCGACCGGGAACTTCTCTAAGACCTCGCTTGGCGGGATGACGTTGCCCTTGGACTTGGACATCGCCTCGCGGTTCTCGTCTAAGACCATCCCGTTTATCATCACGTTCTCGAAGGGCACCTCGCCGGTGTGTTCGTAGCACTTGACGACGGTGTGGAACAGCCAGAACGAGATGATGTCGTGGCCCTGCGGGCGCAGGTCGAAGGGGTACAGCTCCGGCAGTTCCATGGTGAACGACTCGCTGTCGGCGTCCCAGTCCCAGCCGGCATTCACGAGCGGCGTCAGCGACGAGGTCGCCCAGGTGTCGAACACGTCCTCCTCGGGCGTCAGCGAGTCGTGGCCGCACTCAGGACAGCTATCGACCGGCGGGTCGTCTGACAGCGGGTCGACCGGGAGCTGGTCGCGCTCGGCCATCACGGGCTCGCCGCAGTCGTCGCAGTACCACACCGGAATCGGGATGCCCGAATCGCGCTGGCGGGAGATACACCAGTCCCACTCAAGTCCCTCTATCCAATGCTCGTAGCGGGTGGCCATCTTCTCGGGGAACCACTCCATCTGGCGGCCCGCCTCGATGTACTCCTCTTTCTTGTCGAGCAGTTCGATGTACCACTGCTCGGTGACGAGGTACTCGACTTCCTCTTCACAGCGTTCGTGGACCTGGACGGTGTGGTCGTGGTCGCGGCTCTCCAGCAGCGACCCCTCCTCGCGCAGGTCCTCGATGATGGCCTTGCGGGCCTCGGTGGTGTGCATCCCCTCGTAGTCGCCGGCGAGGTCGGTCATCGTCGCGGACTCGTCGATGGCGAGCCGCAGCGGCAGGTCGTGGGCCTGGTACCACTCGATGTCGTTCTGGTCGCCGAAGGTACAGCACATCACGATGCCGCTGCCGGTCTCCATGTCGACGCGCTCGTCGGCGATGATGGGAACCTCTTGCTCGAAGATGGGGACCCGGGCCGTCCCGCCGACGAGGTGCTGATTGTCGTCGTCCTCGGGGTGGACGAAGACGGCGACACAGGCCGGAAGTAGCTCGGGCCGCGTCGTCGAGATGGTGAACGTCGCGTCCTCGTCGGCAGGCCCCTCGCCCGTCTCCACGAGGTCGAAGGCGATATCGTTGAACTTCGTGTGCTTGTCCTTGTCCTCCTGTTCGACCTGTGAGATGGCCGTCTCACAGTCCGGACACCAGATGGTCGGTGCGCGCTGGCGGTACTCCCGGCCCTGCTCGTAGAGGTCGAGGAAGGATAGCTGGGAGACCCGCTGGACGTCCGGCGCGATGGTCTTGTAGGTGTTGTCCCAGTCGACCGAGATGGCAAGCGACTGCACGTCCTCGGTGAACTCGTCCTCGAACTGTGTACACACGTCGCGACACTTCTCCTGGAACTCTCGGCGCGGGTAATCCTGGTGTCGGATGCCGAGTTCGCGCTCGGTGAGCCGTTCCGAGGCGATGCCGTTGTCGTCGTAACCGAAGGGGAAATAGACGGTGTCGTCGCGCATCCGGTGGAAGCGGGCGACGAAGTCCTGCAGGGTGAACTGATAGAGGTGCCCCATATGGAGGTTCCCCGACACCGTCGGCGGCGGCGTGTCGATAGTGAAACGGGTGTCGGCGTCCCCGTCGTAGGCGTAGGTCTTGTCCGCGACCCACTGGTCTTGCCACTCCGGCTCTACCTCGCGAGGGTCGTACTCCCCCTCAAGGGCGTTTTCTGGTTTGTCTGCGCTCGATTCGTCCTGCGGTGGGTCCTGTGTATCACTCATATTCAAACTGTGGGTGTAACACCCGGGTCGCATCTGACTGCGGCGTGGTTATCAGCGGTGCGTGCGTCGATTTGGGGAGGTGGTGTGGGGCGTGGGGGCCCCTACACCGACGGGCGCGAGAACCAGCGTTCGGGAGAGTCGACGCACCATCTGTACAATACTCGACCAACGGCAGGATTAATGACTTCGGTTTTCACTGGCGCCCCGGCGGGCTCACACCAGCGACCGGCTCACGGCAGGTCGGGCTCGCGATGTTCGCGGTCCTCGGCAGAGTGAGCACGGACCCAGAGCTGTCCGATACGCGAGAGTGTCGTCCGGTAGGACTTTCCGTGCTCTTCCTGCTCGATATACCCCTTCCCGCCGGGGCCGAGCCGGTCAACGTTGTAGATGACCTTCGATCGGAAGGAGTCGGTGTACTCCTCGCCCATGTCCCGGGCCAGCTGTTGGGCCAGTTCGGAGACGGATTCGAACTCGCCGTGTTCGCCGAGGGTAAACAGAATGACCTCCTCGAAGGGCTTGACGTTCGAGAAGGACGCGACCGGCAGTTCGACGATGTGGGACCCGTCGATCTCTTTCGCGCCGATGGTCGTCCCGCGTTCGTCGAACTCCGCCAGCAGATCCCGTGCGGTTTCGAGTCGGTCATCGACGCGTTCGTCGACATCCTCGCCCGTGCGCATGTCTTCCAGCATATCGATCTGCTTGCGCAGTTCCTCGGCGAGTTCCGTCTCCAGATACTTCTCGGGGACCGTGTAGTAGGTGTGGATGCGGTCCCGGTCGCCCTCGCGTTCGACCATAATCGAGTGGGCCGCGGTCGCAAAGGCAAAGGAGACAGTCCGGGGCATCGCGGAGACGTTGACCCACACCTCGCTTCCCGCGTCGAGTTCCGCGTTGATGAGCTCGAAGGCCTGCTCGAAGGCCTCGTCGTAATCGTACACGTCGGCGACGACGAACCGCTCTGTTTCGGCCCCGAGCAGGTTCTGGTAGTCCTTTTCGAGCTTCTCGGCGAGGTTGCGCGAGTACTCGACGTTGGCCTCGCTGCCGACCGCCCCCTCGAGCAGGATGACGCGGTCAACGTCGAGTTGCTCGCGCACCAGCGGCGCGATGAGCCGGTCGTAGTCGAACCCGACCGGGACGATGTGGGTCTGCATATGTGGGACAGTGGGCGGGAATTTATAAAAACATCAGCCTCTCGATCGCCGTTATGCCCATCCTGATGCTTGTCACAGCACTCTCCTGTGTTTCTATAGCGATAGGACCGCCGTGGCGGTTTCAGTCCGTCCCGTATTCCAGAAGACCGTCGCAGAATGACTTCGCTGGCGCGCTGATTTCGGGCACTGAGGTAAAGCACTCAGTACAACAACCAACGGCGGATGTGACGCCTGCGCGAATACTCTTGATTATTGACCGAACTGATTGGATATCCATTCTTGGTCGTCTGTCGGCCAGTAAGGATGAGGTCAGCCGGGCAGTACCTCTGACTATTATGCCCCCTATTGTCGTTTAGTTGTAATAAACACGGCTATACAACCCGTTGCCCACCTCTATAACCTGAGAACACACTACTTTATACGTGGGTTCCCGAAAATCGTATATGTTTCCAGAAAGGTACAACCTTACCAATTTACAGCGGGTCTTTAGTAATCCCACGCTTCTCAGACGGGAACTTGGGCGTATAACTTCGAGGGTAGTGTTCCCCATAAATAATGAAATATTTGAGAGGAAGCACGGAGACGGCATTGATATAATGTCCCAAGACTGGGATAATTTGGTTATTCTTGACGCGTGCCGATATGATCACTTTTTAGAACAAAATACCCTTCGGGGTTCGCTGCGTCCAGTCCTGTCTAAGGGAGCCCACAGCTGGGAGTTTATGCGGAATAATTTCGCTGGAAAGTCTCTCTATGATACCGTTTATGTGACGGGAAATCCGCACACCCCAAAACTGCCTGATAATACATTCCACGCTATCGACATAACACACAACCCATCTGAACCTGAAAAAACAATACAAATGGCACTCGATGCTCATGAAAAGTATCCGGATAAGCGTTTAATTATTCATATCATGTCGCCTCATGCACCTCATCTTGGAAAGACTGCTAAGAAACTCAGAGAGCGAAATGAGGAGCTGAACACCTCAAAGACAGGGAACTCCAGTGGGCAAAATATATGGAAGTCGACAATAGAAGGGCAGGTTACACGGGAAGAACTTCGTCAAGCCTATCAAGAATCGGTTGACATTGCTTTAGAACATGCTGAAACATTAGTTAATGAACTCGACGGCAAGTCCGTTATAACATCAGATCACGGCGAAATGCTCGGAGAGCGGGTATTCCCGTTAACACACCGCCAGTACGCTCACCCGCATAACTTGTACACCCGTGAGTTGCGCTTTGTTCCTTGGTTTGAGGTTGAGCAGGATTCAGAAACCCGGCGTGAAGTGGTTAGCGAACCACCTACTGCATTTAACAGACCAGATAAGGAGACTGTTGACAACCGTCTCGAGGCACTAGGTTACAAATCCTGATATTCTGTCCAACACTTTTTAATTGATTCATAGTTCTGCCCTATTTATTGAATACCGTTAAAATGACATAGTGATACGATTTGGTTACGACCGCTGGCGATGGTTAGCAGCATTTTGTCGTAATTGTCTCCCCCACAAGAGGACAGGTTGTCTTGTGCAGTTGTCAGTGACAGGCGCCATGTGGTTTGTCTCTCTATGACCACTAGCGACGTTCCAAGGCTTGGAAGAGTCTCGTGGGGCCGCTATAGTAACAATTGAAACGATTTACACACTGATCGCACTGCCGTCGGGCGATCAGGTGTGTATTGATTTTCAATGGCTACTATCGTCTTCGGGGGTCAGCAATAGATATGTTGTTGCCAAGGGTATGATTATATCAGACTCTTATTTTTGAAAGCGTAAGTTCCCCCCATTTCGTCCAATTCAACAAACCCAGCAGAGACCATTTTATCCACATATTCTCTTTCGCTAAACTCGTCAAACGGGTGGAACTCGATAATTGCAAAGGGAACAAAATCTGAAATAATATTGAGTTCTTCCTCAATCATTCTAAATTCTCCTCCTTCCATATCAGATATTAATACGAAATCGTCTAGTTCATATTCGGCACAGATGCTTGATATACTGAACCCTTCGACACTAATTTGTCTGCCAGACATTTCCTTTTCCGTACTCCCGGAGGAAAACTTATTATCAAGACTCAACTTTACGTCATCGTCATTTGCAGAATATGCACCTTCCAGCAGAATATAATCAGACTGATTTAGCTGCTTCGTCATTTTATTACAGTTAACATTCTCCGGATTTGGTTCGACAGCGATTTGCCTCTCGTCGTCTCGAACTTTGCTATCAATGTAAGCTGAAATATACCCAATTCCGGCACCAAACTCAATTATAGGATAGTTTTCTGGAAGATACGCGTCAATGAGATTTTTTTCTCTTATTGAATGTTCATTCCGGAAGTAATACGGAAAGAAACGCGCTTTATTCTTCGTTTGTACTGCTCCACAGTTTGTGTTTATCTTTACGCCATTATAATCAACCGGGTTGAGAAATTTCTCAACCGCATGACCAGACATTATCTGGTAGGCTTGTGCGATCTTGTTTTTGATTGTGTTCATCAATGGTTCCTACAGCGTGTGGCATACAGAAGGACGCGAACGGTATATATCTACCACCAATTGTCCTACTAGTGAATCAGGCATTCAGTTGACGTATTCGCTGAACTCGTTCGAAGCCCGAACCGTATACTCCCTTGCCTGCCTCGTGAGGGTCAATTATCAGCGTCAATAGCTGTAGCGTGTTTCATACATCTATTTCAACTTGTTGTCGTGGGGTGTTCGGCCGGTCTCAATGCTATCCTCGCTTGAAGTAGCCACGACGCTGTTCCCCCTCCATCGATATATAGCGCCGGTCGTAGTCGAACCCGACCGGGACGATGTGGGTCTGCATACGTGCATGACTGGGGCGGTGATTATAAAAAGGACCAGACTCAGGCTGCCGAACGCGTCTACGGGCGACCGCTATTCGCAGCTTTCGTGCACGATAGCGCCTTCTTCGTTCGGTCCGCGGCGCTCACCAGGAACGATTGGGTCCTCACAGACGGCACAGGTAAGCTTCCCGCTGGCGTGGCCGTTCGAGGCCTCGGCGTCGTCGGACGACGTGAAATCCACACTCACGTCCGTCGACTCATCTGCTGGCTCGTCGTCCACGTTCGGAGCGAACACGTCGTCGTCATCGGCCGTCGTATCGATGTCAAGCGTATCGTTGAAACCACAGTAGCCGGTTGAAGCGTTGAAACCCAGGCCGAGCGCGCCGATTCCGGCGAGCAGGCCGCGCTTGCGTTTCCCGCTGCGAAGCCAGCGCAGGGAGACGATTGTCAGGACAACTGCCAGCACCGCTCGGATCAGGCGGTCGCGACCGCCGACATTCTTATCGGAGTCCATATTGACACATTCGTCTGGATGCTTTTGTAGGTTTACATGTCGGCCGGTGGCCGCCGTCCGGCGGTTCCCGTGTAGAACGGAGCGCCCTGTTCAGTCGCTCTCGACGCCGGAGACGGCGTAGACGGTGTGGTTCTCGGTCGCAGCGGGAGCAGTCACCAGCGAGACGCTGACCGTCAGCACGAGACCGACTATGATACCGACGATGCCCGGCGTCCAGCCCAGGTATGCCGTCGGCAGGGCAACGCTGATACCGACAAGTCCGCCAAGTGTCGAGAGCACCGGGAAGACGTGCAGGCCATAGAACACCTGGCTGCCGATCACGCCGGCGTACATCCCCGTTCGCGTGGTCCCCTGCCAGTACAGCGCAAGTGCGACAGGAAGGGTAAGCTGTGCGAACCCGCTGAAGGCCGTTTCGCCGATTTGGACCAGCGTTCCCGGCGAGTAGAGACTCGCAATGAACGAGAGGGTGGCAAAGACGATCACGCCGAGGCGGGCAACGAGCGCCTCGCGCCGGTCGGTTGCTTCGTCGCTAGCGTTGCTACGGCCGGTCAGTGGGCGGTAGAGGTCTCGAGTCAGGTACGACGAGCCCGACAGCAGCATCGAGTCGCTGGAGGACATCATCGCGGCCATCGCGCCGGCGATGACCAGCGCGGTGAACCACGTCGGCGTGTACTCGCCCAGCAGCGCGGGGATGACGTTGCCGCCCTCCGGCACCGTGACACCGAGGCCGGCCGCCCACGCGCCCAGCATGAACGCCGGCACGAACAGAAGCAGGACCAGCACCGGCCAGAGCGCGAACGTCCGCTTGAGCACCTTCTTCGAGCCGGCGGCGAAGAAGCGCTGATTGATCTGGGGGAACATCGTCACGCCGAAGGCGATGCTGACCGCGGTCGAGATGATGTACTGCGGCGTGTAGAGGCCGCCGCCGAGACCGACGAAGGCTGGCTCTTTGGACGCCAACAGGGCCGTCGCCTCGCTAGCGCCGCCGACAGCAGAGAGGACCCAGGCGACGGCGACCCATATTAAAGAGAGCATGAACAGCCCCTGAAGCGTGTCGGTCCAGGCGACGCCGCGCATGCCTGAGAGCGCAACGTAGGCAATCATGAACAGCGTGATGCCGCCGGCCCCGACCCAGAACGGGACCGCGCCGTTCGTGAGGCCGACGATAGCCTGTCCGGCTCCTTTCTGCTGGAGCATCACGTACGGGAACAGCCAGACAAGGCTCACGCCGGCGACAACAACGCGGAGCGCCGTCGAGCCGAAGCGATCGCCCAGCATTTCCCCCAGCGTGACGTAGCCGTGGCGCTTGCCGACGAGCCACTGCTTGTACCCCAGCACGTACCAGAGGACCGCGAAGATGATGCCGTCCATCAGCCCCATCACGAGAATCCACTCGGGACCGGCGCTGAAGGCGAGGTTCGGGCCGCCGAAGAACGTAAACGCCGACAGGAGCGTCGCAAACGTCGTGAACAGCAGGACGACCGTCCCGAGCGTCCGGCTGGCGAGGTAGTAGTCCTCGGCGGTCCGGTCGGTCAAACGGTAGGCGACTGCGCCGACCGCGAGCGCGATGATCATGTACGCACCGACGATACCCAACTGGAGCCCGGTGTCAGCCATCTCACCGCACCTCCTCGACCCCGAGACCCCAGTCGGTGCGCGCGAAAACGGCGAAGACGATGCTCGCGAGCGCCATCCATCCGATGTGCCACCACAGCCACACGGGTAGCCCAGCCGTGACTGTGCTGGTGTCCCAGAGGAACCACGGCACTGCCAGCGCCATCAACACGAGCGCGACGACTGTCCACCCAGCGGCCCTGACCGTACTCATATTACAACGGGCTAGCCGCTGGCCGTACTAATGGGTAACGAACCTTCATCAACTCTGGTTGAAGAACTATCTTCTTCAATACACGCGGGTGCCGGGGTCGACCTCCCGTTCGGGTGTCAGGTGAACGACGCCGTCCTCGCTGTCGACGCCGGTCACCAGACACTCGCTCTCGAACCCGGCGATAGAGACTGTCCCGAGGTTGACGACGGCGACGACCTGTGAACCCAGCAGGTCCGCAGGCTCGTACACGTCGGTCAACCCTGCGGCCGACTGGCGGGTCTCGTTGCCGAAATCCACGTCGAGCTTGTACACATCCTTGCGTGCTTCGGGAAACGGCTCGACATCGACGATTTCACCGATACGCATCTCTACGTCTTCGAGGAACCGTGCGGGGTCGATCTCGGTTTCAGTGAATCCCATGCCCCCCGATAGCCCGTCCAGTTATTTTACGACAGCGTTCGCAGCAACGATATGCAGACAGCGATCCAGCTCTGGACACTCCGCGAGCTCCGGGAACCGCTATCGGACGTGCTCGACCGCATCAGCGCCGCGGGCTACGACGGCGTAGAGTTCGCCGGTATCGGCGACCCGGGTGCGTCTCAGCGCGCACTCGACGATGCGGGGCTCGACATTGCCGGCGTCCACGTCCCGCTGGACGACCTGCAGTCCGACCCGCGCACTGTTGGCAATCAGGCCCGGACGCTCGATGCGCCGTACATTGTTCTCCCGTATCTCGACGACGACCACTTCGCAAGCGAAAGCGCGGTCGAGTCGACGGCGACGCTGCTCGGGATGCTCGCGGCGGACTTTGACCGGCCCCTGCTGTACCACAACCACGACCACGAGTTCGTCCCGTTTGGCGACGGCACCGCCTTCGACGCGCTCGTCGACCAGACGACGATTGATTTCGAGTTCGACGCCGGTTGGGCGCACGCGGCGGGACAGGACCCTGTCGCACTGCTTCGGCGACTCAACGGGCGCGTGCCCGTCGTCCACCTCAAGGACATGACTGCGGATGGGGAACCGACTGCCCTCGGAGACGGCGTGGTGCCGCTCCAGGCGGTGGTCGATGCGGCCCGCGAGGCCGGGACTCAATGGCTCGTCTTCGAACACGACAATCCAACGGACCCAGTCGACGCTATCCGGGCTGGTATCGACGGCATGCGCCCGTTGCTAGAGTGAGTGGCTGCCCTGTCGGTGAGAGTGTTTCACAGCGGCAGTGTTGACTCACCACGCAGCTGTGGGACGATTCCCCCATCGAGTCGGGTGCGCAAGGTTATTCCGCTGTACATCCCAACATCAGTATAGTGACAGCAGTCCGTCGGAACACCGGTTGACGGGCTGGAAAACAGGACAATCATGCAAGATACGGCGAAATATCTGATACATGCCGACATCACGGCGGCGGGAGTCGTCGAGCGGAGCGACGTCGTCGGCGCGGTGTTCGGCCAGACGGAGGGACTACTCGGCGACGAACTGGACCTGCGGGACTTGCAGGACTCGAAGAAGGTCGGCCGCATCGACGTGGAAATACGCTCCGAAGGTGGACAGTCCTTTGGCGAAATAACCGTCGCAAGCGGCCTCGATAGGGTCGAGACCGCGATTCTCGCCGCGGCACTGGAGACCATCGAACAGGTGGGACCGTGTCGGGCCGAGATAGAGGTCTCCGAAATCGAGGACGTGCGTAGCGCCAAGCGGCGCGAGGTCGTCGAGCGCGCGACGGAACTGCTGAACGACTTCGAGGAGAAGTCCATCCAGACCGCGGACATCGTCGAGACGGTCAGACAGCAGGTCCGGGTCGCCGACGTGACCGACTACGAGGGGCTCCCGGCCGGACCGCGCGTGGCCGACTCCGACGCAATCGTCGTCGTCGAGGGCCGCTCGGACGTGATGCAACTGTTGAAGTACGGCATCAAAAACGCCGTGGCGGTCGAGGGCACGGACGTCCCCGACGCCATCGCAGACCTGACAGCTGGCCGCACGGTGACCTCGTTCCTCGACGGCGACCGCGGCGGCGACCTCATCCTGAAGGAACTCGCGCAGGTCGGCGACGTGGACTACGTCGCGGTCACGCCCACCGGCAAGTCCGTCGAGGACCTCTCGCGTAGCGAGGTGATGGCGGCGCTCCGGGACAAGGTGCCCTACGAGACGGTCGCAAGCGCACAGAGCCTCGACACCATCCGCGAGGAGATGTCCCAGACAGGAGAATCGACGACCGCTGATGGCGGTGCCGTGGCGACTGCGATGTCGGACGACACCGCTGACACCCAGCCCACACCCAGCACACAGGCTGGGTCGGCACAGGCCGAAACAGCCGACGAGGCGACGGCGGCGTCCGACGAGTCGGATACGGCCCCTCCGGCGGCCGACGCGACCGACGAGGATGCCACCGACAACCCGGCCATCCCGTCGCTCTCAGACCACATCGAGGCTGTCATCCAGAACCACAGCGGGACGGCCAGACTGCTCGACGAGGACGCGACGCTGCTCGCGGAGGGCGAGACCGACGATGTCGTCTCGTTGCTTGCGTCGGCCGAGACTGTTCCCAGGACGGTCGTCGTCGACGGCGACTGCACGCAGAAGCTCCTCGACGTCGCCGCCCAGTGCGGCGTCGATGTTGTCGTCGCCGCCGGCCACGGTGAGTACGTCAAACAGCCGACGGCCGTGCAGGTCCGTATCGAGGGTTAGAGGTCCCGAACGAGCAACACGCCGTCGCCGTCGTCGTAGTGGCCGGGGAGTTCGTCGGCGACCGAGAACCCGAACCCGTCGTAGAAGCCGCGCGCTCGCTCGTCGTCCGTGCGCGCGGTGAGTCTGACTGTTTCGAACTCACGAGTCCGGAGCCTGTCCAGTAGCCCGTCCATCAGTGCCGTCCCGAGGCCCTGTCCCTGTTTGCCGGGGGCGATAGCGAACTCCGCCAGATACGCGACTGGCGGGTCCGGTACGACCAGCGCGTAGCCGAGCGGTTCACCGATGTCGAGCACCAGCACGAGCGGCGGACCGTCGATTCCGACACCGAGTAGTTCCGGCCACGGCTCGTCAAGCGTGTTTGTCTGGATCGCCCGGAGCCGGGCTTCGTCCTCAGGGCGGGCCTCACGGATCATAAGAGGCCGACGACCAACACGACGCCGACTCCGGCTAATGCGGCCGCCAGGGTCGCGAGCATGTTGACACCCTGATTGCCGACGACTGACCCCTCGACGGTCGCACCCAGCAGGCTGTCGACGGTCATGCCGACCAGCCCACAGAGGAGGATAACACCGCTGCCGACCGTGGTGATGTCCTGTGTGAGTGCGGCGATGCCGGCGATGATACCCGCGCCGACAGCCCCAGCAGCTACGCCTTGCCAGGTCACGCCCCCGTCAGTACCCGGCTCGACGGGTTTGAGCGTCGTGATGAGTCGCGGGTTGTCGTAGAGCCCGCCGAACTCGCTAGAGAACGTATCGGTCATTGCCGCGGCGACGGCCCCGGCAAAGGCATAGAAGAACAGCAGCGGGTCGACGGTGATGTGGCTCGGGCTCGCCGCCGCGGCGACGACGGCAAAGAGCGCGACGATGGAGTTCGCCAGCACGTTCCCGCTCCCGCGTGCCCCCTCGTTTTCCTCGGCGATGCCTCGTTCCAGTTTCTCGTCGTAGCGGTACTTCGTCGAGAGGCCGCCGAGCCCGAAGAAGGTTATCAGCATGGCGAACCAGCCGAAACCGCCGAGCACGATGGTCAAAAAGGAGAGGAGGACGCCGGTGAGCATTCCGGGGAGCGACGCGGTGTCGAGCGCGTAGGAGAGGTAGCCAAGCAGTACTGTTACGGCGAGTGCGATGACGACGCGCCGTGTCGTCACTGACGGGTCGAGCTCGAAAAACAGCCACAGCAGCAGTCCCACGGTGAGTATCACCAGCGGGTCGTCCCGTTCGAACAGGACCGAGCGAAGCAGGGCGGCGACGAACGCGCCGCTGGCGGCGAGAAACAGCACGAGCGGCAGATCGACGGCGGCTGCTCCCTCGCCGACGGCCGCCTGAATCCGCGTTCCGAGCACCTGCCCTGTGACCCCGGCGACGAAGCCGACGAAGACGAAGCCCGCGGTTGCCACCACCTCGTCTGCGCGGACGGTGTATGCGAGTCGCTGGCCGAGGTTGCCGTAGGCGACGATGACGACGACGCCGACGAACACCGGCACCGGTAAACTGAACCGGACGGCAAGCAACGCGAGCCCGGCGGCGGCCAGTGAAAAGGCTGCCAGCCCGTACAGTTTCCCATCCTCGTAGTCGCCGGGGCGCGCGAACAGGTCGAACAGCCGAGAGTCCTGTCCGATGACCGTTACGCCGAGCGCGGCGACGATCACGAAGGGCGCGATAGCGGCGACAGTCGCGAGTTCGAGCGAGCGAAAGCCCGTTGCGGCCGGGACGGCGACCGCGAGGGTCCCCACCGCGGCGAACGCACCTGCCCGACGGACTGTGCCAGTCACGTCCCACCGGTATCCCCGAGAGGCACTTACCCTTTCCGAACTGTGGAGGCGACGGTACCGTGGGATTTACTGTGGCTGTCAGCATACCGGCGGGCGTGGGACTATACGACCGGTATCTCGCAACGCGTGTTCGGCGCAGCGACGCCGACCTGCCCGAAACGGTCGCGCTGGTGATTACAGAGCGAGACCTGCTGGGTGACGGTGCATATCGGACCCTGGAGCGGTTTTTCGACTGGGCTGTTCAGTACGGCACTGACACCGTCGTCGTCTACGTGAGCGTCCTCGACGAGGAGGCGATTCCGACGCTACAGCGTGAGCTCGAAAATGTCACCGCGCCACGGGAGATAGCGGTCAGAGTACCGGACGACGAGACGACGGCCGACGCCCCGATTCAGATTTCAATCGGACTCGGCGGGCAGTCGGAGTTCGCGACGGCCGTCCAGAAACTCGCGGAAGACGTCGATGCGGGCTCACTCGACCCGGACGACATAGACGAGGCCGCGGTCGAGGAGCACCTCGTCTTCCCGACCGACCCGGACCTGGTCATCAAGACCGGGGCCGAACGGCTCTCCGATTTCATGATTTGGCAGTCCGTCTATTCGGAACTGTACTTTACCGACGTGAACTGGCAGAACTTCCGGCAGCGGGATTACTTGCGGGCGCTGCGGGATTATCAGGAGCGACAGCGGCGGTTCGGGCGGTAATCAGTCCGCGAGGTCGTACTCTTCGTCGAGTCGCTCGCGTTCGGTACTCGGGAGCGCGTCACGGAATCGCCCGAGCATCCGCTTGGCCGTCGGTAGCTCCGATTGCTCGATGGCACGAACCAGTGCCAGCGACCGCTCGGCACGGGTCGTCCGCCAGGACTGCTCTCGGTTCTGGTACGTCCGGATCGCTCGCAGGAAGTCGACTTTCCGGAACTCCGGCCAGTAGGGGGTACAGAAGAACGTGGCGGCCTCGTTGCCGTTGGCGTGCCACGGCAGGAAGTTCGAGGTGCGTTCGTCGCCGCCGGTCCGGACGATGAGGTCAACGTCGCGGGTCGGCCCCTCGTAGAGCCGTTCTTCGATGGTTTCCGCGGAGACATCCGTCGGGTCGAGAGTCCCGTCCTCGACAGCAGTGGCGATGTCGCGAGCCGCACCGAGCAGTTCGGCCCGGCCGCCGTAGGCCAGCGCGACGTTGAGATTGAGCTGGTCGTACTGGGCGGTTCGTCCCTCCGCGTAGTCGATGGCGTCACGAACCCGCTCGGGGAGCATCTCTGTCTCGCCGATGGCGCGGATACACACGCCTGCCTCGTGGACCCGGTCAGCGTCGGCAAACGTCCGGAGCTTCTGTTCGACGAGGTCGAAGATGTGTTCGCGTTCCTCGGGGTCGCGATCGAAGTTCTCCGTCGAGAACGCGTACAGGGTCACTTCACGAATGTCGAGTTCGTCACACCAGTTCAGGAGCGCCTCCGTCGTTTCAGCCCCTTCTGTGTGGCCCTTTTGCTTCTTCGTCCCTTGTTTCTCGGCGTAACGGCGGTTCCCGTCCTGAATGACAGCGACGTGGTCGGGCGTCCCGGATAGTTCCCACTGGAGCAATCGCTCGTAGGCCGCATATCCCAGTCGCTTCCCCCTCGATAGCATCGTTGTAATCATTTCAACCACTCAATAAGGGCTTTGTGGAAGGGACTGGGTACAGTTATTTCCTGCCTAATATGGTGAAATATATGCGCATAGTTTTAATATACCCCGGCTTAACGTTCAAATTGCAATGGCGACCGGTACGGTAGACTTCTTCAACGACACAGGCGGTTACGGTTTCATCGATACCGAAGACTCCGACGAGGACGTCTTCTTCCACATGGAGGACATCGACGGTCCTGACCTCGAGGAGGGGCAAGAAGTGGAATTCGAGATTGAGCAGGCCGACAAAGGCCCGCGCGCGAAAAACCTCACGCGGCTGTAACCATGGCGACAGGCACTGTCGACTTCTTCAACGATACGGGTGGCTACGGTTTCATCGAAACCGACGATGCCGACGAAGACGTGTTCTTCCACATGGAAGACGTCGGCGGCCCGGACTTAGAAGAAGGGCAAGAAGTCGAATTCGACATCGAACAGGCAGACAAAGGCCCGCGAGCGAAGAACCTCAAGCGGCTGTAAGCGAGGACGGCTCGCTTTGCAACGGGTTCGCGACTGACTGAGCGGTGCAACTCGGCAGCGTGTGGGTTCCCACCGCTGTCGCCGCCCCGTCACTCGAACCGAATATCTTCGGGTAGAGCCGACCAGCGTTTGGAATCCGAAGTGTCTTAGGGACAGCAACACCGACCGCATGGTATGAGCGAGGCCGACGCACTTGACGACGACCTTTACCGCCGGACTAAACAACTGCTTGAGCCCGGCGAGATTCAGCTCAACGGCGCTGTCGTCCACACGGAGTACGACGGCAGTGACGAGATAGAGATGATGCAGGCCACCATCGAGGTCGGTGAAATCATCGCCGAGGGCGCGGGGCTGGACCCGACGGACACGTTCGTCTACTCCGGTAGCGACGACCCCGAGTTCGCCTCGAACCAGCATCAGGGCCTCACGCTGGACGACGAAGAGTTCGTCTGGGAGTGCCAGCAGCTCCTGCGCAACGGCTCCTTCGACTTAGTCTTCTACTACGAGGCGAGCGCCGACCACGACGGGATTCTCAAAGCTATCGAGGACGCCGGCTACGCTGTCACCGGGGTCGAAGGCGAGTAGCTACGTTAGTCGCTGGTCACCAGCCGTTCCTGGCAGTTGTGACAGTAGGTGTAGTCAGGGCCGTTCGCTGCGCCACAGATACGGCAGTTTGTTGCTTCGACGGCGGCCTGTTCGAAGTAGGCGTTGAGCTGGCCGGTGTCGCGACCGTTGGGCTGGCCGCTGAACTGCTCGACAAGCGTGTCGTGTGCGGCGTAGTCCATGAGCCGGAACATGAGAACGAACCACAGCGGCACCCCTATCAGGACGAACAGGTAGACCAGCAGCCGGACCGTCAGTTCGGCTGTCGAGATTACCACATCTGGGGTAGGGACGCAAGGAGGTAAAACGCTCCGGCGACCCGGGCGTGCGGGCTGCATTCGCCCGCCTGTCCCGGACTGCTTTTATTCGCAGAACCCCCAGATAGCGCTATGAGCGAAGACCTCGGAACAGTAGACCGGGCCGTGCTGAACGCCTTTCAGGGGGGGTTCCCGGTCGTCGAACGGCCGTTCGAGCCGGCCGCGTCGGCGCTTACCGACCACGGTGTCGACATCGACGCGGACGAACTGTTGACGCGCGTACAGGACCTCGACGACGCGGGCGTGCTCACGCGGTTCGGGGCACTCATCAACGCCGAAGCGATTGGCGGCACTGCCACGCTCGTCGCGACCCACGCCCCCGAGGAGAGCTACGACGACCATGCCGAAATTATAAACGCGTACCCGGAGGTCGCGCACAATTACGAGCGAGCACATCCGCATCTGAACATGTGGTTCGTGGTCTCGGTGGCTGAAGAAGGACGTGTCGAGGAAGTCCTGGCCGACATCGAGGCTGAAACCGGCGAGGAGACGTACAATCTCCCGAAACAGCAGGAGTTCCACGTCGGCGCGAAATTCCCCGTCGAGGGCCCACAGACGCAGGCAGTCGACTGTTCGAACTTAGGGCCGGATGTGACACCGACTGACAGCCAGTCTCTCACCGCCGACGAACTTGATCTCGTGCTTGAAATTCAAGATGGCCTCCCAGTCACTGCCACACCGTACGCCGACGTGGCCGACGAGATCGGCGCCGATGTCGACTGGGTACTGGAGACGCTACAGCGGTTCAACATGGAAGGAAAGGTCCGCCGCGTCGGCGTCATCCCGAACCACTACGCGCTCGGCTACAGTGAGAACGGGATGACCGTCTGGGACGTGCCCGACGCAGTCATCAACGAAGTGGGACCGGCCATCGCCGAGTTCGACTTTGTGACCCACTGCTACGAACGGCCGCGCCACGACGGCGTCTGGCCGTACAACTTCTTCGCGATGACCCACGGGCGAAGTGAAGCGGAGAGCCAGGAGCGCATCCAGCAGGTCCGCGACCGAATGGCCGACCACTGGGACGTGACCGAGGACGACTGGGACACGCTGTTCTCGACTCGCATCCTGAAAAAGACAGGTATCAGGTTGGACGAACGAGCGCGACAGAACACCGAGACCGCGTGAACGTACGCATCTCGGACTGGAGTGTCGAATCAGGGAGCCCTAACCGATGATTCCGCTCATGCACGACTTCGAGGGTGAGACGGTACTCGTCGTTGGCGGCGGTCCGGTCGGCGCGCGCAAGGCCCGAACGTTCGCCGCGGAGGCGAGCGTCGTCGTCCTCAGTCCCGAATTCGATGATCGCGCGTTCGCGGACGCGGAAAAAGTCCGGGCCGCACCGACCCCGGAGGACGCCATGGACTGGGTCAAGCGGACCGACCCGGCGCTGGTCGTCGCCGCGACGGACGACCCGGACCTGAACGACGCCTTCAGCACTGCCGCCAATGACCACGGCGCACTCGTCAACCGCGCTGACGACCACGGTGGCCAGTCGTTTGGCAATGTCGTCGTACCGGCCACGGTACGGGACGACCCGGTGACGCTCGCGATTGCAACCGGCGGGCGCGCACCAGCGCTATCGAAGTACCTTCGCGAGGAGTTCGAAGACGAGTTCGGAAACGCTGGTCTGATGGCGGAACTCGTCGGCGACCTCCGTGAGGACCTGCGCGAGCGAGGGGTCCCGCCGGCCAAACGGCGTGACGCCGTTAGGTTCGTTGTCAGGTCACGGGAAGTTTGGAAGGCTTTAGATAGTGGCAGGTCCAAGGGTGAGCAAGTAGCTAGAGACGTGACCGGAGAGTTACCTGGTGATCAAACGTGAGAGGGGACACTGGTGCAATCGTTGGGGTCTGTATCTCCCATGAACGCGCAAGCGTCGACCAATTAGAGACTGCTGCGGCGGACAGCGAGCGCCACGCCGTCGAATCCCTGCTCGCGAATCCCGCAGTGGAAGAAGCGATTGCGCTGCAGACGTGTAACCGTACCGAGGGGTACGTTGTCGTCTCTGATCACGAGGATGGGCTCGACGCGCTCGAACTGTTTACCCGAGCCGTGCCCGACGAAGTTGTCGTCGAGATGGGTCACGAGGAGAGTCTCCGTCACTTGCTCCGGGTGGCCGCCGGGCTCGAATCGATTGTGCTGGGCGAGGACCAGATCCTCGGCCAGCTCCGGACCGCCTACGAGACCGCCCGCGGCGTCGGCGGCATCGGCCCGATGCTGGAAGACGGCATCACGAAAGCGATTCACGTCGGCGAGCGCGCCCGCACGGAGACAAAAATCAACGAGGGCGTCGTCTCGATTGCCTCCGCCGCGGTGCGTCTTCTCAAACAGGAGAGTTCGCTGGCAAACGAGACAGCGCTCGTCGTCGGGGCTGGCGAGATGGGCCAACTCGCTGCCGATGCACTCAGCGAGGAGGTAGACCGGCTGCTCGTGGCCAACCGGACGGTCCCACACGCCGAGCACGTCGCCGAATCGGTCGACATCGACGCCAGTGCGGTGGCGCTCGACGGCATCGAGGCGGCGGTCTCCGAGGCCAGTGCGGTCATTTCGGCGACGGGAAGCGGCGATCAGGTGTTCGATATCGGGACTTTCAGCGATGCCGGCGAGGTGTCAATTGTCGATATCGCACAACCGCGCGACGTTCCGGCCGGCGCGGACCGCCTCCCGTCGGTGACGGTGTACGACCTCGACGCGCTGGAGTCGGTGACCGCCGAAACGCGGAACAAGCGACAGCGAGCCGCCGAAGCGGTCGAGCGTATCGTCGACGAGGAGTTCGACCGGCTGCTCACGCAGTACAAGCGCAAGCGCGCAGACAGGGTCATATCGACGATGTACGAGAGCGCCGAACAGGTCAAAGCCGCAGAAATAAACAGCGCACTTTCCGCGGCTGACTTCGACGAGGACCAGGCAGAAGTCATCGAAGCGATGGCCGACGCTATCGTCTCGCAGATTCTCGCCGCACCGACCAAGAGCCTGCGCGACGCCGCGGAGGAGGACGACTGGTCGACAATTCACACGGCGCTGGAGCTGTTCGACCCGGACTTCGGCGGCCCCGACCAGGCTACCCAGCCCGAATTCACCAAGGGTATGTCGGTCGAAGACATCCCGGACGGCATGCGCGACGACATCCCGAACGCGGTGCTCGACCGCCTCTCCGACGACTGACCACGCCCACCTTTTTGCCCACGCCGTCCGACGTGGTCGATATGGCAGACCTGCTCTCTGACGAAGAGATTAGCGACCGACTACCGAAAGAGTGGACCCGGGAAGGCGACGAGATCGTCCGCGTCTTCGAGTTCAACGGCTATCTCGACGCGTCGGGCTTTCTGAGCGCTGCGGCTGGCATCGCTGAGGACGCGTGGCATCACCCGGAGATGACCATCCGCTGGGGCGAGGTCGAAGTTCGACTCACGACCCACGACGCCGGTGGCATCACCGAGAACGACATTGATCTCGCCGAGCGCTTGAACGGCATCCACGACTGACAGTGTGACCGTGGACACGACTGACAGACTCGCCGCCCTCCAGCCGACTGCGCCCGACGGCGCGACCGCGCGGTACGTTTTCCGGGTAGAGGTCCGACTGGAGCCAGCCGCAGATGGGTTGTGGACCGACCCTGACCGGTTCGAGACGACGCTGTACCGGGCGGCTGACGACCCGGGGACAAGCGGCTGGCTGTTCTTCCGGGACACGCTCTGGCGGGGTGAAATCGCTGACGAACCGCACTTCCGCCGGCTCGTCGCAGACGAACTCGGCTGTCAGGTCGTTTCGGCGTCGTTCAGTGAACTCAGGACTGACGAGGCGTATTTCGACGCGCTGAAAGCCGAGATTGCGGACGACCTGTCGCTGTTCAATGCCGACTCGGTCAGCGACGTGACCAACAAGTACCTTGGTAGCTCGATCCGGGTGACGTGAAACGAGCCGCCGCTGCGTAGTCAATGGCTACAGAGCAGTTATACGCAATAAAACCGGTCGTAGGGCCCGAAAGACTTTATTAGAGAGTCTCCAAGTGATGTATCCTCATGACCACCGACTACGACTTCTGGCTGTTTGATCTCGACGGGACGCTCGTCGACATCGAGCCAGCCTACCCTCGGAAGGTGATGGGTGCTGTCGGCGACCGCCTCGGCGTCGAGTTCACCGACCGCGAACGGGATGCACTCTGGTACGGATTCGGTGGGACACGGTCACGGACGCTTGCAGAGCGCGGCGTCGACCAGCAGGAGTTCTGGCGGCTGTTCCACGAGGAGGAAGACCCCGTCGCTCGGGCGGAGGCGACGTATCTCTACGACGACGCCGAGGCGTTCCTCGCAACCCTCGATACACCGGTCGGACTGGTCACACACTGCCAGCAGTACCTCACCGAACCGGTGCTTGACCATCTCGACATCGCCGACTGGTTCGAAACAGTCGTCTGCTGTGACGACGATATCGGCTGGAAGCCCGACCCGAAACCGGTCGAACTGGCGATGCGGGAGCTGGGTGTCTGGTACAACGGCCACAGCGGCGTGCTGGCAGGGGACAATCCGTCAGACATCGGTGCGGCGTGGAACGCAGGCCTTGATGGCGTCCACGTTGGTCGGCGGTCCCCGGCGGAGACGGGACGGTGCGTGCGCGGCGACAGACGCGTCGCCACGTTGCTCGATCTGGCGTCGTCTCAGGGCAGGTAGTCCCAGTCCTCGACGGTGACGGCCGTTCCGGCATCGATACCGGCCTCGTCTGCGGGCACGGACACCCAGCCATCAGCCCGGGTCGCTGTCGCGAGGTCAACACCGGGCAGCGGCGTTGCCGTCCCGTCGCTTACGGCGACCGGAGTAAACGTCTCGATGCCGGTCTGACTGTCGACGTGCGCTGCGAGCGTCGCTCGTGTTTCGGGATGAGGAGACAGCGGGGCATGGGCAAACGTCTTCAAGAGCGGGCGCACGAGCTGAACAGCGCCGACGCGGGCAGCGCCTGCCGACTCCGGCAGCAGTACTACCGGTCGGTTCTCGACGACGGCTAGTCCGGCCCGACGGCCGGGGTCGATCGCGAGGCGGTCCGCAAGCACCTCGCCGAGTTCGGCGACGATTTCTCGGAGCGTATCACCCGGCTCCGTTCCGGTAACGACGATCATATCACGGGTAAGGTCGCGCTGGATGGCCATCCGGAGCGCCGGCGCGTCGTCGGCGACTGGGTCCCGGTAGGTCACCTTCCCGCCCCACCGGTCGACGTACTGAGCAAGCGTGAACCCCGCCGTCTCGACCTTGCTGGCCGTGCTGGCATCCGGTCGGAGTTCGTCACCGGTTGGTATGATTCCGGCCTGCGGTCGCTGGCGGACGAGCAGTTCGGAGACGCCGGTTGCCCGCAGCAGCCCCACGTCGCCGGGCCGTACCTGATGGCCCTGTTCGAAGACAGTATCGTCGACCGAGATATCTGCCTCCTCGACAGGCTCGTTCGCTGTCGTATCTGTCGCCAGAATGCGTCCGACGGCGACGGAGAGCGGAATTCTGTCCGTCCGGTCGATGGGTCCGGCAACACTGCCGATTCGGCGGCGGGCGGTCTCCAGCGAGAGCGACGCAGCATCCGACGGCGAGGGGCCAGCCATACCCGTACTAGCAGCCGCTCTATCAAAAGTACCCTGCGTAGTGGCGCTGTCGCGATGCGGTGCCGGTTCAGCCACCGCGGCGACGCTGCTTTGTGCTGGCTGCCGCGTGTGGCGACGTTGCTCTCAGCCGGCTGCCGCGCCCTAGCCGTCGGTCGGCATAACTGGGAACATTTTTTTCAGCCGGGTCCGGCATCGACGTATGGTCCTCCCGCAACTGGTTGCCACCGTCTTCTTGCTCATCGGTAGCGTCGTCCTCTTCCGCGGCGGCCAGGAACTCCAAACGGTGTTTCACATCCTCCGGAACGATCCGGTCCCGGTGCGCTCGCTCGATGGCCACACCGGCCCCGTCGAAATCACCGGTGCGGCTGTCGCCCACGAGGAGGGCGAGACCGTTACGGCCCCCTTCACCGGCAGCGAGTGTCTGGCATACACCTACGAGGTCGAGGAGTACCGGTCGTCCGGGAAACACTCACACTGGGAGACGCTGGACGAGGGACAGAACGGCGTCGACTTCGTCGTCGACGACGGGAACGACCGCGTCCGAGTGAACCCCGATGGAGCGGACGTGCGATTCGAGTCTCAGTCAGTGACGGTGTCTCCCGGAACTGAACTCCCCGAGCGCTTGGCCGACTACGTCGAGCGAACGGAGGGCGTCGAGGCGCAGGACGGCTCCGTAAACCTCCTCGTGACGGAGATCAGCCTGGGGAACAAACAGCGCTTTACCGAGCGCCGACTGGACGTTGGGGAGGACGTGTACGTCTACGGCCAGGCGATGCGCGGCCCCGCAACAGAATGGGGGAGCAATCTGGTCGACGCCATCGTCGGGGACGGCAACGCGACGCCGGTATTCGTTATCTCCGACACCAGCGAGCGTGGTACTGCCCGACGGATTGTTCGGGGCAGTATCGCCGAAGTCGCGTTCGGACTTGTCGCAGTCCTCATCGGCGCTGCCGTCCTCCTCTCCGTCCTCCTGTAGTAGCGAAGACCGTCGGGTTTACCACAGCCTACCACCTAGACGAGCGTATGTCTGCCCTGCGTGAAGCGCTTCGGGACCTTCCCGATGCCGTGTTCGCGGACGTGCTCGAATCCGAGGACGAATACCTGCTCGTGCTCGACCTGCCGGGTGTGGCCGCGGATACAATCGACGTGACCGTTGAAGGGGGCCGCCTTCGCATCGACGGGCAACGGACCAAGGATGTGCCCAGAGAGTTCACCTTCGTCCGCGAGGACCGCTCTGTCTTCCTCGATGCCGAACTCCCGCTCCCGCCGGACACGACCGGTCAGGGCGGAGAGGGAACCGTGGAAAACGGCGTCCTCGAACTCCGCCTGCCGAAGGCAACAGCCGCACCGAGTACGACGATTCCGATCGACGGGGACTGATTCAGAGGTGGCAATCCGGTGAACCTTCGCGCGTACTGGCGGTTCCTCGTCGTCGCTCGCCACTTCCTGCCCCTGTTGGTCGCGTACGCACGAGACCGAAAACGGTTCTTCGTGATCGGCTCATCGCGCCGCGTCACGTCCGAACAGCGTCGCAAACGAGCACAGCAACTACTGGACTCGCTGTTGACGCTCGGCCCGACCTTTATCAAACTCGGCCAGATCCTCTCGACGCGGCCGGATGTTTTGCCACCGGAGTACATCGAGGAGTTCTCGAAGCTACAGGACCGCGTGCCACCGGCTAACTGGGACGAGGCGCGGGTCGTCCTCGAAGACGAACTCGGCCCTGTCGACGACCGCTTCGACGAGTTCGAGACGGAGGCGATAAGCGGCGCGTCGCTCGGGCAGGTGTATCTGGCGGAAGTCGACGGCGAGAAGGTCGCGGTCAAGATTCGCCGCCCCGGCATTGAGGCGCTGGTCGAGGCTGACCTGCGGGTCGTCCGCTGGTCGCTGCCGCTGTTGATGTATTTCATCGACGACTCCCGGTCGTTCTCGCTGGAGACGCTCGCCGACGAGTTCTCGAAGACCATCCGCGAGGAGATGGACTACCAGCGCGAGGGGCGGATGCTCACCGAAATCCGGGAGAACTTCCGGGACAACGACCGCATCTGCATCCCCAAGGTCAAGGAGTCCCACTCCACCCAGCGGGTTCTGACGATGGAGTACGTCCCCGGCACGAAAATAAACGACATCGACAGCCTCGATGCGGGCGGTATCGACCGGACGGAGCTGGCTGAGACGCTCCAGCGGGCGTACCTCCAGATGATTATCGACGACGGCGTGTTCCACGCCGACCCCCACCCGGGGAACCTCGCGGTCCAGGACGACGGGACGCTGGTCTTCTACGACTTCGGGATGTCCGGCCGGGTCGACCCGTTCGTCCAGGACAAGATAATCGACTTCTACGCCGCCGTCGCCGACCAGGACATCGACGCCATCCTCGACGCCCTCATCGAGATGGGGACGCTCTCGCCGGAGGCCGACCGGCAAGTGATGGGCGATGTGATGGAACTGGCCATCGCCGACGCTCGTGGCGAGGATATCGAGCAGTACCGCGTCCAGCAGATCATCCAGCAGGTCGAGGACACGATCTACGAGTTTCCGCTCCGACTGCCGGCGAACCTGGCGCTCGTATTGCGCGTCGCCACAGTCGTCGAAGGCGTCTGTGTCACTCTCGATGAGGACTTCGACTTCATCGGCGTCGCCACCGACTACCTGCGCGAGGAGGGGTACATCGCCGAGGGCGTGCGGAACTTCGTCGAGGACCGCGCAACCGAAGTGTCCGATGCCGCCCGGTCGGCCGTCCGGATCCCGCCGAAACTGGAGTCCGCCCTCGACAGGGTCGAGCGTGAGGACTTCCGCGTGCAGGCCGATATCGAGGACTCCGATGGGCTGCTCGCGACGATGACCAAGCGGCTCATCCTCGGGATGTTGCTCGCGAGCACACTGTTCTCGACGGCGTTTCTCTACACGCAGGCGTCGCTGCCGGCCACTGGGGTCGGCATCGCTGGAACCGTCGGTCTCTCTCTGGCGCTGTGGTGGTCATTCCGCTCAAAGAAGGCTGTCCGCGCCAAGCCGCAGTTCACGCGACAGAGCATGCGCGAGCAAGACCGGGAGAGTCCGGGCGGACTCAACACCTCTTTCGGCGAGGACACCGACGACGCCTACAGCGGCGACTGAACGCCGACCGAGTTGGGGGTCAAAGCCGCTTTTCGAAGTGAACGAGTTCGTACTCGCCCTGTGTCGACCGGCCGACCTCCTGATACCCCTCGTCGCGGTAGAACGCGACCGCGGCGGGCTGGCTCTGTGATGTCGTCGCAAGCAGGACCTCGTACCCCCGCTCAGCCACTTGCTGTTCGAGTCTGTGCAGGAGTCGACGACCGTAGCCACGCCGCTGCCGGGACGGAGCGACCCGCATCCGGTGGAGTTCGGCCGCGCCGGGCACAGTCCGCTCGTCGGCGTGGCCGACCTCGTTCGGGAGGAACCCCCCCATCGCGGCGAGGCCGCCGTCGAACGTCTCCGGCAGTTCGTCGTCGACGGCGGGAACGACACCGACGAGAAACGCGCCGCCGGTGTCGAAATACCGCGTTTCGATGTGTCTCAGGTCTGACGTCCCGGGGATGTCGCTGGGGTCGTTGCCGGTCGCACGGATCGCCCGCTCGTGGAGACGCCAGACGGCGGCGGCGTCTCGGTCGTCGTAGGACCGAAACTGAATCTGGTCGGTCATCGAATACGCTCTGGACGACTCATTGTCGAAGTGAGGCTTTAATTCTACCTTATCAGCGTATGGTTCTATTATAGCCGCCTGAATTTATCCGGAACGTTCAGTATTCCGGCTCTGGTACAGGGGGTATGAGAAAATCCGGTGGCACGTGCTGGGTGCAACCCCCCGTTTGCGGACGCGATACGTCGATACCATTGCGATCAAGGGGGCATGTGAGTCGACAATGACGGCCCCAGCAACCAACAACGTGGTGTTGGTCACGATTGATTCGCTGCGGGCGGACGCACTGGGTGGCGCTGACAGCGTCTCCCCTGTCATGGACTCGCTCGCCGAATCTGGCGTCGTCTTCGAAAACGCCGCCGCACAGGGAAACTGGACGCCGTTCTCGTTTCCCAGCATCCACGGGTCACGGCCAGTGTTCGCGGAGAGCGAGGACATCGGTCTGGCGTCGACGCCGACGCTGGCCGAGCAGGTGTCCGATGCCGGCATCGAGACCGCAGGCTTCAACGCCGCAAACGGCTTTCTCACCGATCACTGGGGGTACGACCGCGGGTTCGACGAGTTCGAGCCGTTCGTCGACAGCGGCGGCTACAGCAAGTACCTGGCGGCCCACCCGACGATTCAGGCCTGGGTCCAGCTGGGAACCTCGCCGTTCCGACGCGCTGCGACCGTTCTCAGCGGCGGGTCCGACGAACGCCCCTTCGCTGACGTGTCCCGGATGGGAGACCTCGAAGACCACGCGACTGAGTTCCTGAAGACGACCGATGGGCCGTTCTTCCTGTGGGTCCATTACATGGACACGCACACGCCGTACGTGCCGGCACCGCGGCATATTCGCGAAGTGTCGGACAACCACTTCGGCGTTCTCCGGATGCTCACGTCCCACCTCCGAACCGGGCTGGGCTGGGAAGTCGACGACCGGACGCTGGAGACACTTCGGACCCTGTACGAGGCGACAGTCCGGCAGGTCGACGCCAGCGTCGGTCGGCTACTCGACACCCTCGAAACCGAGGGCCACCGCGACGATACGGCCATCATCGTCGCCGGCGACCACGGTGAGGAGTTCCTCGAACACGGCCATCTCGCCCACTACCCCAAGCTCTATCGAGAACTCATTGACGTTCCCTACATCGTCTCGACGCCGGACAGCGAGGACCAGTCGGTCGAGACGCCGGTCGGCCTCGATACAATCGCGCCGACAGTGTGTGACCTGCTGTCGCTCACGCCCGCGGCGGAGTGGGACGGGGAGTCTGTCGCTCCGGCGGTCCACGGCGCGGCTATCGAGGACCGCGGCCCCATCGTCTCCGCAGCGGTCCGGGGCGAGAGCGTGACCAGCCAACCGATTCCACGGAGCCGCGCGGACGGGGAACTCCTCCTCAGCGCACGTGACGAGCGCTACACGTACATCGAGTTCACAGAGTCGGGCCGTCAAGAACTGTACGACCGGACGAACGACCCCGAGGAGCAGGTCGACCTGTGTTCGGACTCGACGGACGCCGACCCGCCCGCGACCGTTCTCGACCGGCTTTCGGATGCTGTCGCTGAGCACCTCGCCACACTCGACAGCGACGGGAACGGAGCTGGAACCACTGAAGCGTCCGACGAAATAACAGCACGGTTAAAGGCGCTCGGTTATCAGTAAGGCTGTATGGCGTCTGCTGTCGTCACACCGGCCCGGCGACAGCAACTCGTCCGGTTTTTCCTCGTCGGCGTGGTCGCGGCATCCGCCCAGACGGTGTTGCTGTGGTCGTTCGTCGATGTCGGCGGTCTAAACTACATCCTCGGGGCGGCGCTCGCTATCGAACTCACGATACTGTTTCAGTACGTCCTCAACAACGCCTGGACGTTTCACCGCTCGCAACACTCGACGCTCAAAGAGTACATGCTGGGGATGGGGAAGACGAACCTCGTCCGGGGAACGGCAATTCCGCTCCAGCTGGGCCTCCTCTATGCGTTCGTCACCTGGGGCGGCGTGACGTACCTCATAGGGAACGGCGGCGCAATCGTCATTACTGGCGTGTACCGGTACGCGCTGGACGCCCACTGGACGTGGGGTTAGACCGTCGGAACGGGGACCTCGTCGAGCACGCTCTGGATGACCGTTCCCTTGTCCACCTGCTCGACGCGGGCATCAGGGGTTAACACCAGTCTGTGTGCCAGCACCGGCTGTGCGACCCGCTTGATGTCGTCCGGCGCAACGTACTCCCGGCCCGCGATTGTCGCCATCGCTCGCGTCGCCTCGAACAGCCGCTGGGTCCCACGTGGTGAGACTCCAACATCCACGCGGTAGTCGTCCCTGGTCGCCCGGACGAGGTCAGCCATGTACTGCAGCAGGTCGTCGTCGACGGTGACCGTCTCCGGGACACTCCGGAGTTCCGTGACCGATGCCGCGTCGAGTATCGGTTCCACGGTCGGGCTCTGTGTCGTCCGGCCGGCACGCCGCCGGAGGAGCTCGACCTCGCCTTCGTCGTCGGGGTAGCCGAGTGACGTCTTTGCCAGGAATCTGTCGACCTGTGCCTCCGGCAACTCGAAGGTCCCCTCCATATCGACCGGGTTCTGCGTGGCGATGACGAAGAACGGCTCGGGCAGGTCGTACGTGTCTCCGTCGACGGTGACCTGTCCTTCCTCCATCGCTTCGAGCAGCGCGGACTGTGTCTTGGGCGGTGCGCGGTTGATTTCGTCGGCCAGTACGACGTTGGCGAACACTGGCCCTTCAGTGAATTCGAAGCTCCGGGTCTCCTCGTTGAAGATGTGTGTTCCCGTGATATCGGCCGGCAGGAGGTCCGGCGTGAACTGGATGCGGGAGAAAGACAGTCCCAGCGCGGTCGCGACGCTGCGGGCGGTCAGCGTCTTCCCTGTGCCGGGCACGTCTTCGAGGAGGACGTGGCCCTTCGCGACAACACCCAGCAGCACCGTCTCGAAGAAACCGCGGTCAGCGATGACGGCACTCCCGATCTCGTCGAGGATCTGACTCGACACCTCGCTTGCCTCGGTAGCGTCCATAGTCTGTCATGTTACGGGTCCGATAAAGGGGTGTCGAGTCCGAAATCGAAACCCCTAAAGAGTAAACGGCGGTACTGATGGATGAGCCGAGGTAGCCTAGCCTGGCCAAGGCGGTTGCTTCGAGAGCAACTGTCCTCACGGACTCAGGAGTTCAAATCTCCTCCTCGGCGTTCTCTGTACCAGAACCGGTGAGCGTCGCGAGTCTGAATGCTGTAGCAGACAGTAGAAACCCGGATGAGGAGCCGCGGTACGATGCTGTGACCACCGCCCGTGGTTCGCCTCCGCTCCCCGGGCTCTCTGACTGAACACCGGGCGATAGCACTGGGGCCGAGCGGGCCGTTTCCGGTCGACTGCCAGTCAGGTCAGCAAGAAAATCAGCACGCTGATCGTCATGACGATGAGAATAAACGCCGCGGCAAGCGCACCGCCCATCGACACCATCGCGTTGGCGGTCGAAGCCAGCGTCTCGGTTCGGTCGTTGCCAAACACCGTCACGGTCACCTGTTCGCTCGCCATCCCGGCCTCGACGGGTTCAAGATCGGCGACGGCTCTGTCGACGAGGTCCCCGATGAGCGCAACGATTTCCTTCTCGGGGATGGCCTGCCCGACCTGATTCTCGGCCTCGACAGTATTGACGATGTGGGTGTCGCTGGTCATCACCTCCATCATATCCACGCCTTCGGCGGCGTCGATGATGCGCTGACGGAGGCCCGGCTCCATGTTGTTGCCGTCGATGAGTACGTACGCCGTCCGCTGGTCGTTGACCTCGAAGACACAGACCCGGATACCGAGCGGGCCGATGCCCTCCGCAGGCTCCCAGGGCGTTGCGTCCCAGGCGACCCCACAGCGGAGTTGGCCAGTTTCGGCGTCTGTGAGCAGGCTCCCGAGCTGGCCAGCTCCGTGGAGCATATCGAAGGACCGCTGACTGCCGGGCACGACGTGGCCGAGGTCGTCGCCTTCGAGTCCGTCGTTGCAGTTGTGCGCGTCGACCAGCAGCACGTCTTCCAGCCCGTCGGCCCGTGCTTCCGACATCGCTGAGAGTCCGACGGCGTACTCCACGTCGTCGGCACAGCCTGGCGCATACGTGTTCACGACGAGCGCGTCGGAGCCAAATGCCTGTCCCGTCAGCGTGGCCTCGCCCTCGGTGACTCGGTGGCCTGCCGTCGCATGGCTGTCGTATTCGATGTGCTGGTACGCTGTCTCGGCCGTCGACAGAATCTTGTCGACTTCCCGCTCTGTGACGAGGTTGAAGTCGTGGCCGGCAGTCGCGTGGGGCGGGAATGCGAGGCCGTCAGCCGACTCGGCGACGCGTCTGGGGAGGTTCCCCCCGCCGATCTCACCCATCGGACCGGGGTGAATCATCGGCAGGACGAACCGGGCTTTCTCCTCACCGTCCGGCCGACGGACCGACAGCAAGGTGACCGGAACGACGGCCTCTTCGCCGATATCCTCGAAGAACTCCTCCAGTTCACGCGTGCCCTCGGCGATGTGGCCGATGAAGCCCCGGAGGAAATCTAGCGCGGAAACACCCAGCGAGGAGCGCCACGGTTGGTCGATGACGACGAGGAACAGCCAGACCGCCAGCGCGTAGATGACACAGATAACCGCGAGAATGATGAAGTCTTCCGGGATGAACCCCTGGACCTGTGGCGGGACCTCTTCGGGGCGAGAAAGGTACTCCCGGAGCATCGGGTCTTCGAGGATGAACGCGGTCGCCCCGCTGTATATCGCCAGCAACACGGCGGCAGTGACTGTCTGGACGCTCGCCGGAATCGTCGCTTTCAGCAGTGAGTGCCGCGAGACGGCCATCAGTATCAGCAGCCGGAAGGCGAATATCGACGCCAGCGCGACTAGCAACACGTCGAAGACGAAGTTCTGCCCGAGGCGGACAGTAAAGATGGCGATGAGGCCGGCAACGGTCAGCATCGCGATGGTGATGAGCTCACAGATGACTGCAAGCAAAGTGGCCCGGTTCGGGGTGAGTTGCCCGCCAAGCTGCCGGTCGACCCACGGCGTCACCGCACTGGCGATTGAGGTCGGCAGGCCGATGAGAAACACGCCCTGCCAGGCGTCGTCAAGGATGAACCGTGAGTCGAACGCAACGATGCCGGTCATCGCGGCGATGACCAGCGCGAAGGCGAGGCTCGTATACCAGGTCGGAGCCCTGAAAATAAATCGCGAAAGGCTAGCAAGATTTCCCTGTGTCGCCGTCATTTTTGTATCACACCCTACGAGCGAATATAAAACCAGTTACATTCTTCCCCGGCGGTTACTGGCGGGCGACAGACTGCTGATCACACACCGACAGGAAGTTCTCGAACACTTCTTCGCCCTCTTCGGTGTGAGCGACCTCCGGATGCCACTGGACGCCGTATATCGCCTCGTCCGTGTTGCTCATCGCCTCGACGCCACAGACATCGGAAGTCGCGGTTCGCTCGAATCCGGGTGGGACCTCTTTCACTTCGTCAGCGTGGCTGGCCCACACACGCGTGTCGGGATACAGCGAACCGAGGAGCGGATCGGCCTCGTCGAGAATGTCGACTGTCACGTCCGCGTAGCCACCGTACTCGCCGCTGCCGACCCGGCCGCCGAGTTCGTCGGCGATGAGTTGCATGCCCAGGCAGATGCCGAGCACGGGAACGTCGAGGTCGAGGTACTCGGGACAGTTCCCGATATCGTCCATATCCGGGCCGCCCGAGAGGACGATGCCGTCGGCGTCAATCTCTTCGGGTGGGGTCGTGTTGTCCCTGAGCGAAACGTCGACGCCCATGTCACGGAGCGCGCGTTGCTCCAGATGTGTGAACTGTCCGTGATTGTCGATAACGTCGATTCGGGTCATTACTGACGCGAAGGCCGCGAAGGCGTATATATCTCCTGATGCGGTCGACGGGTCCCCTCGCGTCCGGTTTCAGGGCCACTCTCGAAGGGTCTGGCGAATCTCGTCGAGGACCGTCGGGCCGCACAGTTCCAGCGTCACGACATTGCCGTCGTCCGAGGTTGTGAGGTGTACGGCCCCGCCGTAACTTTCGACGATCCACGTCGTCAGCCACAGTCCGACTCCTTTCGAGTGGTGCAGTTGCGTCTCCTCTCCGCTGTCGAGGACCTCCCGTTCGTGCTGTGGAATCGACGGACAGTTATCGCCGATGTGGACGAACACGGTTCGGCCGTGTTCTTCGACCGAAATATACAGTGTCGGGGTCTCCTCGCAGTGGACGACTGCGTTCTCGACAACATTCCGGAACACGATGTCGAGCATCCAGTCGGCGTACACCTGCGACTGTTCAGGGAGGTCGAGTTCGACGGTGGCCTCCGGGTGTGACTGCGTGATCTGTTTCGCCTGTTCTCTGATACACGGTACGAGGTCAATCGGCTCCTGTGCGCGGCGGTCCGCATCGAACGCGAACTCTATCTGTCTCGCCTTCTCTGTGGTGTCGATGATGCCATCGATGGTCCCGCTCAGCTGCTCGACGTGTGCACGCGACTTCGGGCTGCCGCGTTCTGCCGTCTCCCGCTGCAGTTCGCCGAGGTGTCCGAGTGCCACGTTGAGATTGTTCCGGAGGTCGTGCCTGAGCACTCGAAACAACACTTCGTTGCTCTGTGCGAGTCGGCGTCTGGACCGCCGGAGTTCGAGCAGCCATCCGAACAAAATCCCGCCGAACCCGCCGACTGCGACCCCGCTTGCGAGTATCGACGGGATCATCGAGGACTGCGGCATCGGGGCGAGCAGTACGACGATTTTGATGAGCGTAAACAGCGCGATGCCCAGCCCGCACCACTCCGCAGCAGTCCATATCTGGTCGCCGGACAGTCCGCTCACCGGAAGCCAGTAGTTCGCCGCTACTAGAGCTAGCGCCGGTGTCAGCCCCACGCTGAGGATGACCATGTCAATCAGGGACGGGCGGACGGTAGAGATGCCGTGGGCGAGCAGTGCGCCGGTAATCACAACACCGGTTGCGACGACATATCCCGTCCCCAGCGACTGCTTCGTGAGCGCCGGAGAGGTCACTATACTACTCAGTTACTGTGATCCTACTTATCGGTCTGCCACCAGATATCAAATTTGATATTAAGATGGAGTTACGAGTCGTCGTAGCGGTCGGCTGCCGATTCAAACCCCAGTTCGGATTGCTCCTTAGAGCGGCGCTGTTCCCGTTGTGCGATGGCTTCGGGGTCTGGATTCACGTCGTCGTCGAGCCGCGCCCAGGACTGGTGGATTTTGGCGTGACACCACCGGCAGAGAAACACCGTTATTTCGTGCGATAGCTCGTCGCCGTCGCCGCGGTACGAGAGGTGGTGTTCCTCCAGTAGCGGCCGCTCGTCGGAGTGGGCCATACGCCGCTCTTCGAGTCCGCAGCGAACACACTCCCGGTCGTGATTCCGGGAGCGGAAATGCGGGCAGTCGGCCCAGTCCCATTCCGGCTCTGTGTCTGCATCTGCGTCGTCGGGCGCGATTGCTGCCGGACAGCGAAAGTCGTCAGCGCTCCGTGTGTTGGCGAATTCGGGGTCGTGGCGGCCGTGTTCGCGCGCCCAGCGGCACTTCCCCTCGCTGGTAACGAAGTCACACCGCGTCACGTGGTCGTACGGGTCGTCAACGCCGACGGATGTCCCCCCGGGAGCCTTCTCCATGTCATATAGTCCGTGGCCATGCCCCCTCAAACCCTCCGTTCCGACAGAAGACTTTTTGACTGCGTACGACTTCCGCGGTGGTATGCGGCTCGTCCACGACCCCGACGGCGCGGCTCGCCCTCTCGCGACGGAAGTGGAATACGCCGAATCGATACTCGAACAGAGCCGGGGGCTGATGTTCCGGTCATCGATTCCCGACGACTACGCGCTTGTCTTCCCCTTCAACCGCGCCAGCCGACAGTTTATCCACATGCTGTTCGTCCGGTTCCCGCTGGACGTACTCTGGCTCGTCGACGAGGAGGTCCAAGCCGTCGAAACCATGCAACCTTGGCGCTCGGTCGGCTACGCGAACGCGGACACTGTCATCGAACTACCCGGTGGCGCGGCATCAGACGTCTCTGTGGGTGACATGGTCCGCTTAGAATCCTGAACACGACCGGTATGAAGTGTGGTCGTCGGTTCCGTCACCTTTTAGACCGTGAGGATTAGAGTAGTCACCACTATGTCGGAACACCCGACGGAGGATAGAGGAAGTCGCCGCGAGGCGGCTGGCCGCGAAATTCGTGGCGCGTGATGGAGCATCTTCTGTGAGTCAGAACACACTGTTCGAGGGGCACCCAGCGATGCGTGCGCTCTCAGATGTCGGTGAGGTACAGTTTCTCGACACGACACTGCGCGACGGTGAGCAGGCCCCCGGCGTCTCGCTGACGCCGGACGACAAGGCCGACATCGCCCGCTCGCTCGATGCGGCGCGTATCGATGTCATCGAAGCCGGGAGCGCCTGTACTGGCCCCGGCGAACGCGAGACGATTTCCCGCGTCGCGGGACTTGACCTCGACAGTACTGTCACCAGCTTCTGTCGTGGGATCCAGAACGATATCGACCTCGCGCTCGACTGTGGTGTCGACGGCATCAACCTCGTCGTTCCGGCCAGCGACAAGCACGTAGAACAGAAGGTCGGCACCTCGAAGACCGAGAACGTCGACAACACCGTCGAACTGGTGGAGTACGCTGTCGATCACGGGCTCTGGGTTGAGGTCATCGGCGAGGACGGCTCGCGGGCCGACCTAGACTACCTCGAAGAACTGCTCGGAGCGGCCACCGAGGCCGGTGCGGACCGCATCTGCTGGGCCGACACCGTCGGCCACGCGACGCCGGACCGCGCGCTTGAATGCGTCTCTCGGCTCTCGGATCTGGGTCCGGTCAGCACCCACACCCACGATGACCTGGGGCTGGCGGTGACCAACGCCTTGGTGTCTATCGCGGCGGGCGCGGACCTCGTCCATGGGACGATAAACGGCATTGGCGAGCGTGCCGGCAACGTCGCCCTCGAAGAGGTCGCCATCGCGCTCGACCACGGCTACGGCGTCGAGTCGATGGACCTCACCGAGGTGTACGACCTCGCCCAGCTCATCGCCAACCGGACCGGCATCCCGCTGGCTCCGAACAAGGCGGTCGTCGGCGAGAACGCCTTCACCCACGAGTCCGGCATCCACACCGACGGCACGCTCAAGGACGACTCGATGTACGAGCCGTACCCACCCGAGAAGGTGGGGCGCGAGCGCCGCCTCGCGCTCGGCAAGCACGCGGGCCGGGCCGGTGTCGAGGCGGCCCTCGACGAACACGATGTCGAGGTCACCGAAGACCAGCTCTCGGAGATCGTCAGTCGCGTCAAGGAAATCGGCGACCGCGGCAAGCGAGTCACCGACGCCGACCTGCTGACCATCGCCGACGAGGTGACCGGCGACGCACGCGACCGCCGGGTCGAACTGCTCGGCCTGACCGCCGTCTCCGGCTCCGATACGCCGACCGCAAGCGTCCGACTGTCGGTCGACGGCGAGGAACGCAAGGAGGCAGCGGTCGGCTCTGGACCGGTCGACGCCGCGATGAACGCCGCCGAAGTGGCGTTGTCCCACACTGCCGACGCGACACTCGAAGACTATCACGTCGACGCTATCACGGGCGGGACAGACGCACTCGTCACTGTCGAAATCGAGATGTCACGCGGTGACGATCACGTTGTCGTCTCTGCCAGCGACTCGGACATCACCCGGGCGTCCGTGCGCGCGATGGTGGACGCGATGGACCGCCTCGTCGCCGACGACGAAGAAACGCTCGTCGCCGACGACTGAGTAACTGATTTACGCAGAACGGGTCCCCTCCCGGGACCACGACACGAACGGTCGTTACTTGTGTCCGCGGCTGGCCTCGTGGTACTGGAACACTGTTTCCATGCCCCGAACCAGCGCATCGAGGTCCACGCTCTCGGTGTCGAACTCGCGGTCGCGAACGGACTGGTAGATGTCGGCCCACCGGTCCCGGAACCGGGCCTCGAACTGTTCGGCTTTGATTTTGTCGATGAGTTCGGCTTTCCCGTCAGGGTTTTCGAGTTCCTCGGGCGTGACGAATCCCTCCTGAAGGGCCAACACGACGATTCCCGCAGTGTAGTCCCCTTCTTTGACCTCTCGTTCCCATGTCGTGAGCCAGTTGCCGATTCGGGCCATCTCCTGTAGGTCCCAGATGAGGTCCCGAACGGTGCCGTAGTCAGCGAGTTCGAAATCCGGCGAATACATGAGGTCAACAGCCGCGTAGGGGAACATTACCATGTTATGTGCCCCATAAGTTTCTGCCCCGCTGAGGTTCGCAATCCGGGGGTTCTCGTTGACGACTGCGCTGTAGTCCATCGCGTTCAGCGTCTGTCGCATATCGTACGTGAACACGTCGTAGAACTCGTTGACGCGCGGCGCGTCGGTCAGTCCCCCCTCGAACTCCCGCCAGACGCGCTCGATAAAGGAGAAATAGTCTTCACTTACTGCCGCACGGCTCGGGTCAACGGCTGACGGGTCCTGAACAAGCCGTCGGGCCTCTTCGAAGGTGTCTCGGTCTCCGTCGTTCTCGACGATATCGTCCAGAATCGTGACGTACATCGTGAGAATCGTCTTCTGTGTCCGGACGTGGTCTGCGTGGGCCGGATGGACGGAGGAGAGGGTAAACTCGGGGAACAGCGAGTAGATCCACTGCCAGAGGAACCGATCACGCTCGCCACAGACCCGCTCGTACTCGTCTGCCAGTTCTGCAACCCGGTCCGGGAGGCTGGTCGTCCGAACCTCTTCGAGAAGGCTCTGTGCATCAACCGACGGAGACTCAACGCTCATCGTGACTGCCCTCCAACGCTTGCAGCCTCTATTCCGGCACAGTCGGTGGAATAATGTCTGATTAACTGAGGTTTTGCTGTCTCTACTGCCTCGGATTGAACGGTCACTGCCTTGGCGTTCTTACCCGACTGCGAGCCGGTTTCGATCAGTTGGTGTCCGACGTCCATACATCCGAAAGGCGAAGTTGAGCCTATAGTGGTACTGACGCCTAGCCTGCTGGTAGTATACTATTAACAAAGTATTTGACCGATTTTACTCCAGGTTACGTACCAGTTTTTCAATTGCTACCGGAAAAGAAATATCTACTTACTGAAACGTAGCGGCGATATACAACTCAGAGAGGAAAATAAGGTAATAATAACCCACCTGTCGGCGGGACCACTCACGATAGAGAGTGTCAGGAGAACAGCCGTGGGGTCAAGTTACGCTTCGAGTCCGGTTGCGGCCGAAACGTCACGGGACGGTGTCACCAGCACTGAGCGGTTCCCCTCAACTTCGATGCGGCAGTTGGCCATACTGAACACGACCAGGCCGTCAGGACTCGGTGCCCCATCCGTGTCTGGGCGGAACAGCCGGTCCAGCGCATCTGGATCGATACAGTCACTGATTCGATCATCGAGGTCGACGGGGTCGACACCCAGCGTGTCAGCCACGGCGTGGACGATGGTTTCGCTCAGCGGTTCGTTGGGTGTCGGTCTGTAGACCAGTTTTGCCTGGGACATTGTTCGTCGCTGTTTGTGGTTTGATGAGTGATTGAAAAGGTGATTGTGGCTATACAGATACAGCTCGGTTGACTGACCACTAATAGTATAGCGACGGCGTCAGCTATCGCCGAACACGAGTTCGAGCAGCTTTCGCTCGCTGACGCGGAGGTGCCGGTTGACCGTCGGCTGTGACACGTCCAGACTGGCCGCGATTTCCTGCCCGGTCGTCTCTCGGGGCCAGTCGAAAAAGCCACTCAGGTACGCCGTCTGGAGGACTTCAAACTGTCTGTCTGTGAGTTGCTCTTCCAGCGCCGACCGGACTGTCCCGTCCTGTTGACTGTCAGACTCTGCGCCGTCACGGCGCGCAATCAGCGCGACGTTGGCGTAGCGCTCGTCGAACTGTTCGACAAACTGCCGGATGTCAGTCTCACCCGAAACGACAACTGTCACCGTGAGTCCGCCCGTCGATGTTCGGATCGATTTCAACCGCCCGCCCTGCTCCAGTAGCGTCCCTGCGACGGTCTGGCCAGTCACGACAACCTCGTAAAGCCCGTCCAGCTGGTCGGTAGAGATCGCTCGCGCGGTGTCGACACGAGCCATCGATAGCAGCTGTTCCTCGACAACAACCGGGTCACAGTCCGAGACAGCGAGGAAGAGACGGAGTGCACCGTCGCCTCGCTGTACGGCGCCTTCGCAGACGACAGAGACGCCGAGCCGGTCCGCGAGCTGGGTCAGGAACGACTGCGGAGCAGACAGCGATAGTTCGAGTTCGACAGTGCCGTCGCCGGCCCGTCGCTGCCGGGATTCGATTTCCCGTATCGCATTCGCGATTGTCTCACCGAGTTCGGCGAACACCTCTTGGAGCATCTCATCGAACCCGTCTTCCTGGTCGGCGTACACCGTCAGGACGCCGTAGACGAAGTCGTCGTACTCAAGCGGGATACTGAGCGCCGACTGGAATTCGCGAGAGAGCGCCTCAGTCCGCCAGTGGTCGCCCCGGAGGTTGTCGGCCACTGACGGGACAACAGTCATCGTTTCGGACTGTGCGGTCTGAACGGCCGGCGGTCCGCCGCCGCGTTCGAGTGACAGCGAGATGGCGTCCAGATAGCTCGCGGTGTCGCCCGCCCACGCCCGGGGGACGAGTTCCGTCGCATCCTGCCGGCCGAGCCAGGCGAAAGAGAACCACTGTGAGTCGGCCAACTGGTCACACACGGCTTGTTCGATCTCCTCGGTGGTCTCCGCTTCGACGAGTACCTGATCGATCCGTCGAATGATCGCGTTGACCTGCTTGAGCCGCCGCAGTTCGCGGTTCTGTTCGCGGCGTTCAGCCTCGCGTTCTCGGAGCGTCGTCTCGCGGTCGACGCGTGCGAGTGCGGCTTCCGCGCTGGCGGCGAGCAGGTCTACCATCTCGCGCGTTCTGGCGTCGCTGTGTTGCTCACCCAGTTCGATGTAAAACACGCCGTGGTCTTCGAGCGGGAGACAGAGTCGCTTCGCGTCCGCCGTTACTGGTCCCGCCCCGAGGTCGATGGAGTCGCCGGGGGCGACTTCGACTGGGCTGTCTTGTACGAACACGTCCCACACCGTGCTCTCGCCCGGTCCGACAGACGCGCTTCGATCCGTCTCGACGTCGCCGACGCTTCGGAGGGTGTTGTCACTCCGGTCGAACAGGTAGATCTCTACGTCGGGCAACTCCAACACGTCGACGGCGGTGTCGAGTATCTGTTCGGCCACAGCCGTCTTCGTTTCCGTGTGTAGCAACTTCCGGGTCGACTCATGTAGCGCTGCGAGCGTCTCCTCGAACCGCTTCCGGTCCGATATGTCGCGGACGACACCGACCTGCCGGTAGCTCCCGTCCTTGCGGTCGTATGTGGTGAACTTGGTCTCTATCGGGAGCGTCTCGCCGTCGGCGGTCCGGAGGTCCGTCGTCAGCGTCCCCACGTCGCGTTCGCCCTCGATGAACTGTCGCGACATCTCCGCGGCCTCCTCGATGACGGATTCGTCCGCCAGCAGCGTCGCGTTCGACCCGACCAGCGTGTCTTTGTCGTAGCCAGTCATCGATTCGACGGCGCTGTTGACCGTCTGCATCGTGAACGACTCGTCGAGCGTGTAGATGCCGTCCTCGATGGTCTCGACGATGCGCTCGTACTGCTCGAGCATCTCCGTCCGCTCGTGGCGCTCGGTGACATCGTGAACAATACCCAGATACAGTTCCTCGCCGTCCCACTGCTGGGGCTCGAAGGCGATTTCGACCCACCGTTCCGTGTCGCCGGCAGTACACGACGACGTCAGCGGTGTTCCCGGTGACTCACTGCAGTGGGTCCCGAGGTCAGCGTCACGCAGAGCTGGGAAGAACGCAGCTATCTGGCTTCCAAACACGTCCGACGGGTCGGAGTCAAGGAGCGCACAGAGGTGATCGTTCCCGGTCCGTATCTCCCCGTCCGCGGCGACGACGATCACTGGCTCGGGCATTCGCGCGGCGAGCGTCTCCAACAGCACAGGGGGGGACTGCTGTGCCGGTGTGTCAGGTGCCGCTTGTTCGTCTTCATCCGTTCCACCGACCGGCTTCTCCATACCGTTTCACGGCACTTGCCATGGGAAAGGTTGCTTTCAGTATACGTACCAGAATGCGGCGACTGTGTATCTGTTGGGTCCGGATACGGCTCAGTCGCTCCCGCTACGTCGACCGGCGATTCGAACTACGTCTTCGAGGCCGGACACATCGTAGTCTGGGGTCACGTCGAATTGCGTGTCGACCCTGTGGGGTCGACGGATGAACGCCGAGTCGATGCCGGCCCGGTGTGCCGCCTCGATGTCGGATGCGTTGTCGCCGACGAACAGGGCGTCACTGACATCGAGGTCCGCCATCGCCCGCTCGATGTAGTACGGCCGGGGTTTCTTCCGCCGAAGGCTCTCGACTGTCGGCTCGCGCGCCCAGACGGTGTCGAAATAGTGGCCGATATCGAAATGCTCGAAGGCGAAGGCGACGGTCTCGCGCTGGTTCGAGGAAACCACACCCAGCGGGCAGTCAAGTCGGTCAAGCTCGGCTACGTCGGCGTAGGGCTGTTTCTCGCCGGCCCGGATAAGCGCCTGCTGCACCGCGGTCAGGGCCTCGTCACGAGCCCGGAAGAACCGCTCGGGGTCGATATCGTACTCCGTACAGATGTCAGTGAGTTCAGAAACTGTCACGCCGATGCTCATCGCTTCGACGTGGGCTGTCGACGGCGAGACCACCCCCAGTTCCTCGAAGGCCTGCCGCGCGCCGACGTAGTGTGCATCCATGTCCGTCAGCGTCAGCAACACGCCGTCGTTGTCGAAGATGACCGATTCGTACCCCATCACGCATTTTTAGGACGGACAGGCGCAGAAAGGTTTCGCGTCCTCACAGGCCGAGATCCTCACTGTCGCTTCCGCCCTGATCGAACTGCTCCGGCGGTCGCCCGGCCTCGTCGATAACGTCATCGGTTACTACGACTGGGCAATCTACTCGCAGGGAAATTGCGATAGCGTCCGATGGGCGGGCGTCGAACACCATGTCCTTCCGCCGGTCGTCGGTGTATTGCTCCGCGTCGATTTTCCCGTAGAACGTCCCGTCGGCCAAGTCGTCGATACGGACGCGGTCGATGGCAGCCCCGAATTCCGTCACCATCTCGACCAGCAGATCGTGGGTGAGCGGGCGCTCGAAGGGCTCGCCGGCCATCGCCAGCTGCATCGACTGGGCCTGGTCCTTGCTGACGAAGATTGGGACGATCTCCTCACGCGCCCGGAGCAGCACGACCGGCGTGCCGCCCCCCTCCTCGCTGACGCCGACGCCGACCCCTTCGACCGTGGCATCGTGTTCCATGGACCAGTGTTGGGCTCGCGGGTATGAAAAGCTACCCCGCCGGTGGTTTCAGGAGCTGTTCCGTGTACGATTCGCTCGCCGTCTGGACCGGCAGCACGGCGCGCATGCCAGCCATCTCATCCGGCAGTCCGGCTACAGTGTGACTGAGCTGTGAACGGGCGTCGAATCGGAATTAAACCGAATTAAAACGGACGTTAGAGAACCCAATTCGGATAAATTCGGCTTAATCCGCGTTTTCCGCTTCCCTCCTTCATATGCTACTGGGCCAGAGAGCCAAGCGGAGGCAACGACCACAATGAAACTCACTACGATTGCCGGCGGCCTACTCGCCGTGCTCGTTATCACGGGCTCGGCGGCGGCACTGCCCGGCGCAGCAGGTGCACAGGCCGATGCCCACGCGGACAACGCAGAGGCGAACACCGCGACGGAGCAGGCAGCGAACGAAACAACGACCGCAAACGAGAACGAATCGGGCGGCGCTGCCGAGGCGGCTGACCGACGCGGCCCGCCCGCTGACGCCGGCCAGGCAGCCGACCAGCGCGGCCCGCCATCGGCTCTTCCCGAACAGGTCCCTGACTTCGTCAGCGAGATCCACACGCTCATCGACCAGAAGCAGGCCGGTGAACTCACAGGGAATCTGGGCGAACAGATCAGCGACTTGACTCCCAGTGAGGAGAGCGATGCGACTGCGAACGAAAGCGGTGACGCGGATGACGCTGATGAGGAGCCGACTGGCGAGACGGATTCGGACGGCGACCAGTGAACTGACGACGACAGTGACGCGTACCTCCCCCTGACTCGCCGGCTCTCCACCGACGACTGACCAAGCGCGGTTTTTTTGCTTGCTGACCTCTGAGTGGTGTGTATGGATGACACCGCCGAGTCCAGCGTCCACGCTGACGACGGAACTGGTGACCGCACGACAGCGGACCTCCTTGCGGGTGACGAGGACTCGTCGGCGTCAGAATCGTCGGGCGAGATGAACCGGAAGCGGGCCCTTCTGTTTGTCTCGCCGTTTCTCGCTATCGGGCTGTTCGACCTGGCCCTGTTGCTCGGCTGGGGGCTGGACCCGCTGTGGGGGTTCATGATTCTCCCGCCGATACTGTTCGTCTCAGTGCTCGGCTGGATCGCGTTTCGGACCGGATTCGCGAGCGACCGGACCGGAGACCCAGCCCTCGATGGCCACGACTGACGGTTCTCGGCGTCGGTAGAACACCGAGTGACTGCCCGCGCCGGTGCGGGTGCCTATTCTTCGAACAGGTCGTCGACGGCAGCCCGGGCGGCGAGGGCGGCGTCGTCCGCGACCTGTGCCTCGTCCTGACGACTGTCGGGCGCGTTGACGTACACGTCGACGTCCAGCACGCTGTCTTCGAAGGTGACAGTCACGTCGAGGTCCTCGACTGCGCCGACGTCGTACCGAGAGAAGACAACGTCTTCGGCGGCGGCCGAGGCCGTCTCGACGACCTCATCGTCTGTCGGCATCGCCTTATGCGCCGCCAGCGCCGGGGCCGCCGGCCGGACCCGCGCCGCCCGCGCCGCCGAGCATCTGCTGGAGCTCGCTCTGGAGGTCTTCGAACTGCTCTTGCACACGCTCTTCCTGCTTTTCGAGCGTTTCCACGCGGACTTCGAGGCTGTTAACCTTCTCTTCGAGGTCGTCCTGTGCCTCGTCGAACTCGGTCTTCACGAGGAGTTCGCCGACCTCGCGGTACATGGTCGCGTCCTCGTCGATGTCGTCGAGCTCGTCGAGCGCCGTCTGGGACTCCTGGAGCTCTGTCTCGGCCTGCTGTTTCTGTGCAGCGACCTGCTGTGCTGTCTGCTGAAGGTCCTGCAGTTCCTCGAGCTTCTCCTGTGCTTCAGGCGGAAGATTACCCTGCATACCTTCAGAGTTGGGAGCCGGAGTGTTAAACCCATGCATCTAGCTCCGAACATAGGTGTCGAAACCGCGGCAGGCTCAGGGTCCGAATCGTCCGATATCGGCGTAAAACGTCCGAACTGGGGGCAGAGTCAGCCCAACGCACCGACAGTAGAACCACACGGGACCACAGGGATAGACGAAGTCCTGAGAGCATGGCATCATGACGGTGTCTGAACAAAGCACCGAGAGGGTCAGCGTAACACGTTTGCGTCTCACAGCCCTGACTACGGTATGTCCCACCCGTCACCGGAGACAGCCGCTGACCCGGATGAACTGGTCGCTGCACTGCCGGACCCGCTGGAACCGTGGCAGCGGACTGATGCCAACGGTGGTATCGTCGAGTATCGGATTCCGGACGACGACGGCGTCTGTGCCGCGGCCAAACTCGTCGTTCGACCCGAGCTTTTCGACGCCAGCGCGGTCCGGGTCGATAGAAAACAGGGGTGCAAAGACGTCGGAACGGGTCGATATCCAGATATCGAGAGCGCTGTCGATGCCGTTACCACGGAACTGGCCGCCGCGGCCGGCGAGTAGTTGTCGCGGCTAGCTACGCTGGCCCGTCGGCTAGGCCGGCGACTGTGACGTACAGTCCGAACGTCGAGATGACCGTTCCGGCGAGCTGTGTTCCCGCAGTGGCGAGAAAGCCGACATCCGTGTACAACAGCGGGGCGAGCATGAACCAGCCGCCAAAAATCGTCGTCAGGACAGCCGGTGGTAAACTCGGCTCGCCGGTCACGCGGAGCAGTTGGAGGTTTCGGACGGTGAAAACGAGTCCGAGAAGCCCGCTCGAAGTCACGCTGCCGGTAAACGCGGCTGATGACCCGACAACAACCGGGAGCAGTGCTCCGACGAGACAGCCCAGCACGCAGACGGCGGCCGAGGCCACGAGAAACTGAGGCGCGGGTTGTTCTGACACGGCAAGGAGTACGGACCGTGTTTATTAGTCCCTTACCCCAGCACAGATGGGCTAACGCCGGCGCGTGTTCAATTGGCGCTATGCGACCTCGCCGACGGCCCGTTCCCGCAACTCCCCAGTCAAATGCATCCCGTGCTGGTCGATTCGCCTGACGATTCGCTTTGCCTGGGACGGTTTGAGGTACTTGTCCTCGATAGCGGCCCGGACTACGACGCCGAAACTGCTCGTTACTTCCGCGCCGAGGCCCTGCGCCATCCGGCGGACGGTGCGATCCTCAGAGACGACAGCCACGGCGGAGCGGTCGTCGCTGGTACGGTGAGCTAACACGCCAGCGAGCACTGTCACAGCGGCTCCGAGTTCGGAATCGCCGAGCAGAGACCTGGCTTGGTCGATGTGGTCCTCGTCGACGCCGGTGTCGATATCGTTCTCGCGGTATTCGGTCAGGTTCGTCGCGGTCGGTTCGACCTGTACCTCGCCGATGACTGGCTCTGGGATGACGATGTCGCCGTCAAAGGCGTCAAGCAGCGACAGCTCCCCAACCTGCCCCAGCGAGTACAGCGACGTCGGCCCGACGTAGATGCGAGTCATAGCTCCGCGGCTGTGTCGGCATCGAGTTCCAGATCGGAGAGTTCGAGCTGTGTCGTCAGGTTCCGCTCGCGGGCCACGTCGAGCCACTCCGCGATGGAGAGGTCCGCAAGCTGTGCGGCTTCGGCCGCCGACACGTCGCCGGACTGGTACTGCTCGACAGCGACGCGGAGTCGGAGCGTCTCCAGTCCCTCCCGGAGGGCCTTTCGAATCGTGGTCGACCGGTCCTCGGAGAGCAACTCGGCGACATCGTCCAGTTCGGCTTTCTCTTCGCTCGGGAGTCGCGCGCTTATCGTCGGCATGTTTGCACAGTCATCCGCCGTAAACGCACATCAAACTACGGGTCGGAGAACTGCCTGTCGGCTGGCCTGAACGTCTGGACGGGGCAGACGAGGCGACCACCAACCCTTAACGCCGCCGGAACCCACGGGGAGGCAATGAGCGACGAAGCACACGCGTTCGTGCCCGGCCACATCACGGGCTTTTTTACCGTCGACCGGGGCGACGATCCGATCGAGACCGGCTCTCGCGGCGGGGGGCTAACCCTGTCTGATGGCGTTTCTGTTACTGTCAGCCGCGAGGCTGAAACCGAGATAACGCTGAACGGCGAGCCGATTGCGGTGGAGGCTGTCGAGCGAGTGCTTGACGCCCTGCGAACAACGGCGACTGTCACCGCCGAAACGCCGCTTCCGCTCGGGTCCGGCTTCGGCGTCTCTGGCGGACTGGCGCTCGGCACTGCGCTAGCGGCCAACGCTGCCTTCGGCCACGGCCTGTCGTACAACGAACTGGTGACCATCGCCCACGGCGCGGAAGTCCAGTCCGGCTCGGGCCTCGGCGACGTTGTCGCGCAGGCCCGGGGCGGCGTGCCGCTTCGCCTCGAACCCGGCGGGCCGCAGTTCAACTACCTCGACGCCATCCCGGCCCGCAGCCGCGTCGAATATCTCACGCTCGGCGAGCTATCGACGGCGGACGTGGTCGGTGGTGACACGGAGCCGCTGACGGCTGCCGGCGAGCGCGCGCTCTCTACCGTCGTCAAAGAGCCGAAACTATCGGCGTTCATGCAGGCCGCTCGGAAGTTTTCCCGCGAGGCGGACCTGTTGACGCCGGAGGTCAAGTCGGTCATCGACGACGTGGCCGAAGCCGGCGGTGACGCCGCCATGGCGATGCTCGGCGAGACGGTGTTCGCGCTCGGTACCGGGCTCTCCGACGCCGGCTACGACGCGACCGTTACGACGGTCTACCCGCCCGGGGCGACCATCGAAGACGAGGGCTGACGCAGCGCCTCGGGAAACTGCCGAACCGTCTCGCTTATCAGCGCGGACCCGTAGCCACAGCTATGGACTGTCGGCAGTGTGCCACGCCGCTCGACCGACCGGGCGATTACTGCCTGGTCTGTCACACTGCCAACACGGACGCCGTCGTCCTCGAACTCGACCGCGAGCGGGCGACGGTGACAGCGCTGCTTGACGGGGCTGTCGTCGGCCAGCGGACGGTGACGACGACGCCGGAGGGCGAGGGCAGCGACGAGGCCGTCGTCGTCGAACTGCGGAACTTCGCCGGCCTCGTCGCGGACGAAGTCCGGCGCAAGCGGCCCGAGGAGGTGTACGTCACGGGCGACCGCGACGTCATCGCCGCCGTCCGCCCGCAGTTGCACTACGAGTTCTTCCGCGTCGAGGGTGAGGACCCGGTCCAGCGGGTCATCGACCGCCAGGGCGAACCGGCGCTGGAGGTGGTCGACGCCGCGCCGGCGGAGAAACTCGGCGGGAGCCACTCGACGCTCATCGGCGGCCGGTCGGGCCAGCGGGTCATCCAGACCGTCGCCGGCCACCCCCACGTCAAGAAGGTCATCCCCGGTCCCATCGACGCCGGCGGCGCGAGTTCGCCGACGGGCGTCCGGGCGAAGGCGACCCGCGCCGACGACAACGGCAACGTCCGGGTGCTCATCCGCGACGGCTCTAGCGTTCAGGAGAACCGTGTCGTCACGACGGCCGGCGACCGTGAACTCGGCGAACACGTCCGGGCCGACCTGAACGAAGCACTCAGAGAAGCCGAATTGCAGGAGTAGTACCCGCAGCACCTGTGGTCACGCCACCACGACGCCCGCAACAAGCACTGCGGCCACCGCGACACCGACGACACTAGTCCGGTGAGCAGCCGGTAACGCCGTTCGGACGTCGAGAAGCATCGGGAGCGCATGGAGCGCGGCGAGCGCCAGGTAGCCGGCCGAGGAGACAAGCGGGAACGCGACCGCCCCGATGGCCAACAGACCGAGTCCGACAACGCCGGCACCGAGGTACCCGCGGCCGCGCACGGGCTGTCCGGCTCCTTCGAGGACGCCGCCGGTCCAGCAGTAGCCAACGGCTGTCGCACCGACCCACGCGTGCCAGAACGCCAGTTGTCCGGGGACGACACTGAAGAGGCCAGCGACGGTCAGCGCCATCGCAGTGCTGTTGACTGCTCCCCAGGCGAACATCGCGTCGGAGAAGCGGATGGAGTCCGGTGCGTGAAGCACGGTCAGGCCGACGAAGCCGCCGATCAGGACGGCCCACAGCACCGTGACGAGCAGCGCGCCGGTAGCGTGGTCCGACCACGCAACCGCCTGCGTACCACCCCAGCCGACCAGCCCGGCCGCTGCACCCGAGAGCAAGAACTCCGATGCTGTAAGCCGCCCGCTCGTGGCTGGCGCGACCCGCTGGATGCGACTGCGGAGTTCGTTGGCTGCCATCGACCGATGGTTTGCTCGCCTCCCTCTTGAGTGCTCTAGGCTAGCTCTGCGGCCAGCAGGAGGACGCTGGGGGCAATGAGGAGGACCAGACCGACGAGTAGCAGCACTGCTGGCACGACGAGCAGTCCCATGTCGGTGAACAGCCACAGACCGAGGCCGCCCAGTAGCGCGACGAGCCCGACGATTCGCACGAGCCACGTGACGATACCCTCGAATCCGGAGTCCGCGACGAGGTCGACGACGTCGAGTATCTCGTCCATGTCGGTCGGGCGTTGCTGGCCGAGCGTGTTAATCCCTGTGGCCGTCGGCCGACTGGACCGCATCTCGAAGGCCTTATGTGGCCGCTCGGCGGACAACAGACCACTATGGCTAGCAAGAGCGGAAAGACCGGTAGCTCGGGCCGTTTCGGCGCTCGCTACGGTCGCGTGTCTCGACGCCGCGTCGCGGAGATTGAATCGGAGATGAACGAGGACCACGCCTGTCCGAACTGCGGCGAGGACCGCGTCGACCGTCAGGGGACGGGCATCTGGCAGTGCGGGTACTGTGATTACAAATTCACCGGCGGCAGCTACAAGCCGGAGACGCCCGGCGGCAAGACCGTTCGACGCTCCATTCGGGCTGCACTGTCCGAAGACGAGGAGTAAAGGACCTCCGCTCCTATCTCTCAACTATGAGCTACAAGTGTTCACGCTGTAAGCGCGACGTGACGCTGGACGAGTACGGCGGCGTTCGCTGCCCGTACTGCGGACACCGCGTCCTGCTGAAGGAGCGGTCGCCAGACGTCAAAGAGATCAACGTCAACTGAGGCGGTCGGTTCGCGGCCGACAGCCAACGGTCGACTGCGCCACGTTACATGCGGCTTTTCTGGGGCAGTCCTGCGACCGATTCGATACCCACCAACAGTATGACTGCACCACATCAGACCCACCTCACCGCCGAGTACGACAGCGCTGCCAGGGCTCGCGCTATCGAGCGGAGCATTCGTCCCGAAATCGACGATATCGAGGGCGACCGGACGACAGCGCGGCTCGGCCGGGATGGACAGCGAGTCGAACTCACGGTCGAGGCGACTGACCTCGTCGCACTGCGGGCGGGTATCAACACGTGGTTGACGCTACGCGGCGTTGCCGAAGACGCTCTCGTGGGACGGCAGAGAGAAGCAGCGCCGAAATAACGGAGGCATCACGGAAATCAGGAAGCGGCGCGGCAGGCGAGCGCTATTGCCGGTAGCGGTCCGGGACGTGGGCCGCAATCGATTCGGGAACGTTGCCGAACACAACCGGTGCCAGGGCTGCCAGTCGACGGCGCAGGAGGCCATAGGTCACGCCGGTGAGGAGGGCCACGGCGACGACCCAGCGGAACGGTCCGTCTAGAACGACGAACAGCGGCGCGCCAACGAGTACCATCAGCCCCACGTCTGCAGGTGCCCCGTCGTACAGTATCCATCGCTTCGGCGACCGCCATCGGCCGCGGACGTGGTCGTACACGGCGCGCTCGGACGTAGCTTCCCACGGACGGAGTTCGAGGCCGCCGCCGTACCGGTCCATCCGGCAGTGGAGGGCAGCGGCCAGCAGGACGAAAGTGACCGCGACGAGGAGTGGCGTCTGGAGAATAGCGGCGAAACCGGCACTCGGGAGCGCCGCGAGCGTGTACCCGCTGGGGTAATGCAGCGTCCGCCGATGGCCCGAGTACAGGTCGAGATCGGGCAGAACGCCACCGACGAGACCGCCTGCGAGCGCGACCGCGGCGTGGTCCGGCGCAAGGACGAGCAGCGGTGTCGCAATGGCGAGCCCCGCTATCGCGTGCGTCGGCAGCATCATATACCTGTATAAGCGTCTGTCGGCGGTATAAACACGTCGCTGGGTTTATTCGCTGTCGTACCCCACGTGGACGCAATGACGGATGGGTCCGAGCGTCCCGACGGTACCCTCGGGAACATCGACCTCGACGACACGCTCGAGATGCTCTTCCGCGATGGGCGAACAAACGCACTCATCGCGTGGCTGCTCGTCGCTATTCTCACGGCTGTGTTCATCGAAAGCGCCCTTGATGTCGACTACCAGTGGATACTACTCGTCGGTGTCGTCGGCTTCGTCGTCCTCGTGCCGCCGGTGGCGTTCCGCGAGTGGCGCGTCATGCTGCCGTGGGAACTACTCTTTCTCGCCTGTCTGCCGATCCTGGTCCGGGGCCTCGTCGGCGGCACGGTCGGAACCTTTGCGACGTATCTCTCGCTGGCAGCGCTGTCGTTGCTCGTTATCGCGGAACTGCACATGTTCACTGAGATGGAGGTCACACACTGGTTCGCTGTCTGTCTCGTCGTCCTGACAACACTCGCCGCCGTGGCGGCCTGGACGGTGTTCCGGTGGAACGCCGACCGGTTTCTCGGAACGACGTATCTCACGACCAACGAAGCGCTGATGACCGAGTGGCTGTACGTCACCCTCGCTGGCCTCGTCGCGGGTGTGTTGTTCGATGGCTACTTCAGACGGCGGGACCGCCGCCTCTGGCGCGTCATCCGACGGATGGTGCGACGATGAGGCTGCCCCGACCGTCGATTCGGAATCAGCGGCGGATCACCCATGCAATGCAACTCGTCTTGCTTGCGCTGGTCGCCTACGGCATCGTCGCCGGTCGGCCAAAGCCGATTACGAACGGTAGTGTCGGTCTGCTGGTGACGTTTCTCCCTGCAGTGATGCGGCGGAACTACAACCTCGCGCTTGACCCGTGGCTCGCCCTCTGGATCACGACCGCGGTGTTTCTGCATACGCTCGGCTCGGCCGGACTCTACGGTCAGATCGGCTGGTGGGACCACCTCACCCACGCGATGTCGGCCTCGCTCATCGCCGCATTCGGGTACACGACGGCCCGGACCATCGACCTCCACAACGATTCGATACACATCCCAAAGCGCGTCTTTTTCGTGTACATCTTCGTCGTCGTCCTTTCGTTCGGAGTTATCTGGGAACTGTTCGAGTTCGCGCTCGATATCGTCGCCACCGAAACAGGTGTCACGATGCCGCTGGCGCAACACGGTCTCGACGACACGGTCCGGGATACGATGTTCAATTCGCTCGGGGCGCTGCTGGTCGCGGCGTTCGGACAGGCCCACCTCACCGATGTCGCCGAAACCATTCGAGAACGACTGTTCGGTGTCAACTGATACTGTGTCGCCGGATTTGGTAGCCGAAATGCTAGCTACGGTGGCTGTGGTGGCCGAACACAGTACACCATTGACCCGAACGATGTCTGTTCGATAGGCCACAACGGAAGCCGCGTGCGATCCCCAGCCGTTCAATTACCATGGCCACCATCCAGTTGGGTAGCTGTCATGTGAAACCTGTCGCCGCCGAACAGTTATTATCCCTCAGTAAAGTGGTTGAACAGCATACCAGGGTGATGATTGGAAACGACCTCGACGACGTCGCGGTTGCGGGAGCGAGACAGGCCGACGCTGCCAGTCGAGACATCGAAGTTGTGTATCTCGACTCCGACGCAACGGCACGAGAGCAGATACGCGAGGGACTGGCGGACCACCACGCTGATATAACGGTGACGAGCGTGGCAACGACAGATGCCGCGCTAGAAGCCGCCGTGTCGACGGATGTCTCCTGTCTCGTCTTGGACCCGACTGGACTGGGCGATATCCCGGCCGCACTGGTGTCGAATGACCGCTACCCGGTCGTCCTCTACACCGACGCCACTGCGACGAATAGCGCCGCGGCTGTCGTCGACGATGCGGCGACAGTCGTCTCGAAACAGGGGGACGGACAGCCGCTGCTGCTGGCGGAGAAGATTATCAGCGTCGTGTCGGCGTCAGCCGACCGGACCGAGTCCGCGTTCCGAGATGCGCTGTCCGAAATCGAATCGCGTGCTGAAGCGAACGAAATCGCTGTCCTGCTGGCAGATGACGGAACGGTACACTGGTCGAGCGAATCGGTGTCGGTGTTCGTTGACTCTCTCGACGACACTCGCCAGGTCGAACGCTTCTACGACGCCATGCAGACAGCACTCCCCGATACGTCCAGTGGCCGTCGGCAGTTACAGCGGCTCCAGAGCACCTCGACTGAACCGGTTGCCATCCGGGTTTCGGGTAGCGACCGCGATCAGTACCTCCTCCGACGCGGGCACGAACTACCGGCCGCTGCGGGCGGACTTACGCTCGTCCTGCTGCGAGATATCACTGACACTGCCCGGCGTGATGCCCGCACAGCGCTGCTGGATCTCATGGTCAAGCGGGCACAGGACGGGCTCTACACGCTCGACGAACGCGGTGTCATCGACTTCTGTAACGAGTCGTTTGCGTCGAACCTCGGGTACGAGCCGACCGAACTGTGCGGTGAACACGCCACGACAGTGCTTGCCCCCGGTGAACTCTCGACGGGGCAGGCGACTGTCGAAACACTGCTTGAAGCGCCTGAACGGGAGAGCGCAACTGCTGATCTGACGTTTCGTCGGAAAGACGGTACTGAACGGAAGGTGTCAATCAACCACACGCTGATTCACGACGAAAACGGCAACTACAGTGGGCTGCTCGGCGTCGCTCGGGACATCACGGAACGCTGTGACCGCGAGCGCGAGTATCAGGAGATGACGGAGCGATTGAACTTCGCGCTCGAGGGCGCGGAACTCGGCGTCTGGGACTGGAACCCCAAAACCAACGCTGTCACCTTCGACGAACGATGGACCGGAATGCTCGGTTACACGACAGACGAACTGGAGCCACACTACGAGACGTGGGCCGACCTCGTCCATCCAGACGACCTCGACCGAGCGGAACAGGCGCTTGAGGAGCTGAAGGCCGGGGAGACCGATCTGTATCAGTGCGAGTTCCGAATGCAGACCAAAGACGGGGACTGGCGGTGGATCCGGGACATCGGCAAGGTGTTCCAGTGGAACGACGACGGCGAGGCGATCAGAGCAGTCGGAATCCATCAGGACATCACCGACGAACGGAAACGTCAGAACGCAATCGAACGCCAGCGCGACGAACTGGCGACACTCAACGGGGTCAACATGGTCATACAGGACCTCATTCACGCGCTAGGTGGTGCCGCGACCCGCCGCGAAACCGCGAAGACGGTGTGTGAGTGCGTCGTTGAATCCGACCTCTGTGAGCTAGCGTGGATCGCCGAGCGAGCGGGCGCGAACGACAGTCTCGTCCCGAAAACGGTAGCCGGCGACGATGGCGCTTGTGTCGACGACCTCATCGGTGGTGACGGGACCAACCGAGCGCTGTGTGAAACGGCCCTCGTGACAGGCGCCGTCCAGACGATACAGGACTGTGGTGACCCGACCGAATTCAAGCGGTGTGGGGCCGCCGCTCGTGAACAGGGATTCAAATCTGCCGCAGCGATTCCACTGGTTCAGGGGAACACCGTCCACGGCGTTCTTTGCGTGTACGCCGACCAGCCGGCGGCATTCAGTGGCCGTATAGCCGAGAGTTTCGCTGTCCTCGGTGAGATGGTTGGGTACACGCTTGCCGCGGTCCATAATAGGCAACTCCTGTCTGACGACACCGCGCTTGAGCTGACATTCGAATCAGAACGCCCTGACATACCGCTTGTCTCGGCAGCGAACGCGTACGGATGCCGGCTTGAAGTCATTGAGTCTGTCGAGACCAAGCCGACACATCTGCTCTATCTCTCCGTACACGGGGGGCCGCCCGATGCAGTCGCTGCGCATCTCTGTTCGCATACGGAGGTCCTCGGTTCGCGGGTCGTTCGTTCAGACGAGGCCAGCGCCGTTGTCGAACTTCAGGTGACAGAAACCGTCCAATCACTGCTGCTGGATGTCGGTGCCCGCTGTCGGACGATAGTTGCCGATGACGGGACGCTCTCTATTACTGTCGAGGCCCCGCAGGATGCCGATTCCCGGGCGATACAGGACGCAGTCTCTGACCGGATGCCAGGCATCGCGCTGACGGCAAAACAGGAGTGTGAGCAGCCAAGCGACATCCCTGACGCCGAGACAGACCCTCGGAATCACCTGACTGAGCGCCAGGAAGAAGTCCTCAGAACGGCCTTCCTGACGGGCTACTACGGCTGGCCCCGGGACACCAACGCCGAGCAACTGGCAGAGCGGCTCGGTATCGCGTCACCGACGCTTCATCAGCACCTCCGGCGGGCGCAGCGGAATCTCATCGATGCCGTGTTTGAAATAGACTCCTGAGCCGCGGTGAGGCCGTCAGCGAGCGAGGGCGGCGCATTCGACGGGTGCCTAGCCGTCTAGGTACAGAGTTAATATGGGGTAGGGCTATTAATTTTACGTGGGTAATGAGTAACCAAAGGAATGGAGGGTCTCAGAGCGACCAGTGGTGTGGGATGACGCCGTCGGAGCGAACGCTGTCTACGGCGGATGTAGATGACGTGTTCGAGGTGTTGGCTGATTGGCGGCGCCGCGCCGTCTGTCGCTACTTTGCGAGCAGTGACCGGACGGCCGCTGACGTTGGGGCGCTCGCATCGGCGATCTCGGAGCTGGGGGGCACGAGCACGGTCGATGCAGCAGACACGTCACCCGCGACTATCCGAGCCCAACTCGAAGAGCAGCACCTACCGATGCTCCATCAGATCGGACTCATCGACTACGACGAGCGAAGCGGCGCAGTAAAGTACTGGGGTTCGCCCACCGTTGAAAAGTGGGCTGACCACGCGGCGGCCGTCACGCAGCAGACCGATTTCTAACCGACCGAGGGGCGCATCTGGGGGGATGTCCCCTGTCGGAGCCGCTACTGGTTTTTAACGGGGGTCCCAACGCTGGAGCATGGACCTCCCACCAGTCGGGCTCGGCACGATGGGTATCGAGGACGAGGCGGTCGTTCGGACAGCCGTCGACTGTGGCTACCGTCATCTCGATACTGCTCAGATATATGACAACGAGAGCACTGTCGGCGCGGGCATCGCCGCCGCCGAAACCGACCGTGCCGACCTGACTGTCGCGACGAAGCTCTGGATCGACGCACTCGGGGCAACTGCCGTCCGCCCGGCGACAGAAGCGAGCCTCGACCGACTCGGCCTCGACGCCGTCGACTTACTGTACGTCCACCGGCCACGTGGCGACTATGACCCGGGAACAACGCTGCCCGCCGTCGAGGCCGTGCGCGAGGCGGGACTGACCGAGCACGTCGGACTCTCGAACTTCGACCCGGACCAGCTGGCTATCGCGCGCGATCACCTCGATGCGATTGCTGCACATCAGGTCGAGTTCCATCCGCTGTTCTGGCAGGAATCACTCCTCGCTGACGCCCAGAAACACGGCTATCCGCTGGTCGCGTACGCACCGCTGGCCGGCGGTCGCGTATTCGAGGAACCGACCATCGTCGACATCGCGGACCAGCACGACGCGTCGCCGGCCGCCGTCAGCATCGCCTGGGTGACCAGCTACGAAGCTGTCGTCACGATTCCGAAGGCGTCCTCCCGGTCCCATCTCGAAGCCAACCTCGCCGCTGCCGACTTGGAACTGACCGACGCCGAGATTGCGCGTATCGAAGCCATCGAGCGTGAAGAAGAACTGTTCCCGGAGTGACTCCCAGCGTCCACCACGAGCGGCCAGGCGCGGTCTGAGACGGTCTGGCTCGGCGGTCCTCTCCCCGTGTCCGTGCGTGGCCTATCCCTTCCGAAACCCGAATCCGATGGGCCATACCGATACCGTTTGGCTACGCGTCTTTAAGTGTACTCTTCGTAGTTAGCATACATGACAGCTGCCAGTACCACTGCAACGACAGTGCTTCAGGCGACACAGTCAGACGTGCTTCAGGAGATACAGTCGAATTTCCTCCTGAACTCCTCGCTCTGGGTGAACATCGCGCTGGCGGGCGTCGCCATCCTCCTGTTCGTCGCAATGGGTCGAGACATAGAGTCGCCCCGCGCAAAACTCATCTGGGTTGCGACGATGCTGGTGCCGCTGGTCTCGATTTCCAGCTACGCCGGCCTGGCGTCCGGGCTAACGGTCGGGTTTCTGCAGATGCCGCCGGGCCACGCCCTCGCCGGTCAGGACGTCCTGTCGCCGTGGGGTCGGTACCTGACCTGGACGTTCTCGACACCGATGATTCTCCTGGCGCTGGGCCTGTTGGCTGACACCGATATCGCGTCGCTGTTCACCGCGATCACGATGGACATCGGAATGTGCGTGACCGGCCTCGCCGCCGCGCTCATTACCTCCTCGCACCTGCTGCGCTGGGTGTTTTACGGCATCAGTTGCGCGTTCTTCCTCGCCGTACTGTACGTCCTGCTCGTCCAGTGGCCAGCCGACGCGGAAGCCGCCGGCACAAGCGAGATATTCGGGACGCTCAAGCTTCTCACTGTGGTGCTGTGGCTCGGCTACCCGATTCTCTGGGCGCTGGGTTCCGAGGGGGTTGCCCTTCTGAGCGTCGGCGTCACCTCGTGGGGCTACTCCGGGCTAGACATCCTCGCAAAGTACGTGTTCGCGTTCCTGCTCCTGCGCTGGGTCGCCGCCAACGAAGGCACCGTCTCAGGGTCCGGAATGGGCATCGGCTCCGGCGGGGCTGCGCCTGCAGACGACTGAGTAGGGTATTGAGACAGAGGCGGTGCTCTGCCGCCTCTCCGCCCCTGCCCGCACAATAGCAGATGCAGAAAAAATAAGCTATATCGCCCAAGTGGCTAGTCTGTATGCCCTCCCCATTCGAGAATCCGATTGTTCGATACGGTCTCCCACTGGTCAGCGCCACGATCGTTGCGGCTGTCGCGCTCTTCTTGCTCGAAGGAACGATACGCTATGTCGCACTCGGAATCGCCGCACTCGAAGTTGTGGTTGTGCCACAGATTCTGAAACAGGCGGCAACAAACGCGTAGTCGGGGACAGGTCGGATCGCCGCCCTCGTGTCGGTTCGGAGCGGAGCCCTGCGGCTATCCATCGCTGCCATTCCAAACTCGAGAACGTGAACCACTACGAGACAGTGTGACTCTACGAAGAGAGTCGCTGTCTCAGGGAGACAAGCGCTGCCGGTCTCGCGGGAACAGCACCGCTTCTCGGATGTTCTCCAGTCCGAGCATCGTCATGATGAGGCGCTCGCCGCCGAGGCCCCAGCCGGCGTGTGGCGGCATGCCGTACTTGAACATCTTGGTGTAGTACTCGAAGGCCTCAGGGTCCAGCCCCTGCTGTTCGAACCCTTCGACGAGGTGGTCGAAGCGGTGTTCACGCTGGCCCCCCGAGACCAGTTCCATCGACGGGTGCATCATGTCGAAGCCGGTCGAGACCTCCTCGTCGTCGTCGTGGTCCTTGATGTAGAACGGCTTGATTTCGCTGGGCCAGTCAGTGATGAAGTAGTGCTCGCCGACTTCCTGCCCGAGGACGTGCTCGGCCTCCGTCGAGAGGTCGTCGCCCCACACCAGCGGTTCGTCGAGTTCGCCGGTCGCATTGATCTTGTCGAGCGCTTCCTCGTAGGTGAGCCGCGGGAAGTCACCTTCTGGGGCCTCGAACTCCTCTTCGAGACCGAGGGCGTCCAGTTCGTCCTGACAGTTCTCGGCGACGCCCTCGTAGGCGGACTTGACGACGTGTTCGCAGGCGTCCATTGCCTCGGTGTGGTCGTAGAAGGCCGATTCGAAGTCGATGGAGGTCGCCTCGTTGAGGTGCCGCGGCGTGTTGTGCTCCTCTGCGCGGAAGATTGGACCGATTTCGAAGACGCGTTCGAGGCCGGAGCCGACCATCAGCTGCTTGAACAGCTGTGGGCTCTGGTTCATGAACGCTTCCTGTCCGAAGTAGGTGATCGGGAACAGCTCGGTGCCGCCCTCGGTCCCCGTAGCGACGATTTTCGGCGTGTTGATCTCCGTGCAGTTGAGTTCGCGGAACGCCTCGCGGACCGACCGGAGGACCTCCGCGCGGATCTCGAAGATGGCCTTCACTTCGTCCTTGCGGAGGTCGAGCGTGCGGTTGTCGAGGCGGGTCGGCAGTTCGGCGTCGACCTTACCCGACGGGTCAAGGGGCAGTTCGGGGTCGGCTTCCGAAATCACGTCGACGGACTCCGGCGTGACTTCGACACCGGTGGGCGCGCGTGGCTCTTCCTCGACAGCGCCGGTCACCGAGATGACCGATTCACGCTGGACGTTCAACCCCGTTTCCACGAGGTCGTCGTCCATCTCGTCTTTCTCGAACTTGACCTGTATCTTGCCGGTGGTGTCTCGAAGGATAAGGAAGGCGATACCACCGAGATCTCGGATCTCGTGGACCCAGCCGGCGACGGTGACCGTGTCGCCCGGCGTCGCGTCCGCCGTGTAGGTTCGGTTTTCCATGGACGTTGGTTCTTGTGGCCGGAACTTAAGAACAGCCTTTCGAGGTGAGGACGCAAGTCGTTCCTGGCGGGGGTGGTATTAAAAATGTCTCCAGTACCGTTCCGGCCCGACCGAAGCGGTAGCTCGGTGCCGCTTGAACGTATAAACAGTTGATAGTGTGTTTTATGTGATACACTTTCAAATCCGACCACATGGCCCTCCCTCGATGGTTTCCCGTTGCGCGGAAAGAAGCAGTCGCGCTACTCAAATCAAAAGGAACCTGGCTACTTGCTCCCCTGCTCGCCGTCTGGGGCTACGGTCCCACCTACATCAGTTGGGACCTCCTTGGTCCGGATGTTACGGTCGGGTTCGTTCAGGCGGCCGGGTCCACGCTGCTCCCACTTGGCGTCCTGTTACTCACGTATCGATCGATTATCAAGGAGCGCACGTCGGGGAGTTTGAAATTCTTGCTTGGACTGCCTCTCACGCGAACTGATATTCTCATCGGCAAGGTCTTTGGTCGGAGCGTCGGCACCGTGCTTCCATTTGCCCTCGCAACGGTCATTCTCGGCGTGGTTGGCGGTGTCAAGTTCGGGCTGTTCTCCCCGCTGCGTTTTATTGGCGTGTTTCTGGTGACGGTGCTGTACATCGCTGTGCTCGTGTCGATTGCAACAGCGGCATCGGCAGTGACGACCAGCACAGTCCGTGTAACCGCCGTGGTCTTCGGCGGTTTCTTTCTGCTGCTGACACTGGGATGGAAAATCGTTGGTGTCCGGCTCTACTCAGCTGTGACCGGGAACGCAGTGAATCCGCTCGAACCGCCCGCTGACGGCCTGCTGTTCGCTATCCTTCGGATTTCACCGGGGCGAGCGTACCGAACGGTAACGAACTGGATACTCGGACTGGCAAACTCCGGCGGCCAGTACACGTCAGTCGCCACGGTACTGTATCCCGGGCATTCGATCAACGAGTACGTCGTTGACGCAGCCTTCAGTGGACAGCCAGTCCCTGCCTACCTGCACGAGTCGGTTGCTCTCGTCGTATTGCTTCTCTGGGGCGTCATCCCGCTCGCACTGGCCAGCTATCGATTCAATCGAGGTGACCTCGCGTGACGCCGCCGGCAATCGAGACCGAGGGGCTTTCGAAACAGTACGGCGAGGTTGATGCGCTCGATGCACTGACCATGACCGTAGCGCAGGGCGAGGTGTACGGTTTCCTCGGCCCGAACGGCGCCGGTAAGTCGACCACGATCAATCTGCTGATGGACTACATCAAACCAACGTCGGGGACAGCGCGCGTTCTCGGCCACGACCCGTGGACCGATGTCGTCGCCTGCCATCAGCGCGTTGGGATCTGCCCCGACCGCTTCGAGACATACGAGTCGCTGTCCGCGCGGCGGCATCTCGAACTGGTGATTGACACGAAGCGTGCCGACGACGACCCGCGGGCACTGCTTGAGCGCGTCGGACTGGTCGATGCTATCGAAAGACCCGCCGGCGAGTTCTCACAGGGAATGGAACAGCGGTTAGCACTCGCGATGAGTCTCGTCGGGGAACCGGACCTCCTGATCCTTGATGAGCCGTTCACTGGGCTTGACCCCCACGGCGTCGCGCTGGTACGGGATGTCGTCGAAGCCGAATCCGAACGTGGGGCAACCGTCTTCTTCTCCAGTCACGTCCTCGGGCAGGTCGATCTGGTCTGTGACCGCGTCGGGATTCTGTACGAAGGGGCCCTCATTGCAGAAGGCACGCTGCCGACGCTCCGAGACACCTGTGACCTTTCGTCCGATGCGACAGTGGAAGACATCTTCATGACACTGACTGATGGCTCCGCCCACGTTACCGAGGTGGACCTATGAACCGCCGCCGGTATCTGGCTGTGTCGACGGCGGTGCTGTCCGGACTCGCCGGCTGTTTGGGCGATCCTGAGTACACGATCTCCAGCGTGGAAACCGAAGCTGATTCGCACCCGCTGGCACTGGATGTGACAGTGATTGATCGGGACATCGCAATCGAAAGCCCCGGTCGGCTGGACATAACGCTCCGAAACACCGGGACACAGGACGTTACAATAAAGAACACCGGTGTCTGGCCACTCGGGATGTTAGGGTTGACGCCAGTGGGCGGGTCAGTGTCCGCTGACATTCTCCTGTTGACCGCTGCGTATGAGCAGTCAACTGCTGTCGAGGTACGGCCAAACGGGGCGCATAAAGACGGCGACCCACTCACCGGAACGCTAGCGACTGCTGAATCTATTCAGCGGCAGTACCAACTCATCGGGCGGCGGGTGTCGACCGCCGGCACGTACACGCTGCAGGGCTACTTTGACGACGTTCTGCTATCCTACCGCACCGGCGAGGATACCGACTGGGTCGCGTATCACCCGACAGTAACCGTGACACTCACCGAACAGTCGGTGCTTTCCTGAGACATAGCGGCGTCTGTGCCCCGAGCCCGCAGAGCGGGGCGTCGTGCTGCTGGTGAGTCACAGAGGAGTGTGGAAAACAGCCTGACAATACCGCAGCGTCCGGGCCAATATCCTGAACTTTTGTACTGGTAGCCGTCGAAACAGTTGACATGGCCGACGCGGAGTACCCTATCGACGACCTGGACCGGAACATCATTTATGCGCTGCAGCAGGATGCGAGACATACGTCGGCGAGTGAGATTGCCGAGTCGCTCGATGTCTCCGCACGAACGGTCCGGAACCGTATCACGAAGCTCGAAGAAGCTGGCGTCATCGCCGGCTACGATGTCGATGTCGATTACGAGGCCGCGGGGTACCAACTCCATACGCTCATCGTCTGCACGGCACCAATCCACGAGCGCGAGGAGGTCGCGCAGCGGGCACTCGACGTCTCCGGCGTCGTCGCCATCCGAGAGGTCATGACGGGGGCCGACAACGTCCACGTTGAGGTGGTCGGAACCGACGGAAACGACCTGAGCCGCATCGGCAGAGACCTCAACGATATCGGACTGGAGGTCGTCGACGAGGACCTCATTCGGAACGAGTACACCCGGCCGTTTCACCAGTTCGGGCACGACGATGCCGAAGGTGAGTCTACATAGTGTAATCTTCCGAAAATAGATTATATATCCACAATAGTCCGGAATCGGAACTATTCCCTAGATATTTATCGGTTTCCGGAATCAATGCTGGTGTACTGGCCGGGTAGCTCTGGCCTCTACGAACCCAATGATATCTCTTACTGGACTCCGCGAACGAGTGGACGACGACATCGACCCCCCGTCGGTACTGATCATCAGCGACCGGTACGTCGGGTCTGAGGTAGTAACGACGTTAGATCGGGGCACCGATGCCTGTCTCGTCACCGACCACGATGGCGTTGCCGGGCAAACGCCCGACGACACACGCGTGGTAGTCGGTGACGGCCGGGAGCGTACTGTTCTTCAGGACGCCGGGGCCCAAACGACCGATGTCGCTCTGGTATCGATGCAGACCGACCACGGGGCGTTCCTCGTGACACAGCTGCTTCGGACGCAGTTCGATGTCGAAACCGTGGTTGTCGTGCTTAACGACCCGCAGCATCGATCGGCGTTCGAGTCGGTCGGCTCCGAGGTGGTCTGTGGTTCGCAGGTCCTGGCGACCGAACTGGAACGCACTGTCGAAACAACGCTCCAGATGTCCGAAACCGCGAAATAATGGCCAAGGGTCTGGAACGCGACCTCGGACTGCTGTCAGTGGTAGCGATATCAATCGGCGCGATGGTCGGCAGCGGGATCTTCATCTTGCCGGCGCTGGCGGTGAAAGACGCCGGGGCCGGCATCATCGCTGCCTACCTTCTCGCGGGCGTGCTCGTGCTGCCCGCCGCACTCAGCAAGGCCGAAATGGCGACCGCCATGCCCGAAGCCGGCGGCACCTACGTCTACATCGAGCGGTCGATGGGGCCGCTACTGGGCACAGTTTCGGGACTCGGAACGTGGTTCTCCCTCTCGTTCAAGGGCGCGCTCGCGCTCGTCGGCGGCGTGCCGTACCTCGTTCTTCTCTTCGACCTGCCGATCCGTCCGGTTGCGATCACGCTCGCCGTCGTTCTCATCCTCGTCAACATCCTCGGCGCGGAACAGACCGGCCGACTCCAGATCGGCATCGTCGCGGTGATGCTCGTGGCAATCGGCTGGTTCGTCGCTGGCGGCGGGCCGGCAGTCAACACCGCGACGTACGGCGGGATGTGGGACTACGGCGTCGAAGGGATCTTCGCCGCGACCGGCCTCGTGTTCGTCTCCTTCGCCGGCGTGACGAAGATCGCTTCTATCGCCGAGGAGGTCGAGGACCCGGACCGCGTCATCCCGCTCGGAATGCTTGGATCGCTCGCCTTCACCACGCTGCTGTACGTGCTCGTCGTCGCCGTCGTCGTCGGCGTCGTCCCGCTCGACCAGCTTGCCGGGAGCACGACGCCCATTGCGGACGCGGCCGAGATGACCCTCGGAACCACTGGTGTCGCGGCTGTCGTTCTGGCGGCGATTCTGGCGCTGGTCAGTACAGCTAACGCCGGCATCCTTTCGTCCTCACGCTACCCGTTCGCCATGAGCCGCGACGGACTCGCGCCCGACCTGCTCAGTACGGTCAGCGACCGCTTTGGCACGCCGGTGACCGCCATCACGCTGACCGGCGGCGTGATGTTGCTGCTTATCCTCTTCGTTCCGATTCTGGAGATCGCGAAGCTCGCGAGCGCGTTCAAAATCCTCGTGTTCGCGCTCATCAACGTCGCGCTCATCGGCTTCCGTGAGAGCGACGCCCCAGACTACGACCCCTCCTTCGAGGTCCCGCTCTACCCGTGGACGCCGATATTCGGCACCCTGACCGGCTTTGCCCTGCTGACGCAGATGGGCCTGATCGCAATAGTCGGAGCCGCCGGTATCGTCGTTGGCAGCGTCATCTGGTATCTGGGCTACGTCAGACCGCGAGTCACCAGAGAAGGCGCGATCAAGGAGTCCGTTCGCCGGAGTATCGGCGACCGCGCGCTCGACCGGACTGAGGCGACGCTCGACGAGACGGCGGATACATCCGTGCTTGTTGCCCTTCCCGAGGGGTCCTCGCGGGAGAGCGAAGCGACACTGCTGGAGGTCGGGGCCGCGCTCTCACCCACCGGCAGCAGCCTCTCTGTCGTCCAGTTCGACGAAGTGCCCGACCAGCAGCCCCTCGATTACGCCTCCGGCGTGCAATCTCCGGACGACCGCGAATTCGAGTGTCGGACTGATACGCTGGCGGCTGCCCTTGATGTCCCGGTCGAATACGGCGAACTTGTCAGCCACCACCCCGAACGGGCCGTCGCCAACGCCGTCGACGAGCAAGGCGTCGATGTGTTGCTGGTGGAACGTGGCGCGTCGTTCGGGGATTCGCTGCTGGGCGACAGTATCGACCGCATCCGGAAACAGACTGACTGTGATACCATTGCCGTCGACGCACAGCCGCTCGACGCGCTGGAGACGATCACACTGGTCACGACCCGCGGCCCGTATGACCCGCTGAAAGTCCGCGTTGGGAACGCTGTCGCGACAGCGACCGAGGCCGACCTCCAGTTCCTCTACCCGCTTGATGAGCGCCAGTCGGCCGAACAACGCCAGCAACTCGAAGCATACCACGATGACCTGCTGGACCTCTGTGACGTGCCGACGGAGCGGAGCTTCGTCGACCGGCAGGACCTTTCAGCGACAATAGACGCGGCTGACAGCGACAGGACGCTCCTGATACACGCACACAACGGTGGGCTTTCGGCCCGCCGGTCAAACGGCGACAGCACTACGCAGTCGGCAATTCAAGACAGCGACCACGCGTCGATGGAAGTAGACACAAAACGTCATCCCGACGGTGTCGTCGGCCGTCTGCTCGAACGGCTCGCGTTCTAACTACCGAACGGTCGCCGTGGCGTCCTTCGCGCCTTGCACCGTCTCTCGCACTGCCTCGACGCCTTCGTCGTGGACGAGGTCGCCGACGACGATGGTATCGGCGTGCTGTGCCATGGTGCGGGCGGACTCGTAATCGTGGATGCCGCCGCCATAGAACAGCGTCGCGTCGTCGAGCGCGTCTGCGGCGGCGGCGACGATGTCGGTGTCGCCGAGCATCCCCGAGTACTCGACGTAGACGATTTCCTGCCCGAGGAGATGCTCGGCGGCTTCGGCGTAAGCGGCCACGTCGGCCGCGTCGAGGTCGCAGTTGGCCTGCGTGTAGGACGCCACCGACGCCTCCGGGTTCATGACGATGTAGGCCTCCGTGAAGGTCCGCGACCAGTCGATCTCGTCGTCGATGCGTATCCACTCCTTGTGCGCGCCAGTGATCCAGGCCACGTCGCCAGCATTCATCACGACCGGGATGAGATAGCCGTCGTGACGATCGCTGTGGACGACCGACGCGGGATTAGACGGCTCGATGTACACGGGGATGTCGTGTTTCCCGCAGGCGTCGACGACCCGCTTCATCTTCTCCTCTGTCATTCCGGTGGTCCCGCCGACTTCGATGGCGTCGGTCCCCGTCGCCGCGACGTCTTCGAAGGTCTCTCCGTCGACCAGCGTCTTGTCGGGGTCTATCTTCACGATGTGGTCCCAGTCCGCCCAGTCGCTCATACCTGCCAGACTTGCGCGTGGCCGTATAACCGCTTCGGATACACGTATCACAGTGGGTCACGCTGACAGCCCGATCGGACAGTCCGACTGGCGTCGGCTCCGGATATATATGTCTCCGAAGATTTATGACGGTTATGTTACAATCGTCAGACGATGACAGCGGACAAGCGCCGGTACATCGTCACTGCCATCCGAGGTGTGCTCGTTCTCACGGGCGCTGCCGTGACGGTGGCAGTGTTGTACTCCCTCTCGACGATGCCGACAGCGTCGTCGTCCGGTGACAGCTTCGTCCGCGGACTCTCGTATCTGTTCGGCAGCGTCTTCTTCGTCCTCGCGCTTGGCGGTGCCGGGCTCGGTATCGCCTTGCCATCGCTTCTGGGGGCCGAGGACACGCTGGCGTTCGACCGCTGGCAGCGCCGCTGTCTCAAGGGTGCCGGCGGCCTCTTCGTCGGCGGGTTCGTCGTCGGACTGGTCGTGGGGCTGCTCACCCAACTGCAGTTCGGCCTCCTCCTCTGGCTGGTCGCCATCGTCCTCGGCGTGCTCGTGGTCAGTTGCGTGCTGGTCTGGCGACTGTTCGCGGTGTTCGTTACTGCACTGGTCCGTCTCATCGCCGCGGAGACCGGTGAGTGACGCAGACAGCGGGAGGCGTGCGACGGGAACGCTGATACCGGCGGCAACCTAACGCGCCAGTCGTGCAGCGACTTACGACAGTCGAGACGGTCCACGAAGACGGGTCATGGCTGTTCACCGCGGAAGACCCTTACGGCGACCTCGAAGAGGTCGTTCTCGTCCCCTGTGACGACGGCGTCGAGGCGTGGGTGAACCGATGTACGCACGAAGCACAGCGGTTCGACACCGGACGAGGTGTCCCGATGCGGGACGACCAGCTCATCTGCCCCCGACACGGTTCGCTGTTCGATGCCTGCGACGGCGGCTGTGACAACGGCGACGCCGCTGGGACGACGCTCCCCGGGGTCGAGATATCGGAGACCCACGGCGACGTGTTCCTCACCGACGACGACTACGCGTTCGCCCACGAGGGTGGCATCGACGACGACGGCCCGAGTTCCACGTCCCACCTCCAGTTGTGACCGGCGGCCACAGCATCGACCGGGACCGACTCCGGGCCGGCGTCGTCGAGTGCCCGCTCTGTGAGCGCCAGATTCCGGAGCCGATGAGACACGCAGTCGTCTACGGCGCTGTCGACGAGATAACTGTCGAGACTGCCGAAGCGGTCGAGTGCCCGGTGTGTGGCGGCGTAACCTTCGTCTCGTAGCCACACTCACTGTTACTGTCCTGTTCTACGCCGGAAAATAAACATCAGTTTCCATTCACCCTTGGGAGTATTTCGGCAGACTGAGCGACTGCCGGCAGCTGTCCATCCGGCTTTGCAGGTTGTACCCTGTACCGAAGAATAAGGACGCTTCACCGCGTAGACGTAGTTATGTCAGAGTCCTCGACGGGTGACCCAGACACCCCGGACTCGTCGCCAGCTGACAGGCGTCGACAGCTCCAGACCCAATTTGCGACGACTGAGTTGCCTCGCCACCTCGCTCTGTTTTACCGGACACATGCAGAACAGATACGCGTCGTCACGACATTTGTCGCCCGCGGCATCCAACAGGATGAACAGGTGATTTACATCGCCGATGAAAACGAGACGGCAACAATCGCGACGGCGCTCTCCGACGCCGGACTCGACGTTGATTCGCTGCAAGCCGACGGCCAACTGGTGTTAGTTGACTCCGCCAAGATTTATTCAAACGGGGTATTTGACCCGAAGGAAAGCGTCGACGAGTTCCGTGACTTAGCTGCCGATGCTGTCGCAGACGGATATAGCGGACTCCGTGCGGCTGGTGAGAATAGTTGGTCGCTTGACCTCGACTGCAGCTTTGAGGATGTCATCGAGTTCGAACACCGGTTTGACGAAGCCCACCCGGACCTGCCAGTCACGGCGCTCTGTCAGTACAGCCTGGAACAGTTTACCGGCGAGGATATCGGCAAAGCGTTACAGACGCACGAGGCCATTATTTACCGCGAGACACTCTGTACAAACCCATACTACACCCCGCCGAAGGAGGCCATTGAGTACGGCGCACCACTCTCAAACGCAGCGCTCCTCCTGGAGCAAACGCGCGATATCCACCGATTCCGCGACGACGTCGAGCGCCGAGAGGAACGCCTCTCAGTCGTGAACCGAGTGCTCCGGCACAATCTTCGGAACGAACTGAACGTCATCAGCGGTCGGCTGGAATGGCTCGAAGCGCAAGGCCTGTTCGATGCAGCGGCTGTAGACCATCTCGACACCATCGCTACGGCGGCGGAGCGCCTGTCTTCGCTTTCGGAGAACGCACGGCACGTCGACCGGACCCTCGATGCCCGAGAGCAGGAGCCGGCAAACCTAAACGCTACCGTTGAGGCTGGCGTCACCGATGCCCGGCACGAGTATGCCGACCTCTCGGTCACTGTCGACACTGGACCGCCGGACGCCACTGCCGCCGACGCGACTGTCCAGACGAGCGTCCGAGAAGTGATTGCGTGCGCTGCGACCAATCTCTCCGCCCCCACAGTCGAAGTCCGGGTCGAGGCCGACGAACAGTACAAGACGGGAACGGTCGAAGTCGTCGCCGACGAGGGGTTCGTCTCAGAGGCGACGATGACTGCGTTCGACAACGATAGCGAGCGCTCGCTTGCACACGCGCGGACCCTCCGGCTGTGGGTTGCGCAGTGGACTATTCAAAGCATGAACGGGCGACTCGAACTGGGCGGGTCGCCGCCAGCGAACCGTGTTCGCCTCTCGTTCCCGACTATCGAAACGCGACCGTGATATCTCAGGCTTCCAGTTCGTCCTGCCACTCCCGGACCTGCGTGGCGCTGACGCCCTGAACTTCGGTAGCGATGGTGTCGGGGTCGGCCTCGCGGAGCGCCGCCAGTGAGTCGACGCCGGCGTCGCCGAGCTTTTCGGCAGTCGCCGAGCCGATGCCGTTCAGGTCCTCTAGGTCTTCGACGGCCGTGCGGGCCTGGTACTCCTCGTAGTTGCAGATGGGGCAGCCAAGCTCCCAGGGGTCGTCGCTGTCGGCGTCGATGACCAGCTCCGGCAGGTCGTGCTCCTCGCAGAAGGCGTCGGTCACCGAGATGTCGCCGTTGCGGGGCAGCGGCAGCGAGTAGTCACACTCGGGGTAGCGCGTACAGCCGACGAGCCGGGAGCCCGAGCGGAGGTGTTTGATGGCCAACTCTCCGTCGTGCTCGTCGCCACAATCAGGACACGGCCCAATCACTTCGTCCTCGCTCTCGTCGGCCTTCTCGGCCTCACAGCGGGGACAGCCGTGGACGAAGGTGTCCCGGCCGGCGAGCATCTTGACGTGGTGCATGTCGTGCTCCTCGCAGTGGTCTTCGAGCACTTGCGGCTCGCCCGAGGAGGGCAGCGGGAGCGTGTTGCGACACTCGGGGAAGCCGTCACAGCCGACGAAGTACGATCCTTGGCGTGACCGCCGGACCAGCATGTCCTCGCCGCACTTGGGACAGGGACCGAGCGTCTTGTCGGCTTTCAGCGACTCCTGGAGGTGCTCGCCGATTTCCTCGCGGGACTCGCGCAGTTCCTCGAACACCCGTTTGAGCATCTCACGGGACTCGTCGGCCACCGTATCGAGCGTCTCCTCGCCGTTGGCGATGGCGGTCATGTCCGCCTCCAGTTGGGCGGTCATCTCGTCGCTGACGACGTGGTCGGCGAACTCCTCGGCGGCCTCGACGACGGCCATCGCCAGCGTCGTCGGCCGCGGCGGGTCGCCCTCGATGTAGCCGCGGTCGTACAGTTTCTCGATGGAGTTGTGGCGCGTGCTCTTCGTCCCCAGCCCCTTGTCCTCCATCGTCTGGATGAGCCGCGACTGGCCGTAGCGGCGGGGCGGCTGGGTCTGTTTCTCCTCCATCCGGACCTCCGAGATGGCCAGTTCCTCGCCCTCTTCGACGTCGGGGACGTGGTTCTCGCTGGCGCTGGAGTAGGGATACACCTCGTGGTAGCCCGGTTCGACCAGGCGCTTGCCGTTGGCCTTCAGCGAGCGGCCGCCAGCCTCGGCGACGACGCGGAGGTGCTCCCACGTCGCGGCCTCGGCGACCGTCGCGAAGAACCGCCGGACGACCAGTTCGTAAATCTCCCACTCGTCGTCGGAGAGGTCGACCTTCGGCGGAATCTCGCCCGTCGGGTGGATGGGCGGGTGGTCGGTGGTCTCCTCGTCGCCCTCGGTGGCGGTGATGTCCTCCTGCTCCAGCAGGGCCTCGGCGTCCTCGCCGAAGTGGCCGGCTCCGACGAACTCATCGAGCAGGGCGTCCTCTTCGAGGTCGTCCGGGTAGACCGTGTTGTCCGTTCGCGGGTAGGTGATGTAGCCGGTGGTGTACAGCTCCTCGGCGATTGACATCGCCTGCTGGGCGGAGTAGCCCAGTGAACTCGCAGCGGAGATGAAGGCGGTGGTGTTGAACGGCGTCGGCGGGCTGTCGGTGCGGGTCCGGCGGCGGACGCTCGTCACCGTCGCCGCGTCGACGCTCGTCAGGTCTGCGTACGCGTCGTCAGCGTCGTCTTCGACCCACACCCGCTCGGCTTCTTTGCCGTCGTCGTCGTAGAAGTACTGGGCCTCGAAGGCCGAGCCGTTCTTCTGGAGGTCGGCGAATATCTCCCAGTAGTCCTCAGGGTCGAACGCCTGTATCTCGCGCTCGCGGTCGACGATGAGCTTCAGCGTCGGCGACTGGACCCGGCCGACGGAGATGAAGTCGTCGCCCAGTTGCCGGGCCGACAGCGAGAGGAAGCGCGTCAGCGCCGCGCCCCACACGAGGTCGATAATCTGGCGGGCCTCGCCCGCGGCCGCGAGATCGAAGTCGATGTCGTCGGGGTTGGCGAAGGCCTCGCGGACCTCCCGCTCGGTAATCGAGGAAAAGCGGACGCGGTCGACGGGCACGTCAGTCTCCTCGCGGATGAGTTCGTAGGCCTCCTTGCCGATGAGTTCCCCCTCCCGGTCGTAGTCTGTCGCGATGGTGGCCTCGTCGGCCTCCCGCGCCAGTTGCTGCAGCGTCGTGACGATGTTCTCCTGCGTCGGTTCCTTCGTCACGTCGGCGTCGATGAGTTCGACCGGCTCCACGTCGCGCCAGTCGTTGTACTCCTCGGGGAAGTCGACGCCGACGACGTGTCCGGAGAGGCCGACCACGCGGGTGTCACCCCACCGATAGACGTTGACGCCGTTGCGCCGATTCGCGGACGCACCTCCTTCTGAGAGGATCTCCGCAATGCGGCGAGCGGCGTTGTCTTTCTCGGTGATAATCAGCCGCATCGGACACCACCTGTCTCTGTCATTACCCGTCGCTACGGAGTCAGTTGTTCTAAAGGCTTTCGGGAAAATCAGGCGACAGCGCGGGTGTGCGGGCGCTTGCGGGGCCGCTCGCGCTCGCGCGGAGGTAGCCATTACAACGTCGGCCCCGTCCCACGAAGGTGGCGGTCCTCGGCACGACTCATCACTTCGACGCACTCTTGCCACTGCCACTCCGACTGTCAGTATGGATCGCCGGACGACCAAACTCCTCCGCGGAACCGCCGCCACGCTCGTCTTTGCGACGGCGGCGTTTCACCTCTGGTGGGGACTCCCGCGAAGCATCATCTACGCGCAGGCGATAGAGGGACTGTTCGGACGGGGACTCCCGCCGGACCCTCGCCCGTTTCTGTTTGTCGCCTTCGCCGCGGTATTGCTCGCTGGCCCGTATCTCATTACCCGGGGCATCATCGGTCTGCGGAACGCCTATATCGTCGGGACTGTCCTCATGATTGCGTCCATCGCCGGGTGGGTGTTCTGGCACGCCACCGGGCACGGGGCCTTCCTCGTCGACGGGTTCTCTGCACCGTCGTCCGGCGGCGGTGGCCACCACCACGGCGGGAGCACTGCCCTGCTGATACTGGACCATTTCACCACGGAACCGGTCGAATCAGCTATCAAGACCATCGAAGCGCTCGCCGCGACGGTCTTCGTGACACTGCTGTGGAAGGACCCCGCGATTATCCCGGGCGAGCGGCGTGAGAACGTCGAGTCGAACGCATCGAGCGAATCGTAGCATACGACGCACCATAGCGGCTCTTTGGACAGCCTCTGACAGTAACTACGCCTGTAGCATTCAGGACCGATTCGGCAAGAGAACGGCGGTATCGTGACATTTATTATCAGTAGTGTGTCTCTTGTTACAGGATGGGAACTTCTATCCCGGACGTGGTATGGGACACAGGGATGGACCGGGTGTTTGAAGCGCTGTTTACCCGCCGCCGTCGAATGATTCTGTTCATGTTGAAACAGCGGAGTCCACGGCCGATTGTCGATTTTCTGCCCAGAAGTGCTGGAGCCAGAACTACCGAAGCCGAACTCCGACACGACGACCTGCCCCGACTGGCCAGTTTAGCGTACATCGACTGGGACCGAGCGGCCGACGAGGTCTCACGGGGCCAGCGCTTCGACGAAATCGAACCGATGCTCGAACTGCTCGAAAATCACGCTGATGAACTGCCGGACGACTGGCCACGGCGGTGACAGGGCGACAGAGATACAGATTCGCCCTCCCCGGGACGGTCGAGTAGAACGCCCGCCTAGCTCTCCAGTTCCTCGCGCAGCAGCCCGTTCACGTCGCCGGGGTCGGCGCTCCCGCCGGTCTTTTGCATGACCTGCCCGACGAGGAAGTTGATTGCGCCGTCCTCGCCGCTGTGGTAGTCCTCGACGGCGTCGGGGTTCTCGTCGATGGCTTCCACGACAGCCTGCTGGACCTCGTCGCCGGTGGTCTTGCCCAGTCCCTCGCGGTCAACGACGGTATCGGGGTCGTCGCCGGTGTCGAGCATCTCCCGCAGGACCGTTTCGTGGGCGTTTTTGGCGGTGATTTCGTCCTCCGCGACGAGTTCGACCAGGCGCGTCACCTCGTCGAACCGGTCGTCGATGTCGGTGATAGCCATGTCCCGGTAGTTCAGTTCGCCAAGCAGATTGTCGGCGACCCACGTTGCGGCGAGGTTGGCATCGAAGCGCTCGGCCACGTCCTCGAAGAAGTCCGCGACCTGTTTCGTGCTCGTGAGCTTCGAGGCAGCCTCCTCGCTGAGACCGTACTCGGCGACGAACCGCTCGCGGCGGGCGTCGGGGAGTTCCGGAATCGGGACCTCGTCCTTCCAGTGGCTGACTCGCAGGGGCGGCAGGTCGGCCTCCCGGAAGTAGCGGTAGTCCTTCTCTTCCTCCTTCGAGCGCATCGACACTGTGTTGCCGTGTGTCTCGTTGAAGTGGCGGGTCTCCTGTTCGACGGCGCGGCCGGACTGGATAAGCTTCCGCTGGCGGGAGGCCTCGAAGGACAGCGCCTGCTCCGCGCCCTTGTGACTGGAGATGTTCTTGACTTCGGTGCGGTTGGCGTCTTCGAGGACGGCCTCGTCGATGTCGCCGTCGTCGTCCACCTCGCCCGCCTCGACCATCGAGAGGTTCGCGTCGATGCGGAGGCTGCCGTCCCGCGTTGCGTCGAACACGCCTAGATACTCCAGCACCTCTTCGAGCTTTTCGAGGAACGACCGGACCTCGCCCGGCGCGCGGAAGTCCGGTTCCGTGACAATCTCCATCAGCGGCGTCCCGGCGCGGTTGTAGTCGACGAGCGTGTAATCCGCGCGCTCGATGGAGCAGGTCCGGGATTCGAGCGGGCCGGACCCCTCGCGGACGTGCTTGATAGAACCGGGGTCCTCTTCCAGATGCGCACGGCGGATGTCGACGCTACGACGGTCGCCCTCGACGGTGAACTCCAGTTCCCCGTCCTGGCAGATGGGCGAATCGTATTGCGTTATCTGGAAGTTCTTCGGGAGGTCTGGGTAGTAGTAGTTCTTCCGGTGGAAGGCGGTCTCTTCCGGGATATCGGCGTCGATAGCCTTGCCGACCTTCACCGCCGCCTCGACGGCCCCCTCGTTGACCACGGGGAGCGCGCCGGGGAGGCCGAGACACACCGGGCACGTGTGGGTGTTGGGCTCGGCGTCGGCCACGTCGGTCGAGCAGCCACAGAAGATCTTCGTCGCCGTCTCAAGCTGGACGTGGACCTCCAGCCCGATGACGGCCGCGAGTTCGCGGGACTCGGACGCTTGTGCGGTCATTATCCGGGGTTCGGTGGCGCGTGGCTAAAGGCTAACGACCCTGTACAGGCGCGGACGTATCAACCGAACTGGTAATGTCTGACGTAGGTATAAGTGTCCAGAATGGCTGGGTATCGGGTATGTGCGGCAACCGAGTCGAGGAACTCGAAACGCGCGTCAGAGAACTGGAAGCGTCGGTCGAGGGACTGACCGACGAACTCGTCGAATGCAAGGTCCGCATCCGAGAACTCGAAGCCAGCGTCGACGAGGACAACGGATTCAGCGCCGACGCGTCCGACTCGGAAGAATCGGCCGCCACCCCAACCGAGGCCGACACACCTAACACTGCGGATACCGACGAGGGTGATAACAGGGAGGAAGCCGAAGCCGCGTCGGAGACCGAGGGCGAAGAGGACTCGGAGTCCGACATCATCGTCGCGTAGGGCTGTCGGCCACACCACCGTATGCATATCAAAGAGCTCGTCCTCGACAATTTCAAGAGCTTCGGGCGGAAGACCCGAATCCCGTTCTACGAAGATTTTACCACTATTAGCGGTCCGAACGGCTCGGGCAAGTCCAACATCATCGACGCCATCTTGTTCGCGCTCGGACTGGCTCGCACCTCGGGCATCCGCGCCGAGAAGCTCACCGACCTCATCTACAACCCCGGCCACGCCGACGAGGACGCCGAGTACGACGGCGAGCGCCAGGCCAGCGTCGAGGTCATCTTAGCGAACGACGACCGAACGCTGGAACGCGCCCAGGTGGTCAACGCCGCCGGCACGGAGGACGTCGGCGACGTGGACGAAATTGCCATCAAGCGCCGCGTCAAGGAGACCGAGGACAACTACTACTCCTACTACTACATCAACGGCCGCTCGGTCAACCTCTCGGACATTCAGGACCTGCTCGCGCAGGCGGGCGTGACGCCGGAGGGGTACAACGTCGTCATGCAGGGCGACGTGACCGAGATTATCAACATGACCGCCGGCTCCCGCCGGGAGATTATCGACGAGATCGCCGGCGTCGCTCAGTTCGACGCAAAAAAGGCCGACGCCTTCGACGAACTGGAGGTCGTGCAAGACCGCATCGACGAGGCCGAACTCCGCATCGAAGAGAAACAGGAGCGCCTCGACCAGCTCGAAGACGAACGGGAAACGGCGCTCAAGTATCAGGATCTCCGCGACGAAAAGGAGGAGTACGAGGGCTACCGCAAGGCCGCGGAACTCGAAGACAAGCGTGAGGAACTGGCCGCCGTCGAGGAAACTATCGACGAGCTCGAAAGCGAACTCACCGAACTACAGACGGAACTCGACGAGCGTCAGGGTGCGGTCATCCGGCTGGAGGACGAACTCCACGAGCTCAATCAGGAAATCGAGCGCAAGGGCGAGGACGAACAGCTCGCCATCAAGCGGGACATCGAGGAGATAAAGGGCGACATCTCGCGGCTGGAGGACAAAATCGAATCCGCCGAGGAAACCGTCGAGGCCGCCGAAAACGAGCGCCGACAGGCGTTCGTCCAGATAGACCGCAAGCAGGAGACCATCGACGACCTCGAAAGCGACATCCGCGAGGCGAAAGTCGCCAAGTCAAACGTCAAGGCCGACATCGCCGAGAAGGAGTCCGAACTCGCCGAGGTTCAACAGCGCATCGACGAGGTCGGCGAGGAGTTCCAGGAGGTCAAGGACGAACTGGAGACAAAGCGCTCGCGACTGGAGACGCTCAAAAGCGAGAAAAACGACCTCCAGCGTGAGCAGGACCGCCTGCTCGATGAGGCCCGGCGGCGCTCGAACGCCGAGGACGAGAAGCGCGCGGCCATCGAGGAAGCGGAGGCCGAGATTCCCGACCTCGAAGCCGACATCGAGGACTTGCAGACGGAACTGGAGAAGGCAAAGCAGAACAAGGCGACCATCGGCGAAGTCGTCGATGACCTTCGGGCCGAGAAGCGGGAACTCCAGTCGGACTTGGACGAGCTGGAAGACGAAATCAGCGCGAAACAGCAGGAGTACGCCCAGCTAGAGGCGAAGGCCGGCGAAGACGGCGACTCCTCCTACGGCCGCGCGGTCACGGCGATTCTCAACGCCAGCCAGGACGGCGTCCACGGCACCGTCGGCCAACTCGGCGGGGTCGACCCCGAGTACGCCACGGCCTGTGAAACGGCGGCCGGCGGGCGGCTCGCTCACGTCGTCGTTGACGACGACAGCGTGGGCCAGCGCTGTATCGAGTACCTCAAGTCACGTAGCGCCGGCCGGGCGACGTTCCTCCCGATTACGCAGATGCAGAACCGCTCGCTGGGGTCGCTGCCCAGCGCCGACGGCGTCGTCGACTTCGCGTACAACCTCGTCGACTTCGACCCCCAGTACGCGGGCATCTTCTCGTACGTGCTCGGCGACACCGTCGTCGTCGACAGCATGGACACCGCCCGCGACCTGATGGGCGAGTACCGGATGGTCACGCTGGACGGCGACCTCGTCGAGAAGTCCGGCGCGATGACCGGCGGCTCCTCGTCGGGCACGCGCTACTCCTTCTCGGGCGGGGCGGGCAAGCTCGAACGCGTCGCCACGCGCATCAACGAACTCGAAGACGAGCGCGCCGACGTGCGCGAGGACCTCCGGGACGTGGAGGAGCGCCTCGACGACGCCCGCGACCGCGAGTCCGACGCGACCGAGCAGGTCCGGGACATCGAGACGAGCATCGAGCGCAAGGAGAGCGCCCTCGAAGACACCCGCGACCGCATCGACCAGCTGGAGGCCGACCTCGAAGAGATAGCCGCCGAGCGCGAGGACGTGGCCGACCAGATGGACGAACTGGAGGCTGACATCGAGGCAAAGACCGAGGAAATCGACGCGCTCCAGGCCGACATCGACGACCTGGAGGCCGAGGTCGAGGACTCGGAACTGCCGGACCTGACCGACCGCCGCGAGTCCATCGAGGCCGACATCGACGCGCTCGAAGACCGCCAGAGCGACCTCGACGCCGAACTCAACGAGTACCAACTGGAGAAACAGTACGCCGAGGAGGCCATCGAGGACCTCCACGACGACATCGAGGCCGCACAGAACCGCAAGGCCGAACACGAGGAGCGTATCGACGACCTCGAAGCGGAAGTCGCCGAGAAAGAGGAGCTGAAAGCCGAGAAGGAGCAGGCCGTCGCCGATTTGGAGGAGGAACTGTCGGAACTCAAGTCCGAACGCGAGGACCTGAAAGCCGACCTGCAGGAGGCCAAAGAGGCCCGCGACGAGCAACAGGCCGCGGTCTCGGAGATCGAGCGTGACCTCGAATCAGAGCAGGAAACGCAGGAGCGTCTGGAGTGGGAAATCGATGAACTCGAAGCGCAGGTCGGCGACTACGACCCCGAGGACGTGCCAGACCACGAGACCGTCGAGCGGGAAATCGACCGACTCGAAACGGAGATGGAGAAACTGGAGCCGGTCAACATGCGGGCTATCGAGGAGTACGACCGGGTCAACGACGACCTGCAGGAACTCGAAGACAAGAAGGCGACGCTGGTCGAGGAGGCCGACGGCATCCGCGACCGCATCGACACCTACGAGGCGCGCAAGAAGGAGACGTTCATGGAGTCGTTCACGGAGATCAACGACCAGTTCCAGAACATCTTCGAGCGGCTCTCGAACGGTACCGGCCACCTCCACCTCGAAGACGAGGACGACCCCTTCGAGGGCGGGCTGACGATGAAGGCCCAGCCGGGCGACAAGCCCATCCAGCGGCTGAACGCGATGTCCGGCGGCGAGAAGTCCCTGACCGCGCTGGCCTTTATTTTCGCCATCCAGCGGCACAACCCCGCGCCGTTCTACGCGCTTGACGAGGTCGACGCCTTCCTCGATGCAGCCAACGCCGACCTCGTGGGCGAACTGGTGGACGAACTCGCCGGGGACGCTCAGTTCGTCGTCGTCTCGCACCGCTCGGCCATGCTGGAGCGGTCCGAGCGGGCCATCGGCGTGATGATGCAGGGCGACAACGTGAGCGCCGTAACTGGCATCGACCTCTCTGGCGAGGGCGACGGCGACGAGGAGGTGCCCGCTGATGACTAGCGAGGGGAGCGAGCCGTCACGCGGCTCGGACTCGCGAGCGGGGAGCGACGCGACCCGCGAGACGGAGGAGCAGCGCGACGGAGGTCCCTCCGACGCGACGGACGACCAGCCGGACGACATCCCCCTGAACATCACCGGGCACGAGGACCGCGAGCCGCCAGGTGGCTCGGACGACGCGGCGGCGCTGCTGGGCGACTCCCCCGACCCAGACGACGAGACAACTGCACAGGACAGCCCCGAAAGCGACCGGACGACCGACGAGGACGAGGACGAAGACGTCGAACCCGTCGAGGTGCTGGTCCAGCTCGCCGACGACGGCGAAATCGACCCGTGGGACATCGACGTGGTGCGGGTCACCGACAAATTCCTCGACCGCATCGACGACGCGGACCTGCGCACGTCGGGGCGGGCACTGTTCTACGCGAGCGTCCTGATTCGGATGAAAAGCGACGCGATGCTCGGCGAGGGACAGACTGAGGAGGAACCGGCCGAGCCCTGGGAGCAGGCGATGCACGAGGACGCTCCAATCGAACAGCCCGACCCCTTCGCCGCCCTCGAGTCGGAGATGGACCGCCGGCTCGAACGCCGCCGCGCTCGCGGGATGCCACAGACGCTCGACGAACTGGTCCGGGACCTCCGGGACGCCGAACGGGACTCCTGGTGGAAAGAATCTCGGGAGTACGACACCAGCGACTCCCCGAGCGGCTTCGACCGCGGGACCCAGGAACTGGACTACCGCGGGGCCGACGACATGCGGCTGGACGAGGAGCCGTCGGCCGCCGACGTGACCGGGACGGCCCACGCCGAGAACATCGACGACATCATCGCCGACGTCCACGACGCCGTCCGCGAGCAGTACGACAAGGGCCGCGAGGAAGTGCTGTACCGCGAGGTCGACACCGCTGGCGGGACTCGCGTCGAGACGTTCCTCGGATTGCTCTTTTTGGCTCACCGCGGACAGGTCCGACTCCAGCAAGACGACCTGTTCGGCGACCTCTGGATTCGGGACCCAAACGCCGCGACTGGGTCGGACGAGGCCATCGCGGACTGACGAGGCCGGGGCCAGCAAACAGGTTCAAACGGGTCGAACCCTAAACGGGAGTAATGGCGACCCAGTCCTCGCCGCCGGAGTTGCCGGACCCGGAAACGCTCGCAGACACCTTCCACGTCTACGAGGTCGACAGGACCGCAGAGGACGGTATCCGGTACTACGGCGAGCCGATGACCGAGTCAGAGCAGGTCATCCACCGCATCGCGCCGGCGTTCCGCCAGCGCGGGTATCGCGTCGCACTCAAGCGAGAGATGGGCGAGTGGGTATTGATCGCACAGGAGCGGTCGCTCGGCGTCGACGGCATCCCGTGGTTGAACGTCGGACTCGCCGTCCTGACGCTGCTGTCGACGCTGTACGCCGGGACTCGCTGGTACGGGCTGTCAGTTCTTGAAGACCCGACAGCGATGCTCGCGGCGTGGCCCTTCGCCGCGGCAGCGCTCGGTATCCTCGCGGTCCACGAGTTCGGGCACTACGTCATGAGCCGCTACCACGAGGTGGAGGCGAGCCTGCCGTACTTCCTGCCGTTCCCGAACGTCCTCGGGACGCTGGGGGCGGTCATCAGCATGAACGACCACATCCCCGACCGCAAGGCGCTGTTCGACATCGGCGTCGCCGGTCCGCTGGCGGGCTTGGCCGCCACGGTCGTCGTGACTGCTATCGGCGTGACACTCCCGCCGGTGGAGGTGACACGCGGCATCGTCACGAACATCGAACTCGGCTACCCGCTCTTACTCCAGGGCATCGCCGCGGCGATGGGCGAGCCGCTGGAGTACGCGAACCCGCAGCTCCTCCCGAACCCGGTCGTCATCGGCGGCTGGGTCGGCGCGTTCGTGACCTTCCTGAACCTCCTGCCGGTCGGACAGCTCGACGGCGCACACGTCGCCCGGTCGCTGTTCGGCGACCGCCTGTCGCTGGTCCAGCTGGCCGTCCCCGCCGCCCTGTTCGGGCTCGCGGCATACCTCGTCGTCTTCGAAGGAGGGCGGGCGGCCGGGCTGTGGGCGTTCTGGGGAATTCTGGCGCTGGTGTTCGGGCGGCTGGGCTCCGCGACGCCGCTGGACGAGACGCCGCTGGGACTGGGCCGCTGGGCTGTGGGCCTGCTTACGTTCGTCATGGGGATGCTCTGTTTCGTCCCGGTGCCGCTGGTCATCACGATGTAGCGCCCGACCGGGACTCACAGCCCGTACGGGTCGTACTCGGGCCTGTTGTCGGCGTCGGCGGGAAGGTCGTACCGCTCCCGGAACTCGGCGAGTAGCTCGTCGGCCTCGGCGGTGAACAGCACGGCGACGCCGTAGGGGCGGGAGTACGAGTCGGCATCGGGCGGGTCGGGGTCAATGAAGATAGCGTCTGTCGGCGGCTCGCCGATACCGGGGAGTTCGGTCAGCAGCGACTCCATCGGAACAAGACCGGTGAGCACACTCGGGACGAACGCGCCGCCGGGCAGCGGCGCGCGCGGCTGGACGAAACACTCCGCGACCTGCTCGCCGTTCTCTTCGAGCACGGTGCTCGCCGGGCGTTCGAGCCCGGGTTCCCAGAGCGCAGCCGCCACTGCCGGGATTTCGGCGTCGACGGCGAAATCCATCGCAACGCGGTCAAGCCGCTCGAACGAAAGCAGCGACCAGGCCTCATCCGAATCATCGGGGTCGCCGCCCAGTGTCGCCTCGACGAGATCGCCCGTCCGGAGGTCGTCGACCGCCGGTTGTCGCTCGCCGTAGCCGGACTGGTACACGGTGTAGAGTCGCGTTGCATCAGTGTCGAACAGATTGATATGTGGGACCGCGTTGACGACCCGGTAGACCCTGAACACGCCCGTGCGCTCGTCCATATTCCCCCGACGCGCTCCACCGTCAAGACTCCGCGGACTCGCCGCCGGTCAGTCGGTCGCCATCAGCCGGAGCCACTCGGTCAGGCAGTCGTCGCTACAGTGGTGGTGGCGCTGTCGGCCGCCGGTCGTGTCCACCACGCCAGTGACGAGGTGCCAGTCGTCGGCGTACACGTGGCCGCCACAGACCACGCAATCGCGCACTGTCTCGTCGTCCGTCTCTTTCCCGACTGACACCGTCTCGACGTAGTAGGTCCCGCCGAGAGCGTAAGGCGTTGGCAACTTCATCGATGCAGTCTGGGGACCACACCCCCCTAAATGACGGGGCAAAACCGTCCGGTCCGTCACAACACGGAGGTAGCTTCGGCTCTAAGCGACAGACATGAGTCACTCCACAGATCTTCCAGATCCGGACCCAGAACAGCTCCGCCTGGCCATCGAGCGGCTGCTCGACGAGACGGTTGACCGCAACGAGCCACTTCACCTCTCGGCCGACGAGCTGTCTGTCTCTATTCCGATGCAGTTCGGCTCGGATGCCCCGCAGGCGACGTGGCGGTTCGACGGCGACGTGACAGTCTCAGTCGATGGTGTTCGGGGGCCGCTGAGAGAATGGGTCGATCTCGTCGACAGTCGGTCCGCGGACACAAAGTGAGAGCCAGCACAACGCGAAGAGCGCCCCCCAGAACATTGCATGCGGTGTGGGAGTGTCGCCTGTTCTTGTGAAATAGGCCACAGTTCTTACGGTCCCATCTCATTTCGGTGTAGTCCAATCGCCGAGTGGACACGGCGGGACGCCACCAACTGTGTCTGTCAACGGAATCTCCTGGTCCTTGCCGCCGTGTCCGCCCGCCCATCCCATCGTCTACCTGCTGTTGACCGTCCGCACCCCGTAGGTCGCTAGACACGCCACAAACGCGATGGTGCCGAGTTTCCCGCCGAACCCTGCGAGGTACGGCATCGTTCCGACGTAGAGGCCGCCGGCGAGCAGTCCGGCTCCGAAGGTTGCTCGCTCGCTCGGCAGCCGGTTGGGGCTCACCATCCCGACGAACGAGGCACAGAACGCTACAGCGGCGACCTGGCCACCGACCGGTAACAGCGTCGGCGCGAGCAGACCGACGACCAACCCGACGACCGCCGATCCGACGACGGGGCCATGGTCGAGGCGGACGCTCACGACGAAGGTCAAGGCTGCGGCGACGCCAGCTACCGCGACGAGTGCGACCGCCGTCACCGGGTCCGGGAGCGCTGCTGGCTCGGCCGGGTTCGTGCCCGTCGTCAACGCGACCGTCCCGCATCCGACGAACGCCGTCGTGCCGAGTTTGCCGCCGAACCCGTCGAAGACGCGTTTGGCCGCGACGAAGGTGACGCCGGCCATGAGACCTGCGGCCGCGACCGCCAGGCGGCCCACAAAGACGCTGGGGGCGACCATCCCGACGAACGACCCGCAGTACACCGGAGCGCCGTACGTCGGCACGAACAGCCCGGCTAGCAACCCGACCAGCGCCGAGGCGACGACCGGCCCCAGGCCGGCCTCGACCGCGAGCCAGCGCGTGACCGGCGCGGCGACCGCGACGGCGTGTAGATTCACGATATCGGTCTCTGTCACGACGAAGCCGCCGTCAGTCACGACACGTCTGGCCTCCCCGGCCGTCACGTAGCCGATACAGACCGCTGGCAGACAGGCGAGTGTGATGACCCAGGGCAGAGAGTGCGCGTGAACCAACTCTGCGACACCGCTCGCGGCCGCAACCGTAACCGTCGACGCCGCTACCGCGAGAGTACTCGCTCCGAAAAGATGCGCCGTCCGACGCATGCAACGAGGGTAAGGAATAGTGACGGAACCACACCGTCCCTGCATATACGGGCTGTACTCCGACCCCACACCTCGCTGGTGAGTATCCAGGGCATACTTGCAGAATATACCTACAGAGTGCCGAGAAGCTACACCGACGGTCTATGAACGGGTTGGGGCCTCGCTTGGCTGTGAATATCAACGAATCGCCGAGACAGCGACCTCAGACGGGGCCCAGCGACTCACCGAGGCTGCTCAGTCGCTCCCGCCGTGCGAGTGGCCGACGAGCAGCGAAACTGCGTTACAGACGACGAGTGCGACGAACGCTGTCCGCGTTGCTCCGGAGTGCAGTCCGGTGACCAGTAGCGGGAGATAGAGAAACGGGAGTGCAATCGCTGTCCAGAATGCGATACCTCGAACGGCGGAGACGAACGGCTCGTCGAACTCCGGAATGGACTCATCAAACTGGGCGAGTAACTCGTATGCGGACGAACTTGACATGTGGGAGGGACCTGTCCACGACTTCCACTGGAGATAGCTTATAACCTCTAGAGGTTTCCGCCCGTTTCGCTTCGTTTCACACACAGCGACACCCCAGCAGCTCATTTTACTACAGTCTGAGCGGCGCTTAGACGTTTTATCCGCGTTGCAGATGCTGTGTGATACGCAGTGGCACTTCCGCTTTCGGTGACAGCTCTGGATGGCGTATTCGACCGATTACGGTCCGAGTAGTGACACGGTTACGTCGTGGTCCGTATCCACTAGTGTCGTGCTATCGACGACGTGATCAGGCAGGGACTCACGCCACTCGGCGAGCCGTTGTTCGTGGTAGGTCCGATGGCGTTCCACCGAGTACGTCTCGTCGTCCGCGTCTCGAAGTTCGTCGGCGGTGTCGTCGGGCGTCGGATACGACGGTGCGTCCGTCGCCAGTAGTGAGTCGGGCTGGATGTGTATCGGCTCATCGTCGTCGCCGGGCTGGACGACGTGGAGACGCGCTCGCATCCGACCGCTGAACGGCGGTGTGACGCGCAACACGGTCTCTGATCCGTCCGCAGTCGCTTCAATGGCTGCGACGAGGTCAGTTGCGTTTATCGCAATTGATTTGATGTCTGTCGGATCTGTGTCCATGGCTGAGTCTGTGGGTTCCATTGGTTCAGGCTGTTACATTCGGTTGCTGTAGTCCCAGGTGTGGAGGCGGTCGGGCGTGATAGTGATCTGTATCTCGCGGCGGTCAGGTGCAAGCAGTCGTTCGGCCAGCGGCGAGTCAGTGCCGCCGAGATACCGGTGTAACAAGTCAGTGAGAACGGTTTTATCATCGTCCGCTGTCATCGTCGCTGTCCCGTTACCCCTGACACCGCAGTACGGCGGCTCGTTCGTCGAAACCTCGAACGAGACGTCGTCGTCGTAGTCGAGGTAGTCGACGACTGCCGCGTCCGCGCCAGTCGCACACTCGAAGGTCCCGTCGACGAACCGGTACCACAGCGAGAGCATCCAGGGCCTGCCTGCTGGAGTTCGACACCCGAGGCGGAGTGGCACAGTCTCGGCGCTGAGAAACTGTGACATTTCCTCGCTCGTCCACGGTCCGGAGACGGTCACCATACACACAGCGTACGGTCGCCGCTATGTTAACATCTCTGGCATGAGTCACTGTATTGTGACAGTACAGTCGCATAAAATGGCAATAGAACAACTGCTACATTCTCAGAATTGATAATATACTGGATAGCTTTATGTTGTTGTTCAGGAAAGTCTCGGTGAGAGCAGTACGTGAGTCGACAGGAGGGATAACAAGTGCAAATGCGTGGTGAGACGGAGGAAGCAACGGTACTCGTGGTCGACGATGAACAAGACATCGCAGATCTGTATTCGACGTGGCTGCTGACTGCACACGACGTTCAGACCGCACACAGCGGTACGGAAGCGCTCGAGTTAGTGGACGCGTCGGTCGATGTCGTTTTTCTGGACCGGCAGATGCCCGACATGAGCGGTGACGAAGTGCTCGACGCTATCGCACAGCAGGGCATCGACCCGGCAGTGGTGATGGTGACAGCCGTCGACCCGGATTTCGACATCGTCGAGATGCCCTTCGACGAGTACCTGACCAAGCCGGTCGGTCGTGATGACCTCCTCGACACTGTCTCGGAGATGCTCGTCCGAACCACGTACGATGAGCAGGTCCAGGAGTACTTCGCCGTGGCTTCAAAGAAGGCAACGCTAGAAACGCAAAAGAACACGCCGCAACTCGAAGCGAGCGACGAATACCAGAGCGTCAACGAGCAGTTCCACGAACTCCGTGACAGAGTCGACGCCACGGCTGCAGAGATTGACGATTTCGAGTCTGTTTTCCAGCAGTTCCCCGGCAGCGGTCTCTCGTCTGGGTGACCGCTGCCGATTCTTGCTCAGTGAAATCGCTCCACCCTCCGGAACTGCCATGACGAACGTAACGGCGTTTGAGAGCCACTCACCGCTGCGGCGACCTGCTCGCTCGGAACACCATTCTTTCAACCGACACAACGCCATCTGTCCGGCTCCGTGACAGAGACGCTGGTCGCTATTGACCGATGTGATCTGGAAAATGCCCGGGGAGGGCAATATACCCGAGCTTTACATGCCCGTCGCCCGTGGCACTGTCTACATGACCGACAACCCCGCCAGCGCCGTCGATACCATGGTCGACCGCCTTGAGGACGGTCACTATGACATCAGCGACGCCGACCGGGACCTCCTCCTCGACCTCGACCGGCAGATCCGCCTGCTGGGCCCCAGTGAGTTCTCCGACCACCGCCACGAGTTCCTGCTCCGGCGTGGGCTCATCATCGCGAAGCGTGTCGGCGGGCTCGCCGATGGCGTCGACGACCGTGAAGCCGCGGAAGATATCATCCAGTGGATCAACACCGAACAGACCGGCAGTCCCGAGACGAACAAAGACTACCGCGTCGCGTTCCGCACGATCGGGAAGATCGTCACCGACGGTGACGAGTACCCGGACGCTGTCGAGTGGGTCCCCGGCGGGTATCCCGACAACTACGACCCGGCACCGAACCCCGCAACCATGCTGGACTGGGCCGACGATATCCAGCCGATGCTGGACGCCTGCCTCAACTCCCGTGACCGGGCACTGGTCGCCCTCGCATGGGATCTGGGCCCTCGCCCCGGCGAGCTCTACGACCTCACACCCGGCGATATCGTCGACCACGACTACGGCCTGCAGGTCACACTCAACGGGAAGAACGGTCGCCGGTCGCCCGTCCTCGTCCCGTCGGTCCCCTATGTCCGCCGATGGCTCGACGATCACCCCGGCGGCGATACCGATCCGCTGTGGTGCAAGCTCTCGTCGCCGGAGAGTATCTCGAACAACCGTGTCCGTGACGCACTGAAAGACGTCGCCGACCGCGCCGGCGTCGACAAGACCGTCACGCCGACGCACTTCCGAAAGTCCTCGGCCAGCTATCTCGCCTCGCAGGGCGTCTCGCAGGCCCACCTCGAAGAACACCACGGTTGGACGCGTGGATCCGACATCGCGAGCCGGTACATCGCCGTCTTCGACGACGCCAGCGAGCGGGAGATCGCCCGTGCCCACGGCCTTGATGTCGAAGCTGACGAACCCGATGCTGTCGGCCCCATCGTCTGCCCGCGCTGTGAGCAGAAGACGCCCCGGGAGAAAGACGCCTGCGTGTGGTGTGGCCAGGTCCTCTCCCAGACCGCGGCCGAAGAGGCCGAACGACAGCGACAGGATGCGATGGACAGCATGGTCGCCGCCGACAGCGACCTTGCCGAAGCCATCGCGACCGTCGAAGCTGAAATCGGTGACGACGTCTCCATCCGTATCGAAGGACTGGACGAGTGACTCAGACATCGTAGCCAGCCTCCCGGAGTGACGCAAGCCAGTTTTCCGCATATTCGGCGTAGGGAACGTCGCTCTCGGCGATGGTCTGCAGTTCTTCGTGGACGTTGTACAGCGTTTCGAGTCGGTCGTCGTCAGGATCGTCAATTTGTGTATCAGCAGTTTTACTCATCAGAAATCAGCCTCCTGCAGTGAGCGCTCGTGGTCCTCGTGGACCTCGCGAGCAGCGGCGTGAAGGTTCCCTCGGGCTCGCAGATCCGGCGCCGGCGCGGTTACCCCCTCAAAGGAATCACGCTGGCGCCATCGCGTGGCGAGCTCGGTGGTGATACGGCCCAGTCCCTCACACAGCGCACAGCGATTGTCGCCGTGCATGCAGTGGCCCTTCGCGTGACAGATATCGTCGATGCATTCGACGTGTTCACCGGTGCCACCGCAGCGAATACAGTTGATCCAGTCAGCGTTGCCCCGGGTGGTGGTCATGGTATCGCCCCCACGATGAAGGCGGTCACGACCAGCGAGGCAAGCCCCAAGAGCAGCATGACAAGACTGTGGTGAACCGGCTGCATCAGGTCTCACCCCGGTAGCCGCTGGCGTCGGTCACCTGGTCGTACACACCGACGGTGTGACAGAACAGGCGTGCTCTCGCTTCCCGGACGTTTAGCTCGTCGGCGACGTCGCCGAGGTAACTGAGCCCTTCCCGCTGCCGTCCCTCAACTGCCTCGACAGCGTTGCGGATATCCTGTGCTGTGACGCCCGGCGGCAGATCCCCATCCGACTCGGTCGTGACACCACCGTCGGCCTCGGCCTCCTGTGCACCGGCGCTGTCCTCATCGATTGGGTCACCAACGCGGTGTTCGTCTCGCTCGCTTTCGTCGACGAGCGAGTAAAGTTGCCGGCGGCCGTCGTCGGGGTCTGGACGCGACTCGACGCGCCCCATCTCTTCGAGGTCGTTGAGATTTGTTGAGATAGCCTGCAAGCTACGCTGAGTGACCTGCTTTAGCTCGGCACTGGGGAGCTCACCATGCTCGGCGAGGGCAGCGAGTACTTCCTCTCCTGTTGGCGGTAGCTCTGACACGTCGTCGTCAACGGTGACTTCGACGTCAGCATCGGTCGCCTCGTCATCTGTGTCATCGGCCGTGTCACCCGGCTGTCCCTCTTGCTCGGTAACGTCACCGTCGATATCGAACCCGAGTCGGTCGGCATTGAACTGGACCTGCGGGAGGGCAAACGCTCGCTCGCCCCACTCGTCGGTGAGCCGGTCGATAACGGTCTCGATCTGGGCGTCATCGTAACAGCCCGTGGCCGTGCCGTCGTCGTGGACCTGTTCCTCATCGGGTAGATGGTCAACGACGAAACGTCGGGCGAGCTCCCAGTCGTCGACGTCGACGATCTCGACCGGGTGCGTGGTGAGGCCGGCTTGCTCGGCGACCCACAGGCGTTTGTGTCCCTCAACGACCTCGAAAGCTTCCGTGCCATCGACGGGCCGGACGACAGGGAACGAGCCGGTCCAGCCGTCGTTACGGACACGAGCGATGTAGCCGCAGTTCCCTTCACGGTCGAACTCGCGAACGGCGTACGGCGCCGGCTCGATGGCGTCGGGACTGACTGGCTCGATGCGACTGTCACCCTCTAAAATCTCGATGCTGTCGCAGTGGGCGACGTAGGCCGTCCCGATATCGTCGTCGCGGTCCACGTTGACCGCGTCACGGAGCAGGACATGGCGGTCGTGGTGGTGTAGGCGCTTGGCCCAGCCCTCGTAGGTGGTGCCGTCGTTGCCAACGACACGGACTCGTTCGCCTCGGAAGTGGCCGTCGAGGGCGTCGAACAGCGGGTTGCTCATGCTATCCGCCTCCGAACGGTGTCGACGTGCCACCACGCGGTCATAACGGTCCAGTCGTCGTTGGCTTCCGCGCCGGTCGGGTAGCCGCCCGGCCAGACGTGGGTTGCCTCACCAGTGTCGATGAGATAAACCGTCGCGACGTGTTCACTGCGGAGCCGGGCCGTGGCCTCTCCGACAGGCTCACCGTCGCCGGCCGGAGCGCCGACCTCGCCGTCGACGTCGTAGGTGTCGCCCTCAGACATCGTCGTCACCACCTTCGAAAAAGCACTCAACACAGCTGTCGAGCCAGTCGCCCTCTGGTCCGGGACAGCCAACGACGCCGTGTTGGCAGGTAGTGTCTTGGTCGCCGACGCCGGTCAGCTGGGCCGTGGTCGCGATGGCGTCGCGACGGCTCACGCCACCGTCCGTCGCAACGCGCTTGACCTCGACATCATGCCGTTCCTTACGTTCGTGGCGCTCGGCTTCGTCGCTCGCCGACACGAGATCCTGCGCAGTCTCGGACCACGAGCAGTCCCGACAGTCAGCGACCGCCATCAGTCTGCACCTCCCTCGACTAGCGTGGCTTCGTCAGCGGTCACAGCCCGCGGGGATCCATGGAGCAGGTCCTTTGCGGCGGACCGGGTGGCGACCTCCCGGAAGTACGGCTCCTCGTCTTGGAGTCGGTCCAGCGCCGAGTACCCGGCGACGAAAAACCGACCCTCGTCGGGAACGTACTCGATCTCGTTGAACCCAGCGCTCGACCAGGTCACTACGACGAGGTCGCCGCCGGTGTGTTGGATGGCCCGCAGCCAGTAAATCGGGCGCGGTTCGTCGGCGGGAATCTCGCCACACAGTGCCGCCCGGACACGCTTGACAGTCTTGCGCTGCCCGTTGTCGGCCTCGTCGAGAGCAGCCAGTGCGGCGTCGGTCGCGGACTGGTCGGCCGGCAGCGGGAGCTGGTCCAGATCCCACGGGAGGTCCTCGTTCGGTGGGTGGCTTCGCGCCGCAGGCTGGCGTGATGTGGCCGCCATCTACGCCACCTCCTCGCCGTGCTTGCGGTCCCACTCGAACTCGTAGTCGACCTCATCCAGTTTGTGCCGCAGCGAGGGCCGCTGGTCGCTACGACCGCCGTGTGGCTGGTCGAGGACACACTTCGTACAGGCCGGATACAGCCGGCGGTGACACTCCCGCCGGGTCATGTCCGCTGGATCGTCGGCCGTGAGGTCGGCACAGTCCGGGTCGTCGTGATAGCAGATGTCGCCGCGGCCGCTTGTCCGGACTCGGTAGACGGTGTCGTCGAGGTCGCCGTCGTCTTGCTCGATCCGATGGCGTCGTTCGTCACGGGTGATTGCGCCGGCCATCAGCACCACGCCTCCCGCTCGACCACGACGTTACTCTTGATCCACTCCTCGGACTCAGTTGTCGCGACTGTGACGTTCGCGAGCGTGGTGAGCTGGATGTCGGCCGTCGGCGCGAGCAGCACACCGGTCGGGTCTTCGATACAGGCCATCGCCTCTGGCATGGTGTGCTGGCGCTCGCGGGCGCACGCGGAGGCTTCCGACATCAGTCATCACCCCACGAGCCACGGAACGTCTCCTCGACGGTCACATACACGGACACGTCGACATCGTCGGCCGCCGAGTGTCGCGCCGCGCGTTCGAGATCATCCGCGAGCGTGCGGAGTTTCGAGGCGGCCTCGATGCGGGTGTCGGTGTGTCGGTAGTCAGCGGAGGTGTCGTTGCGGAGGTAGTCTTCAACAGCATTCAAATCCGCCCGCTGGTCAGGGGTCATACCGTCCCACGCGCTGTCGAGGACGGTCCCAACCATGTTCGCAGCGGCCGTGTCGGTCATACCGCCATCGGTCATCGGCTCGCCGACGTGGTCGGCGCTGACAGCCTCAGGATCAGCTTTCGCGAGCTCTCCGGCGAGGTAGCCGGGATCGCCGTTGTCCGCGTAGCGGTCGCGCTCAATGGGCTCATCGAACGTAGCTCCACAGTGACTGCAGGCGTACTTCGCTTGTGCGGGCCGGCCGCGCATCTTGTTCTTTGCCCGCCTGCAGATGCCCGTCGTGTCGCACTCAGGACAGGCACGGACAGTGTTATCGGCCTGTGGGCCAGCGGTGCTAGTGGAGGGGCCGGTGCCTATCTGAGTCCTCTCCAAGTGGCTCGCGGTGTCACGCGAGTCCGTTTTCTGAGTACTGTTCTGTTCTGGAGTATCACGACCGTCTGCACGGTCGGCTATGCCGCTCTCGTTGGGCTCAGTTTTAAGAGCCCGATGTCCGTCTTTGTTCATGCTCGGAAACCTCATGCTGAGGTTCGACCCGAGCCCGGCGTAGTACCAGTACGCCGGCCTTTCGTGGGCCGGAAGGCCCGGGTCAAATAACTCTTGAGTTGCCCGATTAATAGTTCTTGCTGTGAGACTCACAGCAAATTATCTGTAACTGGGTATATATTTATACAGTCAGTGTCCGTATAGGTGCTTACCGGAATCACTATGAGTTTCACAGCGCGACAGTGCGACGTGGTTAGACAACGTGCAGAGTGGATGCGCCCCGTTGATGAACACATCTTGGAGACGATGCGTGACGAGGGCAACATGACACCTGATGCGTTGGAAAACACATTCGACGTGACTGTCGCCAACTACGCCAGTAACCGGCTCTCGGAGCTGGCAAAGTATGGACTTGTCGAGCGGTTGGGAACTGGCCTGTACCGACTCACCGACGACGGTCGGGCCTTTCTTGATGAGGAACTTGACGCCAGCGCCCTTGCTCCCGTTGACGAGTCCTGACATTCTCACGCGGGCTGTGCTATCAACGATAGCTCATCTTCCAACCAGTCGGGCGTCTCGATATCGGCGAGTTCCCCATCGAGGTACGTGCTCTCGACGTCCATCTCGCCGGACAGACTGACTTGACAGATCCAGCGCCGGCCATCGGGGTGCGTGACCTTCAGTCGGTGGCCGTCCTCGCTGCGGCCCAGCTGGTGCACTTCAACTTCGTTGCCGGCGTAGTCCCGGATACTCATTTTCTGTGGCATACACGCCACACCGAGGGGTGGATATTGCTTAAAAAGGTGCTAGATGTCCGAATAATCGGGCCGGGCCACTCATCGATATTGGCCGCTGTGCGTTTGGTGGGCCCGGTCGTGGCGTGGGCGGTACAAATCAGTAAAAGCGTGACCCCACCCGAGTGAAAGCTATATTTTGGAACTACAACTAATCCACAGTTTGATTTAATGTAGCAACCTACAAGTACGAAATGAGCGGGGGATTTAGTATGTTCTGGGCGATTATCGCGATTGTCTATGCAATCCTTGCTATTAGTACCGGCAGATGGTTCTTGAAATTGAGGTCGTTTGAAAATAAAAGTGAGTCTACACTCGTTCTTGCACCAGGTAGTATAAAAGTTACAGATAATAAAAATGACATTCAACAAGGAGATCTTGTTGTTCGAGAAATGTTCAAATCAATAGTCGCCACAGATATAGTCGCTCTACTGATTGGGTTGTTGGCGGCGATATGGAGCTTTGTTGCTTCTTAAACGTTCACTCTGATTAGCGATTTCTCATATGAGCTGCCGTCTGGTCAGTACAGTATACTGACCGATTATTATATGTGGGCGACAACCTGAGATCAAGACAGATCATGAACACATTTTTAATTTTCAATGACAACCCAATTTCGAACGTTACTCAACGGCCACGCCGGAAGGCCAGACGAAAGCTGGAGAATTTGTCTTCTGAAGAGATTCTATCGACGAGCTCGGATGACTTTGCGGATTATGTCGTCCGAGATTTTGAGTTGAATCCTCTGAACCTTGATACGGACAACCCTCAGGTTACGATTGATGACTGGGGTGATGAAGACCCAGCCCTTCGGTTCCAATACGCCGGTAATGAACGGATTCTGCACCTCAAGCCTTCACCTAGTCGAAGTAGTGGATACCGAGCTGAGGTGAATGATGAGAAAAACTACGTAGACGTGTATTTCCCTAGACGAAACGATGGTTACTCGGATAACGAACTCCAGAAGTTCCAAGAACAAGTTAAGGACTATGTCAAAACGCACTATCGTCGGGTCAACAGTAATCTGGATGAGTTCTACGATGAGATTCGAGAGGAGGCGACGAGCCTTCACGAAGAAAAGAAAGAAGAGATTCAGCAACAACAGAAGCGGTTCCAAGCCCTCGGAATAGATGTTATCCGGCGTGACGATATAGATGAGACGCTGAAAATTGATGAACCTCAGCGCAGGAAAGAGATTACTGTTGAAGACATCAGTAAAAAACAACTTGGTCCAGGAATCTCTGATGACATCTATCATGAAATTATTGAGGCAGTAGACGCAGTTGGACACGGCTTTGAGAAGTCACCGGAGACTTACTCTGACTTTGGGGAAGAGGATTACCGGAACGTCATACTCACATTCCTTGAGATGAACTTCGAAGGCTCGGCAACTGGTGAAACGTTCAACAAGGATGGCAAATCCGACATTCTCCTCCGCAATGACGGAGACAACATCTTCATCGCAGAGTGCGGGATGTGGGCCGGCCCACAAACACTTTCGGGAGCGGATGAGGAGGGCGGAAAAATATCACAGTTGCTTGAACGCTACCTTACGTGGAGAGATACAAAGGCCGCAGTAATCCTCTTCGTAGAACGCGATTCGTTCTCCAGCATCTTAGAGAAGATTCCGGACGCTGTTGAGGAGCACCCACTCTGCGCCGGTCTGAAGAAGAAAAAGCAAAAGAATTGGTGGCAGTACTCGTTCGACAGACCGGATGACGATAGTAACCAGGTAGACATAGCTATCCTTTCCTTCGACGTGTCGACGGAAGATTAGCGCTAGCTCTATTGCTGTTGCACAAGCTCTTTGACGCCATCTTCTCATACATCTCAGCCGCAGCGCCTCCTTGATGTCCTGCAGGTACAGGATTCAGCCCTCAACCCAGCGGCCTGAGAAAATCCCCGCACAGTAGTCAATCTTGCAGGCCAGACTGTAACGCTCTACTCAGTTCGATATCGTAGCCGGACCGGACACTCTCGTCGATAACCGCATACCGACGATCCCGCGTTGAGCCCAGCCGCTCAACAAGGTCGTACTCATCGAGCTTCCGGAGCTTCCGGCGCTGTGACCGCTCCGCCAGTGGCGTTCGCGAGCGGCCGTCGTACGCTCGATCCGCGACAGCGTCGTAGCGGTCGTGCAGCGTCTCGCCGTCGATCTCCCCGGCGTCCCGTACCAACGCGTAGAGCAGGTGATGATGGAACGACAGCGAGTCCAGCGCTGCCTGCCGCATCCACTCCCGGGCCAGTGGATACGCGCCGGCGACGTCCTCATCGCGAACAGTGTGGTGATCCCGATCCTGTGCCAGCGTCGCTGCGGCCAGCAGCGAGTAGATCCCGAAGCGGGCGATGCCAGCGACCTCGTCGGCGATCATTTCGAGCTGGCGTCGGGCGACGACGCCATGGTCCAGTCCCTTCTCGGCGCGGGGTTCGAGGATGTCGGCCAGCTCATCGGTGCCGTAGCGATCCAGCGTCAGCGTTTGTCCGTGCAACCGGTGGGTGATCCGTCTGGGGGCGTGGGTCAGCCACTCGGCAGCGTCGTAGCAGATGACCACCAGCGAGATGCCGGTGACGTCGGCCAACCGGTCGAGCGCCTTGGTGTCGTGGATGTCAGAGGCCTCGTCGAGGATAACCACCAGCGGGTCCTCAACACGCTCGCGCAAGGAGAGACACAGGTCTTCGAGTGGTGTGTTGGTAGCGGGTTTGGGCCCGACCGCCGCCAGCACTTCTCGGATGATGCTCGCCGTCGACGCGCCCATACACTCGACGTGGGTGTAGTCGAGATCGTGGCGCTCGGACAACTGGCTGAGTGTGTGTCGCGCCAGGACAGTCTTCCCGACGCCGGGCGACCCTTCGATGAGCAGGTCATCGCCTTGCTGGCCGCGCTTTGTGGGGGCGAGCGCAGTGGCAAGTCGGTCGACGGCAGCGTCGCGGTGGAGGAGGCGCTGGGGCGGGTACTCGTCGTCAAAGACCGACCGGTCCGCAATCATGTCAGCGACTGATGATAGCGTGGTATATAAATGGGTGCGTGATGTCCGAATGTTGCTGCAAACGACTCAAAAATCAGCTTTCAAACTGGTTCTGCGGGGCCGGCCCTTTGACTATGACTACAAAATCGGCCATGAGATATTGAACATAGATATCACGGTATTTTATTCGCATTTGTTTGAAAATATACCGCCCGAATAAAAACACAGAACCGGCGAATATGCCGATGAGTAACGGGTCAACTTGGTAACTGCCCAAAACTGGCTGGTATATCGTCAAGCTAAATCTGGACTGCTGGGTGGCGTTCAGTATCGCATATCCATAGTAGATCACACCGAACGTAGAAAACACGATATACAGATTGCCATAGAAATCATAGATTGCTTGGAAGGTACGCGATCGCCCGCGTGAGTCCATGTGAATCTGTGAACGGACCAGCGAGTACAACGTGTCCAAGTCGTTTTCATGCTTTTTTCTCTCTAAATCGCCTAAATCATCGGGCAACCCAATATCGTCAAAGTGTGAGACAGCCGCTTTGTAGAATTGTTGGACCAGGTCGTCCGATGAGATGTTCGCACTAAATATCTCATCGATGAAGACATCCCTGTGTGTTTCAGCATCAGCCTCAGTGACTGTGTACAACCTAGCGGCATGGACAGACCGTCCGGCTACGACACCCCCTACGATGAGTATCGCGATGGCGGCAGTAGCTGGCACTTTTGTCTTCTGCGGAAGTAGCGGGACCACGCCGAGAAGTAGCGTTGCGCCGGGAATGAAAATTGAAAAGAAGTCATAGAGGTCAAGCTGCCGTGTCCCCCGCCCTATCATCTAAACCGTGGTATGTCATTACGGCTGATAAATCCGGCGGTGGTTATATTGTAGTGGAGTAACACATTGTGGGTGAAGATAATCCAAAGTCGTTAACCAAGCTGGTCCAAACACCCGATACAGAACACCAAAGCATGGTCGCAGATTCGAAGCGGCGAAAGCCGTCGTCCGTGGGGCAGTTCCTGAGAGCCTTCGATGAGGTACTATCGAAGCTATTCCCCCTCACGCTCATTCTGCTCGGTCTATTCCTTCTGCTCAGACAGACACGCGAATATGCGACCGTTTTTTTACTCTTAGCGCTGGTTGGGGCTATTATTTGGGCAGTTGCTGACAGCTGAGTGTCTGGTGAGCGATCAAAAAGAAAACGCCGCTAAATTAGCCCTGCAACTGCTCAGCGTACCACTGCGAGTGAACGAACCGCTGTGGGCACCACTGTTCATGCGGGAAATCATCGATGTTCGTCGCCACAGCCCCACACTCGGTACACCGAATTTCGCCGGTCGGCCGGCGTGCGGTCAGCCCGCCCTGCCCGACCGAGGCCTCCTCGAAGACGAGTTCGAACGTCGTTGACGGGTCAGCGAAGGACTTCATTTGAGATCGACCTCTAGGCCACTCGACCGTCGGTACGCCAACAACGCGAGTCGGTCGCGTGGGAGCGGCACGTACACGCCCAGCCGCAGCGACGAAAGCGGCGTCAGCTCGACATGGGCCCAGTTGATGTGGCCCTGCCCGTACTGCATCTCGGTCATGCCAGGACCTCCGCACCTTCGATGTCGATGCTATCGACAATCTCCGATCCAACGTAGATCCACTGACAACCGTTCCAGCGCTCCTCAACGCGACGCCAGCCGCCCTCGTCACGCGGTTCGTAACGGTTCCGCTGGGCTGGCCCCCGGAGTGGCTCGCGTCGTACGACGACCGCGTCGGTCTGGTCCGGACTCATCGGGACACCCCGGTATCGATGTGTAGGCCATCGTCGATAGCGTCGTAATCAACGCCGGCGGGGATTGCGCGCTCGCCGCGTGCGAACTCGACGCGTCGGATGTGTTTGCAGCCACCGGATGGTCGCCGATGGATCATGTCCGGACAGTCACAGCAGGGAACGTGAGGCGTGACGATGTAGCGCTGCCCGCGGTTGTAGACCGCGACCTGCTCGCCACGGGTGGCGGGATCGTCCGGGTAGATATCCATATGCTCGGTCAACGCCGCCACATCGCGCTGGTCCAGCTGGGCGAGGGCGTCGATGTCGACAGCTGCCGCCATCAGTCCTTACCCTCCTCGTCGTCGTGAACCGGCGTCTCCAGTCGGAGTCGTGAACGTGGGTAGGCGTAGCGCTGGACGCGTTCGATATCGACGGTGGTCCGCTGGGCGAAGACAGCCTCAACGACGCGGTCGTCGGCTGGGTAATCTTCGTTGTAGTCGGCGACCGTCGCACCATCGCCGCACTCGTGCTCATCGGCGCGGGCGGCCAGCATCGCAACGACGACAAGCGGCGCATCACGATCCTGCTCGCGGTCGTGGACGTGGTCGCCGACGTGGAGCGGCGGCCAGTCGTCGGACTCACTCATCGGCAATCGCCTCCAGTGCGCCGACGCGAACCGCGATATTGGTGTGGCTTTGCAGCCAGTCCCGGGCACGGCGTTGTGCGACGGTCACGTCCTCGGCGTCAACGTGGTCCGTGTCGGCCCACTCGTCGCCGTCAATAATGACTTCGACACAGCATTCTGCAACAACTTCGAGAGCGCGCTCTCGGGCGGCGTGGGACAGTCGCCCCCACGCTTGGTGTGCCGCGCTCGTCAGTTCGTCGTCACTGGGTTCGGGCCGATAGTCGGCCGCGGTGTCAGCGTACGCAGCCGCGTCGCAGAACCGTTTGAGCTGCTCATCTTGGCTGATTGACTCGTAGACACGGTCCTGCAGAACAGTCGCGTCGTCGACCGCGGCCGTCATTGCCTGCTGGAGTTCCGATTGCTTGTCCGTGGACGATTTGGGCCGGTGGACCACCATCACGCACCGGCCTCCATGGCGCGGGCGAGCATGTCGTCGAAGCCCTCGTCGAACCGGAGATCGTCCCACGCCTCGACGTGGCGGACCCAGTCGTCAATGTCGCGGCCGGTGCCGGCAAGATCAAACACCTGGACGTCATCGCCGTCGACGACGAACACGCGCTCGTCATAAGCGGCAGCTGCCATGTAGTAGTGGCTGCGACCCTCGGAATCGGTGCCGACGAGCGCAGCGCCGTCGGGAACAGTACTCTTTTCGGTGGGTGCGATGTAGTCTTGCATGTCTCGGCTCCACGAGACACCGGTCGACTGCTGGAACAGTCGGCCACTTTCTGTGGCACCCGGCGTCTCTACTTCATAGTATAGCGGCCTTGCACTAATAGTTTGTGATACAAACCTGTATAGGCAACTCCCGTAGCAAGCTTTTTACACGAACGGATTGAAGAGTAAGCTTGTAATGCAAGCCGAAGAAACGAACCCTATGGCGTTGGACGATGATGATCTCCGTGACGTCGACCGAGATCTGTTGGATTATCTCCGTGAGGGGCGTGTAACACCAGCCTACGCACGCGACCGTATGGCCGATGAAGGCGCGCGTGAGGTGACAAGTACATACCTCGGACAACGACTACAGCGGCTGGAGGAGCACGATCATGTGGTCAATCTCTACAACAACGGACTCTATGAGCTTGCCGACGACCCGCGAGAGAAGAACGATGCCTGAGCAGGCCCAACTCGGCCCCGAAAAGATGACCGACTCGACTGTCACGCTCGGTGATGTCCAGTTTGACCCTGCTGCGGAGCGGGACTTCCGGCTGTAACTGGGTGCCATCCAGTGCGGAGACAAAACCATGACAGACACCACGACTCTCACCGTCCGTGTGGGTGACGGGACGACGACCAAAGAACAGACGCGTGAACGCATCCGTGCGATGGAGCGCGGCGAGGACCTCGAGGACCGGCATGTCCTCGTGCTGGAAGACGAGTCCGATTTGCAGCGGTTGCTCAGTCCGGCGAATCTTGCTCTGCTGCGAACCATCCGAGAACACGAGCCCGAGAGCATGCGCGAAACTGCTGCCCTCGTTGGGAGAGATTTCAAGGAAGTGCATCGAAACCTGACCGAACTGGAGACACTGAACGTGATCGAGTTCGAGCAGTCGGGACGGTCGAAGCGCCCTGTTGTTCGATTCGATGAGATCGATATCGAAGTGTCACTCGATACTGCCGACACTGATGCTGCAGCTGCGTGACTGATGTACCAGAACGGCCACTACGGCGCAGCGCTACTCTTTGTCGCCCCAACCGGCGCGCTCCTCATTGCCGCCGGCTTCGTCGAGCTCGCCCTCATGGCCGGAGCCACGGCGGTCGCCCTCGCGATGGTACCCGATCTCGACCAGCGCGTGCCGGGTGTCACGCACCGAGGCTCCACTCACACGGCCTGGTTTGCGCTGGCTGTTGGTCTCCTGCTCGCTGCGGTCGGGACGGTCATGGCGGTCGCACCCTCGCTGGTAGGGGCCGTGACGGGCTTCGTCGTCGGTGCCGGAACTATCGCGTCGCATATCGCCGCCGACGCGCTCACACCGGCTGGCGTCCGGCCACTGAGTCCGGTTGATGACACGCATTACTCCCTCAACGTCGTCAAAGCGAAGAACCCACTCGCGAACTACGCGCTGCTAGGACTGGGGATCGCCGGCGCAGCGCTTGGTGTCTGGGTCGGGAGCACGGTCGCGAGCGTCTAACCAATGCGCCGACTCGCTGGCTGTGATTGGTAGCCAGCACTGAGAGCCACACCACCGTTTCCGGAGTAAACGTCAGGTATCACAGCTTCAACCCAACAACCGTCCATCTGAAACCAGATAGTATCGGGGAACACTCGCAGGGTGGTGCAAGCTTCACAAATACTATCCCGTGGGGTGGGGCCCTGCAAGCTCAAACGCCGGTCAGTCTTCCAAAGCCACTTCGAGCGCCTCGTCGATGGTCGGCGTGTCTCGATAAACAAGCCAGAGCCCGACCGTCCGAGGACGTACTCAGCACACCGCCGAAACTGGAGGTGAGGCGGAGGAAATGTGAACTGAATTAGCGGCAGGAGCGATCCCGATCCACGCGGAGAGTTCAGAGGTATCCCATATCTTGTAGCCGCTCCTCAATCTCATCAAGGTCCGCTGAGGACTCCTCCCTGTCCGTTTCGGCAAACTCGCTATCAATGTGTGTTATCGAGCGCTCCCTAATTTGTGTGCTCGGTTCGAACACATCATTGAGCACGTCGCCGTCGTAGTGTGTTGGCACCGGTTGGTCAAAATAATGGAGAATAGTCGGAGCGATGTCAAGTATCGATGCACCCTCCACGGCCGTGTTACGTATCTGTTCGCCGTTGGCCAAAAAGAGGCCGTCCATCGTATGGAAGCCTATCGTATCGCCGCCTGCTCGTAACTCCGATGCTGGACGTGATTGACGCTGTTCGTATCCTGACGAGCCCAGATAACCGTCCCTAAATCGAAGAACAATATGTGGGAATATCTCAATATTTTCTCCGTCGAAGACGTCTTCGCGACGAAACGCTCCCTCGATACGTGTGCCGAGATAGTCGTCTGTCTCTAATTTGCTAATAATGTCATCAACGAGGTCGTCAACCTCGTCAGTATCTACGATACCTTTTGGATTATCCGCTTTAGTGTTCAAAAATATCCCACCGTGTGTGAGTCCGTTAAATGCGACTGTTTTCGACCAGTCGGCATTGATAGACTTCCTCTGACTCTCGTCTCGATACGAAGCAATAACCGACTCGACGACGTCCTTGAGGACCGGAACGCTACTTGCGTGTCGGAACGAGGACCGAACAACATCTAATTGTTTCAGCGTATCGATGAGCCGCGATCTAAGACTCAAGTCTGAGGAATCGGGGGTATCAGACGCTGGCGTGTAGTATCCGTGCTTCTCCAGAATCCGGTTAACATAGATTCGTTCGTAGAGGGGGCAAAAGCCGTGGTCTGACATGACGACGAATGGCGTGTCATCTCCGACTCGTGCACGAAGTTGACCGATCTGTTCGTCGACGGCTTGGTACACCTGTTTCACTGATTCCGCCTCTTCAGGGTCGTGGAGAGGATGATCTGGGTCGATAAAGGGTGCGAACTGATGATGTGCCTGTTCGGTTGCGTAGAACATCGCTACGAGAAGATTCCAATCGTACTCATCACAGAACAGTTCAATACCCTCGCCTCGCTTCTTGACGGTCTCAATGAGATTCTCTACTGGGTCGTCAGGAGAATAAAAATCAGCCTTTCGTTGGTACCCGATACGTTCGAGTTCGGTCTCAAACTCGGCCGGATACGCGTACTGACCACTGGCTGATGTCCACGAGGTAACCAATACACCATTGAGCGGCGTTGGTGGACTGGTAAGCGGGATGTTAAATACACCAACTGTTTTCCCAGCGTCCGAGAGGGTCTGCCAGAATCGTGGCGGTGCGATGTCAGCTCCAGTGACAGGGAGGAAATCGTAGCCATCCTTCTGCCGCCAGTCACTGATACCGTGTTTTCCTGGGTTGGCACCAGTACTGAATGATGTCCATGCTGCAGATGAGTGGGGGCCCGGAAGTACGCTCCGGAGCGTGCCAGCGGCCCCATCATCGAGAAACGCACTGAGATTGGGAAGGTCGTCAGCAAACCGACGGACCACATCGAGTCGGACTCCGTCAAGTCCGACGACAACAAACTGTTTGTTTTCCATTTACACTGAGAATCATGTTGTCCAATAAAATAGCATTTGGCTCTCGTTTCAATTGAGTATATTTTTTAGTCTTTTGCTACTGTTATCCGTGGATCTGAGTGGTGACAGCGCTGCCGCTGGCGAGTACCCCGTGCGTCTAACCAACGCGAACCGGAAGTAGCCCTAGAATGTTGGTTAACCCGAGAAAAACAGCGGGGCTACTGTCGTCGGATGCCATCGCTGCTGGGTAGAATCCATGAGCCAGCCCTTCAGTGGGACCGCGAACTCATCGCCACAATTAAGTATGACTTTGAAATACCCACACATCCCCGACTCAATGGTAGGATCAAAACACAGAGAAGCAGCAGTTCTCGCAATTATATTTACTGGCCTTACCATATGGGCTCTCAAACTCGCCCAAGATCCCCTGCCTGAACTTACAGGCGATCCACACATTATCATGAAACGGTCGCTGCGTGTCGCTACTTCGGGAAATATCTATAGCACAATTGATCCGCCACTACGGTACGTCCCGCTCGCCATTCTATTCTGGATCTTGAATATCACGACTGTTGGGCCAGAAGCCGCGTATATTACACACCTCTATTCCACGATGATGAGTTACGTTGTGTTGCCCGCAACACTGTACCTGCTAGTCCGGGAGACTATAGACCGGAAAGCGGCGCTACTGGTGCTTCTCGGGGTCATTTCGTGGCGGCTACTCGGGATTGGATTGAACGCCTACATCCATGGGTATTGGATGTATGACTACACAATCCCGTTCATTTTCATCGCACTCACCATCGCCCACAGGACTATTCTTGAGGACCGCCAACATCATCGGTTCCTGCTTGCTGCCGGCACTGGATTTGCTGTTGGAGTTGTTGGATTGAATGAATACATTCTCGGTGCTTACACTGCTGGGATTGTTGCTGTCCTATTTATTTTTCATAACCGGATTCGGGAGCTAATCTTGACCGGCAGCATAGGCGCTGTGATGGCGTCATCACTCATGTTCATGTCGAGCTATGCGAAGGATTTTATTATCTCGTCTGGGGATGACCGATTGAAACTCCTAACGGTTACTGCGATCCCGGGAAATGTAATTGATATTATCACGACGCCTGCGTACATGCTCCCGGTGGGGCTTGTGGTTGTGGCAGGTGTCCTCTATCATTGGACACGGTCACCGCCGACGAGTTCAGGCGTGCTGGTAGCGGCGTGTATCGTATTGGGTATTGGCTGGCATTCTCGCTTCGTGCTGTCCTCTGGATGGTTTGCGCTGCTCGCCCAGTACGTCGGCCAATATATTGTATTGGCGTTAGCCGTCCAGCAAGTTGTCGATCATGTCGATGGTCTGGTTAAAGCCCACTTAGAGGAACTTATTGAGCGCGGTTATTCATCTGACGGTCGCTTATGATGTGCGTTGCTCGACGGACCCTGTAGTTCCGACGCCATTGAAATCGTTACCAAACCCACTGAAGAAGTGGGGGCCGGCTGTTTTGGCATCACCTCCGCTCACATTGCGGAAGTTGATCCCATTCTGGCCACTTCCCGAAGCCTCCATATCCGTTGCACAAACCATTGTTGGCCCGTCATCTATGATTATCCCGTCACCGCCTTTGAGATTCTGAACGCGAACGCCCATAATTTGATGCCCCCCTCCAAACACGACCTTAATTTCTCCGGCTTCGTTGGCTTCTCCTTGATAACCAATTACTTGGACCTCATTACCCTCAATGGTGAGGCTGGGACCAATCTGGTTGTTTGCCCAAAAACAACCAAAGAACCGAGTGTTATTGTTAGCCCCACTTGCGACATCAACATGGACAGATGCGGCCTCGGAAAAGCCAGATGCATCTCCCGTTGCTCCACCGAATAGACAGCCATGCCAAACGCTGTTGAAATAGTTATCGAGGTAGACGTTTTTAGCCCAGCCGTCAAAATTCACCCATCTAAACCTGCTTTGTCCGTCGCCGGTATCCCCCTTAATTCCAATATCAGTGTTTGTGGATGTTCCGGGGCCGGTGAGCGTTACGTTCTCAATTAGGACCGATGCGTCGGCTTGGATGCCAACCCCGGCACCCTCTTCCCAAACAAGCCGCGTGCCACGACCGCCCGCCGTCCCGCTAACGGTTCCCCGGCGAGGGATATCTAATGTGGTCGTATCAAAATTGTATGACCCTCCGGGTAGCAACAATCGGTATCCCTCTGTTGCATCCGTTACGGCACTTTCGATTCCATTGGCGGTGGCGGGGTAGGTTTCTATACTACTATTAATAAGAATAGTTGATTCTGTGTTAGATAGAGCACCTGTACTGATCGATGGAGTATCGATCCCCTGCCCCGCCGTCTGCTCGTAGATGTCGTCGTCATCGGTGTCTTCGAAGATCCCACCACCGCCGAGTTGCTCCTCGGTCCCGTCGGGGTTGACCTTGTAGACATTTCCGTCCGACTCGTCGACGTAGAGCACACGCTTGTCGCTGACACCGCTGGGCTGAGCGGCCCGGTCGGCAAGCGCCGCTTGGTTGAACGCTGCCGCTGGGTCCGGATTGAGCGGTGTCGCCGTCCCCGCACCGCCGTCGGCAGTCGCGATCTTCAGCGACGGGTTCGCCGGCGGTGTGTCGTCATCGTCGACGTGGTATGCGATATCATCGTCGACGGCCTCGTCGATGACAAGGTAGACGTGGTTCATCCCGTTTGGCGCGGGCAGGGAGATGTCCGTGACTTGGTTCGGGAAGACGTCGTAGGCGTGGATGCCGTCCTGGACGATGCAGTGCCCAGAGTCGATGTCGATGGTCCCGGCTGCAGCGTCGACGACGACGGATAGCCCGCGTTCGACGTAGTCAGTTGCGTTGCTCCTCGCTGCGGATCTCGTGAGGTTAGCCTCCGAGAGATCGTCCCCGTTCTGATAGAGGACGTCACCAGAGACTGTAGTCTCATTGCTTGCCATGTCAAAAACTCACTCCGGAGTGGACTGCAGGATGCTCGCCCGTCGTCACAGGGTCATCGCAGTAAGATTAGGTTCGCTGCTCGGTCGCACCCAGCCGTTGCTCAAGATTCCGTATGACCTCCTCGATCTGATCCCGTGACCCCAACTGTAACACAACTTTCTCAGGACTGTTCTCGACGGACTGTGTCTCTAATTGCTCATCCGTCGGCAGGTCCGACAATTGCACAGCCTCAATTAGCGACCGCTGTGCGTCCGCTCGGGAAAGCGTGACCGTTGCCTCCACGAGTGGCGTATCAAGATTCTGCTGGAGTACGAGCGCCGCCTGATCGGCCTGTCGTTGTGTCGTGACACTGTTGATCTTCTTCGACGGCAGTGCTCGATCCGTTGACGGGTCGTAGTTGGAGGCTTCGTACGTGCCGACCGGCTCGTAGAGATAGTCGACAATGATGGACTGCCCGTCTACGATGTTTCCATCAGACAGCGTCGTAATCGAGCCGATCTTGTAATCAACTGAGTAGTCGACTTTATTCTCGTACAGCGTGCCATCCGACGCAGCCCGGACAGACTCCTTGGCCGTGACGAGTTCGTCCTCATCAAGATCAACAGCAGTCCCGTGGTTGGCTGTGATCTGCTCACCGGCTCTGGATTGGGCCGAGCCTCGAACGGTCGCCTTCTTGTACACTCGCAGATCCTTCTCGATATTGTAGTCGACAATGGCGTCATCTGATGTCCCTGTCCGCTGACCGGACCGTGTCCACTCGACACGGATGCCGGGGACCGACTCATCATAGGTGAGCTCGTATAGAGAGTCGGCATAGTCTGCAATCGCCTGGAGCCACTCGCCGACGGTCGCTTCTGTTCGGCGATTCTCCAGCACCGGACTGTTCTCGACCGTCGCATACAGCTCGTAGCTGTCGATGCGCTGTGGTTCAACCCCGGTCTTCGGCGTGGTCGATTGGGACCCAGTCCGTCCGAGCGTGGCCTGCAAGCGCAGCGACGCGCCGGCTTCGGCGAAGGACTTGTCGATTGTTTCCGTGTTACTCACTGTGTTGTAGTTTTTCCCACGATCGTTCGATACTGCGAGTTGCTGCCCATCGTCGACACTGGTGAAGGAGGTGGTGGCACGACCACCAACAACGTTCCGCACCGTCTCTGCGTCGGCGAAATCCACCGCCGGGCCGTCTGGGTAGAACTGCGGCCCGTCGAGCGCCCCGCCCGAGGCATCGAGTGTGTTGTCGAATGTGTAATTAAAACGCGTATCCAGCGGGGCAACGACGTCAACAACAAAGTCATCAGTGCCAGTATCGACCACCTCGGCTGTCAGGCTATGCGAGCCAGCAGACAGTGTCGAACCAAGGCCACCATCAAGAGAGTCTGCAGCGATTATCCCGGTTTCCCACCGTGGGTCATCGGCAGTGTCGTTCCCCGGACTGTATCGTGACACAACGTCGCCGTCGACGGACCATTCAACGTCCGCTGCATCGAATGACCCACCGTTTGACGCCCACCGGATCGCGATATCAAAGTCGGCTGGGTCGATATCATACTGGGTGGTGAAGTTCCAGGTCCTGGTCTGACCAGATGACCCGAACGTGGCGGCACTCCCACCACTATAGGCGTCACTGGATCTGGTTGTTGGCGAACTGCTACTGTCCGAGTCCTCTCCTTCCGTAGTGAAACAGGTCTGATGTGGTTCGACGCCGCCGTTGACGATCTGATAAGCATCAGTGGCCTGCTGGGACAGGACGGTTTCGAACTCGCTCTCCGTCGCGATGTCCTGTAACAGGATTTCTTCGGAGGTCGTCGCCGGGTCATCGAAGTTCGTGGCGTACGAGGTCTCGGTCTGGATCGTGTCGCGGGCCTCGAGCCACGCCTCTTCCTGATCGACCTCGCGTGAGATGGGTTTGTCCAATTCTTTGCCACCCTCACCGACCAGCACTACCTCCGAATTGCCTGGCTCGACCTTCCGCAATTCGTCGATCGGGAGCCGTTGCCCGTCGAGCCAGACCCGCATCGTGGGTTCGACGCCCTCGAAGTCGGCTGCAAGCCACCGGTCTTTTGGCGGGACCGGGATGCGCACCTCCGGTTTCGCGTTCAGGGCTGGTAGCCACTCGGCATCGTCAAGCGGGTCTGCGACCCAGGTGTGGCCCGTGTTTGGATTGTCCACCTCGACGTAGAAGCCAGTTGCGGGGACAGTCACCGGTCCACCTCCGTCCGCTTAATCACATCTCCTGTTGCCTGTATAACCCTCTCAGAGTCGTCGGCGATAGGATCAAGCCGGTCGATAAGCCCTTGTGGCGGGCTGGTGCTGTTTGTCGGGACCGTGAAAACGACGTCATCAAGGCCCCGAACGAGCGTCGCATTGAGGTTGTGCCGGTCGCCAGTGTTGAGGTCCTCAAACTCCATCTGAGCTTCGATGCGAGCGAGACCGACGTGCGTGAGATCGATATCCCAGAGCCGCCACGGTGAGTTACCCAGCTGGACGATCACATACTGTCCATTTGCCGGCGACCAGCGATACGCACGGAGAACATCCTCGGGCTGGTCGATCACGAGCCGTAGCCGATCTGTCTCCAGGACCATGTCGCCGACCCAGTCGTGGTCTGTGACGTAGACTCGCTGCCATTGACTGGCCACGTAGACATCGTATCCTGAGACCGTGGCCGACCCAACCGTGGCTGACCCAACCGTAGCCCCATCACCCGACTCTTTGTAGATCTTCGGTCGGTTGTATGTATCCCAGATCGTACAATCTGTACGGTATTCCTCAGCGTAGGGTATGTCGTAGATGAGCACAGGTCTGTCAAACGCCGGGTCACTGGCATCGTAGATACCGAGGTAATCGTGCTCGCCCTCGACCCGTCGCTGCGGCGTTGCGTCGACGACGGCCCCTCCGACATCGTCAAACCAGCGTACCTTGCGAGCACGGATTGACAGACCTATCTCTGGGGTGGATGCTGTCCCGAACGGGTTGTCCTCAGTTTGGGGATTAGTGCGGACAGCCCGCCAGTGTGATCGCCGAGTGCCCTTCGGTGTGAGTGTGCCGTCGAAGTCCTGGATACGGTCATCGCGAGCATCTGCGAAGTCTTCATTGATATTCTCCGGAGAGTAGTAGCCGTCAGTGGTACTGTCGCCCTCGCAGAGCGTGTACGGAACAACGTCGACACCGGAGGCGTTGAACAGTTCTTCGAGTTCCGCAGCGATGAGTGGTGCGAGTCGGCCACGAACCTGTCCTGCAATCGTTTGCCGACCGGGCTGTGAAGAGATCGTCTCCGTCGACGAGACGTCGCTTTGCAGGATACCCTGCTTCGATAGTTTTCGCTGTCGCGTCGATCCGGATTCCTGCTGGGCGTCGCTGGGAACGTTGAGTGCGTGGAGTAATCGATCTGGCATGGGTTATCCTGTCCTGTTGGCGCCGTCGACGACGTCGCTGATCGCCTGGACACTGAGGAACGTGAGCGTCCCGGTGAACGTCGACCCGTTCTCCGCTGTTCGCGTCCCTTGCGGGCTTTCGAGAACGACATCGAGTGGGTCGTAGAGTCCGTCTGAATAATGCTCGCCGTACTCAAGCGTGGAGGGGTTTCGCGAGTCGATCTCGGCAACACTCAGGTACTGAAACAGTACTTCGAGCTGTGTGAGGGGGTCCTCACCTGTCGCATCTGCCTTGGTCGGGCCGCCATCGCCAGTATCGCCCCACTGTTCTGAAGACCCTTCCCAGCCGTTGAAGGATACCTCGACCGATCGCACACCACCCCCGAGGTCGAGGTAGATACCCTTGCGCTTTGACTCTCCTGAGCCGACAGTGGAGCTGACTACCGAGTTGATAGTCGAGCCACGATTGTCCAGCACGAAACCGGTGCGTAGCGACGGGACAATCTCGATGTTGCCAGCCATGTGGAACTTGCCGGTCTCGAAGGTGCCGTCGCCGTCGACATCTGCCTCTACAGTGAGTATTGCTTTGTGTAATGTCATGTATTAAATGGAATGTGAGGACCGTCAGCCCAGCCCAGAGAACACGGACTGGACTTCGCGCACCGCTTCGTCGACAACTTCTCTCTTGAAGGCCTCTAGTTCAGAGTCCAACTCACTACGGATGTTCCCTGTCGAAAAGTTGAGGTCTGGTGCAGGGACTTCAAGAGTGAGTCCGATGTCACTGCCACCAAAGTTGCTTACCCATGCCGGTTCTTCGATGTTGAACTCGGGGTTCGCAAACTCAGACAGCCACGCCGGTTCGGAGATCGTCGGATTGGACAACGCCGTCAACCAAGTCGGCTCTGAAATAGACGGGTCCGACAGCGTCGAGAGCCACTCTGGCTCACCGAGTGCACTGTTCAGCGCATCGAGATCACTGGAGTCAATAGAGACAGTTTTCACAGCCTGCGAGGAGTCTTGCTTAGCTCTATCGACATCGCCCTGGGCAAGGCCGAGTGCTGCACCGCCGACTGCAGCCGTATTCTCCACGGAACCCGGTAACAGCTGTGAGATTCCAGCCGCGGCGAGTTGTGTTTCGTCACTCCCGATCTGTGACTGGACGTCTTGTCCAGTGCCTCGAATCTCCTGTGTCACACCTGCCTTCTGGAGACCACGAACACCTCCTAAACCCAACCCGATACCTGCAGCGCCGCCTCCCAATAGCGTTCCTGTTCCACCTCCTGCAGCCGCTGCACCACTTCCTCCGAGAGTACTCAGAGACGGTAATCGTGAGGCTGCAATACCAGTAAGTGAGCCGATGAATCCGGAGATCTCATCTCCACCACCGCTGCCAGCGAGGGCCGCCGACTGTCCAAGCTTTTCGAGTTCGTCGTGGATGTCCTCGAGAACTTCGAGCTGGTCGTCCAGGACATCGACGGCGCCAACCGTCGCACCCTGAGATAGTAGCGACGACGGGCCGCCGTCCCCGCCAGCGCTCATCGGCTGGTTGGTCTCAACGTCGACAGAGAGTGTCCCGAGGTCGTCCTCGATCGCCGCTCTGGCTCCGTCGACATCGCTGATCAGCAGATCGGCTTCAGTTGTGAACTCATTCATGGGTTAGTCCGGGATGCCGCCCAGTGTAGAGCGGGCTTCAAGCAGATCGTGCACGGTCAGGTACGCGTCGATGTCCCGCCACGGCAGCTCGTCGACGACACGCGGATCGAGTCCGCGGTGCATCGCGATAGCACGAGCATATTGCAGGACTACTCGTCGGTCGATTGCTCCTTCCGTGCGTCCGCGAGCCAGTCGGCGAAGCGCGGTTCGTTTCCCTCAGTCACACTGGAGAGTTCGTCGATGCGGGCCTCGGCCCAACGCAGGTAGCCAATGGGTAGGCCTGACGCCGCTGCGATGCAAGCATCGAAGTCCATGTCATCGTCGAGATACGGCGCGTCGACGGTCCCCTTCGCGACGTAGTAGACACGCCGAGCACCGGGCCCCCCAGCGGCTGGGAGTTCGTCCTCGACGTGACCGTATTCGCCGCCGGTGAGCCCACCAAGGGTGACCGCGTCGACGTCCCACTCCGATCGGGCCCAGCGGACGCCGTCCAGCTGGGACTGGAGTTGGTTCCCACGCCGCTGCAGCCGTGGCGCCGCTGGGTTCTCGGCGTCCAGGGGCGCGAGTTTCTCAGCCGTCTCGCGACACTCCTCCTTGAGGCGCTCGGCTTCGTCGTTGAGGTCGTAGGTATCAGTTTGGAGAGGCATTTATGCAACACTCACCCCGCCGTCGACGTTCCACGTGAGGCTCTGTTCCGTGTTTTCTGTGCTGATGACGTTCTCCCAGGATCCCGACGCCGGCGTCACCGTGAGGTTGTACGTCGAGACCTGAGTCCCGTTGACCGTGACGTCTAGCGTCGCCGAGACACCACCGACGAGATCCTCGGGCGAGGTCGCGTCGGCCGACCCGTAAGCCAGCTCCAGGCGTGACGGAGAGTCGGAGCCGAAGACAGCCGATGTCTCCACAGTCGATTCTGGTGCCGCAATGACAGCGTCGACGGGCGCCGGCCCTGCAGCGCCGCGGATGAAGCGGGCGATACTACTGATAGAGAGCTGTGCTGACTGCAGTTGAGTGACCGTGACACCGTCGATATCCAGCGTGAGAGCGTGGTCTGGTGCCGACGTGGCGTTGCTGACCGAGTTCACGTTCGACGGCGTTATCGACGCAGACTTGTTTTCGTCAGCGTAGAGGAACGAGATACTGAACGTCAGCAACCCACCCTCGGTGTAGTTGATCGGGGTGAACTCCGTTGGGATACAGCCAATCAGCTCCCGCTCGGCAGTCCCGCCGACGTAGTCGACGCCGGCGTAGATACGGGACGAGGCCGCCTGGCCGCTCGTGAACGAGGTCCCCGCGTCGTTGAAGACGATGTCCTCCACGTCGTCGAACGTGTCCGAAGAGATGGTTGCCTCAACGCCGACCGCGCCCTCGAAGGCCTGTTTGACGGATTCAACGTTCTCGACGACGCCCGCGTCTCGCATCCGCTGAAGTTGGTTGTCCAGCGAGAGCTCGGTCAACGAGGGATTTCGGCCGAAGTGCCAGTAGTCTGGGTTGCCGTCGTTGTCCTCATCAGCGAGACTCTCCATGAACGATGTTTCTTTGCCGAACGCCAGGTTGCCGCTACCCGCACCCGGCATTACTCGATACCTCCGTCAGTGACGGGCCTGAACGTGGCCTCGTCTCGGTGTGTGTGTATCATATCTATCACTCGAAAAGAAGGGGTTAGGAGAGGTCCTCGAAGCCGTCAAAGACGACGTCGACGTCCCAGCGGAAGTAGTGCTGCCAGTCGTCGGACTGCGGGGCCGGGTTCGTCAACTGCAGATGGGTAAACGAGACGTTCGACCGGCCGGCGCTGGGGTACTCGCGCCCGTCGTACAGCGCCATCCGGAGGCGATGCTTGAGCTCGTCGAACGGAACGCCATCATCGCCGGCGGGGTCGACGTGGCCGAACTGACTCTCGTGCAGGCCTTCGACCCGCAGGCCGACGACGTGCTCGATATCGAGGTCGTACTCCGTGCCGATGGGTTCCTCGGCCCCAGCCGCTTGCGTCGCCCCGATGAAACAGCCCGTGCGCAGTTCCCCAGTGCGCTCGGTGATCGGCGCCGTCATGTCGACCGACTGCGAGCCTTCGTAGGTCTGGGCATCGTCGCGGTCGACGCGCTTGATGACCACATCGGAGGTCGTGCCGTCCTGGTTCGTGATGGAGTAGTCCGTCGCAACGCTGTCGACGACGCTGGCCAGCTGGTCTAGGACCCAGTCGACGTCAGCGCTCACTGTCCGACCTCCCGGCGGAGCCAGTTGAGCGAGTCACGCACTGCACGAGCCTCCGGCAGGCCCGAGACCTCGACCTCGGGGAGGAACGCCGGCCCGTCGCCGAACATGTCTTCGAGGAACGGATACTCGCCGGAGTCAAATTCAAAGACCAGCAGCGGATCGCCTTCGACGGTGTGGTCCGATGTCCCGAACTCCATGAAGCGGAAGGCCTCATGGGCCCAGGACCACTCGACGTGGATGGACGTCCGGGTGCGCTGGTAGTCGACGCCGGCGAAGCTCTCGATGAGCGACTCAACCTTGTAGTCGCCCACTCGGCTGGCGTATCGCTCCAGTCGGCCGTGGACACGCTGCACGCTCTGGAACACGAGGTTCTGCCTCGAGCCAACCATCGTTCGTTCGACGTTGTCAAGCAGAGCCTGACGGGCATCGTCGGATGGCGCGCTCGGAACCGCGATGTCGAGCGTCGCACCGACGGGGTCGGTCTCGAACTCCAGGTCGAACTCGATGGTGATCGAGACGTCGGCGTCGGCCACGTCACTCGTACACCTCCATCAGCTCCTCGGCTTTCCGTTCCAGTTCTTCAGCCTTCGTATCGACACCGTAGACCGTCGCGTTCTGCGGGATCTCCACGACGGCCTCCTCGACGAGGTCGGCGGCCGCCCAGTTCGCGACGGCGCGGCGCACGTTTCGCGGGAGGCCCTCGTGCCCGTAGTCGAAGTCGATGTAAACGGCGTTGGAGAACGACGGGATGTCGTCGTCCATCGCGTGAACGTCCAGATAGAGCTCCGAGACGCCGCCGTTGTTGACGCGGGCCCAGTAGTCTTCGCCGCGGTGCTGGTTCCCCACGCCGCCGGAGTAGTCGTTGTTGGCGACCCAGTCGTCGTAGCCACCCTGCTCGTTGACGACCGACAGCGTGTTGATCGCCTGGACGTCCTTCCGGGCGAGCGTGATGCGCGTGTACGCCGGGACCGTGTCGTCGACGGGCGGCTCCAATGATTCGGGCCGCCCGAAGGCGATGCGGATCTCCTCTTTCGGGTCCTGATAGTGCTTCCGCCGGCGCTCGTGGCGTGGGCCAGCCTCGAGGAGCGCATCACTGTTCTTGCGCGTTCGGTGGCGCTCGTTTTCGCTGGCCCCGTGGACCATGCCGGCGTGGGTGGCGATGTCCTCTTCGTCATCCCGCGTGTTCGCCGACATCGGAATGTCGACATCGGATGCCTCAGTGATGCCGTCGGGTTCGTACCAGTGCCGGCTGTATGTCTTCTCCAGCCAATCGGTCCGTGACACGATGGCGTCGACGGCGATCTGTGGATCCTGATTGACGTCGCCGGGAAGGTTGGCCTTGCGCAGCGCTCGCCGGAGGTCCTCAGTCGTGCAGTACCCTACGTCGGCCATGTGTTACCTCGGATTGTTCCGCGCTTCGGCGCTGATCGTCGTCCCGTTCGCACTGGTCAGCTCAACGCTCTCGGCCTGCGGGACGTCGACGACGTAGCTGCCTGCCGCCGACAGCGTCCGTTCGTCGACCTCGTACGTGCCGACCGAGCCGGTGATCGCGATGGTGATCGTGTCGTCGGCACTGCCGTCAAGCGACTCCAGCGACACACAGACCGCCGGCGTGTGGTACTGCGAGACGTTGGCCGTTTTTGTCTCGTCGGCCCCGAACGTTTCCGAGTCGGCGATTGTCGCGCTGTCGTACCACGTCGGCATCTATCAGCCCTCCAGTTCGCCGAGGCGCTCTTCGATGGCGTCCGTTGCGCCAGAGCGGTCCTTCTGTTCCTCTTCGAGGTTCAGCAGCGCTCGCAGCGTGGCGGGATCGTCGATGTCGGCGGCGCGATCAGCGACTTCGTCGTTGGTGAGGTCCGCGGGGTTGAACGGGAGCGTCCCGCTCTCGGCATCGTCTTCGAGATCGTCCGGGTCAGGTGGCCCGTCCTCCTGATGGACATCATCACCGCCTGTCTCATCCTCCGCAGCGACGTCGTCGATGCGCTCGAAGTCGCCGCGTTCGTCACAGAGGTAGGCGGCGTCGTCCTCGCTAACTTCGGCCTGATCACCGAGGCCGAACTCACCGATACCTCGGACAGTGACCCGGCCGCCCTCGGTTTTCTCAACCGTCGGCATAGTCAGGCACTCCCGGTCGCTTCGACGACCCAGCCGCTGGTTGTTCCGTCGACGTTGCGGACCGTGGCGGTCGCGCCGGCGGACGTCATGTTCGCCGGCCCGGTCCCCACGAAGTCGGCGTCGTCGAACGCCACTGTCGGTGTGTTGGCACCGCCGTTGTGGACGATCGTCACGACGTGACCTTCGCGAGCCGCGGCGTCGAGGTCGACAGTGTTGGTGCCGTCGGGGTTGACGACATGTTGGCGAGCATCCTCGCTGACGGCCGTCGCTGCGCCGTTGCCTGGACTGTTCGTCTCCGCGTAGGGATCATCCCCCTCGTAGTGTTCTCGGACGCGGTTGTTGGTAGTAGACATGTGGCTACCTCAGGCGATGTTTTCGACGAGGACGCCAGCCTGGAGCTGCTTGATCTGGAAGTCGAACTGCCCTTCCAGCCAGTTGCGCGAGTGGAGTCGGTTCTCGTGGACCTTGTCCGTGTCCGTGGTCTGGTCGAGCTCCATCTCTTCGAACACACCGAACGCCAGGTTGTCGGGGTCGGTGAGCATCGCGTAGCTGTCGGGCCAGCCGTTGACGCCGACGACGTCGTACGAGAATGGCGTGATGTCGGAGTCGCCGAAGATGACAGCCGAGCCCAGTGGGTCCTCACGCTCGGTCAGGGAGAAGACGTACTCCTGAACGACGTCCGGCGACGTCAGGAACACGAAGTTGTCCGGATCGCGGTAGCGCGAGTCCAGCGTCTGGATCGTGTCGTTGAACATCTTCGTGTCGACAGAGCTGCCAGCCATGTCGACCGACGGCATGGTGTCGACATCGCCAGCTGCCGTGTTCTCCAGACCCATCCGATCCGATGCCGTGTCTTCGCCCTCTGCGATGGCGATCCACCCGTTCCAAGTAGAGTCCAGCGCTGCGGCGCCGCCGATGGACTGCAGGTTGCCCGAGTCGGCGTTGGCCCGGATCCCGATGAGGCCGACATCGTTGAACCAGCGCTGGATGAACTGGTCGACGATGTAGTCACCGAACTGGTCGGGACCGTAGTGGGTGTTCTTTAGCGCGTCGCGGGTCGGCTCGACCAGAATGTAGTACTGCTGGTCGGTCGCGTTGAAGGCGACGTCTCCGTCAGAGTTTGCAGAGTTGGATGTTCGGGTTCCTTCTTCGGCCCGGGTCGATCCGGACAGCTGCGGGACGCCGAACATCGGGACGTCCATCTCCAGGCGCTCGAGGACCATCGTGTCGGCCATCTCCAGCACCTGCACCTCCTTCTGGGCCCGTTCGAGGAAGTCTTCGGTAACGTCGCGCGGGAGCTGGAAGTTGTCCAGCGTGGCGAGGTCGACATCCTTGTCGACGCCGCCGGCGACTTGATTCTGCGTGCGAACTGCGTCGATGGTGTTAGTACTCATCTGTAGTCACCTCAGGAAAGGGCCTTGCCCAGGTCGCTCAGTCGGTCGCCGTCGTCGCCCTCGCTGGAGCCGCGGTCGAGCTGCTGGCTGCCAGGGGCCTCGCGGGAGATCGAGTCGAGGCGCGCGTGGAGCGCTTCGATGTCGGCCTTCGTGACCTCCTCGCTGCCGGCGTTCTTCTCAGTGCCGCCGTCGTCTTCGAACCAGCCGTCGACCTCGCTCTTCGAGACCTCGACGACCTCCCCACTGGGAAGTTCGACCTCGGCTGTCTTGTCGGCGTCCGGCTCGCCGCCATCATCGCCGTCGACGGCCTCGGTGAGGCTCTTGACGGCGTCAGTCAGTTCGTTGATTTGTTCGGCGTTCTGCTCGGCGAGAGACTTGCCGCTGTTGTCAGTGTCAGTGTCGTCAGACATGTCGTCGGCAGCGGTCGTGCTGCCATCATCGGCCGGCGTGTCGCCGCCGGCGGCGTGCTTGTCGTCCTGGTCATCGCCGTCGTCTCCGTCGTCTTCATCCTCTTCGTCGAACGACCAGGCACGGGCGTCGTGCTCCGAGAGGTCGAAGTCGACGTCGTCCTGGTCGGTAAACCGCGTCATCTCGTGGCCGACGCCGGCGTCCTCGAGGACATCGAGCCCGGCGTCAATGGACGCCATGATGGACTCACGGTTGCGCTTCGAGAGCGTTTGGCCCTCTTTGCGGGCCTGGTCGCGGTCGGTGTCGGACGACCGTGCTTTCGACGAGTCGTCCCCAGTGAGTGCCGAGAGGAACGCCCTGCCAGCCTTCGCGAACATCGACTGCTTGCCAGGGTCGCCGGCGCCCTCCTCTTCGAGCGCACGAGTCAGGTTGTCCCACATCCGCTCGGCGTCGTCCTCCGAGTGACCGCGTTCCATCGCCTCCTCGATGAAGGCGTCGCGGTCACCGAGATGCTCGGCGAGCCGCTTCTCGGCGTCGGCTTTCGTCTCGAGGATCTCCGCATCGGGGACGGCCGGGATGTCTACCGCCGACACCTCGCGGATGATGCCGTCGGTCAGCTCCCAGACCATCGCGTCGTCGGGGAGCTGGTCGGGCACGTCGACGTCGTCCACGGCGTCGTCCTCACCGATAAGGTACGGCCCACCCCACTCGACGCCCTTTGCGCCGATGGAGTAGCCGCCGTAGACGCCGTCTTCGACGAGCCCCCAGGTACCGGCATCATCGAACTGCCACTCCTGCACCCACGCGCCAGCGTCGACGGTCTGGCCGCCGATGTCTTCCGGCTCGTCGAGGACCTCGTTCCGTTCGAGGGACATCCACTCTGACGGCCATGCGGCGTGCATGATGCCGCCGTCGGCGCTGCCCGACTCCATGAGCGCGCCGAACTCGTCGGCGAACGCCTGGATGGTTTCCTCTCGGGCGAAGTCGTGCTGCAGGTCCGCCTTGTCCGGCACCATCACGATCCCGGCGGCGACCTGCTCGTCGTCGTCCTTCGTGACGAACTCTACCTCTTTGCGGAAGGCGTCCCCGCCGGCCTTTCTCACAGGTGGCACGGGTCAGCCCTCATCATCGTCGTCTTCGGCGTCAGCGTCGGCATCCTTCGTCTTGTCCAGGCTCTTGGCTCGACCGGTCGAGAGGACGCCGCGCTTCTCGCCGCGCTCTGCGTTCTTGTCAGTCATGGTCGTAGAATCCTATCGCCCGGTCGAACCTCGCACAGGGGAGTCGGGCGCTCCCTGGGTCATCGGTCAGTCAGCTACGCCGGGACGTCGTTGGGGACATCCTCGGGATCCGGCTCGGGACCCTCGGGCAGCCGGTCGTGGAAGTTGGTGATTTCCACGTAGGGGTACTCCAGCCGGATATTGTCGTAGTGGTACGAGCCGTGACTCGATGCGTTGACGAGCCCTGCCCACTCCGACGCCGGTACGTCGACGTAGACGTACAGCGAGTCCGTCCCGTCCTCGCGCACGAACGAAAGGAAGAGCTCCTGCTCGCCGAAGTCGTACAGCCCCTCATCCAGATTTGAGCTGTCGAATTGCGTCTGCTCGATGGGGTCCTTCGTCGCGAGGTCGGCTTCCACCTCGCTCCAGTCCCGCTCGTAGAGCTTGTTGCCTGGCGGCGGCGCGGCCTCAGCCCTGGTCTGCTGGACGGCGTCGCCGACCGGCTGGGCTGGCTCCTCCTGGCCGACGTTCGCGAGCAGCGTCTGGCCGTCGACGGGATGGTCGTCGGGCAGCGGTTCCTCGCCGATCATCTCCAGGGCCCGGTTGACAGGGACAGCCCCACGTACGGCCTGGATCTTCCGGCGGACGACCTTCGCATCCTCACCCGGCCGGTCGGCCCCGCGCAGTTCGTAGTCGATGGTCCAGTCCGTGACGCCGAGGTACTGCTGGTGGATGAGCTTGTAGAGTCGCTGGCTGAACTTGTGCTGCTCCGGTGCGATGACGTTGTTCGCGAAGTCCGCGACCTGCTCCTGGGAGTTGGACCGGTTCGACGTCTCGGTGACGCCGATGAGGATGGGCGGCACCTCATGCACCTTGGCGATCTCGTGTTCGTTCTTTTCGCGGAACTGCCTGAAATCCATCTCCTCGCTGATGCCCTGGCCCAGCGGCTCCAGTTCGATCTCGACGTCGTCGTCCATCCCGTCGAAGAACTTCTCGACCTCGAGGATGACTGCCCGGTGGCTCTCCTCGCGCAGGCCGTGGAGCATCTGCCGGAGGTCGTTCTTGCTCTCTTCGGAGAGTTCGCCACCGGTCACCTTGATGACGAACCGGGGAATCGTGTCGTTGTCGAAGAATGCGCGGTTGTAGTCCTTCGCCGCCTCGTCAGCGCCGATGGTCCGGATCCCACTGACCCAGTCCGGCACGCCGTAGTCCTGCTCGATGGGGCTGGGGTTCCTGATGAAAATGAGTTCGTTCGCCGGCTCGTTGTCGAGCCCGCCGGCGTCACCGATGGCGACATCGCCCGTCTCCCGGTCGACGAAGATGGGCTCCTTGTCAGTGTCGTCGTCGGTGTAGGTGACGCGGGGTTCGTCACCGTCGATGATGGTGACCTCCTGCCCGCGGTGGCGGTCGCCGGCCTCGCCAAAGTAGCGCCGGCGGCCATCGCGCTCCTGGACGTAGCCTCGGGAGGCGTAGTGTCCGATGTCGGTGTCGACGAAGTTGCCCGTCTCGGGGTGGCGAGGCTGGTCGAAGCGAGACTGCGGCTTCCGGACGCGGATCGTGTTCGCTGGGACGTGGGCCAGGCCGACCGGCCGTCCTTCTCTGTCGGTCAAGATCTCGAGTGCACACCACCCGACGGAGTGGTAGTCCTGCCGGGCGAGTTCCTTCACCTCCTCAGGCGTCGTGGGCTCGGCTGACTGGTGCGGGCCGGTCTCCCAGCGCGAGTCGGGGCCTCGCCAGAACGACCGGGCGACCGCGCGTTCCTGATCGTCGGCGTCGTCGATGTCGACGTCCGCGTGCGTGGCGAGCTCGAAGCCGAAGCCGACCTCGTACCGAGCCTTCTTGCGGACGGCAGTCGCGTGCGTCTCGTTGAGTTCGAGGAAGCTCGCTAACCGGTCGGGGTTGTACGGCGGCTTGACGCCGTGGCCGACCGAGTGGATCCGGCTGTCCGAAAGCTGCTGGCTGTTCGCGGCTTTCGACAGCGTCGTGTCGCCGCCAATCCCCTCGACGTTGACCTTCGTGGTGTCGTCTGATGTCATAGGTAGCTCACTCCAGAGTCGCTGTCGTCGCCGGCGTCATCTTCGAGCGCGCCCATGCCCTCGAGGCGGCGGATGCCCTGCTCGGCCATGTACCACGCCGCGATCAGGTCTGGCGTGTGACCCTGCAGCTTCCCGTCCTGCAGCGTCAGGGACATCGCCGCCTGGACGAAGTCTTCGGTCCCCGAGTGGCCACGATAGAACTGGATCCCGCCGTTCTCGACGAGCCGACGAAGTCGCGGGATGCCGTTCTCCCAGCTGTGTTTCGACCCTGTCGTCGGGATGCCTGTGACCTTGCTCCGCAGCGAGGCCGAGAACTCGAGGGCGTCGTTGGCGACGTACTGCTGCATCCCGTTGGACTCGATCACGATCACCGCCGGATCGTAGCGGTCGTCGTAGTCGGCGAGCGTCGCCTTCACCGCCGAGGGTTGCATCCCCGTGTCGGCATGGGCGTCTAGGAGGCGACGTCGTCCATCGCGACCGACACGGAAAGCGACGAACGCTGCGTTGTCTCCCGACGGAGACTGAGCCGGGTCGTGGGCGACGATCGTCGCCTCGCCGGCGCCGGGTGTAAGACGGTGGGGCGGCTCCTGCCCCCGGATAGAACAGCCGCCGTCGTCGACGAGGCGGTTGACGTCTTCCTCTTCGATGAGGTTGCCCGAGGCCCCCTGGATCGTGAGCGTGTACTCGCGCCAGAAGAGGTAGTCCGCCATCTTCGAGCGCTTGTTCGCCAGCCACTCTGGACCCCGAGCCTCCGGCCACAGCAGCTGGAGCGTCCCACCGCCCCACGGGTTGTCAACCTCGGTGTAGAGGTCTTCGTCGGGCCGGCGGGCCTGCCAGTCGTCGTCCTCGCGATACTTCTGGTCCCATGTGTCGAGGATGGCGGGGAACTCTCGCAGCGAGTACCCCTCGTAGTCTCGATAGTGGCTGTAGATGTCGTCCGGTCGCTTGCGTGTCCCGACGATCACGGTGCGACCGTCGTCCTTGACCATCGGCTGGGCGACGCCGTCGACCCAGTTGAGGACGCCTTCGGTCGGGCCGTCGCCTTGTTCGGAGATGATGTCGTCCAGAATCAAGAGGTGGGCACGGGCCCCCTCGATGGATCCCTTCAACCAGCCCGTCGTCAGCGACGAGCCGTTCGCGAACTCTTTGGTCTTCTTGCTGTCCGTCTCCCGCGGCTTGTTGAGGTTGACCAGCCACGGGTTCCGCTCGATGAACTTGTTCAGCTCGCGATCGGCCTTCTCGTAGGCCTGCTCCTGCGTGTTCATCGTCCAGATGACGCGGTAGCCGTCGAGGTACTCCATGCAGGCAATCGCGAAGGCCGAGATGATCGTCGTCTTCAGCCCGTCCCGGTGACACAGGAGCGCGAGGTCGCCGTTGACGTCGGCCTCGCCGGCGAGGTGTCGGAGCCACTCGGAGTGATGCCCGCCGAGTGGGGCCCAGTCGTCGTACTCCGCGTCCATGTAGCCCTGCGTGAGCTTGTTCGCGAAGTCCAACCAGCACCCATGCTCGAACGGGTTGTAAGCAGCGCGGATCTCTGCCCGGGAGAGGTCGACCTCGGTCGTGCTGGCGTCGGCAGTACTACTCATCGTCGAGCGTCGCCTCCCTGATCGTCGCCGCAGCTTCCTCGTCGAGCGAGACGGTCGTGTCCAACTCGCCGTCGACGTTCATGTTGATGTCCGTCGTGTAGACGCCGAGGACGTCCGCCTTCTCGTGCAGGTGAGCGGCCATCTCCTTGCGTGCCATCGCTCGCTTCTTCGGGTCGGGTTCGTCGCGCTGGAGGCCGGCCATCGCCTTGCGGTACTCTGGGAGTCGGCCTCGTTCGGCCCCGACGGGATACTCGTCGCCGGGCTCAATGTAGCGGACGTCGTCGGTGAACTCGATGATGATGTCCCGCTCGCTTGCCCACTCGGGCCGGCGGTCGTCACCAGGCGGGACGCGCTCCCAGTCAGAGACACGCAGCTCGCCGTCGCCAGTGTGGCGGTCCTGTTTCGGGACCATCGCGAGGACCGGCTCGTCCTCAACGGCGAGTTCGAGGTCCTCGCGAGCTTCCTGGTATAGTCGTTCGAAGCGGTCGGCCGCCTGCAGACGGATGTCCGCGTGGCGCTTCTCGATCGCCTCGATGACCTCTTCCTTCGGCTTCTCGTTGAGGTAGTCCCGGATGGTCGACCGGGTGTACGAGCCGATGCCCTCCTCTTCGAAGCGGTCCCGAATCTCTGCGACGCTGAGATTGTCGAGATACTTCCACTTCAGGGCGATCTGTACCCGGCGGTCTCGTGAACTCATGATGGAAATCTGTCGTGCAGTGTCGGCAGCAGTATTATAGTTTAAAAGGGGCAGTCAGGTGGCGGTTCGAAGGCATGTCGTGACGCGATACGTGTGTCAGGATCACGACTGGTCGTCGTCATCGCCACCCTGGACGTCCTGGGCTTCCTCGAGGGCAGCCCCGAACGTGCGCTTGCCGAAGACGGCGTAGCCGGCGGCGATGACGATGGCCAGCGCGACGACGTCCCAGAGCGTGCTCAGGGGCTGGCCGGACAGCTGTCCGTAGGCCCAGAGGCCGAACGTCACAAGCAGAACGACCGTCCCGACGAACGCACGAAGCGCTCGGTACGGTCGTTGGGGACGCTGCATCAGTCGTCGCCCTGTTCGTTGTCGAGACGCCGGGCCGCCTCGACGACGGCCTCGACGTCGACGTCTTCTGCGCCGGCAAGATAGCTCTCGACGAACTCGGCCCCGACGACAGCGACACCTGCGACGATGAGTGCCAGCTCCGGTTTTACAGAGGTTGTGACCAGCGCGATGATACACAGCGCGACGACGAGTAGCTCGCTTAGAGCCTTGACGAGTCTGTACATTGGGAGGCTTAGCCCCCAGCGCCGGGTGATGGCGTGGGCGAGGAGGAGTTCGTGAAACTGTTCTTTCCGTCGGATTCGAGACAGCAGTGAGGGTTGTGGCGTGGACATGGTGTCATGCACAACGAGGGCCCGGCTGGGGAGTCGAACCCCGCGCTCGTAAAGTGGTGTTGGGGGGACGAGCGCACCGGATCCGGACTGGGCGGCCGACGTCAGGGACAAGCTGAGGCCGACCGGTTAACGTACGGTGCGGACCCTCGCTGCCAGTCGGTGGATGGGGGAAATGGGGGTAGAGAACACGTGGCAGGTCATCGGGGCCGACGCCCGGCCCGAACGGCCCGCTCGGTTGCCGTCCGGAACGTCACGAAATCGTCGCCGGCGTAATCAGGATCCCGCTTGAGGTCGCCGACCTCGACGATCAGCGCCAGCGGGTCGTGTGAACAGCCGAACTCGGTCAGCGTCGCGATGATGCCGACCGCCGCCTCCAGGGCCTCGCTACGCGACCGCGTCGACGGCGATCGGTGCGAGTCGATGGCGCCACAGAACGAGCAGGCCGAGCCCGAGTCAAGGTCGTCGCCCGGTGGGTTCGCGTGCTCAGTCCGATCGGCGAGTTGCGCCTGTTCATGGTACTCGCGGTCTGAGGTGTTCCACCGGGGCTCGCCTTCAGGCAGGTCGTAGTCGACGAAGCTCAGGATATCGCCCCACCGACGGCCCGACAAATGGTCGAAGTTGTGTCGGGCCCGAATGCGCCGGTAACATTGTTGGCAGCAGAGCTCGGGATCGGCGACCAGTGTTTCGAAGACATCGCCCGGCTGCTCGGGAACGTCGACATCGTCGGTCGCGATGCTCGCGGTGGGTGAAAACTGGATAGACATGGCTGGTGGGGTCACCGCCGGTGTAGAGCGGCTGGGAGCAGTCGCTACTATATCACTTCCGGGAGGGGTTATACGTCCGCATAGTCACGGTTTTCATGACTACCTGTCTGAGGTCGTCGGTATCGCGGGCCCTGAGTATAAAGTCGCATTTTTCGAGAGTTTCGGCAGCGTCGTCGAGAGTGCTCTCGCAGAGCTGTGTCTCCTCCTGTAGCTCCTTGCGAGACAGCGGCCCCTCCTCGTCGAGAACACGGTAGACGTACTTGGCACTGGGCGGGAGGTCATCGAACCGTCCCGACTCAGGGCCAGTCACGCCGACGAGGCACCTCCACCGAGGGATACCGCCCCCGATTCCTCACCGTGGAGTTCGAAGACGCGTTGGGCCCACTCCAGCCAGTCGAGACCAGATTCCGATTCGGCCAGTAGCACCCTCAGCTTCCGCTTTGCTGCTACTTTGAAACTCCCGTTACTGGATAGTACTGATAACGCTGATTTCAAAGTAGCAGAATCGATAGCGTAAGCAACCCCAGCGTGCTGTTCGTACCGCTCGGGGTTGAGAAGGCCCACGTCCTCCAGAGCGTGGACCCAGTTGTAGACCGTCCGCTGGGTGACATCGAGCCCTGACAGTTGGGCCAGCCGGTGGTAGCCCTCGACTCGGTTCGAGATCGTGCCGTCGTCACGCTCGTCGACGAGCCGATCAGCACGGAACCCATCGGGACCGGCGCCGCGGACGACGTCGTCGACGGCCTCCAAGAGGTCGATGGCCCCTTCGGGGACCGGAAGCATCGCTTCGAGCGGATCGGCGAGCTCGTCGAACGACGCAACCTCGTCGATGGGGACGTCGGTTGGAACGTTCGTCAGCAGGTATGCATGCTTGGTTTCATCGGCCAGCACAGGCCGAGTGCGGTGGATGACCTGAGTCAACTCTTTCGAGCGGCTCTCCTCGAACAGGTCACCGGTGAGCCCGCTGAAGTGCTTCGTCGGGACGGCCCGGCCCTGACCAGCGCCGTCCTCGAAGTGGAGCTTCCGGTAGACGGGATCACGGGTATCAGTACGGGTGGAATACTCGGTCCCGCCGGCGGCGAGATCTGGGTGATCCATCGCGAGCAGTTCGGCTTCACGCTGGAGATCCTCGACCTTCGGGTGTGGAGCACCGATGGCGACGACGGCATCGCAGTCGTTGTAATTGAGTCCACGCGCAGCGTGGTAGTGCAGCACCGGCGCGCCTTCGGGAAACTCGAAGTGCGCTTGGAGGCTGCGCTTGACGACGTACAACGGTGACTGGTGGACATCGGCGGCAGTATCAATGACTCGCTGGATACGCTCTTGGAGAGACCCGCTGTCGTCGATGGTCCCCGCGTGGTACTGGCCGTCCAAGACCTGCGTCGCTCGTAGATTGAACGACTGTGGCTCGTCGCCAGTGACGAGAACCTTGTCGACGGGCGTCTGGTAGAGCCCGGCTATCTTCCGTTTTGTCGTCGTCGCGTCGAGAATGAGCGGCGAGTCGGGGAGGTCAGTCGGCCGCGGAAGCTCCTCGTAGAAGATGCCCTGAGGCTGGCCAGCCTCATCGGGTTCGAGGTCGAGCTCGGCGCGCGCCCGGGCCGTGGGACCATCTCGACGGGTGATGTTGTGTTCGTCCTCGTGCCAGTCACAGCTTTCGTCTTCGCAGTGGCGAGCGCCGTTGTCGAAGACGATATCGGACGCACACCAGGGGCAGTTGTCCAGCGTTGTCGGGACGGCGATGGCCTGCCGACAGCTCTCCTCATCAAGGCCGGCCGCCGCAGCGGCGGCAAGCAGCGCGTCGAAGACAAGTGGTGTCCCAGACCAGCGGTCATCGCGCATCCGTGCGATGAGAGTCTCGTTGTAGTGGACCTTGCACCGGGCGAGGGACTCTTCGAGCATCGTCTCCTCGATGACAGGCTTCTCGACGTTCTTGTACCCCTCACCCGGCATCCCACGAGGCTCTCGGACGGTCTTCGTTTCGACATCGGCCTCATCGACACTGTCAGGGAGATCGTCGATGTCAACCTCGCGAGTGATAGTATCGCTGTCGACCGCTGGCGCGTCTAGGTTGGCGAGCTCGTCTGGGGCGTCGGGATCGGTGATGGCGTCGACGAGGTCTCGCGAGAAGCGAGCGAACTCGCCGAGCGCATCCCGGTAGCCCTCGGGCGCGTTCGAGACCATCCCCTCCAGCGCGTTCCCGACACGGGCCAGGTCCTCGACGGTGACGCGACGGTCCGACCGGAGAGAGTCCGGGCTTTCGTCGATGAGGATGTCTCGCTGCGGGCCATCGGACCCGCGGCGCTGGACTGTCTTCAGGAGCTGGTACTGGTGGACACCGACGATGCGGTCCTCGCTGGACAGCTTGTCGAACTGGTCGAGCCACGGGCAGTGGCCGTGCTCGTCGTGGCCCGGCAGTTCGTCGGCGAGTATCTGGTGGGCCTTGACCGGTCCGAGCTCGCCAGCCAGCGCTTCGTAGCGTTTGCGCCCCTCGTGGTCTGTCGCGAAGTCGTAGATGGGGCACATGTGCGGGCAGTCGGCGACGTGCCCGTGTTCGGGGCACATGTCCCTGCTGTCGTCGTGGTCGACGTCCATGCAGACATCGCCGCGCTTCTGAGCACCACCACGAAGGTGGTAATAGTCGTCAGCCGTCGGGTCGTCCTCGATGAACTCCCGGGCCTTCTGGTGCTTGTCGAAGAGGACAGCGTGTGGCCGATCCCGCTTTGCGGCGCCGATGGCAGCGTTGGTCGTCTTGCCGTTGCCGGGGTCATCAGCCCAGGCGACGGGCCCGTCGGCGTCGACGAACTCCTCGAAGCGCTCACCCTGAAGCTCATCCCAGCGTTCCTCGGGTGTGACCGACTGGCGGTCCAGACCCGGTGGCTCGCACTCCTCGATGGGCCAGTGTTCCGAGATACCGCCGCTGGTCTGTTCGGGGTCATAGTGGTCTTCGAGTTCAGGAATGTCGAAACCGAGCTCACGAAGATGCTCGACGCCAGTCCACCAGTCGGCACCGGAGACGCCACCGGCAGCCTGCTCCGGTCGGAGTTCGCCGGCGTCGATGAGCGCCATCACGACGGGGCCACCGTAGCCGCCACGGTCGCCGGTGTCCATCCAGCGCTGGTCGTTGACGATGTTCGCCGTCCCGTTGCTGTTGGGTCCCCAGGTCGGTGCGAAGGCACGCTCGCCATCGCTCGTCGACGCTGAGTCGTTCCACCGGTGGACGATCGTAGCTTCGGCGACGCGCTGGGCGTCGAGGCGGTCCAGGGCGTGGAAGATGTCTCGGATATCAGTCGTCGCCTCGTCCGTCGATGTCGCCGTAGGTTCGTAGTCGGAACTGTCGAACTTTTCGCGAGCGGCGTCGACGTCCTCAACGCGGTCGCGCTGGCTGGATGCCACTGGGTCGTTGGCCTCGACGAGGGTTTCGAGGACATCGCCGTTCCACTCACGAACCTCAGTCGGCGTGCCCGTGACGTGGTCGCCGGTCATCACACACACGCGCTTGCGGGCGTAGATCTCGATACTCGGAAGGTCATCGTTGCCGCCCCACGGATCGTTGTCGATCTGCCACGATGCCTCCTTGACGCCCTCGGGGAGTTCCCCACGGTAGATGGCGTGGGCCCCGCTGCCAGACTGAGAGATGTCCGCGTAGGTCAGCCCCAACTGTTCGAGGATTGCGATGAACGCCGGGTGGACGTCGCCGGTCTCTGGGTCACGGACGTCGTCGCCGTCGACGTAAGCGAAGGGGTCATCGGGCTGCTGCAGGAACGCCCGACCGTCGAGCCGTGGGTCGACCTCGGCCATCGCGATACCCTCGCCGTCGAGGTAGTTGCCGTCGTAGCCCCACTTGTAGCGGGCGTCGCAGTCACATGTCGCCGCCGTATCGTGGCCGTCCTCGCCGCACTCGGCAGGGGCGTCACTGTCACCCCACGGGGCGAACGGTTTCTTGTCCTGATGGCCCATCCACTGTTCGCGGGCAAGCAGCGCTGCTGGGTAGATGTCTGCCTCTGGGTCTGCCCAGCTGGCGTCGGTCCAGCGGTCCCACTCGGGGCTTCGTTGCAGCCGTAGTGGTGACTTGCTTAAGCGATCGCCGGTATCGTTACTTGAAGATTGCTCTGAATGAGGGGGATCCTCGTCAAGGACCTCCGCGACTGCGGTGGGCGATTCGCTGAGTGCCCCAGCGATGGCGACCGTACTGGCGTCGGGGTTGCGTTGAAGGTAGCTCTCGATGCGCTCTCGCAACGACAGGTCGGTCACGCCAACCACCTCCAGTCCTTGAAGGTTGTCTGTCCCTCCGGATCGGACCGTTCACTTCCATCGTCGGGAACCGGGACATTCTCGACCGTTGCCTCGCCCTTGGCATCGAGACGGTCATCGACGACATCAATGGTCTCACCGGTATCGTCCAGTTCCGGCCGCTCGGTGAGGTACTGAACGGTGCCATCAAGCGGGTCACCGGAGTACGAGCGCCCGCTCATGACAGACACCCCACCGTTTCCGCTGGAGTATCTGAAGAACTATCTATTGCGTTATATAATTCATCGCCGCGTTGACCGGTCAGCGAGGTGTCTCTATGTCGGTTCTGCCGATGGGTATGTAAAGTTTCAGAGTAGTGCCCGGGGAGGGCTCCGAACCCTCGATCTCCGCATGGCCCAGGTCTGGGGCGTGACGAGCGCCCCGGGGTCATGACGGGTTGCACTGCCGCATGAGTCGAGAGACCCTATGAGTGCGGCGCTATGTCCAGCTAAGCCACCCGGGCGCGGGTGCATTCAGCCGTTGGCCGTTAGCCGTCTTGAAGGTTCTCATCTCCACCGGGACTGTGGCACAGTCCCACGCTGCGTGGGCGCATCGTCGCTGATACTCGACCCGCGGATTTAAGCCATCACGCAGGTATGCAGCCAGTATGGAGATACCAGACCTCGTCCAGCAGGAACTCGGGGACGAGGAGATCCGGGGCGGTGTCAACCTCGGCGACGAAGACGCGGCCTGTTTCACACCGACCCGGACGCTCGTCTACCGCGGTGAGGGTCTTCTCAGCGACGAGAAGGTCGCCAGCTATCCACACGACTTCGAACGGCTCACGGTTTCGGCCGGTCGGCGAAAGACCAAGTTCTCGCTCATCTACACTGGTGAGAAGCTTGAGCTGTCCGTTCCCGGCAACCGCAGCGACGCCGTCCTCGAACGGCTACTCGAAGGCAAGCTCGCCGTCTCGGGCGGTATTGCCCCGGACGAGAGTCTCGCCGGCGTGTTCCGGTTCAGCGAACTCACGCTGGTGGTTACCGACCGCCAGTTGCTCAAGCACATCGGTAACGTCACCTGGGATGCCGACTACGAAGCGTTCTCCTTCGACGACGTGACCGGCCTTGAGTTCGAAGAGGGCAGCGTCGCTACGGCGGTCGTGCTCTCGTTTAACGAGCGACCGGAGCGCATCAAGGCTCCGTCCGAGCAAGCACCGATGGTCCGGAAAACGCTCGAAGAGGCCCTCTTCGCGTACCACGACGTCGACTCGCTTGCCGACCTCAACACCAAAGTCGGGGCCGACCCAGACGAGAGTGCAGACGAAGGTGGCAACGGGCTCGGCCTGGAATCCGGCATCGACCCCCTTGTGAGCAATGACGAGGAGGGCAGTGATGAGTCCGAGACTGCATCTGCGAGCACCAGCACGCAGGCCGCGACCCAATCGACCAGTGAGCAGGGAACTACCGCCGAAGCCACGACCGAGACACGATCCACTGGCACAGCAGGCATAGACACCGACTCGGTCGAGCCGGACACCGCTGCAGACCCCGATATCGCTGAACTCGAAGCACAGGTCGCCGAACTGACCGCTGCTGTCGAGGCCCAGAACGAACAGCTCCAAAAGCAAGAGCGAACAATCAAACAGCTCATCAAGGAACTCCGGCAAGGCCGCTGAGTCGTCTGTTTTGACTGGGGCTGTACTTCTGAGGCCGCTTGGCTAATGAAGTCGTGGGTGCAGCCCCGACCTCGCTACCTGCAGGCCGTACCGTCCCAGTCACAGAATCAGGACCGTCCCCTAAGATTGCGATGCTCACGGCTCCTTGCGTCGCTGTTCGCATCAACGAGGGTCGCTCCCTGCGGTCGCTCCTTTGCTCGCGGGTCGTTCCTCCCCGCTCGCCTGACCGACGCCGTGGCCTCTGTCGCGGCCACCGCTCCGCTACTCCCGCCCTAACACTTTCCGAATACACGTCGACCCGAACGGGCCCAGTTCGCCACCGTCGAACTGGACGAAGTGACCCGTGTTGATAGCTGCACCACAGCGCTGACACGAGAACTCTCCTTCCCGGACGACCACGTCACTGTCGAAGTTCACGTACGACCCCTGTGACCGTGGGCGGACGACACCGTTCTCGCGTTCGATGAGGCCCCGCATCACGGCGGTATCGAGTATCTCGCGCTGGACCTGTGGGTTGGTCGTCACCGTCTCGATACGGTCGAGGGCGTCAGCGACGGACAGCTCACCGTGTTCCAGATGGGCGAGCAGTTCGACGCCGAGTTCGACCGGGTCTCGCGTCTCGGACACAACCACCGATTCAACCCCGAACAACGTAAAAGATACCACAAAGCGTTTGTCGATTGCTGCCGCTCAATTGGGTAGATGGACCGCCTCGCGAAGCGACAGCTGGTCGGGACTGCTGGGCTGGTGGGAGTCGTCGCCATTGCGACGACGCTGCTCACGCCCGAGCGGGTGGTAGCTCAGATGCTGCACCTGGCCGACCACCCTGTCTACCTCGCGGGCGTCATCGTCGGCCTGTATCTCATCCGCCCGTTCTTTGCGTGGCCCACGATGCCGCTGTCCGCGTTCGTCGGGTTCGTCCTCGGCATCAAGTACGGCTTCCCGGTCGCGCTGATGGGGGCACTCGTCACGTGCCTCATTCCCTACCGGTTCGCGCTCCGGGCTGGTGAACAGGGCGGGATGTTCGGCTGGCTGGGCGACTCCGGCCGCCGGATCATCGAGGTAACCGGCGAGATGCGGGGCGTCCTCGCAGCGCGGCTCTCACCGGTTCCCGCGGACCCCGTGTCCTATGGGGCCGGGTTCGCCCGCGTCTCGCCGCGTTCGTTCGCTGTCGGGACCTTTCTCGGAGAGATTCCGTGGGTTGCCGTCGAGGTCACTGCGGGCGCGTCGCTGCGGTCGTTGACGCTCACCGGCCTCACTATCGACGCGCTCCCGCACGTCCTGCTGTTTTCGGCGGCGCTGGCCGTGTTGGTGCTTGCGGGACCGGCCTATCGCCACGTCAACGCTCAGAACTCGTCGTGAACTCGAACCGCGCGCCACCGCTTTCGCTCTCTGTCACCGACACCGACCAGCCGTGAGCCTGCACAACCTCGGTGACGATTGCCAGCCCGAAGCCGGTCCCCGTGTCGCTCGTGGTGTAGCCGCGGCCGAACACGTCCTGTCGCTCCTCCGGCGGGATTCCGGCTCCGTCGTCGGCGACGTAGAAACCGTTGTCTGTCGTCCCGACGGAGACCGTTATCGGTGCGGCATCATCCGTCGAGGCCCCGTGTTCCACGCCGCCGTCGGTCCCTGACCGACTGCTCGTGGACCCATGTTCCACACTGTTTCGGAACAGATTCTCGAACACCGTCCGGAGCCGTGCCGCGTCGGCCTCAACCGTCGCCGTTCCGTGCTCTTCCAGCTTGGCTTCGCCTGTTTCGACATCGGCCCAGGCCTGCCCAGCGAGAGCGGTGAGATCCACCATCGCCGTCTCACCGACCGTCTCGCCCTGTCTGGCGAGGGTCAGCAGGTCGTTGATGAGGTCGTCCATCCGGTCGGCCGCGGACTCCGCCGCTTCGAGGTGCGATACGTCGCCCGACGTCCGAGCGGCCGATATCCGCCCTTTGACCACGTTCAGCGGGTTCCGGAGGTCGTGGCTCACGACGGAGGCGAACTCCGCGAGCTGTCGCTCTCTCTCTTTCCGGTCGCTGATGTCGCGGATGACGCCCGCCGTGCCGTTGAACTCTCCATCGGCTGCCGGAAGTAACGCGATGTGAATCTCGATAGGGGTGTGCTCCCCGTCCTGGTCGACGATATCGGTTTCGAAGGTCACGTTCTGCCGGGTCGGCTCGGATAGCATGGTCCGGATGAGGTCGCTACCGCGGTCGATGTCATCACCAGCCATAATCGTGGAGATGTGTTCACCGATGAGGGTATCCGGCTCGAAGCCCGTCAGTCGCTCTATCGCCTCGTTCGCGTAGGTGAACACGCCCTCGTCGTCGAGGGTGTACACCGGGTCGCCGACGGCCTCGATAATCGTCTCGTAGCGTTCGAGTTCCCGCTTGCGCTGCTTTCGATCCGTTATTTCACGCATCACACCGACCGAGCCGTCGAAGGTTCCATCCTCGTCGAACAGTGGGGCGATCCTGTCTTCGTTGATCCGAACCGTCCCGTCAGCCGATATCGTCCGCATCTCGTAGGACGCCCACGTTCGCTCGTCGTCGAGCAGGTCACGAATGAGGTCTGCCGCTTCCTCGACGTCCGCGTCGGGCATGAACCGGGCCGGATTCGAGCCGATGATTTCCGAGCGGTCGTACCCCAGATGGACGGCCATCGCCTCGTTCACCATCTCTATGGTCCCGTCCCTATCGAGGACGTACATCGGGTCTCCGACGTTTTCAACTAGCGTGCGATACTCTCTGAGTGCCCGCTCTCGACGCTTCCGCTCGGTGATATCCCGTCCGATCCCGGCAATCCCGAACGGGTCACCGCGCTCGTCCTCGATGAGCGAGCCCTTGAACTCATACTGGAGTTGCTCGCCGTTAGCCGTTTCAACACCTGCCTCGATGGTTCCGTACCCGGTCTCCAGCGTCTCCTCGAATATCCGCCACAGTTTGTCGTGGTCAGTGTCCACAATGAGCTCGTCAATTCCTATCGACGCTAATTTCTCGTTGGTGTACCCGGTCACCGACGGGACGGTGTCGTTCCATCGGACCAGGCTCCCGTCGGTAGCGACCACGTAGAACATATCGTCGATAGAGTCGATGAGCTTCTCGGTAAATGCCCGCTGATCCGCGAGTTCCCGTTCGCGCTCCTCGCGTGCGGTCACGTCGGTGATGAATCCTTCGAGGATTTCGACGCCGTCGTCGTCAGTGTCGACGACACGCCCGCGTTCCCACATCCAGCGAGTCTCACCGTCGGCCGTCTCAATCTGGTAGGAGACTTCGAACGGTTCGTCGGCGGCGATACAGGTCTGGACTGTCTCCCAGAGACGCTCTGTCTCGGAATCCTCTATGAGCGTGCCCCAAGAAACGTCGCCACTCTCGAGCGCCGCCGAACTGTAGCCGACGAGTTCCGCTGCACCGTCGCTGACGAACTCCATTGGCCAATCGGGTTCGTTCCGCGCGCGATACACCATTCCCGGAAGGTTCGAGATGAGCGTCGACAGCATCCGCTCAGACTCTTCGAGCGCGGTCTTGGCCCGTCGTTCCCCCACAGCCCGCTCGATACGGTTCGCGAGCACGGCGTACTGGTCCGTTCCGACTCCCTTCTGCAGGTATTCGGTGACGCCGGCAGAGATCGCGTCACTCGCGATTTCCTCGCTTCCCTTGCCAGTAAAGAGGATAAACGGGAGTTCCTCGTACTCCTCGCGAACGACTCTCAGAAACTCGAGTCCGTCCATGCCCGGCATGTCGTGGTCGCTGACGACACAGTCGAACGCGTGTTCAGACAGTCGCGCTAACCCGTCGGCCGCACTTCGTTCGGTACAGACAGAGATGTCGCCGTGCGTTTGCTCCAGATGGACCGCAACGAGGTCACCGAGGTCGGGGTCGTCGTCGACGTGCAGCACCGAAATCTCCTCCCCGTGACCACTCATACCACTCTTTTCATTGTTCCAAGCTAATAAACCCGTGAGCGTCTCGTCAGTAGAACGTGTCGGCGCAGTCGTACACGACCCCGTGTTCCGGACAGACGTACTTGCAGTGTCGGTGGTACATCGCCCGTTCACAGAGCGGGCAGGGCCGACCGCCGGGCTGCTCGTCCATGATTCCGTAGACCAACCCCGCTCGCTTGTGTCTTCCGGAGTTTCGGAACGGAATCTGGGTGAAATTGGAACAATCTCTTTTGCCGGGTAGACCGTCAGTGCAGCCATGACTGACGACCTTCTCGACTCTCCCGGCGGGCGGCTGCTGGTCAGTGTCGTTGCAGCCGTCGCGGGCCTGGCCGGCTCCTACGCGGTCACTGGCTACGCACCTGCGTTCATCGCCTCGCCTATCGAACGGACGCTCGCACGGTCGATGCCCGGCATCATCGTCTCGACCGCCATCTCGTCGCTTGGCAGTCTCGGCCAACAGTTGAATCTCCTGTTCGCCATCGCGCTCGCTGGGCTGTTCATCGCACTGGCGGCCAGGGCAGCCATCCTCATCGGGCAACTGGCGAATAACCGCGCCCTCCCTGTTGTCGGAACGGCTGTCGTCACCTGGGTTGTCAGCGTCGTTCTCACCGGCGAAGTCGTCCTTGCCGCTGGCCCGGCGGTCCCCGCCGCCGCCGTCGTCGGCCTTGCGCAGCTCCTTGACGGACTCAGTGGCTCGGTGTCGCCGATATCCTCGAAACGACGGCGGGCGCTCTCGACGGTCGGTGCGGCTGTCGCCGCGGCAACGGTCGGCTACACGGCTGGTAACCGGCGTTCGGTCGCCGCGACGGGTGACGACGCGCCCGTACTGAATGCGCCGGGGGCAGACCTCGACGATGTCGACGAGAAGCTCGCCGTCGCCGCGGAGTCCTCGCTTGGCTTTGGCGACATAGACCCACTGGTCAGCGAGAACTTCTACGAGGTCGATATCAACTCCATCGACCCGCAGATCTCGGCCGCGGACTGGTCGCTCTCTATCACTGGTGCCGTCGAAGAGGAGATCACGCTCGACTACGGGGACATCCTGGAGATGGACGCCGAAAACCGGTTCATCACGCTCCGCTGTGTCGGCGAGAGTCTGAACGGCTACAAGATAGACAACGCGCTATGGACCGGCGTTCCCGTCGACAGCCTGCTCGAAGAAGCCGGCGTCCAGAGCGGCTGTGAGTGTGTGATGCTCCGGGCCGAAGACGACTACTACGAGGAGTTCCCCATCGACGCGCTCCGGGGCGGGATGCTCGCCTACGGAATGAACGGGAAGATACTCCCGCGCGGCCACGGCTACCCCGTCCGGGCGCTGGTCCCCGGCCACTGGGGCGAGGTCAACGTCAAGTGGCTCTCGGAGATCGAAATTCTCGACGAGGAGGCCGACGGCTACTGGGAGAAACGCGGCTGGCAGGGGACCGGGCCGGTGAATCCGGTCGCCAAACTCCACCACGAATCGATGCTTTCCGACGGCCGGCGGCGGATCGGCGGCCCCGCCTACGCCGGCCTGCGCGGCGTCCAGCGCGTCGAGGTCTCCACCGACGGCGGCGAGACGTGGGCGGACGCAACGCTCTCGGACCAACTGCCGGCCGCCAGCGGCGACGGCCCCGCCGAGGACGCATGGCGACAGTGGGAACATACCTATGACCCGCCGTCCGGCGGCCACACCGTCGTCGTCCGGATGGTCGACCAACGCGGCGAGGTACAGCCCGAGGAGGAGACTGACTCCTATCCCAGCGGTGCCTCGGGCTGGGTGTCGAAGCAGTACTCGTAATGCAAAGCGAGCGGCACATACCGCTGTAGTCGCTATCGTGTGTATGGACGAGACGATTGCCGGCGAGGTCATTCACGTCGTCCCGCCGGCCGATCACGAGGACTACGACTTCGAACCTGAGATGGCGTCGCTCGCCGAATCGCGCTACGTTATCGTCTGCCGGAAGGGTGGGACGCCGTCGTGGCTCGAACGGATTGCAGCCTTTCTTCGCCGCCAGCCCATCGAACCAGTCACGCTCGTCGCAGATTCGGCGGCTGAAGAAGGGACAGAAATCACCGCAGCCGTCGAGGAAACGACGATTACCGGCGTGTACGACGTGACCGAGTTCCGGTAGCCGGTCCTCGGCGAGTCAGCGAACGTGAAAAGAACGGGCTTCAAGCGCGGCGAATGACAGAGCCGCCTCTCAGGCTGAGACGGTCAGCACTCGGACCAGCCACAGGACTCGCAGGTCTTGCAACCCTCTGAGTAGTACAGCGACAGCGAGCCACAGTCAGGACATTCCGGGCTCTCGCCGGCGTCGATGATGTCCTGCTGGTCGCCGCTCGTGTCGGCTGCGGCGGCCGCACCGCCGTCGGTCTGGGTCTGTGTGGCGGGTTCGGTCTCGCCTTCGGCCTTCTCGGCCGTCTCCTCCAGCGTGGTCTGGTCGGGATAGGCCTTGTCGACGTCGCCGTCGAGGTAGCGACGCAGGGCGGTGCCGATGGCGTCCGGGATAGACTGTATCTGCTCGCCCTTGTCCCAGGCGACCTTCGGCGACCGGATGCCCTGCAGTTCGTCGGCGATTTCCTCGGGGTCGACGCCCGAGCGCAGCGCCGTCGAAATGGTCTTTGCCAGCGCCTCGGTGAAGGAGGCGGTGAAGCCGCCGGAGTTGCCGATGTTGGCGAACAGCTCGAACGGCCGGTCGGCCTCGGGGTCCTCGTTGATGTTGACGTAGAGCTTTCCGTAGCCGGTGTCGATGCGCTGGGTGACGCCATGGAGCACGTCCGGCCGGGTCTGCTTCTTGGCGAACTCGGCGTCGGTGTCGCCGTCGGCGACACTCAGGATTTCCTCGACGGAGTCGTCGAGGGCGGCCTGAACAGCCTCGTCTTCGAGGAAGCCCTCGATGCCGCCGAAGACCTCCTCTATCTGGGCAACGACCTCCTCGGCGTCCATGTCCGAGAACTCCGTGTTCTGGGCGCGCGTTGTCAGCACCTGCTTGCTGCGGGTGCCGTCGCGGTAGTAGGTGACGCCCTTGCCGCCGTGGTCGTAGATGTACTCGAACACTTCGGCTGCGTCCTCGGTCGTGGAGTCGTTCGGGGCGTTGACCGTCTTCGAGATGGCGGAGTCGACGCCCTCCTGACAGGCCACCTGGATACCCGCGTGCTGCTTCGCCGAGAGGTCGCCAGTCGTGACGAACAGCTCGCCGATGGCGTCGGGCACAGTCGTCAGCCCGTCGACGCCGTCGAACTCGTTGTTGGCCATCTGCTCTTGGGCCTCCTGCTTGACGGCCTCGACGTCGATGTCGTTGTCCTCCAGTGCGCGGAGGAAGTAGTCGTCGAACTCCACGAGCATCTCGTCGCCCTGCACGTCGTCGGAGACGTTCTTGTAGTAGGCGACGTTGTAGATCGGCTCACAGCCACCGGTGGTGTTGCCGATCATCGAGGTCGTCCCGGTCGGGGCGATGGTCGTGGTGTTGTGGTTGCGGATCGGGTAGCCGTCCGCCCAATCCTCGGCGTCCTCGCCGGTCTGTTTCTCGAACCAGTCGGGGTAGTCCGTCGGGTTCGCGTACTTAGAGTTGTCCCACTCCTCGAAGGTGCCGCGCTCGGTCGCAAGCTCGTGGCTCGCAGCCTTGGACCCGTGGTTGATGTGGCGCATCGTCTGGCGGGCGATCTCGTTTGCCTCCTCGGTCCCGTAGGCGACGCCGAGCTGGATGTACAGCTGTGCGAGGCCCATGATACCGAGGCCAATCTTGCGCATCTCCCGGACCTTCTGCTCGATCTTCTCGACCGGGAAGTCGGACATCGTAACGACGTTTTCGAGGAAGCGGGTGCCGAGTTCGATGCGTCGGTCGAACTCGTCCCAGTCGATCGCTTCCTCGAGGAACGCGTCGATAGCCGCTTCAATCGAGTCGTATTCGTCAGCGTGACGGTCCGACCAGACGCGCCAGTCCGGCGCGTCCGTGGCAGCCAGCGTCGAGAGGTTGATGTGCCCGAGGTTGCAGGCCTCGTACTCTTCGAGGGGCTGTTCGCCACACGGGTTCGTGGCGAGAATCTCGTGGTCGGGGTGTTCCTCGACGTCGAAGGAGTGTTGCTTGTTCACCCGTTCGAGATAGATGACACCGGGCTCGCCGTTCTCGTGAGCGCCCTCGACGATGTCGTCCCAGAGCTCCTCGGCCGGAATCGAGAGCTCCTCGCCGACCTCGACGTGCTCGCCGAGGCCGAACATGTCGTACAGTTCTTTCGTCTCTTCGGTGACGATGTGAGGCTCGCCGGTCCGCGGGTTGGTGAAGGTGAATTCTTCGCCGGCTTTCAGCGCCTCCATGAAGTCGTCAGTGACCCCGACGGAGATGTTGAAGTTCGAGAGGTGGCCCTCGACGGCGTTGCGGAGGTGCTTTGGCACCTTTCCGTCGTCGTCAATGAGTTCCCGTGCTTCTTCCAGGGCCTCGGCAAAGGAGTTGTGCGTGAAGTCGTCCGGGTCGTTCAGGCGAAGCGTCTCGGCCAGCGAGACGTCCTTGTTCTTGGCGTGGATGAACTGGATGACATCCGGGTGGGAGACGCGCATGACGCCCATCTGTGCGCCGCGGCGAGCCCCGCCCTGCGCGATGGTCTCGCACATCTGGTCGTAGGTCCGCATGAACGTGATGGGGCCGGACGCGATGCCGCCGGTGGAGCCGACGGGGTCGCCGTACGGGCGGAGCTTCCAGAACGCATAGCCCATGCCACCGCCGGACTGGAAGACCTGTGCGGCCTCCTTGGCGGTCTGGTGGATGTCGTCGATGTCGTCAGCTGGTGAGTCGACGAAACAGGCGGAGAGCTGCTGGAGTTCGTCGCCGGCGTTCATCAGCGTCGGCGAGTTCGGCATAAAGGAAAGCTGTTCCATCTGCTCCTGGAAGGCGTCGGCGGTTGCTTTGACATGCTCGCGGACGCCCTCGGGCAGTTCCGGCACAATCGTCTCGTAAGCGAACTTGTTGACGTTGTAAACAGAGAGTTCGGTCTCGACATCGTCGTCGACCGACGTGCCCTTGCCGAACACCTCGTCGGCGAGCTCGTCGCGGCGCGGGTGGTCGGGCTTCAACTGGTCCGGCGAGACGTATACGTCGATGTCTTGCTTGTTGGCCTCGAACACTGCTTCGGCGAGCGCGATGTTCTTGGCGACGCGGTCGAAGAGGTCTTCGGGTTCCTCGATGAGGTCACCGTTGGCATCCTTCCGGAGGTAGCGAGCCGGGAGAATGTTGTGGTAGGCGTTGCCTGTGAGTCGCTCTTCGATCGTGTCACCGTCGGTACGTTTGATCGGGAGCGTGATCTCGTCGGCGGAAAGGTCGCTGTTACTCATCGCCCGCTCCTCCTCCCGACAGCGGCCGTCTGTCGGTCGATACCCCTCGTCGTAGCTACCCGTGATCCTGTCATTTCTGGCGGCGAATACGTATTCATCGATAGCGTTTAATCCTTCTTGTCTGCGATTCGGTGGCGGCCGTAGCAAGCTCCGGAGTCGCGGCTACGGTGCTCGACGAACTGTGCTGGTGACGCGTGAAACGATAGCCGCGTACAACGGAATAGATGCCGTCGATTCTTCTTAATACTGTCTAGACCGAGGTGAAAGTGAAAACCCGTCCTCGTGAACCACCAGACGTGACCGAGATATCCAGTAGAAACAGGCGGGGGGTTTGCGCGTTGTGACAGCCGCTCACTAACGGTACGTGGGGAGGTTATAAGACTGTGTTAGGCCCTCCGCCCTAGTGCGGTTTTGCCAAATCAGTCCTGTCAGTCCGTGCGGTTGTCGATATCGCGTGCATGTTCGCTGTTTTGCTCTTGGTTCTTCTGGAACGTGTCCGCTATAGAGTCCGAGAGCGAACTGATTGACAGGCGAGAGGCGGGACGCTTACAGGTCTGTGGACCGAAGAAGAACGCGTGCAGTACGATGGGCTCACCAAGGGAATCGCAGTGGTGTTTGGAGGCCTGACAGTCGTCCTGACGGCGGTGGGCCTCGTAATCAATCCTGCGGTGCTCTTTCTGGCGCTCATGTTCGGGGTGTCGACGTATTTCATGTACTACCACCTCAGCGGGAAAATGGCGGCAAGCCTCTACGAACGGGTTGAGCGACAGGCGGCACAGAACACGGGGAACGCCCGTCGCGGCGGGTTCGGAGCCGGGCCACGAGAGGAGTGGGAACCACCGCGAGACGGTCGTCGAGCACGCCGCTCACAGGCGAGTCAGGGTGGCCAGCGTCGCCGCCAGCGACGCCAGCGCCAACGACGCCAGACAGCGGGCGGCCGGCAGCGCCGACAGCGCGTTCAGTCGTCGGGACCGAGTCCGGCGGAGGCCTACCGACGGCTGGGCCTCGACCCGGATGCCGACCAGAGTTCCATCAAGCGGGCCTACCGGGAGAAAGTCAAAGAGGTCCATCCCGACACCGACAGCGGGAGTGAACGGGAATTCAAGCAGGTGCAGGCAGCCTACGAGACGCTGACCGACGACTGACCGCAATTTCCATAAGCGGTGCTCCGAACCGGAACGTATGGACACCGACACGCCGCCCCTCATTGTCGACATCGACGGGACACTGACCGACGAGAACCGCGCAATCGACCCCCACGTCATGCCAGTCCTCCGCGAGTGGCCTGCACGCGTCGTCATCGCCACCGGTAAGGCAATGCCGTTCCCGATTGCCCTCTGTGAGTTTCTGGGTATCGAGCGGACAGTCGTCGCCGAGAACGGCGGCGTCGTGTTCGTCGAAGCGAGCGACGAACTCAGGCTGGAAGGCGACCACGAGGCGGCGTTAGCGGTCGGCGAGGCCTACCGCGATCTGGGCCACGACCTCGGTTTCGGGCAGGTCGATCTGGCAAACCGATGGCGCGAGACGGAACTCGTCGTGTCGCGCGATCGGCCGCTTGAACCACTGGAGGAACTGGCTTCGGCGCGCGGGCTCGTCGTCCTCGACACCGGCTTCGCCTACCACGTGACGGACCCGGTCGTCGACAAGGGGACCGGTCTTGAAGCGGTGTGTGCAGAACTGGGCTTGGAGCCGGCCGAGTTTCTGGCGGTCGGCGACTCGGTAAACGACGCCCAGATGTTCGACCTGGCCGGCGAGGCTGTTGCTGTTGCTAATGCCGATGAGACGGCACTCGAACGGGCCGACCGAGTGACCAGCGGGAGCTACGGCGACGGCTTTCTCGAAGCGGTCGCGCCATACCGGGAGTGACGGTCGCATGACCGACGGTCTGACCAGTCCCTGTCCGAATGGGCAAGCAGGTGACGCCATCGACACCAGCTAGCACACGGAGCGGCGTCACGCAACCGCGAACCCCGCGTGGCGGCTCAGTTCATGGCCCGTGCTGGCCGCGTCCTTGCGTATAAATATCCGTCCGAGCGCTACTGTGAGAGATACACTCAGCCACCGGATTCAGGAGGGCTCTAGAGCCGTAAATCCGGGGAAGGCTTATGTCTGCCCCACGGTAACGAGGGGATATGAGCCCCGACCGGGCTGTCCTCCGGCGTGCGCTTGACCGCGGCGAGCGTGAGGGCGGCAGCGTCGAGTTCAAAGAACGGCTCACCGAGAACCTCCACCTGTCCGAGGGGCGACTCGAATCTCTCGCGGCGCAGCTGCGCCACCGCGTTCTCTCCGGGGATGGGGAGGCGACGTACGTCGTCGGGGTCACCGACGACGGTGGTCTCGCAGGCATCTCGCCGGCGGAGTTTTCCGAGTCGATGGACGTACTCAGCCTGCTGGCAGAAGAGGCCGGCGCACACATCGAGGATGTCAAAACATGGGGCGTCGATGGCATCTCGGACGACGGGTCGACCGACACGGACGGCATCGTGGGTGTGGCAACGGTCTCCGAGGGGTCGGTCCTCGCGGACGACGACCACATCGTCGTCGGAACTGCTGGGCACGTCGACCACGGCAAATCCACGCTCGTGGGGTCGCTGGTCACCGGTGACGCCGACGACGGCGAAGGCGGGACCCGCGGTTTTCTGGATGTCCAGCCTCACGAAGTCGAGCGGGGACTGTCGGCGGACCTCTCCTACGGCGTCTACGGCTTCGACGACGACGGAGAGCCGATCCGCATGGACAACCCACATCGGAAGGACGACCGCGCTCGCGTCGTTGAGGAGTCTGACCGACTGGTCTCTTTCGTCGACACTGTCGGTCACGAGCCGTGGCTTCGGACGACGATTCGCGGCCTCGTCGGCCAGAAACTCGACTACGGCCTCCTGACCGTCGCGGCCGACGACGGGGTGACAGAGACGACGCGAGAACACCTCGGTATCCTGCTGGCGACGGACCTCCCGACGATTGTCGCCATTACCAAAACCGACCTCGTCGAGCAAGAGCGGGTCGCCGAGGTCGAACGCGCCGTCGAGCAGGCACTGCGAGAGGTCGACAAGACGCCGCTCCGGGTCGAGCGCCACGGCGTGGACACGGCTATAAACGAGATCTCCGAGACCGTCGTGCCGGTAATCACCACCAGCGCCGTCACCAAGGAGGGGCTGGACGACCTTGACGAGATGTTCGAGGCGCTGCCCAAAACCGCCGGCGAAGTGGGCGACTTCCGGATGTACGTCGACCGGACGTACAACGTCCAGGGCGTCGGCGCGGTCGCCTCGGGTACCATCAAGTCCGGCGCGGTCGAGGCGGGCGACGAACTGCTTCTCGGACCGATGCAGGACGGGAGCTTCCGCGAGGTCGAGGTCCGCTCCATCGAGATGCACTACCACCGGGTCGACGAGGCCAAGGCTGGCCGCATCGTCGGCATTGCGCTGAAGGGCGTCCGCGAGGCAGACATCGAGCGTGGGATGGTCCTGCTCCCGAGCGACGCAGACCCGTCGCCGGTCCGCGAGTTCGAGGCCGAGGTGATGGTGTTGAACCACCCGACCCGCATCGGTGACGGCTACGAACCCGTAGTCCACCTCGAAACGGTCAGCGAGGCCGCAGCCTTCTATCCGGACGGCGGGCAGTTGCTCCCGGGCGACGCCGGCAAGGCCCGGATCAGTTTTAAGTTCCGCTCCTATCTTATCGAGGAGGGCCAGAAGTTCGTCTTCCGCGAGGGCAGTTCGAAGGGTGTGGGCACCGTCACCGACACCGACCCGGCAGAGTAGCGCCCCGCCGTCTCTATCGTCCTCTCACCGGTCTGCGCTGTCTCCGGTCAGTAACCTGTAGTCGTCATCCGCTCTTTCTGCGAGACCAAACAGCACGGCCCAATCCAACAGACTCGTCGTCCGCTCTCGCCAGACGGCCTCCCAATCGGTGTGCCGCTCGCGCTCCCAGCGAGGAATCTCAGCCCGAAGCGCCTCGAACGCAGCATCGGCATCTACGCCCTCTGAATCGAGAGCAGCGAGGAGCACGTCGACACCGAAAACCGCTTCTTCGAAGGCTGTCGCAAGGGCCGCCCGGTCGGGATCAGTCCTCGTCCGGTAGTAACCTCGTTCGCTCTCGGCGACCAGTCCCAGTGCCTGCAGGAACACCAGGTACTCCTGTGCCGTTTCGCGGTCGGATACGTCGGTTCCTGTCTGTATCGCTCGACAGCAGTCGGCCTCGCTGTCGGGGACCAGCGGAATCGCCTTTCTCGCCGTGTCCAGAAACGAACGCGATCGGGCCGGCGGCGCGACCTTGTAGCGCATACCCGATTACAGGCCGAAGCTCTCGGCTAACACGTTCTCGCTCGTCTCACCGACGACGTGCGTGTCGCCGCCGACAACGTCGATGGTGACGGCAGCTGGGCCAAACAGTTCGACGGGAAGCTCCGCGAAGTCCCAGTCCACGTCCTCGAAGACGCCCTCCAGTGGCTCGCCGTACTCCCTGGCGGCGACGGAGGGGACCTCGTCGAAGCGGTCGAAGGACTCGTCGACGGTGAGATGCACCTCGCTGCCGTAGGCGAGTGCGTCTGTGGTCCGAGCCATCGCGGTCGCCTCGTTACTGGCGACCGGCGCGACCGGCGCGCGGCCGCTGGCCGACAGCACCGACACCGGATCGAAGCCAAGCTCGGCCAGCCGGAAGACGGCCAGCTCGGCGGCCCGCGCCGCGGCGACAACGCTCCCGGTCACGCTCGCTGTCGCAAACGACGGCAGGAACACGCCGGTCTCGGGGACGCCGGTGCGCTCGGCGACCTGGCTCGCAACGTCCTCGTCCGGCAGTTCGTCGGTCTCAAGGGCCAGCACAGCGAAGTCGGCGTCCTCCCGGTAGCCGATACGCTGGAACGCCTCCTCTTCGGCGACCAGCGCGCGTGCCGGGCCGCTCCCGAGCGCCTCGAAGCCGTCGACGGCCAGTTCCCAGCCGCCCTTCTGCGAGCACAGCAGGGCCAGTGCCGGGTGGTCTGTCGACAGCTCGACGTGGTTCAACGGTGCGCCGCCAACGGTGTCCATCGTGGACTGGACCGTCGCCAGCCCGGCTGTCTGAATTTCCGCGAGCAACATGCCAGCTTCGACAGCACCGGGAACCTCGACGCCGAAGTCCAGCACCGCGGCGTCGCCTTCCAGTGCGTGTACGTCTATCGTGAGCTCATCGGCAAAGTCGATGGCCTCGTCGACGAGTTCCGTGGCCATCCGATTGAGACTGTCCATACGCCGTCTTTGGTACCCTTCCCTTTAGTCTCCGCCTTCGGCCGCGTCGCTTCTGGCCGCCCGACCCAGGTGCTCCTCGACGGCGTCGACCTTGTCCCGCGCCTGCTGGTCGACAGTCCGCTTGTCGTCGATCTTCAGGAACGTGCTCACGCGGTCGGTCTGCTCGCCGACGGCCTCGTGAGCCGCGTGGGTGGCCGCGAACAGTTCCTCGCTGTCCTCCGCTTCGATGATAGTCCCCATCGGCGTCGTCTCGTAGTCGACGTCGAACGCCTCCAGCGCCGCGACGGCGTCGGCGACGTACGAGGACATGCTGCCTTCGATGACCGGTGCGACCGAGAGAAACCCTATGCAGGTCATATCAGTCTCCACGCGCGCCCGCGACCTAACCGCTGTGGTGCTCGCGTGCTGCTATCGCTGTCGGACTGGAGTAACGAAGCCGCCGCTGTTCGGAACGGTTACTCGCCTTCTTCGACTGGTGCGCCGCGCGCGTTCGTCTTCACGCTCTGGAGCCCCTGTTTCGCCTTCTGCTTCGATGCGTACCCCTGTCCGCAGTCGGCGATTATCTCACCGTTGTCGTGGCGGAGCCGCCAGCGGGCCTTGTCCCCGCTGTCTTTGAACAGTTCGAACGTCGCCTTGCTCCCGCCGTCGTCGGGGGCGGTCTCGTCCTTGGATTTGTCGACGACATACGCGCCGGGGGCGTTGTTCTTGACGCTCTCGAGCCCTTGCTTTGCCTTCTGCTTCGAGGCATAGCCCTCGCCGCTGTCGGCGATGATGTTCCCGTTGTCGTGGCGGAGCCGCCAGCGGTACTGCTCGGCGTTGTCCTCGTACACCTCGAACGTGGCCTTGCTCGCGACGACCTCGGTCTCGACCTCGCCGTCCGCTTCCTCCCATTCCATCTCGATTTCGAGGGTGACGGTGCCGTCCTCGCGTTCGACCCCGACCTCGAAGTCGGACTCAGCCGGTGGGTCGACAGTCACAGTCTGTTCCTCGTCGGCCGGCACTGGCTCGCCGCGGCTGAGCCTGTTTGCCAACCGCCGGAAGTACGACGCGATTCCCCTTCGACTCCGTGTTTCCTGTGACTCGTGGACGGTCTCGTCTGTCATGCAACCACACTGTCGACGGGAAAACGGATAACGCTGCCCCCCGATTCGTCAGCCGACGGTGCTGTCTGTCGCAGAAGCACGTCATCAAAACGTCAGGAGCCGACGCGCCTCGTTACGCTCGTCGGTTGGCGTCAGCAGAAATGCGCTGGCTGGGATTTGAACCGGACCGAGAAATGCTCGCTCACGCTGTTCGCTGTGCGTTCCTCGTAGGGCTCAAATCCAGGGCGATTTCGCCTCGCGACGCGACTCGCTACGCTCGTCGGTTGGCGTCAGCAGAAATGCGCTGGCTGGGATTTGAACCCAGGTTGTGACCATGGCAAGGTCACGTGATACCAACTACACTACCAGCGCGTACTTCGTTCGCCCTGACCTTCGCGGCCGTCGGCCGCTCGGTACCAGCGCGCAACGCCTCGTTGCAATCAAATCTGGCGAGGGTGAGAGTAAAAAGCCTTCCGTTTTCCGGGGAAAACCATGGGAAGTGAGGGCAATCATCTCCCCGGCTGAGCGCCGGATCATGTGATGGCGTCACGAGACATAGACTTTCGGAAGCGGCAATACAGTGAGCCGTTGCATCGGCCCCGAACCGGCATGACGGACCATGTGAACGCGACGCATCGCGAACGCGAAACGGGGGCTTTTTAAGCCCTGGAAAGGGAGATATCGGCACAGTCTAGTGGCGCGACGTGGAAGCGTCACGGCATGACGACCAGCGTACTCGTGCCGTCTTCCCTCGCACGGGAAGCCGAGGACAGACGCGAGGCAACTCGCAAGCTCGGTTACGTGGCCCGCGCGGCTGCGGTCTACCGGGTTGATCGGCTGACAGTGTATCCCGACCCTGACGGGGCGGGCAAGTGGGAAGACGGGTTCGTCGAAACCGTGCTGCGGTACGCCGCGACGCCCCCACACCTCCGAAAGGAGATGTGGGGTAAGCGGGACGAACTGGAGTGCGTCGGCGTCCTGCCGCCGCTCCGCGTGCGTTCACAGACCGGCTCCGGATCTGAGGGTTCGGGGTCGTTAAGACAGGGAATCGTGACCGAGGTCGGAGCTGATGGGCGCGTCCGGGTCAATTGCGGCATGCAACACCCGATCTCCCTGCCCGTCCCAGCGGATATGGACGTGGCACAGGGGGAGCGCGTGACCGTCAGGGTCTCTTCGCGACGGCCGGTCCGGGCGAAACTCGTCGACGCCCCTACAACGGGATTCGACGTTGTCGCCGCGGACCTCGATGCGGCACTCTCGCGCGACGATGCCGGGCTCACTATCGCGTCCTCGCGATACGGCGAGCCGGTAACGTCGACCCGTCTCGGCCAGCTGGCCGAGCGGCGCGACGCCGAGGGCGGCATGACTGTCGCCTTCGGGGCACCCGAGCGCGGGTTACCGTCGATACTCGACGTTGCCCCGGACGCCGTCGGGGGAGACCAGACGAGCGACGAACCAGAAGGGTTCGACCTCTGGCTGAATACGGTTCCGAACCAGGGCAGTGAGGTCGTGCGGACGGAGGAAGCTCTGTTCGCCTCCCTCACCTGTCTAACCCTCACGGAGTAAACGAATGCCACAACCAAGCAGACCACGCAAAGGCTCAATGGGCTTTGGCCCGCGCAAGCGCTCGACGAGCGAGACACCTCGCTTCAACAGCTGGCCGTCCGACGACGGCCAGCCGGGCGTCCAGGGGTTCGCCGGCTACAAGGCAGGCATGACACACGTCGTGCTCGTCAACGACGAACCCAACTCCCCCCGCGAGGGGATGGAGGAGACTGTCCCGGTGACAGTCATCGAGACGCCGCCGATGCGCGCCGTCGCCCTGCGAGCGTACGAAGACACGCCGTACGGTCAGCGTCCGCTGACGGAAGTCTGGACCGACGAGTTCCACTCGGAGCTCGACCGGACCCTGGACGTTCCGGAGGACCACGACCCGGACGCTGCTGAGGAACAGGTACGTGACGCACTCGAGGCCGGTGACCTCGGGGACGTGCGAGTTATTACGCACACCGTCCCCGACGCCGTCCCGAGCGTCCCGAAGAAAAAGCCCGACGTGATGGAGACTCGCGTCGGCGGTGGGTCCGTTTCGGACCGCCTCGACCACGCCCTCGACCTCGTCGAGGACGGTGGCGAACACGCCATGAACGACATCTTCCGCGCCGGCGAGTACGCCGACGTGGCCGGTGTCACGAAAGGCAAGGGGACGCAGGGTCCCGTCAAGCGGTGGGGCGTCCAGAAGCGGAAGGGCAAGCACGCCCGCCAGGGATGGCGCCGACGGATCGGCAACCTCGGTCCGTGGAACCCGTCCCGCGTGCGCTCGACGGTCCCCCAGCAGGGGCAGACCGGCTACCACCAGCGCACCGAGCTCAACAAGCGTCTCATCGACATCGGCGAGGGCGACGAGCCCACCGTCGATGGCGGCTTCGTCAACTACGGCGAGGTCGATGGGTCGTACACGCTCGTGAAAGGCTCCGTGCCCGGTCCGGACAAGCGCCTGGTGCGCTTCCGGCCCGCAGTGCGTCCGAACGACCAGCCGCGCCTCGACCCCGAGGTGCGCTACGTCTCCAACGAATCGAACCAGGGATAACCTATGCAGGCAACAATCTACGACCTGGACGGCAACACAGACGGCGAGGTCGACCTGCCGGACGTCTTCGAGACGCCGGTTCGGACCGACCTCATCGGCAAGGCTGTACGTGCCGCACAGGCCAACCGGAAGCAGGACTACGGGTCCGACGAGTACGCCGGCCTCCGAACGCCGGCCGAGTCCTTCGGTAGCGGCCGCGGGCAGGCACACGTCCCGAAGCAGGACGGCCGTGCCCGCCGCGTCCCGCAGGCGGTCAAGGGGCGACGCGCCCACCCGCCGAAAGCCGAGAAGGACCGCTCGCTCGACCTCAACGACAAGGAACGGCAGCTGGCCGTTCGCTCGGCGCTGGCCGCGACGGCCGACGCCGACCTCGTCGCCGACCGTGGCCACGAGTTCGACCGTGACGAAGTCCCCGTCGTCGTCTCCGACGACTTCGAGGACCTCGTCAAGACGCAGGAAGTCGTCTCGCTGCTGGAGGCGCTCGACGTCCACGCGGACATCGACCGCGCCGACGAGACGAAGATCAAGGCTGGACAGGGGTCGGCCCGCGGACGGAAGTACCGTCGTCCCGCCTCGATTCTCTTCGTGACCAGCGACGAGCCGTCGACGGCCGCCCGCAACCTCGCGGGAGCCGACGTGGCGACCGCAAGCGAGGTCAACACGGAAGACCTCGCGCCCGGCGGCGCACCCGGTCGACTCACCGTCTTCACGGAATCCGCACTCGCGGAGGTGGCCGAGCGATGAGCTGGGATGTCATCAAACACCCACACGTCACTGAGAAGGCCATGAACGACATGGACTTCCAGAACAAGCTCCAGTTCGCCGTCGACGACCGCGCCTCCAAGGGCGAGGTCGCCGACGCCGTCGAGGAGCAGTACGACGTGACAGTCGAACAGGTCAACACGCAGAACACGATGGACGGCGAGAAGAAGGCCGTCGTTCGCCTCTCCGAGGACGACGACGCCCAGGAAGTCGCCTCCAGAATTGGGGTGTTCTAACGATGGGACGACGAATCCAAGGACAACGGCGCGGCCGCGGGACCTCTACGTTCCGTGCGCCGTCGCACCGTTACAAGGCTGATCTGGAGCACCGCAAGGTCGAGGACGGCGACGTCGTCGCCGGCACAGTCGTCGACATCGAGCACGACCCGGCCCGCTCGGCCCCGGTCGCCGCCGTCGAGTTCGAAGACGGCGACCGACGGCTCATCCTCGCGCCGGAAGGCGTCGGGGTTGGCGACGAGCTACAGGTCGGCGTCAGCGCCGAAATCGCACCCGGGAACACGCTCCCGCTGGCGGAAATCCCAGAGGGGGTCCCGGTGTGCAACGTCGAATCCAGCCCCGGTGACGGTGGGAAGTTCGCCCGCGCGTCGGGTGTCAACGCCCAGCTGCTCACCCACGACCGCAACGTCGCGGTCGTCAAGCTCCCCTCCGGGGAGATGAAGCGGCTTGACCCGCAGTGTCGTGCCACCATCGGCGTCGTCGCCGGTGGCGGCCGAACTGACAAGCCGTTCGTCAAGGCTGGCAACAAGCATCACAAGATGAAAGCGCGAGGGACGAAGTGGCCCAACGTCCGCGGTGTTGCGATGAACGCTGTCGATCACCCGTTCGGTGGTGGCGGCCGCCAGCACCCCGGCAAGCCCAAGTCCATCTCGCGGAACGCCCCGCCTGGCCGTAAGGTCGGGGACATCGCCTCGAAGCGAACTGGTCGAGGTGGCAACGAATGAGTTCAGAGTATCAAATCGGCCACGAAGGAGAGTTCTCCTTCCGCGGCCACACGCTCGACGAGCTGCAGGAGATGGAGCTCGAGGAAGTCGCGGAACTGCTCCCCGCTCGACAGCGGCGAAGTATCGTACGCGGCCTGACCGAGGAGAAACACAAGCTCCTCGACAAGGCCCGCGCGGCCGGCGAAGAGGAGACAGCCAACGACCCGATCCGGACGCACCTGCGCGACATGCCGGTGCTCCCGGAGATGGTCGGGCTGACCTTCGCCGTCCACGACGGCCAGAACTTCGAGCGTGTCAAAGTCGAGCCCGAGATGCTCGGCCACTACCTCGGTGAGTTCCAGCTCACCCGGAGTAGCGTCGAACACGGTCAGGCCGGTATCGGAGCGACACGCTCCTCGAAGTTCGTACCGCTCAAATAATCATGGGAATCAGTTACTCAGTCGAAGCCGACCCGGACACGACGGCCAAAGCGATGCTCCGGGAGCGGCAGATGAGCTTCAAGCACAGCAAGGCCATCGCCCGCGAGATCAAGGGCAAAACGGCCGGCGAGGCTGTCGACTACCTCGATGCGGTTATCGAGGGCGACCAGCCCGTTCCGTTCAAACAGCACAACTCGGGCGTCGGCCACAAAAGCAAGGTCGACGGCTGGGACGCCGGACGCTATCCGGAGAAGGCCAGCAAGGCCTTCCTCGACCTGCTCGAGAACGCGGTCGGCAACGCCGACCACCAGGGCTTCGACGGTGAGGCCATGACGATCAAGCACGTCGCCGCCCACAAGGTCGGCGAGCAGCAGGGTCGCAAGCCCCGCGCGATGGGGCGTGCCTCGGCGTGGAACAGCCCGCAGGTCGACGTCGAACTCATCCTCGAAGAGCCGGAGGTCGAAGACTAATGGCCGACGAACAACAGTTCATCGAGGACGGACTCCAGCGGACCCAGATCGACGAGTTCTTCGCAGAGGAACTCGGTCGCGCCGGCTACGGCGGCATGGACGTCGCCAAGACGCCGATGGGGACCCAGATCGTGCTCAAAGCCGAGAAGCCAGGGATGGTTATCGGCAAGGGCGGGAAGAACATCCGGAAGATAACGACGGAACTCGAGGAGCGGTTCAACCTCGACGATCCGCAAGTCGACGTGCAGGAAGTCGACGAGCCGGACCTCAACGCCCGCATTGTCGCGGACCGACTGGCCAACGCACTCGAGCGTGGCTGGTACTTCCGCAAAGCGGGCCACACCACCATTGATCGTATCATGGAGTCGGGCGCGCTCGGCGCAGAGATCGTCCTCTCCGGCAAGGTCACGGGTGCACGCTCGCGCGTGGAGAAGTTCAACCGCGGCTACGTCAAGCACAACGGCGAGCCCGCGGAGGAAATCGTCGACAGCGGTGTCGGCGTCGCCGTGATGAAGCTCGGTACCATCGGGGTCCGAGTCAAGATCATCCCGCCGGACGCGGAGCTCCCCGACGACTTCGAGATCTACGAGGATGTCGACGTCGAGGACTACGTGGCCGACACCGACGGCGAGTCCGTTGAGGAACTCCTCGAGGGCGAGCCCGAAGACAGCGAAACCGCCGAGGAACTCGACGAGGACGTGGCCGCCGGGGCCACCGACGACGCCGAGTCCGACGAGGAGTTCGTCGACGAGGAAATCGTCGAGGAAGACGTCGAAGTCCCGACCGACGACGATGTCGAGGACGTCGATGTCGACGAACTCGAAGAGGCCGTCGACGAGGAACTCGACGAAGACGTCGAGGCGGAAGCCGAAGAGCTGATGGACGAAATGGACGAGGAGGGTGAGGACGAATGACTGTCCTCCACGTCCAGGAAATTCGGGACATGACGCCCGCCGAGCGCGAGGCGGAACTCGACGACCTGAAGACCGAACTGCTGAACGCCCGGGCCGTCCAGGCCGCGGGTGGTGCGCCGGAGAACCCCGGCCGCATCAAGGAGCTGCGGAAGGCCATCGCCCGCATCAAGACGATTCAGGGCGAAGAAGGCGACCTGCAGGAGAACGAATAATGCCACTGACACCCGAGACGCTCCCACGACACGAACTCGTCGGCCTCGACTGTGAGGTCGTCGCGGCGTCCAACCCGGACGCCGTCGGTATCAGCGGCACTGTCGTCATGGAGACGACACAGATGCTGACGGTCGAGGGGACTGACCGGGTGTGGCACGTGCCGAAGGACAGCGCGACCTTTTCGTTCGGCGTCGACGGACAGCGAGTCCAGGTCGACGGCGACCGACTCGTCGCGCGTCCCGCTCGTCGCACAGAGAACACAGGAGATTCACTATGGCGCTAGGACTGAACGTACAGGAACCGGAGGAAACCTGTGCCGATCAGAACTGCCCGTTCCACGGAGAGCTCTCCGTGCGCGGACAGACACTGAACGGCGAGGTAGCCTCCACTGACATGGAGAAGACCGTTGTCGTCGAGCGCGAGTACGACGTGAAGGTGCCGAAATACGACCGCTTCATGAAGCGGCGGAGCCGCGTTCCGGCTCACGCACCCGACTGTCTCGACCTCGCGGTCGGTGACACGGTCACGATAGCAGAGTGTCGACCGCTCTCGAAAACGAAAAGCCACGTCGTCGTTAGCGCGGGCTCGGACGAGGCCGCGAACGACGAACAGGACGGTGATGCCTGATGGAAGCACTCGGTGCTGACGTCACGCAAGGCCTAGAGAAGGGCTCGCTCATCACGTGTGCGGACAACACGGGAGCGCGCGAACTCAAGGTCATTTCCGTCCACGGCTACTCGGGAACGAAGAACCGCCACCCCAAAGCTGGACTGGGCGACAAGATCACGGTCTCGGTCACCAAGGGGACGCCCGAAATGCGTCGCCAGGTGCTCGAAGCCGTCGTCGTCCGCCAGCGAAAGCCGATCCGTCGACCCGACGGTACCCGCGTCAAGTTCGAAGACAACGCGGCCGTCATCGTCGACGAGAACGAGGACCCGCGCGGGACCGAGCTGAAAGGTCCCATCGCACGGGAAGTCGCACAGCGATTCGGCAGTGTGGCATCAGCAGCGACGATGATCGTATAGAACCATGAGCAAGCAACCAGACAAACAACGCAAGAGTCAACGACGTGCCCCGCTTCACGAGCGGCACAAGCAGGTCCGGGCGACGCTGTCAGCCGACCTCCGCGAGGAGTACGGCCAGCGAAACGTCCGCGTCAACACCGGTGACACCGTCGAGGTGCTCCGTGGCGACTTCGCTGGCGAGGAAGGCGAAGTCCTCAACGTAGACCTCGACAAGGCCGTCATCCACGTCGAGGATGTCACGCTCGAAAAGACGGACGGCGAGGAAGTCCCGCGACCGCTGGACACCTCGAACGTCCGCGTGACGGACCTGGACCTCGAAGACGAGAAGCGCGAGGCGCGTCTCGAATCGGAGGATGATTCCGCATGAGTAACCACCAGAAGCGACTCTCGGTGCCAAACAGCTGGCCTGTAGAGCGCAAGACCGCGACGTTTACGGTGAAAGCCGGTGCCGGCCCGCACGGTGAGGACGGGGTTCCCCTACTCATCGTTCTCCGGGACGTGCTCGGCTACGCCGACAACCGCAAAGAAGCCCGCTACGCCCTCAACGAGGACAACGTCCTCATCAACGGGAAGGCTATCTCCGACGAGGAGCGCCCCGTCGGGATGTTCGACATCCTGGCCTTCACCGAGCGCGAGGAGTACTACCGCGTGTTCCCCGGCGAGGGTGGTCGGCTGGCGCTGACCGCAATCGACCCGGACGCGGCCGAATCCAAGCTCGGCAAAATCGTCACCAAGACCCACGTCTCCGGTGGCGACGTCCAGCTGGGCCTCCACGACGGTGAGACACTCATCGTCGAGGACGACCAGACCTACGATGCTGGTGACTCCATCGTCGTCGGCAACGAGGACGGCGAAATCGTCGCCCACTTCGAATACGAAGAGGGCGCGCTTGTCACCGCCGTCGACGGTGCCCACGCGGGCGAGGTCGGCGAAATCGAGGAGATTCAGGTGACGCCGGGCTCGGCCCAGAACAACGTCATCGTCTCACAGGACGACGGCGACGGCTTCGAGACAGTCGAAGAGTACGTCGTCGTCATCGACGAGAACTTCACAGGTGATGACGAATGAGCTCCGAGAGTGAGTCCAGCGGCGATTTCCACGAGATGCGCGAACCGCGCATCGAGAAGGTCGTCGTCCACATGGGTATTGGCCACGGTGGGCGCGACCTCGCCAACGCAGAGGACATTCTCGGGGAAATCACCGGACAGACGCCGGTTCGAACGAAGGCCAAGCGGACTGTCGGCGAGTTCGACATCCGCGAGGGCGACCCCATCGGTGCGAAGGTCACCCTCCGCGACGAGATGGCCGAAGAGTTCCTCCAGACGGCGCTGCCGCTCGCTGAACTGGCGACGAGCCAGTTCGACGATACCGGCAACTTCAGCTTCGGCGTCGAGGAACACACCGAGTTCCCGAGCCAGGAGTACGACCCGAGCATCGGAATCTACGGGCTGGACGTGACGGTCAATCTCGTCCGCCCCGGCTACCGCGTCGCCAAGCGCGACAAGGCGTCGCGCTCGATTCCGACGAAGCATCGACTCAACCCGGCGGACGCGGTCGCCTTCATCGAGTCGACCTACGACGTGGAGGTGAGCGAATGAGCGAAAGTGAAACCACAGACGAGCCCGATTCCGAGACGGCAACCAGTGAGCGAACTGGCCAGCTCGAGTCCTGTCAGCGCTGCGGGCGCGAACAGGGACTCGTCGGCAAGTACGATATCTGGCTGTGCCGCCAGTGCTTCCGCGAGATTTCGCGGGGCATGGGCTTCAAGAAGTACAGCTAACAATGACAGGGAACGACCCATTTGCCAACGCACTGTCGGCGCTTAACAACGCCGAGAGCGTCGGGCACCTAGAGCAGACAGTATCGCCCGCTTCGAACGAGATCGGCAGCGTCCTCGAGGTCTTCTACGACCGCGGGTACATCGACGGATTCAGTTTCGTCGACGACGGCAAAGCCGGCGAGTTCGAAGTCGAACTGAAAGGAGCCATCAACGAGTGTGGCCCGGTCAAGCCCCGCTACTCTGCGGGCGCAGACGAGTTCGAAAAGTGGGAGAAGCGGTTCCTCCCCGCCCGTGACTACGGGACCCTTGTCGTCACGACCAGCCACGGCATCATGAGCCACTACGAGGCTCGTGAGCAGGGCGTTGGTGGCCAAGTCATCGCGTACGTATACTAACAATGCCACGAGTAGAACTGGAGATTCCGGAGGACGTGGACGCCGAGCAGGACCACCTTGACATCACCGTCGAGGGGGACAACGGCAGCGTCACGCGTCGGCTCTGGTACCCTGATATCGACGTGTCCGTCGACGGCGACACGGTCGTCATCGAGTCCGACGAGGACAACGCCAAGACGATGTCGACGATCGGTACCTTCCAGAGCCACATCGAGAACATGTTCCACGGCGTGACCGAGGGCTGGGAGTACGAGATGGAAGTCTTTTACTCTCACTTCCCGATGCAGGTCGACGTCGAGGGTGACGAAGTCGTCATCGAGAACTTCCTGGGCGAGAAGGCCCCCCGTCGCACGACGATCCACGGCGACACGGACGTCGAAATCGACGGCGAGGAGCTGACCATCAGTGGTCCCGACATCGAAGCCGTCGGTCAGACCGCTGCGGACATCGAACAGCTCACGCGCATCAACGACAAGGACGTGCGTGTGTTCCAGGACGGGGTGTACATCACCCAGAAACCGAACCGAGGTGACGCCTGATGGCGGACAATGAAGAAGATGTCGAAGCAGAGGCAGAGTACACCGAACTGACCGACATCAGCGGCGTCGGCCCGTCCAAGGCGGAATCGCTCCGCGAGGCCGGGTTCGAGTCGGTCGAAGACGTCCGCGGTGCCGACCAGTCCGCGCTCGCCGATGTCAGTGGCATCGGGAACGCGCTGGCGGCCCGAATCAAGGCCGATGTCGGCGGACTCGAAGTCGACTCCGAGACCGAAGCCGAAGTCGAAGAGGAAGGCGGCGAAGAAGCCCCCGACGAGGATGTGGAGACAGAACTCCAGGCTCGCGGGCTCACCGACAAGACGCCGGACCTCTCCGACGATGAAGCGCGGCTGCTGACCCAGCGGCACCGGGTCGGCAAGCCGCAGTTCAACCGCCAGGACCACCACAAGAAAAAGCGCGTCTCGACCTCGTGGCGCAAGCCCCGCGGCCAGCTCTCGAAGCAGCGCCGCGGTATCAAGGGCAAGGGCGACACGGTTGAGGCGGGCTTCCGCTCGCCGACCGCGGTTCGTGGCAAGCACCCGTCCGGCTTCGAGGAGGTCCGCGTGCACAACGTGGACGACCTCGAAGGCGTTGACGGCGACACCGAGGCCGTTCGGATCGCCTCGAAGGTCGGCGCTCGCAAGCGCGAGCGAATCGAAGAGGAAGCCGAGGACGCGGGCATCCGCGTGCTCAACCCCACCTACGTCGAAGTCGAGGTGAGTGAGTGATGACTGATCTCTCTGCACAGAAGCGACTCGCGGCCGACATCCTTGACGTCGGGAAGAACCGCGTCTGGTTCGACCCCGAGCGACAGGGCGACATCGCTGACGCGATTACCCGCGAGGACGTTCGCGAACTAGTCGATGAGGGCGCCATTCAGGCGAACGACAAGAAAGGCAACTCCCGTGGACGCGCCCGGGAGCGCCAGAAGAAGCGTGCGTACGGCCACCAGAAGGGTGCCGGTACCCGGAAGGGCAAGGCAGGCGCACGGCAGAACTCCAAGGAGGACTGGGAGTCACGCATCCGCGCACAGCGGACGAAGCTGCGCGAACTGCGTGACGAGGGAACGCTTTCGAGTTCGCAGTACCGCGACCTGTACGACAAGGCCGGCGGTGGCGAGTTCGACAGCGTTGCCGATCTCGAACGTTACATCGACGCAAACCACGGTGACGCATAATGGCGACAGGACCACGATATAAAGTACCGATGCGGCGACGCCGCGAGGCCAGAACCGATTACCATCAGCGGTTGCGCCTGTTGAAATCCGGTAAGCCACGTCTCGTTGCTCGAAAGAGCAATAAACACGTCAGGGCGCAGCTGGTGACGCTTGGCCCCAACGGCGACGACACTCTCGCGTCCGCTCACTCGAGCGACCTCGCCGAGTACGGCTGGGAGGCCCCGACGGGCAATATGCCCTCGGCCTACCTCACCGGTCTGCTCGCCGGGCTTCGCGCGCAGGAAGCGGGCATCGAGGAGGCAGTGCTCGACATCGGACTCAACAGCCCGACCCCCGGAAGCAAAGTATTCGCAATACAGGAAGGCGCAATCGACGCCGGCCTGGACATCCCACACAACGACGACGTACTCGCCGACTGGCAGCGCACGCGCGGTGCCCACATCGCCGAGTACGACGAGCAGCTCGACGAGCCGCTGTACAGCGGCGACTTCGACGCTGCCGATCTCCCGGAGCACTTCGACGAGCTCCGCGAGACCCTACTGGAAGGTGACATCGAACTATGAGTGCTAACAACGGATGGGAGCCACGGACACGCCTCGGCAAGCAGGTCGTCGAGGGCGAAATCGACTCCATGCAGGAGGCGCTGAACTCCGGGCTCCCGCTGAAAGAATCGGAAGTCGTCGACCAGCTCGTTCCCGATCTGGAAGACGAAGTGCTGGACATCAACATGGTTCAGCGGATGACAGACTCCGGCCGCCGCGTGAAGTTCCGCTGCGTGGTCGCCGTTGGCAACCGCGACGGTCTCATCGGCTACGCCGAAGGCCGTGACGACCAGGTCGGCGGTGCCATCCAGAAAGCAATCGACATCGCGAAGCTGAACATCATCGATGTCTCCCGCGGCTGCGGGTCCTGGGAGTGTGGCTGTGGCCGTCCCCACACGGTCGCGCTGCGCACCGAGGGCAAGGCCGGAAGCGTCGAAGTCGAGCTGCAGCCGGCCCCGCGCGGGCTGGGCCTCGCGGGCGGAGAGACCGTCCGCAAGGTGCTCGAACTCGCCGGCATTGAGGACATCTGGACACGCAGTAGCGGGAACACGCGCACCACGGTCAACTTCGCAAAGGCGACGTTCAACGCCCTGCAGAACACGGCCGAGGCGCGCGTCCCCGAACGAACCTTCGAGAAGCGAGAGGTGATCGAGTGATGCACGCGCTCGTCCAGCTCCGTGGCGAAGTCAACATGCACAGCGACATCCAGGACACTCTGGAGATGCTCAACATCCACCACGTGAACCACTGCACGCTCGTCCCCGAGACGGACGCCTACCGCGGCATGGTGACGAAGGTCAACGACTTCGTCGCCTTCGGTGAGCCGAGCCAGGACACCTTGGAGACGATTCTGGCCACGCGCGCCGAGCCGCTTGAGGGCGACGCCGACGTGGACGACGAGTGGGTCGCCGAGAACACGGACTACGACGACATCTCCGGGCTCGCGTTCGCGCTCCTCTCCGAGGAGACGACGCTGCGCGAGCAGGGACTGTCACCGACGCTCCGTCTGCACCCGCCTCGCGGCGGTCATGACGGCGTCAAACACCCCGTCAAGGAGGGCGGGCAACTCGGGAAACACGACACCGAGGGAATCGACGACCTCCTGGAGGCGATGCGATAATGACGAGTAAAAAGAAACGACAGCGCGGCTCGCGCACGCACGGCGGTGGCTCGCACAAGAACCGACGTGGTGCCGGCCACCGCGGCGGTCGCGGTGCCGCAGGCCGTGACAAACACGAGTTCCACAACCACGAACCGCTGGGCAAGAGCGGCTTCAAGCGCCCGCAGAAGGTGCAGGAAGAGACCGCGACGATCGACGTTCGCGAGATCGACGAGAACGTCACGCTGCTGGCTGCCGATGACGTCGCCGAAGTCGAAGACGGTGGCTTCCGCGTCGATGTCCGTGATGTGGTCGAAGAGGCAGACGACGCCGATTACGTGAAGGTCCTCGGTGCCGGCCAGGTTCGCCACGAACTCACGCTCATCGCCGACGACTTCTCCGAGGGCGCTCGCGAGAAAGTCGAAGCCGCAGGCGGAAGCGTCGAACTGACCGACCTCGGCGAGCAGCGCCAGGCCGAGGCCGAAGAAACCGACGACGCGGACGCGGACGAGGAATAACGAACGATGAGCTGGAAGGACACCGCCGAACCACTGCTTGTCCGGATGCCTGCAGTCCAGCGACCGGACGGACACGTCCCGTTCAAGCGCAAGCTCACTTGGACAGGTGGCGTGCTCCTGCTGTATTTCTTCCTGACGAACGTGAAGCTGTTCGGGCTGGACATCGACGCCAGCCAACAGGTGTTCGGGCGCTTCTCCTCGATTCTGGCCTCCGGCCAGGGGAGCATCATGCAGCTGGGTATCGGTCCGATTGTCACGGCGTCCATCGTGTTACAGCTCCTCGGTGGGGCGGACCTGCTCGGGCTGAACACCCAAGACGATCCGCGAGATCAGATCCTCTATCAGGGGCTCCAGAAGCTGCTGGTGCTTGTGATGATCTGTCTCACCGGGCTCCCGATGGTGTTTGCCGGCGGCTTCCTCCCGGCTGACACAGCGGTCGCGAACTCACTGGGTATCGGCACGGCCGGTGTCCAGTGGCTCATCTTCGCCCAGATGTTCGTCGGCGGTGTCCTCATCCTGTTTATGGACGAGGTCATCTCCAAATGGGGCGTCGGCTCCGGTATCGGGCTGTTCATTGTCGCCGGCGTGAGCCAACGGCTTGTCGGTGGCCTCCTGACGGCCCCGTTCCTCGGGAACAGCGAGGGGATTATCTACACCTGGTACCTGTTCATCACCGGCGAGCGCGGCACCGGACCAGTGCTAGCTGCTGATGGCCTCCAGACCGTGCTGCTTCAGGGCGAACTGCTGGGGCTGTTCACGACGGTCCTCATCTTCGCCGTGGTCGTCTACGCCGAATCGGTCCGCGTGGAGATTCCGCTGTCGAACGCCCGCGTGAAAGGGGCCCGTGGCCGGTTCCCGGTCAAGCTTATCTACGCGAGCGTCCTGCCGATGATCCTCGTCCGGGCACTGCAGGCGAACATCCAGTTCCTGGGCCGGATCCTGAACGCCCAGCTGGGTTCGATGCCAGCGTTCCTCGGCACGTACGCTAACGGCCAGCCCACCGGCGGCCTGTTCTACTTCCTTGCCCCCATCCAGAGCCGTGGCGACTGGATGTGGTGGCTCGAAGGCACGGCCCAACCGGTCTGGCAGATCCTGACCCGCGTCGGTATCGACCTGTTCGTCATGCTGGTCGGCGGCGCCATCTTCGCCGTGTTCTGGGTCGAGACCACCGACATGGGCCCGGAGGCGACGGCCAAGCAGATCCACAACTCCGGGATGCAGATCCCCGGCTTCCGTCAGAACGTCGGCGTCATCGAGAAGGTCCTTGAGCGGTACATCCCGCAAGTGACCGTCATCGGTGGGGCCCTAGTCGGACTGCTCGCAGTGATGGCCAACATGCTGGGTACCATCGGCGGCGTCTCCGGTACCGGACTGCTGCTGACGGTCTCCATTACGTACAAGCTGTACGAGGAGATCGCCGAAGAGCAGCTCATGGAGATGCATCCGATGATGCGCCAGATGTTCGGATGAGATGACAGAGAATCCGCAAAGCGCCGCTTAGCTACCTCTTTTTCCGTATCGTCCGAATGGCATAGCAGTTTCCTCAAGAATCGGGAGCTACCGATCGGTCATTCAGTGTGGGGCGAATAGACACAGATACCCGTCCGCTCTCGCCTCGGTCAAAGTGCTGCGGATGACCTTTCCTTGCGGGATACACCGTGAAGCGGGACACCCAGAGACGACGACAAGACACGATTGTATCATTACGCCTTGCAAGCACTGAAAAGGGTGCCGCTGACGAAGACGCTGAGCAACGGTGTTCTGAGGCGTGATATGGGGAAACATGACCATGAACTCTTAGTTCCCCTGTCGTTCTTTCACCGGCACGACTGTTTCTAAGCCGCACATGTGATTGACTCCTATAGGCTGAACGTACCGCGTTGCCCTTTCACCTGACACGCTGCAAGCAAACGATCAGAACGCAGGAAAGCAACGGAACAACACTGTCAACAGGTACGACTTCAGTGGAGAGAACGACACGGATATGTGCCGCGATGATGGCAATAATTATCCCCTAGTAAAGAGTGGGTGCAGTTGTTGCTGTTAAGATGTCCACGGTTGGGCCAGACACTACGCGCTTGTTCCGGTGCACGTCCGGCAGGCAGTGAGCACATTGATCCACTCATAGAATCGGGCACCATTGCCAGCGTAATTCAGATTCCAGCCGCATATCGATGTGGTGCAGTCGGTGAATGCCTAAGACGAATGTACCCCTATCCTAAGCCACTGATGACAAAAATGAACGGTAGTAATCTTTTCTCAAGACAGTCAAGTTGCATAAATTCCGTTTGAAAACACCTCGTCAGCAGCCACTCACGGTTTATATTCATCGGTAAGCCGGCGGTCGATAACTGTCACCATCCTTTCAACGGTACGAGTCCATGTATGTGAAGCGGCCCAGCACTGTGCTCCGTCTGAGTACTGTCGGTCGTCATCAAGAAGTTCACGGAGAGCTGCTGCGACGGCGTCTGGGTTGGGACGGGTGCATCTGCCTGACGTGCCATCTGCAATCGCGTCTTCAGCGCCAGTACCGAATGTCCCGACGACTGGGACTCCGTGACGGTTTGCTTCAAGATACACGAGTCCAAAGCCCTCGAAATGGTGGTTGACATACCGGGGCGTGAGGATGAAGGCTTCAGCGGTCGCGTACCATCGCTCAAGTTCTTCGTCTGGAACCTTCCCCTCAAAATGAATACGGTCACTCAGTCCGTTCTCACGCACGATGTTTCGAACGCCGTCTGCGTACTCGGTGTCTGATCCACTGCCGACCAAATGATAGTCAACGTCTGGTTCGTCGTCAGCAATACGGACAAACGCTTCGGCAGAGAGGTGCTGACCTTTTCGAGGCTTGAACGCCCCGACAGTCAGTAAGACACGGTGGTCAAGCGAAAACGGCGTTGGAGGATCGTTCACCGGAGGCACGCCGTTAGGGACCGTGACGAGGTTCTGAGATTTTGTAACTGACCGAATGCAGTCGGCGGTAAACGTCGAAACGCAGAACGCTGCGGCTGCCTTAGACAGCGCTAAGCGCGCCGGTAATCTGTGCTTCGAGTGGAGCGGCTCGACCGCGTACGTCCCGTGACACGAGACGAAGTACGGCACGTCAGTACGACGAGTGGCGAGGTAGGCTACCAGTGAGTAGGGGTACGCGACCAGTGAGAAAATGGCGTCTACGTCGTCAGTCGCACGCCGAACGCTGCTGGCCGCCCGGAGAACAGAAACAGGCGATGACTGCAGCGCCAATGGGCTAGGGAGGTCGGTTCGGACGTCAACTTCATAGTAGTCACGGAGTCTTGAGACGACCGCCTCGGAGTACTGTCCCCAGCCAGTGTCGGGGGATAATGTTGGCGTCAGAATAAGGAGACGATGCATAACATATAGAACGAAATAACGAGATATGCAAATACTTGTTGGCATTCCCTGTAGCAGGCATATCATTAAATCGCCCGCCTTTGCGGGAGATCTCGGTTTATTATCGGCATCATAAGAGCGTCAGCCTTCCCGGCGGACGCATCCGGGGACGATTCAACGAAAAGATTGACTATTTGTCGCCGTCCACGGTTCATTAAATGAATCTGACAACGCTGGTAGCGGGTGGTGGCGGTTTTCTCGGAAGTCACCTCTGTACGGCATTAGTCGAAGACGGACACGAGGTTATCTGCATTGATAACTTTGGTAGTGGACGCCGTGAGAACCTCGCACACCTTGAGGACCACCCGCGGTTCATGCTCATTGAGGCTGATATCCGCGAACCGCTAGGACTGCCCGCTGCTGACCGCGTGTACCACCTTGCGTCGCGCGCCTCGCCGACAGACTTCACTGAGTTCCCGGTACAAATCGCGCTGACCAACACTGAGGGAACCCGCAATCTACTTGACTACGCGGTCAAGCACGACGCACGGATGGTGTATGCAAGCACGAGTGAGGTCTACGGCGACCCGGAGGTCCATCCCCAGCCCGAAAGCTACACCGGAAACGTCAATATAAGAGGTCCACGTGGCTGTTATGACGAGTCGAAGCGTTTCGGCGAAACACTGACCGTCGCCTACGAGAAGCGTTATGACATCGACGTTCGGACCGCACGAATCTTCAATACATACGGTCCCAGAATGCGGGCTGACGACGGTCGGGTTGTCCCCACATTCGTTACACAGGCGCTTGACGGGGAGGACCTCACCATCTACGGCGACGGCACACAGACTCGGAGCTTCTGTTACGTCAGTGATATGGTGGCCGGTCTCAGAGCTTTGATGGACCAGCCAGGTCTCGACGGCGAAGTGGTCAACATTGGCAGAGAAAACGAGATTACAATTCGGACGCTGGCCGACCGCATTCTCGAACACTGCGACACGGATAGTGACCTCATATTCGAACCGCTGCCTGAGGACGACCCTGAACGGCGACGCCCCGATATCTCAAAGGCACAGAAACTGCTCAACTGGGAACCAAACGTATCACTGAACGAAGGTCTTCGCCAGACCATCTCGTACTTTGGACACAATTAACTTCTGAACCGTATGTGGTCTCGGCAGAACGTAATGTCTTAGTCGTCCTCCCGAAGCTATCTATTATGCATATTGCAATTCTTTCTGATCGGTACCCGGGACATGGCGCTGCTGGGGCAGGGACGATGGCCGCACGACTCGCAGAACAATATGATAAGCGCGGCCACATCATTAGCGTCCTAACAACTAGCTCTGAAACAGAACGGCCAACCGCATTTACTGCCATGTCCCCCAACATTGACAGCCACAACGACATTACCGTCTACTGCTTCCCCCGTCCCCCCTACCGCCAGTTTCGCTCGTACCATGCCCTCTACAACCCGTGGACAAGCCCCTCAATCCAGCAGTGGTTCGCTCATCATGCCGTTGATGCTGTGCACGCTCACAACGTTCATGAGTTCCTTTCGTATGATGCCCTCCGAGCCGCCAGCACCCATACAGACAGTGTCGTCCTCACCTATCACGACGGAATGAGCTTCGCATACGGGAAGGTTAACCACTTTGTAGACGGTGACCCCAATAACGACGGCCGACCACCTAGTTATGCATACTGCCCCTCAGAGCTACACCAGATACGTAGAGCGAAGTTCCAGTACAATCCCGTTCGAAACCGAGTAAACAAGTGGTATTTATCGACCTATATCAATCATGGTATCGCAGTTAGTCACGAGCTCGGCCGCGCGCTCCGCGCAAACGGCCGGCCAGTTGATTATATTATCCATAACGGTATTGACCCACAACGATATCTTGAAGCTGATGGTAACCAGTTCCGAGATAAATATGGCCTGAATGAACAACCGTTTATCCTTTTCGGCGGCCGTGCCTCAGACCTCAAAGGGGGTACTCAATTAGCCCGTGCTATCGCATGCTCGGAAACCCAGCCCCTACTGGTCCTTACTGGCGAAAATAAAAAGTACGCTGAAAAGTTACGTAGCATGCACCCGCAAATATCGATACGAGAAACTGGCTGGGTGGACGAAGACCTGATGCCTAGTGCGATGTCCGCTGCGGCAACCGTGGCGACGCCGAGTGTCTATCTTGAGCCATTTAACCTCCAGAACCTGGAGGCGATGGCCGCAGGAACACCGCCGATCACCACCTGTTACGGAGGACCACCGGAGGTTGTGGAAGACGACCGCACCGGGTTTGTTGTCAACCCGTTTTCAACCCGTGAGTTCGCTGACCGGATTGACGCCCTCATTCAACATGCCGACAAATGTCAAGAGTTGGGCCATAATGCCCAACAGAATGTCACTAAGTCGTTCACTATTGAAGACACCGCTAGCAAGTATCTGTCACATCTTATGGCATAAACCACATCAGTCCCATAGTGCGTCCTGATCAATGACTTCCGCCGGACTGCCAACAAAAAGGGTTGTTAGTGAGCATCGTCGGTGACCGCGCCTTCGCTGGCGATTACCGTTCCACTCTGACGATAACTGCTTGATTGAATATCACGCCGTCTCCAGTCCAAACGACGTCTTTAATCTCGATTGGTACTATTCAGGCTTACGTATCACTGCCCCGGTAGAGCTGATCACGGTCTGTGTCGAGAATCTGAACATCCTATGAGATGGCATAGTTATCACCGACAGCATTCGGTCTTGAAAATCACTTTCGTCATTGGATTAGCATCTGAGCGTCACATTTCAAACTCTCGTTCAATTTTCACACGCAAACAACGCACGCACACACAGTCCAGTATCGGAAAACTAATTACGGTACTAAACGTCCGAATGTCGGCAGTACGGACTCATTTGTATCTTCAAGTCGCCGTGGGACTTCCCAGTTGGATAGTGTCTGGTGTGGCGACAGTCATCGTGGCTGATAGCGTTGCCGTTAAATATCATGACTGGACGGCTATTTTCCAGCACCGCCGGTCGAGTGAGGGGAAAAGTAGTCCGAGAGGACGTAGACTTGCATTAGCAGAGTGGAGATGAAGTGCAAAATATAGGTTTTGGAAACGGGTTCGGTTCCGGAACGTATTTTCGCCGGCAACCAGTGCTAGCGGTAATGGCAGTCAGTGAATTGCTTATTCTCGGAGTAGATGCCGCGGATTTTAGTGTTCTCAGTTCGGACTCGGTCTCACTTCCGACGCTCGAACGACTAATGCAGGAGGGTGTTTCGGCCCCTCTCGAGAGCACCACGCCTCCGATAACCGGCGCAGCGTGGCCTGCGATGGCCTGTGGGCGCGACCCCAACAGTATCGGAATGTTTGACTTCCGGAACTTCTCGCGAGAGGATTGCGGTGAGTACCGTCCTTCGCCGTCGGCAGTTGATCCATTCTGGAGTTACCTCAGTGAGGAAGGGTATACTGCGGGTATCAGTGGCTACCCGATCGCGCCGCTGGACAAGCCCGTCGACGGGTTCGTCCTCTCATGGCCGTGGTATCTACCAGCGGACGAGCAACGCTTGGCTCCTGCGGAGTTCTTTGAGGACACTGACATCGAGGTTGATGACTACATCCGGGAGAACACAGAGTTCGAGGTCGAGCAGGTACTCACCGACCTCTGGGACAAGGCCGAGTTTGACGAACGTGTTTTAAATCGCTTTGATTTCGATGTGTATTTCACGCATCTTGACGCTGACACCATCATTCACATCGCAGACGAAGATACACTTGACGACGTGTATCGAGTCTACGAAGCGATAGACGAGATTGTCGCGTCCATACTTGAACACTGTGCAGACGACTGTGCCGTCATGATGGTCTCGGATCACGGCATTTCGAAAGTGCATGGGAAGTTCTACATGACACAGTTTCTCATTGACCAAGGGCTGCTTCAGAGAGAGACCACGGCAGCCGAACGGGTCACACAGACGGATATCAGCCAGCGCGCTATCGAGTTGGCCAAAACCACGCTGAACGCTCTCGGACTCACACGTCCCATCCAGAAGTTGTTGTTAAGTGACGATAAGATTCGCCAGCAGGCAGGACTCGAACACGGATTGGATTTCGAGGATATCGACTGCGAGAACACCGTTGTCGTCAACAGCGGAGATTGGGGTCAGTTATACGGTACAGACGGAGACGACGAGGTCAAAGCAGTTGTAGACTACCTCTCTCGGATGGCGGCTGAACAGGGCTTCGAGGTAGTCGTAGACTGGCCCGAAACGGCATACGAAGGCGATCAGTTGCATCCTGATGCGCCAGACGCCATCGTAACGATACGCGCACAAGACGGAATCCTGCGCCCAAAATCAGTCGTCTCACCAGGAAAAGAGGACCCTGAGGACTACTTCGAGACGTTCGACACGGCAAATCTGAACCACGGCGAAGACGGAGTGTTCGTCCTTTCGGGACCGAACGTGAAGCACAACACAGAGGTCGAACCGCTTCATTTGCTTGACGTCGCACCGACGATTCTGAACCAACTTGTGGGCGTCGTACCACCCGACGTACACGGGACAGCCCGGACCGATCTCTACGAGCCCGGTAGTCGGCCAGCGTCAACTCCCCAAACCGGATTCAAAGATTTCCAGCAGACGTTAATCGAGGACCGGTCGGAGCACGGAGAGATGGACGAGGTGAAGGAGAAACTGGCCGAGCTCGGATACTTCGAATAATTTCGATGGCATCGGATTTCATCCGCGACCTGCGCTGGGTTTCGTTTGCTGAAGTCTTCTCACAGGCCGCGTCATTTGCCACAGTCCCACTCCTTACACGGGCATTGGTCCCGTCTGAATACGGTCTCTATCGGTCGGCGTTCGTGGTGGTGTCACTGTTGATGTTCGTCAGGGGTGTAGTGAACCTCCAGCCGCTTCTTCTCGACCAACTACCACGGCTCGAGAGACAGCGCCAGAGGTCGTTGACGGTGGCAGTCAGCGTATGTACGGTTGCTTTGACCACGATGTCGCTCGTCGGACTCGTCCTTTTGACAGAGATAGGGATATTGAACGAGGTTTCGGGTCGGATCCAAGAGTTCGTGGCCGCTAACCTTTGGTTGACGATGTCTCTCGTGGCATCGAGGTCGCTGTATCAATACGGCCTTACTGTATGCAAAGCCTTGGACGAGTTTGCGACGTACAGTGGCGTCAAGTTCCTGTACGAGATGACGTTCTTGGGGGCACTTGTCGCGTTGTTCGCTGTCGATCTGCTCACGATTGTAACGGCAATCTCGGCGTACGTAGGCGCGAGTATGCTAGCCATCGGTATCATCCTCGTGATTGTCCACGATGAACTCCGCGCGAAGCCCGACTTTGGGAAGCTGATTGGCGAGTACCGTCGAGTCTCAGCGCCACTGATTCCCAGGTCACTTGTCGAGAAGACAAAAGGGCTCACTCCTCGATTCCTCATCGTGAGCGCGTTCGGGGTCGGAACCTTCGGGAGCTGGTCAGTTGTCTTCTCCCTTGCCATGTCGTTTCGGCTATTGAGCAGGCCGTTCTCGGAGATTCTCCTGCCGAAGATATCGAAAGCGCTCTCAGAAGGCCAGTCGCTCGACGGACTCGTATACCAGTACTACCGCGTGATGGGAACTCTCATTTCACCGGCGGTCGTCGGCGGCTGGCTTCTCGGTGCTGAGGTCATTCAGTACGTCTTTGGTGCGGAGTATGTTCTCGCTGACGTCGTGATTTGGCTTCTGCTCGCCGGGTTTGGCATCCAATCGATCAATGCGATAACGGGTTCGGTATACGTGGCCACTGATCGAAGTGATCTCGCGACATATACCCAGATCCTGTCCGCAGTCGGCCTTCTCTCGCTCGTGTTGCTCGGAGCTTTCGTCTTCGATTCACTTATTATCGTCTCAGCCGGATATCTCGCAGAAAACCTTATCGCGTTATCAATCTCACTCAGATATCAATCTACCATCCTTGAACTTCCACGGCCGAGTTTCGAGACGGTCTGGAAGCTCTGTTTGTCACTCGCTATGATGGTGATAGCCGTAGTGCTCGTAGAACCGTGGATAGCTGGTGTACCGACGACATTCGCTGCCGTCGCTGTCGGTGCGGCCACGTACTTTGTGACGCTCTACGCTACAGGATTCATCCGCGAGCAGGAGTGGGAACTCCTTCACCAGTTTGTTAGTATATAACCAACACGTATTTATTTGCGCATCCTAGTCCGATACTACTGTCGTTAGATCGAACGCATGCACGTACTTTCAATAAGTTTAGACGAGTCGATTGCGCTGTCGGAGAGCGACGCTCACCAGCGACAGCGGAGGTACGCCAAGTATTTCGACAGATACACTGTTGTGGCAAAAACCGATTCAGAACACGACAAGCAGATTCGGGACGGGGCACTACGGGTGATTCCCACGAATTCGACGACACGGTATCACTTTCTGATAGACGCCTACCGACTCGGACGTACGGCGGCCGAAGAGTGGGCACCTGATTGCGTGACAACGCAGGATCCGTTCTCAACTGGCGTCGTTGGACTCGCGCTTGCACGACAGTTCGATGCGTCGCTACGGGTGCAGGTTCACGCCGATTTCATATCTAACCCAAAGTGGCGGTGGCAGTCGGCGAAGAACCCGTTCGCGGAAGCGCTCGGCCGAATCGTATTGAAGCATGCTGATGCGGTTCGAGTTGGAACTAAACACGAACGTAGAAAGGTCAGTTCGGTCGTCCAAGACTCGACCAGGGTTTCGGTCGCTCCGGTTCGGATGGACTTCGATGGGGTTGTCGGTGGTAGTGAGCGGTCGGTGACCGAACTTCGGTCGGCCTTCGGTTTTGGCGAGCGCCCAGTCATCTTCTTTGCGGGCCGGTTCACCGATCAAAAGAATTTGCATAAGTGGCTCGAAGTTGCCGCGATCGTTCACGAAGCGGCTAACAGGACGCCACTATTCGTCATGGTGGGTGACGGCCCACAGTCCGAGAATGTTCGACAGCAGGTCACTGAGTTCGGCATAGAGGACAGCTTCCGGTTCCCTGGATGGGTAGAGACCGAGCGCCTCGCGGAGTACTACGACCTCGCAGACGTGTTTCTAATAACCTCTGACTATGAGGGCACTTCCCGAGTCGTCGTTGAGGCTGGCATGAACGAGACGCCGGTCGTCGCGACACCGTTTGCAGGCGCAATGGATAACATTGTTGACGGAGAAACTGGCTTTGTCGCTGAAGACGTGGAAACGCTCGCTCGACGAGTCTGCGAGCTACTTGAAGACGCGACCGTACGCCAACAGATGGGCACTCGGGCACGGGAACACTTGATGGAGCGATTCGACGCCGAGCGGCTGGTTGAAGAGTACGTAGAGTTCTTGCAGGATGGACTATGTGGAGAACGAAGATACTAGGTTTTGAGAGTCCTCGTATGAAGTGGATAGAACAAACCGCTGAGAGTGAACGCATACTCGACGTTTGATTCGTCGACGAGTGTGAAACAAATACTGCACGCCGAAGCGTTGCATAGCCGAATCCTGATGCAACATTGTAGGAACTGATTTAAAACCGACTGTTGGGGAACGGGCGGCTGGCGAGCCCATCAGAGACGACCTCTTTCCTCTGTCCTTTGCAGATGGCATTTTCGATGGCGTCGTTTTTGCAGAGGTACCGGAACGCTTGCCCAATCCTGGAGACGCGATACCAGAGCTCGCAACTGTTCTTGAAACAGGCGGGCGGCCATATCTAACAAGAACCCGCTCGGCCTGTATCGCTACCTTCGACACTCCCTACTAGTGGACTCTCCTGACCAGGGTCACTACCACGAGGCGGACGGCCATGTCCAGCTTGTAGCCCCGCTCTCGCTGTCACATCTGTTTGATGGTCACGGATTCCGTGTTGAAGAACGGACCCGCCCAAGTATCACTCTATCTAGGTCTCCGACGTGCCCTCGATTGACCGCTCTTCCAGAGTTTCTGTTCAACCGGGGTTGAACAGACACCTGTATCGTCGCGGTGAGCGAGTGATTCAGCCGCCTTCGCAGGGTTCTCAGAGTCTGGACGCCAGATTCGACATCAAGGCCCGTACGTCGTGGCGGTCACGGGCAACTTCTCGACTCCGCTGACAGAGGCTACGGTACTCGGCGTCGTTCAACTCAAAGATGGATTCGAGACGGTCGGCAAGCGCCGCCGGATCACCACTTGGGAACGTGAGGCGAGAGGCGTTAAGGTCCGAGTCGTGGACCATATCTACGTATGAATCGTTGGAGGAGACGACCGGTGTCCCGGATGCCATCGCTTCGACTTCCGTCTTGTCGAGACTTCCCGTCGCACTATCATTGAGGAAGACACCCGCACGCTGGTACTTCAGGACGACTTCCTCATGCGGGACGGCTCCAACGAATTCGACCAAATCGGTCAACCCCTGTGATTCAACCGTCTCGTATAGTTCTTCGACATACGCCTCGTCACCCGACGGTGCACCAACGATCTGTAGTTTCGCGTCGATACCGCGGGTATCGAGCACCTCGATAGCACCGACAAGTGTCTCGAACCGCTTTACCGGATCAAGGCGGCCGACGCCAAGAGCCAGTCGTCGGTCGGTGCTTGAACCGTTTGGCGCGAACGTATTGGTGTCGATACCGTGACCGAGCACCGAGAGCTTGTCCGACGGAAGTCTGAAGCTACCTTCGGTCGCGGTCACTACCCGGTCGGCTAGCCGGTGTGCAACCTTTAGATGCCACTCGACGCTGCTGTGGGCGTACCAGAGCGTAACTGGAACTCCTGCCGACCTGAACCATGGCCAGCCCGCAATAACGTAGTGTGGAATCATGTGGGCGAAGACCGCATCGATACCTCGCCGTACGGCCTCGATACAGTGTCGCTCGAACGAGAGGACCCGCCTCGCCTTCGAGTATCCCTTCTCCTTCCCGAAGCTGTAAAGCGTAACGTTGTCGGGGAGGTCGTACTGGCCGATGTAGCTTGTTAGTACGTCAAGCTTCTCAACGTGTTCGGCAAGTGCGCTGACCCAGTCGACAGTGAATCCGAGGATATCGTCGGTCGAATCTACCTTTTGTGTGATCATTAGGACGTGCATGCTCAGACCCCTATCTGTAGGAAATCAACGATGCTCTCGGCTCGGTGCTTCCACGTATACTGTTTGACGTCCTCTCGAGCGTGGCGTGCGACCTTGCTTGCGTCCGGGTCGTCCAACACCTGACGTATTGAACGCGCGAGTGAACTGGAGCTGTCAGGCGGTGCGAAGTAGGCACTGGAGTCGTTCAACACTTCCTTCAACGACGGGATATCGGTGGCGATTATCGGTCGCCCGACTGCCATGTACTCGAACAGTTTGAGCGGCGAGGTGTACCGGCGTGAGATAGCTCTTTCAGCTGTGTTCGGGAGGACGAGCGCATCGCTGGCCGCGAGATACTTCGGGACCTGGTCTGGGTGGACGTGTCCAACCATCTCAACATTGCTCGGCATTGTCCCCACAGCAGTTTCAAGTCGGTCCTGCTGAGCGGCCGTACCGCCCACGAGACAGACAGTCACTTCAGGTATGTCTTTAGCTGCTTCGACCAATGTATCGACGCCTTTCCACTGTTTGAGGCTGCCGGCGTAGCAGACTAACTCGCCCTCCGGGAGCGATAGCTCGGTTCGAAGTGACGACTTTGAGCGCTTGATTGTGAACCGGTCAAGGCGTACACCATCCGGTGCGACAAGCATCGGCGCATTGGTGAACGAGCGCCACTCGTCCCGGAGCCCCTCGCTGATGACAACTACACCGCAAGTGTGCTCCAATGCCCGTCCAAGAAGTGCTGCGACTCGGTCTCTCGAAGGCCGACGGTGCAGTTCGACCGCAAGCGAATCGCCGAACAACGGTGCACCGAGGACGGCGAACAGAAGTCCGCGGGAGTACAGCCAGTCCCAGTCGGATCTGAGCGTGTACGCGAGCGCAGCGAGTGTGAACGTGATCGACTGGAGGTAGAACGCGAAGCGGAGGAGCGGCTGGCGTGAGCTACTGCCGAGAAAATCGATACACGGCAGTCGTGTTATTTCGAAGTTAATAGGTGAGTCGAAGTATTCCTCAACTGAATCGGGCGCGTCGTCTGGCTGGACGCGATCAGGGATGACTAGTTCAACCTCGTGTCCGTTCTCGGTAAATGCGTCGCACATCTGGACGATTTGATAGGCGTGTGCTCGCCGGCTCGGAAGCCTTGCGTTTGCCACGTACTGTATCCTAGCCATTTTTTTTTCGGTGGCCGTCTCTCGCGGAGGCTACCTTCCGCAGAAGGGTCTCGTATTCGGCGACCATCTGTTCGTGTTCAAACTGGCTCTCGAGGCGCTTGTACGCTTGCGTTCGGAGTTGACTCCGGAGCGAGGAGTTCGAGAGTAATTGCTCAAACCGCTCAGAGAACGCCTCAATGTCGTCCTGTTCAACGAGGAACCCGTCTTCGCCGTCGGTAATGGCCTCAGGAGTGCCACATACCGCGGACGCGACGACAGGTGTCCCGCAGGCCATCGCTTCGAGGACAACATGGGGAAGCCCCTCGTAGGTCGAATTTAACGCGAAGACGCGGCTACGAGAGACGATGTCGAGTACACGTTCGTGAGGGATGCGACCATGAAAGACAACTTGCTCACTCACGCCCCGTTTGTCTGCGTGCGCTTCGAGGGTGTCCCGTTCAGGCCCGTCACCGATGACGTGTAACTCCGCGTCGGGTACGTCGGCTCGTTCGAAAGCATCAACGATTCCGCCTATCCCTTTCCACGGGACGAGTCGACCGACGGTCACGATTCGGGGTGGTCGATCGGAGTCGGTTATCGACGGCCTCTCTATGTCTATCGCATTGTAGATGACGCTCGTCCGGTCGGGAGCCACTCCCCACCCAGTCACGAGTGAGCGGAGAAACTTGCTTGGCACCGCGACGTGGTCTGCCAATCGAACTGGCGCTGTCCGAAGAAGTTTCCAACCTTCGAGTTTCGGATTAAAAGTGAACTGCTGGAACGTCTCAATGTCGTTGCAGGTCTCGCCGGAACGGCGGGCCCGCTCCCATGCGGCGTCACCGACGATTTTGCTGACGGTCGGGACGCCCACGATGCGCCCGGCAGTTATCGCCTGCAAGTCGAACGCGTTTACCAACATCACGTCCGGTTCGTACGACCGGAGTTCGGCCACGAGGGTTCGAATCTGTCGGGCATATCTAAAGACGACGGAATCACCACGAGGAATGCGTACGACTTTGAACGGAAACCGGTCGTCGAACCCCGACGAGGCACGACCGTTCGTGACGACGCGGACAGAGTGGCCCCGGTTGACGAGTTCGCGTCCAAGCGATGAGACGAATGTCGCTGGACCTCCGGAATCGGGTGGAAAGATACCGGGGGCGAGCAATACGCTGACTGACTCCTTCACTGTTGGCTGAACAGTGTCTGTCCCGCTTGAAATATCGTTCTATTCGCGATGGAACTCTCGGAAAAGCGTGTAACGGCCGTTCAAGAACCTGTCGCCTTCTCTGGCCAGTCTCCAGAAAATCACTATCGAATTAAACACGCTCTCGCCAGTGAGGACTGATACTTATCTGCTACCGAACGTCATCTCAACCATTCTCGATAGCGCACGCAGAGACCACGCGACATTGAACGAAAATAGAACGAAATATATGGTATCTTATCGGTACGAGTGCATTGAGCAAGAGTTGGGACATTATCCGCACACTGTACGACAACGAACTCGACGATGCCGACGCGTGCGTCGGTCAACTACCGAATTGGTCAGCGACTCAATCCCGGGGAACGGGATTCCTCGTGGCCACTACCCGTGGTGAGCTACTGGGCAATAGATAACTCAGCGAACAGATATGCGAGCGGCCGGTCAAACTTGGCTCGTGGCCGGAGGAAGCCAAAGTCAGTACACCTTTGGTAGAACACTAGAAATCAGGCGACAATGACAGATACACCGAGCGTTCTCCATGTTATTTCTGGTATCGATGTCGGCGGCGCAGAGAATCACCTTCTGATGCTTCTTGACGGACTCGCCTCACGGGAGTTTGACGTTACCGTAGCATATCTGAAAGGCGACGGCGAACTCGCGGACGACTTCCGAGAAGCAGGCTGCTCTGTTGAGCGAATTGGTATCCGGTCGGACTTGGACCCACTCGGGCTCGGGAGACTCGTCGCAAAAATAGCTCGAAACGATTACGACATTGTCCACACTCACCTCTTTCACGGTGACGTATACGGCGCGACAGCCGCAACTGTTGCTGGAGTTCCAGCTATCGTCTCCTCGAAGCATAACGATCCACCATACTGGCAGGACCAACCGCACAAGCTAGTACACGACCTGTCGCTGTCTCGTACCGACCGTATTCTCCCAATTTCTGAACATGTCCGTGACTACTTGCTTGAAACCTCGAATGTCAGCCCAGATCGAGTTCAGACGGTCCGATACGGGTTCTCGCTAAAGGACTTCGAAGACGTATCTGAGAGTGACGTCCAATCGGTACGGCGAGAATTTGTCGACGATAATAAGCCACTCGTTGGAACCGTCGCTCGACTCACTGAGCAGAAAAATCTGGAAACGCTTCTCCGCGCGTTCGAGCAAGTCAGAGACCGGGTGCCGGGCGCACATCTCGCTATCGTTGGACGCGGCGAGGAAGAAGACCGCTTGATACGCCTTGCAGACACTCTCGGTATTGCGGACGCCGTGACATTCGCCGGATTTCGGACTGACATTCCCGAACTTATGCACGCATTTGACGTGTTCGCACTGCCATCGCGGTGGGAAGGCTTTGGCGTTGTGTTTCTCGAAGCGATGGCCGCCCAGACACCCGTCGTCGCATCTGAAGTGAGTGCCATCCCAGAAGTGGTCGCAGACGGCAAGACTGGACTGCTGTGTCCCCCGACAGACGAGACGCAGTTTGCCGATGCTATCTCAACCCTGCTTGAGGACCGAGAACTGGCCGAATCGATGGGCGAAGCCGGGAGGGAACGGCTCGACAGGAAGTTCACGGTCGATAGGATGGTCGAAGAAGTAGCGACAATCTATCAAGAGATACTGTCCACCAAATCGCGGTAGAGCGATTGGTACGACTGTTCCATGTTTTCGAGCGTAAATCGGCTGAGGTCGGCGGTAGTTTGTTTGCTCATCTTACGCCGGAGCGACGGTGATGCGACGAGTTGCCCGATGCGGGCGCTCAGTTCTGAGATGTCACCCGGCTCGACTAGAAATCCGGTTTCGCCATGCGAAACCTGTTCGGGGATTCCTGCGACAGTCGTCGAGACGACCGGCAACCCGGCAGCACGGGCTTCGGTGACGACGCGGGGCATTCCCTCACGATAGGAGGGGAGTACGAAGACATCCGCCGTGGCGAGGAGCCGGGCAACATCGTCGCAGTAGCCGAGAAATGAGATGTTGTCTTCAAGCCCACGTCGCTTGACCGCATCCTGTAGTTCTTCTCGGCTTTCTCCTTCGCCCGCGATATCTAACTTGACCGGATGCTCTCCGGCGACCTGATCGACTGCCTCTATCAGGTCGAACAGGCCCTTGCCGTCCGCTAGTCGGCCGACGAAAAGTAGCGAAACTGGTTCATCGGCGGATGGCAGGTTATCCCACCGGTCCGGAACGCGATATGCGTCTAAGTCTAGACCGTCGTAGATGACCTCGTACTGGTCCGGATGACCAAACCCGCGGTCGAGATAGGTGTCACGAACCCTCACTGAGTTGGTGACTATGCGGTCGCTCAGCGGTGCACTCGCGCGCTCGAAGACGTAGAGTGTGGCGTTCAACAGCGGGTTCCGGTCGCTTGCGATTGGGTCACCGTGAACGCTGTGGATAGTGACTGGGACATCTGCAAGGGCGCCCGCCCAGCGTCCAATCACGCCTGCCTCTGTGCTATGTGTGTGGAGGATATCTATCTGTTCGTGTTTGAGATACCGTGCGACGCACAGGACCGCCGGAAGTGCAGTTACTGGGTTGTAGTGTCTGATCGCCCGGAACACAGTGACGTCGATTCCTCTCTCCCGGAGAGCATCAAGTCGCTCGGAAGCATGTTCCGCGCCGACACCGACTCGTAGGTCGTACTGCTCTGGTGCGGTCCGAAGCGCCGAGAGGATTTGTTCGACGCTCTTCTCTGCACCGCCATCGAGAAACCGAGTGATGAGGTGGAGGACACGATACGGCTCAGTCACAGGTCTACGTTTCGACGACTCGAGTAAAGGATTGCCGAAACTTCATCATCGACCGACCAATCTACGAACTATCCGCACAATGGCCGTGGTGCAGAATCCCACCTTTCGAATGAAATTTTTATGTCGAGCCAGAGTAATTTGTTTCAAACGTTTTTAATGTTGTGCTTCGATTCCTTTTCGCATCGTGACCTACTCAGGCCGTTACTCCCGGCGAGTCTGGTCTGTCTGAGCCTGACGAAGCACCACTTACGCCAGTCAGATGCCAGCGGTGAGTTTAGGACACTCGGAATACCGCTCAACGATGCTCTTGTCCCTCACCAGAACCGACCAGATTTGTTGGGCCTCGTTGAACCATGTGCTTCCAAGACACGACCGAGCCGAATAATGCTTAGTCTCCTTCGAGAGCGATTATCGAAGGCCGCCGGTATACAAGAACAGCGGTCGTGAACGCTGTCTAAATGGGAGGGGATCTAGCTAAGATGTGAGCAACGGTCGAGGCCAAGATAGAACCACGAATACTTATCGCCCGATACCCACTCCAGGAGGATATCAGGCTCAAAAGACGGCCTGACCGTTTGAAAGCTCTCATCTATGGCATGCGGACAAGATATTGTGCCGTCGGACACCAGTCTACGAATCGATGCCGAAGGGCAATTGCTACTTATCTTTTAAGTGGATACCATCACAACTATATTCGTCGGTTGTAGTGTTCCAACAGAGAAGGTAATGACGCTCAAGTCGATGTTCCGTGGTCGATTACACGAGTGGCTCCTCCGAGCCAACCGACTCTATCACAGACGGCTTTACACAGTAGAGTCCAATCCTGACGGAATCGACATTTTTGACGAGGACTGGGACTCACTTGTTCTTCTTGACGCTTGTCGGTACGATGCTCTCGTAGACCGGGATGAACTCCCCGGTAACTTGGAGTCACGGGTTTCTAAGGGGTCACAAACATACGAATTCCTCCGAGCGAATTTCACAGACCGAGACTTGCGTGACACGGTTTATGTTACCGCAACGCCGCAGTACTACCGGTTCGAAGACGAACTCAACGCGACGTTTCACGAGGTTGTTAACATCTGGAGCGATGATTCGAACGTATGGCACGATGGTGGACGACAGGTCGTGCGCCCCGAAACGACCACCGAGCACGCACTCCAAGCCGCCGAGCAGTACCCGAACAAGCGGCTACTGGTGCATTACATCCAGCCCCACACTCCCTTCCTCGATCGACCGACCGAGAAACTGAATACTGACCGAAACACGTACCGACAGTTCATCAGCGGAGAGCTATCGGTGGACGCCTCGACGCTGCGTGAGGCGTACCGACGGAACGTTGACATTACGCTTCCGCACGTAACTGACTTACTCGAGGGGCTTGACGGAAAGACCGTTGTCACTGCGGACCACGGAGAGCTACTGGGAGAACGATTATATCCGGTACCGGTTTCGGGCTGGGGACACCCACACGGAACATACGTCGACGAACTCGTACGTGTGCCGTGGCTAGTCCACGAACAGGGTGAGCGACGAGATGTGACCTCCGGGTCGTCGAAGAGTGGCGACGAAGAAATTAAGCATGACGTGGTTGAACAGCGACTGCGTAGCCTTGGCTACACGAACTAATCGAGATTGACAGGGACTGACCGAACCGCGAGAATCCATTTCACAGGTAACCGAGGTCTCGAAGGTGTTCGACTGTCTCCTTTCGTTCAAATTCGTCCTTGTCACCTTGTTCGCCAGTAACCCTCGGTTTGAACTTGGGTTCGTACTCGCCTCTGTCACGTGCAGTTGTAGTCGCCCATGGGACGCATTTCACGTTCGGTTGGAGGCTTCCGAGGGGGTGTTTGTACGTTCCCCAGCGGCCGAATCCTTCGCCGTGGTCCGCGCTAATTGCGACGCGCTCGGCATTCAGATTCTCAAGCAACACCGAAACGGAGTCAAGACTCATCCTGAGATTTTCGAGATACGCGTTCCAGACCGTCTCTCGCTCTACACTTCCGGCTCGAAGGCATTTGAATGGATTCGATTCCCATGGTTTCAGTTCCCGTCCTTCACGCCTCGCCATGGCGATGTACGGTGAGTGGGGTTGCGAGTAGTGGACAATGAGTCGGTCTGGCTGGAGTTCGCGGCCGACCGTGATAGCGCGGTCGGTCAAATGTTCGGGGAGCATGTGTTTGTAGGGGTGCTCGGGCTGATACTGCCACGCGTCGTCTACAAGCAAAAAGTCGTCTGCATCCGCCACCTTCCAGTTCACTGGTGCCCGGTCAGCCGGGAAGTTACGATCTTTGAGAACTCGCTTCGAGAAGGCGTTCGCTGAAACGTAGGCCGTTCCACGAATCTCGCTCGTATACGTTGTGCGAAACGTGTTTGCGACCCACTCTCGACTGGTGCTCCCAACAGAAACTATCGAATCGATATCTGACAAAAACGAGTACTCATCTGCAACCTCTTTCAGTGCGTCTACACGGCAGGTGTCGAGTATGATGAGCGCATCCCAGTCTCGCTCAAAGACATTCGCCCCAACTGGGTATCGGGAAGTGAGCGAGGCCCACAGCGCAATGTACGCGTCCCGCAGCTCCTCTGAAATCAGTGTGGTGATTTTAGTCGGCTGCATGTGTTCGAACTGATTACGAACTCCTTTATGCTCAATAGGTCATATATTTTGAGATCCTCACATTTGGCTATGCTTCTAACCAGAGGACTGATGATACCGGGTTTCCCATCCGTCAGCACTACGCAGGGTCGCCGAATATCGCGAGAAGGGAGTAATCTCTTTCGATAGAGTTTATACGGCGACATTCTAATCGATAATGAATGCGTCAGGGCGCTACGATGGCGATGGGAGCCGGAGTGGCGATGGCAGTCGGTATGATTCTCGCCGTTTGGGGTTTGACAGCGGTGCTTACCTTAATCTCAATCGTACTCACCCTCCTTATTCTGTTCAGCGGTGCAGCCCTCCTCTGCCGGAGTCGGGCGTGGTTCGCTATCCTGCTCGTCGGCATACTCGTTCGGCTCCCGTACACGGTATTGAAACCCGTCCACGACGACTCCTCAGTATACGTCGGGAGAGCACTCAACCTGCTTGAGGGCCAGATCACAATTTCCGGACACATCGGTGTAGAAGCCATCATGGCGCTGTTTCTCGGGCTCTTTGGCCAAATGGGTGGAAACCTCGCGTCGTTTGTGGCGTCTTTGGCAACGGTGTGGCTCGTCGGTCGAACAGCCACTGTGCTGTTTGATTCTCCCCGGGCAGGTCACGCCGCCGGATTCGTCCTCGCAGTTACGCCGCTTCACATCAACTTCTCGTGGTGGGCTTACACAGAACCGATTGCTGTCTGTTTTTTCACTCTCAGCCTATACTTCTTCGTTAGTCGAAGGTACGTGGCCGGAGCGGCCGTCGGAATCATCGTATTTTTTATGCGTCTAGAATACCTGTTTCTTCTCCTTGCTCCGCTCGCCGGACTCTATGCGTTCTCTGAAGACAGGTTTCGCCACGTCTTCGTACTCGGCCCACTGCTGGGGTTCGTTGGAGTCATACTGCTTTATCAGCTCTCGTCAGGGGACTCACCAGTAGTTACCGTTCGGACACTCGTCTCAATGCCCTCGCTGTTCTCGACCGGCTTCTTCGTCGGCTTGTCGAATGCACCACTCGAACATACGGTTCGGAACCTCCAATTCTATGCGCCTCATTTTCTTCATTGGGGTGTTCCTTACTTCGAGTTCGTACTGGTGAACCCTCTTCTACCGGTACTCTTTTTGATTGGAGTTGTGGCCCTTCTCCCAAGGGTGCGGTACGCTCGCATCTTGCCGGTAACTATTGCTATCATCATCGCTGCCGCATTCATGTATCGCGAGCTAACTGTCGGGACGGGGCTCATTGGGCCTTCGATAGAGCTGGTTGCATGGCTATATGCTAGCATTTTCGTCGCACTCGTCGTGCTTGTGTTACAATCGACCGATAAGCGACTCTTCCCGCTGTTTGCTACGATTCCGTATCTGTGTCTTCTTGCTATCCTATACCTGTCCCCTAGATATCTCCTCCCGATGGCTGTCGTGGGTAGCCTCTACGCCGGATACGGGCTCAAAACCATCCTTGACATGGTGGTTATTAGCAGCGACGACACTGAAGACGCTGCAGCTACCTAGTCCCAGTGTGTTGCGAGTTTTCCCGTAACTATAGTAACAGTTGAAACGATTTACACACTGATCGCACTGCCGTCGGGCGATCAGGTGTGCATTGATTTTCAATGGCTACTATAGCACATCCTACTCTTGGTTTGTTCAATGCCGATCAATGAACTGCTCAGTGCCCTCACGAACCGTTGTCATCAATTCGTAACCGATGAGTCGCTGGTGCTCAAAATATTATTATAAGTGAAATTGGATTTACTCCGTTGAATAAACGCTGAGGCATAGTTAGAGTGGAACACGCAGCGGTTCTATATTTGCAGTGGTAAACACCAAATCGATTTCACAGAACCATTGGTACAGCAAACACTCGCTTAACTCTGTCCTGCGAGCGCTTAGTTGTCGAATATGAATTTCGGCCATCCAGCTCCGAGAGCTCTCTTTTGTCCGGACGGATGTGTTATCTGCGGTTACGTTCAGTGACGACCCACGAGAGTGAACGAGGTGATCAATTTCTAGCGTAGCAATTTCGCATTCGGTACGCCAGTCTTGGAAAAATCAGTCCCTGTCAGTGAATGGGTGGGATGGATACGTCAGAACGGACTGTCGTCCAGATGGAGAGACTCACAGCTCTGAAGTCAGACGGAGTACTTGAACACGACTGCTTTTATATGATCTGTCAATGTCTACTATCCTCTCTATAGAATCTTAGGTCGAGTTGTCCGCAATAGAGTTCTCAACACGCCACCGACAACACCCCTTTGATAATAACGTGGGTTATGGACAGTCACTGATCGCTTTTGCGAGTGTGTATTCACAGTCAGCGTGCTACTTTCTCACCTCGTCATACTGTTTCTCTGGTCACTGCCTCTCACCGTATCTCGGTTATGCCAAAGAGTGTGTAGAAAGCCTCGTGTCGAATGCACAGTGTTCAGAGTGCGTCCAGCACAACCGCAAACCTACAACGATACTACCACCGGAGAGTTTCAAGGGTTGTGCCACAATCCGGACACTCACCGTCGGTAATCGTTAGCTGTGCATCGCACGACGGACAGTAGTCACGATAACACGCTGGGTCGCCCATATCACACATCTATTCCGGCAGAGTGTGAGCGTTTCCCCGTTCTCAGACAGTCCTTCAACGAAGCACTGATAACCAGGAAAAGACACGACCTCCTTCTTCGGCTATCAATATAGCATCCTGATTCCCATACACTATTCCTATAGCAGTAACAGGCTTGTGCGCGATCCGTCTGGTGTCCATATGCGCAACACCGGCGACCAAGGGTCAGCAGCCGAAGCGGACCAGCCAGTCGATGGTGCTGGGTACGGGCCGGCGAGCCCATCAGAGACGGGTGAGACATCACGGGGGAAGAGCCTCGGTGTCGATCTGTGTCTGAGTCATCCGGAGCTGGTTCTGACGGAGGCAGTCGAGAGTAGTCCGGACATAACAGTCCGTCCGGAGCAGATGGTCGACGACGGTACGTCGAGTTTCGTGGTGATAGAGGCCGTCGGTGAGGGTCTCGACCAGTTCGAAACAGAACTGGAGAGGGATAGCACGGTATGCGAGTCCGTCGTGTTAGACTGGACGGAGACGAACCGCGTCTATCGGGTTGAGGTGGCCGACAGCGCCGTTCGACTCACGCCCTCGCTCGTCCGCGCCGGTGGTCGGGCGCTCGATATCAAAGGGACAAGTGGACAGTGGCTGGTACACGCCCAGTTTCGGTCGCGGGCGGCACTGTCACAGTTCCGCTCTGACTGCTCTGACCGGAATATCACGTTTCGACTTGATCGACTGTACTGGACCTCCGGAGAAGTCAATGCCGGTGCATGCGGGCTAACCGCAGACCAGCAAGTCGCACTCGAGACGGCACACAGCGAGGGGTACTTCGACGTTCCCCGTGGCATCTCACAAGCAGAGTTGGCGGACAAACTCGGCATTTCACCATCTGCGATGTCACAGCGGATTCGGCGCGGGATGGATCAGGTCGTCGGGTCGGAGCTTGGACTATCTGATGAGTAGATGACTAAAGAATAAATAATTATATCTGAATTATCAAGTGTGGCCAGACGTGACAGGGCTATCATGTGCCAAAAAGGATATTGTTCCGCTGTGACACCCGTTCCGTATGAGACACCGGATCGTGAGCGGGATATGCGCTTTATTCCTCCTCTTGACAGTCGCGTCCGTCTCCGTGGGTGTCGCTGCTGCAGCGGACGCCGGGCAGTATGCTGATGACACAGCGACGGGCAACGAAACAGCGCCAGCGATACAGTCGGCTGGTCCCACACAGGCTGTTGCGCACGGGCCGAACGGAACCGCGTTCGTCTGGGAACGGATAGACGGCGCGCGGCCCGGCGGGTATCAGATCGCAGTGACCGTTAGCTCGCCGCAGGAGAACCGCTCGGTCTGTGCGCGCGCGAACGGGTCTTTGAACTGTACGTCGGTCGGCCCGAACGGAACAACGACCCTCACGACTCCCGGGACAACGGGGATCGATGATCTCTCAGTCTCTCTCTACAACACGCGCACCGACACCATGATAGATCGGCAACCGGTGTCTCTGCAGCCGATTCAGCGTACCGGTGATATTGATGACGACGGGCTCAACAACAGCCACGAGGTGGTCCAGGGTACGAACCTCACTGACGCCGACACTGACGGCGACGGGCTGTTGGACGGGACAGAAGTCCACCAGCACGGGACGGCCCCCACAGCCGCAGACACTGATGAAGACGGTGTCGCCGACAGGACTGAGATCCAACAGGGCACCGACCCGCGACGGGCCGATACCGATGGCGACGGGTTAGCAGACGAACGCGAACTGGCACTCGGGACGAATCCAACCGTCGCGGACACTGACGGCGATGGGCTGTCCGACCAGCGAGAGGCGTCTGGCGAGACCGATCCGACCGACGCGGACACGGACAACGACGGCGTCGTCGATGGCAGGGAGCTGGCGGTCGGCACGAACCCGGTACAGGCCGACACCGACGCTGATGAGGTCGCTGACGGCAGGGAGCTGGCCCTGGGCACCGACCCGACGGTCGCAGACACTGACGGTGATGGGGTGGCAGATGGAACAGAACTCGAATCGGGGACCGAACCTACCGAGAGTGATACAGATAGTGACGGCCTCGACGACGGAAGAGAACTGGCAGCCGGCACGTCCCCAACCACCGTCGATACGGATGGCGATGGTCTCAGCGACGGGCGCGAGGTTTCGGCCCTTGGAACGGACCCGCTCGCGTCCGATTCGGACGGTGACTTCCTGACCGACCCACAGGAAGTCACCTGGGGGACGAACCCGAACAGCGTTCTGACGCCAGCCTGGGTGACGAGTTCGCTACTGGGGTTCCTGATAGGGACTGGGCTGACAGTCGCAGCGATCAGGCGTGGCTGGGTCATAAGGCTCTCCACGGCGGCCAGACTGTTCATTTATCGCTACCTCGAACTGGATCGGGAGATACTCGAAATTAACCGTGAAATCGACGCCACGGACAGGGTGGTCGAAGCCGACAGTGCAGACATCGACGTGGACACTGCAGCTGAGGCCTTCGAGCAAGCTGACCGGGAACTCACCCCTGACGCGCACCTCGTGAAGCTGATGCTGCAAGCCGAGAACGGTCGTCTGCACCAGACAGATATCGTTGAGGCGACGGACTGGTCGAAAGCGAAGGTTAGCCGCCTCCTTTCGCGGATGGTGGACGAAGACGAAGTCGTAAAAATACGTCTCGGCAGGGAGAACCTCATCTGTCTGGAGCGGGCAAAGCCCCCGGCGGCGAACTCGCCCCACGCAGGCGATATCAAGCCGCCGACGCCCGGCGGATAAGCTGACACACGGGCCGGATAGCTTGGTCGGTAGTGGCGTCACTGCACAGAGATGGGTAAATCTCCGCCAAGCGCACCTGTCCGCCGCCGTCACGGCGGTCAGGAATATGTGCACAACACCCTGCGGCAGATAAAGGTCACCGTACTCCCGGCTTTTGTGCCTTCTACGTCCCGAAAACAGTCGAATAGGCCCGTGACATGCGAAATTCCCACGGTGCACGAGTGTGGTTTTTCACATACTAGTTGCTGTCGAAACGGTGGAACGATCCGGTACGGTGCGTGAAACAGTACTGGAAAGCAATAGCTGGGGCGAAACGACCTATATGGCTGTATTCGTCCTTCAGAAGCCACTTTTACTGTCCTGTGTCCAGAGTAAGTCGGTCACTACCGACCGGCTAAATCGGTGAAACAGTCGCAACCGACGGAACAGTCGACCCGGTATATGGCGGCCGCTGGAAAAGGAAAAGTCACATGTCGATAGCTGAAACGACTTCCGAACCCACAGCAGCCGAGGCAGAGGCGTCCACGACAGACGAGTCATCGTCTGGAGACGCCTCGTCTGACGATAACCTCACCCGCGACGACATTTTCCATGTCCTTCAGTGTCGTCGTCGCCGCTTAGTCCTCAAGTACCTCCACGAGCACTCCGGCGAAGAGCCAGCCGATATGAGCGACATCGCAGAACACATCGCGGCGCTGGAACACGACACCACCATCGACTCGCTGCGCTCGAAACAGCGCCAGCGCGTCTACATCGCGCTGTACCAGTCCCACCTCCCAAAGATGGACGATGCGGGCGTTATCAACTACAACCAAGATCGAGGACTCGTCGAAGCGACCGCGCTCGCGAACTCCTTTGATAAGTATCTCGCTGCGGAACCATCACTTCTGTCGACGCCGCCTGCGGAGTCGACGCTGTCGGCCGGTGTAACTGACCACGACCGGCCCGGGGCCCACACGCCTGCCGATGAGCGATGGGCAGGTCGGTATCTCGGGACTGCGTGTGCCACACTGGTTGCAGTCGGTGGACTCGCACTCAGCGGGACTACAGTGTCAGGTGTCGCAGTTGCACTCGTCGTGAGCGTGGTATTTGTAGCACTGGCGGTGATCCATCGGCTCTCACTGATGGGGTCGCGGTCGCTTTCAGACCGTCTACGAGCGGCTCTCGATATGGAGATGTAAGCTACGTACTGGACAAATGCGTGCACACAGCGGTACACCCGGGGTGAGTAACATATGCGACCGGCAGTAGGGCCCGACGCCGTCGTTGATACCGGAAAAAAGACTACGCCGCCAGCGCAGAACGACCTCGATGGCGCAACCCTATTCGATATTCTCGGTAACGAGCGCCGCCGCGCATGCCTGTACTGCCTTGCTGAACACGGGACGGCGCTCTCTGTCAGTACGCTGGGCAAACAGGTGGCGCGGGCCGTCGCCGATGCAGAGACCGATAGTGACGAACTCTACGACAGTGTGTACATCTCCCTCTGTCAGACTCACCTGCCCAAACTCGACGCTGTCGGGCTGGTAGTGTACGAGCAAGACCGGAAACGTGTCTGTCAGGGCCCCAGATTTGACGCTATCAGGGACCAGTTCGAAGCGGCCCGCACGCCCAGAGAACAGGCAGCCGAGAGTCTTCGGGCAGAGACCATCGTGAGTGTTCTGACGGTGGCGATAGGCGGGGCCGCAGTCGCGAGTCCACCGACAGCTAGAACCGTACTGCTTTCCGGACTCGTTGGGATTCACCTTTTCGTTCTCATCCTCGGGTCCGCGTCTCCGTTCAGAAGTAGTGACTGAGCGCGTCCGTCTGGTCGGGCGTAGCACATACACTGGCCAGTGGTGAAATAGTAGTCACCTGCTACCGTAGTGAACGCTCCGCCGGGCGGCTGTTGCGTGTTTGACAGGGCTGCAGACAAAGACCGGTGCCGTATTGTGGTACAGTCCCTGACGGCGGTTCCCTGAATTGCGTGGCAGAAGTACGTGTCTACCGGGTAGATAGCGGGCGTAAAGAAGCATATAATCAAACGGTGGGCGACAGAGAAAGCGTGTATGACCGACTACGCCAGTATGCGAAAAGCGATCGAAGAGACGAAAGAATCGTTCGACGCGGTCGAGCGGTTCCAACGTCGGTCAGCCCTCTGTCCTTGGTTGAATGTACCGCTTCGGGATGAGCCGTAAGTAAGCCACAGGTACGTCTTGACCGCCGGATTCGGTAGCCTGTCCGCCCCGATGGGGCCGGACTGCTGGCCGGATGAAAATACACTTCACCCATCGGCGGAAAGCTGATGCATATGAATCAGGCGGAGGCGCAGCCGTGTATATCGTAATCGTCGGCGCGGGCGAGGTCGGTTCGAACATTGCTGAGAGCCTCGCTGAGAGCCACGAAGTCGCCGTCGTAGATATCGACCCAGACCGCGTTGAAAGCCTGATGTACGAGGCTGACGTGCTGGGCGTCGAAGGGGACGGTGCGGAACTCGACACCCTCTCCGAGGCCGGTATCGAGAAAGCCGACGTTCTCATCGCCAGTACCGACGACGACGAGACGAACATCGTCACCTGCGGGACGGCGGTAACGGCGGCTGACCCCTTCACCATTTCCCGCGTCAAGAGCGCGAAGTTCCTCCGGACTTGGGAGAAATCCGAGGGCGCCTTTGGCGTGGATCACATGGTCGCGACGAACCTGCTCACTGCGGAGAATATCGCCCGAGTAATCGGGCTCCCCGGTTCGCGCGACGTAGAAACATTTGTTGACGGTCAGGTCCAGATGGGTGAGTTCGAAGTGCGCGAATCCAGTCCAATCACGAACCTGACCGTCGCTGAGGCCGACCGCTACGAGTCATTAACCTTCGCTGCCGTACTGCGCGACGGCGAAGTCATTATCCCGCGCGGAGAAACAGTCATCAAAGCCGGCGACGATATCGTCGTCATCGGCAGCTGCGAGAGCGTTCGCCTGTTCGCGACCGAGATCGCGCCGAAGTCGGAGGCGACCCAGAACGTCCTCGTTGTCGGCGGGAGCGACGTCGGCTATCACACCGCACGACTGCTTCAGGATCGCGGTATCAAACCGCGGCTTATCGAGCGCGACCACGACAGAGCGCGCGAGCTGGCAGAAGAGCTGCAAGGAACCACCGTGCTGGAGAGTGATGCAACCGACACTGAGTTCCTCGAACGGGAACACGTCTCCGATGCCGATGCTGTGGTTGCGACGCTCGATAGCGACGAGAAGAATCTCTTAGTGACGCTGCTGGCCAAGCGACTCGGTGCGGAGCGAACCGTCGCCGTCGTCAACTCCGGCGAGTACGTTGACCTGTTCGAAGCTGTTGGCGTCGATGTAGCTGTCAATCCCCGCGAGACGACCGCAGAAGAGATTACCCGGTTCACCCGGGAGTACGACGCGACGAAGGTTGCCATCATCGAATCCGACCGCGCCGAAGTGCTGGAAATCGAAATAGCCGCTGACAGTGTCCTCGCCGGGCGACCGATCCAGGAATCGGTGCAGGAACTGCCGACTGGCGTGGTCATCGGAGCTATCAGCCGCGGCGGCGAGCTTGTCATCCCCCGCGGTGACACTGTTATCGAACCCGGCGACCACGTCGTGGTGTTCGTGGACGCCGACTGTCTGGAAGCGGTCAACGACAAGCTGTAGTAACAGCGCTACGCCCAAGAGACTAAGCCTGTTTCCCGCCTCAGTTAGTGTATGGCTTCCGTTGCGGCCCGTATCGTGCTCTCGTTTGCTCCCAACACCACCGATGGAGACCCGTGGTCCGGCGTCGATACCGAGTGGATAGCTGACGAACTCCGCGGGGACACCTATCAACAGTACCTTCGACGCGCCCACAGCGGCCCGGTAGCCGTCGGCGAGGAGTGGGACGAGTTCGTGAGCTGTGGTTGCGCAACGCCACAGGACGTGGTGCTGCGCGTCGAGCGCGTCGAGGCCGGAACGGCAGTTGGTGACGAAACGACGCTTGACGTTCATCCCCGTAACGACACCGAGGCAGTGCCCCAGTAGCCGTTTTTTGCTGTCGAGCGTGTCTGTTCCTGCATAGTAGTCCGCCGCGACTGTCGCACCGGTCAGTATCGGGAGATATTGGGAGAAGGGAAAGGCTGATGCATGGCACTAGCACATTCCGGACTATGCCACGCGATTCCTATCAGGAGGGACTGAACTCGCTCCGCGAGGATGTCCTTTATATGTCAGAGATCGTCCTCGAGCGGCTTCGGCTTGGCTTGGATGCGCTCGAACAGAAAGACGAAGAGATGGCCCGAGAGGTCATCGAGGGCGACCACGAGATCAATCAACTGTATCTCGACCTCGAACAGGACTGTATCGACCTGCTGGCGCTGCAACAGCCGGTCGCATCCGATCTCCGCTTTATCGCCGCGTCGTTCAAGATCATTACCGACCTCGAACGGATCGGCGACCTCGCCACGAACCTCGGCGAGTACTCGCTGGAGGCCGAACGCGATGTATACCCCGAGGTCGACATTCAGGACGTTGCCGACGTGACCATCGAGATGGTCGAAAACGCTATGCAAGCCTACGGCGACGAGAACGCCGACCAGTGCTACGCCATCGCCGATGTCGACGACGAGGTGGACGAACGCTGTGAGGCCGCCTCGGAGACGGTCGTGCGCGACCTCATTGAGCGGGAGATAGACACCGACTCCAGCGAAGGCGAGATTGAGCAACTGATGGCCGACGTGTCCCGTCTCCTGCTGACGATTCGTGACATCGAGCGGGTCGGCGACCACGCCGTCAACATCGCCGCGCGGACGCTGTACATGGCCGAGAACGACGACGACCTCATCTACTGAACCTTTTTCGTCGTCGGGTCGCCGGGGGCGACCGCTCCTCGAAAAACGGTCATGAAAAAGGCCGAGCACGGCGAGCCGTGCTCGGTGAAACCGCGCTCGCTCCGCTCGCGCGGTATGCGTCGAACGGCCACAGAACCGCGACGGCCCGTGCCCGACTGGTTCGGCAGTTAGGGCGGGCTACTGCGGCGTCTCGGGCGTGTCGTCGCCCACGAGTCCCGAGTCGGTGATGCGGAACTGGGCCGTGTCGCCGGCCGGTTTGGCGCGGTGTTTCTCCAGTGTGGCGCGGCGGTTGCCGCCGCGGAACCGGTCCAGGCGGACGATTGCGCCCGACCAGTGGTTGAGGGTATGGCCGCCGAGCGCCGTTGAGCGGTCGCTGTCGGGGTCGGTAAACACCTGGTTCGTAAACAGGACCGCGAGGTCGTGTTTGCGGGCCAGCGAGAGCAGGTGGGTAATCTGGCGGGCCACGTCCCGAAGCGTCTCACCGCCGTCCTCGTCGTCGCGGCGGAGTCGATAGAACCCGGTCGCGCTGTCGAGCACGATGAGTTCGACCTCGGCGGCGAACTCCGCGGCGTCCTGGACGGCCTCGGCCTGCTCGTCGTAGTCCAGCGCCTCGGTGATGATGAGGCGGCCGGCGAGGTCGTCCACGGTCTGGGCGGTCCCGCGAGCGCGGCCGCTAGCGACCTGTTCCATCCGGTCGGCCGAGAGTCCTTCAGTGTCGATGTACAGCGCCGCGTCGCCGGCAGCGGCGACTTCCATCACCGCCGACAGGGCGAAGTTGGTCTTGCCGGCCGCCGGCGGGCCGTACACCTGTGTGACCGCACCGCGCTCCAGCCCACCACCCAGGAGGTCGTCAATAGCGTCACACCCGGTCGGGACGTACTCGCTCACGGGCAGGGGTTGGGCAGGTTCGGATAAAAACACTGGTACCTGACGACACTGCTGTCAGTCGTCCGAAAGCCGTTCGGCCAGCGTCCACTCGGCGAGGGACACGTCGTCGATGTCGGCTGTTGCAAACCGGAGGGCAGTCCCCCATCTGCGGGTGATGACGAGCGACTCGGCGTCGAGCTCGTAAGATTCCAGTTCTTCCCAGGCGTAGAACCGTCTGGCAATTGGGAGTCTGACTTCCAGACCGCGCTCGGTCGCCACGACGGTTCGGGTTCCGCCTGTCGAGAGAAGGACGAAGCCGGACGGGAACAGCACCTGACTGATGTACTGGAGCAGGGCGATATCGAACACCGCACCGACGGCGAACCCGATGGTCGCGACGCTAGCGATGGCTCCGCCGACGTGCAACCGCCGACGCTGTGCAGACTCGGGCCAGCTCGCTCGCCAGCGGGTCAACTCCTCCGCCCCTGCGGTAACTGCCGCAGTGTACCGTGTCTGTGACATAACCGCGACAGCGACTCCGAGCAAAACGGCTAGCAAGCCGAAGAAAAACGCCAGCACGCCACTGACACCACTCATCTCCAGCGACGCAAAGCCGACGGCGGCGTACACGGCCGCGATCGCCGCTGGAAGCCACCGGGCGCGAGTCGCGCCGACTGTAACGGCTACTGCCGGTCGACTGGAGAGCAGCCATCCTATTACGGTGGTCACAGCGGTCACCGTCCCGACCAGCGCGGCGTAGAGCGCCCACGCTTCGGTAACGCCGACCCACTTCAGCCCCGGTACAATCGGCGGTGCCAGAAGCAAGCCCAGATAGGCTCCGCTGGCACCACTGAACAGTGGGTCGGAAGCCGCGCCTGCTCCGTCAGTGCGAACCACCGGACGCATCACTAGCAGTCCAGTTAGCTGTTATAAAAATCCTATCAAATATAATAGGAATCGTAGATGTCCCCAACTCGATGTATCCAATGGTGTCTGGTAAATATCTAGAGCACAAACGTGGACTAACGGACTCCCATATCTGTAAGTAATCGGCGTCCGAACTCCGGTTGTGATTGTCGTCGCCACAGCGGACTTCGAAGTGTACCACGGTGTCGTCAACGAGCTGCGCGACCGTGGCGTGGCGTTCACAACTATCGAACCGGGCGACCAATGGCCCGAGGAGGCGGAGGTCGCGGTCATCGCGGCCGGGGAATCGGTCGAAATCCCCGACGGCGTCGACCTCGTGCAGGCGGACCCGGACACACCGCGTCGAGCCGTCGAAACCGTCATCTCGACACTCCGGGGTGGTGACGGTCGAACCGTCATCGGTATCGACCCCGGCGAACGGCCGGGTGTCGCGATTCTCCACGGCGATATGGTCGTCGCGGCGTTTCAGGTACCTGTGGCGGAAATCACCGACATCGTTCGCGATGAAGTCGAGGACGCGGTCGACCCGGTCGTCCGCATCGGCGACGGTGCACGGCTCGTCGGCGCGCGCATCATCGACGAGATTCAGTCCGTGCCGGTGGAGTTGGTCGACGAAACGGGGACGACGCCGTATCTCGGGTCCGGCGCACGCGGAATGGGTGACGTGCTGGCCGCGGTCAACATCGCCCGGCTCGACGGCGAGGTAATCGAGAGCCGAACCATCGAACCCACCGCCGGCGAACTCCAGAAGATCAAGGACCGCTCGCGGGAGGCAAGCGAGACGAACCGGGCAATCAGCGAGGGGCTGGCCCGAAAGGTCGCCACCGGCGCGCTCACCGTCGAGGAGGCGCTGGCCGAACACGACAGCGACACTGCGGTCGGGGACGGAGACGAGGGCGACTCCGACCCGAACACGGCCGACGAGTAGCGGCTATTCCCGCACCATCCGCTCGGCTCGCTGCATAACCGCCCGGACGGGGAGCCCGGTCGCGTCCGCGACGGCCGCGGCGTCGTCGTACTCCGCGCTCACGTCGAACACTGTGCCGTCAGTGTCACTTGCGACTTTGACCGTGACCTCGAACTGCTCGCCGTCGACGGAGAGCGCGACCGTCTTGTACTCCCGGTCGGCGACCCAGCGGTGACCGGCCCCGGACTCGCGCACGCCGAGCGTCCCGGTCGCTTCGGCGAGGCGGCGCGCGACCCGCTCGGCGTCTTCCGGCCTGCAGATGACCTTCACGATGTGGCCGGGCCGGGACTTCTTCATCGTCGTCGGCACTATCGACACGTCGCGTGCGCCGACCTCCGGGAGCGAGCGCTGGAGGTCGCCAAGCACTTCGGGTGGGACGTCGTCGACGTTCGTTTCGAGGACCGTGATTTCATCGCGGCGGAGCCGCCCCGCGCCGTCGCCGACCATGGCCCGCAAGACGTTGGGGCGGTCGTCGAGGTCCCAGCCGCCAGCGCCGTAGCCTGACGCGTCGAGATCGAGCGGTGGCAACGAGTCGGTCCCGTCAGCGATGTGGGCGAGAATCGCCGCGCCGGTCGGCGTCAGGAGTTCCCTGTCGATGGGGCCACCCTGCAGCGACCAGTCGGCTTGCTCCGCGATTGCAACTACTGCGGGAGTCGGGACCGGGTAACTGCCGTGGCTCATCTCGACAGTCCCGCCGCCCGTCGCCAGCGGCGTCGTTACGACCCGCTCGATGTCGAGGTCGTCCAGCAGGAGGCAGACGCCGACGATATCAGCGATGGCGTCGTCGGCCCCGACCTCGTGAAAGTGCGTGTCGTCGAGATCCGTCCCGTGGACAGACGCCTCGGCCTCGCCGAGTATCTCGAATATCGCCAGCGCGTCCGTTCGCACTGTCGCCGGGAGGTCCATCTCCCCGACGAGTTCGACGACCTCGGCGTACGTTCGGCTCGGGCCGCGCCCCTCAGCGTGGGTGTGGTCGTGGTCTTCGTGGGTGTGTGGGTGTGCGTCGTCGTCCCCAGCGTGGCCGTGTCCCTCGTCATGGTCGTGGGAGTGAGAATGCGACTGGTCGTCGTGAGAATCGTCGACATCGTCGGCGTCGGTCAGCAGTACGTCGACGCGCGTTGCAGCAATCCCTGAGCGGTCCACCGCGGAGACGGCGTATTCGACGTCCAGCGCGTCTTCAACCGGCGACAGAGCCTCGCGGTCGGCCCCGGCGGCCAGTAGTGCCCCCAGCAGCATGTCGCCGGCAGCACCTATCCGGCCATCGAAAGCGAGTGTTCGCATACCCGGAGAGTCAGGCTGGGCCGGTAAAAGCCCTCTCGCTACAGCCTCACGTCTGGCGGACGATGTGGATGTCGTAGGACTCGCCGTCTGTGACTTCGCCGATGGGGACGACGATGTCTTCGGTGTCGTCGCTACCGAGGAACACGACGCTGGCGTCAACGTCTCGGGCGGTCTGCCTGATCGTCGTCGACAATTCACTGGTGGAGTGGGCGCTCACGTCGTCGTAGCGGAGTTCGGAGTCGTCGGTCGCCTCCTCGATCTTGCGTCTGAGGTCATCTGCGGCGGTTTCGGCGGCGAAGTCTTCAGTGGGGTCGACGCGTCGGCGGCGCTCGGCGTAGTCGGCCCCAGTGGGGATGAACGCGACGGCGACGACATCCTCGTCAAGCGCTCCAGCGTAGGTGACGGCGCGGTCGAGTGCGGCATCTGCAAGCGGTGACCCATCGAAGGGAACAAGAAATACCATATCGGCGCTATCGGGTCCAGCCTTATGAAACGCGGCGATGGCGGCAGCCTGTGTCACTGCGTCCCAAAACAGAGGCTATTACCGCATGCTGTGCGGTGTGTTATTAGGTATCATATAAACCCGTCGCCCTGCGTCTTGGCCGCCGGTAGCATAAAGCATATCTCCGGGGCTACCCGAGTTCGTTGTAAGCAGGCTCTACTATGAACGAAGTCCAATTGGAAGTGGCGAAGGCGTACCCGAACGACTCGGGGCGCGGCATCGCCCGACTCGACCCCGACACGCTGCTGCATCTCAAGCTTTCCCCCGGCGACATCATCGAGATAGAAGGGAGCGATACGACCGCGGCCAAGGTGTGGCGGGCCGACCGACAGGACTGGAACACCGACACCGTCCGCATCGACGGCTTCACGCGCCAGAACGCAGACGTGGGCATCGGCGAGCGCGTCACCATCCGCAAGGCCGAGGCCGAGAAGGCCGACAAGCTCGTGCTCGCCCCGCCCGAGGAGGCATCGGTCCAGTTCGGCTCCGACGCCGCCGGCATGGTCAAACGCCAGATTCTCAAGCGGCCGGTCGTCGAGCGCGACATCGTCCCCGTGATGTCCTCGACGAACCACCCGTTCATGCGCTCGCCCGGACAGGCCATCCCGCTCATCGCAGTCGAGACCGAGCCGGAGGGCGTCTGTCTCATCACTGAGGACACCGAGGTCGAACTCCGCGAGGAACCCATCTCCGGGTTCGAGAAGACCGGCGGCGGCATCACCTACGAGGACATCGGCGGCCTCCAAAACGAGATTCAGCGGGTCCGCGAGATGGTCGAGCTGCCGATGAAACACCCCCAGATATTCAAGAAGCTCGGCATCGAGCCGCCACAGGGGGTCTTGCTCCACGGGCCGCCCGGCACCGGGAAGACCCTGCTCGCGAAGGCCGTCGCCAACGAAACCTCCGCCAGTTTCTTCTCTATCGCCGGCCCCGAGATAATCTCGAAGTACTACGGCGAATCGGAACAGCAGTTACGCGAGATCTTCGAGGACGCGAGCGAGGAATCGCCCTCGATTATCTTCATCGACGAGCTGGACTCCATCGCGCCCAAGCGCGAGGACGTGACCGGCGAGGTCGAGCGCCGCGTCGTCGCCCAACTGCTGACGATGATGGACGGCCTCGAATCGCGGGGCCAGGTCATCGTCATCGCCGCGACCAACCGCGTCGACAGCGTGGACCCGGCGCTTCGCCGCCCCGGCCGCTTCGACCGCGAAATCGAGATCGGCGTGCCCGACGAGGTCGGCCGCGAGGAAATCCTCCAGATTCACACCCGCGGCATGCCGCTGTCTGACGACGTGAACCTCGCCAAACTGGCGACGGACACGCACGGCTTCGTCGGAGCCGACATCGAGAGTCTGACCAAGGAGGCCGCGATGAAGGCGCTCCGGCGCTACCTCCCCGAAATCGACTTGGACGAGGAGGACATCCCGCCGAGCCTCATCGACCGCATGATAATCAAGCGCGACGACTTCAAGGGCGCGCTCAACGAGGTGAGTCCGTCGGCGATGCGGGAAGTGCTGGTGGAACTCCCGAAGGTGTCCTGGGACAGCGTCGGCGGCCTCAGCGAGCCCAAAGAGCAGGTCCAGGAGGCCGTCGAGTGGCCGATGAACTCCCCGGAGAAGTTCGAGCGCATGGGCGTGACGCCGCCGTCGGGCGTGTTGCTGTACGGTCCGCCCGGCACCGGAAAGACGCTCATGGCGAAAGCTGTCGCCAACGAGACGGACGCGAACTTCATCTCGGTCCGCGGGCCGCAACTACTCAGCAAGTGGGTCGGCGAGAGCGAGAAGGCCATCCGCCAGACGTTCCGGAAGGCTCGCCAGGTCGCCCCGACCATCATCTTCTTCGACGAACTCGACTCGCTGGCACCGGGTCGGGGCGGCGAGATGGGGTCGAACGTCTCCGAACGCGTCGTCAACCAGCTCCTGACCGAACTCGACGGGCTCGAAGAGATGGAGGACGTGATGGTCATCGGCGCGACCAACCGCCCGGACATGATCGACCCGGCCCTCATCCGCTCGGGCCGGTTCGACCGGCTGGTGATGATCGGCGAGCCCGATATCGAGGGCCGCGAGCAGATCCTGAAGATCCACACGGACGACACGCCGCTGTCGCCCGATGTGAGCCTGCGTGAACTGGCCGAAGTCAGCGAGGGCTTCGTCGGCTCGGACCTCGAATCCATTGCCCGTGAGGCCGCTATCGAGGCGCTCCGTGAGGACGACGACGCGGAGGAAGTCGAGATGCGCCACTTCCGGCAGGCGATGGACAGCGTGCGTCCGACGATTACCGACGACATCCGCGAGTACTACGAGCAGATGGAAGAGGAGTTCAGAGGGGGTTCCAGCCCACAGCGTCAGGCTGGAACCGGCGGCCGGATCGGCTTCCAGTAACGCCGGCGACCTCGATACTGCTTCTCGCTTGATTTGAACGCGTTTTCCGCTTCACCGCTCTCGATCAGCGATGCATCCCTCGTGGCTGCACAATACCCGTGGATAATTATTAGATAAACTATAAAACCGGTGCTTGTTTCTCCTTTCGAAGCCCCCTTTCAAGTCGCAAGTGTATGAGGGGTGATGTCGAACACAAACCGCGTTTACCGGCTGGCGAAGCGCCCCGAAGGGACGCCCGACCACGATACGTTCGAGCTTTCCGAGGAAGAGATCCCGGACCCGGGGCCCGGCGAGGTACTCATCAAGACGCTGTACCTCTCTGTCGACCCGTATATGCGTGACCGGATGCGAGACAGCGAATCGTATGCGGACCCGTGGGATGTGGGCGACGCGCTCAAGGGTGCTGTCGTCGGTGAGGTTGTCGAGTCCAACGGTGCACGTTTTGACGAGGGCGATGTCGTCACCGGCGAGCTAGAGTGGGCGGAGTACGCCACAGCGCCCGGACCGGTGCTCACAGAAGTCAATCCGGAGCTCGCACCCATTTCGACAGCGCTCGGCGTCTTAGGGATGCCGGGCCTGACAGCGTACTTCGGCACGCGGGAAGTCGCGCAGCCTGCGGCCGGCGACACGTTCGTCGTCACCGGCGCTGCGGGCGCCGTCGGCTCCGTGGCGGGTCAGCTCGCCAAGCTCCAGGGCGCACGCGTCGTCGGTTTCGCCGGCTCCGACGAGAAAGTCTCGTTCCTCGAAGACGACCTCGGCTTCGACGCTGGCATCAACTACAAAACGACCGACGACTACCGGGCCGCGCTGGACGAGGCCGCGCCGGACGGCGTCGACGCCTACTTCGACAACGTCGGCGGCCCGATCACCGACGCGGTGTTCACGCGACTCAACACCGACGCGCGCGTCGCCGTCTGCGGACAGATCTCGCTGTACAACAGCGAGGAGGTCCCGATGGGGCCGCGCAAGCTGACTCAGGTCATCCAGTCCCGGGCAACCGTCGAAGGGCTTCTCGTCTCCGACTTCGAGCCGCGGTTCGAGGAAGCGACGAAGCAGCTCGGTCAGTGGGTCGCCTCGGGCGACATTTCCTACCGAGAAACCGTCACCGAAGGCATCGAGAACGCGCCCGACGCGTTCCTCGGGCTGTTTGAGGGCGAGAACATCGGCAAGCAGCTCGTGCAGGTCGCCGAGCGATAGAAAAAACGAGTATCCGGTTATAGCTCGCCGAGCTTACGGAGGAGCTGGCCGCGGTACTCCTCGTCGGCCTGAACGCCTTTCAGTTCGAGGACGTTGCGTTCTAGCTTGTCGAGCGCGACGTTGAAGGCGGTTTCAGCGCCGTAGCCCTCACCGGAGCCGGCCGCCTGACCCTTGTTGGTGCGCAGGCGGATCTGACACTGGATGAGCGGCGTGCCACGGAGCTTCTCCTTGTGCTCGTGGAACCGGACGTGCGCGTGCTGGACCTGCATCGCTCCGTACTTGTCCGCGACCGTCTCGATGTCGGCCCGGATATCCGCACGGGAGATGGTGTCCAGCAGTTTTATATTCGTGATCTGGACGTCCATGTGCTCTTCTTCGGTGTAGGTCAGCGCACGGAGCACGTCGGTCTTCGTGAGGATGCCGGCGACGTGGGTGTCGTCCTCTTCCGGCGTGACGACGAGCCCGGCGAAGTCGTTTTCGAGCATCCGCGCGACGGCGTTCTCGACGGAGTCGCCGAGCTTTGCCGTCTCCACCGGACTGCTCATTACGTCGTAGACCGGCATGTCGAGCACGCGCTCGACTTCGCCGGAGCGGTCGCCCCGCGTCGTCTTGTTCATGTCCCGGACGACCACGTCGACGATGTCGTGACGCGTGACCATCCCAGTCAGGCCGTCGTCGTCACCAAGTACCGGAAGCCGGGAGATGCCGTGTTTCCGGAGGAGGTTGACGACTTGCCCGACGTTGGTGTCCTCAGAGACTGTGATGACGTCCTGCGTGTAGATGTCCTCGACGCGCAGTGCGTCGAGGTTGTCGAGAACCGCGTCGAGGATATCGTCCTCGGTGACGATACCCCAGAGCTCGCCCGCCTCGAACACCGGCGCGAGCTTGACACCACCCTCGACGAGGACGCGCGCGACCTCGCGCACGTCGTCGGTGCGCTCGACTTTCGGCGCCGAGCGCGTCATCGCCCCCGCTTTCGCGTTGTCCTCGACATGGGACTGGACCAGCTGTTTCTGCGTGATAACGCCAGCGTAGTCACCGTCTTCCGTGACGATGATACCCTTGGGGTTCTCGCGTTCGAAGATAGACCGGACTTTCCCCAAGCGCTTGTTGGCGTCAACCTCGACAAATTCTCTGGTGGCGATATCAGCAATATCCATCGTTCTTCACAATTCGTAGATTCGACGTGTGGGGTTATCAAGGTTGGTTTAGTCCCCGGAAACCGAGAGACGAACTAAGCTTTAGGCCCGTAGATCTAAGGTCGGTGTATGCTGCCTGACATCGGGGTCTTCGGCCCCTACACCTACCTAGTGACCGAGGTGATCTGGGGGAGTATCGCTCTCGTGTTGCTCTGGCGCGCGAACGCCCTCCGGATGGCGGCCAAGACCATCGTCGCGCTCTATCCGATCGCCTACGTCTGGGACTGGTACACACTGACCGTTGGTGTCTTCGAAATCAAACTCCGGACCGGTGTCGACCTGCTCGGGATTCCCATCGAAGAACATATTTTCATGATCGTCGTTCCCGCGCTCATTCTCGGTATCCACGAGAATCTCCACGGTCTTTCGTCCGGGTCGAACAGCGAATAGTAAGAAATCCGATATCGCTTTCAGCTGTTAACTACTTCCAAATTTGCGTTACAACTGGAATCGGACCGCTCACAGATACTGCTGATTTCGCGCGTATCTCGTCCTGAAAGGGCCATCTGTACTATGCAGACATCTCTCACAGTATCTATATGTGTCAGCCGGGAGTGCTGTCGGATAGCCATGAGTGATACTAACCCGACACCTCATATTGAACTGTATGTCCGGTCGATGCTGCCTGACGGCGCACACGAACGACAGGAAGCGGTCATCGACCGGCTTCAGACGCTCGACGAGAACGACCACATCGACGGGTTCAACGTCATCGTCTGGGGCAAACAGATCGCACCGCAGTCGGCCGCCGCACGGACGGAGGAAGGCAAGTACATCCTGAACCGGGTCGCCGAGTTCAAGCAGTGGGCACTGAGCAACAATGTCTCGCTGGACTCGTTCTATCAGGACACAACCGTTGATTCAGAAGTAGCGGAGTCGGCGTACGACGCTATGGCGTTGCCAGTCATGGGGCTGGCTGAATACGACGGCAGCGAACTCGTCCACGTCGCACCCTGTACGAAAGACGATGTCGTCCACACGATTATGGACCGCCTTGACCGTCTCGAAGTGGGCCAACCACCCGCTCTCGATCAAGAGGGTGGCGACGTGAGTGTCGTCTAACGGGAACCTACGAGGACCGCACCGTTTCGATATACGAGTTGAATTCGTCCGTCGTCGACAGCGCTTCAAGCACTTCATCCGGGTCTCCAGCCAGTCCGTATCCCGGCCGCCCTTTCCCCGTGGGTGACTCCGTCTTTTCGTTGCTCAGGAGTCCCTTCTCGGCGAGTTGTCCCAGCACCGAGATGACCTTCTGGCGCTCGACGCCGCCGAAGGGCTGTCGGTCGATATCTGCGAGGTGCGCTTTCATTGTCTGCGTCACGTGATAGGAGTGGACTGGCGTTTCACCGGCGGTTTCGAGTTCCACAACGGCCAGCAGCACGAACTGTTCGAACGCGTCCGCCGACTGGACCTGATCTCTCATATAGATGACTCTAACGCGGTTGGGGCAAGAAACTATGGGACGGTTCTGCCGGCCGATCGGTCTGCTTCCGGCTTCGTCGGGGTGCGCCAGTGTCGTACTCATTCCCGACGACAACGGGAGTGGACTCGGGAGGATTGTGGTCCACGTCGAGACGGGTGCGTTTGCACAGACTCGGCGAACCAACGCCAGCAATCGCTGCAGACTTGCTTCGCTCGCCGGCAGGGATAGTAGAAATGGGTTCGGGCGGATTTGAACCGCCGGCCTCCTCCATGTCAAGGAGGTGTCATAACCGACCTAGACCACGAACCCTCACTGCGAGGTACACCACATTGTTTCCGGCGGGTGTAATTGAAGGTTTCGAATTCCGTATCGCTACGTTGTCTGTTGATTGTCCACACGTATCCGTCAACGGGCAAAGTCCCGATAGGCTTAAGTCAATGTACGGATTTGTACATCACAACACGAAAGAGTCCATTGGTGAATACAATGAAAGAGTATATTGAACGCGTCACCGACGGTGAAGACCTGACACAGGACGAGGCTCGGACCGTCGCGACGACTGTCTTCGAGGATGCGACCGAGGCACAGATCGGAGCGCTCCTGACGGCACTGCGGGCAAAGGGGGAGACAGAGGCCGAGATCGCTGGCTTCGCGGAGGGGATGCGAGACGCCGCACGGACCATTCGGCCCGACCGCGAGGGGCTTGTCGACACCTGCGGGACCGGTGGCGACGACTACAACACAATCAACGTCTCGACGACGAGCGCCATTGTCGCGGCCGGGGCTGGCGTCCCGATTGCCAAACACGGCAACTACTCTGTCTCTTCATCGTCTGGGAGCGCCGACGTGCTCGAAGAGGTCGGCGTCGACATCGAGGCCGAACCGCCGGCTGTCGAGGAGACGATTGAACGAGACGGGATCGGCTTCATGCTCGCACCCGTGTTCCACCCGGCGATGAAGGCCGTTATCGGCCCGCGCCAGGAACTCGGGATGCGGACTGTGTTCAATATTCTCGGCCCGCTGACGAACCCTGCCGATGCGGACGCACAGGTGCTTGGCGTCTACGACCCGGACCTCGTGCCCGTGATGGCCGAAGCGCTGGCTCGACTGGATGTCGAGCGGGCGCTGGTCGTCCACGGCGACGGCCTCGACGAGATTGCAGTCCACGGCGAGACGGTTGTCGCGGAAGTAACCGGCGACCGGATCGCGGAGTACACCATCTCCCCGGAAGACATGGGGCTTGAGACACATGACATCGAGGCCATGGCGGGCGGCGAGCCCGCGGAGAACGCCGCCGACCTTCGTGGCATCGTCTCCGGAGAGATCACCGGGGCGAAGCGGGACATCATCCTCGCTAACGCTGGCGCAGCCATCTACGTCGCCGGTGTCGCCGACACGCACGAGGCGGGGGTCGAACAGGCCCGGCAGGCTATCGAGTCGGGCGCGGCGGCCGACAAACTCGACGATCTGATCGGGGCATGACGCGCGTGAAGATCTGTGGCGTGACGGACAGCACGGACCGCGATGCCGTCGTTACGACCGGCGCTGACGCGGTCGGCGTCATCCACGGTGTCCCGGTCGACACACCACGGGAAGTCGATGCGGCCACTGCCGAGAAGCTCGCCGACGGCGTCCCGCCGTTCGTGACGAGCGTACTGGTGACGATGCCGACGACGGTTCAGGAGGCCGTCAGGCGCGTCGACAGGATCGAACCCGACGCAGTGCAGGTCCACGACGGACTCTCACCGGCAGAACTCGGGGCCCTCGACAGCCGCATCACCCAGGATATCGTCGCCGTCGTCGAGGCGGACGCGCCAGCCATCGAGAGCTATGCCACCCACGCCGACGCCTTGCTCGTGGACTCAGTCGACGCCGACGGCGGCGGCGGCACGGGCGAGACACACGACTGGGAGCGCACGCGCGACCTCGTCGACTCGCTGGATGTGCCCATCGTGCTGGCCGGCGGACTGACCCCTGAGAACGTGGCCGACGCCGTCGAGACGGTCGAACCGTTCGCCGTCGACGTGGCGAGCGGCGTGGAGTCCGCTGGCGGCACGAAAGACCACGACGCGGTCAGCCGGTTCGTCCGGAACGCCAAGCAAGCAGCGGAGGGAGCGGTATGACCCTCGATATCTCCCGCGAGGAGTTCGTCGAACACGCCAAGGCCGACCGCCCGGTCGTCGTCCGCACCGCCGCGGAGCTGGACGTCGACGTGGAACCGCTGACCGCGTACGCAGCGCTGACCGGCCGCACGAGTGACGTAGCCGCAAACGATTACACGTTCCTGCTGGAAAGCGCCGAGAAGGTCGCCTCCAGCGACCCCGACGGCGCGTTCGCGCCGGAGACCGACGACCGCCACGCCCGCTTCTCCTTCGTCGGCTACGACCCGCGCGCTGTCGTTACCGTGACCGGCGACGAGAGCGAGGTCGAGGCGTTCGACGACCGCTACGCCGACCTCGTGACGACCGATGGCGGCGACGTGGTTGATGACCTCCGGGCCGCGATGCCCGATGTGGCGCTGCGGAACTTCCCGGAGATGGACCGCCAGCATCTCGAAGGCGGCCTCGTCGGCTTCCTCTCCTATGACGCCGTCTACGACCTCTGGCTCGACGAGGTCGGCTTGGACCGCCCCGACTCGCGGTTCCCGGACGCGCAGTTCGTCCTCACGACGTCGACGGTCCGATTCGACCACGTCGAGGATACTGTCTCGCTCGTGTTCACACCTGTTGTCAGGCAAGGCGAGGACGCCGGCGAGCGCTACGACGAACTGGTCGCCGAGGCCGAACGGGTCGAGGCCGTGCTGACGGACCTCGCCCCGCTGGAGACTGACGGCTTCCGCCGCGAGGACGAAGTTGCTGGTCCGCAAGACGAGTACGAGGACGCCGTCGAACGCGCCAAGGAGTACGTCCTCTCGGGGGACATTTACCAGGGCGTCATCTCGCGGACCCGCGAGCTGTACGGCGAGGTCGACCCGCTGGGCTTCTACGAGGCGCTCCGGGCGGTGAACCCCTCGCCGTACATGTATCTGCTGGGCTACGACGACCTGACCATCGTCGGCGCGAGCCCGGAGACGCTGGTCTCGGTCGCCGGCGACCACGTCGTCTCGAACCCCATCGCGGGGACGTGCCAGCGCGGAAACTCCCCCGTCGAGGACCGCCGCCTCGCCGGCGAGATGCTCGCCGACGGGAAGGAGCGGGCCGAACACACCATGCTGGTCGACCTGGCGCGCAACGACGTGCGCCGCGTCGCCGAGGCCGGGAGCGTCCGCGTTCCTGAGTTCATGAACGTCCTCAAGTACAGCCACGTCCAGCACATCGAATCCACGGTCACTGGCCGGCTCGCCGCGGACAAGGACGCCTTCGACGCCGCCCGCGCGACGTTCCCGGCGGGGACCCTCTCGGGCGCGCCGAAGATTCGCGCCATGGAGATAATCGACGAACTCGAACGCTCGCCGCGTGGCCCCTACGGCGGCGGCGTCGGCTACTTCGACTGGGACGGGGACACCGACTTCGCCATCGTCATCCGCTCGGCCACGGTCGAGGACGAGGGCGACCGGGACCGCATCACCGTCCAGGCCGGCGCGGGCATCGTCGCGGATTCGGACCCCGAAAGCGAGTACGTCGAGACCGAGCAGAAAATGGACGGCGTGCTGACGGCGCTGGAGGAAATCGAAGGGGAACCGGTCGACACGACTGTGGGTGCCGACGACACCGAGGCTGCGAGCGGAGCCGACGGCCCCGAGGAGGTGACCCGATGAGTGCGTCACAGCCCGCTGGTGTGGACGCTGTCAGGGATGACCTCCGGGTGCTGTTCGTCGACAACTTCGACTCCTTTACGTACAATCTCGTCGAGTACGTCTCCGAACACGCAGAGACCGAAGTCGTCCGCAACACCGCGACGCTCGACGAGGTCAAGGCGTTCGACCCCGACGCCATCATCCTGTCGCCGGGGCCGGGCCATCCGAAGAACGAGCGGGATGTCGGTGTCACGCTGGAGGTCCTCCGCGAGGTCAGCCCTGACGTGCCGACGCTCGGGGTCTGTCTGGGCCTCGAATCGGCGGTGTACGCCTACGGCGGTAGCATCGGTCGTGCGCCGGAGCCGATTCACGGCAAGGCGTTCCCTATCGACCACGACGAGACGGGGGTCTTCGAGGGCCTGGAACAGGGGTTTCAGGGCGGGCGCTATCACTCGCTCATCGCCGAGGACGTGCCCGACGAGTTCGTCGTCAGCGCGACCACGGAGACCGAGGACGGGACAGAGCTGGTGATGGGTGTCCGCCACCGCGAATATCCCATCGAGGCCGTCCAGTTCCATCCGGAGTCGGTCCTGACTGCGGTCGGCCACGACGTGATTCGGAACTTCCTCGCCGGCCTCTAGATGACCTGAAAGCCCAGCAGTCCGAGTATCCAGAGGACGGCGACGGCGATGATAGCGATGATAACGAGCCGCCACGCCACCTTCATCACGAGCCGACCGACCAGCAGGACCACGGCGATAGCCAGCAAGCCGACGAGTATCGCTGGCAGCGATGGCAGCGCTCCAAGCTGAAGGAGTGGCAACATACTACAGATAGGAATAGCCACGGGGAAATACTTCGTGGCCGGCGGGGACTGTCCCGGCACGGGTTGCTGAACACTGCACGCTCACACCGCCAAAGATTCAAACGGCCAGCTGTGCTACCCACTATCATGAGCGTCGCCGGACTGTGTGAACTCTGTGAGCGCCCCGACGTGGACCACACCTGCGACAGGTGCGGGCGACTCGTCTGTGATCGCCACTGGGACGACGACACCGGGATGTGCGTCGAGTGTGGCGCAGAGGTCGGTCGGCCGGGCGACCGCGTCTCGCCGGAAGACATGCCTGACGGCGTGGACACGTTCCGCTTCTGATACTGTCGGCTGTAATCACGTACCGAATGTTGCCACCTCGAACTGGCGAATATCTCCACGAAGGTACGGCTACCATACGAGCTACCGGAACTGATTCAATCGCTCTTTGAGCTGTCGTGCCGACTGGCCGGCGGCCTTGAAAAACGCGCCACCAGAGTCATCGCGCCGCGCGTCAGCGTCCTCGCCGGCGAAGATGATACCCCGCGAGGAGTTGACGAGGCCGACGCCGTCGGCGAGGCCGTGCTCGACGGCGGCCTCGGCGTCGCCGCCCTGCGCGCCGACGCCGGGGACGAGAAACGGAATGTCTGGAACCAGTTCGCGGATTTCCTCGAGTTCGTCGGGGTTTGTCGCACCGACGACGAGACCGACGTTCCCGTTGCCGTTCCAGAGGTCAGCGAGGTGGACGACGCGCTCGTACAGTTTCTCGCCGGAGGCCAGTTCGAGGTCCTGTAAGTCCTCGCCGCCGGGGTTCGAGGTGCGCCCGAGAACGAACACCCCTTTGTCCGCGCACTGGAGGAACGGCTCCAGCGAGTCTCGTCCGAGAAAGGGGTTGACCGTGATGGCGTCGGCGGCGGGGCCTGCCTCGTCGTCGAGAATCTGGGCGTACTGCCGTGCGGTGTTGCCGATGTCGCCCCGCTTGGCGTCCAGCAAGACCGGCACGTCTTTGCCGTGTGCGTAGGCGATGGTTTCTTCGAGGGCGCGCCAGCCGTCGGGGTCCTCGTAGAAGGCGGCGTTTGGCTTGTAGCACGCGGCGTGCTCGTGGGTCGCGTCGATAATCCGGCGATTGAACTGCCAGCGCGGGAGGTCGGCGTCCAGCACGCTGTCTGGGAGGCGGTCGGGGTCCGGGTCGAGACCGACCGATACCACGCTGTCGGCGGTCGCGATGCGGTCCGCGAGGCGGTCGAAGAAGTGCATAGATACCGCGGCGGTTGGCAGCGATACAAGCGTTTCCTTCTCGTGTCGCCCCTTGCTTCGGTGGAATCAGATTTGATACTTCTTCCGCTGTCTATTTCACACCGGAGGGAGAAGCCCGCGTATGGATCGTTTCGTGGATGTCGGTCACGTGGCCGAGACTCTCCCAGACCTGAGCGAAGCCCTGGATGACCCACGGCTGCGGCAGTTCGGACTCGTCGGCGGTGTCGTGCTCGTGGCCCTCGGCGCGCTTCTGTCGCTCGCGCCCGCGTCCGAGCAGTGGCTGTTCTGGTCGTACGCCGTCGCCGCGACGCTGGTGTTTATCGGCGTCCCACTGCTGTGTCTCGGCCTCGCCGCCCCCGACCCGGAACCCGGGTCGCTGTTCCATCTCGGTATCGAACTGACGACGACACAGCGCCGGGCCGTCGCGCTGGGCTCGCTCTGTATCACAGTGACACCGATTGTCATCGCCCTCGGGACGCCGCTTGGCCTTCCAACGCTGGTGCTTGCTATCGCTGCCGTGACAGCTATACTCGGCTCCGTGCTCATCCTGACCGGATTCGTCGCATGGACGTCGGCAGCTATCGCTGAGCCGAGCCGTCACTGAGTGCAGTTCAGTCGGTGTCCAACCGTTTCCGTCCTCCGAAAGACCGTCTACCCCGAGAGAGTCTGCTCCAGCACGTCGACCGTGGCTTTCACCGCCGCGCCGCTGTGAACAACAACGGTCCCCCCGTCGGCTGTGATATCGTTACGCTCTGGGACGGTTACGGGCTCCGCGTTCAGGACCAGTCGGGCCGTCTCCGGCGTCACCTCGACAACCGCCACTTCAGTGTCGTTGGCCGTCACACGGTAGGCGAAAGCCCCGTCAGGCGTCGGCTCCACGTCTCTGTCCGCATCAACGACGGAAATGTCCGCGAACGGGCCGCGCTGGAGACCGGTCAACTCCGAGGCGAGCAACTGCCCGATCCGCCGGCCGTCAGTGATTCTGTCCTTGACCATCAGAGTTCCTCCCGAACGTCCGCCGCGATAGCTTCGACATCGACACTCTCACTTCGCGCATACACGACAGCCGCGGCCTCAAGCGTAACGCCGATGTCGGACTGAAGCGCGTTGATGCCGGCGACGGCGGTTTGCTTTTCGATGCCGGCCTCGACGACAGCGTCGAGCACCCGCTCGAACGTCGACCGCGACTGCAGGATTTCCTCGCCGGGCGTGAACCCATCCGGGATGTCGGTGTGCGTGGCGTCGAATCCGACGACGAGGTCGTCGTCGTCCCGTTCGACTAACCCCTCGCTTGCGGCCACATCGACCAGTGTCTTGGCCTGGTCGGGCGAGAACCAGTTCCGGTCCAGCGAGAGCGCGACGACGAACTCGCTTTCCGCCATCCGGTCGGTTCCACGCTGGCGGAACGGCGCGGCGACGGCCGTCTTCAGACTCATCGTCAGAGCAACCGCTCGGCACGGGGGTAACGATTACGATGGCGAGTCGGCATCGAACGGTTCAAGTAGCCGCTGGGTCTTCCTTCCCCTATGAAAGACCAGGGACGCTCCCCTCGCAAGCGGACAGGCGGACGCCGACGACCGAACCACAAGAAGAAGAAACACGAGCTCGGGAAGGACACCGTCGAGACGCAGGTCGGCGAGCAGCGACTGAAGACCGTTGACTCCCGCGGCAACACCCAGAAGGTCCGTGCGGTCAAGACCGACGTTGCGAGCATCGCTGACGGCGCGGAAACCATCGAGGCGACCATCGAGAACGTCGTGGAGAACCCGTCGAACCCGAACTACGCCCGGCGAAACATCATCACGAAAGGCGCAATCCTCGAAACCACCGAGGGACGTGCCCGCGTGACCTCCCGTCCCGGGCAGCACGGGCAGGTCAACGCCGTGCTTGTCGAGTAATCCGGCGCGCAATCAGCGTTTTTAGCTGGCCACAGGTTCGGAGCGACAGCTACGGCCGTGGCGCAGCCTTCTGGAGTGCGCTTTCGGCGATATTGCCACCGTAGTCTGCAGTCCGGGACAGCGAGTCAACCACGCGACCAAGTAGTTGTGCGCTCTGTGGATCTAGCTCCCTGACTTTTCCGTCGACCTCGCGGGCGGTTTCATCGACTTCGGGAATGCGGGACCGAGCCTCGTTTGCCAGCTCGACGGCCTCGTCGTTGTCGTCAGCTAACAGCGCATCCATCGCGGTTTCGGGGACCGCAATGGCTTCGGTCTCCAGCTGGTCGAGAAGGTCGGCGGTTTCGCCGGTGATTTCGTCAATCTCCTGTGAGAGGCCGGCGATCTTGGTCGCGTGGTCGGCGATGCGTTCGAGTTGCCGGGCGCTGGACTGGTAATCGAACACAGTCTCACGCGGGAAGCCGATCTCGTTAGCCGCTGTCGGGTTCCGGAGGACGGTTCGGAACACACGGGAGACCATGTACCAGAGCCGGTCTACGTCGTCGTCGCGTTGCATCACGTCTTCTGCGAGGTCGTTGTCGTCCTCGATGAGCGCCTCGACAGCATCGGAGAGCATCGTTAGCGACACGAGTCGCATACGTGTGATGGCGTTGAGAACAGAGAGTTCCGAGGAGTCAAGCAGGTCCTGCAGAACAACACGGGCAGCCGTTTCCTCGATCATCTCGAGGCCGACCAGTCCCTGGGTCGCATCGCGGATGATGCGTCGCTGCTCGGCCGTGATCCGAGCGGCTTCCAGTCGGATGATGTCGAAGCCGCTGACGTACATCGTCATCACTGCCCGCGTGAGTTCGTGCCTGTTTTCCAGGCCGGTCACGTCCAGCGCTCCCTCGACGTGGTCGTCGCCGTGCTGTGGCGAGACCAGTAGCAGGTCGTCTTCGGCGTAGAATTCGACGATACTGCCGCTCTCGACACCGTTCTCTGTCGCCCATTCCTTCGGTAATGAGACGGTATACGTGGACCCACCCGTCAACTGTACTTTGCGCGTCTCCATAGTACTACAAATACACGCCAGAGATTTATAAAATATGATTTGACTATATATTAGCCATCGGTGCTCTATCAGATGCTGCCATGGAATCACAACCCACTGTGAAAGCACTATTCCAAGTGGTCTGCCACCACCGGAGTATGTGATGGATTTCGCTCTGTATTAGGATTAAAACGGCTTCAGACGGCCGCTGAATCGGTTTAACGGCATAGCTTGGTAGGAGAACACAATAATATATAGCAGTATATAGCGTTTATATCTGGATATAGGGCTAATAGTAGGGTACTTATCCGCTCTTCATCTGGAACTGGATGATGACAGATTCACCGAGCGGTGGTTTCTCCCGCCGTCGTTTTCTGACGAGCTCCGGTGCAATCGGAGCGCTGGCACTGGCCGGCTGTACTGAACAGTCCTCTGATGGCAGTGACGGAAGCACCGGTAACAACGGTGGCAGCACCGACAGTAGCGGCAGCGGACAGCTGTCCGGTGAAATTACGATCACGGGGAGCAGCACGGTGTTCCCCCTCGCGACGGCCGTCGCAAACGAATTCCAGAAGCAACACGGCCAAGTCAACATCAGTCTCTCCTCTACGGGGTCCGGTGGCGGCTTCAGCAACCACTTCTGTGTCGGAAACGCCGAGTTCAACAACGCCTCACGGCCGATTTCTAGCGAAGAGAAGCAGCTCTGTGCCGATAACGACATTGAGTTCCACGAGATTCAGGTCGCCACCGACGCGGTGACCGTTATCGTCAACACGGAGAACGACTGGGTCGATTGCGTGACGCCGGAGCAGCTCAGACAGATGTGGCGCGCAGACGGTGCGTCGACCTGGGCGGACGTGAATTCGGACTGGCCCGATGAGCCGATCAACCGGTTCGGTGCCGCCGACACGTCCGGGACGTTCGATTACTTCAACGAGGCGATTCTCGGCGAGGAAGCGGACCACACCAGCAACTACGAAGCCACCGAACAGGATAACCTCATCCTGCAGGGCGTCCAGCAGGACCAGTACGCCATCGGCTACTTCGGTTTCGCCTACTACCAGAGTAACACGGACGCAGTCACGGCACTCAGCATTGACAACGGCGACGGCTGTGTCGAGCCTTCACTGGAGACAGCCAAGGCCGGCGACTACCAGCCCCTTTCTCGCCCCCTGTTCACCTATCCACAGAAGGGCGCGCTCGCCGAGGAGCACGTCGCCGAGTTCGCTCGGTATTTCATCGAACAGAGCGCCAACACTGAACTCGTCGCCGAGGACATCGGCTACGTCCCACGGACAGAGGAAGCGATGCAGGCGGAACTCGACGCCCTCAACGAAGTTATCGACGAGGTTCAGTAACGAGTCAGCTATATAGACAGTAGAGAACTACAGATACAATCACGCACTTTTCCCGAGATACATAGAATGAGCGAACAACACCGATGAGCAACGAAGGACAGACGCCAGACCTAGCAGGGGATCGAGGGTTCAGGTCGGTCCGTGAGTCGGCATACAAATACGCGCTGGCGGGCTGTGCCGTCCTATCCGTCCTGACGACGGTGAGTATCATCGGGGTGCTCGTCCTGGACGCCGCGGAGTTTTTCGCCGAGGTGCCAGTCCTCGCGTTCTTGACCGGAACGACGTTCAGCCCGAACCTCGAACCGGTCTCGTTCGGCGTGTTGCCCCTCGTTCTCGGGACGATTCTCATCACCATCGGCGCGGGCGCGCTCGCGCTCCCGACCGGCGTGTTGACCGCGATATACCTCAGTGAGTACGCGAGCGACCGCACGCGGTCGATACTCAAACCGATGCTCGAAGTGCTCGCCGGCGTCCCGACCGTCGTCTACGGCTACTTCGCTATCGTCTACGTCACGCCCGCGCTGAACGCCGCAATCACGTGGCTCAACGGCGCGTTCGGGACCGGCTTCGACGAGCTGGGGCTGTTCAACGGGCTCTCGGCTTCCATCGTCGTCGGCATCATGATTATCCCGATGGTCTCCTCTATCAGCGAGGACGCGATGAGTTCGGTCCCGGACTCACTGCGCCAGGCCGGCTACGGCCTCGGAGCGACGAAGTTCAATGTCTCACTGACTATCGTCGTGCCGGCGGCGGTTTCCGGTATCGCCTCGTCGTTCATCCTCGCTATCTCGCGGGCCATCGGCGAGACGATGGCTGTCGTACTGGCCGCGGGGTCGCAGCCGCCGGATATACCGCCCGTCCAGCAGGCCTTCGGCATCCCGTACGTGGCACCGGCTGACGTGATCGGGCTCTTTACCGAGAGCTCTGCGACAATGACCGTCGCGATGGTCAACATCGCACAGGGGGACATCTCCGGCGGGTCGACCGCGTACCAGTCACTGTTCGCTATCGGGCTCACGCTGTTCGTCATCACGCTGGCGATGAACGTCGTCAGCGACCTCGTGGCGAGTCGCTACCGGGAGGTTTACGAGTAAATGGCCACGACATCACCGACCGAGACCGAGTTCGGCGAGGTCAGCCGAATCAAAGGCATCGTCTTCAAGTACATCTCGTTTGCTGCGTCTATCGTCGGTATCCTCGCGCTCGGCGTGTTGCTCGCGTACGTGTTCTGGGACGCGCTGGGCCTAGAGAGCGCTGGCACCGGCTGGTACCTCGCGTACACGGGCACGCTGCTCGTCCCGCTGCTCGCGTTCTTCGCCTACGCCCGGACACGGCCCGCCGTCGTCGCGGGGACGTTCGAACTGTTCAGCATGACGCTGGCCGGCGTCCTGCTGACCGGCGCGGGCGTCATCATCCTCTCGATTATCGCCAGCCCCGGGGTGTGGTTCGCGTACTTCCTGACCGTCGTCGGGCCCATCGTCGGCCTGTACGTCTACGGCCAGTACGACCGCGAGGCGACCTGGGTCGGCCTGGCGATGCTCGGGGTGGTACTGCTCGGCCCGGTCGTCGGGACGCTCGGGCTGGGCCCGCTGACCGCGGTCGGCGCGTTGCTCGGCTCGCCCGGCATCTACTTCCTGTCGCTCGTGGTCCCCGCGGCCGCCGTCGCCGCGTACCTCTCGGCGGAACGGCTGGATTTCTCCCGCCGGCGGAGCCTGGGTATCGGTGTGGGCCTTCCGGTTCTGGCCATCGCCGCCGTCCCGCTGGTCGACACCGTGCCGGCCATCTCGCGGTCGGTCTGGCTCATCGGGCTCGTGTTGCTCGGCCTCCCGGCCGGGTTCGCGGTCGCGAACACGGCCCGAACCCGCGAGCGGTGGCCGGCGTTTGCCTTCCCCGCAATCGTTGCTCTCGGGTTCCTCGCGGGCGAGGCCGTCGTCACCGCCATCGGCGCGACGCCGCCGACCCCGTGGCTCGACTGGCAGTACGTCACCAGCGGCCCGTCCCAGACCGCGGCGGAGGCGGGACTGTACCCCGCCATCATCGGCTCGATATTCCTCATCGTGCTGGTGAGCGTGTTCACCTTCGTCTTCGGCGTCGGCGCGGCCATCTACCTCGAAGAGTACGCGCCCGGCAGCGGCCCGCTGGCCGCCATCACGCGGATTATCAAGGTGAACATCTCGAACCTCGCCGGCGTTCCCTCAGTCGTGTACGGCCTGCTGGGGCTGGGCATCTTCGTCAACATCGAGTCCCAGCTCGGCCCGTTCACCTACGCCGGCTTCGGCGTCGGGACGGTGCTGACAGCCGCGATGACCCTGTCTCTGCTCATCCTGCCCATCGTCATCATCTCCGCACAGGAGGCGATTCGGTCCGTGCCGGACTCGCTGCGGCAGGCGTCCTACGGGATGGGCGCGACCCGGTGGCAGACGATTCGGAACGTCGTCCTGCCGCGCTCGCTGCCGGGCATCCTCACCGGGACGATTCTCGCGCTCGGGCGGGCTATCGGCGAGACCGCACCGCTTATTATGGTCGGCGCAGCGACGACGAAGTTCTCCCCGCCGAGCGGGCTGTTCGGCAAGCTCACCGCGATGCCGATGCAGATTTTCGCCTGGGCGTTCGAACCGAGCGACGAATTCCGGTACGGCGTCGTCGCGGCCGGCGTCGTGACGCTGCTCATCGTCATGCTGACGATGAACTCAGTTGCGATTCTCGTACGGAACAAATATCAACAGGAGGCAAACTAATGACTTCACAGGACATGGCCAGCGACACCGACGTTGAGACCGACGACGACTCCCTCGTGACGACCGACCCCGGCAAAGGCGGTCTGGACGAGAACGCCGACCGCGGCTCGGTCGGGCAAAGCGGGGCGGGGACCGTCATTGAGTCCCGCAGTCTCGACGTGTTCTACGGCGAGACCCAGGCGCTCCAGGACATCGACCTGGCCATTCCGGAGAACCAGGTGACGGCGATGATCGGCCCCTCGGGCTGTGGCAAATCGACGTTCCTGCGGTGTATCAACCGCATGAACGACCTCATCGACATCGCCCGCATCGATGGGGAGCTCATGTTCAAGGGGAAAAACGTCTACGACACTGACGTGGATCCGGTGGCTCTCCGACGCCGAATCGGAATGGTGTTCCAGCACCCGAACCCGTTCCCGAAGAGCATCTACGACAACGTCGCCTACGGCCTCCGCATTCAGGACAAGACCGATAACATAGACGAGGTGGTAGAGCAGTCTTTGAAGAAAGCGGCGCTGTGGGACGAGGTCAAAGACCGGCTCGACGAGTCGGCCCTCGATCTCTCTGGCGGGCAACAGCAGCGACTGTGCATCGCCCGCGCCATCGCCGTCGACCCCGAGGTCATCCTGATGGACGAACCGGCCTCGGCGCTTGACCCCATCGCCACCTCACAGATAGAGGACCTCATCGAGGAACTGGCCGAGGAGTACACTGTCGTCATCGTGACTCACAACATGCAGCAGGCGGCCCGCATCTCCGATAAGACGGCCGTCTTCCTCACCGGCGGCGAACTCGTCGAGTTCGACGACACGGACAAGATATTCGAGAACCCCGACAGCCAGCGCGTCGAGGACTACATCACTGGGAAGTTCGGATAGCCGTCGCCTGCGGACCGGCCGTTTTCGTCGCCTCTTACTGTTCTAGCGTCGCTTCGGTGTCAATACCGTACACCGCCTTCGGTGTCTCGACGTGTGCCGTTCTGACCGCGTCCTCGTGTCCCTCTTCGAGTAGCCAGCGGACGCGCCGTGGGACGGTTTTCGGTCCAAGTACCGCACCGGGGCGGTCCGGGTCGTCGATGTAGTCGGTCTCCATCAGGAACGGCTCGTCTGTCTCGACGGCGATTTCCAGTTCGTCCTTGTCGGCCAGCACCGACTTGACCGGCCCCTGGAGCCGGCCCCCGGAGTAGTGTTTGACGACCTGCGTGCGGTCGAGGCCGCGTTCTTCGGCCCAGCGGGCGACTTCTTCGAAGTCTTCGCCGCCCTCGGTGTGAAGCTGTATCGCACAGCCCACGTCGGCGGCGCGCTCGAACCCGTGACACATGACTTCGTTCGAGGCTTCCCAGACGGCGTCGTCCACGTCGTAGTGCGGGCGTCCGGATTTCATCGCGAGTGCGTCACCGGTATCGACATACTCCGCCGCCACGTCGAGGCCGGTCTGCATGATGTCCCGCGCTTCCGATGGCGTGTGGCCGTCGTCGACGAGCTTCGAAACCAGCGCCGGGTGAACACCGAGGACGGGCCAAGTCCGGCCGTCGAGTACGTCCGACGCGTCGGCGGCCGCTTCGACAGTCAGGTCGAACACTTCCCGGAAGGTGGCCTCGTCGGTGGCCATCTCGACTAAATGCCAGGACGGCTTGTTGAGCACCAGCAGGTGTGTGCCGCCCTGTGCTGCGAACTCCTCGGCTGCCGCAACGTTCCGTCCGTTGACCGGGTCGAGATGCAGGTGGTTGTCCAGTATCGGCGTGTTGTCGATATTCATACGTGCTCACTAGCACTGGCGGAAAAAACAGTTGGCGTCATGAGATTCGAACCTTAGAGCGTTACTGCGTCCTCAGCCGCGTTGCGTAACGCATCAGAGCGGCCATACTCTCCCGGCGCGATGGCGACCGTTCGGACTCCTTCTCGTGCAGCCACTTCCAGCGCCGGCTTGAAATCCGTATCCCGCGAGGCAACGGCCAGTACGTCGATTTGTCCAGCAACGGCGGCGTCTGTCGCGTCAACAGCCAGCCGGACATCGACGTCACCGCTGGTGGTTCGAACCTCGAAGCCGCGGGCCTCGGCGGCCTGAATAAGCCCCGGCGAGGCGTTCTGGTCGACGTAAAGACGCGTGACCGCCAGCGGGCCGTATTCGGCTGCGATATTCCGGACCACATCTAGGTCGACATCGAACTCGGACCTGAGCACGTTCGGGCCGTCGACGAATAGTCCGACGCGCTGTGGTGAGTCTTTCTCCTCGAATATCCGACGGAGCAGCTCCATACGCCTCTTTCCCTGCCCGGTCTGCTTATGCGTGCCGCTTCGGTCGGTAAACTCTTTCTCGCTATATAGAATGATACGACACAAAGTTTAGTATGATACCCTCCTCACACTATGTACGCATTTCCGTCCGGAGTCGGCCAGCAATAATGCGTGGACATTGACATATGAGTGAAGAACGCCTTCACGACCAAGACGTACTAAACGGGCTCTGTGAGATTATTTCTGATCCGGCTATAGTTATAGACGCCGACGGCGCCTTTGTCGATGTTATCCACAACGCCCACAACGGGGCATTGTTTTTCAAAGATCCAGAGACACTACTTGGAGCAGATCTCTGGGATATTTTCTCTACAGCACAGGCAGACCAGTTCTACGCGATTATAGAGGATGCTTTACAAAGTGGTGAACAGCAGGATATCGAGTACCAGTTATCGCTCGATCACGGAGAGCGATACTTCGAGGCTCGTGTCACGCCGGTCGGCGGTGATAACATGGAGCGCGTGCTATGGCTGGCGGAGGATATCACACAGCGTAAACAGCGGCAAAAAAAGCAGGCCCTCATCGAACGGGTGTTCGAGGTCAGTCCGGTCGGCATCGTCGTCGTAGAACGGTCTGGCAAAATTTCGCTAGCTAACGAGCGCGCCGAGGAACTGCTCGGTCTCGAACGCGAGAAGATCACTCAGAGACGATACACCCAACCGGAGTGGAATATTTACTACGAAGACCGGACGCCAATCCCCAACTCAGAGCACCCGGTTACGCAGGTACTCGAATCGGGCGAACCGGTGTTCGGGTTCGAGCACTGGATCGAACTCGCTGACGGCAGCGAGCGGTGGCTTTCGAGCAATGCCGCGCCGATACTGGGCGAGGATGGGACTGTCGAACGCGTCGTCGTTGGTCTGGACGACGCCACGGGATTGAAACAGCGCGAAGAACAACTGGAGTGGCTTGTCGGGACCGAAACGTTGGCCGACATTGGCGGGTGGGAACTCGATCTGGAGACGGGTACGATAGAGGGAACGACTGGAATGAAGCGCCTCTACGGAACGTCAGAGTACAATCCAACGCTTGAGGAGGCTATCGAGCAGTACCATCCCGACGATAGAGCGGCCGTTCGCGACGCCATCGAGGCCTGTTGTGAGACCGGCGAACCGATGGAACTAGAGGCACGCCGCCAGACCGCGTCCGAAACCGAGCGCTGGTTCCGACTTCGGGCCGAAAAAACGGTCCGGAACGGGACGCCGAAACTGCGAGGCATCGTTCGCGACATCACACAAGACAAAGAGCGAGAGCAGCGGCTCATGGTCATGAGCCGGGTTCTCCGGCACAACATCCGGAACAAGCTGACCGTGATACGGGGTAATTCGAGACTTCTCAAGGAAGAACTCGATTCGCCTGGTTTCACTGTTGACGCTGCTAGCGGACACATCGAAAGAATCGAAAACGCCTCCGAAGAGCTTGACTCGCTGGCTGAGCGCGCACGGACGTTCGACCGGGCTATTGAGCGCGACCTCCGGAGTGGGACATTTCACCTCCAGCAGGCGCTCACTGCTGTCCAGAGCGACCTCACAGAACAATATTCCGAGGTGACTATTAAGGTAGCGCCGACTGACGCGGAGGTATCAGGCGACAGGATGGCTATCGACCTGATACTGGAGATTCTCGTCGAGAACGTGCTGGAATACAGCGACCTGTCCGACCCGACAATTGAGCTTACCGCTGAGGAGACACCGTCGGGACAGGTGACAGTTGAGGTCGACACCGATGGCTCCGCAATCCCCGATATGGAACGCGACGTTCTGACTTCGGAGACTGAGGGGCCAGTGGCACACAGCCGTGGGCTCGGACTATGGGCAGTCATGTGGCTTGTCCGACGACTCGGTGGGTCCGTGACGATGGACGAAGATCACGGCGACGGAACCCGAGTTGAACTCGTGTTCCCGCAGGCGCGAAACGAGTAACGAAGACGCTGCTTGTTTTCTCTCTCTCAATTCGCCGTGTGCCTGCCACGATTGCCGATTTGATATCGCCGTATATGATTTATCAGCAGTCCGCAGGCGGCGGAGGGCCAAACGGTAAGACCACGCGGTTCGAGAGGTTCGCGTATGACACTGCGGGCACCACCGCTTTCTGCGGTTCACCAGCGAGCCGACGCTTCGTTCACCGATTTCGGCGGGTGGGAGATGCCGGTCGAGTTCGAGTCGATTCGCACGGAACACGAGGCAGTTCGGAGCGAGGTTGGGAAGTTCGACGTTTCGCACATGGGACAGATAACCGTGGCCGGGCCGGACGCGGCAACGCTGACACAGCGGCTGACCACCAACGACGTGACCGTGCTGGACCCGGGTGAGGCCCAGTACGGAGCCATCACAGACGAGGATGGGATCATGCTGGACGACACCGTCGTCTACCGGCTGCCGGAAGGCGCGGCCGATGAGTTCCTGTTCATCCCGAACGCCGGTCACGACGGGGAGATGACCGAGCGGTGGCTCTCTGAGCGGGACGAACGGGGGCTTGACGCGACAGTGACGAACCGGACCGAGGAGTACGCGATGATCGCCGTTCAGGGGCCTGACGCGCCGGACCTGCTGTCGGCCGAGACAGAGGTTTCGCTCGCTGGCCTGTCGCGGTTCGAGGTGACTGACGGGCCTGTCGCTGGCGTTGACTCTCTGATTGCCCGGACGGGATACACGGGCGAACCGGGCTTCGAAATCCTCTGTCCGCCAGACGATGCCGAGGCGGTCTGGGGCGCGCTTGAGTGCCAGCCCTGTGGGCTCGGCGCGCGCGACACCCTCCGCTTGGAAATGGGATTTCTGCTCTCAGGGCAGGAGTTTCATCCAGTCGACGAGCCCAGGACGCCCTACGAGGCCGGTATCGGTTGGACTGTCAAACTGGATACGGAGTTCGTCGGTCGGGACGCACTGGAGGGCGTCGCCGCTGACGGTCCCGAAGAGAAGCTCATCGGCATCGAACTCATTGACCGTGGTGTCCCGCGCCACGGGTACGACGTGACGACGCCTGACGGGGAGCCAATCGGCCACATCACCAGCGGGACGATGAGTCCGACGCTGGGAGCGCCGATTGCCCTCGCCTACGTCCCGGCGGCGTACGCCCAACCGGGCACATCCGTCCGCGTTGTCGTCCGTGGTGAACCGAAGAAAGCACGTACCAGGAGCACGCCATTCCTCGATAGATGAGCTTCGACGTTCCCGACGACCTGCGATATCTGGAGTCACACGAATGGGTACGCGTCGCCGGCGATACCGCAGAGGTCGGCATCACGGCGTTCGCACAGGACGAGCTCGGCGACGTGGTGTTCGTTGAGCTGCCCGAGGAAGGGGCGGAGTTGACCGCCGCCGAGGACTTCGGCGTCGTGGAGTCGATCAAGGCCGTGTCCGACGTGTACGCCCCCGTCTCCGGCACCGTCACAGCAGTTAACGACCGACTCCGCGACGAGCCGGAACTGCTGAACGAGGACCCGTTCGGTGACGGCTGGATGCTCAAGGTCGAAGTGGCCGACGAGAGCGAAGTCGACGACTTACTCTCACCCGACGCGTACCGCGACCAGATCGAGTAACCCGGTGGCAGTGGTCCCCTGCAGGGGTGAAAGGAGTAACCTAATGTGGACACGGTCGCTAGCTGTCGATATCATGTCACCCCGGCGCTACTGGGTGGTTCTCCAATGAGCGATAGTGATTCACACGCGACAGGCAGTCCGTACGCACCGCAAACGGCTGCAGAGACCGCGGCGATGCTCGACGCGGTCGGGGCCGACGACCTCGAATCGCTGTTCGACGTTCCCGAGTCCGTTGCTTTCGACGGCGAGTTCGGCATCAATGCCCGGAGCGAGCGGGCGACCCGCCGAGAAGTCGCCGGCCTCCTGAGCCGCAACGCCGACCTTACCGAGTTCCTTGGCCGCGGCCACTACGACCATTACGTCCCGAGCGTCGTCGACGACCTCGCAAGCCGGTCTGAGTTTTTGACCTCCTACACGCAGTATCAGCCCGAGGTCGCACAGGGGTTCCTGCAGGCCCTCTTCGAGTTCCAGTCGATACTGGTGGAACTCACGGGGCTGGGCGTTGCTAACTGCTCTATGTACGACGATGCGACGGCGCTGGGTGAGGCGGCGACGCTCTCCCAGCGCGTCCGCTCGGTGTCTGGCGACCGGATTCTGGTCCCTGAACACCTTCGGGAGAGCAAACGAGCCGTGCTGTCGAATTACGCCGATGGACCGGCTCTCACGATCGAGTCCTACCCGATGACCGACGGGGCCGTCGACGTACCGGCGCTGTCTGACCAACTCGGCGACGACACCGCGATGGTGTACGCCGAGTCGCCGACGGTCCGCGGCGTTATCGAGGAACGCCTCGGCGCAATTGGCGACCTGGCTCACGACCACGAGGCGCTGTTTTGCCTCGGCTCGGACCCGCTCGCGCTGTCCCTGCTTGAGCGCCCGGTCGATGTCGGGGCAGACGTGGTCGTCGGCGACGCCGCGTCGCTGGGGACCGGGACCGCCTACGGCTTTGGACTGGGGATGTTTGTCACCCGCGAGGAGTACCTGCGGCAGGTCCCCGGTCGGCTGGTCGGGGCCAGCGAAGACGCCGCTGACCGCCGCGCGTACACGCTGACACTCCAGACACGAGAGCAGCACATCCGCAAGGAGCGAGCCACCTCCAACATCTGTACGAACCAGGCGTGGGTCGCGCTCCGAACCGCGATGCACGCCGCGTGGCTCGGCCCGGACGGGCTGGTCGACCTCGCCGAGGACTGTGTGACCCGCGCTCGTGACCTGGCCGACCGCCTCGACGACATCGTCGGCGTGAAAGCGCCGATTCACGGCCGCCATCACTTCCGGGAGTTCCTCGCACGTACGGACCAGCCCGCAAGCGCCATCGTTGCCGATCTCGCAGCAGAGGGCTTCGCGGTCCACGCGGTCGATAACCATCTGGTACAGGTGTGTACGACCGAGACCACTGCCGACGCCACAGACGAGTTCGTCGCGGCGTTCCGAGAGGTGGCGAAATGACACTCGCCGCACTGCGTTCGGCGACCCACCGTGGGACAAGCCACGCCCCACGAGCGTCACGCTCGACACGGGGGTGTCTCGCGTGAAATACGATCAAGCGCGCTGGACTGACGACAGCGAGGACCTGTACGAGCCGCTGCTCTCGGAGAAAGCGAACAAGACGGTCGCGGTCGAGGACTCGCCGCTACCCGATGACCTGACGCGAGACAGTCTCTCACTGCCGGACCCAGCCGAGCCCGAACTGGCCCGGCACTACACGCGCCTCTCGCAGATGAACTACGGCGTCGAGAGCGGGCCGTTCCCACTCGGTTCGTGTACGATGAAGTACAACCCCTCCTTTACAGAGGATGTCGCTGGACGAGCCGATGCTGCCATCCACCCGGACCGACCCGATTCGACGGTCCAGGGGACGCTGGCACTGTGTCATCGCCTGCAGGACTATCTCGGCCGCATCGGTGGCATGGACGCCGTGACGCTGCAGCCACCCGCCGGCGCGGCCGGCGAGTTCACCGGAATACAGATCGCAAAGGCGTACCACGAACACAACGACGACGAGCGCCCGGAGGTCGTCATCCCGGACTCGGCACACGGCACGAACTTCGCGACAGCGGCGATGGCCGGGTACGAGGTCGTCGAGCTCCCGAGCGGCGACGACGGTCGCGTCGACATCGAGGCACTGGAGGCGGCTGTCGGCGACGATACCGCCGCGCTGATGCTCACGAATCCCAACACGCTGGGGCTGTTCGAGCGCGACATCGAGCGCATCGCCGACATCGTCCACGACGCCGGTGGCCTGCTGTACTACGACGGCGCGAACCTCAACGCGCTGCTGGGGCGCGCTCGCCCCGGCGACATGGGCTTTGACGTGATGCACTACAACGTCCACAAGACGTTCGCGACGCCCCACGGCGGCGGTGGCCCCGGTGCTGGTCCGGTCGGCGTCCGCGAGGGACTGGCCCAGTTCCTCCCGAACCCACACGTCAGAGAGCGCGGCGGGAACTACGAACACTACGAGCCGTCGAACTCCGTCGGGAAGGTGCATGGCTTCTACGGCAACTGGCCGGTGCTGCTCAAGACCTTCGCGTACATCGCCAGACTGGGCGACGAAGGGCTCCGCGACGCCAGCGCGAAGGCCGTGTTGAACGCGAACTATCTCGCCGAGCAGATCGAGTACGACGTTCCGTTTGGCCCGTTCCACCACGAGTTCGTCGCCAGCGCGGGCGAGCAAGACGCTGCAGACGCGGCCAAGCGGATGCTCGATTACGGCGTCCACCCGCCGACGACGAAGTGGCCCGAAATCGTCGACGAGGCGCTGATGACCGAGCCCACGGAGAGCGAAACCAAGCGCTCGCTGGACCAGCTCGCGGCCGCGTTCAACGCTGTGGCCGGTGACTCGGACGCCGAACTGGCCGACGCACCGTCGCGTCCGACGGCGAAACGCATCGACCAGGCGACTGCGGCCCGGACCCCGCGGCTCTCCTGGCAGGCGCTTGACGACACGTAGCCGCTCGTTTCGACATTTGATACTCTCGCCCGAGCGTATATGCCACCCCGTTGTATAGCATTTACAACGGAACGCTATGTCCGATATGCCGCATTTGTTGTACGTAGGCTCTGCTGGCGATGACGCGGACACGGCCATGCCCGGCACGCCGGCTTCAGTCACGTCAGTCACCGGCGTGGCGGACGCACTGTCGGAGCTGGCCGAGCACGCCTACGACGCCGTCGTCTGTGAACAGCACCTGTCGGGAGGGGAAACTGGGCTGGAGGCACTGGCAGCGATACGTGAGCAGTACGACGCGCTCCCGGTCGTGCTCTGCACGGCCGAACCGGACGGCTCGGTCGCCGCTCGCGCGACACGACTCGATGTGACCGAGTACGTCCCTCGCAGCGACGTGTCGCTGACGGACCGAGTGTACGACATCGTGACGCAGGGGCGCGAACCAGCGGGCCGCGGCAACGAGAGTCGCTCATCGGCTGCTCTCGATGACGGGCCGACCCGGCTCCCACCGGAACTCGCGGACTCCTTTGACGCCATCGCCGGCAGTATCTCCGACGCCGTCGTCACAATCGATGCCGACAGCGAAGTCGTGTACGCCAACGACGAGGCCGCTGAGCTAACTGGCTATGACCGCGAGACGCTGGTCGGTGACGATTTCGCGAAAGTGATTCCCGAACATCTGCGAAGCTCCCACTTCGACGGCGTGGACCGCTACCGCCGGACCGGCGACCGGAACGTCGACTGGGACTACCTCGAACTGCCGCTCGTAACCGCTGCCGGAGAACAGCTGACCGTTGCGGTGTCGTTCGGTGATTTCGAGCGAAACGGGCAGTGGTTCTGTACGGGCGTTCTCAGGGATATCTCTGACCGGAAAGAGCGCGAGCGGGCGCTCGAAGAGACGAACCGCCGCCTCGACCTGGCGCTGGACGGAACGGATACCGGCGTCTACGAGTGGAATCTGGGCACCGGCGAGATGGTCTGGGACGAAGCGACCGCGGAACTCTTCGGAACGACGCCAGCGGCCTTCGAAGGCACCGTCTCCGCGTTCTATGAGCGCGTCCATCCCGATGACCGGCAGTCGCTCGAAGCGGCGTTCGAGCGGGTGTCCGAGAGCGACGAGCGGGTCGACGCCGAGTTCCGTACCGATGTCGACGGAGAGACGCGATGGCTCCGGACGAGCGGCGTTATCGAGGACCGCGACGCACAGGCCCCACGCCTTGTCGCCATCGCCACGGATATCACGGAGCGTAAGGAGCGCGAACAGACGCTGCGTGCCAACAACGACTCGCTGCAGGAGCTGACACAGCTTGCAACCGGGAACGGACTCGACAAGGCCGAAACTGTCGGCCGAGTTATCGAAATCGGGCTGGACCGGCTCGACATGGCGTTTGGCTACCTGAGCCGTATCGAAGACGGGGTCCACGAAATCCAGCTGGTCACCGGGGACACCCCCCTCGAATCCGGGACACAGACGCCGCTTGAAGACACGTACTGCCAGCGAGTGCTCGAATCCGGCGACCTCTACGCAATTACCGATGCCACCACCGAGGATGGGCACGTGGGTGACGTGTATCGAAACAGCGGCGTCGCGTGCTACGCCGGTGGGCTCATCACAGTCGACGGTGAGCCCTACGGAACGCTCTGCTTCGGCGACGAACAGGCCCGGTCGGAGTCATTCTCCGACAGCGAGGAGGCGTTCATGAAACTGCTCGTCGAGTGGGTGAACCACGAACTCCAACGCCGCCACCGCGAGGACGAACTCGAACGGTACGAGAACATCATCGAGGCGGTCGACGACGGCGTGTACGCCCTCGACTCCGAGGGGTACTTCCAGTTCGTCAATCAGGCGATGACCGACCTCACGGGCTACTCCGAGTCTGAACTGCTTGGCTCGTACACCGGTTTCATCAAGAACGATGGCGTCGTCGAGCGGGCCGAATCCATCGTTCAGGAGATGATATTCGAGGACCGCGACGACGAGGAGACGTTCGAACTGGCGATTCAGCAGGCGTCGGGTGGGTCGTTTCCCGCGCAGGACCACATGACGCTGCTGTACGACGACGACGGACGGTTCGCCGGGACCGCGGGCGTCATCCGGGACATCACGGAGCAGAAACGGCGTGACGAGGCACTGTCCGGACTGCTTGATACGACCCGGTCGCTCATGCAGGCACAGACGCCGCAGGAGGTCGCCGAAACAGTCATCGAAGCGATCCAGTCGGACCTCGGGTTCGACCACGCGCTCGTACGGCTGTACGACGAGGCAACGGACACCCTCAGACCCGCCGCCGCCAGCGATAAGGTCCCGGAACGGCCGGTGTACGATGCCGACGAGGGGTTCCCCGGCGACGCGTTCCAGCGCGGCGACCCGCTGGTCATCGACGAGTTCGACCGGGTGGACAACTACGACTCCGACGCCCTGTCGGCAACGATGTACCTCCCGATGGGTGATCACGGGGCCGTGAGCATCGGCGCACAAGACGGGATGGAGCTGACCGACTCGGACATCTCCGTGGCAGAAATCCTTGCCTCCAACGCGGCCGCCGCGTTCGACCGCGTCGAGCGCGAGCGGAGCCTGTTGCGGTACGAGTCGGTCGTCGAGAACGTCCGCGACATGATGTACGTCCTCGACGACGAAGGCCGGGTCCAGTTGGTCACTGAACCGCTCGCGGAGTGGCTCGGCTACGAGCGGGCGACGCTTCTCGGCCAGCATCCGAGCGTGGTCCTCGAACAGGACGCTGTCGACGAGTTCGCCCGCCGCATCGCCGACCTCCGTCAGCGGGACGGGACCGGCGGTATCCAACTCGAAACGACCCTTGAGACGGCCGCCGGGGAGCGGCGGCCGGTCGAAATCGACGTGTCGCTGCTCGATGCGGAGCAGTTCCGTGGCACCGTCGGCGTCGTCCGTGACCTGACCGAACTCAAACAGGCGCGGGCGGAGCTGGAAGACGAACGCGACCGGTTCTCGTACCTGTTTAACACGCTTCCAGACGCCGTCATCGAGACGGAGACAGTTGCAGGCGACCCGGTCGTCAGGTCAGTCAACCCTGCCTTTTCCGACGTGTTCGGGTATGGTCAGGAGACAGCCGTCGACAGTCCTCTGTCCGACCTCCTCCGCCCACCGGACACCAGTCGCGATGAACTACCTCGGTTCGACGGCAAGCAGCCGAACGGCGACCCCTTCCAGACCGAACTCCGACTGATGACCGAGACGGGGTTCCGTGACTTCCTCTTCCGGGGCGTGCCGTACAGCCGGGACGGCGACAGCGTCCGTGGATTCGGAATCTACACTGATATCACCGACCAGCGGGAGCGCGAGCGTCGGTTGAAACTGCTCAACCGCGTCCTCCGGCACAACCTCCGGAACGACCTGACTGTCGTCCTTGGCATGGCTGATGCACTGGAAGACCGAATCGACGACGCCGAGCGCGCCGCCATTCTCGACAGACTCCAGCGAAAGGCCGAAGAGATGGCATCACTGAGCGAGCGGGCACGAGACATGGAGCGGTCCGTTCGCCGCGACCAGTTCGGCACGGACCCGGTCGACGTGTCCGCGGCTGTCACGGATATCGTCTCATCATATCGCGACACGCACGCCGGCAGAATCGAAACAGACCTTCCGGATACGTCGGTGACAGCGGGCGATGGACGGTTACATCGAATCCTGGGCGAACTCATCGAAAACAGCCTCGAACACTCCGGCGACGACCCGTCGGTCCGCATCGAGGTGACGACAGACCAGCGAACCGTCTCGATCACGGTCGCCGACGACGGTCCGGGAATTCCACAGCACGAACTCGATGTCGTGACCGGTGATGAGCCGATTACGCAACTGCGCCACGGAACTGGACTCGGCCTGTGGCTGGTCGTCTGGGTAGCCGAAACCTACGGCGGCACAGTGAACTTTGGTAGCGGTCCGGACGGTGGGGCGGTCGTCACGCTGGAACTGCCAAAGATAGACCGCTAGATGGTGTTTCGAATCCGGTCGGCGAGCACGCCGTACTGCTCCGTGCCCGTTCCTTTCTGGACCACGGCAGTGACGCCGTTTTCGGTGGCGGCATCTGCGACATCGTCGTGTTCGCGCGCCGTGAACAGCAGGAACGGAATGTCAACACCGTTTTCGCGGAGCGCGGCGCACAACTCGATTCCGTCGAGCCGGGGCATCTTGTAGTCACTGACGACGGCGTCGAAATCACCGTCAGTTGCCAGGTCCAGTGCCGCTTCCGGATCGGCCTCCGTCGTTATCTCGAACCCGTCTTCCTGTCCCAGAAACGTCCCGACAATTTCCAGAACGTCTACGTCTTCGTCTACCAGTAGAACCTCGATGCTCATCGGTTCTAGGTCCGTGGTTCCCCGGTAAAAACTCTCGGTCACCGCATCGCATCGAGACCGACGACGACCGACTTATCCACGGTCATCCACGTCGACAGCTTGGCGACGCCGGAGAGCCCCCGCGGTGACACGGTGCACCGGTCCGGTTCACTGGTGTACTCAACCACGGTCATCGACAGTTCGTGCGGGGCCTGCGGTCGCTCGGTGGCTGCGCTCCCTGCACCGTCCGGGTTGAGGCTCATCGGTAACAGATGCTTCTCGGTGACAGTGTAAAACGGCTGCTAAGAGGTCTCTATACCGCTCCGGAGAGCTATGCCGCCTGTCCGGTGTCGACTTCGCCGTCGATGCGGACGAACCCGTAGTCACACTCCGGGCAGTGCCACTTGACCTTGGTCCCCAGATGCATCGTCGTGCTCGCGACCTTCCAGAAATCGCGGTACTCTTCGCATTCAGGACAGTAGTGTTCGAGTTCGAGGCTCATACTGAGTTGTTTCCATGGGGGTACAGTTGAATTTCCCGGTTCCACACGGGGCGTCGAAGCAGGCAAACGGCTCGAAGCCCTGTCTTCAAGTATGACTCCGAGTGCGTACGAGCCAACCCATCCCACAGCACTGGCTGTCGATGCCGAGGCACCGGGGCCGGCGGCGACAGCATCAGCGACGTTCGGTATGGGCTGTTTCTGGGGCCCGGACGCCCGCTTCGGCGCGATGCCGGGGGTGGTCAGGACGCGAGTGGGCTACGCCGGTGGAACCGAGCCGGAGCCCAGCTACTACTCGCTGGGCGACCACACAGAGGTCGTGCAGGTCGAGTACGACCCGGAAACGGTGAGCTACGAGGCCCTGCTGAACGTGTTCTGGGCGAACCATGCGCCGTTCTCCGCGCCCCTGAAGCGCCAGTATCGCGGTGTGGTGTTAGCCCACGACGACCGGCAGCGCGAAACCGCAGCGAGGACGCGTGAGGAACTGGAATCGCAGACCGGGAAGTCCGTCGAGACGGCAATCGAAACCCTCGACCGGTTCTATCTGGCGGAGGGGTACCACCAGAAGTACGAACTCCGCTCGACGCCAGTGGTCGCCGACGAACTCGAAGAGACCTACGGCGATGCGTTCGTCGATTCGACGGTCGCCGCCCGGCTCAACGGCTTCGTCGCCGGCCACGGGGACGACGACGAACGTGAGGCGCTGTTTGCCCAGCTGGATATCTCTCCGGCTGCGCTCTCTGAGGTCCGCCGCCGGCTCTAAGCGCGGGGCTGAGAGCCCAGAGTCGGCACGTGGCTCGGGCGCCCGCGCTCCCCAATGATTCGCCCACGGCTATAAGACGCTGGCAGTGCCAGATTCAGCTATGACTATCTACACCGGTCGCGGCGATCAGGGCCAGACAGATCTCCGGAACATGGAGCGGGTATCGAAGGACAGCCGCCGTATCGAGGCGTACGGCACTGTCGACGAGGTGAACGCGCTGGTCGGTGTCGTCAGGCCGACCGGCCACGACGATATCGATGAAAAGCTCCGGGTCATCCAGAACCACCTCCACATCGTTCAGGCCGACTTCGCCAACCCCAGCCCAGAGGAGGACGACCCACGGATACAGGAGTCCCACGTCGAGACGCTCGAAGATCTCATCGACGAGGCCGATTCGGAGCTGGACCCGCTCGAATCGTTCATCCTCCCCTCCGGGTCGGAGCCGGGGGCGAAGCTTCACCACGCCCGCGCGGTCTGTCGCCGCGCCGAGCGCCGCTGCGTCTCCTTTGCCGCCGAGGAGGCCGGCGTCAACGAGACGGCTATCATCTACCTGAACCGGCTCTCGGACGCTCTGTTCACGCTCGCCCGCCTCGTCAACAAGCGCGAGGGCATCCGCGAGGAGAACCCCGAGTACTGACGCCGTTTGCCGACCACGCCGGCGCCGGCGGTTCGCAATAGCAAAGTGACCGGCCCGGAAGGGTGAGATATGAAAGCGACCGCGAAGGCACATCCGATTCAGGGGCTGGTCAAGTACCACGGGATGCGCGACGAGGAACTGCGACTGCCGTACCACGACAGCATCTCCGTCTGTACCGCACCGAGCCACTCGAAGACGACGGCCGCCTTCGACCCGGACCGTGAGGAAGATGTGTACGTCATCGACGGCGAGGAGGTCACTGGCCGCGGAGCCGAACGTATCGACGCCGTCGTGAACCACGTCCGCGACCTCGCTGGCATCGACCACGGCGTCCGCTTCGAGTCGGCGAACAACTTCCCGACGAACATCGGGTTTGGCTCCTCCTCGTCGGGCTTTGCCGCTGCGGCGATGGCTCTCGTCGAGGCGGCAGGCCTCGACATGACGCGACCTGAGATTTCGACGGTCGCGCGCCGCGGGTCCTCGTCGGCCGCGCGTGCTGTGACCGGCGCGTTCTCGCACCTGCGGACCGGGATGAACGACAAAGACTGCCGGAGCGAGCGCATCGAGACGGACCTTGAAGACGACCTGCGGGTCGTCGCCGGCATGGTTCCATCCTACAAGGAGACCGAGGAAGCCCACAAGGAGGCGGCCGAAAGCCACATGTTCGAGTCGCGGATGGCTCATATCCACGGTCAGATTTCGGATATGCGCGACGCGCTGTACGACGGCGATTTCGACGCCGTCTTCGACCTCGCCGAGAAGGATTCCCTGTCGCTGGCCGCCGCGACGATGACCGGGCCGGCCGGCTGGGTGTACTGGCAGCCCCGCACCATCGAGATATTCAACGCCGTCCGGGAGCTCCGAAACACCGAGGACGTGCCGGTGTACTTCTCCGTCGACACGGGCGCGAGCGTCTACATCAATACGACTGAGGAGTATGTCGGCCGCGTCGAAGCGACGGTCGCCGACTGCGGCGTCGACACCCGCGTCTGGGATGTTGGCGGCCCCGCACAGATTCTCGACGAAGACAAGGCGCTGTTCTGAATTAGTCGACTGGCCGCCGGAGGCGGATCTCGACTTCGGTTCCTCCGAACCGGCTCTCCGAAACCGAGATCGACCCATCCGACTCCCGGACGATCCACTGCGTGAGCCACAGCCCCGTGCCCGTGCTGTGCGCGAGCGGTGTCTCTGTTCCAGTTGTGAGGACCGACTGTTCCGTATCAGGAAGCCCGGGCCGTTGTCAGCTATTCGGAAGATGACGCGGTCGCTTCCGCTCGCTGGCTCGGCAGCCACATCGATACGGGGCGTCTCAGCGTCGTTGTGTTCCACTGCGTTGTCGAGGACGTTGTCGAGCGCATACGGGAGCAGTTCGTGACCGACAACGCGGCCCGTGACGCGCACGTCTTGCCGAAGGGCAAGGGTCGCTTGCTCGGTCCGCAGACGGCCGATCCGGTCACAGAGCAGCGCGCTCGGGTCGAAGGTCCGCCGTTCCGTCTCGTCGCTGTGTTGCAGTTGCTCAATCTGCTGTGCGGCCTCGCTCAGACTACGGATGTCTTCGATACGGTCCGCGATAATATCGATATGCTCACTCTGGCGTTCGTCGCTGAGCAGGTCCAGATGCCCGCGGATGACGGTCACGTCGTTACGGATGTTATGCCGAAACAGGCGGTTGAGGACCATGAGCCGCTGCTCGCGTTGTTTCTGCTCCGAGATGTCGGTGACAAACAACGACGCACCGTCTGTACTGTCGCCGGCGAGCGGTGCACCCCACAACTGCACGTCGAGCGTCGACCCGTTGGCGTGCCGGTGGGAGGATTCAACGCCGGTGAGCGACTCTCCGGAGACGAGAGAGGATAGCAGGTCGTCGAGTGTCGCTGGCGACTCCGCAAGCGTCTCGGCGTACGAACGGCCGGTCACCCGATTCTCGCTCCAGCCGAACAGTCGCTCGGCACCGTCGCTCCAGAACTGAATCGACCTGTCCGCGTCGATTACGACCACCGCGGCAGGGATTGACTGCACGATAGCCGAAAACCGTTCTACCAGCGAGCCGACCGAGTTCGCCAGTATCTCGACTTCCGCATCGCGGTCGAGTCGGGCGTCTAACAGCGCCAGTAGTTCAGACAGTAACGTCCGCGAAAGCGCTTCCCGCTCCCGGACCGCGCTGTCTTGGTACACTTCCAACAGCGCTTCACGCGTCTCTGTCCGTCCCTCCTCAGCAAGGGACGAAAACAGTTCGCCGACAAGTAACTCGGCACCGTCGTCCATTTTAGGCTAGCCTAATCAGAAGAGTGCATGAATATAAATGGTATGATGATCGCTCGCCTGTCTGTCCCATGGAGGCAGGCCTTTCAGCGTCTAGCTCCAAGCGAACGGTATGCGTGTCGCCGTTCTCGGAGCCGGGTACGCCGGGCTCACGCTCGCCAGAAAGCTCCAACAGATACTCCCCGATAGCGTCTCGCTGGTCGTCGTCGACGAACAGTCCGAGCATCTCGTTCAGCACGAACTCCACCGGGTCGTCCGGCGGCCGTCGCTGGCCGAGGAAATTACCGTCGACCTCGACGCCGTTCTGGACTGTGAAATCCGACAGGCGACGGTCACCGATGTCGACCCTGATGCCGGCGTTGCGACGCTGGACGAGTCGGAGACGCTGTCCTACGACGTGGGGGCGGTGTGTCTCGGCGCGCAGACGGCGTTCTATGACCTCCCGGGTGTGCGCGAGCACGCGACGCCGCTGAAGCGCCTCGATGACGCGCGCGCGATCCGCGAGCGGTTCCACACCCTCAGTGACGGCGACCGCGTGGTCGTCGGCGGCGCTGGCCTGTCGGGCGTGCAGGTGGCCGGCGAACTGGCCGAGATGCGCGAGGACAGTGATATCGAGATCCGCTTGCTCGAACAGGAAGACGCCGTGGCACCGTCGTTCCCCCCGTCGTTTCAGTCGGCGGTCCACGACGCGCTGGTCGACGCCGGCGTGACAGTCATGACCGGGACCGGCGTGGCTGGAGCCGACGCCGACGCCATTTCGCTCGCGGACGGCTCGGACCTGCCGATGGACCAGTTCGTCTGGACCGGCGGTATCGAGGGGTCACCGGCGCTCGATTCCGACCGGCCCGTCGTCCGGGCGGACCTCCGACTCGGCGAGTCCACCTTCGCGGTCGGCGACGCGGCCCGGGTCGTCGACAGCGACGGCGAGGCCGTGCCGGCGAGCGCGGCGGCGGCCATCCGCGAGGCCCGCGTCGCCGCTGACAACATCGGAACACTCGTCGAACGGTCACAGGGTGGCCACGGCGAGTTCCAGCCCCGGCTGACCCAGTACCAGTTCAACGTGCCGGGCTGGCTCGTCTCGGTCGGCGACGACGCCGTGGCGAAGGTCGGCCCCTCTGTCCTCACCGGCGGGGCCGCGCTGGCGCTCAAGACGACCGTGGGCGCAGGCTATCTCGGGACGGTGGGTGCCGTCCAGAACGCGGTCGATCTCGTCAGCGAAGAACTGGACCTCCACGGCGAGAAGCCGGACAGTGAGTAAGGGGCGGGAAAACGGCCCGGATACCCCTCTCAAAGACGCGAGATTTTCACGGCCGTCAGCATGAGCGGGTACCTGAAACCCACGGGGGAGCGGAAGTTAACACATATATCCGACACCCGTGTATTCCGACGTTATATGCAATTCTGTGACGAGTGTGGCTCGGTAATGCACACGGAGGGCGACACCTGGGTGTGTCGCTCCTGTGAAAACGAGGAACCCCGGGACTCGCAGGCAGAAGCGGCGATGGCGACCCAGGATGCACAGCGGGACGACGGGGCACCCGCCGTGGCCGACGCGACGCAGGACGCTACCGAGACGATGCAGGAGCCCTGTCCGGCGGACGACTGCGACAGCGACCAGGCCTACTACGAGATGCTGCCGAAGCCGGGCGGCTCCTACGAGGTTCGGCTATTCACCTGTGTCGAGTGCGGCCACAAGTGGCGCGAGTCCTGATGGCGCGTCTCGCGAACCCCGTTCTTGTCGGTCAGTGAGTAGCCGATTCAAGGTCTCCGACATGAGAAGGGGAGCCGCTGTGCTGGGCGGACTCTCTCTGCGGTCCGGCAGCTATTCCGTCATGAGGGGATGCAATCAAGCTGAAAACAGTAGCGTCAGTCCTCGCCGTCCGCGGTTGCGTTCCCGAGAACGTCGTCGGGTTCGATCCAGATGACGAACTCGTCCTCGTCGTCACGGTCGACGACGCCGTTGATGTACTCGCCGTCGACCGGGGCGGTGTTCACTTCGGACTCGGCGACGGGGACGACCTGCCGGACCTCGTCGACGATCCAGCCCATCGCACCCTGTTCCTCGAACACGCCTGCGTCGAAGACGACGATGAGATTCTCGGTCCCGTCGCTGTCGATGTCCATCATCACCTTGGGGTTGAGAATCGTCGTAATCTGGCCCCGGAGGTCGACGACGCCCTCGACGTAGTCCTCGGTATTTGGGACGCGAGTGACCGTTTCGCGCTTGACGATCTCCTCGACGTAGTCGATGTCGAGACAGTAGTACTCGTCACCGAGCGCGAACTCGAGTACCCGGACCAGCTCTTCTGTCTGGGTCGCGTCGTCATCGATAGCCGCGGCGCGAGCGCCACCTTCGGTCGTGGCGGTGTTGTCCGACGCCATCGCCTCCTCGATGAGTTCCTGGTCCGGCAACTCGACGCCGGTCGGCCCCTGCATCGGGCTGGCCGAGGCCGAAAGGTCGTCCGTCGGCTGGTCGGCAACACCGGCGTCGACGTTCTCACCGGTCATCTGTGCGGAGGCCTCGGCCGCTCGCTGTGCGGCGGCCATCGCGTCAGTATCGGTCTGGGCAGTGGTTGCGCCGTCGGCGTTCGTGTCGCTGCCGTTGTCGTCAGGAGTCTGTCCATCGGCCGCCGCTTCCTCAGGCGCGTCGTCGCTCTGGGCGGCCGACGGTTCCGCGTCACCGGCCCTGACCGGCGTCTCCTCGTTTCCGCTGTCGTCGGAGTGGTCACTGGACCCATCCGCGGAGTCATCGTCCGTCTCCTCGGTGTCGTCGGTAGTCTCTGCTTTGTTCCCCTCGCGCATCTGTCGGATGCGCTCCGCTCTGTCCATACGTTCGTCGTCACTCATGCTGGTACCTCTGTGTCGGTAAAGCCGAACTGCTTGTCGAGTTCTGCGGCGATGTCCTCGAAGACAGCCGCCATATCACACGATTCCTCTGTCGCGAAAATCGATTGGCCGGCGCTGAACGCGCGCTGGAGCGCGACCCGCTTGCGGACCTCCCAGACGGGACTGTCCGGGAATGCCATGTTGAACCATTCGAGCATCGTCTCGTCCTCGGATGTCGTTTCGACCCGGTTGGCGACGACGCCGAGCGTGTTGATCGACGCGTCGGTCTGGCGCTCCATCGCGGCCATCTGGTCCATCAGCAGTTCGATGGCTCGCTCGGAGGTCGCTTCAGTCAGCGCGGGAATGAGGACGTTCTGTGCGGCGTACATACCGGTGTCGGTCAGCTTCCCGTAGAACGGCGGGCAATCGATGATAACGTAGTCGTACTCGGCGTCGAGCGTCGACAGCGCCCGGTCGAGCGTGTCGAGCGCGTGTGACCCCGTGACCATCTCTGGCGTGATGTTGATCGCGAACGAGGCCAGCGCGGCCTGGTCGATATCCCCGCCTTGGGTGTTGACCCGGGCGATGAGGTCGGCGATGGTCAGTTCGTGCTCGGCCTGGAGCATATCGATGCTGGAGGGGATCACGTCCATCTCCTCACCCTCGCAGATGAGGTCACCCAGCGCCGATGGGTCACCAGTCAGTGCGTCGAACAGCGTCGGCGGGTCGGCGTCGTACGCCTCGACGAGACCGACGCCTTCCGTGGCGTTGCCCTGTGGGTCGAGGTCGATAAAGAGGACGTCCCGGCCGCGGTCGTTCAGTGCACCGGCTACGTTGATAGCAACTGTCGTCTTTCCGGTCCCGCCTTTCGCGTTGGTCACACAGAAGCGGGCTGGACCGGTTTCTGATTGCCGGTTCATCATCCAAGTATCCACAGGTCGACTCCGAGCCACTATAAAAATGTGGTCCCGATTATCAACCTCGCAACTGGGGGACGGAACGCGGACGAGACCGAAATGCCCGCGAGCGTGTGCATGACGGCCGTCTGACGGTGTGCAAGATTTATGATTGTGTAGATTGAAGGGTCAGTATCATGACCATCAACCCGCGTGATTACGACCTCGACGAGTTACGGAAGATGGCTCGTCAGCGGGGCAACGGGATGGGCGACGAGGACGTTCCGGACCCGACAGATCTCGACATGGGGCTCGACGACTCCGACGAAGAGGTGCTTGCGGGGAGTTCGTTCCGTTCCGGGCTCTACCGTGAACTCCTGCCGTTCCTCGGTGGTGACGCACAGGAGAAACCCTATCTCGAAGCGCTGCCCGAGACCTACGCCGCAGAGTTCGTGGTCTTCGAGTGGCTGGAGTTCCTGCTGATGCACTCCGGGTATCAGGGGGCCGACGAAGCGCTCGATTACTACCGCTCTATCGACTGGATCACCGAGGACGTACAGGACGACCTCTCGGACTATCTGCTCGGCATCGACGAGTCGGCGACCAACGACGACAACGAGCTGAGCGTCGACGACCACATGCTGAGCCTCGTCTACATCGCGAAGCTCACCGCGATGACATAACGCTCGTTTTCAGCAGCAGTTCTTTCCGTCACATTCCTGATATCGAGGATGCTGCAGTATCAGTCACCCGAGGGGGCAGCTATCAGTCCTGAATACTAGGGAGAGGATATATATCGGGCGGTCGACAAGGACGACCGTATATGAGTGACGAGGATGCGGACGACGACACCGGGTCCGAATCAGACGCCGGTGTGTCGTCAAGCGGCGCTGCCGCTGTTCCGGTCGGGGTCAAGCTCGGGAGTACCCGGACCGTCATTGCCCTGCCGGGCGAACACGGCACGGAGAACCGGATCATCAAGACACTGACGTGCATGGCGACGTACGAAGACGCCCTGACCGGTGAGGAGAAAATCCTCTACGGCGAGGAAGCGGCCCGCGAGTATCCGGATCGCGTCGAGTACATGCTCCGGTCGGGACTGCCCGAGGACGCCGACCGGGCCGAGATGACCAAGACGTTCTTCGAGGCGATCATCGAGGAACACGACATCCCGGCAAACAGCGGCGTCGTGTACGCTATTCCGACCATCGACAATCCGACTGGGCTGGAGAACCTCCAGAACGTCATCGAGAACTCCTCGATCGGGCTGGAACTCGTCGAGAGCTATCCAGAGTCACTGTGTGGCTCCATCCCGGCCTTCGGCGACGACCTCGAAGCCATCGACGAGATATTCGTCGCTGTCAACATGGGGTCGACGAACCTCGAAGCCTCTGCGTACCGCCGCGGCGAACAACTTTCGCCGTTCACGACGGGCGCAGTGACCGGGAACGAGGTCGACCGGATGATCGCCAACTACGTCGAAGAAGAGACGCAGGGCCGTGTCAACATAGACAACCAGACTGCTCGCGAATACAAGGAGGAGCACGCCGACTTCGTCGATTTCGAGCCGTTCACGGACATCATCCAGCAGCCCGGCGGCGGCTCACACGAGTTCACCATCGAGCGCTCTGTGATGGACGCGGTCAACGAGTACCTCGACGACGCCGTCGACGAACTGGCGAACACGTTCCTGCCGGAGCTGGCAAACGACTACATGAAAGTGTACCAGCTAGCACTGGACCGGCCGATCGCCATCACCGGCGGCATGGCCTGCATTCCCGGTATCGTCGACGAGTTCGAGGAGCGACTCAGCGCGGAACTGAACCGCGATATCGAAGTCATCGCCGCCGACGAACCGGACATCGCACCGACTATCGGCGCACAGCGGATCGCGGCGCGTCTCGTCGAGACCAACTAGGGATTCCGCCAGCAGTCCAGCCACTGTGCGATTCTGGGCTCGGACTGTGCCATTTTGTGACCGCGACCAGTCGAGAGCAGTTCGAATACGTCAGTGTCGATTCCGAGGCCGGTCGCGTCAGTTGCGAGGTCACCACCCCGTCGCTTCTGAGACGGACTCCCGCTGAGACGAGTACGTGGCATATGCTCGGCTATGCGAGCATGACACCTAAAGTCAAGTCAGACAGCCGTCTGCCGGCTGACGGACGGCGTGGCGAGATACGCGGGATATCGACGGCCGCGGCCTGACGGGAACGCGACAGCGCAATTCAGGTGAAGACTGCAGTAATTTACTACACCAGTATCAGAATTCATAAGTCAAACTCAAGTCTTCAGGTGTATTTTGCTCCGGTAATGGGAAAAATTATCAAATTAAATAATTTGGAGGATCCACCTGATATCCTCACCCGCACCGGTCCGGGCGGGCTCTTCTCGACCGGCTATCTCCACGACGAGCCAGCACTGGCAGCCGTCGACGACGACGAGACCCCACGGTTCGCTCTCACCAGCCGCAAACACGGCGTCGAACTCGGTACGTCGAAGTCTGGCGAGACGGTGCAGCCGGGCAGCAACTACCGCATGATCGGCGTCGTGACGGACAGGCGACTCATCGTGCTAGTGGGAAACGACGACGGCGACAGGCGGTTCGCCGTCCCACACGTCGATATCGATCAGGTCGCGGGAGACCACTCGCTGGGCCACGGTCAGATCACGCTCCGGCGGTGTGGTGGGACGGAGTGGCGGGTTCACTGTGGCAAACAGGGAATCGTCGACCTGACCGCGTATCTTTCCCATGCGTCACAGGCGTGGGTTCGCGTCGAGAATATCTTGGACGAGGTCAAGCGGATGCTCGTGAGAGCAACAGAACAGCGCGATCAAGGGGACTACGAGCAGGCACTGGCGACGGTGCTGGAAGCCGGGGACCGTCTTGACGTGGCCGGTGAAACGGCCACGGAGTTCGGGCCGTCCGACGATGCGAACGCGCTCGAAGACCGCGTTACCACGGTGCGAGAACGCCACACTGCGACACTCGCGGAGGTCCGTCGCAGCCGCGCTCGACGGGCAGTCGACACCGGTGAGCAGCGCTGGCGAGGGCGCGAATTCGAGGCGGCGTACGACGCCTACGAGGTGGCGCGAGCGGAGTATGACGAGATTCTCTCACTTCCGACCGAGGGCGTTCCAGAACTTGCCGACATCCGTGCCGAGCGTGACCGACTCGAAACGGTCATCGATGACCTCGAACAGTCGCCGCTGCGCACTGCGGCTGCAGCCGACAACGAGGCTGTCGCGGCGCAGGACCCCGCTGTTGCCGCCAAACACTGGGCCGAGGCGCTCGAAGCCTACCGAAACGTCCTCGAGCTCGACTGGGGGGCGGATGAACGCCGGTTCGCTGGCGACCCTGAGCGGGTCCGGGACCGACTGGGGACCGTCGCGGAGCACCTCGTCACCGCGCGACGGGCGGTTGCGACGGACGCGATGGAGGCAGGGGACTGGTACGCCGACGCCAGCCAGCCCGACGCCGCGTTAGCGGAGTACAAGACGGCAAAAGCGGCGTTCGAAACTGCCCTCGCAGACGCCAGAGACTGTTATCCGGACGCCATCGACCACCTGGAAGCGGAACTCGATGCCGTGGAACAGCGGCTTTCGAGGGCGAAAGCCAGACTCGATGGCGACCCCGTCGACGTGGACGACCGCTTCGTCGGGACTGAGACGACGCCGGACCCGGACATAACGACCGCTGACGAGCGCTCGCTGTCGCCGACTGACACGACCGACCGCTCGGATATCGAGGACGGTAGCACCGACCCGAAAATCGACCCGACGGGACACGGCGGGTCGTAGTCCCAGCCAGCCACGCGCTCTCAGCTACCCGTCGATTGTCTGTTCGCTCTGGAGAACTGTGTCGCGGTGGCGCTGTCGACACAGACGGGAGCTTCTGATCCGATCCATGTGAGGAGATAGCACAATTCAGCCGTGTCAGGCCGTCTCCCGCCCGGGCCGACCATGTGCAGGAGAAAATTTATATCCCATAGTAGAATATATACAATTATAATGGATTGCACCAACTGTGGCACGCGGATGTCATACAACGATCAGACGACAAAGCTCACCGAGTTCGTCTGTCCCAGTTGTCATGAGACCGTCATCGACTGGAAGGCCGAGGCCCGCAACGCTCGCGTCCACTGACCGGCTCTGCTCGCTTTTTCATCGATAGTCCGCTGTCAGCTACTGCTCTGGCTGTTAGCCCTCCCTGACTGTCTCTGTACACTGTCGCTGAGCGGGGTGAGGCTACGCTGTAGGCAGCCAGTGGGCTGCCGGATGGGTGCTGCCCACAGCAACGCCGCAATACACAATATCGTGCACATTCACTCAAAAACGATTGCCGAATGTTTTTATATTTCAGGCAGGGATAACGGGCAATGGCAGATTCGCCACGCATCGGCTGTCTCTACGCCGACACCTGTACGGACGAGCAGGCGTCGGCCTACGACTGGTGTCAGGAGACACTCGACGATGCCGAGCGGTGCGCACTCTCCTCTGTCGAACCCACCGAGTACGATGTCCTCTGGTGGCACCGGGACGAACTGTTCGACGGGCGAGCCCTTGCGGACGCGCCAGCGCTAGCCGCGTACGTCCGCGACGGCGGCTCGCTCCTGCTGACGCTGAGCGCGCTCTCGGCCGTCGAACCACTGGGATTCGAGGCGGTTGCGCCAGATGCGACCGGCTGGGAGGAGATCCCCGAGCCGACCGGCCACCTCTGGCAGGCCCTGTATGCCGACCACCCGATCCACGCGGACTACGACACCCTGCGCGTCCACACCCGCGGCCCGGGCGTGACGATTCCGTACGCGCGATACGAGTCCATCGCGCCACAGTCCGGGGACATCCTCGCCAGCACGGTCCGGGGCGACACCGACGTGGTCAAACAGATGGCGGCCATCTCTTGGGAGCCCGGCGACGGGCAGGTGCTCGGGGTGGGCTCTTCGGTGGCGTTCGCCCAGCCGACCCACGACGTGTGTCGGGGCAACCGCGAGACGCTCATCGAGAACGCGCTGAGATTTCTGGCGACCGACGACCGGCATCCGCTGACTGGCCGTCCGAAGGATGCCGACACGTTTGGGCAGTTACGCAAGCGCCTCGACAACGACCCGTGCCGGCCGTCCTATCACGTCACCCCGCCCGCGAACTGGCTCAACGACCCGAACGGCCTCATCCACTGGAACGGTCGCTACCACCTGTTCTACCAGTACAACCCCGTCGGCCCGTTCCACAACACCATCCACTGGGGCCACGCGGTCAGCGACGACCTCGTCCACTGGGAGGACCGTCCGGTCGCGCTCACGCCCTCGCCCGACGGGCCTGACCGGGACGGCTGCTGGTCGGGCTGTGCGGTCGACGACGGCGGCGTCCCGACCGTGCTGTACACCGGCGGTCGGGACAAGCGCCAGCTCCCCTGTATCGCCACCGCCGCGGACGACGACCTCACGGCCTGGGACAAGGACCCGGACAACCCCATCATCGAGGAGTTGCCGGCCGAGCCGGAGGTGCTCCGCACCGAGCACTGGGAAGGGGAGTTCCGGGACCACTGCGTCTGGCGCGAGGACGGGACCTGGTATCAGCTCATCGGGGCCGGCATGGAGGGCGGCGGCGGCGCGGCCCTGCTGTACGAGTCCGCTGACCTCCGGGACTGGGAGTATCAGGGCCCGATCCTCACCGGCGACCGCGACACCGCCGGCACCGTCTGGGAGTGCCCGGAACTGCTGGATTTCGGCGACCGCCAGCTCCTGCACATCTCGAACTACGAGGACGTGGTGTACTTCCTGGGCACCTACGCGGACGGCGAGTTCGAGGTCGACCGCCGGGACAAGCTCGACCACGGCGACTTCTACGCCCCGCAGTCGATGTGGACCGACGACGGCCGCATCCTGACCTGGGGGTGGCTCCCCGAGGCCCGGGACGTGAGCGGGCAGTGGGACGCCGGCTGGTCGGGCGCGATGTCGCTGCCCCGGGAGCTGTCCCTGGCCGACGACGGCGGCCTCTGCCAGCGGCCGGCCCCGGAACTCACCGAGCTACGGGGCGAGCACACCGGCTACGACGTGGTGCGGCTCGGCGACGATGATAGCAAGGAGTTGCCGGTCGAGAGCCGGTCGTTCGAGCTTCGCGCCACGGTCCGTCTGGAAGACGCCGAAGCCGTCGAGCTGTCCGTCCTCGAATCGCCGGACGGCGAGGAGCGGACGCCAATCCGGTACACCTACGAGAGCGAGATCGCCGTCGACCGGTCGGCCTCGAGCACCGACCCTCAAGCGACCGGCGACACACAGTCGATGCGAGTCCAGCCCTACGACGCGCCGCTGTCGCTGCGCGTCTTCGTCGACGGCTCTGTCGTCGAAGTGTTCGCCAACGAACGGCACTGCCTGACCAGCCGCGTGTACCCGACCCGCGAGGACGCGACCGGTATCTCGCTGTCTGCCGAGGGCGGGCGCGCGACCGTCGCGTCGCTGGACGTCTGGGAACTGGACTCTGTCTGGTAAGCGGTATCCGCGAAAACGCCGCTGTGTCGGTTACTCTGACCCCGTCCGCGCGCCGTAGCTCCCGGTGCCGGCGTCGGCCCGTTGCCCGCGCCGAATCAGTTCCCGGTCTGTCGGCGGCAGTCCCTCGCCGTCCAGCGGGATGTGCCAGTGCCCGAGCGTTCCGATGATGCGCGTTCGGCTCCCCTCGACATCGAGCCGGAGCGTCGGGCCGAGCGAGCCGCCGAACCGGCGCATCTGCTCGGATTCGGACAGATGGGCGATTTCGTCCAGCGTCTCGCCGTCGAAGTCGTAGTAGTTGAAGAAGCTCTGGACAAGCACCTCGCCGTCGTGGGGAAACGCCATCCACGAGTAGGACTGGAACGGCGCGTTTTCGGGGTTCGTGGCGACGAGCCCCGACTCGTTCAGCGGGACGTACTCGCCCCGTAGCTCCTCAGCGACGAAGCCGTACAGCGCGTCGAACCCTTCGAGGCCCGGCGCGAAGGTGTGGAGGTGGCTGGAGATAAACAGGTAGTACAGGCCGTCCTGATACACGATGTGTGGCCGTTCGAGTTCCTGATTGACGCCCACAGCGTCCAGCAGTGGGTCTTCAAGCCCCCACGCCAGCGGGTCGCCGGTCGGCGAGCGAGCGATGCCCACGCTTCCGTTGAACTCCTGTAACGCGTCGTCGCCACCACAGATGTCGCTCCCCTCCAGAACCGGCGTGTTTGCTTCGAACAGGAGCCACGTCTCGCCCGTCTCCGGGTCCTCGAAGAACCACGGGTCGCGGAAGGTGTATATCATCCCGCGGGACTGGTCTTCGCGCTCGTAGCGTTCGCCGTCGGGCTGTAGCAGTTCGTGGTGGGTCCACGGACCCGAGAGTTCGAACCCGTCTGTCGTGTCGATGCTGCCGCCACCTGCACCGACAATACGCTGGGTGTATGTCAGGTCTTCGGCCCTTTCCTCGCCGGCCGCAGTGTAGAACAGATAGACGCTGCCGTCGTCGTCATACAGGGCGGACCCGGCCCACTGGCGCTGCCCCAGTGCGTCCTCGAACACCGGGCCAGCGTTGTGCCAGTTGCGACCGTCGTCAGAGTAGAAACAGCGGATGGTCGCCACGTCGTGGCGCTTGCCGGGTAGCAAGTCGGACGGAGCCGTCAGGGAAAAACAGACCCGGTAGCCGTCGACTGTCGCCAGCGTGCCGTCGCGGTTGCGGAGGAACCAGGTGTCCCAGATATGAACCTCGGGAATCTGTTCGGTTTCCGGCGGATAGACGATGGGGGCAACGGTGTCGTCGGTGCGCGCGATCCGACTCGCCTGCTCGCGTGTCCACCCGGCGCGTCCCCTCGTTCCGGGACGGCTCTCGCCGAGTGCCTCGTTTGTCATACCTCACGTTGGGCCGACCACGGCTATAAATGTTGTCAGGCGGGTACCACGGGTGTTGTATGAGAATTTTCCAATACGTGTGTTTCCGGGAGCAGACATGGCGAAAAAAACTGCTAGTGTGTAGTCAGGGAGCCGAACAGCACGTCACTCGCTTGAGTCCTCACTCCCGCTAACGCCCTCTGGGCCGGTGATATCGAGCGGCCGGACCCACTCGTACCAGATGAAGACGACGCCGAGGCCGTACCCCAGCGCCCAGACAGCGCTCCCGACCCAGGGGTAGCCAAGTGTGCTGAAGCCCCAGTTTGCGAGTCCCGGGAGGATGATCGCAGCAACGACCGTCAGCACCAACACTGCTGTATCCCGATTGTTCACGGTCGCAGCCCCCACGTTGCTGTGCCGTTCATACGTCGAGTTAGGCTCGGACACTCCTGAGTCTGTCGGAACACCGACCCGTGACCGGGTCGAGACTGACACCGTAGCCGTCCCATTTTTATCATCGTATGCCCTACCCCGGATGTCGGGAATGTCTCAGAACCACACAGACCGGTCGTCTTCGGAAGACATCGAGTGGTGCTACGATGCCGTCCATCGTGTGTCGCGGACGTTTAGTCTCACAATTTCGGAACTCAACGAACCGATGGCCCGGGACATCTGTCTGGGCTACCTCCTCTGTCGTGTGGCTGACACTATCGAGGACGCCGGTCATCTCCCTCCAGCGGTACAGACTGAACTCCTGCAGACGTACAGCCGCTCGCTCGAACCATCGAGCGGGACGACCGTGTCGTCGTTCCACGACGCTGTCGAAGAGTGGATCCCCACGACGACGAACGCCGACTGGGAAGTCGTCGAGAACGCGGGCCGCATCGTCGACGTGTTTCACACGCTCGACGACCACTCCACGCGGACGATCCGCGGGCCGGTCCGGGAACTCGTCGACGGGATGGCGATGTTCGTCGACCGCTACGCCGAGGCCGGCGGGCTTCGAATCAAGACGCTCGACGAACTCGAAGAGTACTGCTGGTACGCCGCGGGCACCGTCGGCACGCTGGTGACCGGACTGGTTTCCCACGAAGCCACCGACGAGCAGATCGCCCAGATGGAGGAAAACGCCCGGTCGTTCGCCCTGCTACTCCAGCTCGTCAACGTCGCCAAGGACGCCGCGACGGACATGGAAGAGGAGAACAACGTCTACCTCCCGCTGGAGTTGCTCCACGAGCAAGGACTCGATCACAGCGACGTGAGCAACACGGACAACGTCGACTCGCTGGTCCCCGTCATCGAGCAGGTAACCGAGCGAGCGGAGGGCTACCTCGACGACGCACAGGCGTGGCTCGAGGCCATGCCCGAAACCCGCGGCAACACGCTCTCTGCGTGGGCCATTCCGTTCCTGCTCGCGGTCGGCACGATTCGTGAGCTCCGTGAGCGACCTGCCGACGTTATCGAGCAGGGCAACGTCAAGATCTCCCGCGAGGAGGTCCACTCGGTGACACAGCAGTTCGGCGGCGACGGCGATCCCTCTATTGGGGAGTTGCGAGCCAAGATCCGCCAGCAGCCGCTCCACCAGTACTGACGACCAACAGAGACATTCCTCTTTTGCGGTCGCATCCGCAGGCCCCTGTCGGACGCGAACAGGCAGCCACTACCCTACCTATGTCCGTTGGTCTCTCCCTCACGCGCGTCGTACTTCTGGACGAGTTCGCGGAGCCACCAGAGCTTCAATCCCCCCATCGCAACCGTTGCGACTGCAGCGCTGACCGGCCGACGACGCCAGGCAGCGTACAGGGCGATAATCGACGCCAGCGCGCCGGCAGTGTTACAGACGTTCGGATAATCGAGGCCCATCGTTCCGCTGTCCTGCTCCCTGAGCCACCACCGCTCTGCCAGCACAGCACGGGTCATCCAGGCGTCCTCAGTCTCGGGCGGCGCGAATAGGACTGGGTTGACCAGCGTCCACAGGAAGGCCGCAGCCAGGAGCCGCCAGTCCCGCTGATACACGGCGTACACGATGACAGCGCCGGTCGGCACACGCGACCAGCCGCTCTTGGGATTCGAATGCCGCGCCCAGAACCGGTCCTGTACGCTGTCTGGAAGTGGGACAGTCATATCATCCCCTTATCGTATCAGATAATAACAGTACTGCCGGTGAGACCCAGAACAGGGGCTTCGAACGGGGACAGAACACTCATGTCCGCCCTGTGCGAACGCCGTCTATGGCCACAGCGGCGTCGGGACTCTCCGAGCCACAGGTACTCGCCCGGACGAAAGAGAGGCTATTTACCGACCGCGAGGACGCCTACGTCGTCGCGGACACGCAGTTCGCACAGCAGCGTTGGCTGGACGACACACCTATCGAGGCGTCCGTACAGGCGACGCTCGCGCCGTTCAACCACGTCCGGGTCGGGACCGGCTATCCCGACCTCGTTGGCGTACAGACGCTCTCGACGGACCTGCTGTCCGTCGACCGACTCGGTGACCGGCCGCCGCTCATCGCCGTCGAGGCGAAGGGCTACACCGGTGACGGTGCCATCGACGCCGAGCGCGGGGTTGTGCAGGCACACGACCGGCTCAACGAGGCCAACGTGGCCTTCTTGGCTGCGCCTCAGAGCGGTATCTCAACCGCCGCCCGGACGATGGCCCGCGAGCTAAACGTCGGTGTGCTGGGCGTCAAATCCGGCGGCTCAGTCGCGGTTCTGGAACGGCCACGCGTGGTCGGCCACGGGTCGATGGATGCCGCTTCGGCGGTCCGGTTTCAGGCCAGTGCCCAGGGTGTCGCCGATCAGAACTTCGGACTCAACCATCCGAAGAACTACATCGCGGTGCCGTTGACGGTCTACCACGACGATGACGCACGGGACCTGCTTGCGTCCCACGTCGTCGGTGCCGTCGACGGGGCTATCGCCGGAGCGGCGTTTCTGAATCTGATCGAGACCGGTCAGGGCACACCCACGCTGACACCGCTGGGGCGGGAGGTGGTCAGGTTCGCGCTCCGGACGGTCGGCGACCTCGACGCCGCTCTGCAGCGGTTCGAGGACTGGCAGCGGTCCCGCCGGCGCTTCATCGATATCGCCCCACAGTGGGGGCAGCTTGTTCGCCGCGTCGTCTCCGACTACCCCGCCACGGAACTCCTGGTTGACGGGCTCTATGCCTGCCATCGAGATGGTTACGAGGCCCCGACGCTCGTCGAGTTCGTCGAGTACCTCCACGCGCTCCACCCGGAGTTCACCGTCGAACTGTTCCTCCGCGGCGACGAGGCGGTCCGCCAGCGGGTGCTGACCGGCGACGGGGACCTCCGCCGCGCAGAGCTGACCGACGGCAGCGTCTATCACTCACCCACCGTGTTCCAACTGAAGGCGATGTACTACCACGCTGGCATCGTGACAGCCCGCGGCGCGGAACCATCGAACCTCGACCCAGAGGCGGACGAGTGGGCGCTGTGCGACCCGATCACGTAGCGGTGTTGGTTCGCGCACAACGCTGAAACGTCGGTAGCTCCTATGTGTGCGTGATGGCCCGGACCCTGGAGCTCCCCAACGGCGACGTCGTCTCGGCGGACGACGTGTTCTGCTACAATGACTACCCCTACCGGCTCGTCTGGCTGGAGGACGATACCCACGAGTTCGCGCTCTCCCCGCTATACTGGGGCGACAGCGGCATGGACATCCCGTTCCGTGACCGGGAGGCGCTGGTCGACCAGTGGGAGGTCGATTCACAGGGGCAGATGACGGCTGAGGAGTGGGCGGACTGGCTCGACGACGCGACGGCGGACCCACGATTCAGCGACGACGAGGTCGCCTCGCTCGCGGCAGAGCTACCAACAGAGTGGGACTCAGGGAGCGGGGACTCGGATTCCAGCGGCGGAATCCTGGACCGTCTCGGACTGTAACGCTGTCGCCGGAGTCTGAAAGGTATTAATCCGTCCGTCCTGCAACGCTTGGCATGGAACCGACCTGGCTCGTCGCCGGCGGGGTGGCCCTCGCTGTGGGCCTCGTGCTGGCGTTCGCGATCACCCGTCGCTCAGAGAGCAGCGCATCGAAACGCGCTCACGAGGCCGCAAAGGAACGAGAACCACCTGTAGAGATCGGTGAGACCTACGAGTTTGGCATCAGCGAATTCAGCGACCACCACTCCGGCGACCGCGTCGCCGTCGGGAAAGTCGAGGGATTCGTCCTGTTCACGGAGGACGTGCCGTCGTCGGTGTCTGCTGGGGACGTGATCCGGGCGAAGGTGCTGTCGTTCAACCGGGGCCACACCTCCGCCGACGCTCGGTTCGTCGAACGTGCGTGAGCAGCGGCGGACACTCCCGGTGGAGCACGCGTCGGTCTGACGCTGGCTCAGCAATCCCGCCGGATGGAGAAACCGATATGTGCCTACCACGATAAAACAGGGCATGAGCGAATCGGACGGGCAGAGCACGCCACAGGACACCCGAGAGGTCATCATGGAGGCAACCTTTCGGGCGCTGAGCAAGCACGGCTACAAGGACTTGCGGGTCCGGGATATCGGCGAGGAAATGGAGATGTCCCGGCAGGTGATCCACTACCATTTCGACGGCAAGTACGACCTGATTTCGTCGTTTTTGGAGTATATTATCGACCAGTACGAGGGCAGCGTCGAGGTTGACGACGAAACCGACCCCCGGACGGAGCTTGATGTCCGCATCGATCGATGTCTGTTCGGTCCGGAGTTCGAGGACTTCTCGCACTGGGACCGGATGAAGGTGTACCACGAACTGTACGCCTACGCGCAAAACGACGCGGAGCACCGAGCGCTGTTCAACGAGCACTACGACCGCCTTCGAGAAAGCATCTCGACTGTCATCGAAGACGGAGTTGAGCAGGGCGCGTTTCGCGATGTCGATGCTGACTTGATGGGCCAGCTCATCACGGACGTGATTCACGCGGCCCGCGGCCGACGGATCGCGCTCGGCCACGAGGACGCACCCGACGAAGCCAAGCGGGCCGTCAACGACTTCATTCTCGACTCACTGTACCCGTCTCAGTAGATTGGGCCGAACAGCCAGCGTCAGAGGGGGCTGATGCCGACGCTGAGCGCCCATGTACCAGTTGCTGACGCGGCGACGACGAGTGCCCCGCCCGCGAGTGTCACGTTCTTCAGGAAACTGTTCAGTTCGTCCTGTCGGTCCTCGTCGGGCACGGCCCAGAAGTCGTGCATCGCGACCGCCGAGACGATGAGGAACGCGGCGAGACAGACCGCCGCGACGACTGGGAAGACGCCCACGGTTACACCGAGCCCACCGAGGATGAGGAGCCCACCTGACGCGAGGACGGAGAGTCGCGGCGCTGGGAGCCCCTTGTACTCGGCGTAACCGGCCATCTGTTCGGTCTGCGTGAAGTGACTCAGGCCAGTAAAGGCGAGGACGCCGCCGAAGAGGACACGACCGACAACGAGCAACACGACGTTGAGTTCGGGTGTCATCAGGCGCTCACCACCGACGGCACGCGAGCGTTTCCAACAGTGCGATTTGGGATAGTAGCGGCATTCATTGTGGGAGCCGAATCTGACTGCATCATTAGAGTTCCGGCACGTCTGACGGCATGTCGAAGTCGTGGTAGTACTCGCCTTTCTCTTTCGAGAGAATGTCGAGGACGGCGGCCGCGCCGTCACCGGCTGCGATGACCGCTTGCCACTTCTCCGCTCGGCCCATCGCACCGGTCGCGTAGACGTTCTCGACGGACGTTTCCATGTCGACAGTCACGTCGACGACGTCCTCGTCGGTGAACGCACAGCCGAGGTCCTCGGCGAGGCTCCGGTCGCCGCCGGTCGCCAGGACAACGTACTCCGCGGTGTACTCGTCCTCGTCCGTCGTCAGGACGAACCCGTCGTCGGTCTGCCCGATGCCGGTGACCTCCGTCTCGTGGAGCGTCGCACCCCGGTCGCGGGCCTGCCCGCGGGCGATGGTGAGGAACTCCTCGCCGCTAATGGACCGGACGGCGGGGTAATTGAACAGGTGCGCTTTGTGCATCCACGACTCGTCCGTATCGAAGGCGATCGTTTCGAGGTCGTTTTTCGCAGCGTACTGTGCCGCACTCAGACCGGCGGGACCACCGCCGACAACTGCAACATCTGCCATATGTCACGGCAGGGGTCGCCCGCAAAAGAGTCTTACCATTTGGTAAAACGTGTCCAGCCTCGAACGGACACCCGCTCTCGGCCGTCAGCGAGTCACCACGGCGGCTCTCACAGGACGAACGGACCACGCTGTCGAATCGGCTCCCCGTGCGGGCGGCCCGAGACGGCGACGGCCCGGAGCGACGAGTCGCTCCGCAGCGTCACCGACCGCGCGTCAGTGACCGGCAGGATGTCACCGGCGGCGAGGGGCCGTCCCTCGACCGTCCCGCTGCCGCCGACGCCGTAGACGAACCCGGCCCACTCGTCGGGCACCGACCACGTCCACGCGCCGGCGACGGTCACGTCCAGGTACTCCATCGGCGTCTGGAGGCCGATGGGCGAGCCGTCGCCGACGACCGTCGTGACCGTCGCGCCGTCCCGCTGGGCCGTCGGCAGCTCCTCGGCCCTCGCGTCGACGTAGTCCGGGTCGACCTCCTTCTGCGCCCACGGCAGGTTCACCCAGAGCTGGAGGCCCGTACAGGCCCGCCCGTCGGCGGGGAACTCGGAGTGGCGTATCCCACTGCCAGTGGTGATTCGCATCGCGTCGTTCTCGTAGGCCGTGTTCGTGACCCCGAGGGAGTCCTCGTGTTCCATGCCGCCCTCAATCATGTACGAGACTATCTCGAAGCCGCGGTGTGGGTGCATCGGGAACCCCTCGTCGTGGTCGATGTAGAACTGCTCGAACAGGACGAACGGGTCGAGGTTGTGCGGATACCCCTCCGTCGGGAACGCGCGGTTCGAATTCACGCCCGTCCCGTGGCGAACCGTCTCCCCGGCGACGGGGCCGTCGGCCAACGCGTGGGACTCGCTGCTGGTCATACCCTCTATAGTTTACCGAGCGGTAAAAGCGGTCGGGTACGCTCCGCTCGTCCGTGTGAGTTACTATCGCCGGCGGATATCCGACAGTCTGTGCGGCGGCAGGTCGGGATTCACGTGGACGTCGCTGTGGCAGGACCTGCTTCGAGAGGACTGGTCTCGGTCAAAAGTGTGAAGCGAACGGATGGGTTGGGGCGGATTCGAACCGCCGACTTCCTCCGTGTGAAGGAGGTATCATAACCGAACTAGATCACCAACCCGACGCACTCAACTCTATTCGAGCGCATCCCTTAAGAATTGCTTTCCGACTACGCTTCGGTCTCTTCGGCACCGCGATACTCGCCGATTTTCTTGCGGGCGTCGGCGATGGCGTCCTCGGCCTCACCTTCGGCTTTCTCCTGTAGCTCCTTCAGGTCCGCTTTGACCGCCTCCAGTCGGCTGGGTTCGGGCTCTTCCTCCTTCCCGGTGAGTTCGCGGAACCGCTCCTCGACCGGTTCGAGTTCTTCTTTGACGCCTTTGGTAGCGGTCTCCCCGGCGCGTTTCAGGTAGTACCGTGCGTCTTCGAAGTGCTTGTTCATATCTGTCCCTACGCGAAGGACGAATATATCTCTTGTGCCCGGAAAACAGTGCAGAACTACGGCTAACCGGGGGACAGCGAGCGCCCACGATAGTAAACGTGTCGTGCGGGTACGAACTGTTTTGCGCCGCCACCTGCAACGAGGCGATATGTTCACACGGGTGTCGATTCCGACGCCGTTTCAGGTCGGGCCAGTCAATGCATACATCGCGCGTCGAACGATTGTTGATCCGGGACCCGACAGTGAGGAAGCGTGGTCGCGTCTGATCGAGGCGCTCGAAGCGCGCGAGCTGTCACCGGCCGACATCGAGCAGGTGCTAGTCACACATCCGCACCCGGACCATTTCGGTATGGCAAACCGGTTCGCTGAGCGGGGGGCGCGTGTCCTCGCCAGCGAACCGGGGGCAGCGATCATGCGTGATTTCGCGGCGCAACTACACACCGAACAGTCCTACTTTGCGGATTTCTTCGAGCGGTGCGGTGTCTCACGCGAGACTGCCGAAACGGTCACACAGTTACCGGAAGCCTTCCTGCCATATGCCCAGAGTGTCGACACCGACCGCGCGCTCACAGCCGGTGACACCGTCACCGTCGACGACACAGAACTAATCATCGACACCGTGCAGGGCCACTCCGCGGGCGAAATCATCTTCTCGTACGATTTGCAGGGTCGTCGTGAAGCGATTGTCGGCGACAACGTGCTGGGCGACATCACGCCCAATCCGTTCCTGCAGGTGCCCGACGAGAGCGGGACGCGGCCGCGGGTGTTGCCGGCGTTCAACGACTCGCTACGGTGGCTCCGTGAGCAGGGTCACGACCGCTTTCTCACCGGCCATCGCGAGCCAGTCGAATCACCGCGGGAACGCATCGATGACATCCTCGCGGAACACGACCAGCGTACCGCAGAGGTCGCAGACATCGTCTCCGGCGGCGCGACGACGCCCAGCGACGTGATGACGGCGCTGTTCGGCGATCTCCCAGCTACGGAGTACTTCGCCGGGATGAGCGAGGCTGTCGGTCACTTGGACGTACTCGAAGTCACTGGCCGCGTCGAGAAACGCGAGAGCGGCGGGGTGTTCGTCTACGAGTCGGCGTAAGAAGACGCGTCGAACCGCGCTTACAGCAACTGCGCGGCCTGGAACGCGATTTCAGAAACGCGGTTGAAGCCGGGGACGAGCAGGACAGTCACGACCGCGGCACCAACCACGGCGGTGTACAGTCCCATCGGATAGGACTCGATGGTCCGGCTGCCGTTCGGTTCTTCGATCCACATCGCCTTGACGACGCGGGAGTAGTAGAACAGGCTGAGTGCGCTGTTGATGATAAGCGCGGCGGCCAGCGACCACGCGCCCACGTTGAGGGTCGCCGAGAACAGGTAGAACTTCGAGAAGAACCCGCCGCCGATAGGCAGGCCGGCGAGGCTAAAGAGGAACACCGTCATCGCCGCGCAGGCGACTGGCGCTTCCTTGCCGAGGCCGTTGTAGTCCTCGAAGCGTCGGCCGACGCCCCAGTACTCGGCCAGCGCGATGAACAGGAACGCGCCCGTGTTCATGAAGCCGTAGACGAGCAGGTGAGACATCCCGGCGCTCAGGCTGAGGCTCAGTCCCTCGCCGGAGCCAGAGACGGCGGCGAGGCCGATGAGGACGTAGCCGGCGTGGCCGACGCTGGAGTAGGCCAGCATCCGCTTGACTGTCTCCTGAGTCGCGGCGGCGAAGTTCCCGATGAACATCGTCGCGATGGCGAGGATCTGGAACGCCATCACCCAGTTGATCGCTCCACCAGCGGCGAGCAGGTCGCCAATGGGGAAGGCGACAGCGAAGACACGGAACGCCAGCACGAAACCGGCGGCCTTCGACGCCGAGGAGAGGAACGCCGAGATCGGTGCTGGTGCGCCTTCGTACGCCTCTGGTGCCCAGAAGTGGAACGGCACGGAGGCGGTCTTGAACGCGACGCCACCGATGATCATCAGGATACCGACGCCGAGGATAGCCATCGGGACGGCTGGCTCACCGGACTGGGCCTGTATCGACCCCTCGGATATGGTCTGGATCGTGCCACTGGAAATAGCTGTTGCGACGCCGTCGAATCGAAGCACGCCCGTCGCAGCGTACACCAGCGAGATGCCGTAGGCCAGCACTGCCGAGGACACCGCGCCGATGAGGAAGTACTTCAGTCCTGCCTCGACGCTGCCCTTGTTTTCCTTGAGGAAGGCGACGAGTGCGTAGGACGGCAGCGACACAAGCTCGAGTGCGACGAAGGCCGTTGCCAGGCTGTTGGCCGCACTGAGGATACTCATCCCGGTCGCAGACAGCAGAACCAGTGCGAAGAACTCGGCCTGGTAGCTGTGCTCAGCGACGTAGTCGTAGCTCGCGAGCACGACTAGGGTCGTGACGCTACCGACGATGGCCATGAAGAACAGGGCCATCTGGTCGACGACGAGCTGGTCATTGAACAGCGCGACGCCGGTGCCGTTTGCCATCCCGGTGCCGGCGGTAATAAACCAGCCGGCGAAGCCGAAGGAGACCAGTGACCCAAGCGCCGAGATACCAGCCAGCAGCCCCGTGTTCGTCGTGTCTGGGTTGACTGAGTCCGACAGCAGCAACACCAGGGAGGCGAAGGCCAGCGAGAGTGCCGGGGCGAGCGCCATCCAGTCAGGGAGTGCGACCATCTATGCACCACCTCCGATTTCGAGAACCGGTGATATCGAGTCCTGTATCATAGCAAAGGAGAGGTCCGGCGCGACACCGAGTGCGATGACCAGCAGGAGCAACACGGCCAGCGGCGCGACGTCGTGGAACGCGGCCGGGCTGACCTCGTAGTCGGTCTCCAGGCTGAAGGCACCGAACAGCGTGCGCTGCATGGCCCACAGCAGGTAGCCGGCGACGATGACGATGCCGAACATCGCCAGCGAAGTCAACACCGGCGCGGCTCCGCCGAGCGTCGGCGCGTTGAACGAGCCCTGGAAGATGAAGTACTCCCCGGCGAAGCCGGCCATCAGCGGCAGGCCCATGTAGCCGAAGGCGGCGGCGACGAAGATGCCGACCGTCCAGGGCATCCTGTCCGCGAGGCCGGACATGTCGCCGACCATCCGCGTGTGGGTCGTGTTGTAGATGACCCCGACGGCCATGAACATCAGCCCTGAGATGAGGCCGTGGGCAATCATCTGGAAGGTCGCCCCGCCCATGCCGTAGGGCGTGAACGCGACCAGCCCAAGGATGACATAACCCATCGACGAAATCGATGAGTAGGCGACGATTCGCTTGAGGTCGCGCTGTGCCAGCGCGAGCATCGCGCCGTAGATGACGCTGACGACGCCGATGATTGCAAGCGGAACCGCAAGCGCCCGTGCTGTGTCCGCAAGCATCGTGAAGTTGAACCGCAGCAGTGCGTAGGTCCCCATCTTCAGGAGGACCCCGGCCAGCATAACCGACACCGGTGTCGGGGCCTCGACGTGAGCGTCAGGGAGCCACGTGTGTAGCGGGAAGACGGGCACCTTCACCGCGAACCCGAAGAACATCATGATGAAGGAGATGGTCATCAGGTTGACGCCGGCGATGGTCGGGAGTCCGCTCGCGGTGCGGAACGCCTCAGCCATCGCGGGCAGAGACAGCGACGTGAGACCAGTACTGAACACGAGCGCGAACAGGCCCGCGAACATGATCAGCGACGCCACGTTCGTGTAGACGAAGAACTTGATGGCGGCGTACTTCCGGCGCGGACCGCCCCAGACTCCGATGAGCAGGTACATCGGGATGAGGACGCCCTCCCAGAAGACGAACCAGAGGAAGAAATCGAGCGCGGAGAACACGCCGATGAGGCTCACTTCCATGAACAGCATCAATCCGTAGAACTGGGACTGGCGCTCGTCGATGGGCGTCCACGCCGAGACGATTGCGAGCGTCGTCAGGACCGTCGTCAGCGCGAGCAGCGGCATGCTGATGCCGTCGAGGCCAACGTAGTACGACACTTCCAGTTCACCCAGCGTGATCCACGGGATCTGCTGGCCGAATGCGATGTCGGCGGGCGACAGCAGGGCGTTCCCCGTGCCGCCGTACTGCGTGAGGTACACCCAGTACATGTAGAGGCTGCCAAGCGCTGGCACCGCACTGACGGCAGCGGCGAGCTTTCCGGCGTACCGGTCAGGCGAGAGGAACACGAGACCGGTTCCCAGCAGGGTCACGAGCAGAAGCGCAGCGACCCACATCTAGAACCACCCTCCCATGACGCCGAAGGCAGCAAGCAAGAGCACGAGTCCAAGCGTCAGCAGCGTCGCGTAGTTGCTGACGACGCCGGACTGGATTCGTCGGATGCGGCTGCCGCCGAACAGGCTCACGCTGGAGATGCCGTTGACGACACCGTCGACGACACCCTGGTCGAACTTGTTCATCACACGGGCGAGCGGGTAGGTGACACCCGTCGCGAGCCACACCTGATATTCGTCCTGGTAGTAGTTGTGCATGAGTAGCGTCTTCAGACTGCCAAGCTTGTCGGTATGCTCAACCGGGTCGGCACCAGCATAGAGACCCCGAGCAACGAGCACGCCGGTGAGTGCCAGCCCGAGTGAGAGGGCTGCTGAAACCAGCAGCGTCCCGGTCTCACCACCTAGCGGATACGCTGGGTCGACGTGGGGCACATTGTGGAGCAGTTCCTCGTAGTGGTGTAGGTCCGTCGAGAGAAGGGCTGGCCAGCCGCCCTCTTCGGGCCCGGTCAGCCACTTGTGGAGGAAGTCGATTTCCGCGCCGGTGAGCTTCTTGACCGGGGCCATGTTAATGAACCCGATGGTTGTGGCGAGGATGCCAAGGACCGTCAGCGGGCCCTTGACGTTCCAGCGGACGGGCTCGGGGTCGCGTGCAGTGTCCGAGCGGGCGTCGCCGTGGAAGGTCAGGTACACCATCCGGAAGGTGTAGAAGCCGGTGAAGAACACGGCCAGCAGCCCCATCGCGTACGCGACGAGGTAGGCCGTCCCGAGGCCGCCCTCAGTACCGAAGCCGTGGATGAGTGCCTCGTACAGCACCTCGTCCTTGGACCAGAAGCCGGCGAACGGAACGATACCGGCCAGTGCGAGCGAGCCGGCGAGGAACGTCCAGTAGGTCACTGGCATCCGGTCTTTCAGACCGCCCATGTCCCACATGTTCTCGTTGTGGTGCATGGCGATGATGACCGACCCCGCGCCGAGGAAGAGCAGCGCCTTGAACACGGCGTGGGTGGTCAGGTGGAAGACAGCGGCGATGTAGCCACCCGACCCCAGCGCGAGCATCATGTACCCGTACTGGGAGATGGTGGAGTACGCGAGTACTTGTTTGATTTCCTGTTTGACCAGGCCCATCGTTGCCGCAAACAGTGCGGTGAAGCCGCCGATGAGAGCGATGACGGCCAGCGCCGTCGGCGAGAGCGCGTAGAAGCCGTACATCCGTGCGACGAGGTACACACCGGCTGCAACCATCGTCGCTGCGTGAATCAGCGCCGAGACCGGCGTCGGACCTTCCATCGCGTCAGGCAGCCACGTGTGCAGCGGGAACTGCGCGGACTTACCGACCACACCGCCCAGCACGAGGAGGCCAAGCACAGTGAACCAGGCCTGTGGTCCCATGCCGACCGTCTCCAGCATCGCGATACCTTCGACCTCGCCGTCGACGATAGCGTGTTCGGCCAGCATCGGGAAACTCTCGGCAACTACTTCGCCGCCCTGCGTAATGGGGGCGAAGAGGCCGGTCCCAAAGGTGGCGAAGATGCCGACGACGCCGATGAGGAAGAAGTAGTCACCGAAGCGGGTGACGAGGAACGCCTTCTTCGCGGCGCTCGGCGGGCCGTCCTGACGGAACCAGAAGCCGATGAGCAGATACGAACACAGGCCCACCAGCTCGAAGAACATGAACGCCATCAGGAGATTGTTGGCGACGACGAACCCGAGCATGCTCGCCGTGAACAGGCCGAGCCCGGCGTAATAGCGCGGGAGACCGGTCTCGCCCTCGTCGTTCATGTAGCCGAGCGAGAAGATGTGGACGAGGAAGGATATGAGACAGACGATAAGCAGCATGAGCGCAGACAGCGGGTCGAGCAGCAGGCCGAAGTTCAGCCGGAGCGACTCGACGCTTGCGGTCCACGTGTACAGTATCTCGTTGTGAACCTCACCGCCAGCCACCGTCAGCGCGACCCAGATCGATAGCAGGAGCGACCCGCCCGTCGCGGTGATGCCAGCTAACGCGCCGCCTTTCGGCATGCGGTCGCCGGCGAACAGCGCGACGAGGAACGATACGAACGGCAGCAGGACAATCGCCGGAGCGTATGTGAATGCAGCCATCTGTTACCACCTCATCGTCGTCGCCTTCGTCACGTCCACGTCTGTGAAGTTGCGGTACAGGACCAGGACGATACCGATGCCGATGGCGACCTCCGCGGCGGCGAGTGCCATCGTGAACAGGGTGAACACCTGGCCGGTGAGGTTCCCGTGTTGCAGCGAGAACGCGACGAGGTTGATATTCGCAGCGTTCAGCATCAACTCGACGGACATCAGGAAGATGAGCGCGTTCCGTCGGGTGAGGATGCCGAACAGACCGATACAGAATATGGCCGCCGACAGGAGGAGGTACGTCTCAGCCGGAATCACGAGTCGTCACCCCCCGGGCCACCGTCAGCGGCAACAGCCATGTCGTCGTCATCCGTGGTTTCGACACCGAGTGTTACTGACTCGCCAGCACCCTCTCGTCGGGCAAGCATGACGGCCCCAACGAGTGCGGCTACCAGCACGATGTCGATAGTCTCGAAGGCAACGAGGAACCCTTCACCGGGAACAGCCGTCTCACCCTCGCCCATAATCGCGCTCGGAGCGATGTCGAACATCGCCGCGCCGAGGCTCTTAGTTATTGCTGCTCCCTCGCCAAAGCCCGCTGGCGCGGGAAACGAGACGCCCATGAACACTGCACCGAGGACGACGAACAGGGCGATTGCGGCCAGTCCAGCGACGAAACTCCCCTCCGTCTGTAGTTCGGGCTTTGTGGTCATGGTGTCACCTCGATCACCGACTCGTCCTCGCGGGTCAGCATCACCGCGAAGGTGATGAGAACGAGGACGCCGCCGACGTACACCAGGATCTGCATCGTTGCGACGAACGCCGCCTGGTTCATTACGTAGAACACTGCGACGCTGACGAGTGAAACGCCCAGTAACAGCGCCGAGTGCCAGACGTCCCGGACTAACACGACGCCCGCAGCGCTGCTCACCGTTACGATAGCGAACAGCGCGAACGCAATTGACTCTGCCAGTGCCATCTTACTTGGAGACTCTTTGCGGCGTCCCTTTGAAGATTCCTCTTTCGTCTCGCCAGTAGAGCCACTGTTTGCCGGTATGGCCCCCATATTTCGGGGCACTTCTGTCCTTCTGGAGAATACGCATCAGTATCTAGATGGGTTCGGGCGATTGAGACAGTCTACTCTGGGAGTACTACTGGAAAGCCAGCCTCGCTGAGCAGCACGTCACCTCGGCACGTACGGACGAAGGAGCCGCGACGCCTGTCCTAAGAGAAGCCCGATAAAATCCGCCGCAAAAGGGATTACTGGTAATCCACTTCGCCGTCGCCCTCGCCGATCCACGCGCCCCGGTCGGGTTCGCGGGACTCCAGCGGGTCGATATCCTTGTACCACGGCACGTTCTTGAGTTGCTCCTTGTCGTAGGCGAACTCGTCTTTCGTGTCCGCGGTGAACTCGAAGTTCTGGGTCAGCAGAATCGCGTCAGTCGGGCAGACCTCCTCACACAGCCGGCAGTAGATACACTGGCCGATGTGGAGGTTGTACTGCTCGCCGTTGCGCTGCTCGTCCATCACGATCTGGATGGTGTTGTTCGGGCAGACGTTCTCACACTGCCGACACCAGATACACCGCTCCTGGCTCCACTTGTGGACGCCGCGGAAGCGGGGACTCACCTCGGGGGCGACGTCCGGGTACTCCACCGTGAACGTCTCCCCGTCGAGGGCGTGTTTCATCGTCGTCGCCATTGATTTCAGGATTCCAATCATGACAGGTCACCTCCGGTCGCTCGCGGGTCGGTTCGTGTGGCCGTCATCAGACGGTCACCCCGACAATAACGGCAGTCAGCAGCAGGTTCGCCAGCGAGAGCACCAGCATTCCCTTCCAGCCGATTTCGATGAGCTGGTCGATCCGGACGCGGGGCACCGCCGAGCGGGCCCACTGCGTGAACAGGAAGACGCCCCAGATCTTGATGAGGAACCAGACGATGCCCGGGAGAACCGGACCGGCCGGTCCACCGAGGAAGATCGTAGCGATGATCGCCCCACCGAGGAAGATGTGGATGAACTCCCCGAGGTAGATCAGGACGAAGTACACTGAGGAGTACTCGGTCTGGTAGCCGGCGACAATCTCGGTCGGCGCTTCCGGGATGTCGAACGGGTTCCGGCCGACCTCCGCGAGGTTCGCGATCATGAACAGCACGAACGCGAATGGGTTCACGAACGCGTACCACGACGGCAGCGGGCCGATCAGCGACTGCTGCTGGGCCGCGACGATTTCGCTCATCTGGAGCGAGCCGGCGAAGATGACGACCGACGCGCCCGTCAGAATGAGCGGGATCTCGTAGGCGAGGTTCTGCGCGACGGCGCGCAGCCCGCCGAGGAACGAGTACTTGTTGTTCGATGCGTAGCCGGCCATCACGAGACCGATCGACGTGGTCGAGGCCACGGCGAACACGTACGCCAGCCCGACTTCGGGGTCGGCGAGGTGGATGCCGTTCCCCATCGGAATCACGGCGAAGCCAAGCAGCGCGGTACTGGCGATAATCAGCGGCGCGAGGTCCCACGCCGGTCGGTCGACGCCTTCGGGAACGATGAGTTCCTTCGACAGCAGCCGGACGGCGTCGGCCACGATGATGAACAGCCCGTACGGACCGATGCGGTCGACGGCGATGCGGTCAGTGAACGCGGCCGTAATCTTTCGCTTCGCCCACGGGCCGGCAAGCGCCGTGTTCGTCATCATGAGTGTCCCGATGAGTCCGGCCCCGACGAGGCTCAGCACGATCATCACGGCCGTGCTGTTGGGATCCAGCCCCAGCAGGTTCGCGAGCGTTTCCGGTAACGGCGCCGACTGCATTACCGGTCCACCTCCCCGAGCACGATGTCGAGGCTCCCGAGCGAGGCGATCATGTCAGGGATGTACTCGCCCTGGGACATCTCCGGCAGCGTCTGCAGGTTCGAGAAGCACGGGCTGCGGATCTTGAACCGGGCCGGCTTGTCCGTCCCGTCCGAGCGGATGTAGATGCCGAGTTCGCCCTTCGCACCCTCGACGGAGCGGTAGATCTCCTTGTCGGGGTCCGGGCGGAGCGTCCGCGGGACGTTGGCCTGAATCTCGCGGTCGTCTTCCGGCCACTGCTCTAGCAGGTCGACACACTGCTCGATGATGCGGGCGGACTCTTCGACCTCGCGGAGGCGGACGAGAACGCGACTGAAGTTGTCGCCGCCTTGCTCGGTGACGACGTTCCAGTCGAGTTCGTCGTAGTAGCCGTACGGGTCATCGCGCCGGATGTCGTAGTCGACGCCGGAGCCGCGTGCCACGGGGCCGGTCGCGCCGTACTGCTTGACCTGCTCCGGGGAGAGGACGCCGGTGTCGACACACCGCATCTGGAAAATCTCGTTCCCGGTGACGAGGTCGTGGATTTCTTCGAGCTTGTGCGGGAGGTCATCGAGGAAGTCGCGGATCTTCTCGAAGTACTCCTCGCGGGGCTCGGGCAGGTCCCAGGCGACCCCGCCCAGCCGGAGGTAATTGAACATCAGCCGCTGGCCGGTCAGATCTTCGAGCAGGTTCTGGACGATTTCGCGGTCGCGGATGCCGTACTGGAAGACGGCGGTGAAGTCGCCGAACACGTCCAGCGCGAACGTCGCCAGCGCGAGTTCGTGGGAGGCGATGCGGCACATCTCTGCGGCCATCGTCCGGATGACCTGCGCGTACTCGGGGACCTCGATATCCGCGAGGTCTTCGGCGGCGCGCGCGTACGCCCACTCGTTGAGGATCCCAGCGGAAATGTAGTCCCACCGGTCCGGGTACGGCATGATCTGGTGACGGTAGGTGCCCTGCTGACACATCTGCTCCTCACAGCGGTGCAGGTAGCCGATGTCGGGTTCGAGGTCGGCGATCTGCTCGCCGTCAAGCACCGTCTCGACGTGGAGCACGCCGTGAGTCGCCGGGTGGTGCGGCCCGATGTTGACGAACATCGTGTCCGGGTCGTCCTCGCTGCGCTTGTCGTCTTTCAACGGGTTCGCGTGCTCGCGCAGTGAGACGATCTGTGGCTGGTCCTGATTGTAGTCTTGGCTCAGGGGATGGCCCTGCCAGGTCTCAGGCAGCAGGATGCGCCGGAGGTCTGGATGGTCGTCGTAGTCGATGCCGACCAGGTCATAGGCCTCCCGCTCGTGCCAGTCCGCGGTGTCGTAGACGCGAGCGGCCGACTCGTTGTGCGGGTCGTCCTTCGGCGACGGGACGACAATCGACAGTTCCTGTGTCGGGTCGTTGTACTTCCGCAGGTGGTAGATGGATTCGTACCGGTCGTCGTACTCCTGTGCCGTGACACAGGCGCAGTGGTCGAATCCAGCTTCCTCTTTCAGCGTCGAGAGGACTTCCTGGACTTCGTCGGGACGGATGACGAACCCCTCGGCGTTGACGTGCTCCTCGCGGTCGAGGACATGGCCCCCGAGCAAGTCCGCGAGCGCGTCGTAATCGAGGCCGTCCTCCGTAACGCCGACATCGAGCGCCGTATCGCGTGATGGTTTTTCTAAACTCATGGCAAGTTATGGAGAGTCGTTCCAGTTGTACCGCATGACGAGGTCTTCCTCGTCGATTTCGCTGGCGAGTTTGTCCACGAGCTCGTCCTGTTCGAGATCACCGAACTGCTCCAGTTCGTAGGGCTTGACGGTCACTGGCGAGGACTCACCCTCGGCGATGCGCTCTTGCAGCTTGGCGACGCCGTAGATGAGTGCCTCGGGGCGTGGCGGACAGCCCGGCACGTGGATGTCGACCGGAATGACCTCTTCCGCGCCCTTGATGACGTTGTACCCTTCCTGGAACGGGCCGCCGGAAATGGTACAGGATCCCATCGAGACGACGAACTTCGGCTCGGGCATCTGATCGTAGACACGCTTCATCCGCGGGGCGAACTTCGAGACGATGGTCCCCGGGACGATGATAACGTCCGCTTGGCGCGGGGACGCGCGTGGCACCCCCGAACCGAAGCGGTCGAGGTCGTGCTTGATCGCGTAGGTGTGGATCATCTCGATGCTACAGCAGGCGATCCCGAACTGCAGCATGAACATCGAGGAGCCCCGGACCCAGTTCATGAACTTGTCGAACTTGGTCAGGATGAACGGCGTCGACCCGAACGCCTCGCGTAGCGTCGAGTTGAAGCGGTCGTCGGCCCCGTCACCCATGCGGGCTTCCTGTGTCGATACGTCTTCGACGGCCGGTGGTGTCTGGTCACTACTCATATGTGTCTGCCCCCTTCGTGGCGCGCGGACTGCGCACCCACTGAACTGCACCGTTACGCCAGGCCCAACCGAGTCCAACGGCGAGAATTCCGATGAATACGACCATCGGTAGCAGTGCCTGGGTCATCCCGACCGCAGCGACGGCGTCGCTGTAGATGACCGTCCACGGGAAAATGAAGACGGTCTCGATGTCGAAGACGACGAACAGCAGCGCGACCATGTAGTACTGGATATTAAACTTGATCTGTCGACTGCTGCCAGTCGGCACTTCACCGGACTCGTAGGTGGTGCGTTTGCCTTGTTCCGGCACGCTGGGCCGCAAGAGGCTCGAAACTGCCATCATCGTCAGTGGGATGGCCAGTGCCACGACCGCGAGCGCGCCGATGGCGATCCATGGATTACTCATTCCGGTATCTCCTATCGTCTGTCGGTTAGAAGTACTCGCATATAAGGGTTCATTGTTCGGTTTTTCGGCCCTGTGGGTCTTTAAGAGCCGACGCGCTCTCAGACCGAAAGTGCCCTGCATCCGCCACACCACCCAGGTGTGTCCCCCCGCTGTTCACTCGTCCCAGTACTCGCGTTTGAATCCGGGCGTCCCGAGTTCGTGGAGATCACGTGACGCCTCGCCGACGTCAGTCTGCAGACCCTCGTGATATGAGACGAGGCGGTCACGGAGTTCGTCGTACTGTCGTGCGAGAATCTGTACCGCGGAGAGCGCGGCGTTGAAGGACTTGCCGGCGTCGACCGCGGTGATGGGCGCGCCCTGTGGCATCCCGATGACCGAGTCGACGGACTTCTCCTGCACTGGGACACCGATGACAGGCAGCGGATAGGCGATGCTGGCGGTCATGTTCGGCAGGTCCGCGGATTTGCCGCCAGCACCGGCGATAATAACGTCGACACCGCGGTCGGCGGCCGTCTCCGCGTACGCGTACATCAGATCTGGCGTCCGGTGGGCCGAGCAGACGAACGTCTCGAAGGTGAAGCGGCTCTCGGGCGCGTCGGTGTAGTCCGTCTGTTCCTCGAAGCCGAGTTCGTCCGCGAGCGCGGCGTAAGCTCCCGGCCGCTTGCCCTGCCCGCCGGCCATCGTCGGCAGGTCCGAGTCAGATCCCATGATGATGCCGACGTCGGGCGTCAGGTCGTTCGGCCGGTCCATCTCGGCTTCGTCGTGTAACTGGTCGATGAGCGACTGGACGCTGTCTGCGGACATACGACCCACTGTGACGGGGACCGGCGTAAGTGTGGGCGGTTTCCGGTCAGTCGGTCAGCACCTGCTCTAATTCGGCACGCAACGTCTGTGGGTCCGCGGGGAAGCACCTGAGCGGGTCGGCACGGCCGGCGACCCGTATCCTGAGTGCGTACCGTTTGCGGTAGGTGAGTGCGAGGCTGACGGCACCAGCGACAGCGAAGGCCCCGCCGAGGAGGACGGACCGGCCGAGCGACAGCAGGCCGAACCCGACCAGCGCGGCGCTCATCACCGCGAGAAACCAGTCGATGTCCTGCAGACTCACCTCGACCACGTCGTCGAGGTCGACGACCACCGGCTCGTCATCGCGGTCGACCACAAGGCGGTCAGCACCGAGGACGATAGTCCCGCCGGTTCGGAGTGTGCCCGTGTACTGCTCGGTGTCGACGGGTAGTTCGGTGCCTGCGGTCGTGCCGTCGCCGTCCTCGCCCACGGTCAGTCGTCGCTCACCGCGGACGGACGATCGCCGCCGCGGCCGCGGATCCGGTCTGCTGCTGAGACGTATTCACTGTCGTCTTCTGTGAGCGCGGCCCAGGCCGCGAGGCCGCGTTCCTCGCGGGACCCGGGCACGGTGTTGTCGAGGATGAAGGCGACAATGCCACCGACGACCATCCCGGTCCCGCCCATGACGAACAGCGTTGTCGCAACCACATCGGTTCCGAGGACGCTCCCCAGCACCGGCACGGCCGCGAGGCCCTGCTGGAGGGCCGTTGCACCGCCGACGTCCATCCCCTGGCCGACCTGGCTCATGTACTCAGGGACTGCGAGACCGGCAAAGAGCGCGAAGCCGACGATGAAGACGTTTCGGTTGGCATCGAGGTCGACGTACTTGAGCTGTGAGAGGCCCACGGCGGCGATCTGTCCGAACATGACGATATAGAGGCCGCCGATGATTGGCGACGGAATGGTCGCGAACAACTGGCCCGCTGGTCCGAAGTAGCCGACCAGAATCATCACCGCAGCGCCAATCTGTACGACGTAGCGGGACGCGACGCCGGTGATGGCGATTGCGCCGACGTTCTCAGTGTAGGAGGTGCAGCCGTTGCCGGTGCCCATGATGCCAGCGAACACGTTTCCGACTCCCTCCATGCCGATACCGTCGTTGATCCGATGGCTGTTCGGCGCGCCGCGGCCGGCGATGCGGGCGACGGAGTGGTAGTCGCCGAAGCTCTCGACGACGGAGGCGAGCATTCCAGCGAACATCCCGACGATGAAACCCGGCGTGAACTGCGGGAGCCCCCACTGGAACGGGTAGATGGGCTGGACAAGCGGTGCGCTCGCGACCGAACCGAGCGAGACGTAGCTGACCGAACCCGAGGTAAAGACGCCGGTGACCGAGAGCAGGGCTGCGACAGTCCACGCAAACAGAATACCCAAGAGTACGGGAAAGAGCTTGAACGCCCGGTGGCGTCGGTCGAGGTACTGTGAACACGCGATAATCGAGAGCATTGTCAGCCCGAGCAGCCACCAGTTCTGACCGGTCCCCGGGTCGCCGAAGTTCGGGTTCGCTATCTGTGGGACGTTAAACAGCGAGAGGCCGATGAGCGCGATGACCGGCGCGATGACGACCGGACCGACGTACCGCTTCAGCTTTCCCATGAGACCGCTGTAGCCGATTACCATCTCGACGATACCAGCGACGATGACGGCCCCCTGTAGCTCTACGAGCATGGTCTGCCAGCCTGCGCCCTGCTGGGCCAGCACGCCGATAATGGCCAGCCCGGGTGCAAGCATTGAGAACGTTCCGCCCTGAACGATCGGGTACCTGTTTCCGAGCGTCGTCTGGGCGAGCGTCGCAATGCCGGAGACGACGAAGAACGTCCCGATGAGACGGCCGACCTGCTCCGGCGCGGCCTCGAACATGCCCATCGCGCCCGCGAGTCCGAGCGGAATCGCCACGGACGCGCCGATCATCGTCAGGTAGTGCTGGACGCCGAGCAGTATCGCCTGCTTTCGCGGCGGCTTGTCGTCGATGCCGTACTCGACGAAGCCGGCGGTTTCCGGTTCCTCCGGTGTGGTCGGGTTTTGTCCGTCGTCCGGTGGTGTCGCGTCAGTCATGCTCGCTACCCATGGCACTGCAACTCCCGATACATATTCTTTGCTCGTTGGCCCGGCAGCGACGGGACGCAACCGCCGCCGCGAAAGGAAAACGCTCTTGGCCCGCTCCGACACAGTCTTGGACATGAGCAACGGGGACGACGAGGCCGACGCGTCGGACGACGCCGAGGCAGATGGGAGCGACGTGACCGCCGAAGAACTGGAATCGCGTCTCACAGAGGCCGGCGACGCGTTAGAGGCCGCAGAGACGGAAGCCGACCTCGACGACGTTGAGTCGTCCCTCGACGACATCGAGAGCGACCTCGAAGCCGCTGACCTGCCCGAACCCGACGAGGACGACGATGACGCCGATGACCCCCGGGAGGAACTGGAGTCACAGCTCTCCGACCTCCGCGACGATCTCGGTGCACAGCGCGGCCCCTACGCCGAGGATGTCGTCGCCATCGTTTCCGACGCCGCCGACACTGTCACCGACAGCGAGTGGACCGACGACGGAGAGGCCGAGGCTCAGGACGCCGTCGAGACGTTCCTCGACGAAAGCGCGGAGTTCGTCGACCACGACGCCGACACGGGCGGCGATTTCGTCGCTGCCGGGGACGCACTGAGTACAGTCGCCGACGCCATCGACTCGGCAAACCTCGACCCCGACGAGGACGCTGAGACTATCGAGGGCCTTCTCGAAGCGGCCGAGACGCTAGAAACGGGGCTCGAAGATGCCGAAGTCTGGGACGACCTCACAGTGCAGGAGCAACTCGACGCGCGTGGGTTCTACGACATCCTGACGAACGAGAACCGAAAAGACTTCCCGCCGGAGTGGAACGCCGCAAAGCTCCACGCCGAAGAAGGGGACTTCGAGCAGGTGCTGTTCGCCTACGACAAGCTCGGGTCGGAGTTCTTCGACGGCTACATCGTCGACCTCCTGTACAACCTCGGGAGCGACGCCGAGCCGGCCTTTGACGCGATGCACCAGCGCGCACAGAAACGCGACAAGGGGCCCATCGAGGTACTGGGGAAAATCGGCGACGAGCGCGCCACCGAGACGCTGCACGACTATATCGACGGCGACGGCGATCCCGCGCTCCAGAAGGTCACGCTCCGCGCGCTGGGCGCTATCGGCAGTGCGGAGTCGGTCCAGCCGGTCGCCAATCGGCTCGACGCTGACAGTGAGGAGGTCCGCTCGGTCGCGGCTCGGGCCCTCGGCCTACTTGGGGATACTCGCGCTATCGAGCCGCTGAGCGACGTCCTCAAATCCGACGACAGCGACTCAGTTCGCGCCTCCGCCGCGTGGGCGCTCCGACAGATAGGGACCGAAGCGGCCCTCGACGAGGCCGCCCGCTATACGGACGACCGCGCGTATCTGGTCCAGGCCGAGGCGGAGAAAGCGGCGAGCGCCTGAGCCCGGGAACCTTTTTATGCGAAAGGGCGGCCAGACGCCCCGATGCGGTCGCTCACACTCGTCTGTTGCGTGCTCGTCCTCGTAGCCACGGCCCCACAGACCGCCACCGGACAGGCCGCTTCGACCGCGACGACGGCCGGCGGTCCCGACGAGCCGTCGATTCACGCGGTGTACCCGGACCCCGTCGCCGGCGGCGACGAGGGGGAGTTCGTCGTCCTCAGCATTCCTGACGAGACCAACATCGGGGAGTACGCCGTCACCGACGGCGACAGCACCGCCCCCGTTCCGAACACGACCGCTAGCGGGCGCGTCGTCCTCTCGACGGCACCGAACCGGACCCGGACGCTCACCGACTGGGCGGTCGTGGGCCTCGGTGGACACCTCGGGCTGGCAAACAGCGGCGAGCGTATCCGACTCCAGCGCGGTAACCGGACCGTCGACGCCGTCCGGTACGCCGACCCGGCGGAGGGCGAACTCGGCGTCGTGCACGGCTCGGTCGTCCGCTGGCGACCGCTTGGCGCGACCGACCGCCCCGTCGTCAGGGCCGCCGGTGGCGAGGTCCGTGCGTTCACGCTGCCGGATACACCCGCTGCTCCGATTCGGCCGATCCGAAACGCCGACGAGCGGGTGTACCTGGCCGGGTACACACTCTCCTCGGCCAGGGTCGCCGACGCCCTCATCGCCGCCCAGCGCCGCGGCGCGACAGTCCGCGTCCTTCTCGAAGGTGAACCGGTCGGTAGCCGCACCGCCGCGGAAGCCCGCACCCTCGACCGGCTGACCGAGGCCGGCGTCCCGGTTCGGGTATTGACAGGCTCGCGCGCCAGATACCGCTACCACCACGCCAAGTACGCCGTCGCCGACGAGCAGGCCGTCGTGCTGACGGAAAACTGGAAGCCCGCTGGCACCGGCGGCAACAGCAGTCGGGGCTGGGGCGTGGTGACGGCACAGCCGCGGGTCGTCGCGGGGTTGAACCGGACGTTCCGTTCCGACGCCGGCTGGCAGGACAGCAAGTCGTGGGGGCAGTACCGTCGGGGCCGGCAGTTCGAGCGCGGAGAGCCGGCAACTGGGGAGTATCAGACCCGCTTTTCGGCAGAGTCGGTGACGGTCCGGCGGACGGACCTCCTGGTCACCCCGGACAACGCGCAGGGAGAGCTCGTCGCGACGATAGACAGCGCGGACGACTCCGTCGACGTCGTCCAGCCGACAGTCGGGGACTGGGACAGCCCGCTACTCCGGGCGCTCCGTCGAGCGGCATCCCGCGGCGTCGAGGTCCGCCTGCTCCTCAGTGACGCGTGGTACGTCCGCGAGGAGAACGCACGGACGGCAAAGCGGTTCCGGGAGTGGGCCAAGCGCAACGACGCGGCGCTGGCGGCCAAGGTGGCCGACCCCGACGGCCGCTACGAAAAGATACACGCGAAAGGCGCAGTCGTCGACGACGAGCGCGTCGTCGTCGGCAGCCTCAACTGGAACGAGCAGGCGGCGACGGAGAACCGGGAGGTCGTGGTGGTACTCCACGGGAGCGACGCGGCGGCCTACTTCGGCGCGGTCTTCGACACGGACTGGGCAGCCGGCGGGTTCGACACGCCGGTCGGGGTCCTCGCCGCGGTGGTCAGTCTCCTCGTGGTCGCCGGACTCGCCGCTCGCCGCGTGTCCTTCGAGGCGTAAAAACGAGCGCTGACCCTATACTTCTTCGGGCAGCGCCGTCGAGCTTCCGAGGTCCTCGTCGATCTCGGCTTCGGCCATCTTCTCGACGAGAGCGTCGATGACCGACTCGCGGCGGCCCTTGACGAACTTGATGGAGCCGACAACGAGGTGGCCGCCCCCAGAGACGCCGCCACCGTCGACTTCCTCGGTTAGTTCGGTGACCATCCGCGGGATGTCCAGACGAACACCGTCCGAGCGCAGGACAGCGAAGTCCGGGCCGTAGCCGATGGTGATGACGGGGTCACCGGTCTCCGCGACCTTCCGGTCGTGGATTTCGCCGGTGGTCTTGCCGGGGGCGGGGTACGTGAATCGGTGGGCGTGGTTCTCCACGTCGATGGTGTAGAGGTGTGCGCCGTTGTCGAGGCGCTCGTGTTCGACGTGGCTCATGGCGGCGTCGAGCTGGTCCTCGACGTCGCGTTCGGCCCGCTCGGCCAGGAAGTCGACGACTTCTCCGTGGCGGTCCCGGTCGTCACAGTCGACGTTTAGCACGTCGGTGATGAGCTGTTCGCCGGAGTTGTAGCGCAGCCAGTGGGTCGCGTAGTCAAGCGCCTCGCCGATGTCGCGCAGGTCGGCCTCGTCGTAGTCCTTCTCGCCGGCGAGGTCGATGTAGTCGCGCATCGCCTCGGCCTCGGAGCGGTCCGACAGGCCCGCGACCGCGGGGACGTGTCGGAGGTCCTCGGTGAGGTCGGGGTCGATCATCCGGGCGAGTTCGACACAGAGCATGCCCGTCGTGATGCGGTAGTCCTCGTCGTGGAGGTAGGGATTGACGTGTTGTTCGATGAGCGGTTCGACGGCCTCCGGGTCCGGATGGTGATGGTCGACAACGACAACCGGGATGTCGTAGTGCCGGAGGTTGCGGTAGGCCGGCGTGTCCTCTTCGGTCGAGCCGTTGTCGAGCATCAGCAGCATCGGGAGCTTCTGGCCGTGGCGGGTGCGGTCCTCTAGCGCGAAGTTGAGGTCTCGGGTCACGTCCTCCATCTCGTAGTAGGGGGCCTTGCTCGGCAGGCGCTTGAGGAGGTGCTGGGGCGCGCTGGCGTCCTCGTACTGGGAGGCGATGAACGATTCCAGCGCGACCTGTAGCGGGACGCTTGCACAGAGTCCGTCGCCGTCGGCGTGGTGGCGCATCCGGATCGGACGGCCCGAGAGCACCGTCTTTCGGAGTTCCGTCGCGACTTCACGAAGGTCGTCCCACAGCTTCTCGAAAGCGGGCCACTCGACGAGCGGCTCCACGTCGGCTGGTTCGGCGGCCTCGGCCAGCGCGGCGTCGAGGTCGCTCTCCACGTCGGCAGCCGCGTCGCCGTCGAGGACAGTCAACGACTCGGCCTCGACCTGCAGGCCGTCGTCGCGCTCTTCGGCCCGGCCCGAGACGCGGACGATGTCGTCGATCTCCACGTCGGGATGGGCGCGGACGCCAGCTTCTTCGAAGGCAGCACACGGGACGATGCCGGTTTCGTCACGGACCTGGAACACTGTGGGACCGCCGGTCTGTTTGATTTGGACGACCTGGCCCTCGATGATGACCGTCTCGCCGGTCGCGTCGGCGAGGTCGGCGACGGTGGTCGCGTCGCCGTGGACGACGCGCTCGTCCTCGTAGTCGGCGACCCGTACTTCCTCGAAGCTCAGGTCGCCGTCGGGGCGGATCTCGCCGAGTTCGACGATGAGGTCGTCGCCCACGTCGTACTGGCCCAAGAGATTAGAGTCGTGGACGAGCCCGGAGACAGCATCGGAGAGATCGACAAACACGCCGTATTCGACGGTGCCGTTGACAGTTGCGTGATACAGTGCGCCTTCTTCGAGATCATCGGACGTACATTGGTCCGCGAGATCGTAGACGATGGTCCCGCCGTCGGGGACCGTCGCACCGTCACCGGTGCCAGTTGGCGAAGACATTTGTCAATCCTTCGGTGCTCCCCCGTTTGTACTCTTCGGAATCCGCGGAGGGCCGAACACAACGCGTAAAAAGCGTCCGACCCGACTGCGTGATATGGGGTTGTTCCGAACGGGCGGGATACTCGGGATCGCAGAGTCCGCACTCGAGTTCGCGCTCGCAGCCTCCGAGGAGGCCCATCCCAACGAATATATGGGCTTTCTCCGGGGCGATGACGCCAGCAAGCTCGGGCTCGACGACGACGGCACGGTGCTGACCGACGTACTAGTCATTCCGGGAACGGAGTCGAACCCGGTCAGCGCGACCGTCAAGACGAGCATGGTGCCAAACGACATGCGAGCGGCGGGATCGATTCACTCCCACCCGAACGGCGTCCTCCAGCCCAGCGACGCCGACCTGGCCACGTTCGGCCGCGGCGACGTCCACATCATTGTCGGCTACCCGTACGGCCGCGACGACTGGCAGGCCTTCGACAGCGACGGGAGCGAGGTCGACCTCCCGGTGCTGGACGTCGAGCCGCCCGAGGAGTCCTTCTTCGATTTCGACCAGGCCGACATCGACGCCGAACTGCGCGAGGAGGAGTTCGACAAGTGACCCGCGTCGTCGCACAGGGCACGTTCGATATCCTGCACCCAGGCCACGCCCACTACCTCGCAGACGCCGCCGACATGGGCGACGAACTGCACGTCATCGTGGCCCGGTCGGTCAACGTCACGCACAAGGAGCCGCCGGTCGTCCCGGACGAGCAACGGCGAGAGATGGTCAGCGCACTCAAACCCGTCGATAAAGCACATCTCGGCCACTCGGAAGATATCTTTGTCCCGATCGAACGCATCGAACCGGACATCATCGCGCTTGGGTACGACCAGCACCACGACGACGACCAACTCGAAGCAGCGCTGTCCGCCCGGGGTATCGACTGTGAGGTCCGCCGGGCCAGCCCGCTGGAGGCCCACGCGTCCGACCGACTGCTCTCGACGGGGGACATCATCGACCGGATTCTCGACGAGCGGAGCGAGTGATTACGCTTCGACAGTGACTGTCGCCTCCGAGACGGCGCGCTCGTCTGCGGTGGCCGTCCCGGCCTCGACCGCAAGCACGTACTCGCCGGGTGTCGCTCCGTTCGGGACGGCGACTGCCAAGCTGCCTGTCACTGACTCGGCGACGGGATCCCAGACTAGCTCGGGCGGATAGGACTCCCGCACGGCGGTCGGCTGCGGCTCGAAGTTCTCGTGTGCCACCTGCCAGCGCTCGGGAATCTCGGCCAACTGCCAGGTCAGGACGCCGACCGACGAGGCCTGTACCGCGATTCTCGCTGTCTCGCCTGGCGCGGCGGTCGCATCTGCCACTTCGATAGTGAGACCGCCGTTCGAGCCGCCGGGAGCCCCACAGCCGGCGAGACAGAGTGTCCCGGCAGAGAGGGCAAGCATTGTTCTCCGAGTTCGCATACCGGCTGTTCCAACGGTCGAGTCAAAACGGTTCGCACGGACCTGTGGCGAGTTCGAAAGGTGAGTTGTCCAGAGTGGCGACAATCAAGCGCTCCTCAGCCGGTAAAAGTGTACATTCGTGTTCCTTCACCACCGATAACCCTAAAAGGCGACCATGAGCACCAGAGTTTGGAATGTATCAGCCAGATGATTGTCCCTCCCCTCGGATACTAAGCCGCCATGTCAGGCACCGTAACTGCGGCTATGTTACAGACGGGTAGTCCTGCGATATCCGCCGAGGCAGCCAGCTATCTCGCCGGGGGACTTGCGGCCCTCGCCGTCGGGTTAGCGGCGCTTGGCTCCGGATTCGCCGAGCGCGGTATCGGTGCGGCGGCCGTTGGGGCCATCGCCGAGGACCCTGATATGTTCGGCCGGGGACTCATCCTCACGGTCCTGCCCGAGACGCTCGTCATCCTCACGCTGGTGACGGTGTTCGTCGTCACGTAACAAAACAGCCCGTTTCCGGGCCTCTCCCGGTTTTCGCCGTGGTTCGAGCGACTAGAGAGGGCTGTGTGAGCCGACGGTTAGATGAGGTCGGCCTCGGCCAGCCGGTCGACAGCTTCCTCCAGTCGTTCCTTGCTGTTGGCGTAGGAGATGCGGGCGTAGCCGGGCGTCCCGAACGCGGTCCCGGGGACGGTGGCGACCTGCGCCTCGGAGATGGCCTGGTCACACCACTCGGTGTCGTCGCCGTCCGGAGCGATTTCGGGCATCATGTAGAACGCGCCCTGGGGTTCGGGGACGTGGACACCGTGGTCCTCGAACAGACCCATGAGGAACTCGCGGCGCTCGGCGAAGGCCTGGCGCATCTCCTCGACGGCGTCGTCGGTGTTCGTGATGGCCTCGACGCCGGCGTGCTGGACGAAGTTCACGGCACACGAGACCGAGTGGGAGTGGACCTTGCCAGCCTGTGAGACCAGTTCTTCCGGGGCCGCGAAGTAGCCCAGCCGCCAGCCGGTCATCGAGTAGGCCTTCGAGAAGCCGTTGAGGGTGATAGTCCGGTCTTCCATACCCTCAAGCGTGCCCAGCGAGGCGGCTTCGACGCCGTCGTAGGTAATCTCCTTGTAAATCTCGTCGGAGATGACCGTGATGTCGTGCTCGACGGCGAGGTCGCGAACGCCCTCGAGCGCTTCACGGGAGTACACGGCACCGTGAGGGTTGCCCGGCGAGTTCACGACGAGAAGTTCCGTCTCGTCGGAGACGGCGTCGGCGAGGTCGTCGAGTGCGCCCTCCAGTTGGAAGTCGTGGGCGGCGGTGTCGACGCGGGTCAGCGTGCCGCCGGCGAGTTTCGCCATCGCCTCGTAAGACACCCAAGCCGGGTCGAGCAGGGCGACTTCGTCGCCGTCGTCGATGATGGTCTGGAAGATTTCGTACAAGGCCTGCTTGCCACCCGGCGTGACGATGAGGTTCTCCGGGCCGTACTGGGTGAGGCCGTCGTCGTGGAGCTTGTCGGCGATAGCCTCTTTCAGTTCGGGGATGCCGTTGGAGGACGTGTAGCCGGTGTGCCCGGCGTCGAGTGCGTCCTTGGCGGCCTGTTTGATATTCTCCGGCGTGTCGAAGTCGGGTTCGCCGACGCTCAGGTCGACGACATCCTTGCCCTCGGCCTCCAGTTCGGCGGCCTTGTTGCTGATCGCGAGGGTCGCGCTCGGTTCTACACGTTCGACGCGGGAAGCGAAGTCCATAGTCATTGTTCGAGTTCGGTGGCGAGTTCGATTGCGCTCCGGACGGCCGAGGCCCCCTTGTCGGTTCGGGCCTCAGCCTCGTCCTGGCTCATGCCCGGGCCGATGATGCCCAGCGTGACTGGGGTGTCGCGGTCGAGGGACACGTCGGTCAGCCCCTGCGCAGCGGCGTTGCCGATGACCTGGTCGTGGTCGGTGTCGCCGCTGATGATCGCGCCGAGGACGGCGACAGCGTCGACATCTGATCGGCGCGCGAGCCGGTCAGCGGCCAGCGGCGTGTCGTAGGACCCGGGGACATCAATCGACGCGATAATTTCGGCGTCGCTGTCGGCAGCGGCCTCGTAAGCCCCGTGCTCCATCTCCTCGATAACGGCCCCGTGTTTGTCGTACTGGGCGACAACCAGCCCGAGCTGCACCATACCTGACACCCGGGGAGGGCCGAATAAAGTACTACCGTTCCGTAGCTGGGGCCGGTCGCCGTGCCGAACGGCTGGATTAAAATCCTGTTATAGAAACCAGAAGGATTCTAATGCCCCATGTGCTTGAGCCAGGTATGGCTGAGCCGTCCCTGCCGTCCGCCCTCCGCGATGTCCGGGACCGGAGCCGGTCCTGGTTCGCGGACGACCCCCGCGCGACCGTGAAGCTCGTCGTCGCCGCGACGCTTCTCGGTCTCGTCCTCAGAGTCGCAGCACTCGGGAGCCGCGTCGCCCATTTCGACGAAGGCCGCGTGGCCTACTGGGCGCTCCATCTCCGCGATTCCGGGTCGTTCGCCTACCGATACATCATCCACGGTCCGTTCATCCAGCACGTCGATAGCTGGGTGTTCACCCTCGCCGCGCCGACCGATTTCACGATGCGGCTCCCAGTCGCGATTGTCGGTGGCCTGCTTCCGCTGACAGCGCTGCTCTTTCGCCGACACCTCCGGTCCGACGAGACAGTCTTCATGGCCGCCTTTCTCGCACTCAATCCAGTTCTCCTGTACTTCTCGCGGTTTATGCGTAGCGACGTGCTGGTCGCGGCGTTCATGTTCACCGCCTTCGGCCTGCTCGTCCGGTTTGTCGACACCCGGAAGGCGCGCTATCTCTACGGCTCCGGGGCGTTCATGGCATTCGGATTCGCCTCGAAGGAGAACGCTATCGTCTACGTACTGACGTGGCTCGGCGCGACCGGCCTCCTGCTGGCGAAGGTACTCGTGCTCCCGAACGGCTACCGCGACGCCGCCGCCTTCCTCCGAACCGTCCCGAGTATCGGTGCCATCTGGGGCCGCGTCGCTGGTCGCGTTCGGGCGGACGTCGGGCTTGTCGTCACCACCGTCCGCTCGTTCCGCGACCGCCACGACAGCGCCGCCTCCGTCCTCGCGGCGTACGCGAGTCATATCGTCCTCGCCGCGCTGGTGTTCGGCCTCATCTCGCTGTTCTTCTATGCGCCCCGCGGCGCTGGTGTCGCCGGTATCGAACATCCGCCAGCACCGGCCGCCAGCGGCGACATAAACTTCTGGTCCGGCGTGACGAACCCATCGCTGTTCCCGGAGCTCGTCCAGACCACCTGGGAGCGCGTCGCTGACCAGTACAGCGAGTGGTTCTCGCCGGCCTCGGAGAAAGCCACGACCACTGAAACGGGCCTCGTCGCGTCTATCGAGACGTTCTACGAGAGTGTCGACGGTCACTACGAGGTACTGCTGAAAGCGCTGGGCTACACTGCGGCACCGCTGCTCCTGTTCTCGGTCTTCGGGTACGCGGTCGACCGACTGGGAATCGTCGAGCCGCGTCACCTCATCCCGTTCGCGGCCTACGGCGGCTACGTCTCGATTCTGGGCTACCCCATCGGGACCGACATCGGCGCGCCGTGGCTCGCCGTCCACGTCGTCGTCCCGCTGTCGATTCCAGCCGCCGTCGGGTTCGCCGCCGTTGTCCGATGGGGGAACGAATCGCTGTCGGCTGACGACGTGACCGGCGCTGTCATCGCCGCCGCCATCGTTCTGCTCGTCACTGTACTCGTCGTCAACACGAGCGCAACGCGGGTGTATACAAACGAGCATCTGGAGGAGAACTCGCTGGTCCAGTACGCTCAGCCACAGGAGTCGCTCCGTGCGGATCTGGCCGAGATGGACCGGATCGCGACGGCCAACGGGAACGGCACCGATGTAGTGATGTATCACGGGGAGCGCGGCGATGCATACGACGGCGACGACGCGTACGTCAAGGAAGACCGCGGTGAGTGGAACGACTCGTGGTGGAACACCAGACCGACCTGCCTGCAGTGGCACAACTCGCTGCCGCTGCCGTGGTACTACGCGGCCGACGACGTGAACGTCTCGTGTGAGAACCGGCCCGACATGCTCGTCGAGCAGGCGGAGAGTGACCAGCCGCCGATAATCATCACCCAGCGGATTGACAGCACGGTCCCTGACGAACAGCTCGAAGCCGCCGGGTACGCGCCCAAGACCCACCGGATGCGAACGAAATACAGCTCGAACGACATGACAGTGTGGGTCCATGAGTCCTACGGCCGAGAACCGAACCGTTAACCCTGCTGCTGTGGAAGCGCGCGGTATGACGCTCACGTCACCAGGGCCGACCGTCGGCGTGGTCGGCGGTGGCCAGCTCGGCCGGATGCTGGGCGAGGCGGCCGCGCCGCTTGGCCTCGAACTGCTCGTGACCGACCCGACGCCGGACTGCCCGGCCGCGTCGGTCGTCCGCGACCAGCTCGTCGGGGATTTCGACGAGGCGGCGACCCTGCGGGAACTCGCTGAGCGCGCCGATTACCTCACCTTCGAGATCGAACTCGCCGACCCGGACGTGCTCGAACGGGTCGCTGAGGAGACAGGGACGCCGGTACATCCCGCTCCCGAGACGCTCCGGACGATTCAGGACAAACTCGTCCAGAAGCGCCGGCTCTCGAAGGCCGGCGTTCCAGTCCCCGAGTTCCGCGCCGTCGACACCGCTGACGACCTCCGGGAGGCCTGTGCGGAACTGGGCTACCCTGCGATGCTCAAGGCCCGGACCGGCGGCTACGACGGTCGCGGAAACATCCGCGTCGAGGGGCCGGAGACTGTTGAGGACGCTATCGACGACATCGCCGGTCCCGCGATGGTCGAGGAGATGGTCGACTTCGAGCGGGAACTGGCGGTCATGGGCTGTCGCGGCGTGGACGAGCGGGACACGTTCCCGGTCACCGAGACTATCCACCGCGAGGAAATACTCCGGGAGTCGGTCGCGCCGGCACGGGCGTCGGACGCTGTTCGTGAGCGCGCGCGTGGAGTGGCTCATGACGTGCTCGACGTGATGGACGGCCGCGGCGTGTTCGGCATCGAACTGTTCGAGACGACCGACGGCGAGATTTTGCTCAACGAAATCGCGCCCCGGCCCCACAACTCCGGGCACTGGACCATCGAGGGGTGTCACACCTCGCAGTTCGAGCAACACCTGCGGGCCGTCACCGGCCAGCCGCTGGGGTCGACCGACCAGCGGTTCCCGACCGTCTCGACGAACATCCTCGGCGACGTTGCGGAACGGCAGCCGGCAGAGTTGGAGGGGGAAGACGGCGTGCTGGCGACGCCCCGAGCACATCTGCACTGGTACGGCAAGCGCGAGGTGTACGCCCTCCGGAAGATGGGCCACGTGACGCTGACCGCCGACGACCGCGACGGCCTGCTCGACGATGCCCGCGAACTCCGTGACGGATTGACCTTCGAGTGACCGCCGCCGGCTGATTCGTGGTCCAAAACCGAGCGGTCTTTGACTATGCGGTCCTGAGTCGCGGTATGGAGCGACGGGATTTTCTCCGTGCGGCCGGCCCGGCGGCAGTCGCAGGGCTCGCCGGTTGCCTCGGCGGTGGGAGCGCTGACACCGACTACGACGTGGGGATGTCCGCGAAGGCGTTTCGCCCGGTTCGCATCGCTGTCGAACCAGGAACGACTGTGCGGTGGCTCAACACGAGCAAACAGGGCCACTCGGTCACGGCCTACGAAGACGAGATCCCAGACGAGGCGGACTACTTCGCCTCCGGCGGCTTCGACACTGAACAGGCCGCCCGCGACAACTGGGGGAGTTCCTCTGGCGGGACGATGTACGAGGGTCAGGATTTCACCCACACCTTCGAGGTACTCGGCGAGTACGCCTACTTCTGCATCCCGCACGAGCGGGCCGGGATGGTCGGAACCGTCGTTGTAACCGAAAATCCAGAAACGGCGACGACCGGCGAGTAGCATCGCTGTCGCTTTTTCGGAGCTTCTCTCGTCTGTGCTGGGTGTGTCGTCTGTGCGCTGTTTTGCGGTAGCGGTCGCTAACTCCGACCGTCGGCAACAGCGTCACAGGAGAGGGGCAGGTCCGCTGCGTCGCTGTGAATCGGTCTCTTACTGCGGCAGAAAAATCGACCGTTGGTGCTGGAACGTCTAGGCTTCGACGTCGACGTCCTCTTCGTCCACGTCGACGGCCGTCTCCTCTTCCGCGGCGACTTCTTCGGGGCGCGCTTCGAGCGTTGTCTTCTTGATTTCGACGCGTCGGAGCGGGTAGATGTCCTTGGCCTCGCCGTAGATGGCCGAGGAGAGACGCCCTTCGACGACGCTGTCGACGAGCTCCTCGAAGGTTCGGTCTTCGGCCGTCTCGCGAACGAGGTCGATCATCGTCCGGCGGATGGCCTTCTCCTGGGAGGCATCGGCCTTCTTCGTCGTCACGGCGACCGGCTGGACCTGGACGCGGTAGTCGTCTGTGGTCAGCACGGTGATGTAGGCCTCGACCTTCGAGGAGCCGCGGCGGACGAGCGAGCGGAGGTAGTCCCGCGTGAGTTCGTGGCGGATGAACTCCGTGTACGCCGAGTCTGAGGCGACCTCGTTGATCTTGAAGGTTAGCTTCGTGTTGTTCTCGCTGGCGTCGTTGGTCAGTTCGCCGAGCGTTGTTTCGATGGTGCGTCCGAGCACCTTGTCCGGTTCGTCTGCCGGTGTCTTACCGAGAACCTCCCGGTCGAACTGCTCGGGAGCCTGCACGGTGTACCACCGTTTCTGTTCTGTGCGCTTGGAAACGCTTCGTTCACTCATGGTTGGATTGTGTGTGTTGGTCTGCGAGCTGTGCTGCAACCCGGATGTTGACGACGTAGTCGTCGACGGTCGCCTGCAGGCCGCCGGTCGAATCGCGCTCGACGGTCGTGACCACGGCGTCGCCCTCGACGCGTGTGGTCATCTCGTCGGTGTTGTCCGGCCGCACCGCGCGTGCGACGCGTTCGGGCGAGTCGTGTGTCGTCCGAATCTCGGCCCGTCTCATACTGCCTCCCGAAACGCTTCGATGAAGTCGGCCGTCGAGGCGTCGAACCGGGCGCGTGCCCGGTCGCCCGTCCCGACGGCGTCGCCGCCGACAGCGTCGGCGGCCGCGCGCATCGTTTCTGTCACGTCCTGCCCGTCCGTGGCGCGGGCTGCGGCCCGGCCGTCGGTAACAACGAGCGTCACCGGTTCTGGTGCGCGATAGCCCGCGAACAGACGGGCGACGGTGCCGGTCGGCATCGCGTCGCCGCGGGCGACGAACAGGCCGTCGTACCGGCCTGTGGCCGCCTCGGACACTGCTTCATGGGCGCGCGCGGCGTGTGTCCGCCACGCGGCCAGCGCGTCATCGTGGACAGCCTCGTGGCCGAGCGCGAGCGCGACGCCGGTGCCCGGCTGTTCGCGGGCGACGGCGTCGAGCACGTCGGCGTAGCCGCCGACCGTCTCGAAGGGGCCGCCCGTCGTCGGGCGGAGCGCGCGCTGGACCGTCTCAGCGGCCCGGGGCGGTGCATCTTCGGTGACAGCTAACGCGACCAGCGACGCGAGGCGTCGGTGGTCGTCTGTCGAGAGATCACCGGCTTGCACCGAATCCGAGCCGAGGCCCAGTTCGGTGAGTTCGGCCCGCACTGTGTCGGCGTCGTCCGAGAAAGGCGCGACGAACAGCGTCGAGTAGGCCAGCCCGTCCGCGAGGTCCGCTGTCGGAACGGCGACGCCGGGTCGGCGTTCCAGTCCGGCCTGCTCGGCGGCTTCGGCAACAGTCCCGTCAACGTCCCCGGCGGCAATCGTGCCAGCCAGGGCGAGCGCGGCGTCGGCCGTGCCGAGTTCGCGAGCGGTCTCGAAGGCAGTCGCGGCGGCGCGGTCGGTCAACGTCACGTCGGCGGTCGGCTGCGTGCGACCGATGGCGACAGTGATGTCGGTCTCGGTGGTCCGGTCGGGGTCCTCGAACGGGCGGACGACGCTCGCCTGGAACGGCGTGTCATCGAGCGCCCGCGCCAGCAGGCCGGTCGCAGCCAGCGCCTCGCCGGTCGCATCGCTGACGAGGCGAACGAACGTGGCCTCACGTAGCGACCCGGCGAGGTCACTGGGCGACGTGGCTGGCGTCGGTTCCCGACCGGTCGCCGACATCTATTCGAGACCCAGCGCTTCGACGGCGTTGTCGTAGCTGTAGGTGAAGTCCTCGTCGACCTCGTCACCGCGGTAGTAGTCGATGAGGCGTCGGATCTTCGACTGCGTGTTCTGGAGCGCACGCTTGTTCTGGTAGTCACCGGGGTTCTCGTCCATGTGGTCGCGAAGGCGGACGGCCCGTTCGAGCAGGTTCCGAAGGTCCTCCGGCAGGTCCGGTTCGGCTTCGTTCTCCTCGAGAATCTCGGTGACTTTCTTGCCGGTCGCGAGCGAGACGTCAGGGATCGGCGTGCCCTGAACGCCCTCGTCGCGCAGCTTCAGGCCGATCTCGCTGGGCGAGTGGCCCTGTTCGGCCAGTTCGACGACGCGCGCTTCGATGGCGTCCTCGTCGACGTCACTCCACTCCGGGGGTTCGTCTGCCGCCGGTTTGTCCGAGTCGGACGAACCGCGACGGCGTGTATGCATTCGTGCCATTGTAATCTGGTTGGAACCGCACGAACCGCTCTCGTTACGAGGCGTATTGGCACTGTACAGTGCCGAACACGGCCGCAATCCCGAGCTGTGAAAGGCCACAGCGAGTCAGATTTGCGGTCGTGCTGTTCCCATCTCCCTGTCTGAGAGGGCGCGACTAAACCGTTCCGCTTCCCGGTCGCGCCTCGAAGCAGCGATGCCGCTCACGAGTCGACACTGCAACGACCCGCACAGTATTACAATTGATAACTTGCCCCGCTGTTTTAAATCATTTGCTGCGGTAATTGTGCGTAGTATGGGTAGCGCTGGGCTGAGCCTCGGGACTCGCGGCCAGAGTGCTCCGCTCGGGCTAGCACTGGTTTTTGCGGTGATGATTGTGTCGACGACGGCGGTCGTCGCGCTGGGTGCGGACGCGATCACGAGCACACAAACGCAACTCGATGTGGAGCGAACCGAAAAGTCACTGACGGAACTCAATTCCAAAACCGCGCTCGTAGCACTGGGACAGACGGATGTCCAGCAAGTCACCCTTCCCGCGAGTGGTTCGAGTACCTATTACATCGACGGGAGCGCCGGGTGGATGAACGTCTCCTATCGGAACACAACGTCCGGGAACCGGACGACTGTAGTCAACGAGTCGATGGGCGAGGTGGCCTACCGCGGCAACGGTGCGACGCGACTCGCGTATCAGGGCGGTGGCGTCTGGCGGTCGACCGGCGACGGTCGATCAGTGATGGTGTCACCGCCCGAGTTCCACTACCGGGACGCGACGCTGACGCTCCCGCTCGTGACGGTGAGTGGGTCCGGGGCACTCAGAGACAGCGCATCTATCTCACATAACGCTTCGAAACAGTACTGGCCCAACAAATCAGCGGGGGCAGTGAATCCGCTCGAGTCGGGAAAAGTCGAGGTTCGGGTACAGAGTGAGTACTACCGGGCGTGGGGACAGTATTTCGAGACGCGGACCGACGGCTCGGTCGATTACAACCACAGCAGTAACATTGTCACCCTCGAGTTGCTCGTCCCCGCGACCAATCCACCAGTACAGGGCGGGATCGTCGCTGGGACACCCGGGACATCAATGACAATCAAAAACAATGCCGAGGCAGATAGCTACAACTCCTCGGTGGGTCCGTACAGTGGGTTCCCCGACAGCTCGAATTCGCGAATCATCTCTGCTGGCGATGTCGATGTGGAGAACAATGCCATCATTGAGGGAGACCTCGAATCCGGTGGCGACGTACAAATAAGCAATAACGGGGAAATCCGTGGCAACCTTTCTTACGGGGGGACAGCTAGCGGTGGCGGTTACCCCGGCGGTGTCAGTGGCTGGAGCGCACAGAACGCCTCAGTCACCGCACCCGACTCTGTTGAGCGCCTCATCGATACACGTCGGTCGAGTATCTCGTCGTCGAACGACAACGCCGACCCGAGTGTCGACATCGACAATAGCTCGAACAGGCTTGAGAACTGCGCGTCGACATGCGAACTGACGGCCGGTGACTACTTCCTCTCGGAAATCACACTCAACAGTGGTGAAAACGCTCGTATCGACACCTCCAGCGGCGATGTCAACATCGTCGTCAACGGAACAATCACGATACAGAACGACCAGCAAATAGCGGTCGTTGGCGGGAACAGAGTGAATGTCTACGTTGAAGGCGACTACTATCAACGGAACGGAGCACTCGTCACTGTCGAAGATGATAAAGCCCCGAACTTCTGGGTGTATACGAATCCCGACGCAGATGTCGAGTTCGATAACAACGCCGAGTTCACCGGCGTTATCTACGGTCCGAACGGACCGGACAACGATGGGGCGGACATAACACTCGATCAGAACGCCCACGTCTACGGCGGTGTTGTGGGTGACGTGACGTTTGTGTCGAACAACTACGGGATCCACTACGACGAGGCACTTCAGCGGACAGAGACAACGACGATTCCACAGGCAATCCCGTCTGTTACGTACGTCCACATCTCGACGAACGACGTCAACATCACATCCGGCTGATAGCCAACACGGTCGCCCACCGGATATCAGAATGGGTAGTATCCAAACTCGGACGATATTCAGTGCAGCCGACAGAGTCAGCCGCTGCGCGGTGGCTGCGATAATTCGGCCAGCAATCTTATCAGCTATGATAACTACTGTCGGATAATGCACTCCCCCAGGGGTCAGGAACGCGCACAATCCGCCCCGCTCGGGCTGATACTGGTCCTCAGTCTCGTCATCGTCGGTTCCAGCATCGTTGTCAGTCTAGGAGCGACAGCGCTGGTCGATACTGAGGCTGGGCTCGATGTCTCCCGGGCGGAGACGGGGATGACCCAACTGGACTCACAGGCGGCGCTGGTGGCACTTGGGAACGCTGACAGCCAGCAGGTATCGCTCGTCGGGACGGACAGATCCACGTACCGAACCAACAACACAGCGGGTCGGATGACAGTCAGTATCACCAACCACTCGGCTTCGCCCCCGACAACTGTCACGCTGATGGAGGAGGAACTCGGCGCGGTCGTCTACGAGAACGGGAACCAGAAAGTCGCCTATCAGGGCGGTGGCGTGTGGCGGCGCTCTGGCAGCGGCAGTGTCATGGTCTCACCGCCGGAGTTCTACTATCGCGACGCGACGCTGACGCTCCCGCTTATCACCGTCCGCGGTGACCGCTCGCTTGGCTCACAAGCCAGCATCTCAAAGAACGGCACGACGCAGGTGTACCCCGACCAGGCGGCCGGAAACGTCAATCCGCTAGATACCGGAACGGTCAATATCACCGTCGAGAGCGACTACTACCGGTCATGGGGGCGCTACTTCGAAGAGCGGACAGATGGCGACGCGTACTACGATCACGAAAACGACAGCGTGACCACGACACTAGTCGTGCCGACAGGGCCGCGAGAAGTGACGAGTGCCGTCGCGGCTACGTCCGCTGGCGGGCAGATTACGCTCTCCGGTAGTGGCACCGACCCCGCTCGAACGGACAGCTACAACTCGTCTGTCGGCGACTACTCGACATCACGAGGGTCGTTCGGAACGATCACCACAGCCGGTGACGTGTACGTGAAAGGGAACAGCGAGGTAGACGGCACTGTTCAGTCCGGTGACCGGGTCGAGGTCAAGGGTAGCGGCGTCGTTACCCGTGACGTGGAATACTCGACCACGAAGCACATCAAGGGCACTGTCAACGGCGATGTCAGACAGATTTCAGGCGTTGAGGGAGCGGGCGCTATCGACGGCCTGGTGACCCGGCGAGTCGCCAACGCAAGTGCCACCAATGACAACGGTGCGACCAGCAGCATTTCGGGCGACCAGCTCGCCGCCGGTGACCAGACGCTGGACGCGGGCACGTACTACTTGGAAGACCTGACGTTGGACAGTGAGACGCTGACGATTAACACAGGCGGTGACGACGTGACCATCGCCGTCCGAGACTACGTCTACATCGAGAACGGCGGACGGATCAAGGTGAACGGTGCCGGGAAAGTGCGTCTCTACGTCAAAGGCGAAGCTACGTCCGCCAGCGGCCACCACTTCCACATCTATCGTACCGGCGAGGTCGATGTCGATACCGCGCAGAACTCGACGCAGTTCTGGGTGTACGGCCAGTCGGACTTCGACGCCGTCATCGAAGGGGATACCGATACCCCGCAGTTCGAGGGCGTGATTTACGCACCCGCCGGCGGTGTCGGTGCCAGCAGTGTTTCGCTCAAAAAGGCAGAGCTGTACGGCGGCCTCGTCGCTGGGTCAGTCACGGTGGATAACGGCGGACTGGTCCATTACGACCGGGCGCTCAGAAACGAGCGAGCCGTCCCGAAGAACACGAACATCATCCGGCTGACGTACCTCCACGTCTCGGAGAACCGGATTAACGTGACCAGCGGATAGGCGATCCATTACTGGTCGATGTCAACCGCAATATCGTGGTAGACGACGTACGTCCGCTGGATGCCGCCGGACGACGTGAAGTTACACCAGCCGTTGGCCCCGCAGCTGAACCCTTCACTCTCGAAGTACGACTGCCAGAGTGCCTCACGCTGTGGGGTTGAGTCGACACTGACGTTGACGTGTTCGATGTTCCCACCGGTATCGGCGAACGACACGTTGCTGTCGCGGTGGGTTGTCCGGACGAGCACCGTCGAGCCGCCCAGGCTCTGCTGTTCACTGGCGGTCGTACCGACCACAGTGATGAGTACGCGGTCGTCCGAGACGAGTATCGGCGGCGTTCGTTTCTGTACCCCACCGTCCCGGTTCGTCCGATACACTGCCCCGGCTTCGTATACGAGCGCTCGTTCCTGATTGCCGGCGTATATGATTGGGCGGATCTTCCATGTTCCGACGTCTTTGGGAGTGGTCCCGTCGTGGACCTGGACCGATATTGTCGTGTTTTCACCCGTCCTGAGCGATGCCTCACCGAGACTGACCTCCGTGGCACGGCTCGGTGCGCCCTGTTTGTGGAGGTCTGCGATGTTGTCCGAGAGCACGTCAAACGCCCGCTCAGCGTTCTCTATCTGCTCCGCATCCCGGGCGTTCTGTAACGCCCCCAGACCGCTCACCGAGACAAGAATTATCGAAGCTACAATGAGACTGAACACCAGAGCGAAGCTCAACACCTCGCTGACGGCGCGGTCAGCCATTTCGGACCTCCAGTTGCCCGCTCGATTCGTCGTAGAACACGGTTATTACACCGCCGTCAGCGGTGGAGTCTCCCAGGTCTGTCCGGGTTGTGAGTGACACAGTCACCGACACCTCCGGCGATGTCGATTCGAGCGTTAGTTCATCGGCGGCGGGGGCAATCGAGACCCGGTAGCCGGACCCACTCACCCGCGCCGGGAACGTGTGATTCAGCCGCGCAGTCGGGTCGGTGTCGGCAGCGACCACCAGCCGATCAATACGCCCGATGTCGGCGGCGACCTGCTGTCCGATGACTTCGAGCTCGTCTCTGATAACCTGCTCCTGCCGGTCCTCGACGAAGTTCCCGCCGGCAATGAGGAGGCCAGACACCAGAATCGAGGCGATGGCCAGGCTCAGCGTGTAGCTCAGCGTCGTCGAGACAGCGCGGTTACGACGCATCCGGCTCACCCGGGGCCACCCGTATCTTTGCCTCGTACCGTAAATTCGAGGTGTCGTAGCGGTAGCGGACGGTCGTATTATAAATCGCGGTCGTGCTGAACGGCGACGCAGGTGCTGTATCGAGCGTGCTTGCTGGCGTGCTATCGCGGACGACCAGCGAGTAGTTCCCCCTGATCTGGTCGCCCGATTCGTACGTGATGTTGTACTCGTCACCGACACCGTGGGCGAACCGTCCGTCGAAACTCCCGCCCTGCAGCGCGAGGCACGGTTTGCTCTGCACTGTTCCGTCAGTCACGTCAATGTGGGCATACGGCTCCTCGATAGGGACGGTACACGTCTGTGTGCCGCTCGGTGTGTCGACTTCCACGTTTACGGTCCCACCGGGTCCGACATCCCCCCAGACCTGCATCGTCCATTTCGGGTTGCCACCGGTACCGTTCGCTGTGACAGCAAACGCGTCCGTAGAGTCCGTCGGGATGTCCGTCGCGTTGATGACGAACCCTCTGGTCGCGTTCGTGCCGTCACCCGGGCGAGTGACCCGCTCTCTGACCATCCAATCGGCACTCGGGGTCGCCTCACCGGATTCGAACAGTGACGTATCGTTCTGTGCGATCCGTGTGCCGTATGTCGGCGAACCGGTGAGTGTCGCGTTCACCAGTGCCCCGCTCGTGACCCGCTGTCGCTCCGTCTGTGTACTGACGGTCCGAACACTCTCACGCACACTGGCTTCGAGCGTCGTCTGCGTCGAGTAGTTGTACCTGTTCGCCGCGATAATGCCCCGCTCGACGTTCGCCTCTACAATTGCCCGCATCTCCAGTGCGTCGTTGCTCCCGGCGACCTCGCCCCGGCTGGCAAGGTTCTGCGTGTAAATCGCGGAGTTGACGACCAGCGCCAGCCCGATGAACGTCACCGCCAGGGCCAGGGCGGCGATGAGAATTATCTGTCCGCGGTCGTCGTCGTTCAGATGCGCCACGCGACCACCTCCACGCTGACCGTGTTGTAGACGTTCGTCCCGGTGTCCGAAACCGTATAATCGGTCGCCGGGTCACCAAGCCGTGTGCTGTTTCGCGTCCCATCCGCGTCTCGCAGATGGTCGTCGTCCATGAGCGTGATTGTGTGGCTGGCACGCACTGCGTTGTCGCTCGGCTCACCGCTGTAGATGTATCGAGTCGTGACGGTTCGCCCCTGCATATTCTGGAACCTGAGGTAGACGTTGTAAGCGATTCCTCGCTGGTCGAACGCACGCTCCAGCAACTCTCCGAACCGATTGTCCGGTGGCCCGTTCGTGTAATATTCCCGACCACCGGCCGTGTTATGGAACTGCGCCGTGCTGTTGTCCCAGTAGAGCACAGCCGGTTTTAACGCGTCCTCTGCCGCCGCCGAGGCGAGGACTCCGTGGCCGATTGCCTGCTGCTGGTTCTCGATGTGCTGGCTCGACGTACTCGCAGACAGCGGCGTCACCGCTGTCATCTGGAGGGCAAACACCAGGCTTGCCAGTAACAGCATTCCGCTGACGATGGCTTCGAGCGTGTGCGCCTGCGCACGCATGCTACCACATCACCACGCGTACTGTGACGTCCTGCCCGTTCAGCGATACCACTCGCAGCGCAGTGACCGACGCGTCGTTGTTTGTCGGCGGATTCCCGCCAGTCGTGAGTATCGTTCCGCAGCCACCACTGGCCGCAACGAGCTCCTCATCTGTTCCATCCCAACAGAGCGTTTCGTCGGTGGCTGCCGTTGCCGTCGCATTCCCCCGAATTGTGACGTTCACGTTCTCCAAAGCCGGATCAAGCCCAACCCGTTCTTCTGTACTCCCACCGGAGTCGTAGCCACATCCTGACGGTGGTGCGTTTCCAGCGAAGAACTCTCGCGTACAGTGTTCGTCCAGAACGTACGGCTGCTGTGGCGAACCAAGCATCCCCATTGTGAGGCCGTCGGCAACTCTGTCAGTCGTGACCGTCTCCTCCTGAACCCCTGCCGAAAACGGCGACAAAAGTCCCGGAATGAACAGGAAAATGAATATCAGGACGCTCAAAAACAAGCTCATACCGATTGCGAAGTCCAGTGTCGTCTGCCCGCGCTGGGGCCTTCCGATCCAGAGTGCCCGGGCGACACGACGGTTGGTAGACTGCGTCTCATTTTTCCTACGGTTCATAAGCCTGATTCACTGAACTGAGATTACTGTAGGGATGGTATCAGGCGTTATAACCATTGTGGCCGTACTGTAACTCCAATTACCAGATCTCCACGCACCCCTGGAAGTCGATGCAATACTGATCTGTTTGCGACCATGAGGCCGGTTCCCTATGTCCCGGTGCTTCGATGGGTTTAAGCAATCCCATCGGGAAGCAGATAATGCACACAAGGGCTCGTAGATCAGGGGTAGATCACTCCCTTGGCATGGGAGAGGCCCCGGGTTCAAATCCCGGCGAGTCCATCCTTATTGTGCTACTGTGGTTGAGGAGTTACCATGACTCTCAACGGGTCAACTGTGCAGCCAGGCAGATTTGATACCGGCCCAGATAAGCGAATTTACAACGCTGTTCGTAACAGTAAAGAACACGTACGGTCACCCACAAGGGCAGACCAGTAATTACACGTCTTTCTCCAATTAGAAGTTGCGTTTGCAGTCCTGGCTTCGCAGGTAGCGTCTAGTCCCCTCGGATGCAGGTACTGAGCAAACCAAGGTCTGTGCTGTTTGTGAAATTGTTATTGTCCACCACTTACGCTATCATGAGTGAAAATGGCACAGACAATAGCATATTGTCTTGGCTGATTACCGAATAGTTGCTGTACATATTGTAATGCAAAGCAGGAGCGCCAGTCGTGTAGCGTGGGATTTGTGGTGGGTTGAGACTGTATGTGTGATAGTCATGCTTGGATGTCCGTGATAAATCTTCATTAATTTATATTGAAACAGTACATTTATGTGCAATAGTTGGTATGTATTTGAGTATGTTCGAGTGGGGCAGCCGGGGGGCTGGAGACCGGGGTGTATCGCACGTTCTGGGTGTGGTGTTGTTGGCGAGTGCAGTCATCATTGGTGCCATACTGATCGTTCAGGCGGGCCAGCAGACAATCGGAGATATCAACGACGACGCGAATGTCGAGCTCGCTGAGGAGGTGCTGCTGTCGGTCGATCAGAGCTTCCAGCGGTCAGATACCAGTGAGTCAGTTAAGCTTCCGGACCGGGTTCGGTCTGATGTCGCTGTGACGGACGACGCGACATACAGCCTGACGCTGAACCGTAACTCGACCTGTTCGACGGGGAATCGGACGTTGCAGACGCTTCAGTATCAGGAAAACGGCCAACAAGTTGGCTATCAAGGCGGAGGTGTATGGCGGATGACCGAGTCGGGCGCGACGATGTCGTCGCCCCCGGCCGTGAACTACGATAAAGGGGCGCTGTCAGTCTCGTTCGCGAATATCTCTGGGCACCAGATGGGGGGGAGTTCGGTCGCGATTCAATCGAACACGACGGCGAACCGATCACACGAAGCAGCACTTCAAACGGCGCTATTCACTGAGGCGACATACGAAGGCGTACGGAACGGCTCGTGGGACTCTTCTTCGCCGAGCACCACCTGTGCCCCGTCACAGGTCACCAACGCTACGTTGACAATCGAGAACAGCAGTTACGCTCGCGCGTGGGCGGACTGGGCACAGGACGCATACGACGACAAGTACGTCACGGTGACTCCGAATTCAGCGGAGCCGGGTGAGACCATCTATATTAACTTTGCACTTGGCAACGTGAGCGACCCGGTGTTCGAAGTACGGAACATGTCGGTGCAAGAAGACCCATCAGACGGTCAGAAAGCACTTGTGAATGCCACGATACGGAACTCTGGTGGTTTGCAAGACACCCAAGTGATCAGACTGAATCGGTCCGGGGCGGCAGATAATGCGACAGCCACGGTCACGCTTACTGGTGGCGATTCAGCTAGCGTGAGCAAGTCGATAGATGCCGACAGCGGTGTACACAACTTCACTGTGGCATCTGAGCAAGACGAAGCCTACGAGCTGGTCAACTACACGGCTGTGCCCGGATCACCGTCACTGAATATAACTAGTGCCTCGATCCCCGCAACAGCACGGCTCAATCAGGTCCCAGAAGCGAATGTCACAGTCGAAAACAACGGCAGTATGACAGCCGAACAGAGCGTCACGCTGCTGGTTAATGGCTCGGTGACCGCTACGCGGCACGTGACAGTCCATCCGGGCAACAGCCGGACAGTTGATTTTGGATCGGCGATGCCGACCGACGAGAACGGGACCTACGATATCGAGGTCACGACGGACGACGACACGTATTCGCAGTACAGCGACGACGGCCACTACTTCGTTGTCGGTGACGTCGGTGTCTTTGAGGTGACATCGGTTTCGCCACCGGGTGGGGTAAAGAGCGGTGACACAGTCACGATCGCGGCGACAGTCAAAAATACCGGCAATATCCGTAAGTCCGACGCCGTCAAAATACTCATCAAAAACGAGTCGAACACAAAGGTTGAATCGAAGGAGAAAACGCTCACGCTCAATGGAACCAACAGCGGTTCAGAAAAAGAGACGGTAACTCTCACTGGCGGTCCGCTCACTGCACCGTCATACAGTAATTACACCTACGTCGTCGAGACGCCGGACGACCGCAGTTATGGGACCTTCACTGTCGGCGGGTCGGCCCCACCAGTGTTCGATATCACTGGCCTCGGCGTCGACAACCCGGTCGAGCCAGAGAACAAGACCGAAGTCAGCTTCAATGTCACGAACACTGGGGGCAAAGAAGGCTCCCAGACGCTTCGCATCGGCAGAGACTGGGGAGCCGACAAGTCAACGGACGAACAGCTTGGCCCGGGAGAGAGTACGACGGTCACACAGACCGTTACAGCGCCGTCCGAAGATGGACTCTATCGAGTGAACTTTACCACTGAAAACCAGACTGCCTGGCGACTCCTAAACGTGCGGTCGAATACTGCGGTCGAGCGTGACGAGGGAGGGATGACAACCAACGAGCGGGTCAACGCAACAATCGAACTCAAGGGAGCTGAGCTTGAGGGTAGTAACGGCTATCAGATTACGCACACGAAAGTAGACATGGATCTGGTCGTCAACAATCAGTCCGGCGACCACGAGATTCCACTGTGGCGCGACGTGGGATACAGCTTCGAAGACGGCGATGTGAACGGCCCGCATGCTGAACGACGGCTGATTAACGACGACTATCCGGACCCATACGAGTTCACCAAGACTTTCGAAGCGAATTCGAGCTTCTCCGTCACCGCCACATCCTACTATTGCTATGAAACGACGTATACGGACATTCGGTTCAAGATAGACGGCACGAACTACTACACCAAGAGATGCAGCAATCCAGGTGGGGTCCGAATTTCTACCGACGAAAGCAGCTCAAACGCAGACATATTGGCCGATGGAGAGGTGATTCCCGGCTACGGGCAGGCCGGCAAGGCACAGCGGAAACTCCGGGATATGCTTGGTGAGCAACGGCTCACCGCACTTGCGAACGGATCAGCGAGGCTAAACCTCGCTGACGGTGAATTTGTGTACCTGTATGAACTCTCACAAGATAACGCAAGCCCCAGCAACGCATACGGTTACGGCGATCCTGACTACAACGACGCGGTGGTTATATTCAAGACCAACTCTATTGAAAACGAGGTTTTGGAGCCGAAATTCAACTACGTTGATGTCGATGCCCCAGCGCGGACTCTGAAAACAGAGAACGCAGAGGTAACGGTGACGGTGAAAAACGTTGGTACCACCGCCGGTACTGCAGAGCTCACGCCTACCTTCGATGGAAGCACAATCAAGACGCGGAATAAAAAGATCGGAGTAAACGAAACGGCACAGTTCAACATTGAGCTGGCGACTGCAAGTAAGGCTCCGGGGCAATCGTACCAGTACAGGTTCAATCTCACGAACCCCAACCGCTCCGAGTCCGCTACTGGGAAGCAGTGGGGCGGAAATATCTACGTCGGCGACATTGACGAACAGTTCATGCAAGTCGACTCTGTGCGCGCCACGAGCGCAATCGACAATGACGAGTCTGCAAACGCTACGGTCAACGTCACGAACGTCGGAGGAGAAGGCGGAACCGCCGATGTGAAACTCTATGCAAAGAACACCGACGACGCGAGCTCGACGTTCGCAGTGTCTGACGCCGCAACAACCAACGTTCTCACAAGCAAAGAGACGAAGCAGGTGAACCTCAGCCTCCCGTCTGACCGCGGTAACTACACGTACTACGTCCAGACACGGAACAGCACCTCAGCAAAGCAGTCGTTCTTCGTTGGTCGGTCGAATGTCGTGGTAAACGACACGCAGGGCATCAATATCGGTGCAGAGACTTACAACACTTCGACGCTCATCGAACGCCGCGGTAGTGCACAGCGAATGACCGTCGAAGTCAACAATGAGGGAACTGTCGGCGACAAACGCGAGGTGAGCCTCACTGTCAAGAACAAGAGTGACGGCAGTACAGTGTACACAGGCACTGAGAACGTCACCGTGGGTAGCGGTGACCTTACCGGGACCGATGCGTATCCGGCGTGGGCTGGCTACGATACCGACCTCGATGCCGGATACTACACGTACGAAGTCACAGTGTACAACGACACGGCCAGTGGGTCGGTTGACGATACTGCGACGGGTGAAATCTACCTGAAGGAAGTCGACGAGAGTGGCGCAACCACGAACGACTCACCCATCTCGATTGACTCCGATACGATTACGATCGGTAGCTAAGGCCGCAGCAGACCCGTTTTCGGTGTAATCAGACTCGTATGTCAGGCAGTACACGCTGGATTACAGCTCGGTCGTGGCTCAGCATACTTGTCCAATAGAGATACGGCTATCGGCGGGGTCAGTATTGACTCCTCTCACCGGTCGAGCGCACGCAAAGAAAAAACTGAGCTGTGTTGAACCGAGTTAGCCGAAGAGTTCGCCGAGGCCCTCACCGCTTGCCTCGTCGTCCTCGTCGTCATCGTCGTCGCCGCCGTCGTCGGCAGCCTCTTCTTCGGCTTCTTCGTCGGCCTCGTCGGCTTCGTCGGCGTCACCCTCTGCGGGTGCGGCCGCGCCGCCGCTTGCCGGCACCGGTGCCGCAGCGGCCTGGTCGACGGCCTCCTCGATGTCGACGTCCTCGAGGGCGGCGACGAGGGCCTTGACGCGGGACTCCTCGACGTCGACGCCAGCGGCGTCAAGCACGTCGGTGAGGTTGGCTTCGTTGATTTCTTCGCCCGATTCGTTCAGGATGAGTGCAGCGTATACGTATTCCATTGTTGTAGTGTGAGTTGTTAGAACATCGCTCCGAGCGCGTCGCCGGCGTCTTCATCGTCGTCATCGTCGCCGTCGTCGGCCTCCTCGGCCGCGTCGTCGGCGTCGGCGTCGTCCTCGGATGCGGTGTCGTCGTCTTGGTCGTCAGTCGGTTCCTCTGTCGCCACGTCGGCCTCGACGCCCTGGAGCTCCTCCGGGAGTGCCTCCTCGTCGTCGATCTGCGAGGCGAGCGCACGGACCTGTGCGTCGGCCTTGCTCACGAGGTCAGGCACGACCTCGGGGTCCTCGATGGCCGCCTGGAGCGCGAGGCTCTTGGCGTTGCCACGAGCGGACTGGAGCATCGTCGGGGCCGTCGTCGCGGTCGGGTAGTCGGCGTTGACCGAGAGATTGAACGCTCGGCCGGCAGCCGCCTGGATGTCGCTCCGGTACTCGTCGATGTCGAGTTCCAGTTCCTCGGGCTCGAACAGCACACCGTCGGCGAAGACGGCGCGGAGGTCGAGACCGACCTCCTTCGGTTCGATGCCGAGTTCGTTCAGCACATTCGCGAGTTCTTGGGAGACTTCCTCGCCGGTGTCAAGCACCGTCGAGTCGGAGAGGACCTGAATGGAGCCCTCCTGAATGCGTGCGTCGGCACCCACGCTCTGGAGTTCGCCGACGAACGGACCGGGGTCGACGCCCGTGTCGCCTTCCGGAATCACGATGTCGTTCGGGGCTACCTCGCCGGCACCGATGGGTGCGGGCGTTTTGGAGGCCTCGAGTTCCTGAAACAGCGAGAACGGGTTGTCGTCGGTTCCGATGAGCCCGACCTGCCCGGTGATGTAGCTGTTGAGGTCTTCGAGTCCGTCGTCGACTTCGTCGAGTGCACGCTCAAGCAGCGTGTTCCGGGAGACGCGGAGCTCGGCGGTCCCGTGCAGGTCACGTCGCATGTCCTGTAGCTGTCGGGACGGGATCCCGGCGATGTTGACGACGCCGACGCTCTCGTAGGACTCGATCATCTCTACGATGGCGTCGACCTCTTCCTGCTTCCACTCGGGAATGGTCTCGGTCTTGCGTTCGGATTCGGCGCTCATATCAGGCAACCTCCATCGCAGGCCCCATCGTCGTCTTCACGTAGACCGTGTCGATGTTGAGCGGGCCCTTCTCGAGGTCCGCGTGCAGACGGCGGAGGATAACGTCGATGTTGTCCGCGATATCCTCGGCGGACATGTCCTCCGCGCCGACCCGCGTGTGGAACGTTCGCCGTTCCCCGCTGCGGAGCTGCACGGTGTTTTTCATGCGTTCGATGACCTCGACGACGTCGTCGTCGGGGTCGAGCGGTTCCGGCATCTTCCCACGCGGACCGAGGACGGTCCCGAGGTAGCGACCGATGTCCTGCATCAGATCCTTCTCCGCAATGAAGAAGTCAGTGTCATCGGCGAGGTCCTTGGCGGCGTCGTCGTCGCCACCCAGTTCCTCGAGTTCGTCCTCGTCGAGTACGTCGTCTGCGACTTCCTCAGCACGAAGGGCGGTTTCGCCCTCGGCGAAGACCACAATAGTGGTCTCCTGACCGGTGCCAGCAGGAAGCACGACGGACTCGTCGACGCGGTTCGACGGGTCGTTAAGATCTAAGTCGCGCAGGTTCACAGCGAGGTCGACCGTTTCGCGGAAATTCCGCTCAGGTGCGTCCTCGAGTGCGCGCGAGACTGCGTTCTCTATTTCCTGATCTGCCATTGTTCACCTCCGTAGTACGCCAATCGGCTTCTACGGGTCAGTGAAACAGGCGGATGCCTGTCTCGTGCGGGTAGACGCCAATGCGACACTTAAACCCGTCGAACCAGCCCAAGGGCCGCTGACGGGCGTGTTTCCGGTTCGCAGGGACCAGTTGTTGACGGGGGTCCAGCAGACAGTGCAGTGGCTCAGCAGCGTCGAAAGCAAGGGAAAACACACGCCAGTCGCACAGCGGTCCGACTTACGCCTGTGCTTCGGCCGCGAACACGTCGTCGTACTCGCCCGCGTCGATGCGTTCCTTGAACTCGCGTGGGTTTTCGCCTTCGATAGTGACGCCGAGGGAGGTACACGTCCCGACGACTTCCTTTGCGGCGTTCTTCAGGTCGTAGGAGAGCAGGTCAGTCTGCTTTTGCTCGGCGATCTGCTTGACCTGGTCGACGGAGAGATCAGCGACGAAGTCTTCCTGAGGCTCGCCGCTGCCAGTCTCGAAGCCGGCCTCGTCCTTGATGAGTTCGGCCGTCGGCGGGACACCGACTTCGATCTCGAAGGAGCCGTCGTCGTCGTACTCGACGGTGACGGGGACTTCGGTGCCGTCGAACGCTGCCGTCTGGTCGTTGATCTCCTGTACGACTGCCTGCACGTCCACCGGTGTCGGGCCGAGTTCCGGGCCGAGTGGCGGGCCAGGGTTGGCCTCCCCACCGGGAACGAGGACTTCGATAGTTCCAGCCATACATAGTGGAATCCTCGCGGCGGTTTAAAGGATTGCGTTTCACGGATCGCTGCGTGAGGCCTCCACACGCTCGAACGCTCACTATTCTATCGACGGAGCGTCCAGCACGACAAAAAATAGGATCCCTGTCGGCTCAGGCGAACGTCACGCCGTGCCGTGCGAGAAAATCACTTGCGTCTTTGATTTCGACCGGAGAGCCGATGATCCGAATCTGCTCACCGTCTTGATGAACACTCACAGTGAACTGCTGTTCCAACTCATCGCGAATCCCGTCGAGCGCACCGACTGGCAGCAGTATCTGCGTACTGTCGCGGAACCGACTCGCCGCTCCCATTATCGACATATGACGGAGGGTGGCCTATAGGTGTGTCGAATTACATGAGGGTCGTTTGACCATTCTGAACGGGAAGACAGCCATGACGCGTGCCGCGGGGGTGGCGTCGACGAGGGAGGAAAGCCTTATTCGGTGTGAGGGGCCGACATACACTTAATGGGGCTCGAAGAGGAGATTCAGGAACTCGAGGACGAAATCGCCAGCACTCCCTACAATAAATCTACAGAGGCCCATATCGGTCGGCTGAAGTCCAAGCTCGCCGAGAAAAAGGAGAAGCTCGAACAGCAGGCCTCGTCGGGCGGTGGCGGTGGCTACGGCGTCGAGAAACACGGTGACGCGACTGTTGCGCTCGTCGGGTTCCCAAGCGTCGGGAAGTCGACGCTGCTGAACGCACTGACCAACGCCGAGTCCGAGACCGGCGCATACGAGTTCACCACGCTCGACGTGTACCCGGGGATGCTCAAGCACAAGGGAGCGAACATACAGATTCTCGACGTTCCGGGTCTCATCGAGGGCGCTGCTGGCGGCCGCGGTGGTGGGAAAGAAGTGCTGTCCGTTGTCCGGACCGCGGACCTCATCGTCTTCCTCATCTCCGTCTTCGAGATCGACCAGTACGACCGCCTCAGCGAAGAGCTGTACAAGAACAAGATTCGCCTCGATCAGGACCCGCCGTGGGTTAACGTTCGAAAGAAGGGTAAAGACGGGATTTCGGTCAACACGGCCTCCGGCGTCGAACTCGACGACGAGACAGTCAAGGCCGTCCTGCGTGAGCACGGCTACGTCAACGCCGACGTGACTATCGGCGAGGATATCGATATCGACCAGCTCGTTGACGGTGTGATGGACAACCGCGTCTACCTGCCCTCGCTCGTCGCGGTCAACAAAGCCGACCTCATTGAGCCAGACTACCTCCCGAAAGTCGAAGACGAACTCCGAGAGCGGGACATCGACCCCGACGAAGCGATCTTTATTAGCGCCGAGGAGGAGAAAGGGCTGGACAGCCTCACCGAACGCATCTGGGAGGAGCTCGGCCTGATACGGATCTACATGGACAAGCCGGGCCGCGGCGTTGACCGTGAGGAACCGCTGATCCTCCGTGAGGGAGACACCGTCGACGACGCCTGCGAGAAACTCGGCGGAAGTTTCGACGAGCGGTTCCGTTTCGCTCGTGTGACCGGCCCGAGCGCCAAGCACGACGAACAGCAGGTCGGGCGTGACCACGAACTCGCGGACGAAGATATCCTGCGAATCGTCGCCAACCGGTAGTGGTTGTCGCGCGTCGGCCCGCGCGTGCACACGACATCCAAGTTCTGACAAAGAAGTAGATGCGTTCATGGGTGTGGAGCCCTGCGACCAGATATGGATCGCGGTCCCCGACGCCGTCTTGTGGCCGTTGTCGTTGCCGGCCTCGTCCCGTGGACAGTAGTGCTAATCGGAGCAGAACTGACGCTCATCTTCTCCTTTGGGCTCTTTAATACGAATCCGCCGGAGCTACTCTCGGCCTATAGCTACTTCGTTCGGTTTACCAACGCACTCCCGCAGTTTATCGAGTCGTGGGGTTCAGGCGTCCTGCTGTATGCCCTTGCCCTGGCCAGCGCTGCCGCCGGTGTCGTCTGGCGTGAGGATGTTCGGGTCACCGCTCTTGCTCTTGCAGGTGCGGGTCTGACCCAGTTTCCCGTGTTTCTGGGATTCAACAGGCGGCTCAACTACGTGGCTGTCCCGGTAGGCTCTCTCGTCTTACTGGCCGTGGTCTGGTGGTACTATCTGCCGGCAATTCGGACCAGTTCGGCGACGCGGTGACCCGCAGTATCGAATCCGGACGGAACCGCCTGTGGCGGTAGCCTTTTCGCTCGCTCGGACCACATGCCGTGTATGTGGTCACTCGATCATACGATGATGCGCGTCGAGGATCTGGACGCCTCGCTAGACTGGTACCAGACGTATTTCGATTACGAGGAAAAGGGCCGCTGGGAAGCCGACACGTTCACGAATGTCTTCCTTGGTCCGGAGGACGTCCACGACGAGGGTGCACTGCTCGAACTCACGTACAATCATGACGGGCGCTCGTACACGATGGGCGACGCGTGGGGACACATCGCCGTCCGCTGTGATGACGTGTACGACGCCTACGACGACCTGATGGACGCCGGTGTCGAGGATTACCGCGACCCAGACTCCTGTGGCGGTTCCTATGCCTTCGTCACAGACCCCGACGGCCATGAGATCGAGATCGTCGAGCGGGACCACGGCGCGAAGTGGTCGCTCGACCACACGATGATCCGCGTCGAAGACGCCGACCAGGCTATCGGCTGGTACACCCGAAAGCTCGACTACGACCTGTTCCGCCGCGAAGAGTTCGACGACTTCGCCCTGTACTTCCTCAAGCCCGAAGATGCTCCCGACGAGGCGATGTCAGTCGAACTCACATACAACTACGACGGCCGGTCCTACGAACTTGGCGACGCGTGGGGGCACCTCGCGGTTCAGACTGATGACCTCCACGACGCGTGGGAGACGCTGATGGGGCGCCACGCCGAGGACTACCGTGATCCCGGTAGCTGTGACGACCGTTACGCGTTCACCAAAGACCCCGATAGCCGTGAAATCGAAATTGTAACGAACTGACGGTACTAGTCGGAAGTGACCGTTCAATCCTCCTATGCCGTAGCTGTCAGGTGTGGTTCTTCTGCGGACTCGTTCCTGAGTGAGCAGTTAGCACTCGTGAGGGTCTGGTATCTCTGGCCAATGAAACCAGCTCCACGATGTACATTCAACCCGTCAGACGCACGAATGACGGAATTATAGCTTGGAATCCACGCTGCTTCTCCTACATCTGATCGCCACGGACGGCGTTTCAATCCTTGACCAGTCATGACAGTCAGATATCCTAACCACAAAACATTTACAGTATACACCTATCGTTTAGACTGTACCCCTACCCATGGCGCCAGAAGTGAGTACGCCGGTTCGGTCTACACGCGATTGCGGTGATTGCGTTCCGACCAGGTGGAAAACTGCTGGGGTCGCCCGATAGCAAACACAAACTATGACAGGAAACTCAGACAAGATCCGCAGCCTGTTCCTGACGGCGCTGATGGTCTTCTCGGTATTTGCCGGGACCATCGCGTTCTCCGGTGGCGCAGCCGCCGCCGCAAACGTCAGCGTCGAGCAGGCAGCAGAATACGATAGCGGCACAGTTGAACTGGCACTTAATGGATCGACCGGCAGCGCAGTCCCAAGAGGGAACATCGATGTCTACATTGACGGGAACGAGAACCCCGGTAATTACAATGTTTCCTCTGTCGATGGGACTGACGACGGGACGACTGGACGTCTTGAGTTCAGTCTCGATCAGGACGTTCAGCCGAACCGGAATCTGACTGTCAAGGTCACCGGTCTCAGTGGCGGTGACGGAACCGTCGTCGCTCAGGATATCGACGTGACATCCGAGACAATCACGACGACTGGGACAAACGATACGGACATCAACGCCTTCCGCGGTGAAGTGATTGCCGTTGAAAACACCTCTGCAGACAACGTTAACAACGGCCCATCCATCGAGGTTGATGCAGACAGCGTCGTTCTGTCCGACTCGTACACTGACAACAGTGAAGTCTACACCGTTGACACCAGTGACCTCGACACTGGCGAGGATTACACGATCAGTGTCAACAATAATGAGGAAGCGGTCGTCACAGTCAGCGACCTCAGTCTGGAAGTGAACATCGACGATGATGTCGGCGACGGTGCCAACATCGACGACACAGACACGCTGGCTGTCAACGTCTCCACGAACCGTGGTGGCGAGCCAGCCAACGCAACGCTGTTCAACGAAGACGACGACAAGGTTGCCACAATTGTCAAAAACCTCCAAGGTAACGAAAATGTCGTGTTCGACTTCGGCAACCAGAGCGCCGACGACAGTCCGTACTACGTCAAGGTGACGGACAACCAGACCGGCGTCTCCGCGGAATCCGACCAGATCAACGTCTCCGAGTCCGACGACGGTGACGCAAGCTTCGAAACCTCAACTGTACAGGATGAGATTGGTGATGTCAGCAACATCACGGTCCAGATGTCCAACACCGAGGACGCCGTGATTAACGTTGGTAGCCAGGAAGACGACAACTACTACATCCAAGGTCAGCTGACCGACGAAGATGGTGACGGCGAAGTCACTGTTCAGTTCAACAGCTACACCGCTGGGACTAACAACAACAACACGGTTCTCAGTGTCCCCGGTGACGACGACCTCGATGATGTCGAAGAGGGTGGTAGCTTTACCGGAAGCAGAGCAGCCCTCGATGAGGACGTGCTTGAAGCCGGTTCCTACTCGATGAATGTGACTGCAGGGACGTCCCCAGATGTCACCAGCCCTGATAATGTTGGAACGCTCCGACTTAACGAGAACTCAGTCGAGAATATGCGGACTTGGGTTGCACCGAGTGACGCGGATATCGACGACGAGGATATCGACATCTACGATCGCATCGGTGAGAACCTCACGCGGTCCGACGATGTCGCAGCTGAGGATCTCGTCGTCCACGAAATCGAAGCATCCGGTATCGAAGGTGCCCTCGAATACGAGCAGGAAGATAACGGATCTTCCGACGTGACTGAGGCGTTCATCGCCGCTGCCGACACTACGCCGGATCGTATCAATGATGACTCGAGTGCGTCCGGCCTCCGACTCTACGTCAACCGGACCGATGTCGGTGCGAACGCGGATGAAGATCCCGTCAACTTCACGAACAGCAGTGATGCCGTGACTGTTGTCGACGACCCGGACAACAACACCTACTTCGTTGCTCTCGACACCAGTGATGTTGAGTTCGAGTCTGGTAACACGATTACCGGCGAAGAGGACACGGCACTCAACGCGACCTTCTCCGTTCAGGAAGGGCCGTTGAGCGACGATAGCACATCCGAAAGCGCACTCTACACAACGTCCGAACGCAACGCGGAGTTGAACCTCGACGAGGACGGCTTCGTTACTGTTGGAGCCGCGGCCGGACAGACCGTGAGCGGCGATACGAATGTCGCTCCTGGCTCCGAGCTTGAGGTCGAAATGGAGTCTGAAAGTGAGGCAAATCCATTCGTCCTCCGTCCGGAAGCAACTGTCGGTCCAAACGGCACGTACACTGCCACGGCTGACTTCAGCGAATACTCCGCCGGCACGAACTTCACCGTCCAGACGCTCGACGTCGATGGTGACTCTGACTTCAGCGACGAGGAAGACGGCCGCATCGTCGAAGCCGACACGGCCACCGTGAGCATCAGTGACCAGGAATCCGACGGAAGCGAAGTCGTCGTCGACAGCGCGCAGCTGTCTAGCGGTGGGTTCATTGTCATCCACGACGGCTCACTGCTTGACGGCGATGTCGAAGGTAGCGTTATCGGGAACTCCGAATATCTCGAAGCCGGTACCTACAATGACATCACGGTCACGCTCGACGAGCCAATGGACGAGAACTTCACGGCCATCGCGATGCCGCACCTCGACACCAACGGCAACGAAGCGTATGACTTCCCGGGTGCTGACGGTCCGTACACCTCGAACGGCTCTGCCGTGACGGACAGTGCGAACGTGACCGTCTCAGCCGAGGAACCGGAGGACACGCCTGAGGACACGCCTGAGGACACGCCTGAGGACACGCCTGAGGACACGCCTGAGGACACGCCTGAGGACACGCCTGAGGACACGCCGATGGACACTGAAACCGAGACCACTGCAGCGGAAGGCCCTGGCTTCACCGCAGCTATCGCGCTCATCGCGCTGGTCGCTGCTGCGCTCCTCGCTGTCCGACGCGACAACTAACCGGAACACCCCCGGTCCCTGAACACCGTTCTTTCTTCCGCGCGCACGTGGGCAGTGCCAACAGTCTCATACAGCGTCACCGATTCGCGGCCCGGTTCCCGATTCGGGATTGTGCCTTCGCTTCCATGCAGCTAATTGCCGACTGTCAGTCGTGACTGGGTATAGTCGGACGCTGGCGCTCTCTTCGAAATGAACTCCGAGTGAGACACACCGGTCTGTGGCGCTCTTCAGACAACTGCCTCAGCCGGCGTGGATCCTTTCTAATTATCTAACAGGTCAACGGAAATACCATATCAGGTGTAAATATATGTTCAAAAACATTATTCGCTGATGACTACTTGTAGTATACTTACCAGCTTTATTCCACAAAGCATTTACCACACTTCGGGCAATGTACCGATACCCCTACCCATGACGCCAGAAGTGAGTACGCCGGTTCGGTCTATGCGGGGCCTCGGTGGCCGCGTTCCGACCAGGTGGAAAACTGCTGGGGTCGCCCGATAGCAAACACAAACATGACAGATACAAGCGAAAAAATCCGCAGTCTGTTCCTGACGGCGCTGATGGTCTTCTCGGTATTTGCCGGGACCATCGCGTTCTCCGGTGGCGCAGCCGCCGCCGCGAACGTCAGCGTCGAGCAGGCAGCAGAATACGATAGCGGCACAGTTGAACTGGCACTTAATGGATCGACCGGCAGCGCAGTCTCTGCCACTGACATCGATGTCTACCTCGACGGGAACAAGAACCCGAGCAACTACGGCATCACCAGCGTCGGTGCTGACGGGCAGAACGGACGTCTCGCGTTCAGTCTTGCTCAGGACGTTCAGCCGAACCGGAACCTGACTGTCAAGGTCAGCAACCTCACCGGTGGCGACAACACAATCGTCGCTGAGGACATTGATGTGACGTCCGAGACGATTAAGGCGTCTGGTTCAAACGATACGGACATCAACGCCTTCCGCGGCGAAGTGATTGCCATTGAAGACACCGACGCAGACGCCACTAACAACGGCCCATCCATCGAGGTTGATGCAGACAGCGTCGTTCTGTCCGACTCGTACACTGACAACAGTGAAGTCTACACCGTTGACACCAGTGACTTCGACACTGGCGAGGATTACACGATCAGTGTCGACAATACTGAGGAAGCGGTCGTCACAGTCAGCGACCTCAGTCTGGAAGTGAACATCGACGATGATGTCGGCGACGGTGCCAACATCGACGACACAGACACGCTGGCTGTCAACGTCTCCACGAACCGTGGTGGCGAGCCGGCCAACGCAACGCTGTTCAACGAAGACGACGACAAGGTTGACACAATTGTCAAAAACCTCCAAGGTAACGAAAATGTCGTGTTCGACTTCGGCAACCAGAGCGCCGACGACAGTCCGTACTACGTCAAGGTGACGGACAACCAGACCGGCGTCTCCGCGGAATCCGACCAGATCAACGTCTCCGAGTCCGACGACGGTGAGGCAAGCTTCGAAACCGGAACCGTTCAGGACGAGCTCGGCGATGTCGCCAACATCACGGTCCAGATGTCCAACACCGAGGACGCCGTGATTAACGTTGGTAGCCAGGAAGACGACAACTACTACATCCAAGGTCAGCTGACCGACGAAGATGGTGACGGCGAAGTCACTGTTCAGTTCAACAGCTACACCGCTGGGACCCATGGAACCAACACGGTTCTCAGTGTCCCTGGTGACGACGACCTTGATGAGGTCGAAGAGGGTGGCAGCTTCAACCGAGGAACGCTCTCGGACGACGCACTTGAAGCCGGCTCCTACTCGATCAACGTGACTGCAGGGACTTCCCCTGACGTCACCAGCCCCGACGCAGTCGGGACGCTTCGCCTCAACGAGAACTCCGTTGAAAGCATCAATACGTGGGCCGCCCCGAGCGACGCAGAGATCGACGATGACGATGTCGATATCTACGACCGCATCGGCGTGAACCTCACCGAGTCCGACGACCTCGCAGCCGAGGACGTTGTCGTCCACGAGATTCAGGCCTCCGGTATCGAGGGTGCACTCGAATACGAGCAGGAAGACGGAAGCGCGTCTGACGCAACCGAAGCGTTCATTGACGCGACCGACACCACGCCGGACCGCATCAACAGCACTGATACGACGGACTCCGGCCTCCGACTCTACGTCAACCGAACCGATGTCGGTGCGAACGCTGAGGAACAGCCGATTGACTTCTCGAACAGCAGTGGCGCCGTAACTGTTGTCGACGACCCGGACAACAACACCTACTTCGTCGCTGTTGATACCAGCGACGTTGCGTTCGAAAACGGCAAGACGATCGTTGGCGAAGAGGACACGCGCCTCAACGCGACCTTCTCCGTCCGAGAGGGTCCGCTGACCGACGACCGCAACAGTGACAGTGCGATCTACACCACGTCTGAGCGCGACGCGACGCTGAACCTTGACGACAGCGGTGTTGTCACGGTCTCGGCCGCGGCCGGGCAGGAAGTGACTGGTACGACGAACGTCGCCCCCGGCTCCGAACTCGAAGTTGAGATGGAGTCTGAAAGCGAGGCGAACCCGTTCGTCCTCCGCCCGGAAACTGATGTCGCACCTGATGGCACGTACACTGCCACGGCTGACTTCAGCGAATACTCCGCCGGCACGAACTTCACCGTCCAGACGCTCGACGTCGATGGTGGCTCTGACTTCAGCGACGAGGAAGACGGCCGCATCGTCGAAGCCGACACGGCCACCGTGAGCATCAGTGACCAGGAATCCGACGGAAGCGAAGTCGTCGTCGACAGCGCGCAGCTGTCCGAGGGTGGCTTCATCGTGATTCACGACAGCACTCTCCTTGACGGCGAGGTCGAGGGTAGCGTTGTCGGGAACTCGGAGTACCTCGAGGCAGGCAGCCACGAGGACATCACGATCACGCTCGACGAGCCGATGGACGAGGACTTCACGGCCATCGCGATGCCGCACCTCGACACCAACGGCAACGAAGCGTACGACTTCCCGGGCGCTGACGGTCCATACACCGCCAACGGCTCCGCCGTCACGGACAGTGCGAACGTGACCGTCTCAGCCGAGGAAGAGCAGACCGAAGCGCCGGACACGGAAACCGAAACCGAAGCGCCGGACACGGAAACCGAAACCGAGGAGCAGACTGAGGAGGCCACCACCATGGACTCCGGAACCGAAGAAGCTGAGACCACCGCCGCGGAAGGTCCCGGCTTCACGGCAGCTATCGCGCTCATCGCGCTCGTCGCTGCTGCGCTCCTCGCCGTCCGACGCGACAACTAACCGGAACACCTCCGGTCCCTGAACACCGTTCTTTCTTTCGTGCGCTACGCCGGTAGCGACAGCGCTACCGATAGGTCGGTCTGACGACACTACCGCACAGTAGCGCAACGACAAAACATATACGCCGGTTTGGCTAACGTACGAGCAATGAGTGAGACAGTCCTGCAGGCAGGCGTCGACATCGCTGGACTGTCGTTCGACCCGGTCACAGTTTCGGAACCGCTGATGTGGCTCGTTCTTGCGGCGTTTCTGGGAAGCGTGGCCGTTGCGCAGTATGATACGCGACTGGCTCGCCCCGTTGGCACGGCCGGCTGGGTTTTATTCGCGGCGTACTGGCTCGTCCTGGCCCCGCATTTCATACTGATACAGAAAAGCGTCGTCGAGGGACTGGGAAGCGTCATGGCCGTCCCACTGTCGCTGTACACCGGCTATTTACTCTGGAACGGCCGGGAGTCGTTGCTGGTATTGACCCGTGCCATCGGTATCATGGGGGTCATCTACGTGCCCTTTCTCACTATCGGGCCGCTCCGCCAGACAATCATCGAGATCGTCACTGATCAGGTCGCCTTCCTGATGACGCTCATCGGGTACGACCCGATGGTAGTCGACGGGCTTTCGTACAACGGCATCGACATCGCGTCGAAGCAGTACCCTTACGAAAACACGTTCTGGTTCGACAGGAACGAGCGGCCGATAACGTACACTATTATTCTGGCCTGTACAGGTATCGGCAGCATCTCCATCTTCGCCGGCGGCATACTGGCAGTCAAGGCACCGTGGCGGCGGAAGCTCCGCGTGCTGGTCGGGGCCGTCGGTATCATTTATCTCTTGAATCTCCTTCGGAACCTCGGGATCGCCCTGGCCTTTGGCCTCCAGAAGGCGCAGTTCTTCCCGGGAACGGTCATGACGCTGTTTGGCCTCAGTGACCCACAGCTCGTGTCCTACTACATCGTCGACCGGATGGTGGCGCAGTTCGGCTCCGTCATCGTCCTCGTCGGGCTGACGTGGGTACTGATGCGGGAGCTACCGGAACTCACGGTTATCGTCGAGGACCTTCTGTTTCTCGTGACCGGAACAGAGTACGACCTCGGAACGGCGTTCGAAAAGGACCGGTCGGAGTCGAGCCCCGCAGCGCCCGGTGACGACTGAACCGCGCCGCGGGACCGACACTCGCTATTCTAGCGCTGCACCAGCGATTGACTCCAGTGCATCCGCCTCAAGCGGATGAAGTGACCCGGGGATGACAAGCAAATGTAGCGGGTCGCCAAACGTCTGTGTAGCGAGTTCGTCGAGCGTAGCAGCAACCACCAGTGGTTCAGGACTACCGGCTCTGGCCACGACAACGCCGTGCGTGTCCGGGAATGGCTCCGACAGCATGGCGGCGGCCTGGCTTGCGGTCATGTACGTGTCGTCGCTGTCGTCCCAGTGGGGGTCGTCGACCTTGATATCGAGGTAGACCAGCGTATGGAGGTCCCGGTCCTGATTGTCCTCGATGGTAGCAACGACGCTATCCGGAACGCCGTCACCGCCGTGGGCGTCTTCGAAGGGGAGCGTTGTGGCCTTCCCGAAGCGGTAGTTCTGCAGGCCGGTCAGCGAACCGGCGGCAGTCTGGGCGGTCGTGCCGTGGACGATTCGGGTCTGGATACCGCGGTTCTCGGCACGGAGTCGGAGATCAGTGTGTGTCGTTGAGACCATCGTATCCCCGGCGGTACAGAAGACGACGCTTTCGCGCTCAGCGGCTTCGAGAATCGGCTCGGGGTCCTGCTCGATACCGGCACGGTCGCGGAGTTCGATACTCGTCTCCAGCGCGTCTTCCAGCGTTTCGAGATCAGTGCCGATCAGCCGGCTCGTGTAGAACTCGGCGAACACCCGGTCGGCGTCCCGGATGGCGTCGCGGCCTGCGACCGTGACAGAGCGCTCGTCATAGAGGCCCAGTCCGACGAAAGTGAGCATATCCGGAGTGGGTCGCCGCCGGGCATAAAGGGCGCGAAGCGTCAGGCTTACCGCCCACGGTCGGGGAAGAGACGTATGGGCGTTCCCTGCGTTCGCGTTCCCCGCGAGGCCGGCGAAGAGACGCGCCAGCGCCTCGCCGAGGCAAACCTCGTCGACGACGGCTACGATATCACGGTCGTCGACGGCCAGCTATACGTTCCTGTCACCGACCCCACAGCGGTGCCGTCGGACCTGGCCGTCGTGGAGGCAGACCCGCCGGTCCGCGAGGGCCAGACGATGCCGGCGGATGCCCTCGGCTTCGATCCGAGCTACGAACGCATCGGCGACGTCGCGATTGTCGACGAGGACGACGGCGAGCGGGCGCGGGCGATTGCCGACGCGATTATGAAGTCGGACCTCCCCGTGCGAGCGGTGCTGAATCGCGCATCGAAAATCAAGGGCGAACAGCGGGTCCGCGACTGGGACGTACTCGCTGGTGAGGGGACGGAAGTCACTCACCGGGAGTACGGCTGTACGTTCGACCTCGACCTCGCCGAAGTGTACTTCTCGCCGCGGCTGGCGACAGAGCGCCATCGTGTTACCAAGCAGGTCAGTGCGGGAGAGCGAGCCTTCGACATGTTCGCCGGTGTCGGTCCGTTCGTGATTCCGTTCGCCAAACGCGAGGCGACCTGTGTCGGGACCGACATCAACGAGACGGCGATCAAGTACCTCCGGGCAAACACAGAGCAAAACGGCGTCTCCGACCGCGTGACCGGTATCTGTGGCGACGTACGCGAGGTTGCCGGCGAGTACGAGGGCTGGGCCGACCGCGTCGTGATGAACCTGCCCCACAGCGCTGATGAGTTTCTTGAGACCGCCGTCTGTCTGGCGGCCGACGAGTGCGTTCTGCATTACTACGACATTCAGCACGAGGACGACCTGTTCGGTCCCGGCGAGCGAGTGATCCGGGCGGCTGCGGAGCCGACGTACGACGTGACGGTCGAAACGCGCCACACTGTTCGGTCGTATGCCCCGAAAGAACACAACGTCGTTCTCGACGTTCGGCTGACACGCTAAGACGAACAGTTATGTTCATTCGTCTGATGGTGGGGAATAGTAGCAGATGGAGGTGAGCGAGGGTGACGATATCGACATCCACGACATCTCGCCGACAGCGTGGCGGCTCCTCCGCGTCGCGGCGGGGTTCGGCCAGCGGGAGGTCGAGGTGGAAATCGACGATATCATGCAGGCTCACATCTCGATGCTGGAGAACAACAACCGGAGCCTCTCGGAGCAACGACTCGAAGTGTTGTTCGATCTGTACCAGTCGGAGCTGACTACCGAGCAGGTGCGCGTGCTGGTTTCGAACTTCTAACCATGACCGAAGGGATATCCAACGGACGCCGAGACGCGGTGACTAACCAGCGGGGCTTGCCATGACCTGGTCGGGTCGAACGCGACCGCGACGAACGGCGGCGGCGATTGCCGTCGCGCTCGCCTCGACAGCTGTGATAGCCGCGGTCCCGACGCCGTCCGGACTCGATATCGCCGCCCAGTATGCACTGGCGACGATGGCCTTCGCGGCGATTCTCTGGGTGACCGACGCGCTGCCGCTCCCGGTAACGGCGCTGCTGATACCGGTGTTACTGACGGTGTTCGGCATCTACACCGAGATGGAGGCCGCACTCTCGGGGTTTGCCGACCCGCTCATCTACCTGTTCGTGGCCGGCTTCATGCTCGCGAAGGCGCTCCAGACTCACAACATCGACCGTCGCATCGCCCTGCACCTCATTAGCTGGATGGGGCGCTCGCCACGACTGCTCATTCTGGCAATCATGGTTGCGACGGCGTTTCTCTCAATGTGGGTGTCGAACACGGCGACGACGGCGATGATGACGCCCGTCGCACTGGGTGTGCTTGCCGAGGTTGTCGGTCGAGATGTTCCCGACGGCGAGACATCGAACATGCGGGTCGCGACCTTGCTCGGCACGGCCTACGCGGCGAGCGTCGGCGGGGTTGGGACCCTCATCGGGACACCGCCAAATGTCGTCGCCGTGGCGTTTCTCGACAGGCTCATCGGTGTCGAGATATCGTTCGTGCAGTGGCTGGCCATCGGGCTTCCGATCGTCGTGTTGACCCTCCCACTGACGTGGTACGTTCTGACGTTCTGGCTCTACCCGCCGGAAGTCGAGGACGTGAGTGGAGCGAACGCGCAGGCGAAAGCGTATCTTGCGGAGGAGGGGCCGCTATCGACGGGCGGTCGCCGCGCAGCATACATCTTTGCAGCCACGGCGGCCCTGTGGATCCTCGGTGGGCTTGGGTTCCTGTTCGAAGGCATTCTTCCCGACCCGGTGTTCGTGACACTGTTCGGCGGCGCAGGCGACACTGTGTTCGGTCTGACGGGACATCGCGGCGTCCTGTATCTCGTGGTGGTCGGACTGCTCGCGATTCCGGCACTCGTTCTTTCCGGCGCCGACGACTGGGAGAATCTGGTCGATATCGACTGGGGGACGATTATCCTGTTCGGTGGCGGCATCTCACTGGCAGATGCACTGGCCGAAACCGAGGCGACGACGTGGCTGGCACGGACTGTCTTCGATACTCTAGTCGGCGCACCGCTGGTCCTCGTCGTGCTTGCTGTCGTCGTCTTCACCGTGCTGGTGACGGAACTGTCTTCAAATACGGCGACGACAACGATACTCGCTCCGATCCTCATCGGCCTCGGGAGCGTGCTCGCCGGAACACTCGGCGTTGAGCCGGTGCAGGCTGCGATCACGCTGACGGTTACCGGAGCTATCGCGGCGAGCTTCGCGTTCGCACTCCCCGTCGCGACGCCGCCGAACGCCATTGTCTTCGGCAGCGGCCACCTAAAGCAGCGGGATATGATACGGGCCGGTGTCGTGCTGAACGTCCTGATGACGCTCGTGTTGACAGGGCTCGTCCTCGTTTCCTTCGCGGTCTTCTGGCCGCATATACTCTGGTAGGCCGCTCTTCCGCGTGGCTCGCTCTGAGAGGGGTTTTATACGTACAGGTCTGTCTCTGTCGCCGTATCCTTAACATTTAATAGGGTATGTCACAACGGAACGTACAGGCCGTGTATCATTGATACACGGGTGTAAAACGACCTATGACTGGACAACACGACCGACGCGCGTTTCTGAAGGTGGCAGGAAGCACAGGTGTCCTCGGACTGACCGGCCTCGCTGGCTGTTCTGGTGACGGGGGCGACGGCAGTAGCGACGGGGGCGATGGAAGTGGTGGCGGCGACGGCGGTTCCACCGGTGAAAGCGGCAGTGGAACGAACGTCATCACCCTCGGTGGCTCGATGAGTCTCACTGGAGACAACGCCGACCTCGGGCAGTTGTACAAGGACGCGTACGAACTGACCATCCAGCGCATCAACGAGTCCGGCGGCGTCGAGGCCGGCGACGGCAACACGTACGAACTGGAGATGGTGCTCCGGGATGACAGCACCGACGCTTCCCAGTCGAAGTCCATCTATCAGGAACTCATCGACCGCGAAGGGATCGACTACCTGCTCGGACCGTACTCAAGTACGGTCACCCTGCCCGCGAGCGCCGTGGCCGCACAGAACCAGAAGCCGATGGTCGAGGGCGGCGGCGCAAGCCCGGAAATTTTCGCACAGGGCAACGAGTGGATTTTCGGCCTCCTGCCGACGGCGAACAAGTACGCCAAGAGCTACATCGACATGTGCCTCGCACAGGACTCGGCACCGGAGTCTATCGCGATCCTTGCCGAAGACGGCACGTTCAGCCAGTCGACCGCAGAGGGGGCACGGAACAAAATCAGTGACACAGATCTGGAACTGGTCGTCGACCAGACGTTCCCCTCGGACACATCTGACCTCTCGACGAACCTCGGCAGAGTTCGAGACAGCGGCGCTGACATCCTCCTGCTGTGTGCCCACCAGAAGCACAACATTATTCTGGCCAACCAGATGGAGAGTCAGAACGTCAACGTCGACGCGGCGATGGGGACCGTCGGCAGCCTCAACGAATCGTTCAAGAACGAGGCCGGCGCGAACGGTGATTATCTGTACGGGCCGTCCTCGTGGGCCGTCAACGCGAACTTCGACGATCCGGTGTTCGGCAAGACCGGCGACTTCGTCTCGGCTATCGAGGAGAACTACGACTACACGCCGGACTACCACAGCGCGGCCGGCGAGGCAGTCATCCTCACCTATATGAACGCCTTCCAGAACGTCGACGAACTCAACCCGACAGCGGTCCGAGACCACATCCGACAGGCCGAATTCTCGACGGTGTACGGGTCTGTCGCCTTCGATGACAGCGGCGTCATCGACAAGAACATGCTGGTCTATCAGTGGCAGCCTGACCCGGGCCTCCAGATCACGTACCCGGAGAACGTCGCACAGTCGGAACCGATATATCCGATGCCCGACTGGAGCGAGCGCTGAGAGCGATGGCTGCCACCCAGTTCGTCGTCAACGGCCTGCTGGTCGGTGCGCTGTTCGCAGGCGTGGCGGTCGGATTCGCGCTCATCTGGGGCGTCGTCGACATCATCAATCTCGCCCACGGCGAGATGGTGATGCTCGGCGGCTACACCTCTTACTGGGTGCTGACGCTGATTACCGGGAACGCGGAGGGGTCGCCGCTCCTGTTTCTGGCGACCATCCCGGTCGCCATCGCCGTACTGTTCGGAATCGGCTACGCGCTCCAGCGAACGCTGGTCTCGCGCGTCATCGGAACCGACATCTTCCTCACACTGCTGGTGACCTTCGGCGCGAGCATCGCCATCCAGCAACTGGCGATACAGGCGTGGTCGGCGAACCCGCGGTCGATTCAGGTCAGCTTCGCGGACCCGTCGATGACTCTCGCCGGTATTGTCGTCCCGAAGATGAAACTTGTCGCCTTCGCCGGCGCGCTCGTCCTCACTGCGCTCATGTACGTGTTCCTCCAGAAAACACGGACCGGACGAGCGATACGGGCCGTCTCACAGAACCCCGAGGCCGCGGCGCTGGTCGGCATCGACGTCGAGCACACCCGCGCGGTGACCTTCGGCGTCTCATCGGCTATCGCCGGCGGTATCGGCGCGTTCATCGCCGTCATTCTGAACATCCAGCCGCAGATGGGGCTCATCTACACGCTCAAGAGCTTTATCATCGTGGTCTTTGGCGGCGTCGGAAGCATCCCCGGCGCGCTCATCGGCGGCCTGTTGCTCGGCTCGGTCGAGGAACTGGTCGCCGGCTTCGCGTCCTCGCAGTGGACGCTCGCAGTGAGCTTCTCGCTGCTCATCGTCTTGCTCATTCTCAAACCGAAGGGCCTGTTCGGCCAGGAGGCTGACCAATGAGCACGACTGACGAGGAGTCTGGCGGCGTCCTCCGGTCGATTCTTCCGCCGGAGCAAGTCGACCGGTTCCTCGGGACCTGTGACGACTACGGCTGGCCGCTTCTCGGTCTTGGAGCACTGGTTGCAGCCTCGTTCCCTCTCCTCGGCCTCGAAGGCGGGTACTACATGACAGTGCTCACTGAGATGTTCCTGTTTGCCATCCTGGCGCTCTCCTGGGACATCGTCGGCGGACAGACCGGGTATCCGAGTTTCGGGAATATGGCCTTCTTCGGGATCGGCGCGTACGCGACGGCCATCCTGACGAAGGACTTCGCCCTCGCGTTCCCGGTCGCGTTCCTGCTGGCCGGCTTGCTCGCCGTCACCTTCGCAGCTATCATCGGCATCGTCGTGCTTCGGCTCCGTGGCCACTACTTTGCCATTGCGACGCTGGGCGTCCTGCTGGTCGCGCAACAGGTCTCCCGCATCCTCGATATCACCGGTGGCGCCAGCGGGAAGATACTGCTGGAGACGCCGTCAGCTGAGACCTTCTACTACCTGTTCCTCGGCGTTCTCGTCGTCGAGATGGGGCTCGTCTACTACCTCTCGGGGACGCGCTTTGGCTTCGTGCTGAACGCCATCCGCGACGACGAGGAAAAGGCCACGGCGATGGGGTTCAATACCACCTACTACAAGACAGCCGCGTGGATGCTGGCCGGCCTGTTCACGGGCTTTGCCGGGGCCGCGTACAGCCTGTTCAACACGTTCATCGACCCCCAGACCGCCTACAACGGCGCGTGGAACGTGGAGCTCATCGCGATGGCGCTGCTGGGCGGGTCCGGCACCGTTGCCGGCCCCGTCATCGGCGCGTTCGGCCTCCACACCATCATCGAACTCGTGGAGACGTACGCCGTCGGGTGGCAGCTCGTCTTGCTCGGTGGGGCCGTCATCATCACTGTTATCGGCTTCCCCAAGGGGGTCGTCGGAACGCTCAGCGAATACGCGAGCCAGATGGACTACTACAAGCACGGCGGCATGGCCGCCACAGATACTGACGACGGATCGGAGGTGAGTGCCGATGAGTAAAGCGACGAGCGGCCCGGTGACCGACACGGACAGCGACCGTGCGGTGTTACAGACGGACGGCGTCACGAAGCGCTTCGGCGGGCTGACCGCCGTCGACGACGTGGACATCGCAATCCACAGCGGCGAAATCGTCGGCCTCATCGGGCCGAACGGCGCGGGCAAGTCCACGCTGTTCAACTGCATCACCGGCACGCTGACGCCCGACGAGGGCCGGGTCTACCTGCAGGGCGAGGACGTGACGGACTGGCCCGAACACAAAATCGCGCGGGCCGGCCTGGGCCGGATGTTCCAGGAAACCCGCATCTTCGGGGACATGACCGTCCGCGAGAACCTGCTGCTTGCGGCACAGGAGGGCGGCGCTGACGTCTCAAGCCTCATGCGTCGCCCCGACAGTTCGCTGCTCGCCCGGACGGACGAATTGCTGGACTACGTCGACCTCGGCGGGCTGGCCGAGACCCGCGCCGGGCGGATGAGCTTCGGCCAGCAGAAGCTACTCGAGTTCGCGATGGAGCTGATGTCGGAACCGGAGATCCTGCTGATGGACGAACCGGCCGGTGGCATCAACCCCTCGATGCTTGGGAATCTCATCGACTACATCCGCAGTGCCAACGAGGAACAGGAGTCGACCATCTTCCTCATCGAACACAACATGGACTTCGTCATGGACATCGCCGACCGCATCTACGTCCTGGCCCACGGCGAACGTATCGCTGAGGGGACGCCCCAAGAGATACAGAACGACCAGCGCGTGCTCGACGCGTACCTCGGGAGGGAGTAAGTATGGCATCCACACCAGACGCCACGGGCGACTCGACCGGGGAGCCGGTGCTTCGGATGGAGAACGTCACAGCCGGCTACGGCAACACGACGGTGTTACACGACGTGAGCATCGCTGTCGAGGACGAACAGGTCGCCTGTCTCATCGGTCCGAACGGCTCGGGGAAGTCCACGCTGATGAAGAGCATCTACGGCTTCGCGGATGTCCAGACCGGGACAGTATCGTTTCGGGGCGAAGACATCACTGGCCGGTCGCCACAGCAGAACCTCAGCAACGGGATGAGCTACGTGCTGCAAGATGCCAGCGTCTTCCCGGGGATGAGCGTCCACGAGAACATGCTGATGGGCGGGTACGTGTTCAACGACGACGACCGCGCCGCCGCCCGTGCCGAGGAACTGTACGCGGAGTTCCCGGTGCTCGCCGACCTCCGGAGCCAGTCTGCCGGCACCCTCTCGGGCGGCCAGCGTCGCCTGCTGGAACTGGCCCGCGCGCTAATGGTTGAACCGGACGTGATGATGCTCGATGAGCCGTCTATCGGACTCGAACCGCGGTTTATCGACGACGTGTTCGAGCGCATCAAGCAGCTCAACGACCTCGGGACGACCATCCTGCTCGTCGAACAGAACGCCGAAAAGGGGCTCTCTATCGCCGACCGGGGCTTCGTGCTCGCAAGCGGCGAAATCAAGTTCACCGGCACGGGGACCGAACTGCTTAACGACGAGGAAGTCGGACGCTTGTATCTAGGAGGGTAAAACATGTACACGATACTTGTCCCAGTCGATGCCGATGAAGACCGCGCTCGTGGCCAGGCCGCCTTCGTCGCGGAGCTACCGTCTGCCGAGACCGAGATCAAGGCCGTAATCACACATGCACTGACCAAGGAAGAGGCGGAAGCGCCCGAGGAGATACGCAACGTCGAGCGGATCTCGACAGTCAGGCTCGTACGCGACTATCTCGAGGACCACGATGTCGATGTCCAGCTAGCTGAGGGCCAGCAGCCGCCGGCTGACGGCATCATCGACCTAGCCGAGGAGTTCGACGTCGACCAGATCGTCATGGGGTCCAGAAAGCGGTCACCGACCGGCAAGGCCGTGTTCGGGAGCGTCTCCCAGCAGGTCCTGCTTGAGGCGGACGACCCGGTCACCGTCGTCGGGTCCCGAGCTGAGTGAGAACGTCTCTCTCGGTGGCCCCGATTCGCAATCCTTATTGCGGTTATGCGTCCAACAACTGATGTACGCGAGCGACGCGCCGGTGTAGCTCAGACTGGCAGAGCGAATCCTTCGTAAGGATTAGGCCGAGGGTTCAAATCCCTCCACCGGCTTTCCGCTTTTGAATGTTGGTTTACGGGTTAGCCGTGTATTCTACCGAAGGCGGTTTGTCGACAGTTACAGGAACTGTGTCACTGTTCCGACGGTGCTCCGCAAGCTAATATAAAAATGAACCTCAGCAGTGATGCGATACGGCAACGGACTGCCGGGCGGAATTTCTAGCCGTAAACGATGGTCACACAGCACGAATTACTGGCGGAGACTGCGGTGTGCCCGCGAGACCGGCACGACGGACGCACGTGCGGACAGTCAGATGGAGTGTGGTTCTGATGGATTTCCGAAACGCCTGGCACCGCGACACCGACGAAGACGTCTGTTGCATCGCCTGCGGTGAAACGGTCGCCCGGTCGGACGCCCGAGAGTATGATAAGTACGGGGACCGCTGGAACCGCGACGGCAAGTCCTTCGAATATCTGTGCAAGCCCTGCTACCAAGAGTACTGTCACTTCGGCCGGGCCGGGCTGGAAGACCGACTCGAAGCGGCCGGTGCCGGGACCGTGAGTCGAGACACGTTTCTCAGACGCTATCATGATCTGGCCGAGGACACAGAGCAGACCCGCGCCGACGGTCACTGAGCCGGACGGTGGGTCCTCCGCCCGGCGATGGGATACCGTCTCGGAAACGGTTCAGGGCGTTATAACCGCTCTCCCGTCGATATCCCGGTTTTCCAGCATCTGTGCGACGGTGTTCACCTCGCTGAGGTCGTACTGGGTCGTGTGGAGGGTAACCGCGCCGCGGTCGACGAGTGCGACCAGTTCCTGCAGCTCGGTGTACTGACCGACGATGTTTCCCTGATAAGCGAATTCGCCGTTGACGAGCGCCTGCGCGGGCTCGTGGATATGGCCGCCGTAGCCGATGATGTGGTGGTCGCCGCCGGCGGCACAGATATCGGGCGCGAGCGCCGTCGTCTCATCGGCCCCGACGAAATCAAGGACTTGTGCGGCACCGACGCCATCGCTGATGGCTTCGACCTCGGCGGCAACGTCTTCGCTTTCTGGGTTGATGGTGTAGTGTGCACCGAGGTCGGCGGCGAGGTCGCGAGCGGACTGCTTGATGTCGACGGCGACGAGGTCGGCGGCACACATGGCGTCGAGGCACTGGAGGCCGATGTGACCGAGGCCGCCGATGCCGATAACGACCGCTGTGTCGCCGGGATTGAGTCCGTCGACGGCCTTCTTCGCCGCGTGATAGGCCGTGATACCGGCGTCGGCGTGCGGGGCGATGTCAGCCGGGTCGACGCCATCGGGGAGCGGGATGACCGACCGGTCGCTGGTCAGTAACTGGTCGGCGAAGCCGCCGTCGGTCGTCAGTCCGTTGAACGCGTCGTTCTCGCAGTACATGGTCTCACCTTGCCGGCACGGTCGGCAGGTCCCACAGGTCTGGACCGGGTGGCAGATGACTTTGTCGCCTTCCGAGACGATGTCGACGTCGTCGCCCGTTTCGACGACTGTGCCGGCGTTCTCGTGGCCCAGCGTCATCGGGAGGTCCTGCGGGACGTACTGCTCCCACATTCCCTCGATGATGTGATTGTCAGTCTGGCACCAGCCGGCTCCGTCGACTTCGACGATGACATCATCTCCGGCTGCGACCTGTGGCGCACCTACGTCGTCTATCGAGAGCCCGTTCGACATGTCGTGCGTGTACTCGTGGAGTCTGGCTGCGCGCATCGTCCTGTCTCCGGACGAAACGACAATAAACCCATATTATAAAACATCGTATATATTGGCTGTATCGTTGTCCACCCGTCTGGAAGAGTGTCGGGCAGTCGGTCGGCGTTGCGTCCGAATATAAAAACAGCGGTGCGGAGACGCAGCTACTCAGTCCCGACTGGCAAGCAGCGCGGCCCCCAGCAGTGCCACGACGGCGACGGGAATTCCCATACCGGGACCGAAGGCCGACGAGGGCGCGGGGCTGGTCGCGCGGATTGGGTCCTCGACCGGCTCATCAGCCGCGTACTCCCAGACAGCGGTCTCGTTTTGAACGATATCAGCGTTCGAAGACGAGATGTCGGCGGGCATCGTCAGCCGGTACTCGACTGCGACGCCGTCGCCGAAGGCCACATCAGTATCCTCGTTCGCAGTGACGAACGTCCGGTCTTCGAACGTGACGTTGCCCCCGCTCGCGTTGACCGACACATCGCTTTCCGGGCCGGGGTTCCAGTCCGTGAATGTCATCGAGAGCGTGACGTTCTCACCCTCCAGTTCTTGTTCGTACGTGTAGTTCGACATTCGACTGGTGTTCACGTCGGCCAGAAGATATCCTTCGACCGAGTCATAGCCTTCCTGCTGGGCCTGATTCTGAAGCCCGTCGTACACTGACGGGGACATTTCGAGGGTCAGGTCGTACTCCGAAACTGTGCCGTCGGCGGCCACAGTCGAGTCAACCGTCGCCGTCACACAGCCGGATAGCACGACGAGGGCAGCGAGGCCGATTGCGGGGATAATCCGATGCATACCTCACCGAATCGGATGCGGTGGAATAAGCCTTGTTACCGAAGTCGGTCCGGCTCAATGTGTCAGGACCAGCAGCTGGTCATCAGTCCGGACCAGACAGAAGGGCGACCCGGGGTTTCCGAAGGTGTTTGTCCGTTTGTCGCTGATAAAGAGCGTCTCGAACTCGTTGCCACAGGCCGGACAGGCGAACCCCTCTCGGTTCGACAGCGTCATCGTACCCCGGTCGTCTTTCAGCAGCTTGAGCCCGTGTCGGTACTCGTGAACGTCAAAGCTCCCGCTGATGTCTAGCCGATCCATACGTGTGAAACGAGCGGCGGCCGTCTAAAACTCGTCGGCGACTTACACCAGGTTCGCGCCCATGTAGAGCACGACGACGAGGAAGATCCAGACGATATCGACGAAGTGCCAGTACATCGACGCCGTCGAGACGGAGGTGTGCCGTTCAGCCGAGTACTGCCCGTAGTACCCGCGGATGAAGACAATACCGAGGAGCACAGCGCCCATCGTGACGTGGAGCCCGTGGAGCCCAGTCAGACCGTAGAACGCGGACCCGTAGATGCCGCCACCGATTGTAAAGCCCTTGTGAACGATGAACTCGTAGTACTCGTAGACCTGTCCGCCGATGAAGACGATGCCCAGTAGCAGCGTCGCGCCCAGCAGCTTCAGGAACCGGCTGCGGTCCCCGTTACGGAGCGCGACGTGACTGAAGTGCAGCGTCACGGAGCTGGCAATCAGAATCAGCGTGTTAATAATCACCAGCGAGCCGAACACTTCGGGCACTGCCGCCTGTGTCCAGACCTCGCCGCCGCGCACAATGAAGTAGTACACGAAGCCAGCGCCGAACGTGGCGATTTCGCTCCCGAGAAACAGGAGCATGGCGAACTTCAGCGTCTTGTCCGAGTGGTAGTCCGTCCCGCGCTCCCAGAAGTCCGAGACGAAGGCGTGGTACAGCCAGCCGTAGATGCCGACGAGGAAGAGGCCGACGCTCCCGGCCATCGCTCCTGCCCCGACAGTCTGGCTGACAAGCGCGTTCTCACCCATCGAGAGCACGAGCAGGGCCGCGCTGACGTAGATGCCCGAACCACCGATCGCCGTCACAAAGGGCCACCAGCTGGCCTCGCCGAACCCGTGGGGCCAGTCCTCCGTCGCCGGGAGGTGGTGGTCCCCGTGCCCGTCGTCCGCGTGTTCATCGGAGACACTCATACTAGGGCCCTTGCGAACGGAATACTAAAAGCCCATCCAATTCCCTGCGGCCTGTGCCACCGCAACCTCGATCCGACGGGTGCCTCGCCGGCATCCCGGAAACTACACGGGGGCGAAGCCCCAACTATCGACGATGACATCTGGGAGGCGTCGCACAGTCGCGCTTGTGGTGTGTGGGCTGGGCTGGCTGGCCGCGACAGGGACGGCGAGCGCACACGGCGGCAGTCTCGCCGGTGGCGGTCGAGAGTCACTGACGATCCCGACGTGGCTCTTTCTGAGTACCGGCGGCGCGGCCGTCGGCGCGTCGTTCCTGCTGGCGTCGTTTGTCACTGACCGCGCGTTCATCGAGCGGATACACGACTGGGGGCGACCGCTGTCGGGTAATTTCGAAGGCATCCTCCGGCTCGCTGGGCAGCTCATCGGGCTTGCCGGACTCGCCGCAGTGTTCGTCGTCGGCTTCATCGGGCCGACGAACGCCCGGACGAATCTCGCAATACTGCTCGTCTGGGTCGGCTGGTGGGCTGGACTGACGATGACAACGTACCTCGTGGGGAACAGCTGGGCGACGCTCAATCCGTTCAAGACCCTCGCTGGGTTCCTCCCGACACTCGACCGCAGCTACCCGGCCCGCGTCGGGTCGTGGCCCGCCGTCGGCGGCCTGCTCGTGCTGGTATGGGTAGAGGTCGTCAGCCCGCTCGCTGACCAGCCCCGACTGCTCGCGTCAGTTGTCGCCGGCTACGCTGTGGTGACACTCGCGGGCGCGCTCGTGTTCGGGCCTGACGACTGGTTCGCTCACGCCGACCCGGTGGAACGGGTGTTCCGCTACTACGGTCGCTTTGCACCCATCGGCCGCGATGAGGACGGACTCCGGCTCCGCCTCCCCGGCATGGACCTCTCGACGCCGCGGCTGGTCGACGGGCCTGACGAGGTCGCCTTCGTGATCGCTTTGCTGTGGGTCACGACCTACGACGGACTGGTCACGACACCGGTCTGGCGGGACCTGACGACGCCACTCGTCGCAGCCGGTGTCCCGCCGCATCTCCTGTATCCGGTCGCGCTCGCTATCGGCTTCACCGGCTTCCTCGGTGTGTACCGACTCGCGGTCCGGCTCTCCCGCGATATGTCGGACACGTATCTGACCCCGGCGGTTCTCGCACGGCGGTTCGCGCCGCCGCTCGTCGCCATCGCCGTCGGCTATCATTTCGCGCATTACCTCGGATACTTCCTCGTCCTCGCACCCTCACTGGCCGTCGCGCTCACGTCGCCGTTTGCGAATCCGGCAGTAGTGCCGACCGTCGACCTGCCGGCGTGGTTCGGCGCGGTCGCGCTCGCGTCGGTCATCGTCGGTCATCTGGTCGCTATCTGGGTGGCCCACGCCGCCGCATACGACCTGTTTCCCGCGCGACTGCAGGCGATTCGGTCGCAGTACCCGTTCATCGCGGTCATGGTGTTTTATACGATGACGAGTCTCTGGGTCGTCTCACAGCCGGAGGTGGCACTCCCACATCTATGACTGACACAGCAACCCAGCCGGTAGCTGATACGGCAGCGACAAGTACCGACGACGAACCAGCCTACGATGTCCCGGCCGACGCCACGGCCCACACGTGTTCGTACTGCGGCCGGCCGTTCGCCCGCGAGTCTTGGCTCGCGCTCCACCGCGGTCTGGCCCACCCTAACGAACTCGGCGACGAGGAGATTGAGGCCTTTCGAGCGGCCCACAGCGAGGAGGAAGAGTCGCTTTCGACGTTCCGACTCCAAGCACTGGGCGCGCTCGTACTCCTCTACTTTGGCTTCCTGATGGTGTACGCACTCGTGTAGTCTCCGGGTGTCACGCTGTCACCGACACAGCGGACGGGAAGCGAAGCGTTGATGGGTCGCAGGTGACCAACAGATGGGTATGGACCTTCGCGTTATCGACAAATCCGACACGGAACTCTCTATCGAAATCGCCGGTGAGGACCACACGTTCATGAACGTCATCAAAGGGGCGCTGCTGGAGACAGAGGGCGTCACGGCGGCGACCTACGACGTGAACCCGGAACAGTCCGGTGGCCAGACGGACCCGGTGCTGACAATCAAGACCGAGGAGGGCGTCGACGCGCTGGAAGCGCTCGAAGACGGAACCGACGCCGTCATCGAGAAGGCAGACAGCTTTACCGACGCGTTCGAAGCCGCCGCGTAATTCTAACAGAGCACGTACGTGACGAACACGCGTTCGTCCGGACCGACGTGGATGTCGAGACCGATCAGTCCGTCCTCCGCTCTCTGAATCCTCTTGCCTCGCTCAATGTAGCTGTCGACGAGCGCGGTCGCCAGTGCCGTCTCGTTCTGGTACTGGCTGAGTGACTGCGGCGTCCGGTCGTAGGCCACCTCGTAGCTGACCACGACTGGGCGCTCACAGGAGGGGGCGAACCGGGAGACCCCTTCGCGCGTCGGCCGCTCGCCGTTGTCGTATCGCGCGTCGACACGGCCCTTGTTGTAGTAGGCTGCGGCGTCGTCTAGGGTCGCGTTCCGCGAGACCGTCCCGCCGCCGACGCCCGACCGCCGGACGTTGTACACGTCGACGTAGGTGCCCTCGACTGCGGCGAGCGAGAGCGAGTCGACGGTGTCGCCGCTTCCGGCGGGGGATGCGATCTGCGGTGGGCCGGCGGGGGTTTCGGCGGCGAAGCCCGGCAGCGTGATGCCGCCGACAGCAGCAAGCACAATGAGGCCGAGCAGCAGTGCCACGGCGGCGTAGCCGAGCACGTACTTCGTTTCGAGCACGTCCAGCCAGCCGGTCTTTATATCATCCAGCGGATCGTCCTCCGGCGGCCCCGTCCGTCGCTCGAAGTTACTCCCGCCACAGCGTTTGCACGGCGGCGAGTTCTTCTGGTGCTGGCGACCGCAGTCCAGACAGACCCATCTGGGGCCGCCCTCGACGACTTCTTCGTTGACTTGCGTCACGGCCTCCTCGAAGGAACCGTGCCCGCAGTTGTCACACGGCGGGTCATTTTCTTCGTGAGGTTTGCCACACCACTCACACCGCCATTTCATTGGTGATGCTCCGTGGTGGGCGGATAAAGCCTGCCCGATGCTAGGCCACGGCGCTGTGACTCTCTGGAGCCGTACCCCCACTGTCGCTCAGCCAGTTGACGCCCCGGGTACGACCTCCCCCACGGACGGATGCTGCCAGCGACTGCCGAATCTGTGCCCGCTAACGCCGACAGCTGATACCGAACGCCGAGACGCGGAAAAAACCGAGGCCATCCGAGACGCCCAGAGAACTGCGTCATACAAAGAAAGAGACAGGTACGGCTATTTACTATTTCGACCCCAGGCCGGGGACGGTGTTACAGTCGGACCGGAATCCCCTTGCCGTCGAGATACTCCTTGGTCTCGGCGATGGAGTACTCGCCGAAGTGGAAGATAGAGGCGGCGAGACCGGCGTCCGCGCCGGCATCGACGAACACTTCTTCCATGTCGGCCGGGCTCCCACAGCCAGAGGAAGCGATAACCGGCGTCGAGACGGTGTCACAGACGGCTTTCATCAGCGGGATGTCGTAGCCATCCTTGGTCCCGTCGGCGTCGATAGAGTTGACGAACAGCTCGCCCGCGCCGCGCTCTTCTGCTTCGGTGGCCCACTCGATGACGTCCAGTCCAGTTCCCTCGCGCCCGCCCTTGACGGTGCATTCGAACCAGCAGGACTCGCCGTCGACCTCTGTGTAGTGCTCGCCGTCGTTGTCAAAGCGCCGCCGGGCGTCGACGGAGATGACGATGCACTGGCTCCCGAAGGCTGCCGCGCCCTCGTTGATGAGGTCCGGTTCGGCGATGGCCCCGGAGTTGATCGATACCTTGTCCGCACCGGCCCGCAGCGTCTCTTTGATGTCGGCGCGCGTCCGGATGCCACCGCCGACGGTCAGCGGGATGAACACCTCGTCGGCCACGGCCGACACTGTATCGAGCATCGTCTCGCGACCCTCGGCGGAGGCGGTGATATCCAGAAAGACGAACTCGTCGGCCCCGGACTCGTTGTAGGCCTTTGCCATCTCGACCGGGTCGCCGGTGTACTCCAGATCCTCGAAGTTGACTCCCGTGTACACTGCCGCGTCACCGTTCTCGTCTACGTCCACGTCGATACAGGGGATGATCCGTTTCGTGAGCGTCATTCGATAGCTGTGGATTCGACACAACGCCGCTTGACCGTTTCGACTGGTGCAAGTGTCTGGCCGATACGCAGTGCCAATCCGACAGCTACACGTACGACGCTCCTGAACCACCGACTATGGCAGACGACCACCACGAGGAGGACCGGCCGGATTACGACCCCGAACACGTCGAACTCCCCGCGCGCGAACCGCCGCTTCGGTCGACGGCCCCACAGAGCGCGTTCACCATGTCGCAGGTCGGCACAGGGCTCGGCGTACTGCTGGTCGGACTGGTTCTCACCTTCGGTCTCGCGCTGGCGCTGGCCTGAGACGGTCGATAAGGCCTCGCCGACCGGCATAAATATCAGATCTGATATTCCTGGGGAGGGGTATATAGGCTTACACGTCAATAACTGTTGTACGATGTCGCCCCAGTCAGACGCACGTACGGCGGTCGCTACGGGAACGTCAGTGGCGACTGCTGGGAAACGCGCTGGCCGGGAGGCGACAAGCACTGCTCGTGACCGGCTTGACGCCGAGCGAGTGGATTTCTGTCAAGTGTTTGCTAGCTCGGAGTTCGATGCTGAAGCCGTTCTGGCGGGCGTGAATGCGCTCGTCGGCGACGAGACAGCCGTTGTCGGCTGTACGGCCAGTGGCACGTTCACCGAGGAGCGAGCGATGGATACCGGCGTGGCCGTCACGCTCGTTACCAGTGATTCGTTCCGGTTCGATACGGCCCTTGCTGCTGGCCTCAGCGACAACACCCGTGGGACTGTCAGAGACGCTGTCCGGTCGCTTCCTGGAAACATCGAAGAACCGTACCAGTCAGCGATCGTTCTCCACGACGGTCTCGCAGGTGTCGGTGAGCAGTTGTCGTTGTCGGTCCAGCGACGGCTCGGCCCCTATGTCGAATTCGCAGGTGGGGCAGCGTCTGACGGTCTCCGGATGGAGTCAACGCCGGTGTTTTGTGATGCGTCGGTTGTCGAGGACGCAGTCGTTCTCGTACTCGTTTCCGGCGAGAAACGTCCGATCATTACTGTCAACCACGGTCACAGCCCCATCTCGGAGCCTTGGGAGGTAACTGATGTCTCCGGAAACGTGGTTCATGAACTCAACGGTGAGCCAGCCTTCGACGTGTGGAAAGACGCCGTCCGAGACCACGTTGCGGAGACGTTAGGGGTCGCGGTCGATGATGTCCCCGTCGGTTCAGCGCAGCTCAGGAAGCTCATGGTCGCATACCTGTTTGGCATCGACCAGGGTGACACCTACAAGATTCGCTGGCCACGGACTGCGATTGAAGAGACTGGCGCACTGCAGTTCGCCGTCGATATTCCGGCGGGGACTGTCCTTCGGATAATGCATGGCGACAGACGGGACCAGATCAGGTCCGCCGAGCAGGCTGCTGTCGACGCTGTCTCGCTGTGCGACGGTAATATCGCCGGCGCGTTCGTCTACGACTGCGCGTGCCGTCAGATTCTCTTCGACGACGCGTTTCCGGCGGCTGTCGACGGTATCACGTCGACCCTGTCGGCTCCAGTCGCTGGGTTTGAGACGTACGGGGAGCTGTGTATGCAGGCCGGACAGCTCAGTGGCTTTCACAACACGACAACGGTGCTTTTCGCACTGCCGGAGTAACAGATGGATCGAACAGGACTCGTTTCAAAGTTCGCAGAAACGGTGGGCATCGAGAAGGCGTCAGCTATCGTCGACGACGCGATAGCCGACCTCGGTATCAGCGACGAAACGGAGATAGACAACACGGATGCACAGGACATCTGTGATATAATCCAGCACAACCACGAGGGATACGTCGCACTCGTCGCGAGTGAACTCCGCGTACAGCTGGCGGCACAGGAACGATTTGACGCGCTTCTGGGAAACATTCCGAACCCGGCTGTCGTCGTCGGGTTCGAGCAGCGAGAACCGTACGTCAAGTCGATCAACGAAGCGTTTGCGGAGTCGTTTGGCTACGACCAGACGGATGCAGTCGGAGCGAAGCTTCGGACACTCCTTGCGCCACCCGGGTCCGACGCCGAAGGTATCAGGACAGACTGGTGGGAACAGACCGGTCAGTCAGAGCAAGAGGTCAGACGGATGACCGCATCAGGCGAGGTCCGGACCTATCTGTTCCGGAGTACGATTGTCACCCGTGACAGCAGCCAGCTGGAAGGGTTCGGGATATACACCGACATCACAGATCGAAAGCGCCGGGAACAACAGCTGAAACACCAGAACGAGCGGCTCGACGAGTTTGTCAGTATCGTCAGCCACGACCTTCGGAACCCGTTGAACATCGCCTCCGGCCGCACCCACCTCCTGCTTGATGACATTGAGGATGGGGCTGTGCAGGAAGGGCTACAGGAGATCGCTGCAGCACACGACCGGATGGCCCAGATTCTCGATGATACGCTGACGCTCGCGCGGCAGGGGCGAGTCGTCGGAGAGACCGCGAGCGTCTCCATCGAAACCGTCGCCGCCGACGCGTGGCAACAGGTCGAAACCGAGGACGCAACGCTTACCATCGAAACCGAAGCGACCGTCGAGGCGGACGCCGAGCGCCTCCAGCAGCTCTTCGAGAATCTCTACCGGAACGCCATCGAGCACGCGGGCGCTGACTGCTCCGTTGTTGTGTCTGTGCCCGAGAGACACGGGCAGAGTGGGTTCTCCATCGCGGACGATGGTCCCGGTATTCCACCGGACGACCGTGAGCTGGTGTTCGAACACGGTTACTCAACGAACTCGGACGGGACAGGGTTCGGCCTATCAATCGTTCAGAGCATCGCTGAAGCACACGGCTGGTCGGTCACAGTCACAGAGAGTGAGATGGGCGGGACGCGGTTCGATATCCGCTGGTAATCAGGCCAGTTCGTCGTCGATAACGGACCGCAGAGCGGCGATTTCCGCGGCGTCGTACTGCAGTTGCTCGTCGGTGACGGTGATATCGAGGTGGTTCGAGCCGGTGGCCGCACCGAGCTCCGTCACCGGCGCGACGCCATCGAAGGCCTCACGGACTGCTGCCGGGTCGGTCGTCTCGAACACGACGCGGCCGGGCCGCTCGTTGAACAGGAGTCGGTTCTTGGTCCCGCGGTCGACCGTTTCGATTTCGACCGACGCGCCGGCGTCCTCGTGGACCATCTCCGCAAGTGCCACCGCGAGGCCGCCGTGGCTCACGTCGTGGCTCGCCAGTACGTGGTCGGCGTCGGCGACCTCGGCAACGGTCTCGACGACCTCCGTCGTATCGGCGGGGAGGGCGGGGAAGCGGTCGGTTCCGCCGAACTGCGCGGTGTACTCAGAGCCGCCCAGCCGCGGGTCGGTCTCGCCTTCCAGCGCGGTGTCGCCGACGACCACGAGCGTTCCCTCACCGGACAGCGACAGCGGCGGAGCGTCGTAGCCTTCCTTGACCCCGACCAGTGCGAGCGTCGGCGTGGGCGGAATCGGCCCCTCCTGGGAGTCGTTGTACAGCGAGACGTTGCCGCCGACGACCGGCACGTCGAGGTCGCTGCACATGTCGGCCAAGCCATCGACGATGCCTTTGAAGCCGCCGTAAACGTCCGGCTTCTCGGGGTTTCCGCCGTTCAAGCAGTCCACGGCCGCGTGGGGCGTCGCGCCCTTCGCGGCGACGTTGGTGGCGTTCTCCAAGGCGACGGCGCGAGCGCCCTCGTAGGGGGCCGCGTCGGTCCAGTTGGGGTCCGCGCCGGCCGAGAAAGCGAGGCCGGTGCCGGCTTCGCGGATGGCGAGCAGGGCGGCGTCGTCCCCCGGCAGGACGCTCGTGCGGACCTGCACCTCGTGGTCGTACTGGCGGTACACCCACCGCTTCGAGGCGCAGTTCGGACTGGCGACGATGCGCTCGAAGGCTTCCTCCAGTGACACGGTCGGCAGGTTCCGTTCCTGTTTCGGTGGCGCGTCGCTCGGCAGGTCGTTCATCGGCGCACCGTCCCCGAGGAACGCGGCGTCCACGTCGACGACCGTCTCGCCCTCGAAGGTACAGACGTAGTTCGTACCCGGCTCGGTGAGTTCGCCGATGACCGAACAGCCGAGGTCGAACCGCTCGGCGAGTTCGGCCACGCGGTCGACGTTCTCCGGCGCGACCTCGTAGACCATCCGCTCCTGGCTCTCGGCGAGCAGGTACTCCATGGCGTTCATGTTTGGCTCGCGCTCGTGGACGCGGTCGAGTTCGATGCGCGCGCCGAGGCCGCCCTTGGCGACGAGTTCCGAAGACGCCCCACCGAGGCCAGCGGCCCCGAGGTCGCGGGCCGACTCGACGAGGCCCTCGTCCAGCAGCGCCTCGTTGCACTCGATGAGCAGTTTCTCCGAGTACGGGTCGCCGACCTGCACAGCCGGCCGGTCCTCCGTTTCGGCGTCCTCGGCGAGGTCCTCGCTGGCGAATGACGCGCCGCCGAGGCCGTCCCGGCCCGTCGCGTTGCCGACGAGGACGAGCTTGTTGCCCGGCTCCTGTGCCTCGGCGGTGATGGTCCGCTCGGGTTCCAGCAGGCCGATACAGGAAACGTTCACGAGCGGGTTCCCCTCGTAGTCGTCGTGGAAGGCGACGCTGCCGGTGACGGTCGGGACGCCGATACAGTTCCCGTAGTGGGAGATACCCTCGACGACGCCCTCGAAGAGATAGCGGGAGTGCTCTCGGTCGAAGTCGCCGAAGTACAGGCAGTCGGCCAGCGCGATGGGATACGCGCCCATCGACAGTGTATCGCGGACGATACCGCCAACGCCCGTCGCCGCCCCGTCGAAGGGGTCGACGTAGGACGGGTGGTTGTGGGACTCGACGCCCATCGTGATGTACATCTCCTCGCCGTCACCGTGGGACGGCAGGGAGACGACGGCTGCGTCGTCGCCGGGGCCGATGACGACCTGCTCGCCCTCGGAGTCGAACGCCGACAGCAGGGGGCGAGAGGAGCGATACGCGCAGTGTTCGCTCCAGAGGTTCTCGAAGAGAGCGGCCTCCGCCCGTGTCGGCTCCCGACCGATCTCCTCGACCACGAGTTCGTGGTCCGCGTCGGACAGGCTCATTACCTCGTCGTGGCCGCCCACAAGATAAGTCCCTTTCCATGCACTCGCGCCGGCAGCACACGAACGTACAACAGCGTCGGGAGCACACGTCCCACGCGAGGTGAGTGACCTGTTCAACGACCCGCAGCCAATAGCTGAAACGCATGTCTGACTACGAACTTCCACTGCCCTCGACTATGGTTTTCAGGAAGTGAAGATGAAGACGTAGCGCAGTCATAATGAGGTCCTATGCCGGTATTCTGCAGGAACCACACGGAACTCCTTTTTCAAATCAGATAACTGGCCCTCGCAGTATATATGGCCGCTAGACGTACCCCGGTACAGGATGGGGTCTGCGGATAGCGACTGGCTGACGCTGGAGGGGAGTTCCTTCTCTGTCCGGTCGTTCTCCAGCGTGTGGGCGGTGGCGCTGGCGACCTACGGCGTCGGCGACGTGGTTACTACCATCGCCATCGTCTATTTCGTCCCGACGTTCACCGAGGCGAATCCCGCGATTCGGTGGGCGATCCAGTCGTTCGGCGGCGGTGGCTTCCTCGGACTCAAACTGCTTGTTATCTACTGTTGTCTCGGCTTGAGCATCTGGGGCGGCGTGCTGGAGGAAGACCCACTGCTCTACTACGGCCCGCCGGTGCTCCTGACAGTGCTTGGCCTCGTCGTGACCGGCTTCAATCTCACGCTCCTGTTTTCTTGAAAACTCCCACAGGCGCACCCCTTCGAAGTAGCGACGCTAGCAAGTGAGACGTCCCAGCGGGACCGGGCTACGCAACCGTCGTGTTGCTGGTGGGTGTCCCGTTCGACTCGTCGGTAGCCGGTGTCGGGGTTTCAGTCAGGAGCGCACTCGGTGGCGGCGAGCCACTGCCGCCGCTCTCGGTCGGCGTAGAGTCGGTTCCGGCCGGTGTCTCTGCCGAGGGTGACTCTGTCGGAGTAGGCGGCGTCTCAACGGCGGGCTGGTTGGGAGCCGGGTCGTTAGTGTCGGTGAGACCGAGAGTTCCGACACCAGCGCCGATGGCGGCGAGTAAAACGAGAAGGACGAGTCCCAGAAGCCGCTTGTTGTAGGTCCCGTCCGCATCTCGGACGATGCCGCTACTCATGTCAGTTTCGCCCCCGGCTGGCTGTGGCATCGCGGTGGAAGTGCAATACTATCATTTTTTGGCACGCTGTTACCCTTTTCGTAGAGAGACCCCTCCACGGTCCCACCAGGCCACCGATATCCCACCCCAGTCGACTCGGCTTACGATATGTCGCCCAGCAGACCGTATAATGGTTTCCATGTTTTCAGCCGTCACAAAAGGTTGGTTCTCCCCGCAGTATTCTGCCAGTGTGGTTGCCCGGACCGACTGCCAGCGGATATGCTTCACGAGGTCACTGAGCACGCTACGCTGCGGGCTGTCGGCTGTCAGAACGGGACGCTCTCGTCGGACGCTTCGCCTTCATCGTCGGCTTGGAGTTCACCGGTGTGTCGGTACCGTGTCTCGAGTTGCTGGAGTTTGTCGTTGATACTCGTACTCTGGTGGTGATCCGGGCTTACGCGAACGCGGACAAGATCGTACTCGTGGCGGTCCGAGAGCCCATTCCAGGCGCGGAACGCGCCGACAGTCAGCGTGTCGCTCTGGGGGCAGAACTCGGTCGTCGGCGTGAACTCCGCTCTGAGAACACTGCCGCCGTCGGGTTCACGGCCGTAGCGGAAGCCCGCGTCCGGGTGCCGATGGTCGAGGTTCAGCCGTGCGAGGTTGTACCCGAAGGTCATGTCGTACACGCCACGCTCGTCGAACAGGTCCATCGTGAGGCGGTGGAAGGCAGCGTGGTCGGCACCGGTCAGTACCGCTGTCTCAGACAGAAACGGGCCGGGGTCGGGGTTGTGTTCGAGAACGAAGGTTCCGTAGCTGTCAAACCCGACGTCTGAGCCGCCGCGGAGGCCGGAGAGAAGGCTCATAGTAGAGTGAACGGGTGGCACACTTCAGGGCCTACTCCCGAACGTGTTCGGGGCAACCCCCTCCCCGACTCCCGGCGAACACGCAGGTGATGCCAGCAACCACACTCGACCTGCGTGAGACGCCGCCGCCCGAGCGACACTCGAAGATACACGACTCCTTTGAGGCGCTGTCGTCCGGGGAGACGCTTCGGATCATCAACGACCACGAACCGAAGCCACTGTTCTACGAAATGCAAGCCGAGGTCGAGGCGTTCGACGCGGCGAACTACCAGTGTGAGCAGGACGGTCCAGAAAAGTACGTCGCGGACCTCCCGAAACAATGAGCGAATCTACTGCCGCAAAAACGGAGCGAGCAACGCTCGACGGCGGTGAAGACGGCCGGACGAGGTTGTTTGACGGGGAGCCGAAGACGGTCCAGTTGACGCTTGGTGCGGGCGAGTCGATTCCGGCGCACAAGCATCCCGGTCGGGACATCGTGTTCGTCCTCCGTTCAGGCGCTGTGGACCTGACGCTCGGTGACGAGACGCTGTCACTCTCTCCCGGTGATGTCGTCCGGTTTGACGGGGATCAGGACATCTCCCCCACCGCAGCGGCGGACAGCGAGGCACTGCTCGTTCTGGCGGCGTCGTCGGAGTAGGCGCATACTGGTCGGCTGTCTCTTCGTTCGGACATCGTATTCTGCGGACGCACTAGTCGCCAGGGGAGTACGACCGCTCGCCTCACTCGAACAGGGAAATCGCCGTTTCGATCCGCTCGTCGTCCGCGTTCTTTGCCGCGTCCTGAAGACTTGCACGGGGGACAGCGAGCAGTCGCTCGACGAGCCGCTCGCTCAGTTGTTCCACCGCCAGCCGCTGGGCAGCCGTCAGGTCACCGTCCTGCTGGAGCTGTGACAGCGTCTGTTCGAGTTGCTCCTGCTGAATCTTCGCACCGCGGCTGTTGATACGAGCGACCGCTTCGTCGACATCGACAGGGGACTCCGTGTTCCGACTCATCTTCGCCAGATGACCGTCACTGTCGTGTCCTCGGTCTCAACACTTTCGAAGTCGTATCCTCTGTCTTCGAGTTTCGGATAGAGGTGCTGTGGGGCACGGTCGTTGAACTGGACGAGAACAGTATCGTCGTCGAGGTCCGCAAGCAACTCCAGCGTCTGCTTGAGCGGCTTTGGCGGCCCCAGCGACTGCACATTGAGGCACTCCGTCGGTGCGTGATCGGGCGCATCGGTTTCCGAAACCAGGGCCGCGGTTTGGGCTGTTGGCTGGTGGTTCGGCGTCATGTGTTCTCGTTCGGTTGTAAGCGGGCCGACCCTTTTCCCGAACATATTCGGCCACACTGCCAGCAGGGACAGAACCGTATCAGACGATAATGAGCGGAATGCCTGCTGATGTGGACGCTGACGCCGCACCGCCGATGACGGTTCCGCTGCGTCATTTCGTCGTCGCGCTGGCGTTTCTCGTCGCCGGTGTCACGGTCGGCGTCGTCGAGGGTCGGGCCGGCCACCTCGCGCAGGTCCACCTGCTGCTTGCGGGATGGGTCTGTCTCACCATCATGGGCGCACTGACGCAGTTTGTCCCGGTCTGGTGTGGCATCGAACTTCATTCGCATCGCCTTGCCGCTGTGCAGTTACCACTCGCAGCGGTCGGGTTCGTAGGGCTGGCAGCTGGCTTCCTAACGGGGACTCCCGAGCTATTGCCAGTTGCTGGCGCAATCGCGCTGGTCGGGGTCTGGACCCTCTGTTACAACGTCGGGCGGACGCTACTCACTGCGGAGCCCGACGTCACGGCGATTCACTTCGGCTGGGCACTGGTGTTTTTCGCCCTCGTGACGGCTTCGGGGTTGGTGCTGGCGCTGGACCACGCCGCCGGCGTCCTCCCGCTTTTGGGAATCGGCCGGCAGGGGCTCTTGCTGGCCCACGGAACGCTCGCCGTGTTCGGCGCGGTCCTGACTACTGTCGCGGGCGCGCTGGCCCAGCTCGCCCCGATGTTCACGCAGGCCGACACCGGCCGCATTGACACGGCGGTCCAGCGGGTCGAGACCGCTTGTTATCCGGTCGGCGTCCTTGTCTTGGCTGGCGGTCGCCTGGTCGGCTCGCTCGTTCTGGCCCGGCTCGGTGCAGTACTGGTCGCTGCTGGGCTCGGCGTGGTGGCGGTGCTTCTGGCGCGACAGCTTATCGGTGCGCGAGTCGAGTGGTCACCGATGCTGACCCGCTACAGCGTCGCAGCGTTGTCGCTGTTTCTCTGGGCAGGCCTGACGGCGGTCGCGTGGTGGACCGACCCGCTGGCGTACACCGGGCTGCTCGGTCAGCCGTCGACAGTATTGCTCGTCGGCGGCGTCGGCTTTGTCGTCTTCGGGACGCTGTATCACGTCGTCCCGTTCATCATCTGGGTCCATCGGTACAGCGACCGTCTCGGTTTCGAGGACGTGCCGATGGTCGATGACCTGTACGACCACCGTATCGCGGCGGTCGATGGCGTTGCACTGACTATCGCATACGCCCTTCTCGTGAGTCAGCAGTGGCTTGAGACACCGAACGGCACGGCACTGGCAGTCGGGCTACTCGCGTTTTTCGGGACCGTCCTGTTCGCGGGTAACCTCGTCGCCGTCTTCGTCGAGCATAGCCCACAATCGCTGCCGACACTCCTGACCGGCCGTGAACGCACGCCCGCCGAGGACTCGTGACTCAGGTCGTCGTGGTCGGTTGATCGGTGTACAGCGAGTACGTCAGAATAAAGAATCCAGCAGCGGTGAACAGTTCTTCGACAGTGACGCTCTGTGCCACCGGCAGCCCGACGAGCTGGTGGAGGCTCCCGCCGAGTATTGCGCCCAGCGTGACGAACCCGATGCCGAAACAGAGCGCCCGCATCGCCGGTGCCTGAGTGCGACGGTATGCGCGGTAGGTCAACGTCGTCAGTACCACACCACAGAACAGTGTGACGGTCTTCATTCCGATTAACAGCACTGCGTTCGCTCCGAGCATGCTCCTGATTGACACGTCCGTACAGATATACCGTCCGTAGCGTTTCCAGTCGGTGGGAATCCCACCGTCACGACGCGAAACGGACCAGCGGCCCGTTCCGACGAGATCGAGGCGGAAGAAGCGAATCTGTTACCGGGTGGGCGCTCTCCGTGCTCGCTACCGCACGTACAGCGAGTACAGGATGATGCCCAGACCGATGGCTGTTAGCGAACTCGACGTGAAGACGCTTACCGGAAGCAGTTCTTGGCCGAGATACCTGCCGATGGCGATGTCGAGCACGCCGCCGGCAAACGCACCGAGCGTCACCACGCCGAACCCGTATGTGAGCCACTTGTGCTGGGGGCTTTTCGTCCGGCTGTACGCCTGATACGAGTAGTACGTTATCAGTCCACCAAGAATGAGGATCAGTGTCTTCGAGACGACGATGCCGACCTGTGAACTTGGGATGTGTACCATGGTTATGTCTCCTTTCGCACCTCAGACCAGAGGTTTTCGAGCCGTTGGTCCGGCGTCCGAGCGCGATGTGAGATATCGACGGTGAGCGACAGTTCCTCGTCGAGGCTGATGACGACCTCCTCGAAGTCAATCGCGTACCGACTGGCGTGTTGACCGTCCGACCTGACTTCCACACCCTCGTACAGCAACGAGGACTCCGTCAGTAGCTCCAGCTTTCGGTAGGTCGTCGATAGCGGTACGCCGCTCCGGTCGGATATCTCGCTCGCCGTCAACGGTTCCTCCAGAACGCTGACAATGGCGCGGCAGTCCTCGTCGTCGAGTGCGTCGAGGACCGCCTGTAACTCCGGCGTCTCCTCGTCAGCGAAGGGGTCCCGGACCATCCTTGCCCGACACTGCCCGCCCAAGACGTTTAATGTAACCGACTTAGAACCGCCTACCGCCCGACAGAGTCGACGTTTCCGTAACACAGCACGCAATATATGGGGAACTTATCTGTAACCGTGCAGTCGTTCCCAATTACTGAGAACGCTTCTGTTGGCCTGAGAACTCGCTTTGGGGGTTTATACTGTGGTGTCTTACCCCCAATTGCTTATGGAAGACCAGATCGGCGCACCCGGATCGGGCATCTCCCGTCGCGACTTCGTGAAAGCCTCCGGCCTCGGCGGCACGGTCGCGCTTGCGGGCTGTACCGCTCCGGGTGAGGTTCCAACTGAAGAGTCAGTCGACACCACCACTACCCCAGCACAATCCGACAGCGACCTCCCGACCACGTCGCCGCCGGAAATCGTCAACGTCGACGAACAGGGTGGCGAAGTGACGCTGTCCTCCGTTCCGGCCAAACACGAAGCCCATCCCGGTGAGTCGATGGGCGGCCCGGTCGAACTGCCGAAGGTGTGGGCGTTCAAAGCTGACGATGGCGAACCGAGCGTCCCGGGGCCGATTCTCCGGACGACGGAGGGCGAGGACATGGAGGTCACCTTCGACAACACCGACGGCATGCGCCCGCACACAGTCCACTTCCACGCCGTCCAGAAGCAGTGGGAAGACGACGGCGTCCCGACGACGACGGGTATTCGTATCGACCCTGGCGAGAAGCACACCTACACCATCCCCGCGAACGTGCCGGGCACGCATCTCTATCACTGCCACTACCAGACCCATCGCCACATCGACATGGGGATGTACGGCATCTTCCGCGTCGATCCGAAGGGGTACGAGCCGGCCGACAAGGAGTACTTCATGACCCTGAAGGAGTGGGACTCCCGGCTGAACCGACAGATGGCAGGCATGGACGCTAGCTACGATGTTCGCAACCGCCGCCCCGACACGTTCACCGTCAACGGTAAGTCAGCGCCCCGGACGCTTCACCCGGAGGACGGCTCGCCGATCATCGTCGAGCAGGGCGATACGGTGCGCATCCACATGTGTAACAACGGGTACATGGACCACCCGATGCACATCCACAACCACCGCTTCCAGGTGACCCACAAGGACGGCGGAAAGATTCCGGAAGCCGCCCGCCACGACCAAGATATCACCAGTATCCCGCCCGCCGGTCGGCACACGATTGAGTTCGAAGCCGACGCCGATCCCGGCATCTACCTCGCGCACTGTCACAAGGTCAGCCACGCGATGAACGGGACCTCGTACCCCGGTGGGATGATCACCGGTGTTGTCTACAAAGAAGCGATGGACACCGACATCTTCAAACAGCTGATGGACTACGCCGGCTACGACGCATAACGCAACGCTCGGCGCACCGACTCGCTTTTCGAGGCACTCTCGGGAGAGAGGTCATAAATTAGCTGATGCTATATCGAATCCGGCTGTCGTCCGGCAGCCGAGTCGCTGGCCACTGGCCGCGACCACAGAATGAGGCACCACGCCGCAGAGAAGAAGCCGATGGCGGATTCAGTCCGGCGATCGCTACCGCGTTACCGGACGATGACGCTGCCTTTCATGCCGAGCGCCTTGTGGGGCGTGCAGTAGTAGTTGTACACGCCGGTCTCCTCGAAGGTGTATTCGAACTTCACGCCTGTCCCGCTTTCCGACGAACCGGAGTTGAAGGTCTCGTCCTCGGCCACGACGTTGTGTGCGGCCCCCTTGCCCGTCCACTCCCACTGCACCGTCGTGCCGGTCGATATCTCGACTGCCGCCGGAGCATAAGCGAAGTTCCCGTTGTTCCCCGATGCCCCGACCTCCACCGTGACGGTGTCCTGTCCGGTCGCGTCGGTCACACTGCCGTCGAAGTTGCTCGTGTCGCTGAGATACGACGACACCGAGGACGGCACGTCCCCACCACCGGACTGTGCGGCGGTTGTCGCTTCCTCCGTCGGGGTCGGGGTGGCCGTCGCCCCGCCGGCGTCCGCTTCGGTCTCGCCGCTCGGCGACTGCTCCGCCGAACTCGATGTCGTCCCGGGCGCAGTACACCCCGCGACGGATGCCCCCGCAACTACTGTGCCGATACTCGCGATGAACCGACGTCTGTCAATGTCTCCTGTATCAGTCATAGTTATCGAATTGCGTTCCGCCCGACGCGTCACGCGACCATACCGGTCACGAGTAAGTGAATATGTTCGGGGGAATAATAGCGGCGTGCGTTCCCAAAACCTGATAACCGGCTGCACTACTGAAACACGCTTGCGGACCTACTCTTCAACAGGGATGCGTACGCGTTCGGTAGTTACAAACTCCTGTATGCATCACGTGTCTACACACGAACCGTGTCGTGACCGACCGGTCCGGCCGTGACACCACACTATCTATGCAAACGAAAACAAGGCTTCTCGTCGGGGGCGTGGTAATCCCGGTGCTGTTCGGAGCGATGGCCGTCACCACGATGGGCGGTGCGGCCGAGTTTACGACACCGACCAAGATAACGAACACCGGCGAATACGACGGCGACAGAGTGAACCTCGAAGGCATCGCCATCGACATCGAGCAGACGAACGAGCGGCTCTCGTTTGCGGTCACCGACGGGAACGCGTCGGTGCCCGTCGTCTACGAGGGGCCGATGCCGGAGACGATGTCCGCCGGACGAACGGTCGTCGCCAAGGGGTACTACAACGGGAGCGCGGTCGAGGCGGAGTCGCTGTCCATCCGCGCACACGAGGGCGAGCACCCGTCGGGTCACAACAACTCCACGCAGTACGGGTCGATGAACGGCACCCACGCGAACGTCACGGGCTACGACAAGGGGGCCTACGGCAACGCGTCGGACGGAACGAACAGCGAACGAGTGGCCGCGCCACGCCGGGAATAACACCGTCTGACCTATGAGTGAGACACCTTCGGTCTTCCAGGGCCGGTCTCGTCGTGCGCTGACGGTCTTCGCCAGCGGCGTCTCGGTTGTGGGGACCTCCTTCGCGCTGTATGGCACCACGCGGGAGTTCGTCATAATCGCGGCCAGCCGAACCGCGCTGGACGTCCTTCCGAGTTCGGTGGTCGCCTCCATCATCTGGAACTTCGGCGACCTGTCGTTCTCGCTTGCCCTCCTCGTGTTCGGCATCGCGCTGGCCGGCGTCACCGGCGCGGTCAGCTACGCCGGCTTCCGGGCGGGCGAGCGCCTCGTCGGCGAAGCCCCGAACGTCGGCGGGATGGCCCTCTCGCTGGCCGTCGTCTGGGCGCTCGTCGCCGCGACCGTCTGGTCACCGCTGGCCGCCGTGGTGCCCGCCGCCGCTGGGACAATCGGGACCGGGCTGGTGATTGCGCGCTCGACCGACGACGCCGACCAGCTATCGACCCCTGACGACAGGCGGGCGTTCGTCAAGACCCTCGCCGGTCTCGGTGCCTACAACGTCGTCGCACACGCCGTCGGCTTCGTCCAGGGCAGCGGGTCCCGGACGGACGAACTGTCGACGCCGCCGTCCGAGAGCGAGGCGTCCGACCTGGTCCAGCAGCGTCTCGACGCGGCGGCTGACCGTTCGCTCAACGTCGACGGGATGGTGGGGCTGGTCGACACGACGGACTCGTTTTTCACCGTCGACATCAACCCCCGCCCGCCGACCGTCGAGGCAGAGAACTGGGCGCTCTCGGTCACCGGCAACGTCGAAACCGAGCGGGAGTTCACCTACGAGGAACTCCGACAGCGCGAGACGGTACATCGGTTCAAGACGCTACGCTGTCTGGGCGACCCGGTCGACGGCGAGCAGATAGGGACCGCCCTCTGGACGGGGTGTTCGCTGCTGGACCTCCTAGACGAGGCCGGCGCGAACGGGAGCCACGTCGTCCTCCGGGCGACCGACGACTACTACTACTCGGTGCCGATGTCGATGCTCTCGGAGGCGATGCTGGCCTACGGGATGAACGAGCAGCAACTCCCGCGCGAGCACGGCTACCCCGTCCGCGCGCTGATTCCGAACCGGTGGGGGAAGCTCAACGTGAAGTGGCTCGACGAAATCGAGGTCGTCGACCAGTCGGAGAGCGGCTACTGGGAGGAGCGGGGCTGGAACGGCATGGGGACGGTCAACACGGTCGTCAAGTTCGGCGCAAGCAACCGCCTCTCGGACGGACGGGTCCAGCTCGGCGGCCACGCTTACGCCGGGACCGACGGGATACAGGAGGTTCGCGTCTCGCTCGACGGCGGCGAGACGTGGGACACGGCGACGCTGTCGGACCCGCTGCCCGACCCCGACACCTGGCGACAGTGGAAGTACGAGTGGCAGCCCGACAGCACGAGCTACACCGTCGTGGCGAAAGCGGTCGACGGGACCGGAACGGAGCAGACGCGCGTGCGTTCGAGCCCGTTCCCGGACGGCGCGACCGGCTGGAGCCGGCTCGACCTCAGCGTGCAGCTGTGAGACGGGGTTACTGGTCGACGAGGTCCGAGACCTGTTCTTCGAGCGCCGTAATCCGGTTCCGGAGGTAGCCGACGTACATGATGAGCGCTAGGAAGACAGCGCTGTACCCGACGAGGAGGAGGGGTTCCACGTTCACTCACCCCCCTTCCCCATCGCGTGGTCGTCGAGCGACCGGTCGCGGCGTGCGTAGTCGACGCGGCGCTTGAGTTCCCGTAGCTGTACGCGCGAGCCGACGAGATAGAGGTAGACCAGCAGGAGCGCCGCGATAGAGAGCAACAGCGCCGGGACGGTAATCGTCGCCTGCGTGTCCGGGTTCCCCGCCGTCGGCCGGTGGAACGTGGGGGTCCAGAGCCGCGTGGACAGGTACGAGAGCGGCACGGTCACGAACCCGATGATGCCGTATACCGACGTGATGCGTTTGAGTGAGGCGGAGTCCCCGCCGGCGGAGTAGATGAGCAGGTAGCCCGCGTAGATGAACCAGATAATGAGGAACGTGACCAGACGGATGTCGGTCCACTCCCACCAGCTGTTCCAGATGACGCGCCCCCACACGCTCCCGGTCACCAGCGTCAGCGTGACCATGAGGAACCCGACCTCGCCCGACGAGTGGGCGAGGAACTCCCAGAACGGCGTCTCGGTCGCCAGATAGAGGGCACAGCCGAGAAACGTCACGGTGAGCGCGACCGCCGCGGCCGTCGCCAGACCGATGTGCCAGTACGCGATGAGGTTAATCTTGTGGCTCACGCCGTACATCGAATCCGACGCCATACCGAAGACGCTTCCCAGCGACGCGACTCCGGCTAGAAGGGTCAAGTACTTGATAACGTTGGACCGCAACAGCGCGCGGAGGGACGGAATACCGCGGGTTTCGAGCCGTGCCAATACGCTCATACGCTCAGTTCTTCAGGCCAACTTAAAAACTGTTGTGCGGATTCCCACGGACTCGTAGGCCGATAATCGATAGACTGCGACCGGCTGTGTCGACGGATTCCCTGTATATTTACCGCTCCGTTTTAAGAAGGAGCCGGAACATGTGCGAATATGTCGCGACAGCCGTTGGCTCGCGCCGTCTTCGTCGTTGGCATGTCGCTGCTGTTGATCGGCGGACCGATCGTAAGCACCGTTGGTGCTGTGGATGGGGGGCCGTCGGGCGAGGCAGTGGGCGACACGCTTGACGAGACAGCGCAACAAACCGCACAGACGAGTAATCAGAGTAGCAACGAGACATCCGATTTACCCGTCGAGCCGCCGACCAGTCAGCCGCTGCCGTCCTACGAGGAGGTCCGGCAGCCAAACGACACGGAGGCGAAAATCGAGCTCGGCAAGAAACTGTTCTTCGACCCCCGCCTGTCCGACACGGGGTCTATCTCCTGTAACACCTGCCACAACGTGATGGAAGGTGGTGACGGCAGCCGGACCGTCGGCCGCGGCGTCCACGGCCAGACCGGGCCGCGGAACTCGCCGACGGTGTGGAACGCCGTGTTCATGAGTACCCAGTTCTGGGACGGCCGTGCCGACACGCTCGAACAACAGGCGAAAGGGCCCATCACCGCGGGCGTCGAGATGGGGATGCCGACCTCGGAAGCGGCGATGGAGAAGATACGTAGCAACGAGGGCTACGTCGAGATGTACGAGGAGGTCTACGGCGGCGAGAACCCGGTCACGCTCAACAACACCGTCGACGCGATCGCAGCCTACGAGCGGACGCTCATCACCCCGAACAGCTCGTACGACCGGTACGTCAGAGGGGACGAGGACGCCCTGACCGAACGACAACTCAACGGGATGGAGACGTTCAAGGAACTGGGCTGTCAGGGCTGTCACTCCGGTCCCGCGTTCAACGGCCCGCAGTGGCAGATGGAGAACGGGAACGGGTACTACCAGAAACTGGGCGTCTACCAGGGGTCGAACCCGCAGTGTGACCAGTACATCGACCGGTACAACCTGTACGCCGACTCCGGGCGCGCCGGCGTGACCGGTGATAGCAGTGACGAACACAAATTCAAGGTTCCGACGCTCCGGAACGTTGAACATACAGCGCCGTACTTCCATAACGGTCAGGTTCGGACGCTGGAGAACGCGACGAAAGTGATGGCTTCCTGTCAGGTGGGGCAGAACATTTCCGACCAGCAGGCCGAAAACGTCACCGCGTTCATGACCAGTCTCACCGGGCAGTACCCCGAACAGCAGATGCCGCGCATCCCGTCCCGGAGCGGCGGCGAGCCGATGCTCCCTGAAGACGCAGGTGACGCATCTGCTCCGGAGACCGACGACGCCGCCTCTGTCGGGACGCCTGCAGAGACGGCTGCGTCACAGCAGACGGCTGCCCCACAGCAAGCCGGGGTCCGCGGTGGCGGTGACGGAGGCTCCCCGACTAGTACTGCTGCGTTCATGATGGCCGCTGCGCTGATCATCGCGCTAATCGCTGTAGCCTACGCACAGCGCAAGTAAGCGGAATCGACAGCCTTTCTGGCACTACATCTTTTATTCCAGTCAGCAAATGAATGCTCGTAAAACGCTCACCGTCGCGTTCTTTCTAGTGGTCCTTGGGGTGGGCCACTACTCAATGAACGCCGCACCGGTGGTCCGTGACGACGCGCACACGTATCAGGGAGGTCTAGAGTGGGAAACTGAGCCCAGCACTGCGTTCGACGCGGCCCAGTCACAGGACAAGCCGGTTCTGGTCTACTACTGGGCGACGTGGTGCACGTACTGCGAGCGGTATGACAAGAACCACTATCGAAACGAAACCGTTCGCGCTGTGCTAGATGAGTACGTCTTGCTCGCGGTAAACATCGATGAACCTGGGAACGGGACGGGGCTGGTTCGCCAGCATCAGGCGACGTATCCACCACAGCATCGGATCATGACACCCGAAGGCGAAACTGTCGAGAGCGTTGAGGGGTATATCGGGCGGGACGAACTACTCGCAATACTTGAAGAGAGGTCCGAGGAGGCAACATGACAGCGGTCGTGTTCGGTCTTGCCGTTGGTACCTGGCTGCTGGCAATCGGCCTGTTCGGGAGCGTACTCGCCACAGTATTGCTCGGCTACGAGTACGCGACCGGCGACCAGTCGTTCCTTCGGGTCAGCAAAGGCGCTGCAGGAGTTGCGACGGGGTCATTCGTCATTGCACTGCTGTACCTGACCTTGCAGTTTCTCAGTGGGGATTACACCAACGCGTATGTCTGGGACAACACTGCAAACTATCTCCCGACGCTGTACAAAGTCACGGGCGTCTACGCGTCCAACGCGGGGTCGGTGCTCCTGTGGGCGATGCTTACGGCCGTTGTCGTCACAGCGACTCTGCTTCTGGATCGGTATAGTGCGCGTGGCGCGCGTCTCCCCCAATCCCTCGGAATGGGGGTTGTCACCGTCTTCGCCTGGATGCTCGTCACTGACAGTCCGTTTACCCCCCTGTCGACAAGGTATCCCGCCGTCGCAGCGAACGGGATTCCACGGGATGGCAGCGGTCTGAATCCGTTGCTGGTTGACCCGTTCATGGCGATCCACCCGCCGATCACGTTCTCGGCGTACGCACTGTTAGTGGTGCCCTTCACTGTTGGCGTGACACACTTCGTTGCCAGGCTCCGGGGGACCGAGAGCGTGCTCGACGACTGGCTGGACGGCATGACACGTTGGCTCCGGGCGTCGTGGCTTCTGTTGACCGCCGCAATAACGCTCGGCGGGCTCTGGGCGTACCGGGTGCTCGGCTGGGGTGGTTTCTGGTCGTGGGATCCGGTCGAAACGTCCGTGCTCATTCCGTGGCTCGGCCTGACTGCCGTGTTACACACGCTTAATCAGTACCGACGCTCGGGCCGGTACGCGGTGCTCGCGCCTGCTGCCACGGCCGCGTTGTTCCCGCTGGTTATCTACGCGACGACTGTGGTCCGGAGCGGCGTCTTCCGGAGCGTCCACTCGTTCGCCGGTGGGGGCATCGGAAGCGGCGTCTTGTTCCTTCTCGGAGGGACGAGCACCTTGGCAGTCGGCCCCGCGTTCGTCCACTGGTTCAGGACTGAACAGGGAGACACAGATGAGGCGGGGCTGCTCGACCGGGCGACGATTTACCACGCTGCTGTGCTCGGGTTCATCATGCTTGCGTTCGTCTCGCTCTGGGGCCTCACGTTTCCCGTGGTGCGCAGCCTCGCTTCGGGCGTCGAGGTCAGTGTTGACGCGCGGTACTACAACCTCTGGAGCTTCCCGGTCGTCGTCGCGATGTTGCTTGCTGGCGGGATGTACGCACAGCAAGAGCGCTTCAGCACGCGAGTGACAGTCGGAACGGCCGCCGCAGTGCTCATTGCCGCCCTCGTTGTTGGTGTCGGGCTGGCACGACCGGAATGGCAGTTGGCGTCGACTGAACCGTTCGACCCGGCGTATTACCGCGCTATTGGGAGTCTCAGTGTAGTGACCGTGCTCCCGCCGGCAGTGTACTTCGCAGGCGCATGGGTCGTCCGCTACACGGGACGCCTCCGTCGGCTAACCGGACGGCGCGCGAAGCTGAACGAGACTGGCATTGCGCTCATCCACGTCGGCGCGGCGCTACTCGTCGTCTCTGTCTCGTTCGTCTACGTCTTCTCGACGACGGCGTCCGTCGGTATCGCCGGCGCGACCGAACTGGACGATACCGGGGAGCGAATCGTCCGCGACGTCGAGGGGTCGCCGTACACGGTCGAGGTAACCAATTACTCGCCGGAGCACACGCCGACGATAACCGACGCAGCGATGACGCCGGCCGAGATTGGCTCGGTCTCCCCCTCGACGTCAGTATTGCTCGTGAAAGGGGAGGTGACAGCGGTCCAGCGCTTCGAGAACACCACCATCGCACAGCTCAACGACTCGCGCGTGTGGGTCGGTGCCGACAGTGGGGCGGTGCAGTTCGAAGAGGGATCGGTAATCGTCGCCCGTGGGTCCCTCTCTGATCCCCGCTCAGAGAATATCGACGCGCTCGTCTACACTACCGGCGAGAACGTCGGACCCATATCGGCCCCACCGACGGACGCGTACACGCCACGGGTCGTTGATCATCAGTACGATGTCCAGCTGTATCGGGGCGATACGCTGGTCGCCGACGGCACCGTCGCCGAGCAGTCTTATCGCGGGCGCGACATGCAGACCAACGACCCGCTCATCGAGCGCGGGCTTGCTGGCGACACGTACGTCGTCGGGACCCGCACTGCCGGCGGACTCTCGATTGAAATCAGCCGCTACCCGCTGGCCAACCAGATATGGTTCGGCGTCGCGGTGATGCTCGTCGGGATGGCGCTGGTCTTCCTGTTCGACCCGGCCTCGGGTGCCGTCGGTGCCCGCGAGTGACGGGGTCAGGCTTCGATGACGAACTCGAAGCTCACCCACCCGGTGACGAGCACGGCCCCGTCGTAGACGAGGAGGATTCGGAACCACTCCGACAGCCAGAACGGCCCCCTGGAGAGGCTCGTGAGTTCGATTCCAGCGAGGATGACCGGCACGACAAGCGGGACGAGTAACACCGGGAGCAGCGACTCGTTGACCTGTGAGTTCAGCGTCAGCGCGGTCAGTAACACGCCGGCGGCGCTGAATCCGACTGCCGCGAGCGGGAACACGAGCGCCAACTGGACGAGCAGGGCGGGCTCGAACGGCGTCCCCAGAAACACCGTCACCGCGACGAGGGTCACCCACCCGATAGCCGTCACGAACACCGCCGAGCTACAGACCTTCCCGAGGTAGATCGCGGACCGGTCGACGGGGGCGAGCATCAGCCCCTCGATTGCGGCGTTGTCGTCCTCGACGGCGATGCCCCGGGAGAGCGCGAGCGTCGTGGCGAACACGAGCGCTATCCAGAGCCCACCGCGGGCGATGACCGCCGGCTCGTCGACCCGGCGGACGAACACGAACGAGAAGATGACGACTATCAGCAGCGCCAGCACCGCCGCGCCGTTGGCCCGCCGCTTCCCGCGGGCTTCGAGCAACAGGTCCTTCGCCGCGATAGCCCGAACTGCGCGCAGATACCGTCGAATCATGGTTGTCGAGGTGTGTCCACGTACTGTTGTCTGATCGCGTCCGGCCCGGGACAGTCGGCCGTGTCAATATCACGGACGAGCTGTCCTCCCTTGAGTGTGAGCACCCGGTCGGCGTGAGTGAACCCGTGGTCGACATCGTGTGTCGCGAAGACGATTGTCGTCTCCTCCAGATTGCGTAGCTGGTCCGTCACTCGTAGGAGAGACTCTTGATCAAGTCCAGTGAACGGCTCGTCTAGCAACAACAGCAAAGGGTCATGCAGCGTCGCCCGCGCGAGTGCGAGCCGCTTTGCCATCCCGTGGGAGAACTCGCTTACGGGGTCGCTGGCTCTGTCCGCGAGCCCGACGGCGTCGAGCTGGGTCTCACACCGGCTCCGGTCCACCCCGTGTAGCCTGGCGTGCAGGCGGAGGTTCTCCCGGGCAGTCAGTTGCTCGTAGTGGTACGTCTCGTGTGCCACGAAGCCGATTTCCCCACGCTGTGTCGGTCGGTCGCGGGAGAACTCGGTTCCCTCAAGCGAAATCGTCCCCTCGCTCGGTCGCGTCAGCGTCGCCAGGAGCCTGAGTAGCGTGGTCTTGCCCGACCCGTTGTGACCGAACAACAGCACCGACTCGCCGCGACCCACCTCGATATCGATCCCCTCAACACCGACCTTCGGCCCGAAATACTTCGAGACTGTAGACAGCGAGAGGACGGCCATCACCAGAGGGACGGACAGCAGATGTTTTTACCTTTTGTAATCCAAATACGGGTATGGCAGCGGTCTCACTCCTAGCGTCGTTTGCCGCCGGTGCCATGACCGTTCTCACGCCGTGTTGTCTCCCGGTGCTCCCGCCGCTCCTGTCGGGGAGCGTGGGTCACCGGCTGAAACCGCTCGCGATTGTCGGCGGGAGCGTCGTCTCCTTTACCCTCGTCGGCCTGGTCACCGGCTACCTGGGGACGCTCACCTCCGACTCGCTGCGGGCCCCCGCGTTCCTCGTCATCATCGCCTTCGGCGCGGTCATGGCCGACGACGACCTCCACGAGGCGTACGCGGCGACGGCGTCGAAGGTCTCGGGACGGGTCGACGGGCTCGGCATCCTCTCCAGTTCGGCCCACCCAATCGCCGCCGGGTTCGCGCTCGGGCTCGTCATCGGCATCCTCTGGCTCCCGTGTGTCGGCCCGGTCCTCGGCGCTGTGCTGGCGTACGCGGGCACGACGGGCGACATCTCACAGAGCGGCCTCCTGCTGTTTAGCTACGGCGTCGGGTTCGGGCTCCCGATGCTCGGTGTCGCCTACGGGAGCAAGGTCGCCGGCGGGCGGGTCAGGGAGGTACTCCCGGGTGCCGAGCAGACGGAATCGGTCCGCCGGCTCGCCGGGTACCTCCTGCTTGTCAGCGGCGTCGCGTTGTTGTTTCAACTGGACCGCGTGCTCCTCTCGACGCTTTGATTAGCCGGTCATCGCGGCGACGCGGAGCATCAGGAACAGCATCGTGACCTGCAGCGCCCCTTGGACGGTAAGCAGTGTCGCGGTCCGGACGCCGAGGGAGACGACCCGTTCCGGGTCGGGGTCCGCACTGCGGAGTTCGCGGTAGGTGAGTACGTCCGCCGGCAACACGCCGAGCAGTGCGATACCGGCGATAGCGACCGCAACGCCGAACACGGCGCGCACGAGCGTCGTCATCGGCCACACGATACCGTACGCGAGCGCCATCGTGACGCCGGCGGCCAGCGTCACGACCGTCAGCGTCGGCAGCAGGACCAGCGTCGTCGGTGCGAGCCGCGCCACTATCGGGTAGGCCGCCGCCGTATCACGTTCGCGCAACAGCGGTGCCAGGACGAACCCGTACGCGAGGACGAGCGCCGTCCACGCGGTCCCGACCCAGACGTGGATGGTCCGTACTGCCCCGATGGGACCGGTCAGGGCCGCGTACCCGAATCCGGCGGCGACACAGGCCGCCAGTCCGCCGCCGACGCCCAACGCCGCAGTCGGCCCGTGTCGGTCCGGCATCGGTCTGTAGTACGTCCGGCCGATGAAAAACGAGTCGGTCGACGCGTTCGGGGCCTCGACCCGCCAGCGTCCCGCCAACATCTGGCGGTCTGCCGGGATTGCACAACGCTCATAGGTTCGGTGGAAAAACATCCGGACAAGGCTCTCAAACCGTGCCTCGAAACCAGACGCGCCGGCGGACGCTCGCGTTGCTCGGCTCCGCGCTCTCGGTTCCGGTCGCCGGCTGCTCGGGCGGCCTGTTCGGCAGCGAGACGGACACCGCGCCCGACACCCCGACACCGACCCCCGAGCCGACAGTCCAGCGCGTACCGGCAGCGTACCGGCTCCGGCGCTGGCTCCCCCCGCTGTGGACGCTCCCGTACTCGAACCCCGCGCAGGTGGGCTACCAGACCGTGAACGTCTCCGACCTGCGGTTCGCTCGGCTCGACGCGTCGGCCGGGAACGAACTCATCGCCGACGCGGCCAGCGACGCCCGAACGGAAGACAGCATCCCGCTGGCGATGACATACCGCACCGAGGCGCTCGAAGTCGTCGTCATCGCCCGCGGACCGACGGAGGCCCTGCTCGACTCGTTCGAAGCCCGGGGCATGACCGAGGGGTCGTCGGACGCCGGCTACCGGGTGTACTACCAGACCGACGAGGAGGGCGAGCGACGGCTCACCTACATCGGCGGCAACGAGTGGAGCGTCTACGTCCGGTTCAGCGGCGACCGGGACGAGGACCTCACCGCGGCGCTGCTTGAGGCCAGGACCGGCGAGGGCCAGTCGTGGGCGAGTGCCAGCCCCGAGACCCGGCCCCTGTTTTACGACGCGTACGTCGCCGCCGACGCCCAGGGTGTGCTGTTCCCGTCGCCGACCCCCGGCAGTTTCGAGGGCGTTGACGGCGACCTCCACGGGGCGCTGGCGAGTACGGTCTTTCCGGGCAGCGACGAGCAGTCCTACGACACCGCGCGGATGCAGGTCACGCTGGCGTTCGCCCCCAACGCGCCCGCCCGGCGCTCGGCCGTCGAGGCCGTCTATCGCGGGGCCGCGGAGTCCGCCGAGCGGGAGACGTTCCGCCTGTCGTACTGGCCGGTCTTCGACGACCCGACCGTCGAGCAGGTCGGCGAGAGTGCGATACGCGTCCGGCAGGACGTCGACACGGAGACGCTCCGGGACGCATAGGGCTCCGAGTGAGGGCGGGTAGTTCCCAGTAGCTGAGAACACGCCAGTCCCGTTTTTCTTGGGGAGACTAACAGGGGGGTATGGAAGAGTTCGACCACGAGGTGGACGCCCCGCGGGGCGCAACGAGCCGCGAGTGGGAGGTGTTCGTCCGCGAGGACACGGCGGACCCGCTGGCCCACGTCGGAAGCGTCAGCGCACCGTCCGCCGACATCGCCAGGGAGCAGGCCGCGTCGCTGTTTGGCCGGACCGCCGTCACGCTGTGGCTGTGTCCCGCCGACGAGACCCGCCGCTACCAGACCGACGACGCGGCCCTCGGGTCGGGGGCGACGGGGGAAGATGCCACGATGAGCATCGACGAGATGGAGTCGGAGACACTCCGGGGTGAGAACCGATGATTTCGGTCTCGAAACTGCTCTGTGACCTCGATGCCGAGGGCGATGGCCTCCGGTACGACGCGGCCGACGAGTCGACCAAGCGCCAGATACGCGACCGGAAACAGCGCCGCCCCGTCGTCGTCTGGAACGTTACGAAGCAGTGTAATCTCTACTGCGACCACTGCTACGCCGCCGCCGACACCGACATCGCCGACGGCGAGCTCTCGACGGCCGAGGGGAAGGCGCTGCTGGAGGACCTGGCCGACTACGGCGCGCCGGTGGTGCTGTTTTCCGGCGGCGAACCGCTCGTCCGCAATGACCTCGAAGAACTGGTCGCCTACGCGAACGAGGTCGGTGTCCGCCCGGTGCTCTCGACCAACGGGACGCTCATCACCGAGGAGCGCGCCGAGTCGCTCAAGAATGCTGGGCTGAAATACGCCGGCGTCTCCGTCGACGGCCTGCCGGAGCGAAACGACGACTTCCGCGGGGTCGACGGCGCGTTCGAGGGCGCGGTCCAGGGCATCGAGAACTGCCTCGACGCGGGCCTGAAGACCGGCCTCCGGTACACCATCACCGAGCGCAACGCCGCCGACCTGGAGGGCGTCGTGGACCTGCTGACCGACGTGGGGGTCGACCGCTTCTGTTTCTACCATCTGGACTACGGCGGGCGCGGGACCGAAATCGTTGACGCTGACCTCACACCTGAGGACCGCCGGCAGGCGGTCAAGCGGGTCTGTGACATGACTCGGAAGTACCACGACCGCGGCGAGGAAATCGAGACACTACTGGTCGGGAACTACGCCGACGCGGCCTACCTCGTCGAGTACGCCCGCGAGCACATGAGCGACGCGCAGGCCCAGCGAGTGTACGAGTACCTGCGGGTCAACGGCGGAGACCCGACCGGCGAACGCGTTGCCGACGTGGACTATCAGGGCAACGTCCACCTCACACAGTTCTGGCAGGGGTACTCGCTGGGGAACGTCCGCGACCGCTCGTTCGGCGACATCTGGGAGGACGAGTCGAATCCGCTGCTTCGGGCGCTCCGGAACCGCGAGGACCACCTCAGCGGGAAGTGTGCCGACTGCCGCTACGCTGGGGTCTGCCGCGGCGCGTCGCGCCTGCGTGCGCTCACCGTCGAGGACGACCTGTTCGCCCCGGACCCGCAGTGCTATCTGGAGGACGCCGAGGTTCACGGGCCGCTGCCGTTCGACACCGGCGGGAACTCGGTCGCTGGCGGGAGTTCGGCAGACTGACCCGCTCGTGTTTAGTCGAGAAACTGCAAGTACTACTGACCAGCCCCGCGTTCAGTCCCGCCCTGTCGGCTGACCGAGCGGCTACGCCGGAACGGGAGGGGTGTCGGCAGCGCTACACGCCCGCTGCTCGGGCGACCTGCGGTCTCCCGGTGGCCGGGGTTTCTGGCTCTCAGCACCACGCTTCGCAGTAACCGCTGCCACCGACCCGGACAGCCCTACTTTAATCCCCGCCAAACCAAGGGGGACGACTCATTCCTGCGTGCCGGTAACTATCACATGCGACCGTCGATTGACGGTCGTGTCGTCGGGAAACACACGCTCAGTCTCGTGGGACAGATGGGCGTTCCTTCGGGCATTCGGCCGCCCTGGACACGGCGGCCGGTTTGTTCTCTGTGAGCACTGGGGCGGACCGGGGCGTTTTTGCCCTGCCCCCCGCTATCGACACCTGTGCAGTCGGTTGAGCTACACGCGCATTCGTCGCTGTCGTACGACGGCCGGGACCCGGTCGAGCTCCTCTTAGAGCAAGCCAGCGGTGTCGGACTGGACGCGCTGGCTGTGACTGACCACGACGAAATCGACGCCAGCCTCCGGGCGGCCGAACTCGCCCCGGAGTACGGCCTCGTCGGGATTCCCGGCATGGAGGTCACGTGTGCCGCCGGACACGTCCTCGCGCTGGGGATACAGGAGGCGATTCCGCCCCACCTCCCCTTCGACGAGACGCTTGACCGCATCCGCGAGCAGGGCGGGCTCGCGGTCGTCCCGCATCCGTTTCAGGAGTCCCGCCACGGCGTCCTAGAACACATCTCGAAGGCCGAACTCGCGACGGCCGACGCCATCGAAGTGTACAACTCGCGGCTGCTGACCGGGCGGTCGAACCGGCAGGCCGAGCGGTTCGCGCGACGAAAGGGGCTGCCGATGACCGCTGGCAGTGACGCCCACATCGCGGAGATGGTTGGGCAGGCGGTCACCAACGTCGGCACGGACGAACGAACCGTCGAGGCGATTCTAGACGCGATCCGCGAGGGTAAGACGACTGTCGAGGGGAAGCGGACGCCGTGGCGCATCAGCTTCCGGCAGGCGGCTGGCGGGGCGAAGCGACGCGTCAAGAACGGTATCGCGGAGCTCCTACAGTGATGCAGGGAGCCGACGCGGCCGCCGTCGCCGACGCGCTCGACAGCGGCGACCCGCTCCCGGGGACCGGCGGGTTCGCGGGCGACGTGGACGGGACGCTCGTCCGGGACGTGCTCGGGCGTTACCCGCTGTTCGTGGAGCGAGACATTGCCGAAGAGGGGCGACTCGGCCACGACCAGTGGGGTCACGACCCGGCGGCGCTGGAAGACCCGCGGTCGTTCCCCGCAGGCCACGTCCGCGACGGCGACGGGACCAGACGCCGCTTCACGCTGCCGTCGCCCGACCCGTTTCCGGACCGAGAGACGGCGGTCGAGGCGGTCCAAGCGGCCGTCGAGACCAGCGTCGACGCCGTCGACACCGACGGGCTGGCAATTGCCTTCTCCGGCGGCGTGGACTCGGCGTTGCTCGCGGCGCGGCTCGACGCGCCGCTGTACGTCGCTGGGTTCCCGGACAGCCACGACGTCGAGGCGGCGCGGTCGGCCGCGGACTTGCTGGGGACCGACGTGCGCGTCGTGGACCTCACTCACGACGCCATCGAGCGGGCCGTGCCCGAGGTCGCGCGCGCGACGGGGCGGGTCAACGCCATGGACGTACAGATAGCGCTCCCGCTGTACCTGGCCGCCGAACGGGTCGCGGCGGACGGCTTCGACCGGCTGGCGCTCGGGCAGGGAGCCGACGAACTGTTCGGCGGCTACGCGAAGGTCGCCAAGGCCCCCGAGGACCCCCGGGTCGACGCTGACACGGTCAGGGGCGCACAGCGCGAGGTCGTCGCCACGCTCCCCGACCAGCTAGAGCGGGACGTGCTCGCGTTGCGGGCCGCGGGCGTCGAACCGGTGACGCCGCTGTTGCACGACCGCGTCGTCGCGGCCGCCCTGCGACTGGACGGCGACCTGCTGGTCGACGGCGAGACGCGGAAGGTCGCGCTCCGGGCGGCCGCCCGGGAGTCGCTCCCGGACGAGATTGCGGACCGGGACAAGAAGGCCGCCCAGTACGGCTCCCTGGCGGCCCGCGAACTCGACCGCCTCGCCCGGCAGGCCGGCTACAAGCGCCGGATGGACAATCACGTCACGAAGTACATTGAAGCGCTCATCGAGTGAGCTGCGGCTACGGCTCGTGAACCGACTCGATTGCTCGCTGGCCGACCTCGACGACATCTGCCGGGAGTTCCCCGCTCCGGTCACGTAAGTCAGCCACGGAGAACCACTCCCAGTCCTCGGCCGGCTGTTCGCCCGGCCCCGGTGTGATGTCGCGGCTGTCCGCCCGGCCGTAGAAGATGAAGTCGATGTGCTGGTGGCCCACCTCCCCCTCGGCGGTGACGTTGATGTCTTCGAGCAGGAAGTGCTGTGGCTGAGGTATCGACTGGACCGTCTCGCTCTCGATATCCTGCTGGGGTGCGATGAGGTCGACATCAAGACCCAGTTCCTCGCGCGTTTCGCGGAGCGCGGCTTCGTGGGGCAGTTCGTCGCGGTCGATGTGGCCGCCGGCTGGCAGCCACATGTCGAGCTTGCTGTGTTCGTGCAACGCGACGCGGCCGTCGCTGACAACGTAGACGGTTGCGACAAAATGGCGGGTCGTCTCCATACCGACGGAACGGCACAGTCAGAGGTTTAGGTTACGATACCGGTCAGGGGTGGATGTTGTCTTCCGCTTCCAGCAGTTCGTGGTAGCGGTTGCGGATGGTAACCTCGGAGATGTTGGCGACTTCGCTGACCTGGCTCTGGGTCACCTTCTCGTTGGTGAGCAGCGAGGCGGCGTAGACGGCGGCGGCGGCGAGGCCGACCGGCGACTTCCCGGAGTGGACGCCCTCTTGCTTGGCGTTCTGGAGCAGCTGGCGGGCGCGCCGTTCGACCTCCTCGGAGAGGTCGAGGTCCGACGCGAACCGCGGGACGTAGCTTTCGGGGTCGGCGGGCTGGATTTCGAGGCTCAGCTCGCGGACGACGTAGCGGTAGGTGCGAGCGATTTCATCCTTCTCGACGCGGGAGACGCCGGCGATTTCGTCGAGCGACCGCGGTGTGCCGGCCTGTCGCGCGGCGGCGTACAGCGACGCTGTCGAGACGCCCTCGATGGAGCGGCCGGGGAGCAGGTCCTCGTCGAGGGCGCGCCGATAGATGACGCTCGCGGTCTCGCGGACGTTCTCGGGCAGGCCCAGCGCGGAGGCCATACGGTCGATTTCGCCAAGCGCCTGCTTGAGGTTGCGCTCTTTGGAGTCCCGTGTCCGGAACCGCTCGTTCCATGTGCGCAGGCGCTGCATCTTCTCACGCTGGCGTGAGGACAGGGAGTTGCCGTAGGCGTCCTTGTCTTGCCAGCCGATGTTGGTCGACAGGCCCTTGTCGTGCATCATATTCGTCGTCGGCGCACCGACGCGAGATTTCTCGTCTTTCTCCTTCGAATCGAACGCGCGCCATTCGGGACCGGGGTCAATCTCGTCCTCCTCGACCACCAGCCCACAGTCTTCGCACACCGTCTCACCGCGCTCGCTGTCGGAGAGTAGCGCACCGCTACACTCCGGACAGACGAGTGATTCCGACTCCTCTTCCTCCGTCTGCTCTGTCTCCGTTTCGCGCTCGTTCGAGTATCGGCGGATGCTGGTATCGGTCATTTGTTGGGGGTGGGACAACCGGGTATCGTACCCGAAAAACGTGTTGTATCCTATTGTTGTATCTACGGCGACTTAAAACTTTTGTCTGTTTCAGAAGTCCAATTTTCGGAACGGAAAACAAGAGTTGGCAAATCGTGTGTATTACCTCCTATAATTGTTAACTTATTTATATTTCTGCCCGGTGTTTCGAAACGCTTACCGCGTATCCAGCACTCCGGCCCGACATGAGCGACCCCGCCGTCGATCCCGAGGAGGTCCGGCACGTCGCCGACCTCGCCCGTGTTGACCTCGCAGACGACGAGATCGAGCGGTTCACCGAGCAGTTCGGTGACATCCTCGACGCGTTCGAAGCGCTCGACGATGTGCCCGAGACAGAACGGGAGGCAGACCTCTCGAACGTGATGCGCCCCGACGAGATACGTGAAAGTCTCTCACAGGAGGACGCACTCCAGAACGCCAGCGACACCGAGGAAGGACAGTTCAAAGGACCGAAGGTGTCGTAGATGACGGCGTACAACGGCTACGTCACCGACGAGACAATCGAGGGGGCCGAGGACGGCCCGCTGGCGGACACGACCGTCGCAGTCAAGGACAACATCTCAACCGAAGGCGTCCGGACGACCTGTGGCTCGGCGATGCTTTCCGACTACGTCCCGCCCTACGACGCGACGGTCGTCCAGCGGCTGAAAGACGCCGGTGCGACCATCCCCGGCAAGACCAACATGGACGAGTTCGGGATGGGAACGACCACCGAAACGTCGGCGTTCGGCCCCGTCGAGAACCCCGTCGCCGAGGGCCGCGTCCCCGGCGGTTCCTCCGGTGGCTCGGCCGCCGTTGTCGCGGCCGGCGATGCTGACCTCGCGCTGGGGAGCGACACCGGCGGTTCCATCCGCTGTCCGGCTGCGTTCTGTGGCGTCGTCGGCATCAAACCGACCTACGGACTGGTCTCCCGGTACGGCCTCGTGGCCTACGCGAACAGCCTCGAACAGATAGGCCCCATCGCGCCGACCGTCGAGGACGCTGCAGAACTGCTGGACGTTATCGCCGGCCCGGACGAACACGATGCAACGACACAGGAAGCACCCGAGGCCGACGGTTCCTACGCGGCGGCTGCCGACGGTGACGTCGACGGACTCTCTATCGGTGTTCCGACAGAGCTGCTCGACGGGGCTGACCAAGAGGTTGTCGAGACGTTCTGGACGGCGTTGGACGACCTCGAAGCACAGGGCGCGAGCTACCACGAGGTTGACCTGCCCTCGGTCGAACACGCCGTCGAGGCGTACTACGTCATCGCCATGTCCGAGGCGTCCTCGAACCTCGCGCGGTTCGACGGCGTCCGCTACGGACAGTCGGGCGGCTACGACGGCAACTGGAACGATTCCTTCGCCAACGCCCGCGAGGAGGGCTTCGGCGAGGAGGTCAAGCGCCGGGTTCTCCTCGGAACGTACGCCCTTTCGGCGGGCTACCACGACAAGTACTACAAGAAGGCACAGGACGCCCGGGCGTGGGTCAAACAGGACTTCGACGAGGCGCTGGATGACGCCGACGTGTTGGCGTCACCAACGATGCCCGTCCCGCCGATGAAACGCGGCGAAAGCCTTGACGACCCGCTCACGATGTACCTGGCCGACGCCAACACGACCCCAGTGAACCTGGCGAACCTCCCGGCTATCTCCGTGCCGGCCGGCGAGACCGACGACGGGCTCCCCGTGGGCCTGCAACTGGTCGGACCGGCCTTCGGCGAACGCGAGATAATCCGCGCCGGCAGCGCGCTGGCGTAGGGACGCGAGTGAGCGGAGCGAACGAGCGATTTTTCGCCTACGTTTTTCGACGAGTGGTGCTCGCAGCGAACGCAGTGAGTGAGGACACCCGGGGAACAAAAAGGTGGTTGGCGAGCGAGAAATAATCCGCGCCGGCAGCGCGCTAGCGTAGGGACACGAGTGAGCGGAGCGAACGAGTGATTTTTCGCCCGCGTCGCGGTCGACGGGTTTGCGCCCCGTCACGCTTTTTGAACAGGCTGGTGAAATAGACACGAGAGTGCCCTCCACCCACAGTACACGCCGGCTACGGCTGGGTGCCCTCCTGCTCGGGCTGGTCGCCTTCGACGCCCTCGCCGTGGTCACGGCGTACGTCCTGGCACACGTCGCGTACGGCTTGCTCCCGACGCTTGGCCTCCCGGTCGGCGCGTCAGTCTGGACCCGGGGGTTTCATCTGGTCCCGCTCGGACCCGTGGTGCTCGCCGGGACACCGCTCGTGTTGGCCCTCCAGTGCTGCTTTGGCTACCGGGTCACGCTACGGAAGGCCGCCGGCGGCCCGGACCTGCCCGAGGCACCCGGGCCGGAAACCACCAGAGAGCGCTTCACCGCGATCAAACGCAAGCGGACTGCGACACAGCTCCGCAAGCGGGTCGCACGGCTGGCCCAGACGGTGGATATGGCAACGCCCGAAGTGCGCGTCATCGACTCGGCGACGCCGAACAGCTACGCCGCGAGCCGACCCGGCGAGCGGACGCTGTTCGTGACGACGGCGCTCATCGACCAGCTTGCCGACGACGAGCTGGACGCCGTCCTCGCTCACGAACTCGCGCATCTGAAAAACGGCGACTCGTTCGTGATGACAGCGGCGGCGTTCCTGCCGATTGTGAGCGCACGCGCCACCCGGAGGCTTCGGACCACGCTCGAAACGTCGGTGTTCACTCACCGGTTCCTCGACGGAGAGATAAGCAGAAACGCCGTCGGCACTGCCTATTTTCACCTCCCGCTGGTCGCGTTCGCGCTCGCCGCAGTACCGTTTACCGCGGCGCTGTATCTCGCCAGCACGACCTGTTACCGGCTGTTGTCCAGAGTCCGGGAGTACGCGGCGGACGCAGGCGGCGTCGCCATCTGTGGCTCCCCGGCGGCGCTCGCCAGTGCTCTGGAGACGCTGACAGCGGACCAGCGCCCGGCCACGGACATCCGAACTGCTGAGACCGGTGTGCGGGAACTGTGTGTGGTGCCGTACGCGATTGCAGACGGGACGCCCGACCCGCCGGAGGGACGGGCCGAACGGCTCGCCCACCGCTGGCGGAGCGTCTCCGAACGGCTGCTGCCCGGGTCGCATCCGGACGTCGAACGCCGCATCGCTGCGCTGGCAGAGCGACAGTCCGCCCGTGACCAGCACGAGCGCCCGTGACGAATGGGTACAGTTTACTCGCCGGCGGCCCGAAAGAGCGTATGAGCGACGACGCCGAAGGGCGACTCAGCTGGCTCCACTGGCCGACAGTCCTGAAGGGGCTGGCACTGGGAATCGGGGCTGGCCTGATACTGGCCGTCTCACTGGGGGATTTCTACCTCGGGATACTGCTCGGGACACTCAACGGGCTCGCGTTCGGTATCGGTTGGTCACACTCGCGGGCCTGAGCTGCGGAGTCCGGCGCTGTTCGGATGACGGTTACAGCACGCTAGCGTACACGTCGGCCAGTTTGTCGATGGCGTGCTCGACGCTGATTACGTCCCGCCGGGCAAGACAGCGCTCTCGAAGCTGTATCTGGTCATCGAGGACGCGCTCGATAGCCCGGCGAAAACCGTCGATGTCGCCTTCGTCGTATGAGTAGCCGGTTTCACCGTCTTCGATGGTGTCGCTGAGTGCGCCGGCGTCGACGCCCGCGACGGGCGTCCCACAGCAGTTGGCTTCCAGCGCGACCAGCCCCTGCGTTTCGACGGGGCTGGGGAACGCGAACACGTCAAGTGTCGAGTACAGCTCGGGAAGCTCCGCCCGGTCCAGAAAGCCGAGAAACCGCACGTCGACATCGCTGTGTTCGGCCGTCGCTTCGAGGGTTTCACGGGCCGGGCCGTCGCCGCCGAGCACGACAGTCACGTCCAGCCCCTCGCAGGCGGTGATGATGTCAGCTAGACATTTCTCGTAGCCGTGGCGGCCGGTGTAGCCGACGATGGGGCCGTCGGGGAGGTCGTAGCGGTCCCGGAAGTCGGTCGTGTCGACCGGTTCGAACACGGTCGTGTCGACGCCGTTCGGGACGACGGACACCGTTGTATCGAGGCCAATAGACTCCCGGAGATGGGTCGCTGCGCGCTCGCTTGGCGCGATAACGGTGTCGGCACGGCCAAGGAACCAGCGTTCGTAGCTCTCGGCGCTGGAGCGGACCGCTGACTCGACAGCGCCGTTGAAGGAGACGTACTCGGCGTACTCGCTCGTGGGCGTGTGATACGACGCGACGAACGGGATGTCAAGCTTCCCCGCGAGTCGCTGGCCAGCCATCCCGAGGCTGAACGGCGTGTGGGCGTGGACCAGTTCGGCGTCCCGGACGCCGTTCGGTATCTGTGGCATCCCGAGGCGAAAGCCCTCGTAGAACGGGAACGGGAGGCTCCGGACCGGGTACTCGTTGTCGGCGGGGTCGTGGTCGCTTTTCGGATAGACCACGCCCATGCGACCGCCGCGGTCGCGCCAGCGGTCCCGCCACGTCTGCACCGTGTAGGTCACCCCATTGACGGTCGGGAGATACGTGTCGGTAAACGTCGCGACGTGCGGCAGTGCCATCGCCGCGGCGTAGCAGGACCAGGGCTTAAACCGTTGCCATTGGCAAGCCACTAATCAGGTGATTGTCACCCGCCACCAAGCGCCAGAGCGCTTTTCCGGGACCGTGGTGGAGTGTGGGTAATGGACCGGGACGGCTGGCTGTACGCCTGGGCGCTCGCATCGGTGGCACTGGGCGCGGGTTCGCTGCTCGTGCCGCTGTATTTTGTCGCCATCGGCGGCGAGACGTTCATGCTGGGCGTCCTCGCCGGGGTGGCCGCCGCGGCGGGCGCGCCCGGCGCGCTCGTCTTCGGGCGCGTCGCCGACAAAACGGGGAAGCGCCGTTCGCTCGTCCTGGTCGCGCTGGGACTGGCGGTCATCGCCCTGGTGCTCGTCTCGCTGACGGAGCGGCCGTGGCTAGTCATCGTCGGCAACGGCCTGCTGTGGTTCGCGGCGGGCGCGGTCGCGCCGGTGCTGACCCTGCTCGTCACCGTCGGAACCGTCGAGCGGGACTGGCCCGCGCGGTTCGCTGTCCTGAACCGCTACCAGGGCTGGGGGTGGGCCGGCGGCCTCGTCCTCGGCCTCGTGTGGACGACGCTGCTCTCGGGACCGCTCGGTGAGGTTCCCGCCCAGCAGTCGCTGCTGTGGCTGTGTGCGGCCGCCGTTTCTCTGTCGATGGCGCTCGCGGCGAAGTGGCTACCGGCCGACCCCGACGAACTCGCCAGCCCACGAGCCAGCCGGCTCTCGCGGGCCATCGCCCGGTCGCGCCGGCTCCCGGTCAGGAGCGCGACGTTCCCGGTCGGCCCGGGCCGGCTGTACTGGCTCACGCGGTCGATACATCCACGGGACGTCGTGGCCCGGTTCACTCCGGCGCTGACGGTCTACTTCGGAGGCGTCGTCGCCTTCTTCGTCGGGTTCGGCGTGTTCTGGGGACCGTTGCCGCTGTATCTCTCGCGGACGCTCGGCTACAACTCCGGTCTGGTCTTTGCGCTGTATCTCGTCTCCAGCGTCGGGTCGGCGCTGTGGTACGACCGCGCCGGCAAACTCGCCGAGCGGTACGACCCGAGCGGGCTTCAGGTCGGCAGCCTGCTCGCCCGCGCGGCGCTTCACCCGGCCGTCGCCGTCGTGGGACTGCTCTTCTCGGCGGCGCTCGTCGGCACAGCGGTCACCGGCGTCGTGTTCGCCCTCATCGGCGTCGCCTGGGCTGTCATCGCCGTCACCGCGGCCAGCGTCGTCACCCAACTCGCGCCGGCGGCGATTCGCGGCGAGGCGCTCGGCATCTACACCGCCGTCTCTGGGCTGGCGAGCGGCGTCGGGTCGATACTCGGCGGCTGGCTTGGCGGCTACGGCTTTCTGCTCGCGTTCTCAGTCGCCGGTGCGCTGGTGTTTGTCGGCGCAGCACTGGTCGCAGTCGTCTGGCGTCGCTCACCGTCGGTAGCTGTCGCAACGGACCCCCGCTCAGCATAACAATCCGCTGGGGCGGCGATCAGACCAGTTTTTCGTACGTCTCGATCAGCCGACGACCGACCCGGTCTAAGCTGTGTTCTCTGGCCGTCTCTTTAGCGTTCTCTCCGAGTCGGTCCCGCAGGTCCGGGTTCTCGGCGAGACGCTCCAGTGCCTCGCGGAACTCCGTTTTGTCAGAACAGATGAGACAGTCGTGGCCGTCCTCGTAGTACTCTCGGAACACCGGAATATCGGAAAGGACGACCGCCTTCCCGCAGGCCATCGCCTCCAGCACGGCGATACCCTGATTCTCTGCCTTCGTCGGGAACAGGTACACGTCGCCGGCCCCGAACGCGCCGCGGATGTCCTCGACCCAGCCGGTGAACGTGACGTTCTCTGGCGGGTCGTTCACCCACTGCGAGACGGTCTTCGAGGCCTGTGGCCCGGCGTCGTATGGGCCGAACCACGCGAAGTCGTGCTCCGTTGCCTGTGCGAGTTCACAGAACGTCGTCAGCCCCTTGCGCTCGAAGACGTTGCCGACGGCGAAGACGACCATCCCGTCGAGGTCGTAGCGCCCGCGGTAGTCCTCGCGCATATCCTCGTAGCCTGCCAGCGCGTCGATGTCGACGCCGTTTGTCATCGGCCGTATCGGCGCATCGACCGGGTACGACTCGAGGATGTCCTTCGTGTACTCGGAGGGACAGAGCACGAGGTCGGCCTGCGAGTAGAACCACCGGAGGTACCGACCCAGTGCCGGCGCGACCAGGTTCGACCCGCGGAAGCTATCCCGGAAATCCTCGCGGGTGACGTGGGCGTGCAGGACGAGCGGGATGTCTGCCTGCGCCGCGTGTTGTGCCACAGCGACGGACCCCGGTCCGATCATGTTGCAGTGAGCGATGTCAAACGCTCGGAACACCGGATCGTTGAAGGCGATATTGCCACCCAGTGCCCACGCCGGATGGCCCTCCTGCCAGGGCGTCGTCTCCACCTCGATGTCGGTCTCGGACAGCGCCGCCCGCTGGTGGTCCACGGCAGTTCCGATGCCCGACCGGTCGAGGCGGTCGGCTAGTTCGAGATAGTTCAGGACGCGCACGTCTCGGGCAACTCTACCGGGGCCGAAAATCCTATCGACTTTCCCTGTGAGGGGTTGTAATAGATCGCAGTTGCCAGCTCGTTCGGAAGGCATTTTCCCGCCGCCGACCCAGTACCGCCAATGACGGACGAGGCGACCATCGCCCGCGAGCGGATCGAGCGCCTCCAGTCGCTCGCTCGCGAGGCCGTCAAGGCTGGCAACGAAGACCGTGCTCGGTCGTACGTCCGGCGCGCGCGACGCGTCGCGGAGCGTCACCGTCTGCGGCTGCCGCGGTCGTTCGAGCGGTCGACATGTGACGCCTGCGACACGTATCTCTTGCACGGCCACAACGCCCGCTCGCGAACCCAGTCCGGCCACGTCGTCATCACCTGCGACTGTGGGTCACAGTCCCGCTACCCGTACGACTGAGGATTCTTTACGACTACTGGTTTTAAGGGGCTGTCCGCGCTAAACCGTGTACATGAGTGACTCTTCTCGACAGTCTCGGATACACGACCTCGACGCGACACTCCGCGTCGGCAAACACGGCATCGAATCAGTAGCGGACGAACTCGATGACCAGCTGGAGAACACCGACCTGGTGAAAGTCAAGTTCCTCCGCTCGTCCCGCGGCGGCACGACGACCGAGGAACTCGCCGACGACCTTGCTGAGCTGGTCAACGCCACCGTGATTCAGGTTCGGGGACACACTGCTGTGTTTGAGAAATGATGCAGGTCCAGCCACTCGCCGACCTACTCAACGGGCTCGGTGTGCCAGCGGCCGGCTCTATCGCTTCGGCAGTGGTCTTCGTCGTTGTCTTCGCCCTCGTCTACGTTCTGGGGAAGGCAATCGTCCTGCCTATCGTCGACCGCTCGCTCAAGTCCCGCGACCTCGATACGCACGCTCGGCGGCCGCTGAAGAAGGTCGTCAGCATCGGTATCGTGTTCGTCGCCATCTCCGTCGCCTTCGGGATGGCCGAGTACGGGAACTTCCTGCAGTCGCTGGCGACCATCGCCGCGGCAGCGACGCTGGCCATCGGCTTCGCGATGCAGGATGTCATCAAGAACTTCGTTGCCGGCGTGTTCATCTACACCGACAAGCCGTTCCGCATCGGTGACTGGATCGAGTGGGACGGTAACTCAGGCGTCGTTGAGGACATTAGCCTCCGTGTGACTCGCGTCCGGACCTTCGACAACGAACTGCTTACCGTGCCGAACTCGAATCTGACCGACGGCGTCATCAAAAACCCCGTCGCAAAGGACCAGCTCCGATTGAAGTTCGTGTTCGGCATCGACTACGACGACGACATCGACGAAGCGACTGAAATCATTCTCGACGAGGCCAGGGCACACCCGGGGATTATGGACGACCCCGAGCCCTCCGTTCGCCTCGTTGAACTCGGTGATTCCTCTGTCGGACTCCAGTCCCGTATCTGGATCGAAAACCCCAGTCGGTCCGACTTCGTCAAGACCCGCGCCGAGTACGTCAAGTCAGTCAAGCAGCGGTTCGATGCCGAGGACATCAATATGCCGTATCCGAACCGGACCATCGGCGGCGGGCTGGAGATGACCGGACTCGACAGCGTCGTGGAACCGGCCGACGACTGAGGGCAGGGCGGCGGCTTTTTTGTGGGCGACCGCGGCACGTGACTGCTGTCCCGGCAGCTGGTGGTCGGCTCGATACTGTAATTTTCGCCTGCGTGAACGGGCCGACCAGAGGCAACGCTCTCGGCTGTGCGGGTGGGGCACAGGTAGTGATGTGAGGGAAACGCTCATATTGTGTGTGAGAGACATATGTGCTATGAACGAATCGGACAGGCAATGGGATGACGTCTGATGGCGCGTTCCAGTTTCCGACCCGATGCGACCGACGCGCTGTGTACCTGGCAGCGTGACCGACTCGACGAGCACGAGAGTCGGTTCGACGCGGCGACGCAAATCACGTCCCGGCTCGGTGCACACTGGCGAGACAGCCACGCGGAGTTCGGGTTCTGGACGCCGGAACTCGTCGGTGCGGTGCCGGCCGAATCTGTGGAACTCGAACTGTTGACGGCGACAGAGCCGGTCGACCTGGCCGCCGCTGAGCAGACCGTCGCCTTCGACAGACAGCTCGTGGAGACGCGCCGGGAAGGGGAGTTTACGTGGGCGGCGGTTGACGGACCACGGCCGGGGACTCGCGACCAGCTCGGGACGCTCTACCGCCTCAGCTACGAGCAGGACGGCAGCCGGGAGACCATCACGGATCCGTTTGCGGACTCACTGCCCTTCGGTGCCTACGGCCCGCCGGAGCTGTACGACATGGACCGCCTCGATGAGCGCCGAGACGACCGTGCGTACTTCCAAGCGCTCGCAGAGGACGGTGCCGCCCCGCACGCCCACGAGGACGACGGATTGCCCCGATTCGAGCCTGCGACGAGCATGCTCGAAGTCCACCCGGGGACCGCAACCGAGTCGGGCACGCTCGCTGGCCTCACCGATGTCTTCGACCGAATCGGTCAGAAACAGCGCGACGGCGAGGCGCTGACGCCGGCCGAACGCAACTTCACCGGGTACGACGCCGTCCAGCTAATGCCGCTCGCCCCCATCACACAGAACGAAGACGAACTGGGCTACTGGCTCCCCGAGGCCGAGAGCGAGGGGCAGCTCACGGCGACAGTCAGGCACCCCGACATGATAAACTGGGGGTACGACATTGTCATCTCCGGGTTCGGAACGGTCAACCCGGCCATCTTAGAGAGCCGTCGGCCGGACGAACTCGTCGACCTCATCGCGACCTTGCACACGATGCCGGACCCGGTCAAGGTCGTCTTCGACATCGCGCTGGGCCACGCCGACAACGGCGCGCTCCCACTGCTCAACGACGAGTGGTTCGCCGGACCGGGGATGTACGGGCAGGAGCTTGATTACACCCAGCCGGTCGTCCGTGCGGGCCTGCTCGAACTCCAGCGCCGCAAGATGGACTTCGGGGCGGACGGGATCCGCGTCGACGGCGCACAGGACTTCACGAACTGGGACCCCGAGGCCGAGGAGGAGTACCACGACGACGAGTACCTCGCCGAGATGGACCGGGTGACACAGGAGGTGGCCGGTGTCGAGTACCGTCCGTGGATGATCTACGAGGACGGCCGCCCGTGGCCGCGCTCGGACTGGGAACTCGCGTCGACGTACCGGACGCTCATCGAGGAACACCCCCACGCCTACCAGTGGGGGCCGGTCACGTTCGCCCACAATACGCCGGCATTGCAGACGTTCTGGGCGACGAAGTGGTGGCGCGTCCGCGAGGTCGCGGACATGGGCGAGAACTGGATCTCCGGGGTCGCGAACCACGACACGATCCGCCGCGGGACACAGCTCGAACCGGACCCGCCGTTCAGCCAGCCACAGATAAACCGATATCTCGGCGACAGCCGGCAGGAGCAACTCGAACGGGCCTACAACAATCCCGCCACGACGATCCTGTTTCACGGCTTCATGCCCGGCTGTCCGATGGATTTCACGCACGCCAACATGCGAGCCCCGTGGGGCTTCGTCCGCGACACGGACGCCGTCTGGAACCTGAAAGTCCTCGCCGAGGAGAAGAACTTCCCCGAATGGCAGATACGGGACCGCGACTTCGAAGACGACCGGTTTTTCACCCGTCTCAAGGAGTGGGGATTCGAAAGCCGCGCGGAACTGAGCGCGTTCCTGACGTGTCTCAGCGACACGGTCAGCATGACCGACTACGACAAGGCGGAAATGGCAGCGCTACTTTCTGTGGTCGGGACACCCGTCGGCGACGACCTCTCCGTCGAGGACCTGGAACAACTGGGTCTCGACTGGATGCGGGACATCGCTCACTTCGCCACGCTCTCACACTGGACCGACACACAGGACGACGACCGAACCGCGTTCGACCTCGAAGTCAGACGGTTCCGCCACGAGCACGACTGGGTGACGACAGACCTTACGGGCGAAGATGTACTCGACTACGTCTATCCGACTGACGGGACAGTACTGTACTACGGCTACCGCACCGATTCGGAGACCGGCGAAGAACTCCTGTTCGTGGGGACCATGGAAGGCGTTGCCGAAACCGTCACTCCCAGTCATCTTGTCGATGTCGACGAAAACGGGTGGGATGTCGCGCTCGCCTCCCCAGGGCTGGCAGTCAAGGACCCGGGCGAACCGGTAACGCTCGCTGACAGCCAGGCCGTGCTCTTCAGTCGATCTACTGCGAACGGGCCGTTGTGACACTATCTCATAGGACGGCGTGTTCACTGCGACGTAGAGCGATAGTGTGGCGGCCCTGCTACATGGGCCGTCTTTCGAGGCAGGAAGAGCTGTCTTATCGACTGCTTTGGCTAGCACCAGGTGTCTGACCGAGTTCCGCTCGGATGCGTGCGACGTACTCAACGAACCGGTGGGACGTTCGCTCTCGGGGACGGTCTATGTCGACGGTGACTGTCGACTGGACAGTGCCGGGGTCGTCGTCCAATACAACGACCCTGTCAGCTAGTTTCACGGCCTCGTCGATATCGTGAGTGACGAAGACGACCGTCTGGCGGGTTTCGGCCCAGATATCGAGCAGTTCGTCGTGGAGTCGGTCGCGTGTTCTGGCATCTACGCTGCCGAAAGGCTCGTCCAGCAACAGTATCTCCGGATCGACAGCGAGCGCACGGGCGCTGCCGACGCGCTGTTTCATCCCACCCGAGAGCTCCTTGGGATACGCATCCTCAAACCCTGACAGACCGACGAGGTCGACCAGTTCCCGTATCCGCCCTTCACAATCGGGACAGTCACACGCGGGCCGGTCGAGACCAAAACGGATATTCCCCCGGACCGTCAGCCACGGGAATAGCGCGTACTCTTGAAAAACCATCCCGCGGTCAAGCCCCGGCTCCGTGACCCGGTCGTCGTCGACCAGAATCGAGCCGCTGTCGGTGTCCTCGAGGCCCGCTATCGTTCGCAACAACGTCGTCTTGCCACAGCCCGACGGACCGACGATACAGCAGAACTCGCCTTCCCGAACGGAGAGTGAGACACCCGAGAGTGCCTGTACGGAGTCGTAGGCCTTACTGACACCGTCGACGACGATTTTCCGACCCGCTTTGGCCGGGTCCGACGACCGTTCACTCAGCGCCATGCGAGAGCCCTCCGTTCGAATAGCCGGAAGCCAACGTCCATCGTAAGGAAGGCGAGGCTGATGAGGAACATGTACGCGACGCTGGTCTCCATCGCGAGGTTGTTCGCGGCGTTGATGATCTCGTAGCCGACACCGGGCGCACCGAACAGTTCGGCCCCGACGACAATCATCCAGCAGCGTCCGATGCTGGTACGGAAGCCCGTCAGCAGCTGCGGGGCGGCACTCGGGAGCGCGACCAGCTTCAGCATCGACAGGTCCCGTTTGACTCCCAGCGTCGATGCGGCGTCGGTGAGTTCGCTCGAAACGCCCTCGACGCCGCCGTAGGCGGCATAGAAGTTAATCCAGAACGCGCCGACGAAGACGATGAAGGCCGCTCCCGTGTGATGGATACCGAACCAGACGATGGCGAAAACGACCCACGCCAGCGGCGGAATCGGCCGCAGCACCCGGACGAGTGGCCGAAGCCAGTCGTCTAGCACGTCGTGCCAGCCCATCGCCAGTCCGAGGCTACTGCCACAGGCGGCACCCAGCAGTAGGCCCGGGATGTAATGAAACAGGGTCTGTGTGAGATGTGCAAGTCCCGTCGGCAAGACGAGTTCCAGTCCGGCGAGCGGGGCGACGATTCGTGTCGAGGTTGCGAACAGCTGGACGAAGGCGCGTGCGGAGTCGACGGGTCCCGGAACCAGATACGACGGCTGCGTCGTCAGCGCTCCGACCCACCAGATAAGCAGGAAACTCGCCAGGCCCCCGAGGCCACGGAGATATCGCCGTGATTCTCTCTCGACGCCTCCGTCCAGCAGCGTCTCGGGACCGGTGTCGGTGGGCGCGCTCATGACTCGATGGCGTCGTAGGGGCCGAAGGCGAACAGTTCCTCACTCGGCACCGGTTCGTCGATGTTTCCGACGCTCGCAACGAACTCGCCCATCGTCGCGGTCTGCTCGGTGACAGCATGCGGGTCCGAGATGAAATCGGACGCCTGTGACTCGAAGGCCGCCTGAGCGAGTTCCTCGCTTACACCCGAGCCGATGACCGACGCGGCGTGGCCCGCGGCCACGTCCGGTGCGCTCGCTGTGAATGCGGTCGCTACGGTGTGCTGTTCGACCAGTGACCGTGCGATATCGCTCGCGTCGATGACCTGCTGAGTCGCGTAGAGCACCGTCACTGGATGGTTCTCCAAGACAGTCCCCGACCATTCGAGTTCGCCGTAGCCGTCTTCACGGCCGATTATCGTCGCGAACGGCTCCTGAATGACGGTCGCATCGATATCGCCCGACTGAATTGTCTGGACCGCTTTCGCCGGTGGAACCTTCGACTTGTCGATGACGGTGTCAATTTCCCCGGCGTCGAGAGCCTCTTGAATCCAGTACCGGAGCACAATGTCGGGAACGCTCCCATCCGGTGGGACACCGAACCGGATTTTTCGTCCGTTCTCACGCTCGAAGCGGTCGAAAACGGCGTCGGCCTCTTGCTCGTACAGGTCGACGAGCTTGCTTGTCCCCATAATCTTGAACCCGTTTCGTGAATTCGCAGCGAGAACACCTGCGTGCGTGCCTCTGTCGGCGAGTACCATCGCCGGAGTGACGCCAAAGAACGCGACATCGACGTCCCCACTGGCAAACGCTGTGACGACACTGGGGCCCGAGCTAAAACGCTCGACAGTGACCTCTGCCGGGACAGCGTCGTAGTAGCCCTCCCGTTCCATTACGTAGTGTTGCATGTTGGGGTAGATCGGGACGTACCCTACAGTCACGGAATCAAGCGAGGCCGCACCCTGGCCGAGACAGCCGGTTACCGTCGTCGCGGCTGCACTAGCGCCAGCCGTCTGCAGTAGTCGTCGCCGCGTGATAGATACCATCTGTGTTATTAAATATACAGCTATTTCTAATAATTCCTGTGATAATAGAATCTTGTGTTAGTAATAATGTATCGGCACAGGCGCTCCTTCCGTGTTCTCTCAAGCCGGATAGTAGATGGGTCGGTGAACACAGTCACTTTACCACTGTTACGGGACGCTCCCGTCGGTGTTTGACGGCGAAGCTATCGTGGTCGCTGTACTGGCAGCTACGGTAGGTCACTGCAGCGCAACCCGACGACCAGGTCCGCTCTCTGGACTCTTTCAGACGCTCGCCACTTGCCCTTACAGTATCGGGTGTTTCGACCAGTACATCGACCTGATAGTGGTCGGCATCGAACGGTAGCGCTTCAGGTCCCGAGCGATTGGACGCGTGCAGACGGCTACGTGCGCCGTGGACTTGATTACCGTCACGCCGGCTCCGCCCTGCTGCAAATTCCACAGGCAACACTCTTCAGTTCGTACTGTCTGCTCGCAGCAAAATGCCACGGGCGCTGAGGGCGCTCGCTCGACTGGTGAACGAAGTCCATTGTTTGGCCTGAGGCGGCCAAAATCAGTGGTCCTAAGATTCACCGAAAAACACAGTATTCTGTGAACACATAGCTTGTTGTATGCCCAGTATCACTGTCAACGTGGACGACGACCTCAAGGAACGCATGGAAAGACACCCCGAGATCAACTGGAGCGAGGTCACACGACAGGCCATCGAAGAGAAGATCGAGGCGCTCGAAGTGATGGACGAACTCACCAGTGAGAGCGAACTCACCGAGACCGACGTACAGGAGATCGCCGACAAGATAAACGAGCGTGGACGGAAGCGCGTCGACGAAGAATCGGCGTAGACACGACGAATAAAACTGGTCATCGACGCCAACGTCGTCATCTCTGCCCTCATCGCTGATTCGAAAACGCGAGAACTCATCGTCACACTCGAACCGGACCTCTTGACACCGGCATTCGTCCACGACGAGATCGATAGCTACAAACGACTGATCGCGGAGAAGTCCGGGATGGAACCGGACCGCGTGGCACAGTTCGTCGATCTCCTGTTCCAGTACATCGAAGTCGTTCCTGCCGGAGACTTCCACCCAGCTATCAAGCACGCAGACGAAGCAATCGGTGACACCGACCCCGACGACGTTCTCTATCTGGCGTGCGCGATTGCCAACGATGCAGCTATCTGGAGCGATGATGCCGACTTCGAGGAACAGAACCTGGTCGAGACGTACTCCACGGGTGACGTGATTAACTCGTTCGATACCCGCTGAGTGATTGAGTTTCTTAGCGGCGTACAGTGTGACTAGAGGTAAATCACCGGAAGGCACAAGCCCTGTCCCAACCGCTTGACGAGCGAAGGAAAGCAACAACATTGCGTTCATAGAGAATTTCGGGCCAACGCTGTCGGGCAGTTTGGGTGGTGAAAATCCGCGACGGGCGCGGAGGGCGCTCGCTCGACTGGTGGACGGGTTTCCTTGTTGGGCTTGAGGCATCGTAATCCACGGTGTCGAATGCCCGTTATATGTGAGAAACCAGACTTTCTCGTGGGCTCGTGCTGAATACACAGCACATAGCCAGCAGCGACGCGTCCACTGCCGGACCAGTGAACAGTATCTGATAAACACTCTTGACGCTTCGGTCAGCAGGGGCCGTATGGTACTGGTTCAGGCGCTGTCGTACACCGCGCTCGCGGTTGTGGCCGCCTTGGTGGGCGGCGTAATCGCCATCTCCTATCCACCGGGGCCGCAGATGGAAAGCAACATTCAGCACTTCGCGGCCGGAGTTGTGATCGCCGCCGTTGCCGCTGAGTTGCTCCCGAACATTCACGACCGGGCACCCCGAGTCGTAGTGCTTGGGTTCGCCATCGGGGTTGCGACGATGTTGGGCATCCACCGGCTGAGTAAGACCATCGAGAAGCGCGATATTGGCGGCCAGTTTGCTGGCGCGGCGGGGTTGCTCATCACCGTGAGTATCGATATGCTCATTGACGGAGTCCTCATTGGGGTAACCTTCCTTGACAATCCCGACACCGGCGTCATCATCGCCGTGGCGCTGGCCATCGAGGTGCTCTTCCTCGGTGTTGCTGGCGTCATCGCACTCCCACGAGATATCGGGGTGGTCAAGAAACTCGCAGTCCCGACAGTCTTCGGACTGCTGCTCGCGTCAGGCGTAACTGGTGGCGTGCTTGCACTTGACGGAGTAACCGGCGCCCCCATCGCGATTATCCTCGCCTTCGGTTCCGCTGCCCTGCTGTACCTCGTCACCGAGGAACTGCTGGTGAAGGCCGGGAAAGTTCCCGAGACACCGGTGTCGACGACGCTCTTCTTCGTCGGCTTCCTCGCAATCTTCCTGCTTGATATGCTCCACTGAGACGGCGATCAAAGCGAGAAAGAGAGCCGTTATCCACTTGACCGGACCCGGGACAGCTCACACGCCACAGGCGCGTCGGGTAGTGGTCGTCGGACCAGACGTGACTGTTGAACTCCTTCTATATATTCAGCACGGAACACTTGACAGCGTTCGAGGCGGTTCCTGAATGCCGTGAGTTTCCGATACAAGCGGTGGTGACCCCTCAATTGCCGATTGATTTTTTCAGAGACGAACGGTGCAGATGTAGGCGAATCACCAGACGATACCGCTCCAGTTCAGAACCGTTCGATTGTTGAACGAAAGGAACCGAGATTATAAATCCAGAATCTGCGATTAGAAGGATTTAAACCCGAAAATTCGCCGGAACTAACCGATACGGGCGCTGAGGGATTTGAACCCCCGACGGTTTGGTCCGAAGCCAAGCACTCTGTCCAAGCTGAGCTAAGCGCCCTACGTACAATGGTATGATGACGTTATGATTTAAACCAACCGGTTCCGCCGCGCTCATGGTACCGCTGTCTGGGAGTTACTCTGAAGCCGCTTCAGCTGTGTTCTTATCAGTGTCAGCGGCGACTTCGGCCACGACTGCCTCCGGGTCGACGCCCCGTTCTTCGGCGAGTGCCTCGATGAGCGCGCGCTGTTCGGCCAGTTCCTGCTCCATCCCGTCGACGCGGGTGTTCGTCTCGTCGACAGTGCTTCGCAGGTCTTCGAGCTGTGTTTTCAGCTCGTTGACCTTCTTGTAGAGGTCCTCTGCAATGTCGGCGACCTTCTGTATCTTTTTCGCGGTGGAACCCAGTCCCATGGTCACGGATACGGAGAGCCGACATTTCCTCGTTTCGCTCGAACGTCGCTGTTAAGACGCCGCCGGCCACAGCGACGATATGGACGACCTGCGGCTCGCTCCAACTGTCGGCATCGTCGGCTGCGTTCTGTATCTCCTTGCGCTCGCGGTTCCGTACGGCCTCGTCGAGACCGCGAGCGCCGTGGGAGCGTACTACAACTCGGGGGCGTTGTCCCCGCTGTTGCCGGGCGTGTTCGCGCTCGTCTGCATTATCGTGCTGGCGGCCGGCCGCGAGGGGCGGTCGGACCCGAGCGTCGCGGCGGGCGCGAGCATCGGCATGGGCGTGTTCATCGTCGCTTTGAGTCTCCTCTGGGCGGTCACCGTCCCCGAGAGCCTCGTGTTGGGGCTGACCGAGTCAACGCTGATGGAACATCACCGCTGGGGCGTTGTCGCCGTCGGCTGTCTCATCCCGCTCGGTGGCACGTGGTTCGCGCGGGCGCTGGACCTGCTGTAGGCCCGTCTGCCCACTGGGGCGTCGTCCAGCGGTCTGTGGGCGCATCCGAAAGGCCCTTATGGGGTGGCGGCGGACTTTCAGATGGACTAGGTCGGGGGGCTAGGCCCCCCTCCTCGCCCGCACTGTGGTCTTGAGCGGGGACCGAACACCGGGGGCGTCCGGTCTGACGGACGTGGACCCCGTAAGCTAACGTGGAAGCCTCGTCCCACGGGGACGGCGGTCCGCGTGGTCGCACCTGCAGGGGTGTGCCCACGTGGTTAAACGATGGCACCCCGCCAGGCACGGAAGTGAGCAGCGGACCATCGAACACCCGTCGCTCGTGGGGTCGCGGGGTGGAGGAGGCAAACGGGATTACCCGCGTCCGAACGCCGGGCTATCCTGGCTGTCCGTTCCATTCATACCTTCTGCACCGACGACCAGTGTCGTACAGGCACACCGCTGGAGAATCAGCCGGCCTTTCGGTGGAACAGCCGTGTTTCGGAGTGGATTGTGCCGGGAACCGTGCTATCGACAGGTAACTGACCGGTGTCTCGAATCCGTATTGCGTTAGAGTCTCCAAGCGCCGTTAATTTGGTGTCGTATTTCGTATTTAAGCGTATAATGACGGTATTTATTACTATATATTGCTCATAAACCGCAATTTCTGAACATAATCCGTGATGGGTTCAGGCATTTATGCCGACGCATCGATAGAAAACCAGGATACGAACACAGCGTCCCAGATGTGGTGTTCACTTCACCGATTTCGGCACCAAGTGACTGTTCGGTCCCGAAAGCTACGATGACTCGCCGTCGGCGTGCCACTCCTGGAGTTCTGTGCGCCGGATTTTCCCGCTGGTCGTCTGTGGCAACGCGTCTGCGAACTCGATTTCGCGGGGGTACTCGTACTCGGCGAGGTGGTCCCGAACGACGGACTCGATTTCCGACCGGAGCGTCTCCCGTGCCGGCGCGTCCGCGGCCGTCTCGACGTAGGCCTTGATGATTTCCCCGCGCGTGTCGTCGGGGACGCCGATGACGCCGGCCTGGACCACGTCGGGGTGTTCGAGAATCGCGCTCTCGACCTCCGTCGGCCCGACGCGGTAGCCGCTCGTGATGATGACGTCGTCCTTGCGCGATTTGAACCAGACGTAGCCGTCGTCGTCCTGCCGGGCCAGGTCGCCGGTGACGAACCAGCCCTCGACCTCCTTGGCCGCCGTCTTTTCGGGCATGTTCCAGTACTCGTCGAAGAACACCGAGCGGTCGTGGGGGCGCAGCGCTATCTCGCCGAGTTCGCCGGCCGGAACGGGGTCGGCGACGCCGCGGTCGGCGGCCTCGGGGTCCAGAATCGCCAGGTCATAGCCCGGCAGCGGCTTGCCCATGCTGCCGGGCTGGGTGTCGAACCAGTTCGAGTTGTTGGCGACGACGAGGTTCAGTTCCGTCTGGCCGTAGAACTCGTTGATGGTGACCGAGTCGAACGTCTCGGCCACCCAGTCGACGATTTCCGGCGTCAGCGACTCGCCGCCGACGGCGATGGTCTCGACGTCGAGGTCGTACGTCGCCGTCGGGTTCTCGACGTCCATCAGCATCCGGAGGGCCGTCGCGGGCACGAACGACCGGGTGACGCCGAACTCCGAGAGCAGGCCGAACGCTTCGTCGGGGTCAAAGCCCGAAGCGGGGTAGCCGACGACGGTCCCGCCGTGGTGCCACGTCGCAAAGAGCGTCCCGCCGAGCGCTGCGCCCCAGGCCCAGTCCGCGGGCGTCCAGACGGTCGCGTCCGGGCCGAGTCCCTGGTCGAAGAAGTTGTACGCGGCTGCGGCTCGTCCGAGCCAGAGCGCGTGTGAGTGACGGACGCCCTTTGGCGGGCCCGTCGACCCGCTCGTGTACAGTATCGCCGTGTCGGTGTCCGGCGTCGCGTCGTAGGGCTCGATAGCCGCGTTCTCCGGTGCTGCGAGCACGTCTTCGAAGGCGTGAACGTCCCCCGGCGGCGCGTCGGTCTCGATTTCGACGACGTGGTCCAGTGCCGGACAGTCGTCCCGGACCGCGTCGATGTCATCGCGCACGGCCGGGTCGATAACGGCGACAGTCACGCCAGCGTCGTCCAGCCGATACCGGAGCGCGTCTGTGCCGAACAGGACCGTCAGCGGAACCGACACGGCTCCGAGCTTCCAGTTCGCCAGGTGCGTAACCGGGTTCTGTGGCTTCTGTGGCACGACGACGCCGACTCGGTCGCCGGCCTCAACGCCGAGCCTAGCCAACCCGGCCGCGAGCCGGTCCGATAGCGCGTCCAGTTCGCGGAACGTGTACTGTTCGCGTCGCCCGTCGGGGTACGCCTGTTCGAGCGCTACCCGTTCGGGGTCGTCGTGTTTTTGCAGGAAGTCGACGGCCGGATTGTACGACTCCGGCAGTTCCCAGGTGAACTGCTCGCGTGCCTCGTCGTGTCCCTCGAAGTCCGGCATCACTGTCCAGCCCATGGCATGCTGGTCGTCTGGGTGGCTGTTGCGTCTTTCGGTCATGGTCATCACGACCGTTCCGGCAGAACTTTCCGTCTTCCCCACCCGAGTTGACCGTGGACTCTACCGACATTCGCGAGGAGTGGGCCGACCGGTCCGGCGAGTACTCCCCCGCGTATTATGCCTACTATGGAGCGGACGAGACGAGTGAGCTGGTGCAGTCGATACTTGCAGAGCATGTCGAGCGAGACGCGGCTATTCTAGAGGTCGGGTGCAGTTCCGGGCGGCACCTCGCCGCATTGTCCGACGCTGGCTACTCTGATCTAACCGGAGTCGATATCAACGCCGACGCGCTGGACATCCTTGCCGAGACGTATCCCGAACTCGCGGCCGACGGTTCGTTCCACGCGATGGCTATCGAGGACTTCGTCACGGATGTCGCGGATGACACGTACGATGCCGTTTTTTCAGTCGAAACCCTCCAGCACCTCCATCCGGATGTCGACTGGGCGTTCGAGGAACTGGCACGGATTGTGGACGATCTGCTAATCACCGTCGAGAACGAAGGTGGCGACGCAGGTGAAGTAAACTACGTCGATGACAACGTCCCGCTGTACTATCGGGACTGGAAGGCGGTGTTCACAGACTGTGGACTTATCGAAGTGGATTCGATAGATGGAAAGCGCGATACTGTTCGGATTTTTCGGGTTCCCAAGTGAGAATTGATATTAAAAACGCTGTATCCAGTCTAGCAATGACATATGTCGATAATATCTGCTTGTATACTCGAATATGGATCAGAAAAGTCCGAGTGTGGTTGTAACCGTGTGGGCAGTGCTTGCAGAATTCGCGTGCGATTTATCTATTGCTTGTGACTTGTTGCAAATGGACATTACAAAGGTGGTGGCGGATTGAAAGCCGTAATGCTATCACTCAAACACCTGTGCCTCGAATAGGAACTGGGCTGCTGGGTCTCACGACACACACTGGGATATCAGAATAACGTATGTACGTCTGTCATTCAAACTGTTCCGTATTGCTGAACAGAGATCAGCCTGATTGAAAGGTGGTTGTTGCCCGACGGCAGGAAGTTGGGCGTGTGTAGCTCTGTGGAACATAGTGGTTGCGCCCAATTACTTGTCTACCGCCGGATAGCCGCCTTCCACAGCAAATATCAGTGCGGTCTTACGACAGGCAAGAGCCATACCGTTGGCAGCACAAGATTCATGTAGTGTTGCAGTTTGCATCTCTGTATGAGATACTACCAGCTGCGCGACGGGAACTCACAGCGGTTAGCGGTCGAAACTGGGGACAGTACGTACGATTTGACCAGCGTCAAGCCCCAGCTCCGAACGTTCCGTGACCTCCTCAAATCATCGTCGATTGCGGAGACCGCGCCGGACGAACTCAGCGCCCGCCACCTCGATGCTGCCGAGGCAGTGTCCGAACAGCGGCTCGGAGCTGATGCGACCGATCCCGTTACTGCCGACGAAGTCTGGGCCGCTGGCGTGACATACCAGATCAGCGAAGAAGCGCGGACGGAGGAAAGCGACACGCCCGAGATGTACCTCGACGTGTACGACGCGGAGCGACCGGAGATATTCTTCAAATCGACGCCGAATCGGACTGTCGGTCCCGGCGAAGCGGTCGGTATCCGAGCCGACTCAGACTGGGACGTGCCCGAGCCTGAGCTCGCGGTTGTTCTCTACGAAGGAGAGATCGTCGGCTACACTGTCGGTAACGACATGAGCAGTCGGTCTATCGAGGGGCAGAACCCGCTGTATCTGCCCCAGGCTAAGGTGTACGACCGCTGTTGTTCGGTCGGCCCGGCCGTCGCCACGGATATCGAGGACCCGCACTCGCTGACGCTCTCGATGTCGATTCACCGCGGCGGCGACCGTGTCTATCACGGCGAGACCAACACCAGCGAGATGAAACGCACCTGCGAGGAACTCGTTTCGTACTACACCGCACACAACGCAGTCCCCGAGCTGTCAGTGCTACTCACCGGTACTTCGCTCGTTCCCGACGACGATTTCACGCTGCAGGAGGGAGATGAAGTCACTATCGACATCGAGTCCATCGGAACGCTGAAAAATCCCGTTACAGTCGTCTGAGCGACCATCGGACCGAGCACGGGTCAGTACCCGCTTTGGATAGGGTGTCACAGCGTGATACCCCGCTCACCCCTCGGCTTGATTTCGATTGTGCGCCTGTGTGTGGGTCTGGTAGGGATGTGCGCCGACGGAGTTATTACACTTCATTTGACTGCCCGCGCCGTGGGTATCGCTGTCTGCGACAATCGGCCGAAACAGACGCGCTACAGTCTGCAATGAGGTGCTATTGATATGCCATGACCGGGACCAGTGTGCCGTCGAAGCCACCGCTCTGTCCCAGATGTTTGAACAACTGTTTAATACGAGGGCGTACCATGACCGGGTATGGCAAAGACCGCTCAAAACCCAGTCAAATCCGCCGAGACGACATTCGAGGTGCTTGACGCACTGAAAGACCTCGATGGGGCCGGAGTCACCGAACTGGCACAGCACCTCGGCATCCCGAAGAGCACGGTTCACAACTACTTGAGCACGCTGGAGCAAGAAGAGTACGTTGTCAACAGAGACGGCGTGTACGAGGTCGGACTCCGATTCCTGGAACTGGGCGCGTACGCCCGTCACCGGGAGAAACTGTTCGAGATTGCGAAGCCAGAAGTTGATCGGCTGGCTGCAGAAACCGGCGAACTCGCGAATATTCTTGTCGAAGAACACGGCCGCGGGTCATACCTGTACCGCGCTCGGGGAGACAAAGCCGTGCAGGTCAAGGCCCACGTCGGAACGCGCGTTCCGCTTCATACGACAGCGCTCGGAAAAGCGATTCTCGCACACATGCCGACCGAACGGATTGATGCGATCGTCGACCGCCACGGACTCGGTGGGGAGGCCAGCAAGTCGATACGCACCAGAGCGGAGCTGGAGCAAGAGTTAGCGGACGTTCGGGAGCGCGGCGTCGCTTTCGACGACGAAGAGCGTCTCGAAGGGCTTCGCTGCGTCGCTGCCCCAGTGCTCAACCACGATGACGACATTCTCGGTGCGATCAGCGTCTCGGGACCGACCAATCGGTTCCGTGGCGATCGGTTCCGCGAGGAACTCCCGCAGAAAGTACTGGAAGTCGCCAACGTGATTGAGCTGAACGTCACCTATTCGTGACGGCAGTGTTCAGCGACGGGGAACGATAGTACAATCCTGTGGACGCCACGCTTGAGCAGCGTACTTTCGACAACACGGCCGTACTCGGACAGCGATTGTAGCACAACACAGACCGGTCAAGGGAGAACTCGAAGTGCACGTAAGCGTTTGCCACGTATTATATCGTCACATAACACCCGTAAGGGGACACGAGCCCCTGCTTTCATTGGATACTGTTAGTTCGTAGCGTTGGCTGATAACCGGTGTCTCTGCGTATTGTTCCGTATGAGTGAACGGTTGTCAACGTCATCGTACATCGGTCGGTACTGGATGCTACCATGACTCTGCCGTAGTCCGTATCTCAATAATGGATGTACTACTGTTACGCTAACTGAGACACATCGATTACGCGTTTCGTATCACTGGATATGTTCCAAGTAGTAGCTAAACACACCGAATTTCGATGTAGTACATCTGAATATCTGTTTTAGACACAATTTTTCGAAATATAGTACTAACACAGCAGCGTAGATGCAAATAGCGCGAAATATATTCGAGTTTTGGATAGAGACAACTATATTCTACTGGTACTGAGATATATTACCACTCATCTGTCTGTATATTTTGCGCAGGGAAGGACACGCTATAGCTATCGCTTCAGCAGTGGCGTGTCAGATCGAGGTGTGCAGTTACGCGAGGAACTGGACGCCCAGCCCCAGCAGGAACAGCACGACGACCCCAATCGAGGATAGTTCGAGCCATCTGGACTGCACGTCAGCGGACCTGATGCTCGCGACGAACAGCGTTCCGACGATACCGACGACGACGACCAGTGCCAGATACACCGCGTTGAGCGCTGATGCCATATGCTATCATTTCACAGCGGTACAGTAAACACTACTGGTTGCACGGCCCCGCCACAACGGTAATGAGAGACAGTCACATAGTCAGGGACATGCGTCTCGAACTGCGAATCTGTAAACACTGCTACGAGGGTGCTCATGGGAACGATCAGAAGACGGCGGTGACACAGGACATGGTCGCCTGCGCCGAACAGGTCCGTGAGTACAAGGACCTCATCGGGCTTGATGCGCTCTATATCACGAAGGTGACGGAAGGCGACCCCGGCGGCGCGGAAGCACTGGATGTCATCGTCGCCAGCATCGAGGGCGATCAGGTCGCGCTCTCCGACACACAGCTGGTCATGGAGGACGGCGACGGCAACATGCTCGTCTATCCGGAACCCAAAGACATTCTCAAGGTCCTGACGCGGAACCTGAACCAGATTCAGGAGCAGACCCGACAGGATGTCGGCGTCGAGCTATCGCCGGAAGGACAGGCACTCATCGCGTAGCTGCACAGAAAACGGTTCTCAGTCGGGTCAGTTCTCGGTGTCGTCTGATTCAGGCTGGCCGCCGTCGGTCTGGGGTTCGCCTCCGTCGGCCGCAGTCGTCGGCTCCCGCTCCTGCTCTAACTGCTGTTCCCAGCGGATGCGCAGGACGTTTCCGTACATCGAGAGCACGAGGCCGACGCCGAGCACGACCATCCCGAGGTTGATACCGACGGTCAACAGGATGCTCGACGGTCCGCCGCCGATGGCAATTTCACGCGGGACCGGATAGCCCTCGTCGAAGATGCTCCCGATGAGCACCGAGACGATGCCGATGACGGTCATCGCGCCGAAGACAGTCGAGACCGTTCGCCACGACGGGGACAGCGAGAGGCGCTCAATCCCCGTGGTGTCCGGCTCCTCATCGTCGTCGCCGTGGTGCTCGGGCACCATGCTCCGGGGGATGAACGCCTTCGTCTCGACGGGGTAGAAGGCGGGGTGCATCCCGTGCTCGAAGATGTGGAACATGACCCCCATCAGCATGATGACGCCCAGCAGGCCGTGGAACGTCACGAAGGCCATCGCGGCCGCCTTGGTCTGGAACATCGCAGCGAGGCCGGTCTTGCTCCAGATGAGCAGCCCCGAAATCGCAAGCAGGGTCAGCTCGATGGAGAAGATGAACACGACGCCCTTGCCGATGTAGGACAGCAGCGGGACCTCGTCGGCCTTGTAGCCGGCGAACTGCCGGGCGCTCGGGTGCCGTTCGTCGACCCGGCCGAGCACGAACTGGATGTCCTGAATGAACGCGTCAACATCGTCTTTCGCCGGGAGAATCTTCGCGAAGTTGCTCCGTCCGGTCGAGGAGATCACCTGCAGTGTGATCCAGAAGACGACGAGCGCGACCAGCCCGATGCCGGTGATGCGGTGAATCGCCGTCACACCGGAGGCCCCGCCCATCAGCGTCAGCATCCACCACAGTTCGTCGTTGAACATGATGGCGTAGCCGGTGAAAAACAGCAGGAACACGTCAAGGCCCAGCAGCGAGTGGAACAGGGTCGTCACGCGCGTGAACTTCCCGTGGTCTAGGTTGCTCACGAGCTGTCACCTCCCTGTCCTTCACCGGGAGCCGGCGAGCCACCGTCGGCCGCGACGGCCTCGCCCACGTCCTCTCCCGGGTCGCGCATCTGGCCGGCGAGCCGCTGGAACGCCGCCCAGTGGATGAACACCATCACGAGGATGAACGCGCCCATGATGACGTCGGCCGCGTGGATGAGCGCGATGAGGAAATCGAGCGCGGGGATGGTGTTGCCGAACACCCAGTCCGCGCCGATACCGCCGCCCTCGACGCTTGGATTGACCCGGTACAGCGACTCGTAGCCGAGCCTGAATCCCTGTGCCCAGAACAGCGCCAGCCCTGCGACCACGAGGCCGACGACCGCGCTGACGAGCACCGAGACGCGGCTGTAGCCGTTCACCTCTGGAAGGTCTTCTGTGTTTGTCATTGGAACTCACTGGCGTCCTCGCCAAAGATGATGTCCATGGCGACGTCGTTGAAGAAGGTGCCACTGTCCCTGTTGTCCAGTTCGTCCGAGATCTGTTCAGGCGTTCCGACCAGAATCGCGTCAGTGGCACACTCCTCGGCGCAGGCCGGCCCCTTGCCGACGTCCTGGCGCTCCTCGCACATGGTACACTTGTCCATATTGCCGCCGCTGCCGACGAGGTTGGCGACCCCCTCGTCCTCGTCGGGGAACTGGGGCGCGCCGAAGGGGCACGCAGAGAGGCAGTACTGACAGCCGATACAGAGGTCGTCTCGGACCCGGACGAAGCCGTTCTCCTTCGAGATGAGCGAGTCGGTCGGACACACCGACACACACGGCGCGTTCGAGCAGTGGTAACACTGCATCGGCACCGCGGTCTCGCCGGGCGATTCGCTCTGTTCCATCGCTCGACCGCTGCTCGCATTGAGCCCGGAGGCTGCCTCCTGGCCTTCGAGCATCGTCGCGATACTGATTCGCTGTTCGTCCCGTGGGACATCCCACGTACGCTTACAGGAGACGACACAGCCGCCACAGTCGATGCACGCTTCGACGTCCGGGAAGATGCGCGCGTCCTCGCCGGTACTCATCACGCCGTCGTGCATTACTTCATTTCCTGTTGACATACTAGCTCACCTCATTGCACCGTCGAGTTGTCGCGGACATCGAAGTCCTTCTGGGTCCCGACGTCGTTCACGTCCTGCGGGAAGTCGAAGTCGAGGTCCACGTCGATGTTGTACCGGTCCAGTACCGCCGGTGTCGCCGGGTTGACCGCGACCATCGACACCTTTGTCTCCTGCATCTGTGTCTCTACGTCGTAGCCCCGGGACGTGATGGCGTTCGCCGAGTCCCCGATGGCGTAGGGGACGTGGCCGTCCGGGTACTTGTCCTCCAGACTCTCGCCTTTGAACACGCCGCCCCAGTGGTACGGCAGGAACACCTCCTGGTCGTTCGGCCGGTCCGTCACGCGGGCTTTCACCAGCACGGAGCCACGGTCCGTCGAGGAGATGACCACGAGATCACCGCCGTCGACGCCGAGTTCTTCCGCCTTGTTCGGCGTAATCTCCGCGTACATGTGCGGCTGGAGGTCGGCGGTGTGGATGTTGTTTCGCGTCTCCGCGCCGCCGCCCTGATGTTCGACCTGCCGCCCGCTGGTCATGATGGTGTCAAGATCTGGACCGTCGTCCTGATTGTGGATTATATCTGTGGCCCGTTCCTGCTCGACGAGGTTGTTCTGGTCGAGGCGGTAGAAGTTCCGCTGTTGGCCGTTCGCTGGCCACTCGTTCAGCAGTTCCGTGTCCGGCCCCTCGATGGGTTCACGGTGGACCGGCACCTTGTCGAGGAAGCTCCAGACGACGGCCCGTGCCCGGCCGCGCCCGGTCGGCGCGTCGGGCTGGGCGTAGTCGTACTCCTCGTAGAACTCGGGGTCGACGCCTTCGCCAATCATCGTTTCGAGGTACTCGTCGAACACTGCACTCCCGGTGTCAGGGTCGTTCAGCGTCTGCGCGGCGGTGTACACAGACTCCTGATTGTCGAGCGCGTACTGCTGTGGGATGGTGAGTTCGTCCGGCTGGACCTCCTGCTCGGGGTCGACGAGGCTCTGTGGCGGCGTCACCTTCCAGCCCGGGTACTCCGGGATGCCGTGAATCATGCCGTCCGCGGCCGTATCGTCGTCGTCGGCCCACTCTGGGTCGTACGGCGCACGGGTCAGGTCAAGCGCTTCTTCCTGACTCTCGTACCGGTCGCCGACGGCGTCGAGCGTCTCCTGCATCGGGTAGTCGTCGTCGGTCGGCATCGCCTCCCAGTCCTCCGGCGTGGGTGCCTGGACGCCCCAGCGGGTCCGGAAGTCCTGCCCTCCGTTGTTGGGGTCCAAGTCGTCGTTCCAGATAATCGGGGTGCCCGGGTGGTCCTCGCCCCAGCAGGGCCAGGGGAGCATCCAGTACTCGCCTGCGACCGGCGTTCCTTCGGCCCCTTTGAGGTCCTCGTTGGAGAACGCCCAGTCGTACTCTAAGTGTTGCTGGAGGCGCTCGGGGGTCTGCCGGTAGCCGATGGTGTTGGTCCCGAGGTTGAACTCCCGGACGACGCCCTCGTAGCTGGACTTGCCGCTGTACAGCTCCGAGCCTGCGCCCCAGTCGAAGTGCTCGCCAAAGCCGAGATAGCCGGCCAGCTCCTGCATTATCTGGAGGTCCGGCTTGGAGTTGTGGGCCGGCGAGCGGACCGGCTCGGACCACTGCACCGACCGGTTCGTGTTGGTCAGCGACCGGTAGTGTTCGTACTGGCTCGACGCCGGCAACAGCAACACCGGCGGGCCGTCCTCGTAGTCCGGGAGGACACTCGCGACCGAGGGGAACACATCGATAACGACCAGCAGGTCGAGGTTCTCCATCCCCTCTTTCATCTGCTCCATCTCGCTGATGGAGTTCGCCGAGTGCCCCCAGAAGAACGCGATTTTCGTCTGGTCGGGCTGGTATATCGGCGTCTCCTGGTACCGGTCCTCCCGGTCGAGCGCCGACTCGAACCAGCGGGCCACTGTCAGCCCGTTCTGGAACATCATCGAGTTCTCCGCCGGGTTGTTCGGCCCGTGGTCGGCGTTCGGCGGTAGCGAATCGGCGTCCTCGCTCCCTTCGTAGTTCGGGCTCTGGCGGACATACTTCTCCGGCGGCATCAGTTCGAACCGGTTGTACATGTCCGCAAACGATGTGTCGCCGCTGGTCTCCGGGGTCCGGTCCCAGATTTCGGCCCACCAGGACCAGCCGCCGGCTGAGAGACCGTAATACCCCGGCAGGATATGGCTCGCGACCGCGAGGTCGGTCGCACCCTGGACGTTTGCATGGCCACGCATGACCTGGAGGCCGCCGCCGCTCCGGGCCGCGCTCCCGGAAGCGAGACTCGCCATCGCGTACGAGCGGATGTTCTGGGTCCCGTTGTTGTGCTGGGTCCCGCCCATCGCCCACTCGATCTGGATGTGGGGCCGGGCCTCGTCTATCATGTCGGCGATGCGCTCGATGTCCTCGGCGGACACCCAGGTTATCTCCTCGACGGTCTCCTTGTCGTACTGGTCGAGTTCAGCGTCGACGTCCTCCCAGCCCTGGACGCGGTCGGTCAGCATGTTCTGCCCGCTGTCGTCCGCGTCCGGGTCCATCGCGAGCCCGTGCTTGTCCCGGAGCTCTTTGATGATACCCATCATCAGGGCCACGTCGGTGCCCGGCCGGAACCGCATGAACTCGTCGGCGTGGGCCGAGGTCTTGGTGAACCGCGGGTCCAGATTGAGGATGGTCCCGCCGCGTTTCTGCCCCTCGAGGATGTGCTGCATCGCGATGGGGTGTGCCTCGGCGGGGTTCTGGCCGATGATGATGTTCAGGTCGAAGTTCCGGTAGTCCTGAACGGTGTTCGTCATCGCGCCGTAGCCCCAGGTGTTTGCCAGCCCAGTCACCGTCGTGGAGTGGCAAATCCGGGCCTGGTGGTCGATGTTGTTCGTGCCCATGAACGCCGCCAGTTTCCGGATGGCGTAGGCCTCCTCGTTGGAGTGGTGGGCGCTGCCGAGCAACATCACGCTCTCGCGGCTGTGCTCCGCGTCGACGTCGACGGCCTCGTCCGGTGAGGTATCGTCGTCGGGCCACAGCGCCCGGATGTCCGTCGCCAGGCGGTCGTAGGCCTCGTTCCACCCCATCTTGCGCCACTCCCCGTCTTCCTGTATCATCGGGTGCTTGAGGCGCTTCTCGGAGTGTTCGGTCTCGTAGATGCCAGCCCCTTTCGAACACAGCGACCCGGCGTTTATCGGGTGTTCGTGCCATGGCTCCATGCCGACGAAGGAATTACCCTGTCGCTCGCCGCGGAAGCCACAGCCCACCGAACAGTAGTTGCAGATTGTCTTGGTCAGTTCGGTGTCCGTGTCTGCTCCGTCCGTTTCCTCGCCGTCCTCCTGAAGTGCCCGACCAGCGCCGCTGACGCCGAGGGCGACGCCCCCTGCGAGGGCGCTCGCTTTCATAAACGAGCGCCGGTCGAGGTCCAGTGAGACTGGGTCCTGTTGTGTACTCATGGTGAATGGTGCCCACCCATTACCGATGCTGTCCACGTTTGCCACGCAATCTGGTTTGTCATTGTCTAACTAGGCGTGCTACAAATTCACTGTCATGTATGATAAAAGGTGTCATATTTTGCCATGATTATTACTGGGGATTTTTTGACGGGCCAAAATTTTGGGGGTTGTGTTCACGAACACATATGTGAACACTCCGCAAGTTCTATTACTTCGACAGGATTTTGCATGATTAATGAATACAGGTGCCTTTGTGTGTTCCTGTGGGGGGTCGTGTGACATCGACCTCGAAGCGGTACGGGACGGTGTCGACGATGTCGATGTCGTCGCCAGTTCCGAACTGCTCTGCCAGGACGGGCTGGCCGGGATGTCACAGGTCATCGAGGAGTACGACCTCGACCAGATCATCGCGACGACGCCAGAACCGTCGTGTCAGGACCGCATTCGCGGGCTTGTGGACGAGCACGGCCTGCACCCCGAGGCGTCGGTGTTCGTCGACCATCGGGAGACCAACGCCTGGGTCCACGGCGAGGCGGCGGCAACCGACAAGACGGCCCGCCTCATCAACGCGACACGCGCGGGACTTCGCGAGGAAGCACCCTCGCGGACGGTGTCGAAAGACGCCGGCAACCGCGTCGCCGTCGTCGGCGACCCGGGGACCGCCCGGTCGCTGACCGACGACGCCGACGTGACGGTCATCGCGGACGGGCAGGACTTCGCTGACGTGGAAGGGCTGAGCAATGTGACGATAGAGCGCGGGCGCGTTGTCGACATCGAGGGCTCGTACGGCGAGTACGAACTCACGCTGGAAGCCCGCGTTACCGACGACTGCATCGACTGCATGGACTGCGTGCGGGAGGGTCCCGACGGCATGGTGACGGAGTTTCCCGTCGACATCCACCCGGACGCGCCGGACGGCGCGTGGACGGACACCTGCCCGACCGACGCTATCGACCTGGCGGGGGTCACGCGCACCGTCGAGGTCGACCAGGTCATCTACCCCGGCGGCCGCGACGACGCCCGCGGCGGCCGACTGGGATTTTATACCGGTCCGGTCGACGCCGGAACCATCGCCGCCGTGGAATCGCAACTGGGCGGCATCGAGAAGCCGCAGTTCCTCGACCTGGAGATGGACATCTGTGCCGCTGGCGCGTCCAGTCAGGAGGGGTGTACGGCCTGCGTCGACGCCTGTCCCCACGGCGCGGTCGACCGGCCGACCATCGACTCCGTGGAGTTCGACGAGGCCGCCTGCGAGAACTGCGGGGCCTGCACGAGCGCCTGTCCGACGGGCGCGACACAGCTCCGCGAGCCGTCGAACCGACGGCTCGCTCGCGAGGTCGAGGCGCTGTTAGAAGACGATTCGGACGAGGGCTTGCGCTCCCGCGGCGACGGCGGCATCGACACGCAGGTCGTCGCGTTCGTCTGTTCGGAGTACGCCGCCGAACGGCTCCGGGCGCACGGACGCAAGGCCGTCCAGTCGGGCGACCTCGACTACCCGCCCATCCTCCCGGTCCGGGTCAACTGCACCGACACGGTCGGCGAGGCACACGTCATGCACGCGCTGGCGGCCGGCGCGGACGGCGTCGCCATCGTCGGCTGTGGCGGCTCCTGTCTCCACTCCGGGCCGGACCCCAAGCAGGACCTCGTCGACCGGCTCAATCAGGCGACGACCGACCTCGGCCTGGGCGACCGCGTCGGCTTTTTCGCCCCGGAAGCGGGCAACCCCGAGGCCTTCGCCGAGTCACTGTCCGGGTTCGTCGAGTTCGGCCTCGACGAGACGCCGATACCGGCCGGCGACTACGAGGCGACGGGCCGCAGCGACGCCGACCGCGAGGAACCCCGCCCCAACCCCGACTTCGACAGCCACGGCTGGACTCTAGAGAGCGTCCGAACCATCCTCGACCACGTCGACCCCGAGCGGGAGGTGATTCGCGGGCTGAAGGACTTCGGCGTCATGGACGTCAGCGACGCGTGCACGCTGACGCCGACCTGTACGAACCTCTGTCCGACCGACGCTATCCAGCGGACCGGCGAGGGCGAACTGGCGTTCAACCACGCGGACTGCGTGAACTGCGGACTCTGCGAGGAGGGGTGTCCCGAGACGGCGATTACGATGCACGACGGGCTGGACCGCTCCCTGCTCCCGGAGAACCGGGGCGGCGAGGCCTGGGTGACCGTCCACGACGGCGACATGCTCGAATGCGTCCGCTGTGGCAAGCCGTTCACCAGCGTCGCCTCCGCGACCAAAATCGAGGAGGAGGTCGGCAGTCAGGTCGAGGGCCTGGCCCCCGACGCCGACCACTCGGTCTTCGAGTACTGTAGCGACTGTCGGAGCCGTCTGCTGTTCGATCAGGGGGAGAAACGATGAACGACGCGGCCGTCTACGAGGCCCGCCTCGAACTGGTCGATTTCGTCATCGACGTGTTCTGGGACGTGCCCGACGAGGCGTTCGTCGAGCGGCTGTTGAGCGGCGACGTGCAGCTGCCGGGCGACTCCATCAACGACCAGTTGGACGAGGGCTTCGAGATGCTACGGGCGTGGATCGACGACAACGCGGACCGGTCGGTGTCGGCGGTGCGTGACGACCTCGAACGGGAGTACACGGACCTGCTCGTCGGCCCGCGCCCGCCGGTGTTGCCCCACGAGACGAACTACCGCGAGGACACGGAGTTCATCGGCGAGGGGCTGGCCGAGGTCGATGCCAGCTACGCCGCGGCGGGGTGGGCACCCCCCGAGGAGTACCCCGAGGAGGACGACTTCATCGCCGTCGAACTGGCGTTCCTGCGCTATCTCATCGAGCGCCAGCGCGAGGGCGACGAGGAGACCGTCGGCTACGAGCGGGTGTTCATCGAGCAACACCTCAGCGAGTGGGTCGTCGACTTCACCGACGAGATGCGCGAGGAGGCCGACGACGGACTGTTCCTCGCGGCGGCGCTAGTCTGTGAGGGCCTGGTCCGCTTCGAGGACGAAATCGTCGCCCAGATCGGCTAGGCTACTGGATGCGGAGGACGAGCCCCACGCTGGCGACGAGGCCGACGACCAGCAGGACCTTCACCGCGGGCAGCAGGAACGCCATCGCCTGTTCCATGAGAAAGAGCGACCGCCAGGTATTGACCGACTGTGCGATGACTGCGACCGCTCCCGCACCCGCGACCAGCACGCAGAGCAGCGTGACCGACACCGCCGCGACTACCCCGAATGGGTTCACACGCAGTCGCTCACGCATCGGGGACCACCCGTCGACCGACGACGAGGACCACGAACAGCGGCACGAGGACCATCAGGAGGCGGCTGACGAACAGCCCGATGTAGCTGATGGTCGATTCGAGGTGAATCTGCCAGTGCCAGCTCCCCTTGAGTTCGGCGATGAGGCCGATTGTGCCGACAACAAGCAGTGACAGCGCCAGCAGCGTAGCGAGGGTGTAAACCAGAATTCGGAGATATCCGAGAAGTGAAACGGCGGTCAGCCTGGAATTCGATTGCTCGGTGGCCATCAGGTACCCTCTCCGGCCCAGTGCTGCTGATAGATATCGTACGTGATGACGGCGAGGACGACCAGCCCGACACCGAGGACTGCCGCGCCCATATCGGGTGGAAACGGGAGATTGAGTCCCGGTTCCGAGTGAATGGGTATAGTTAACATGGAATGTGGTACGGACTGGCAACTAAAAAACCGTTGCGACCTGTGCTCCTGAGACAAAGTTTTTCTCCCCGTAGTTCCACCCCTGTGATAGTATACCATGACTTCGCGCCGCGGACTGCTGCTTCGGCTCTCTGCACTCACCGGAGCGGCCGGTCTCAGCGGCTGTTCGTCCTTGCTGGCCAGACAAGCGGAGTCACCGACGGGTGACCTCGACCCGAACCCGCGAGCCGACGAACTCCCGATACGGCAACACGCCTGGAACGAGCGCCTCCGGAGCGATGCCGCCGGCAACGACCTGCTGCCACATCATTTCCGGCTGTTCATGCTCGACCTCGACACCGAGCCGTCGGATGCAGCCGCGGAGACTGTCGAGCTAGCGATGCGAACACTGGAAGACGCGTATGAATTCAACAGTGCAGGGCTCCTGCACATGCTCGCCTGGGGGACGAACTACTTCGACACCTACGGGTCGCTCGATACGTCCCCGATACGCAGCCCGCGAGCCCTCTCCCGGACGGACGACCCCGACCTGCAGTCTTTCGACGCGATGCTCGTTCTCGCGAGCGACGTTCCCTCGCACCTCGCCGCCGCAGAATCCGCGATGTTCGACACACGGCCGAGGCTGGCCGATACGGAGATTCAGGGCCGGCTTGGTGACGTGTTCTCCGTCGCCGACCGCCGCGGCGGCTTCATCGGCGAGGGACTCCCGGCGGCCCACGCTGATGCCGAAGGCGTCCCTGCCGACATCCCCGAGGAGTCTTATATGTTCTCTGGCTTTTTTGCCGGCCGGTCCGGCACCCAGGCCAGCGAGGACCGCGTTACAATCGACGACGGCCCCTACGCCGGCGGGACGACGATACACCTCTCACGAATCAACGAGGCCTTCGATACCTGGTGGGAACTCGCCCAGTCCGACCGCGTCAAGCGACTGTTCTCTGCGGAGTTCTCGCCGGCGGACATCGACAGGGGCGACCTCCCTTTCGCCGACATGGTCCGCGAGCACGCGAGCAGCGAGGGGGAGGTCGGCCACTTCGAGAAGGTGGCCCGCGCCCGCAAGGACGGGGAGCCGATTCTTCTCCGGCGGGACTTCAACACGATTGACGGCGGTCAGGCCGGCCTGCACTTCCTCTCGCTACAGGAGCACCCGCGTGACTTCGAAGAGGTCCGGGACGCGATGAACGGCTGGTGGCTCCGGGAAGAACACGAAGAGCTCCGGGACCGGCAGAACAACGGTCTGCTGGAGTTCATCGAGGTGGTGTCACGCTCGAACTTCTACGTCCCGCCCCGCGACAAGCGGGCCTTCCCGGCCCCGTAGCCGCCGCTGATCAGCTGTGAGAATTGAAGGCGGACGCCGCTACTCCTCGTCGCTCGTCGTGTCGTTCTGGTTCACGTCAGCCGGCCAGACGCCGTGGTCCCAGACCTCGAAGCCGTTGAACGTCTCTGTCGCACCTTTGGGTTTCCACTCGCCTTGTTCGTGTGCCATTATGTATCAACTGTCACAGTGACTGGGCTTAAATTTTGGTGCCGTCACTCAGACGGCGTCCCCGGCGGTTTCTGCTCGTCCGTCACCTCGTCGAGGAACGCGTTGGCGTAGAGGTCGACGTGCATCTTCAGAACGGCACTCTCGTCGATCCCGCTCTCTTCGGCCTGTCGACGGAGCAACGCAGCCAGTTCCTCGGTCGGTTCGTACCGTATTTCGCGGCCGTCGACCTCGAAGACCACGTCGTGGGACTGTGAAACGAGGTGCTCAATCTCTAGCAGTGCCTGCTCGACTTTGGTCTCCAGCGCCTCGTCAATGTCCTCTAGCCGCCGGTCGGCCCACTCCTGGGCGGCCTCGTACAGCCGGTCGCTCACCTCGAAGGCGAGCGTCAAAACGACACCCCCTCGCCCTCGAACTCGGGCGTCCACAGCGTCGTCTCCTCACACACCGGACACTCCTGCCGGCGCGGCTGCCCCTCGAACGCCGAGAGGTCTATCATCTGGCCGCATTCCTCGCAGCTGTAGTAGGTCATTCTTCGGATGGCGGCCACGACTGCGGAGCCGGGTCCGTCTCGGTAATCTCGGAGTACAGGACCACGAGCGCCCCGAGTACGATGGTCAACACGAGCACCCCGGCGACCCCGCCCAGCGCGTTCTGGCCAACGAATGAGGTTGTCCCGGTCGCGAGGTCGATGGTCGACGCGACATCGAACAGTGTCAGTAAGAGCCAGACGAAGGCTCCCAGTACCACGAACGTGAGTATCTTCGACTGCTGGATCGCGGTTCGAAGTGCCATTGTTGTTCGTGTATGACAATGACCAGCAAGCATTATAAAATACGGCGTTACCCGTCGACGAGGTCCCAGTCCGCTTTCTCTGCGGCGTCGGCGAGCGGAACGAACTCCCAGCCGGCCCGCTCGGCGACGGGTTCGTCGTCCGGGCGGCCGACCAGGACCATCCGCTCGGCGTAGAACATCGAGTGCTCGTCGATGTCGGCGAGGCGCTCGGCCGGCTCCTGGCCCGCGCCGCTGAAGAAGTCGGCGTCGATGCCGTGGTCGCGCTGGAACTTGTTGATGACGAAGGCGTCGACGTCGCCGACGATACCGACCCAGTCGGCCCATCCCCGCGCCTCACGGAACACCAGTTGCGGGTCGGCGAACTGCCGGGCCGCGTCGTAGGTCACGGCCATCGTCATGTCGTCGATGCCGCCGCCGTGCGGACCGCTCGCTTCGACGGCCTCCTCGCCGGCGTCCGGGTCCTCGGCGACATTCGAGGCTGAGTCGGTGTCGGCCGCGGCCGCGCCGCCCGCGCCGCCGCTGTCCGTCGGGATGCCGACCGGCTTGTCCTTGTTCTCCCGCGGGACGTGAGGGACCGGCTGGCCGCCCGGGCTGTCGGCCGATTCGCTGTCCGCGTCTGCGCTCGCGTCCGTGGCGTCGTCAGCCGATGCCGCCCCGTCCCCGGCTGGCACCGGTTCGTCCTCGGGTTCGCCCTCCCCGCTCCAGAACCAGTCGCCCCGGTTCGGCGTCTCTTCGTCGTCCTGTACGTCGAGGTCGTCGAGGTCTATCTGGTCTGTCATTCTCCGAGTGTCCTGCCTGCCGGGAGCGTCGACGGGTCGAGTGGGTCCGTGAGGCCCAGTCGCTCTATCGTCTCGCGGGTGGGCCGGCCGTCGGCGTCCCAGCCGCGCTGGCCGTAGTAGGCGTCGAGCATCGCGTCGAAAGACTCGGCGTCGACCGCCGCGCCCGCGTTCGGTCCCGAATCGAGCGGTTCCTGTAGCTTTGCCGGGAGTTCGTCGTCGGCCCGCGAGACGCCCTCGCGGACATTGAACAGGCGAGTGAGTGTCCAGACGCGCTCACCGACCGTCGCGAGGTCGTCGTCCGTGTCGAGGCCGATAGCGTCGAGCCACTCCGCGCCGAGGTCGTCGAAGGCGTCGCCGACGAAGTCGTCGACGATGAGACACCACAGTGCCGAGCGCTGGTCCTGTTCGCGAATGACGGCTGCGGCCGCCCGCTCGGGGCTCCAGTCGCCGTCGAAGGCCTCCCGCTCGATGGGGAGCGCCCGCCGGTGGCAGGCCCCGCGGTCGCTGGTCGCGTACGCCAGCGCCATGCTCCGCGCGCCGCGGGGGTCGTAGGCGGGCAGTTCCATGGCCTTGACCGTCGGCAGGAGGTCGGCTCCGCCCAGACGGTCTGAAGCCGCATCGACACCGTTGGCCAGAGCGTCGCCGAGCGCTGTCTCCCGCGCGACAATCTCTTCGAGGAGCGCCTGCGCATCGTCGGGACTTCCGTACTCGAGCGAGCGGTCGAGCAGGCCGGCATCGCCGGCCTTGATGGCCCACGCGACGGCGCTCCCGGCGCTTATGAGGTCGAGCCCCAGCCGGTTGCAGGTCTCGCCCAGCGCCGCCACGGCATCGAAGTCGTCGATGCCGAGCCCGGCCCCGAGACTCATCGCTGTCGCGCCGCGCGGGATGGTCTCGCCGTCTTCGGTCTGGACGCGGAAGCCGCCGGGGTTACCCTCGTCGTCGTACTCCCGGCCTGCGGCGAGTTCCTGGACGGCCTCGATGCCGACGCCGTCGGCGCCCTCGAACTGGCCGTCCTCCCAGCCGCGCGTCGAGAGCGCGCCGACCTCGTTGGCGAAATCGACCGTCTCGACGGTCCCGCTGGCCTGTAGCCACTGGCCGGTGTCGCCCTCGCGGTACCGCTTTGCGTACCGTTCCCGTAACTCCGCGAGGTCCGTCGGCGGGTCGCCGCGAACGACGACGGCTTTCAGCCGTTTTGCGCCCATCACCGCCCCGGCACCGCCTCGCCCGGCGTGGTGTTCGCCGCCGTCGGAGGCGATGGTGGCGAATGCGACGCCCTGCTCGCCGGCCGGCCCGATACACGCCACTGCGGCCTCGGGGAACGCCGCGTCAGTTTCGGCTGTGTCCTGTCCCCACGTCTCGGCGGGTTCGACCGTCGCGCCGTCGTCCTCCACGACAAGTGTGACCGGCTCCGGCGCGCGCCCGGTGACCAGAATCCCGATGTGGTTCCGCAGCGCGCCGGCTAGCGTGTCCGGAAACGTCCCGCCCGCGTACGAGTCGAGGAAGCCGCCGGTCAGGGGCGACTTCGTGACTGCGGCATATCTCGTCTCACCCGGCAACAGCCCCGATACCGGCCCGAGCATGAACAACAGGAGGTTCTCGGGGCCAAGCGGGTCGGTGCCGGCGTCGAGTTCGTCGTACAGGTACCGAGCGCCGAGTCCCTTGCCGCCCACGAACTGGCGACGCCAACCCTCTGGGACCGGACGGCTTTCGACTGACGCCGACGACAGGTCGACTTGGAGCATCCGGTCCCGGTTGGCTACTGTCATCATACCTCACTCCTCCGTCTGTCGACTAAAGGATTATCCCCACCAGCCATGCACGAAGCGCCTTTCTGCCAGAGCCGAGAAGGCAGGGTATGCGCGCAGGCACTATCGTCGCTGGCGGCCGGTCGACGCGGTTCGGCGACAGCGACAAGGCCGTCGCCGACCTCGCTGGCACGCCGATGATTCGCCGCGTCGCCGACCGACTGGGTCAGGTCGTCGACGAGCTCGTCGTGAACTGCCGCGAGGACCAGGTCGAGGCCATCGACGCCGCGCTGTCAGGCCACGCCCTCGACCCGACGTTCGCGCTCGATGCGGACCCCGACCAGGGGCCGATGGCGGGCATCGCGACCGGGCTGGAGGCCGTCGACAGCGAGTACGCCGCCGTGGTGGCCTGCGATATGCCCTTTGTCGATCCGACATTCGTCGACTACCTGTTCGAGCAGGCGGCGTCCCACGAGGCCGCAGTTCCGCGCCCGGACGAGTGGTTTCAGACGACGCAGGCAGTGTATCACGCGGACGCGATGCACGACGCCTGCCGGCGAGCGCTGGAGCGCGGCGAGCACAAGGTCGTCGAACCGCTGTTCGACCTCGATTACGTCGTCGTTGAGCGCGAAGCCGTGCTCGAACACACCACGCTGGAGACGTTCGAGAACCTCAACACCCGCGAGGAGTTCGAGGCCGCGGCCGAGCGGTTTTGAACGAACGGGGCCGGCGTCGGCTCGCTCTCAGACGACTGCCACCAGTGGATCGTCGGCTCGCATTTCCGCGAGCACCACGCGTGGCACGTCGGCGCGGTCGTGAATCGCCTCGGCGACAGCCCGCGCGTTCGTTTCGAGTCGCTCGTCGTCGACCATGTTGAGCAGCGGAATCGCGGTCGCGTCGGCTGGCACGTCTTTCAGCCCGCCGCGGCCGCTGGCGAGCACCGCGGCGACATCTCTCGGTCGAATCTCGTCGCCGGGGGCACGCCCTGTGATTGTGGCCACCTCGTCGACCCGATGGACAATGTCGTCCGTCAGCGGTTCGCCGACGACGTGTGCGCTCGCGATGGGGACGACCGTCGATGCCGTCGCGGGAAGCTGTGGCTCGCGGTCGCTCGGCGCCTTGAATTCCCGCATCCGCGCGCCGTCAGCTTTCACCAGAATCGGGGACGCGATGTCAGCCAGGTCGGCGACGGTTTCCGGGTCGTAGCCGCGGTAGCGGTCCGGTCGCTCCTGTGCCGGGACGACGCCCAGCGGCCACGCAGACGCCGTGTCGATGGCTGATCGGGGGCTCTCAGTCACGACAACGTCCGCGACCCAGCCGTCGAAGATGGGTATCCGAACCGTCGCGGTGACGACTGCCTGCTCCAGTCGCGCTGCGAGCGTTGCCATCGTCGTCTTCTTCCCCCCAGCGCCGACGAAGCAGGTGGTCCCATGTCGCCCGTCCAGCGCGTCGACGATGTCCATACGCAGTGCAGGGCGGTGGTCTGGTTAATCGTTACCCCGTGTCCGACGACGGAACCGGAACAGTCACGCCATTTAATAGGCTGTGCTGTGAACAGTTAGCAAGGATATGCTCGAAGACGACTTCGGTCGCGAGGTCTCCGGTGTCCGCGTCTCCCTCACCGACCGGTGTAACTTCGACTGCGTCTACTGCCACAACGAGGGGCTGGGCGACACACGGGGCCCGATGGAGGCACAGGACGACGAACTCACTGCCGACACCATCGTGGCCTTCCTCGAAGTCGCCGCCGAATTCGGGGTCGACTCGGTGAAGTTCACCGGCGGGGAGCCGATGCTTCGGGAAGACCTCGAAGCGATTGTCCGCCGCGCCCCCGACGAGATGGAGGTGTCGATGACGACCAACGGCACCTTCCTCCCCGGACGCGCCCCGGACCTCGTCGACGCCGGACTCGAGCGAGTCAACGTCTCGCAGGACGCCCTCGATAGCGAGGCCTTCGCCGAACTGACACAGAGCGGGGCCTACGACCGCGTTCTCGAAGGCGTCGAAGCGGCGCTGGACGCCGGCCTCGCCCCGGTGAAGCTCAATATGGTCGTCTTCGAGCCGACCGCGGGCTACGTTCCGAAGATGGTCGACCACGTCGCCGAGAACCCCGGCCTCCAGCTCCAACTCATCGAGTACATGCCCGAGCTGGCTGGCCACCCGGAGTGGGCCATCGACATCGACCGCGTCCACGACTGGTTGGAAGACCGCGCCGACAAGGTCGAACACCGGGAGATGCACGACCGCAAGCGCTACTGGATGCACAGCAGTGACGCGGCGGTCGAAAGTAGCGGCGCGACCACATCGCTGGCCGCGTCCGACGGCGGCGTTCGGACGGAGCCGGTCAACAACCACAACAGCGGGATGGTCGAAATCGTCGACCCCGTCGGCAACGAGAACTTCTGTGCGAACTGCCACCGCGTCCGGCTCACCCACGACGGGTATCTCAAGGGCTGTCTGAACCGCAACGACGACCTGCGCGACATCGGCACGACCAAGGAGTCGATGCGCGCCGCGTTCCGCGAGACAGTCGACACCCGCGTCCCCTACTACGGCGAGTACATGGTTGAAACAGAGGACGGCGAGTGGGAGATGAACGAGGCGTACATCGACACTGACGGGGACCGTGCGCCCTACGAGTACTCGGAGTAGCGGCCGCCGCGGGCCGGTACGCTCACTGTTTCGCCGTCGGTACCAACCGTCATGAGTTTCCGGTTCCGCGACCGGACGACGGTTTCGCTGTCGTGGACCGAACTGACCGGAGCAGTCGGGGACTCTGCGACGGTGCTCCCGGTTGTCGTGGCTGTCGCCGTGCTGACAGAGCTTTCGCTCCCGGTCATGCTCGTCTGGTTCGGCGTGTTTCAGGTCGTCTGGGGGCTGTACTACGGTGCTCCGATATCGGTCGAGCCGATGAAGGCTTTCGCCGCGCTGGTCATCGCCGGGACCATTTCGACCGGGGAACTCGTCGTCGCAGGGCTCCTGTTGGCAGTGCTTTTACTCGCGCTTGGCACCACACAGTCGCTCGAAACTGTCAACCAGTACGTCGATGACACTGTTGTTCGTGGGGTACAACTCGGCGTCGCGCTGGTCCTGCTGGAGACCGGCGTCGGTCTCGGACTCGACGACCCGAAGCTCGTGGCCGTCGCCGCCGGTATCGTCGCTGTCCTTGCGGTGGTCGGCTACAGCGGGCAGAGCGCCTTCGCCGTCTTCGTCTTTGGAGCGGCCATCGCTCTCGTGGAGACCGGGGTTCCGACGCCGGCCGTTCCAGCGGTTGACGCCATGTTTATGCTCCCGACGATGACACTGTCGGTGCAGACGGTAGAGGCTATCCTCGCTCAGGTCGCGGTCACGGTCGGTAACGCCGCCCTCGCCACGTCGGTCCTGCTCGCCGATTATTTCGATCGGGACGTATCCGCGGACCAGCTCTCGAACAGCATGGGGCTGATGAATCTGGTCGCGGTTCCTTTCGGCGCGTTTCCGATGTGTCACGGGAGTGGCGGCGTCGCCGGGAAGTACGCTTTCGGGGCCAGAACGCCCGGTGCCAATCTGATACTCGGCGCGGGCTACGTGCTGACCGCGTTCCTCGCTGTCGGTGTCATCGCGGCCTACCCGACGGCGCTTCTCGGGGTCATTCTGGTACTGATCGCGCTCCAGTTGGGCTGGACCGGGGTTTCCAGAACGGACGACTTGGCAGCTGTCGCGGCTATCGGTGTCTTCGGTGTGCTCGTCAACCTCGGTCTCGCACTCGTCCTCGGCGTTCTCGTCCAGCAACTGCGCGCCCGGTCGTGAGCATTGCAGCGCGTCCCGCGAGGGCCGCCAACCGTGGCTTTCCGGCTGTTCTTGGCTTCTATACACTGCGTGTCTGCCGGCCCCCACACGCTTGTATCAGGAGGTCGAAGGGACAACTGATAGATGCGCCCTGCAACGGAACTCGAAAATCTGCTTGGAAAGGCCGACTCACTCACTATCGTCTGCCACAACAATCCCGACCCCGACTGTCTTGCCAGCGCGCTCGCGCTCGGTCGCATCGCGGCCGCCATCGGCATCGACGAGCGGCGAATCCTCTACAGCGGCGAGATTTCACACCAGCAGAACCGCTCGTTCGTCAATCTGCTGGAGATGGACCTCCGGGAGTTCGACCCGGCCGACGTGACCGACCGCGAGTCTTCGGAGCTGCTCGCCTTCGTTGACCACTCTGTTCCGGGGTCGAACAACCGGGTCCCCGAAGATGTCTCGGTTGACATCGTCATCGACCATCACCCAGCCGAGGATATCGCGGCCACGTTCGTCGACCACCGGGAAGAGATCGGAGCGACGGCGACGATACTGACCGAGTACCTCCGAGACCTCGACATCGAACTCAATGACCGTCTGGCGACAGCGTTGCTGTTTGCCATCCGGCGGGAGACGCTGGGGTTCCTGCGCGGCGTGACGCCGGACGAGTACGGCGCGGCCGGCTTTCTGGCCGACACGGCCGACTCTGGCCTGTTGCGGCAGCTCTCCTCGCCGTCTGTCAGCGGCGCGACCGTCGACGCAATCGCCGACGCAATCGAGAACCGGACGGTCCGCGGGTCGGTGCTGATATCACACGTCGGCCGGACAGGGGAACGGGACGCACTCCCGCAGGCGGCCGACTATCTGGCGACGCTTGAGGGCGTCGAGACAGCCATCGTCTTCGGCATTGTCGAAGACGCTATCCAGCTCAGCGCCCGGTCGACCGACTCCCGGGTCAACATCGGCGACGTGCTGAGCGAGTCCCTGAGCGATGTTGGGAGCGCAGGCGGACACCGCGAGATGGCCGGCGGCGAGGTGCCACTCGGTATCTTCGCCGACTACACGAGTGACGACACCGTCCTCGTCGACATCGTCGAGCAAGTGATCTCGGCGCGGCTGTTTGCCGGATTGAATCTCTCGGAGGAGAGCTAACTCGCCGTTCAGGACAGCCGGAACGTTTCGAGGTTCTTCGGGTTGTGGGTCCGCATGTTGAACTTCTGGTACAGCGCCGAGGACAGCTGGTTCGTCGTTGACGCGTCGCCGTGGACACAGAGGATTTTCTCCGGCCGCGGATGCATCGTCTCGACGAACGATTCGAGCCCCTGTCGGTCGGCGTGGCCGGAGAAGCCGTCGACCGTCTCCACGTTCAGTCTGAGGCTCACCCGTTCGGCGCGTGGCCCGCTCGTGTCGCCGAGGGTGACCTCGTCCTGACCCCGCTGTATCTGCCGACCGAGCGTCCCCTCAGCCTGATAGCCGACGAACGCCATCGTGTTGTCCGGGTCGCTGCCCAGCAGCCGGAGCCAGGACATCACGGGGCCGCCGGTGACCATCCCGGAGGTCGTCAGAATGATAGACGGTTCGTCGTCGGCGATGTCCCGTCGCATCTCGTCGCCGCCATCGACTTGCTCGAACTGCTCTGCGAGGAACGGGTTCTCGTCCTCGTAGAGGATACGCTGGCGGAGGTCGTCCCGGAGGTACTCCGGATACGCGGTGTGGATGGCCGTCGCCTCCCGAATCATCCCGTCGAGGTACACCGGCATCGTCGGGATGTCGCCCTTTCGCATCGCTTCTTCGAGAACGAGCATGAGTTCCTGCGACCGACCCACGGCGAAGGCCGGAATCAGTACCTTGCCGTCGTTCTCGTGGGCCTCGTTGATAACGTCCTTGAGGACCCGCTCGGAGTCGGACTGGTCGGTCTGGTAGTCGTTTTTCCCGCCGTAGGTCGACTCAAGCACGAGTGTCTCGACTCGCGGGAAGTCGTTGACCGCGCCATCGAGCAGGCGGGTATCTTTGTAGTGGATGTCCCCAGAGAAGGCGACGTTGTACCGGCCCTCGCCGATGTGGAAGTGACACACCGCCGAGCCGAGGATGTGCCCGGCGTTGTGCATCGTGAGCTTGATGTCGGGCGCGATGTCGGTGACGTTGCCGAACTCCAGTGGAATCGTGTGTTTCAGCGCGTCCCGGACCTGCTGGCTCTCGTAGGGTGGGGTGCGGCCCTCCTTCGAGGCCACGTCGAGGTAGTCCAGCTGGAGCAGGCCCATCAGGTCCCGCGTCGGCGCGGTCGTGTATATCGGCCCGTCGTAGCCGTACTTGAACAAGATGGGGATGAGCGCAGAGTGGTCCAGGTGGGCGTGGGTCAGGACGACGGCGTCGAGAGAATTCGGCCCAGCCGCGAGGGCTTCGGGTGCTTGGAGATACGGAACCTCGCCCTCAGCACCGGGTTTGTCACCGCAGTCGATGAGGATTCGGGACTCCGGCGTCGAGAGGATGAATGCGGCGCGACCGACTTCACGACAGCAGCCGAGCGTCGTGAGCCGAACCCAGTCCTCGTCGCTCGTGGTAGGTCGGTTGATCTGGCGACCGACACGCTGGAGGATGTCCCGGCGTTCCTCGCGTTCCTGCTTGAGATAATTCCGGACGTTCGAGACCGTCGAGGACTCCATCGGCGGCGTCCGGACGACCTCCGGGGTCCAGCCGACGGAGGCGGAGATCTCGTCGAGGGTTGCCCCGTGGCGGCCGATGACGCGACCGGGCTTTTCGGCTTCGATGAACACTTCGCCGGTCTGGCGGTCGAAATCCAAGTTCTGGACGCCAGCGTCCTCGGGAATCGTCTGCGTGATTCGAGTCCGCGCTTCGTTCGGCGGGACGAGTGCTTCTTGCGTGGGGCGAACGTTGATTCGTTTCCGCAGCGTCTGTGCGAGATTTCTGACGATACCGTCGCGGTTGGCAACCGTCTGCGCGTCCGGCGTGTAAATAACTAGTTCCGGTCCCTCGAACGCGACAGATTCGATTTCGATGTCGTCCGGTGTCTCTTCTTCGACCTGTGCTTTAATTCGATCAAGTGTCTCGTCTGCGGAACTCATAAGTTTGGAGATGGAGGCCCGATAGCCGTCGGTAAAACCACGGCTCTCGACTGCCGTTATCTAGCGGGAGTGCAAGCACAGTAAAGAACCTTTGCTTGTCTCGCTATGTCATTGGAGGGTTGTAGCTCGGCAAGAACCGGCGAATTTTAGTGTGGGACTCCGAGTTGTGTGTGTATGGGCTTTGGTAGCTACGATGAATCCGAACAGAAGGACAACGACGTAGATGCAGACGACAGCGATGGCGTTGCGGTCCACGAGAACGACCACGACGGATCGGTCTCCTTCGAGACGGAGGCGACCACGAGCGACCTCGTCGACAAGCTCGGCGACATGAAAGACGAAGACGAAGAGTAACGCCGCTCCCGACCGCAGTTACTGACCGACTTTTTCGCCGAGTTCGCCGCGCTCGTGAAGCTGTTCGAGGATATCGCTGCCACCGATGAACTCCCCGTCGACGAACGTCTGTGGAATCGTCTCGCGCCCGCTGTGGCGCTCTAGAGCCTCCCGATAGGCATCAGTCGCTTTGAGCACGTCCACTGTCTCGATGTCGTCGCGGTGCTGTTGCAGCAGTGCGAGGGCCTTCTTCGAGTAGCCACACTGTGGCATCAGCTCATTGCCTTTCATGAACAGCACAACCTCGTTGTCTTCGATGACGCTGTCTACCTGATCCGTGACTTCATCCGGGGAGAGTTCTTCGGGCTCAAATCCCATACCGTCACTAACAGCGTCGGCAATAAAGGCGTACCGACGGTCGAGCAGAGCCGCACCGCCGGGGTACACGGTTACTCGGCTTCTTCGGGCGTCAGCGTCGTCAGCTCGATGGCGTGAATGTCGCGAGTGAGATGCTCTCCCAGCGCGTCGTGGACGAGCTGGTGCTGGTCGACCAGCGACTCGCCCTCAAACGCCGGCGAAACAACGCGTACCGCGTAGTGTTTGTCGTCGTCGGGGTCCCGCGGCGTGGTGACCGTCGCCTGTGCCTCCGGAAGCGCGTCCTCGATCAGTTCGGCGACCGCATCCTCGTCCATACGCGCTCTGTGGAGAGCGGCGGGCAAAACAGTTGGCGTCACACAGTCGTGGTCACCGAGTGATTGACAGCTCCCGACCGATACCGACCCCGAGGGCGACCAGTCCCAGAACCGCGAGCGCGACCCCGCCGAGCCAGAGCGCCGAGAGCGAGGCCGTAGTCGGACGGTCCAGAGCCCGGCTACCAGCGCCAGCCCGCCAGCAACGACCAGCTTGACGAACCGCTCCATGCCCGTGCCTGCGGTGACCGGCGGTAAATCCCTGCCGGCTGAACCACAGGTGTTTGTGCCTCTGGCACGTAGCTCGTATATGAGCGACGCAACGCTCGTCTACGACGACGACTGCGGTTTCTGTACGTGGTGGGCGGACTTCATCGACGAGCGGTCCGACCTCAGGGTCGTGGGCTTCTCCGAGCTAGACGACGACGTACTAGAGCGACTCCCGGACGACTACGAATCCTGTTCGCATCTGGTGACCGAGGAGGACGTGTACTCCTGCGGGGAATCCATCGAGACAGCGCTCACATACACCGACATGGGCAAGGCGGCTCGGCCGCTGCTCTCGTTTCTCCGGCAGTTCGAGGATTACGAGCGATTCCGCGAGCGGGCCTATCGGCGGATCGCCGATAACCGTTCGAAGTGGGGGAAGGTCATGTCGAAGACGCCGCCAGCGCGCAGGAACGACGCGAACTGACGCCCCATCTCAAACGTCGGCGAGTCGCAGGTCACCGTCGCTGATCGGGCTGACATAGGTGCCGACGCGTTCGCGCTCCCACCACTGCCCAGTCTCGCGGCGCTCTTCGGGCGTCGTGAACCGATACCGGTAGCGGACCGCACGGACGTGCGTCGGCGTGGTCTCCGAGAACGGCACCGAGGCGAGCAGTTTTTCGGTACCCTCGTCGCCTGCAAGCAGTCGGTCCAGCAGCGCGAGAAACCACGGACTCCGTCGCGGCGAAGAGGTCATCGCCGCGAACCACAACTGCCAGTCAAGCCGGTAGTGGTAGGGCGCGAGTTGCCGCGGCCGCTGTGCTGGGTCTGTTGGTTTGCCTTTGAACTCGTAAGTCTCCCATTCCGTGTCGGCCGTGACGACCTCGTCGGTGGTCCCCTGGACGACGATTTCGTAGCGCGTTCTGGTAATCGAGCCGAACGCGCTGTAGGCGTTGACTAACCGGAGCGAGTCGAAAGCGGTGTTCATCACCTGCCGCTCCGAGAGGATGTTGCGGACCGGTCCGACGCTACGCCAGAGGACGACAGCAGCGAGTCCGACCGACAGCGCCTGCAGGTACAGCGGCGGCGCAGTCGCGCTCGGAGCAGTGACCGGGAGGGTTGCTGTGAAAACGTCGTCCCTGAATGCCGCAATAGCCTGAACGATAGTGAGGGCATTGAGCCACGAGAAGTTCCCCGTCAGCATGAGCCAGCCCTGAAAGCCGATGGTCGCTACCCCCGCTACTGACGCCCACGGCTGTGGCGCGAAGTAGAGGAACGGTACGGCGACTTCGACGACGTGGTTTCCCAGCACTTCGAGTCGGTGGAACCGGTCGGGGAGGTGGTGGGCGTACCAACTCACCGGGTTCGGAATCGGCTGGGTTTCGTAGTGGTAGTCCAGTGCGGTGAGGTCCCGCCAGCAGTCATCCCCGCGCAGTTTGATGAGTCCGGCACCGAACATATTTCGGAACAGCGCCCACAGCAGGAGCCACAGGAGTATCGACACGGGGACCGCGTACGGACGCGGGAGCCACGATGGGACTCCGACGAGTGCCAGCGCCGAGAGCCCGACGCCGGCCCAGGCTGTGATGCCGATGACGCGGCCGTTCGGATAGACATAGAACAGACTGGGCCGGTCACGGAACTCGTAGCGGTCGACGTACTGCTGTATCGGCAACAGGCCGTCCTCGCCCGCGAGCGGACGGAACTGCGTGGCTGCGACGACGAACGCCAGCAGGTAAATAACCGCCAGCGCCCGGTGGAACAGCATCCGAACGAGCCAGTACGCCGCTGGCTCCCACGGCAGCATACACCGGATGTGGCTCAGCCACGGACTAAACCGTACCGGGCGACGGCCGTGTCAACCGTACTCAGCCATTATCTGCCTGTTCAGGCCAGCAGTTGCTGGTGTGTCGGCTTCATACAGCGGTCCTGGACGACGCGGCGGCCAGCAGCTTCGGCGCGTTCGACGGCCTTGTCGTCGTGGATGCCGAGCTGCAGCCAGATGACGGCGTCGTCGTCGCGTTCCAGGGCCGCGTCGACGATATCGCTGACCTCGTCGCTGGGCCTGAAGACGTCGATAATGTCTATATCACCGGGAATATCTGCCAGTGAGTCGTAGGCCTTCTGCCCGAATATCTCGTCAGCAAAGGGGTTGACCGGTATCACCTCGTACCCCTGTTCGGTGAGGTACTTCGGAATTTCGTGGGCGTCCTTGCCGGGGCTGGTCGAGCAGCCGACGACGGCGACGCGGTCCAGTTCGAGAATGTCTCTGAGTTCGTCATCCGAAGTAACGGGCATACACGACAGTTCGTCGGGCACCAATAAAAGCGATTGCCTGCGGGACCTACTCTGCGGGCTCATCAGCCTCTGTCGGTTCCTGCAGGTAGGTCTCGCCCCACGCTGCCATTTCGGTAATTACGGACTCCAGTGACTCTCCGTGTTCGGTGAGCGAGTAATTGACGCGAAACGGCTGTTCGTTGATTACTTCGCGGTCGACGAGCCCCTTCTCCTGCAGGTCTTCGAGGCTGTCGGAGAGCACTTTAGATGAGATACCGTCGACGTTCTCCTTGAGTTCGTTAAATCCTGAGGGGCCGTTATCAAGCAGCCGGTGGATGATAACGGGGTGCCACTTCTTCCCGATAAGGGACGCCGTCGTGGTTATAGGACACCAGTCCTCGCCAGCACACCAGACGGAAAGCTTCTCCGGTGAATCGCTCATATCTTGTCGTGATTTCGGCCGCGGCCGGCTAATAACTACCCCTGTGCAGGTACCGGAACCACCGTCTGTGGACTACATCGGGAGACACGGTGGACACTCCCACACCGATGTCGGAAAGAACTATGGCCCGCCATATCCAGCGGTACCTGATTATGGCTTCCCAGCACGGTTGCTGCCGCAGGCGATTTCAACTATTGTCGCAGCTCGTCGCGTCGGCTGGTCGCGATGTTCGAAAAAACCAGTCGAATGCCTGAACAGGTACCGGGATCACTTCGATCCTCGCTAGTATTGACACGTTGCTCTTCAGCCGCGAGCGAGTAGTCATATTTTTCTCTGGTTATTCAGTGTATTCTTGTATGGTTGCAGTCACCGTGTGGAACGAAAACCGGCACGAACGGGCGACAGGCCCCGCCAATGCGATGTACCCCGACGGGATCCACACGACGTTGGCTGAGATGCTTACGTCCTACGGCCACACTGTTCGGACAGCGACACTTGATGATCCTGCTAACGGACTCACCGAGACGGTGCTCACCGACACTGACGTGTTACTGTGGTGGGGCGATGTCGCACATGATGCCGTCAGCGATGCGGCTGCGAGCCGCGTTGAGCAGGCTGTCCGTGACGGGATGGGGTTCATTCCGCTTCACTCCAGCCACGAATCGAAGCCGTTCGAGGCGCTTATCGGGGGAACTGGTACCCTGCGGTGGCGCGAGGAGGGCGAGCGTGAGCACGTCTGGGTCGTCAAAGCGAGCCATCCTATTACCGACGGACTTCCCGAGGAGTTCGAACTCGAACGTGCCGAGATATACGGAAAGGGGTTCGACCTACCGATACCCGACACCCTGGTGACTGTAAGTTGGTGCGACGACGGCACGGTATTTCCCAGCGGGTGTTGTTACTACCGTGGTGCAGGGCGTATATTCTACTTCCAACCCGGTCACGAAACGTTTCCCGTGTACCACCGGCCAGTCGTCCAGAGGCTCTTGCACAACGCCGTTGCGTGGGCCGCGTCGAATGAGCGCGATCACTCCACGCCGAACAGTCCTGCTCATCAGGACAACCGTCGTGGTGCCTGGTAGCCCGACTGACTCCCAATTAGCTGTCTGGAAACGACCGCTCGAATCGTAATTGGTGATTAAGAGTCGTCTTTCGGAACGGTAGGCGCTGTTTTCTCTCGGGATGGTGACCGAAGGCAACTGCAAACTTAGGAAACTGGACCACGACCATGAGCCAGTATGCGAGGACAACAGCAGAGCCGTAGACCGATTCCAAAGGGTTTGTATCTAATGACTCCGGAGAGTGGCCTATGACAGAGAACGTGGTCGTGCTCGGGTCGGGGTATGCCGGCGCGGGGGCAATAAAGAGTTTAGAGGACGAGTTAGACGGTGAGGCGGACGTTGATGTCACGTGGGTTTCTGAGACGGACTATCATCTGGTCTTGCACGAGTCTCATCGGTGCATTCGGGACCCGAGTGTTCAGGAGAACATCGCTATCCCTGTTCACGAGATCAAGCAGCCCTCGACCGCCTTCATTCAGGACGAGGTCGTCGGCATCGACACCGACGCTCGGGAGGTCGCCCTCGCCG